>CAWKIR010000006.1:0-179902 GCA_963849815.1 uncultured Acidobacteriaceae bacterium | reverse complement strand
TTCTTCGCGCGCACGCTCGCCGCGGGCTGCACCGAAGCGGTGATGGAAGTTTCCTCCCATGCTCTTCAGCAGCAGCGGGTTTATGGCGTGCCGTTCGATGTAGCGATCTTCACTAATCTCACCCGCGATCATCTCGACTACCACGGCACCATGGAAGAATATTTCGCCTCGAAGGCGATTCTCTTCCAGGGATCGGGCACCGAGCCGCCGCGTGCCGCCGTCATCAACATCGAAGACGACTACGGCAAACGGCTGGTCAAGCTCTGCAAGAAGCAGCAGGAAGTGATCACCTACGGAGTGGACAGCGGCGACTTCCATGCTAAAGACCTCGACATCGCGAGCACGGGAACCAGGTTCCAGTTAGTGACTCCCTCCGGCGAGCTTCCCATCTGGAGTCCGTTGCTTGGCCGCGTCAACGTGTTCAACCTGGTATCGGCGGCGGCGGCAGCCTACGCGCGCAATGTGGAACCGCGCGCCATCATTGACGCCATTTCTCAGCTTGATCGCGTCGCCGGCCGCTTCGAACGCGTGGATGCGGGCCAGCCGTTCACCGTGATTGTGGACTACGCGCACAGCGACGACGCGCTGCGCAATCTCACTGCCGTGGCCAGGGATTTTCTGGCGCAGCGGGGCGGCCATGGGCGTGTCATTACCGTCTTCGGCTGCGGCGGCGACCGCGATCGCAGCAAGCGTCCGCTGATGGGCGAGGCGGCAGGCGCTGGCAGCGATTTCGTGATCCTGACCAGCGACAATCCCCGCAGTGAGAATCCCCTCGACATCATGAACGATGCCCTGGCCGGCTTGCAGCGCAGCGGCACGCGCTATACGCTGGAACCCGACCGGCGTCAGGCCATCGCCCTGGCGGTTCGCGAAGCGCAGCCGGGCGACATTGTACTGATCGCCGGTAAGGGGCACGAGAAAATTCAGGTCACCAGTGCCGGAACCGTTCCCTTCGACGACATCGAAGAAGCACGCAAAGCATTGCTAGCCGCAGGCTATGGAGCGGCTGGGGCCGATTCCGCCAAATCATGAAGCTCACACTCTCCCGCGCCGCCGAGTTCATGCCTGCTACCGGTGACTTCGCTCACGACGCGGTTGCCGCCGGCTACTCCATCGACTCACGGACCCTGCAACCCGGCGACTTGTTCTTCGCCGTTCGCGGTGAGCGTCTCGACGGCCACGATTACGTCGAAGCCGCCCTCGCCAAGGGCGCAATCGCCGCGGTCGTGGAGCAAACACAAGTCCAGCGATTCCCCTCGAAGTCGCAATTGCTGGTGGTTGGCGATTCGCTATTCGCCCTGCAACGTCTCGGGGCAGCCGTTCGGCGAATGTGGGGAAAGCCGCTGATTGGTGTCACTGGCTCAGCGGGAAAAACTACCACTAAAGAAGCCATCGCGCACGTCCTGGGAACGCGCCATCGTGTACTGAAGTCGCACGGCAATCTGAACAATCATTTCGGTATGCCGCTCCAGTTGCTGAAGCTGGAGCCGGAGCACGAGATCGCTGTCATCGAGATGGGAATGTCGCACGCGGGCGAAATTACCGCGCTGGCCGAACTCGCACAGCTCGACTGCGGCGTGGTAACCATGGTCGCGCCCGTTCACCTGGAGTTCTTCGAATCCGTCGCCGCAATCGCGCGCGCCAAGTATGAACTGATCGAGTCGCTGCACGCCGGGCGGCATTGCCGTCCTGAACGCCGACGACGAATATGTTTCGCAGTTCGGGCGCGACTTCCACGGGCGGGTCGTGATGTTCGGCCTGCATAAGCCGGCGGATGTTGCGGCGCAAGACATTGAATCGCGCGGGCCCGAGGGATCCGCCTTCGACATTGTTGTCGACGGCCAGCGGACGCGCGCCATCTTGTCGATGCTTGGCGAGCACAACATCTACAACGCTCTGGCAGGCGTGGCTGTGGGACTGCAATATGGCGTGCCGCTTCAGGCTGCCGCGGAGTCGCTGGCCACGTTATCAGCTGGTGACAAGCGAGGAGAAATTCTCAAGATCGCAGGGGCCACGGTCATCAACGATTGCTACAATTCGAATCCGAAGGCCCTTGACAGCATGCTTCGCTCGCTGGCGCAGATTCCGGCGCGCCGCCGCATTGTGGTTGCGGGCGAGATGCTGGAACTGGGCCCGGCAGCTGAACTGATGCATCGCCAGGCAGGCCAGCACGCGGCGCAGTGCGGCATCGATCTGCTTCTAGGCGTGCGCGGGCTGGCACAGGCCACGGTCAATGGCGCGAAGCAAGCGGGAATCCGCGCTGAGTTCGTCAATACGCCGGAGGAAGCCGGCGAATGGTTGCGGCGCGAAATCAAGCCCGAGGATGTGGTTTTGCTGAAGGCCTCGCGCGGTGTCCGCCTGGAGCGGGCCTTGGAAGTGTGGACCGGCAAACCGGCAGGCAACGCGCACTAGTGTTCGGCGATTGTTGAGTTTCGGTTATTAGAACGGGGAAGAATTTTGCTCTACTGGTTGCTGTATCAGAAAGGATTCGTAGTTTTTCATATCGGCCCGTTCCGAATCTTCCGCTACCTTACGTTTCGCACCGCCTTCGCCAGCCTCACAGCACTCTTCATCGGACTGATCATCGGACCGGCCGTCATTCGTCGCATCCGCGAATTTCAAATCGGCCAATATATTCGCGAGGACGGCCCCAAGGCCCATCAGCAGAAAGCCGGAACTCCCACGATGGGCGGCCTTTTGATTGTCGTGGGCATGGTGATTCCCACCTTGTTGTGGGCCGATCTCGGCAATCGCTTCGTGTGGATCGCGCTGGTTGCCACTCTGGCTTTCGGTGCTATCGGCTTCGCTGACGACTATCTGAAAGTTGTGCATCGCCGCAATCTGGGACTCACCGCGCGCGCCAAGCTGTTCTACCAATTTCTGGCAGCCATCGCCGTGGGAGCGACTCTGAGCGGACTGGAAACGCATGGCCTGTACTCGACGCGTTTGATCGTGCCATTTCTGAAACACTTTCGCCCTGACCTGGTGATCAGTAAATGGCATCACGGTTACTTGTCGCCGCTGGCATTTCTGCCGTTCATCGCATTCGTGGCCCTCGTGATTGTTGGTTCCAGCAACGCCGTGAACTTGACTGACGGCCTGGACGGGCTGGCGATCGGCTGTACCGTGATTGCTGCCGGCGCGCTTACCGTGCTGACGTACGTAAGCGGTCACGCCGTCTTTGCGGATTATCTGGAGCTGTCCAAGATGCCTCAGGTTTCTGAGGTGACCGTCTTCTGCGGCTCTATGGTCGGCTCGGCCATTGGCTTTCTCTGGTACAACGCCCATCCGGCGGAGATCTTCATGGGGGATGTCGGCTCGCTCGCGCTGGGCGGGGCCATCGGCACCGTCGCCGTCATCGTCAAACAGGAACTTCTCCTGCCTTTCATCGGCGGAGTGTTTGTCATCGAGGCATTGTCGGTGATTCTTCAGGTCGGCTCATACAAGCTACGGCGCAAGCGAATTTTCAAGATGGCGCCCATCCACCACCACTTTGAGCTGCTGGGCTGGAGCGAGTCTAAGGTGATTGTCCGGTTCTGGATCGCCTCCCTGGTGTTTGCACTCTTTGCTCTCACCACCTTGAAGTTGAGGTAGCGACCCCGGGAACGTGGCACAATGGCGGGTTGGGCTGAGATCCTACGGAAGCACGGAAATCACGGATTTGGACGTTAGGTTTCTTCGTGCTCCGTGCTCCCGCGAGTGAATGGGACGCCCGCTCAGGAACAAACTTCAAACAATGGATATTCAAAGGCAAACGCGTGCTGGTGGTGGGGCTGGGGAAGTCCGGCGCAGCCAGCGCTCTGTTTCTGAACGCGCGCGGTGCCAAAGTCACCGTCTCCGACGCGAGGTCGCAGGAGCAGCTTCGCGAGGAAATCCCGTTGTTGCTCGATCACGGCATCAGTGTGGAAACTGGGCAGCACGGCGAGCGGACATTCCGCGATCAGGACCTCATCGTCGTTAGTCCAGGCGTGCCCTTCGATGTTCCGCAACTCGTACAGGCACGTGAGCGCGGAATTCCCGTGATCGGCGAAGTGGAACTAGCGGCACGCTTCCTGAAAGGCCACATTGTCGCCATTACCGGCTCGAACGGCAAGACCACGACAACGACGCTGGCCGGCGAGATCATCTCCGCTGGCGGCCGCAACGTACTGGTCGGAGGTAACATCGGGACCCCGGCGATAACCTTCGTAGAACGTTCCACCGATGAAACCTGGGTCGTGCTGGAGATCAGCAGCTTTCAACTGGAGACGATTGAGACTTTCCATGCGCACGTCGCGGTCGTGCTGAACATCACTCCCGATCATCTCGACCGTCATCACACTTTCGAGAACTATGCTGCCGCCAAAGCTCGCATCTTCGAGAACCAGACTGCCGGGGATTTCGCTGTCCTGAACGCCGACAGCGAGCCGTGCGTAGCGATGGCATCAGGCACCAAAGCCCAGGTCTGCTGGTTCAGCCGCCTGAAGGAAGTTGCGAGCGGTAGTTTCCTGCGCGGAAATCGAATCGTCTGGCGCGATGACAAGGGCGAGCGCCAGATTCTGCCCGTCAGCGAGATCGCGCTGAAAGGCCCGCACAACCTCGAGAACGTGCTGGCAGCGGTTTGCATTGGCATGATTGCTGGAGTGGAACCCGCGCAGATTCGCATGGCTGTCGGCGGCTTCAAGGCTGTCGAGCATCGCCTGGAATATGTAGCGACGGTCCGCGGCGTTGAATACTACAACGATTCGAAGGCGACCAATGTCGATGCGACGATCAAGGCCCTGGAGTCTTTTCCCGGACGGATTCACCTTATCCTGGGCGGCAAGGACAAAGGTAGCGACTACGGCCTGCTGAATTCCCTGTTGAAGGATCGAGTGAAGCGCGTGTACACCATAGGCGCGGCGGCAGCGAAGATCGAAGCGCAGGCGAGCGGAACCGAGATCGTCAGCGCAGGCACGCTCGATGCCGCGGTGCGGCGCGCCGGCGAGGCCGCGACTCCAGGAGACATCGTGCTGTTGGCTCCGGCTTGCGCCAGTTTCGATCAGTTCGACAGCTACGAACATCGTGGGCAAGTCTTCAAGGCACTCGTCGGGCAATTGCTGGCGAGGACACAGGAACGCGAGCGCGTTGGAAGCGGCGTTCCTGGAGGCGGCGAATAATGGCGAAGCGGGTCAGCGTCGACAAGTGGCTGTTCACCGTGACCCTATTGCTGGTCTTCATCGGATTGGTGATGGTGTTCAGCGCCTCAGCCGTAATGGCGAAGGAGCGGTTTGGCTCGCCCTACGGCTTCCTGGTGCGCCAGATGGCGTGGGTCGTCGCCGGCATCGTGTTCATGATCGTCATCATGAACGTTGACTATAAGAATTTTCGCAGGCCGCCGGTGGTATTCAGCTTCCTGGGAATTACCTCTCTGCTGCTGATTGTGGTGTTTTTGTTTCGCGATTCGCACAACACGCATCGCTGGATCAAGTTTGCCGGCCTATCGTTCCAGCCTTCCGAGGTGGCCAAGCCAACGTTGATTCTGTACCTCGCGTATTTCCTGGAATCGCGCTGGCGGGAGATCACCGACGTCAAGAATGTCCTTATTCCCGCGGTCGCGCCGACCCTCCTGTTCGCGCTGCTCATCGTGAAAGAACCGGACCTGGGAACGGCGCTCGCCTGCGTCGCCATCTCCACCGCTGTGCTGTTCGTTGCCGGCATGAACATGAAGTATCTGTGGTACGGACTGGCAGCGTCAGTGCTGCCGCTCTATCTCCTGATTGTGCGCGTGCCCTGGCGATGGGCGAGAATGCAGGCTTTTATTGATCCGTTCAAAGATCCGCAAGGCAAGGGCTTTCACATCATCCAGTCAATGATTGCGGTTAGCACCGGCGGCCTGACCGGACTCGGTCTGATGGAAGGCAAGCAGAAGCTGTTTTATCTGCCTGAGCCACACACCGATTTCATCTTTGCGGTCACCGCGGAAGAGTTGGGCTTGTGGGGATCGCTGCTTGTAGTCGGGCTGTTCGGCATCTTCTTATATCGCGGCATCCGGACCGCGTTGCGCACCAGCGACACGTTCGGTAAATTCCTGGCCACCGGCATCACCGCAATGGTAGTTGTACAGGCACTGTTCAACATCAGCGTGGTGCTCGCCCTGGTTCCGGCCAAAGGCATTCCCCTGCCCTTCATCTCTTACGGTGGCTCATCTCTGTTCATCACCCTGGCCAGCGTCGGAGTTCTGCTTAACATATCGCAGCAAGCGGAATAGCTATGCGCGTGATTGTGGCTGGAGGCGGTACCGGCGGGCATGTTATTCCCGCCCTGGCAATCGCAGAGGAATTGCGGTCGCACTATCGCGCGGAGGTGGTGTTCGTCGGTACGCGACGCGGTATTGAGACGCGCCTGGTTCCGGCGGCGGGATTCGAGCTGCGACTGATCGAGATTGGCGCGCTGAATCGCGTGGATCTTGCCACGCGGCTGAAGACTTTGCTGCACCTGCCGCGAGCGGCTGCGGCATCGGCGCAAATAATTCGCGAATTCCGTCCCGACGTGATGATCGGCGTAGGCGGATATGCGTCGGGGCCAGCGATGCTGGTCGCTGCGCTGATGAATATCCCCACCGTCGCGTTTGAGCCCAACGTGGTTCCCGGCTTCGCCAATCGCCTGCTCGCGCCTACCATTCGGGCAGCGGCAGTCCACTTCGAGCAGACTTGCCATTACTTCCGCAACTGTCACGTGACCGGCGTCCCGGTGCGGCGCGAGTTCTTCACCGTCCCGGCGCGGCCGAAAGATGCGCTCCCGACGCTGCTGGTTTTCGGAGGCAGCCAAGGAGCGCATGCCATCAATCGCGCCGTGATCGATGCCTTACCGAAGTTGATTGCAGCGCTGCCCGCGATCCACATCATTCATCAAACCGGCGAACGAGATTACCTCGAAGCGCAGGACGCCTATCTTGCCACGATGGTTTCCGCCGAGGCCTCGCCCTTCATCGACGATATGCCCGGAGCCTTTGCCCGCGCCGACTTGCTGATATGCCGCTCGGGGGCGAGCACGGTTGCCGAAGTCGCCGCGGCTGGAAAGCCGGCCATCTTTATTCCCCTTCCAACCGCAGCCGACGATCATCAGCGCCACAACGCGGCGACCCTGGCCGCGGCCGGCGCAGCGCAATTGCTACCCCAGTCGGAGCTTTCGCCTGAGCGACTGGTGGGGGATGTCGTTTCGCTGCTCGGCGATTCGGCGGCCCTGACCAGGATGTCGCAAGCGGTGCGCAGCTTTGCTCATCCCGACGCGGCTGCTACCATTGCCTCTCTTGCTGCGCGAGTGGCTGGTGTCGCGAACCGGCGCGCGACAGCGTAATGGCTCGGGTAGTGCGGCACTTCAGTGCCGCGTTCGCAGGCGAAATAAATTAACTTGGGTATCGCAGTCATTGGAAATGACCGCGACGCCCCAACTCGAACGAAGGTACGCTTTAACGCCGAGCTGAAGGTCGGCACCACCAAGTCTCTCCCATGTTTGCCAAGATTCAGCGCGTCCATTTTGTCGGCATCGGCGGCATCGGCATGAGCGGTATCGCCGAAGTGTTGCTCAACCTCGGATACAAGGTGTCCGGTTCCGACTTGCGCCATTCCGCAGTCACGGCGCGGCTGACCGGCTTGGGCGCCGTGATCGACGATAGCCATCGCGCGGAAAATGTTGTTGGCGCCGAAGTCGTGATTGTCAGTTCGGCGATTGCGCAGGGCAACCCGGAAGTGATCGCTGCGCACGAGCAGCACATCCCGGTGATCCAGCGGGCCGAAATGCTGGCTGAGCTGATGCGGCTGAAGTATGGCATAGCCATCGCCGGCATGCACGGCAAAACCACTACGACGTCGATGGTGGCAGCGGTGCTGGCCGCGGGCGGACTCGATCCCACGGTTGTCGTCGGCGGCCGCGTGGATGCTTTGGGCTCGAACGCGCGGCTGGGTAAGTCGCAATATCTCGTAGCCGAAGCCGACGAGAGCGACCGTTCGTTCCTCAAGCTGTCGCCGATACTCGCCGTTGTGACCAACATCGACCGCGAACACATGGACTGTTACCACGATATGGAGGATGTGGAGCGGACCTTTCTCCAGTTCATGAACTCGGTGCCGTTCTATGGAATGGTCGTCGCCTGCAATGACAACGACGATTTGCGGCGACTTCTGGCTGGAGTGCGGCGAAGGACCATCTCCTACGGCCTGCGCGAGGATTCCGATTTTCGCATCTCCAGTCTGCGCTGTGGTCCCAGTAAAGAGAGCGCGGCCTTGAGCCGCTTTCGCGTGACCTATCGCGGCAACGACATGGGCGAGTTTGAGCTGCGGGTGCCCGGCGCACACAACGTCGGAAACGCCACCGCCGCGATTGCCGTGGGAATCGGGCTCGACATGCCGGTGGAGGAGATTCGGCACGCGTTGTCGCACTTCAACGGGGTCGATCGCCGCTTTCAGTTGCTTGGCAGCGCCGATGGCGTGACCGTGATCGACGACTACGGACATCATCCCACCGAAATTCGAGCGACCCTGGCGGCCGCGCGGCAGTGCGGATTCCAGAAGATGCACGTCATATTCCAGCCGCATCGCTATACCCGAACGCAGTTGCTGCTGGACGAATTCGCGACTGCCTTTCGCGATGCAGATTCTGTGCTGGTGCTCGATATCTATGCCGCCAGCGAGCCGCCGATCCCAGGAATTACCGGAGATCTCCTCGCGAAGCGCATCACGGAAGACGGTGGCCAGGAAGCGCTGTATGTTTCTTCTTTCGCCGCGGCGGTGGAACTTGCGACCGGGGCGGCGAGTCTGGGAGACATGATTCTGACTCTCGGCGCGGGAAGCATCTCTCAGCTTGGGCCACAGGTGCTGGAGCACCTCCAGAGCCGGATGCCAAAGGCCCGCAATCTTTAATCGAGCTTCCATTTACCTTTGTGGTTCACTCGCTCGCATGTGCGGGTTCAAGTAGAAAAGCGTCTCCGCAATCGATCACAAAACAGTTATAGTGAGGCAAATGGCCGTGGTCGCAGCCATTTCGTCCTGTTTTCATGGCGCGCAAAACCTTATCGACAATATCGGAAGACGAGCTCGAAGAATCTGCGAGCGAGTCTGCACGTCGCGCGCGAAATGCCGACGACTCGCCGCTCGATGCGCGCATGCTCGACCTCGACGATGAAGCCGAGTCCCCGTTTCTGCGTGGGCAGAAACGCGTGCCCGTACGGCGGGGAGCGTTGCCGCGTAAGGCCGCAAGCCGCGTCAGAATCCTCCTTATCCTCTTGTGTGTCGGAGTCGCGATCGCGGTGCTGGGCATTGCGCTGCAGCGATACGGAACAGGATCGTGGCGCTTTCGCCTCGATTCCAGCGACAACATCTCCATCTCCGGCACCAACAATGTGAGCCGCGCGCAGGTTCGAAATGTGATGGCCAGCGACATCGATCGCAACGTCTTCTTTGTTCCGCTGGAAGAGCGCAAGAAGCAACTGGAGCAGATTCCGTGGGTGCAGTCGGCGTCGGTCATGCGCCTGCTGCCCAACCGGCTGAAGATCGACATCACGGAGCGCACTCCGGTGGCCTTCGTCGAAATCGGTTCGCACATCGCGCTGATCGATGCCAACGGCGTGATCATGGAGCTGCCGCCGGGCCAGGCCACAAAGTATTCGTTTCCGGTTGTCGTCGGCATCTCCGACAGTGACCCGCTTTCGACTCGCGCGGCGCGAATGAAGATCTACTCGCAGTTCACGAAGGAGTTGGACTCAAGTGGAGGGCATTATTCGGCCGACATCAGTGACGTCAATCTGTCCGATCCGTACGACATAAAGGCGACGGTCACGGATCCGCAGGGCGCGGTGCTGGTGCACCTTGGCCCGGCGAATTTCCTGGAGCACTTCAAGGTGTATGTCTCTCATGTGCAGGAGTGGCGCACTCAGTTCAAGAAACTGGAGTCCGTGGACTTGCGCTACGATCACCAGGTAATCGTCAATCCGGATTCGCCGGGCATTGAAGTTCCGCAGGGTACAGCGAATACTCCGACCAGCGCTGTCACCGCGGTGCCGCAGCCGCCAGCGCAACAGAAGAAGACGCCCAGTAAGACGAAGAAGCATACGTAAACCATGGGAAGCCAAACAGAGAACCTGCTCACGGTGATCGACGTCGGTAGCGCCAAGACGTGCGTGATCGTCGCCGAAGTGAACGACTACGCGCTGCGCTATCGCGGGCATGGCATCTCCGATTCGCGCGGTATGCGAAAAGGCGTGATTGCCGATCTCGACAAAGCCGTGGACTCCATCAAGAAGGCCGTAGAAGAGGCCGAGAACGTGGCGCAAGTGCCGGTGGAGCATGCCGTGGTGGGCGTGGCCGGCTCGCACATTCGCGGCGTGAACAGCCACGGGGGCATCACTCTGGGCTCGCGCTCACGGGAGATCAGCCGCGATGATGTCCGCCTGGCGGTGGAGAAGGCGCGCAGCATCGCGATGCCCGACGATCGCGAGGTGCTGCACCTATTGCCGCAGGAGTTCATCCTCGATGGTCAGGGCGGCGTGCGCGATCCGGCCGGGCTGATGGGCAGAAAGCTGGAAGTGCGCGTCCACATCGTCACCGGAGGCGGCACGGCTACTCAGAACGTGATCTCCGCCGTCAACCGCGCCGGAATCCATGTGAATGACACGGTGTTCGAAGCACTGGCCTGCGCTGACTCTGTGCTGCAAACTGACGAGCGCGAGCTGGGCGTTTGCCTGGTAGACATCGGCGCGGGCTCGACCGACCTCATCGTCTACTACGAGGGCGTCGTGATCCACACTGGCGCCATTCCGATTGGCGGCGATCACTTCACCAACGATGTCGGCGTCGGCTTCCAAACCCCGCTGCCGGATGCGGAGAACATTAAGAAGATGTTCGGATGCGCCATCGTCACACGTATTCCCGAGGGCAACGAGATTGAAGTGCCTTCGGTCGGTGATCGGCCTTCTCGACTGATGCAGCAACGCATGTTGGGCGAGATCCTTGAGCCGCGCGCACGCGAGCTGATGGAATTGCTGCGCGATCATCTGCGGCAGGCGGGCATCTCCGAGTTGCTGGGTGCTGGGCTGGTCCTCACCGGCGGCGGCTCGCGGCTGAACGGCCTGCTCGAAGTCGCAGAAGACATTTTGCGCCGGCCGATTCGCCAGGGTTATCCCGTACCCATTGCCAAGTTACCGTCGCAACTGCTGGAGCCGGAATTTGGGACCGTAATCGGCATGGTGCTGTATGGACATCGGGCACGCCAGGCGCGCATGAATCTCGATCGAGGACTGGGCGCGAAGATCAAAGCTCTGTTTGCCAGGCAGGGCGTGTAGAAAGACGCTTTTGGCTATTTGCTCTTCGCTTTTGGCCAATGGAGTATGAGGCACGAAAAAAACAGCGTCAGAAGCGCGGAATAGTTTAGCCAGCACGCAGCGGAGCGGAATGCTGGGTAGATCGCAAAGTTAGTGACAGGGTCTAGTGGGGACGGCACAGAGGTTTCGATGAAGAAGAAACTGCTGGACGACAACCTAACAGCATCATGACCAGGTTTCTGTGGGGTAGATATGATTGAAGATTTCAACGACAAGAACCCGGCGGAAAGCGACATTCGCATCCACTTCAACGAAGAATTGCTGAACAGCGCCAAGATCAAGGTCATTGGCGTGGGCGGTGGGGGCGGCAACGCCGTCAATCGCATGATTGAATCCCACCTGGAGGGAGTGGAGTTCGTGGTTGCCAACACCGACCTCCAGGCGCTGAAGGGTTCCAAGGCATCAGTGAAGATTCAACTCGGCGTCAAGCTGACGAATGGACTGGGCGCAGGCGCCAATCCCGAGGTCGGCCGCAGGGCCGCGCTGGAGGACGCCGACAAGATCATCGAAGCGCTGGAGGGCGCGGACATGGTGTTCGTGACCACGGGGCTCGGCGGTGGCACCGGTACCGGGTCAGCCCCGATCATTGCTTCGCTGGCCAGCGAGATGGGTGCGCTGACGGTCGCAGTCGTGACCAAGCCGTTTGCCTTCGAGGGCAAGCGCCGCCAGAACCAGGCCGAACGCGGCTTGCAGGAGTTGATCGACTCGGTCGACACGACCGTGGTGATACCAAATGAGAAGCTGTTGGCGGTCGCCAAAGACGCCGGCTTCTTCGAGTCGTTTCGCGTGGCTGACGACATTCTGCGGCAGGCAGTGCAGGGCATCTCGGACATCATCACCATTCCCGGCATCATCAACCGCGACTTCGCCGACGTGAAAACCATCATGGCGGGCATGGGCTACGCGGTGATGGGCACCGCGACCGCGAAGGGCGAAGGCCGTGCGACTCTGGCGGCGCAGGCCGCGATTGCATCGCCGCTGCTGGAGGCGGGCGCGATTGATGGCGCGCGCGGCATCCTCATCAACATCACCGGCTCAAGCTCGCTGCGGCTGGCCGAGGTGAACGAAGCTTCCACCATCATTCAGAGCGCTGCCCATGAGGATGCGAACATCATCTTCGGCGCCGTGCTCGACGAGAAGATGAAGGACGAAGTGAAGATCACGGTGATCGCGACCGGATTCAGGGAGGTTCGTCCGCGGCGAGAACATTCCGAGCCCGCGACAGCGCTTCACAATGTACGGGGAGCCGCAGCAGCCAGCGTGAATGCGACCTACGAAGTGGCGGCAATGCGGGAGACGAAAACGCCGGCTCCCGAACCCATCAAAGCATCCGAGCCGGAAATGCCGGCGCCGGAACATCCGCGCGCAGCGGCCTCGTATCTTCCCGACAATTTCGATGAGATCGACTCAGAGATTGTGCGCCACGCCGAGCCGCTGGAGGAAACTCTACGACGGCAGAACGCAGCGCCGGAGCCGATGGATACCGTGAGCAGCAGCGTCGAGATTCGCTACGATACGGATGATCTGGAGATTCCGGCATTCCTGCGGAAACGCGCCGAAGGTTGAGGCGGGTAGATTGCCATCGTCACGGGTGGCGAAATCCAGAAACGAAAAAGCGCGTCCTGATACTGAGGAACGCGCTTAATTCGTCTAATGAGACCAGCTCTTACTTGATGATGTTCTTGCCGAAGCCGAACTTCGTTCCTATCGAGAGACGCACGCTGTTCCGGGGCCCATCGAGTATATTCGAGAAGAAATTATAGCGAGCGTAATCGACGGTGGCACGTATCCCGAAGTGCGGATTGATCTCCCATGTCGCTCCGCCGCCAACACCGTAAAACACCACCGTGTCAGATTTCGACAGGCCGCCATTCAGCAGGCCTTTGACAACCACCTGGAGATACGGGTTGTCGGTCGTGGAAGTAAAATTTGCGTGCAAAGCTCCAAGGGCCGGGCGCGCGAACAAGGTCACGTGCTTGAAATGGCGGTAATTGAATTGCGGCCCACCTTCGTAGGTTTGGGTGGAAGAATTGTAAGGGACGGCCAATACGAGACCAGGCGGCAGTAACGGCAGGATCTGCGCTAGTTTCCCCTGTGTAGTCTGATTCAGATCGTTCGGCACCA
The DNA here is from genome assembly GCA_963849815.1 of uncultured Acidobacteriaceae bacterium. Lineage (GTDB taxonomy): Bacteria > Acidobacteriota > Terriglobia > Terriglobales > Acidobacteriaceae > Bog-257. Next base: position 166,443 of record CAWKIR010000006.1, on the reverse strand, counting down.
GCGTGCTGTGTCCAGTGAAGGTGCTGAAATCGAAACCGAGCGTCAGCCAGCTGTTGTAGTTGTATCCGAAGTCGCCATCGAATCCACGCTGCGTCAGATTCAACGACGGTGTGCTCAGATAGGAATAACCGCCAAAAGCGGCGAACTGCGTAACTTCGGTCTGTTGTGAAAAACCGGTGAGAGCGGTTAGAAAAACAAAAATAACAACAACGATGAGAGCCTTAGGCCGCATGAAAAATCTCCTTGCCAATCGCCCTGGGTTCGGGAAGTCGGCCAAATAAAAATAAATTAAGTTTGGGCTGCCGATCTGGGGCACGGTTTCGCAAGGTTACAAACCAGCCAAAATCGACTAAGCCTGATTCAGTATGCTCCTGCCGGACGGATCGATTCAGCAAACGAAACGCAATGTTTTCGAAAAATTCCCGAACCGGTCCCGTATGTGTAGTCCATCTTTAAGCGTATCGCACAGCAACTTAGCTGCAACACGGAATATAGCTTGAGCCCTACTACTTCTGTGGTAGGGACAGCGCTACCGCGTTTGTGTCGGGGATCTGCCGCGCTATTTCGTCGGCTGGACCATGGCCAGGCGCTTGGCAACGATGGCATAGACCGATGCGTTGAAAGCGAGCCCTATATGCGTACCAGGCACCTCGAAGTCGTTTTTGTAATCGCCGGTCATGCAGTATCGCCAGTCCGCAACTCCGTCGTTACGAGTGTAGATGGCCGTTTCCTGCACCGTTCCGGGCAGCTTGCGACGAAGTGAAGAAAGGAAATCGCAGGTACAGCGTCCGGTATAGCAGGTGGGAAGGACGCCGGGCCCGTGTTCCCGCAAAATTTGCCTGCGCACGGATTCGGCCGCATGCAAGATGGTGCGATGAACAACCGTGCCCCGAAACGGCGACGCCAGAGTAATGACCGACGCAATGTCATGGGGGCGCTGGGCCGCCACGGAACGGGCGATGACACCTCCCAGACTATGCCCGATTAGATGGATCTTTCTCCCGGTATCGCTGAGCGCTCGTTCAATGTTGTCGTTCAACCGCTGCTGGATGAGCAGATTGGGACACTCTGCATTCAGCCCGATTCCAGAAAAGTATGGCCGATAGCCAATGCGGCCGAGCCATGAGTGCAGCTGGGTGAGATAGGCATCGGTCCCCAGAAAGCCCGGCACCAGGACAATGGCGGACCCGTCGCCGCGCGGTATGCCAAGGCCGTAATAAACAGGAGAAGAGTGCAGCAGCAGAAGGTCGGCTGCAAATAGAGCTTCTTTCCAGATGGTGATGTCTGCTTCGGCGTTTTCAGGCTGAAACGTTCTAGCTGGCGGCGGAGCCATAGACGAGTCTGCGCTCTCCCTGTCTCGTTCGGTTGGAACTGCCCGCTCACCAGTTCACCGAAAAAAACTCGGTAGAGACCACAATTGGTTCGGTTCAGCTTCCGGGTGATTAGTGTAGATACAGGAACAGCAGGTTGCCAACAAGAATTTGACGCCCCTGAAACCTTCCGGGTACGTGGACTTCCTGGGCAGGCAAACGGCAGGCTCGGAGATTGGCCTACGCAGAGCCGGTCTAACTTCGGAAGGGAAAACAAGTCGACGTGCCGCCCTTGCTGACGGCACGTCGATTAGGTGTTCGTCGCTCCCGGTTTGGAGTCGACACGACACCCGACAGCGTATGCTCGCTTACTTACACAGTCGCGTGCGCTGGCATCTTGATCGTCCGCGTTGGACGCTTGCGGTGCGGTGTGGCTTTGCTCGCGTGCTTGGTTTCGGGACGATGCATCACGGTATCAATCAGAGCTTTCTCCGCCGAGACGAAGTTCTTAACACCTTCCCGGGTCAGATCGGGTATCGGGATGAAGGGAAACGGCGCAACCAGATTCACCGTTTTTCCGGCCGCCCGCATGGCAACATTCACCTGCTTGCCCGCCACGTCAATCAGCTTCTTTTGTGCGTCGATGAAGGCTTCCGTGGCTTCTTTGGCCAGTTCGGTGAGCTCCGTTTTCTTCATCTTCTTCGCGGATTCCTTGCCGCTGGTTGCCTTTGTGGTCTCCTCGGCGATCGACATCGAGGAATTTCTTTTGGGTGCGAACGAAGGTGTCCATCGCCTCGCGGGCCATTTCGACCAGGCTCGCGCCTTCGAAGCCCTTGCCATCCTTCACTGCCGTCAGCCAGGTGTGGGTCTGCTTGCTGGCCATCTTAAGGACGTCCTGCTGCATCTCGATGAAGCTGTCGAAGCCCCGCTGTGCCAGTTCGGTGGCGGCAACGGCAGGCGTGTAACCGGCAACGCGCTCCTTCACGCCTGTGGTTACGATCTCGTACTCCTTTTGCACCAGACCGAGGAGCAATTTCTGGCCCTCGACGAAGTTCGACATGGCTTCGCCTGCCAGTTCGCTGGCTATCGAAACCGGACAAAAATCGGCGTCAGCGAAGCGGCCTCGCACCAGGTTTACGGCATTGGCGTTTTGGGTCATGGCCAGATCGACCAGGATTCGCTGGGTGGCAAAGAAATTCTCTACTCCCTGCTGCACCCATCCGGACAGCAGAGAAACAAAAGATGAATCCCCGATATGGACGGTGGAGGACTCGGGCTTTCCATTTCTAGGCATTACAACCTCCAATTTGCTGCAATGCAGCATCAACCTGAATGTAGTATTCTCAGTGGTAGATGTCAAGGGCTATGTGGCTGATTTTGCGATGCAGCAGGAGAATGAGCGTATGGATACCGATAAGGTGGTCATCAAGAAGTACGCAAACCGCAGACTATACGACACTTGCAACAGCCGCTACATCAATCTCGAGGATATTGCGGCGCTGGTCCGAAATGGGAAAGAGGTGCAAGTTGTCGACGCGGGCACTGGCGACGACATCACGCGCGTCACTCTAACCCAAATTATCGTGGAGGACGCGAAGGGCCAGCCGGCTGGTCTGCCCCTGGAACTCCTGCGGCAACTCATCGTAACCACCGACCACGTTGGCCAGGAATTCATCATGTGGTATCTGAAGTCGGCGTTCGACAGCTACCAGAAGGTTCACAGTTCCTTACAAGACCGGTTCAGCCAGATGCAATCTGCCGCGCTGTCGCCGGTACAGATGGTCAAGAACGTTCTTCAAAGCGTCGGTCCGGAGAAGAGCGGCGAATCCAATCCGGAAATGGATGAGATGCGCAAACGCATCGTCGGAGCTCGAGATGCAGTTGCAGAGATCGAAAGCGCCGGGAAGAAGAGGAGCCGCAAGAAAACGTAGATTCAAGTGCGGCCTGGGCTGTGAGTCAATACCCAATTCCTTGTGCGCGCCTACCTTGACAATCGCCGAGGACGGGTACACGATTCGCTTAGAGTCCAGCGTAGCGAAGCGATGACGCAGTCGGCGGTATCGGAACCGCGTGTGGCAACGATGGCCCTGGAAAGTCAGGTTTCGCTGGATCCAGAGTCGAGAAGAGATGCTGACTTCTGATCTCTGAGGGCCGACCACAAGGGGAACAATGGAAAAAGTGCTCGGTTTGGCCATGACTGGCGGCGGAGCTCGCGGGGCTTATCAGGCAGGCGTTCTTAAGCGCATTGGGGAGATCAAACGGCTCCAGAATCGGGGCAACCCTTTTTCCATCATCGGCGGCGCTTCCGCCGGCGCGATTAACGGCTCAGCGGTCGCGGCAGGCAGCGACGACTTTGCTCAGGTGACAACCGTCCTTGCCGATCTTTGGGCTCGCCTCAAACCTTCCGACGTTTTCCGCTGTGATCTTTTGTCCCAGGCCCATAACTCCCTTATCTGGATTCTGGATCTTTCGTTTGGAGGAGCTCTCGGCGGAGGCAACGCCCGGTCGTTATTAGATGCAACTCCGTTGCGCCACTTTCTCAAGACTCACCTCGATTGCAGCCGGATTCAGGAGAACATCAAGCGAGGCCATCTTTACGCGCTCGCCATCTCGGCGACCAATTACAGCTCAGGGAAAAGCTACCTCTTCATTCAGGGAGCCAAGGGCCATCCCATGTGGAACCGGAGCCGGCGCGTCACCCTGGCGACAAAAATCACGGTGGAGCATATTTGCGCGTCGGCCGCCATCCCGATGGTGTTTCAGCCGGTACGTCTCGATACCGCGCACGGCACGGCCTTCTTTGGCGACGGCTGTTTGCGTCTCCAGCAACCGCTGAGTCCGATCATTCGTCTGGGAGCGAAAAAGATTTTCGCCATAGGAGTGCGCTGCGAGAATCTTGAACATCAGGAAGAAACTACGGACCAGAAGGACCCATCGGTGGCGCAAGTGATGGGAGTTCTCTTCAATGTCATGTTTCTTGATCATCTGGCCACCGATGTCGAGCACCTGGAGCGATTGAACCAGTTGATGAACAGCGGCCACATCAGCCAACTTGGCATTGAAGGCTGCGAGCAGATGCGGCCCTTGACCGTACTGCAAGTCGCTCCTTCGGTGAACTTGACCGAGGTGGCAGCGCAGCACCAGAAGGACATGCCGTACCTCATTCAGTATTTCGTCAATAGCCTGGGACGAGACGCGGCTTCGTGTTCGGACTTGATGAGCTATCTGCTGTTCACGCCCAAGTACACGCGTGAATTGATTCAGCTTGGTTACCACGACGCCGACAGGCGCATCGACGAGATTGAAGATTATCTCTTTTCCATGGATAACGGAGACAGCAAGGGCGTCTCAGCGGGGCCACGAGACGGCAAATCGCGCGATGCGGAATCAGCCCCTCGACGACCTGCAAGTCCAGCACGCTCGCGCACGTAATTTTGCCCCACCGGTGGCGCACGGCTTTGCCGATCAAGGCAGGAACGGCAAATCGCGTTTATCAGGTACTCATGATGCAAACCGCCAACGTCGTGCAGTTGAAGCCGCGAACGCTACAGGCGTTCGAGAGCTATATCACCCAGTCTGAAGTGGCGATGGAGCCATCGCTGCACGGAAGCGGTGCCTTTCTGTGGTCCGACGCCAACTCGCAACGAGCACAACACGTCCGACAGGGACAGATCGTCGCCCAGTTGTGGGCAGGCGATGCGCCGGTCAAGGTCCCGAATGGGCTGATTCACGACTGGATTGGCTCGGCGTTTGTTTCAGACGCAACGGTCGAACAAGTTTTAGCTCTGGTGCAGAACTACGATAACCATAAGAATATTTACCAACCTGAAGTCATCGACTCCAAGCTGATCAGCCGGGACGGCAACGATTTCAAGATCTACATGCGCCTGCTGAAGAAGAAGATCATCACCGTGGTCCTCGACACCGACCACGACGTTCATTATTCCGAGATCGACACGAATCGCTGGTCTTGTCGCTCCTACACCACGCGCATTGCCGAGGTGGAAGACGCGGGTACGCCAAAGGAAAGAGTCCTCGAACCTGACACGGGCTATGGGTTCCTGTGGCGCCTTTACTCGTATTGGAAATTTGAAGAGAAGACGAGCGCAGCTGGCGAGGCCGCCGAGCGACCGGCGAGCGCTCACTCGAGGGACGGGCTCTACATCGAATGCCGTGCCATCTCCCTAAGCCGCGACATACCGCTCGGACTGGGCTGGATCATCGAACCCATTGTTCGCAAACTGCCGCAGGAATCGTTGACCCACACCCTGGACTGCACGCGCAGGGCGTTGGTGGCCAGTTAAGGAAGGCCGCGGCATTCTTGGCGGAGCCACTCTGGTCGCAGAGCGTCAATAAGTACTACTACGTCAGTCTCCCGCTGCGGCCAATACTTTTGCCGGCCCCCGCTCCGAAGCAACCTGCGGTCGCGGTGACGATTTAACCGCAGACACTGCGGCGCCTACGGGTGAAGCGGTCTTGCGACGCGCTGGTACAAGCTTGGGTGCCACCGGCATCTTCACATTCCGCAGCTTGCGCTTAACGGTTTTGTGTTCCTCTGGTCTCGCCGGCTCTGGCGGTTGCTTCGGCTCCGCCTTTACGCGCGGGCTCGCCTTACACAGCTCAGCACAACTCGTAGTTAGAAATTTCTCCAGGTTCTCCGGGTCCGGCACGGCGTTCACGTCACACGTGAAGCCGAAGTATGCGACCCCGTTATAGCTGAGGATCGCGCAATTGACACCCATCTCCCCGCCGATCGGAACATACGGATACCAGGACAGCATCTTGTGGCCGACGAAATAGAGCGGCACCTGCGGCCCGGGAATATTGGTGACGATGGTGTTGCACAAGCTGAGCGGCAGTTGGCTGGCGACCGGTCCTATAGCAGCACAGATAGCGCTGGGGATAGTCGAAAACAGTCCGCCGGCGAAGCCAACCAGCTCAGCCGCGCGAGACCGCTTAAGCATTTCCATGCGTTCCCGTACGAACGTGAAGAGTTTCAGCGGATCGCGAATGTCCAGCGGAATGGTCACGGGAAGAAAAGAAATCCGATTGCCCAGCTCCTTGGCGTTACCGTTGCCTCGCACATTTACCGGAATCATGATCCGGGCCGAGCGCCCCTTCACGCGCACGCCGCGCAGTTCAGCGTAACGGCGGATAGTGGCTGTCATGATGGAGAGGATGACATCATTCACCGTCCCGCCACAGTGTTGCCGGATGGACTGGATCTCCGCCATCGGGACCTCCGTCCAGCCGAACTTCTGCGGTCCCTGGCAGACGACGTTGAATGGGAGCCTCTCCGCAGGCGTGGCGAGCTCCGGCATTACGGTCATCAAGTCGTTGAGCGGCCCGTTTGGATTAGCCATCATCTCTTGGGCAATGTTCAGCACGTCAGACTGCAGGGTAAGTGCGCCTTTGACGGCGGAGAAGTACGACTTCACCAAGCCGTCGAGCAGTTGGGCTCCGGCATCGCGGGCGGGTGGAGCGGGTAATGCGGGCTGCTTACGGGCCAATGGCTGCACCAGTGGGCTCGGATCCAATAGAACATTCATCATCGCCAGTCCGGCGATTCCGTCTGCCAGGCAATGATGAATACGGACGACCAGTCCGGTGCGGTTGCCCTCCAGTCCGCGTACCAGCGTCAGGTCCCATAAGGGCTTCTGCCGGTCGAGATGGGTGCTCACAATCTTCGAAGCCAGGGCCTTCAGCTCGCGCTCCGTTCCGTGTCGCAAACTCACCTGGTGGATGTGATTGCGAATGTCGAAGTTGGGATCGAACTGCCAGCTGGGCAGACCGATGTTGAGTGGCGGAAAGACAACATGCTGCCGATACCGCGGCACCGAAGGGAGTTTGGACTCCACAAAGTCGCGGCACGCTTTCAGCGGGATCGTGCCTTCGAATACGCTGACGCTCGCGATGCTCAACGGTTGACCCGGGCGCTCCAGATACAAGAAAAGAGCGTCTCCCCAGGAAAAGGAATTGTTTGGCTGAGACTCCGGCATGATGGCTCCCTACCGAGATGGGCGATTACCGCCCTTCGTATTTCCATGATGGCGTGACCACGACCACAGCCGCAGTGACAAATGACCATTTTGGGAGTGATTCCTGATACGGGAACAAGGGCGTGGTGTGCACCCGCATCACCGTGCTTTGACCGATTCTTGTGAGATGGTGAAGGGGGTACACCCCGTATATCCGACATGCCCAACCCCTCTCGTCATTACGATTTCGACTTTATCGTGATCGGCTCCGGCTTCGGTGGCAGCGTCACGGCCCACCGGCTCACGGAAAAAGGCTACAAGGTCGCTGTGATGGAGATGGGCCGCCGCTGGACCCCGGAAAACCTTCCCCGCACTAGCTGGTCCTTGCGTCGCTGGTTCTGGCGGCCGAGTCTGGCGCTGCGCGGCTTCTTCAGCATGAGATTCTTCCGGCATGTCACCATCTTGCACGGCTGCGCGGTTGGCGGCGGATCGATCACCTACGCCTGTACCCTGCTGCGCCCGCCGGACAAGGTTTGGGACAGCGGATCATGGAAGGGCCTGGCTGATTGGAAGTCCGAAATGCCGCAGCATTACGACACCGCGTCGTGCATGCTGGGCGTCATCGAGAACAGAATTCTTGGCCCGGCCGATCATCTTCTGCGGCGCGTTGCCGATGAGGTTGGGGTCGGCGCTACATACTATCGAACGCATGTCGCGATCTTTCAGTCGCCCGAAGGCGAAGCCGGCGGCACAACCCTCCCTGATCCTTTTTTTAGCGGCGAGGGACCGGAACGCACCACCTGCATCGGTTGCGGCGGTTGCATGATGGGGTGCCGTCATGGCGCCAAGAACACTCTCGACATGAACTATCTTTTTCTCGCCGAGAAGCACGGGGCGAAGGTTTTTGCCGAGACCAAAGTCGTCGACGTTCGTCCGCTCGACGGTATCGCCGACGGCAGCAACGGTTACGAAGTTCATACCGTAAAATCGACTGCGCGCTTCAATCGCAATCCCCGTCGCTTTACATGTCGCGGCGTGGTGTTTTCCGCGTCGTCGCTTGGCACCATGGAACTGCTCTTCCACCTCAAAGACAAAGGCTCGCTGCCAGCGATCAGCAATCAACTTGGAAAGTTCGTGCGCACCAACTCCGAATCATTGCTTGGAGTGCGCGTGCCTCACTCCAAACAAGACCTGTCGAAGGGTGTCGCGATCGGGTCAGGCGTTTACATCGACGAGCACACGCACATCGAAGCGGTGCGCTATCCCGAGGGCTCCGACACCATGAGTTTGCTGACGACAATCCTGACCGGCGGTCATCCCGGGGCCGGACGCGTTGCTCTCTGGCTTCGGAATCTCGTGGTCGCGTTGCTGCTGCATCCGTTCAGAACCGTGCGGCTACTGCTTCCTTTTCGCTGGGCGCGCGAGTGTGTGATCCTGCTTTGTATGCAGGCACAAGAGGCTCACATCGATATGTATTGGGGTCGCCACTGGTTTTGGCCATTCCGCAAATTCCTGGTGAGCCGGGGCAAGAAGGTGCCAACCTTTATTCCGGCGGCCAACGAATTCGCAGAGAAGTTTGCGCGGCTGGCGGGTGGCACTGCTATGAGCATGCTACCGGAAATTCTCTTCGACGTTCCCGGCACGGCGCATTGTCTGGGAGGGGCCGTCATCGCCGACTCCCCGGAGCGCGGCGTCGTCGACTGCCGCAACCGTGTCTTCGGCTACAGCAACATGTATGTTTGCGACGGCTCTGTCGTCGCAGCCAATCTAGGCGTAAATCCCAGCCTCACCATCACCGCCCTCACGGAACGCGCCATGGATTTCATTCCGCACGCGACCCAAGCCACCTGGGATGACGGCGCTGAACTGACGGCGCAGCATCGATAGCGACCTTTTAACATCTACAATATCGCACGGGATGATTCGAGCCTCGCGCGACGTGACGCCGCCCGCTGCGCCGTATTAATCTTCTCTGCACTGAAGGAGGGATGATGAACAAGTCTTATGACGCCATCGTCATCGGCACCGGACAGGCCGGCCCATTTCTGGCCATACGAATGGCGAAGGCTGGCCGCAAGGTCGCTATCATCGAGCGCGGCTTATTTGGCGGTACGTGTGTCAACACCGGCTGCATCCCCACGAAAACGCTGGTGGCAAGCGCCCGCGTAGCTTACATGGCCCGCCGCGCTGCCGAGTTCGGCGTCAATAATGGCGCGGTCACCGTCGACATGAAGAAGGTGAAGGCGCGTAAGGACACGATCCAGCGGCCATCGCAGGAAGGCGCCGAAAGCCGTCTCCGCGAGCAGCCCAACATCGATGTCTACAAGGGGCAAGCTAGCTTTGAGGCGCCGCATGTGGTCGCCGTCGGCGACGATCGTCTCACCGCTGACCAGATCTTCATCAACGTCGGCGGCCGCGCCAGCGTTCCTCCTATCCGCGGCCTGGATCAGGTTCCTTATCTCAACAACTCATCGATGATGGCCGTCGACTTCCTGCCGGAACACCTCATCGTGGTCGGCGGCAGCTACATTGGGCTGGAGTTCGGCCAGATGTATCGCCGCTTCGGCAGCAAGGTCACAATTCTGCAACGCGAGTCGCGCCTCATCCCTCGCGAAGACCCGGATATTTCCGATGCGATCAAGGACATCGTGGAGCGCGAGGGCATCACCGTTCGTCTCAACGCCACGTGCATCACTCTAGAGAAGCGCGGCGATCAGATAGTCGCGGGCGTCGACTGCACGGCGAATTCCTCGCCCGTAATCGGATCCCATGTTCTGATCGCAACTGGACGCCGGCCCAACACCGACGACCTTGGCCTCGATAAAGCTGGCGTCGCACAGGACAAACGCGGCAATATCCTCGTTGACGATCAACTGCGGACCAACGTACCGGGAATTTGGGCGCTTGGCGATTGCAATGGCCAAGGAGGATTCACCCACACCTCCTATAACGATTTTGAGATCGTCGCCGCCAATCTGCTGGATAACGATCTCCGCCGGCTCAGCGATCGCATTCTCGCCTATGCCCTGTACATCGATCCGCCCCTGGGCCGCGCCGGTATGACCGAAGCTGAGGTGCGCAAGTCAGGCAGGAAGGCGCTGATGGGAAAGTACATGATGTCGGATGTGGGCCGCGCCAGAGAAAGGAGCGAGACCCAGGGCTTCATGAAGGTGTTGGTCGATGCCGAAACCAAGCAGATCCTAGGCGCGGCCATCCTGGGTCTGGGAGGCGACGAAGTGATTCATTCGCTCCTCGACATCATGTACGCCAAGGCCCCCTACACTGTGGTCTCCCGGGCCATGCACATCCATCCCACAGTGTCAGAGTTGATTCCGACCATGCTCCAGGATCTGAAGCCGATTTCGTGACGCAACCGCAAGAGATTCACCACGGAAACACGGAGGACACAGAAGGTTATTCTTGAAATTATGTTCACCGTGGTCTCCGTGTCTCCGCGGTGAACCAAATCCGCTCGTCAATTCTCCAGTATCATTTAGCTATGGAGATTGCCATCCAATGTCGAGGTCTGCGCAAGACCTACGACGGCAAGGTCGAAGCCGTCCGCGGCCTCGACCTGACGATCAACAGGGGAGAATGTTTCGGGCTGCTGGGCCCGAATGGGGCGGGAAAGACTACGACCATCGAGATTCTCGAAGGACTGCTGGAGCCAACATCCGGCAACGTTGAGGTTCTTGGCAGGACGTGGCGGTCGGACGCGCGTGAACTGCGCGAATGGCTCGGCATCTCGCTCCAGGAGACACGGCTCTCGGAGAAGCTTACGGTTCGCGAGACCCTGCAACTGTTCTCCAGCTTCTATCGCCATCCCACGTCGGTCGAGGCGGTGCTTGAGGAGCTGTCGCTTCAGGAGAAGGCCGACGCGCTTAGTCGGAAAATTGTCGGGCGGCCAGAAGCAGCGCCTGGCTGTGGCCACCGCGCTAGTCGCCGATCCGAAGATTCTATTTCTCGACGAGCCGACTACCGGACTTGATCCGCAAAGCCGCCGGCAGTTGTGGGACATCATCCGCCAATTCCAGAAGCGCAACGGTACAGTGCTGCTGACTACGCATTACATGGACGAAGCTGAGCGGCTATGCGATCGCATCGCTATCATCGATCACGGCCAGATCATCGCCGCCGGAACGCCTGCCGAACTGATCGAGCGCCTCAACGGGTCATCACGTGGTGGAGTTCGCGATCTCCGGCGACAGCGCCGACAATGGAGCCGCATGGGCCAAGCTTCCAGGAGTGCAATCGGTCCGCACCGATGACGGGCCTGTTCTCGCTGCAAGTCAACGAGCCGCACGAAACCATTCCGGCGCTGTTGGCTGAAGTTCAAAAGCAACGCGCGCAATTAGTCCATCTCACCACGCGACAGGCCAGTCTGGAAGACGTTTTCGTGCAGCTCACGGGCCGGCACCTGAGGGAGGAATAATGGCAACCCTCGAGCAACCGCCCGCGATGTCGGGTCGGCAGCAGACCGTCCCGACGAACGGGCGATGGTCCGGCTACCTGCGCCTGCTACAGATGCGCATGCTGGAGTTGTGGCGCGAGCCGGAAGTCATCTTCTGGGTCTTCGTCTTTCCGCTCCTGCTGGCGTTAGGACTGGGCATCGCCTTTCGCGGCAAGCCGCCGGATGTTACGCCGGTCGCGGTGGTTGAGGGACCGAAAGCGCAGCAGGTCGTCGATCTGCTGCAACGCTCGCCGGAACACGCCGGCATCCAGCCCGATGTGGTGAGCGCTTCCACGGCGCTCGACGGCTTCCGCCTCGGCAAGTACGCGCTGGTCATAACGATGGACGACTCCGGAGTGCACTTCCGTTACGATCCGGCGCGCCCCGAGAGCGTGCTGGCGCGCACACAGGTCGATGACGCCCTGCAAGCCGCCGCGGGACGCAAGAATCCGATCAACACGGTAACGCAATCGTCGAGTGAGCCGGGGGCGCGCTATATCGACTTCCTGATTCCGGGCCTGCTGGGCATGAACCTGATGAACTCCGGCATGTGGGGCATCGGATTTGCGCTGGTGGAAATGCGGCAGCGGAAGTTGCTGAAGCGTTTTGTCGCAACGCCCATGCGTCGCTCCGATTTTCTGCTCGCGCTGGTCAGCAGCCGCCTGGTGCTCATGATCGTCGAGGTTGCCCTGCTGCTGGTGTTCGGCGTGCTTGTCTTTCATGTTCGCGTCGAAGGCTCCTTGCTCTCGATTCTGTTGATTGGTGCGCTCGGCGCTGTCTCCTTCGGCGGCATCGGTCTGCTCACCGCCAGCCGCGCCCAGAAGATTGAAAGCGTCAGCGGCTTGATCAATGTCGTCATGATGCCGATGTGGATTTTCTCAGGCGTGTTCTTCTCGTACGAGCGCTTTCCCAAGATTTTCCTGCCTGCCATACGAGCATTGCCCCTGACCGCGCTTAACGACGCCCTGCGAGCCATCATTCTGCAAGGCGCATCGCTCGAGTCACAGATGGGCCGGATCGCCGTACTGGCAGTATGGGGCGGCGTGTCGTTTGTTCTGGCGCTGCGCTGGTTCCGCTGGAGCTGAATGGTAGAGCAGGCCTTTAGGCCCGCGTTGCCGGCAGCAAATATCCATAGTTTCGGGCGTTGAGGTCGCGGCGACGTCAGCGCCCGAGCCCTTCTCTAACAACGGCGGCGACGCGGGACCTAAAGGTCCGCTCTACCCGCCCTTGCTACAATCGCCCGATGACGTCCTCCCGCCTGGAACGCGTGCGACTGCAACTGCGGCTCTATGAGCATCCGCTGGTGGAGTTCGATGCACGCGACAAAGGCGAAGGCGTCGAGATCATCATTCGTCCGCGCTTCTCCGATCCGCAGGTCCACATCTACTACTTCGATCTGCATCCTCGCGACCTGGACGACGCGCAATTCGAATGGACTTTGCAGCGCCAGATTTTCGACTGCCTGCACGACTACCTGGTCGAGATGTTCATCCGCACTCCTCAGCACCGCAAGGAAAACCAGCAGATGGAGCGCGAGGGCAAGCTGTGACGTTGGAGCCCACGGAGCGTAGATCCGGTCCCGGCCTCCGGGAACGAATTGCCGAGGAGATCGCCCGCAATGGTCCGATCCCTTTCTCGCGTTATATGGAACTTTGCCTGTTCGAGTCCGAGCTTGGCTACTACTCCCGCTCCCGCGAGCAGTTTGGCAAGGCTGGAGACTTCTATACCTCCAGCGACATCCACGCCGTATTTGGGCGGCTATTGGCGCGGCAATTCGAGGAGATGTGGCGCGTATCGGGCTCGCCTGCACGCATCGATTTGATCGAGCTCGGTCCGGGACGGGGGCTCTTCGCGCGCGATGTGCTCGATTGGTCGGCCAAGCAGTTCCCGGAATTCTCGCATGCTCTGCACTACGGGCTGGTCGAGCAGTCTCCGCACCTGCGAACGAGGTTGCAGGAGCGACTACAGGAGCAGATCGCAAGCGGCAGGTGCGAGATTTTCGATTCCTTGGGATCGGCGGCTTCGCGCGCCAGCCACGACATCATCATTTTTGCAAACGAGTTCTTCGACGCTTTGCCGGTCGACGTTATCGACCATCAGGGCACGGTCCGCGTGGGATATGAGAACGGGCGCTTTACCGAATCTTTCGTTGCGCCCTCCGCTGCGGAAAACGAATTCCTGGATCGCTATGGTGTTCGTCCCGAAGAAGGCGAGCGCGTCGAAGTTTCTTTTGCGGCACTGGGGTGGATGGATTGCATTGCCCGCGCGTTCGAACGCCGTCGCGGATTCCTGGTCGTCATCGACTATGGCTACACCCGCGAGGAGCAGCTCGCTGGCCGGCATCGCGACACCATCATGACTTATCGGCAGCACACGGCCGGTGCGTCGCCTTATGAAGCTCCGGGCGAGCAGGACATCACGGCGCATGTGAATTTCACTGCCTTGCGGGCCCGCGGCGGCGAGCGTGGACTCGAACCGCTGGCGCTGCTAACCCAATCACAATTCCTCATTGGCATTGGGGAGGAAACGCAATTCGCCGATGCGTTCCAGGATTGCAAGCTGCCGCAGGAGCAAACCAAGGTCGCATTGCAACTCAAGCACCTGATTGCGCCCAGCGGCATGGGCGAGACTTTCCAGGTGCTACTGATGTCCCACAATGTGGCACACGAGAAGTCGGTGGGCCTGGGCGGACTCAAGCTGGCGCACTGAAGGCGATTCCAAGTCCTCGTTCGTGTCAGGGCATGACTTCAGTCGTGCCGAATGGCAGCCTCAAGAACCGGCTTTAGCCCCTGGAAAACGTGCGCAGGGGCTAAAGCCCGTTTCATTCAATAGATCTTTTGGCACGACTGAAGTCGTGCCCTGACACAAAGCAGTCGTAAGCTTCCGGCTTAACCTACATCCCCGGCTTGTCGCCGCTGCTTTGCGGCTGATACGGTTTCTGCAGATATTTGCGCGCGGTGTCGAGAGCGTTTTGCGTGTTGTCGTTGGTTTGGAGCGCCTGGCGGTATTCGTTGGTCGCGCGTTCGCGCTGCCCGGTCAAGTCGAAGATCATACCTAGCTGAATGTGGCTCCAGACTTCTGTCCAGCGCGGTTCGCCATCGCCGTTGAGCGCCTCGCGATAGGCATTGGCTGCGGACTGGTAATTATGCTGCTGGAAGAACACTTCGGCGATCCGATAGTGCGCCAGCGAGCTGTTGTGGTTGATGTCGAAGGCCTTCTGGAATTCCTTCAGCGCCTCGGTCAGGTCCCCCTGCTCGACGTCCTGCTGCCCGCGCATGATCGACGTCCGCACTTGCAGGTCCTGCGAGTTCTGCAGCACCTGATTGTTAGGATCGATGGTGATGCGGCGCGGCCTTCCGAAAGTATCAACCGAATACGCTGAGTTCGTACCTTCCACTTCAATCCGCTTACTCTCGGTCTTGCCGTCGGTGTCGATCCTCAACTCCACCGGCATGCGGAACAGGTCCATGTCCTGCGAAATCTCGCCAACTACACGGAAGCCCTTGGCGGTGCGATACACGGTGTATTTGTTCTTGAACTGAGGCGCCCCGGTAGAGTTCAGCCACTGGGTGAAGAACCATGTGAGCTGCTGACCCGAAGCTTGTTCGGCAATTTTGCGGAGATCATCCACGGTTGCGGTCTTGCCGGAATACTGCGACACAAACGCTCGCATGGTTTTGTCGAAAGCTTCCTCGCCAATGATCCAGCGCAACATCGCCAGAATCATGCCGCCCTTGTCGGTGACCAGCGACTGGAACTCCGGTGAGAAGGTGTCGAGCCTGCCAACGTCGGCCAAGGGCACCGACACATAGGCCAGCGCGCCCACAGACATGTCCTTGGTCACTTCCTGGAAACCGGCTTCTCCCGCGACGTGCTCCACGTAGAGAGCTTCGGAGTAGCGCGCCCCACCGTCGTTCAGCCACCAATCATTCTTGTTGGCCGGGCTCACCATGGTCCCAAACCACTGGTGGGCAATGGTGTTCGCCAGCAGCCGGTAATTTCCTTTTTCCGTGAAATACCGCCCCGCCAGGGCGGCGATCTCCGGCGCCCAAGCCGACGGAACAGTGTCGTCCGGCAACTCAACTACATTCAGCTTTTGACTGAAGGGCGGTCCATAGAGCGTGGTGAAAAAGAAAAATTCCTTGGTCGCGGTGTCGGCGTAATTGGTGGCAGCAGCCTTATGCTCGGCCGTGGTGTACACGTTAATATTCAGGCCGCCCTCGGTGCTTTTGGTCTGCACATATTTCCCAATAACGACGGTCCCCGGAAAACTCGGACGGTCTTCATAAGTGAAGGTGAGGGTTTGCCCGCCACCAGGTGTGGCCAGCCGGGTGATCGCGTCTTTCGGAGCCTTGCGCGGAGCCGGCGCACCTTCTTCGACTTCAGGACCGGGCGCTGCGTTTTCTTTGCCGCTCGCAAGCACGGTGTATCCAGCCGGAACGCTCACACTGATGGTTGCGGTGAAGCGGTTGGTGCCGTAGCCAACCATGGGAAACCAGCGTCCCGCATAGAGAAGATAGGTAATCGGGTCCCCAATGTAGGCCAGCTTCAGGCCCGGCACCGGGCTATCGTCGGCAGACTGGACGGCGCCTTCATATTCAAATATCAATGTGTCGGACGCGCCTTTGCTGAGCGTACTGGGAAGCGAAATGCGGACGGTGGAATCCGAGCTGACCCGCTCGACTGGCAGCGATTGTCCGCTGGTGTCAATCACCCGCGTCGGGCGAAGCGCGTTGTGCAGCTCGAAGGTCGCGATGTTGATGTCTTCCAGCGCGGTGAATTTCACGCGGGCTTGGGCCTTGAGTTGGTGCGTTTGCGGCGTCACTACGACGTGGATGATGTAGTCGCTGACCTGGATGCGAGGCTTCTCCGCCGCAAAGCAGGTTGCAATGAAGAGCAATAGACCAAGTACCAGACGTCCCAGGGACCTTGCCGCGTTACGCATTGGGGAGAAAACTCCTCTGTTGGTCACTATAAACGATTGAAAATCTGCATGGAAAGCTGGGCCAGCGACCTCCCAATACGAATTCTCACCACGGAAACACGGAAATCACGGGGCGTTTTCTTATCTCTGTGCTCTCCGTCGTAAGTCGAATTCGCAATCTCACTTTGACTGTCTCACTATAGAGAGTACGGCCTGGGCTGCCCGATCGGATGCGTTCCCTCCAGAATCACCGGGTTGCAGGCGTCGCCGCACTTCAAGAAAGTCCTCCATCATGGTGCGGCGCGCCGGTCCATCCGGAATAAGGCGGCGCAGCTCTTCGCCAACGCGTTGTGGCGTGAAATCCGTCTGGACCAGCTCAGGCACGACATCCCGCTCCGCGATGAGGTTCACCATCGCGAAACGATCCACCTTTACTAGACGGCGGCCCAGCCGCCAGGTGAGCGGCGCCACCCGGTAAACCATCGCGAACGGCGTGCCAATCAGCGCCGCCTCGAGTGTCGAGGTACCGCTGGCGACAGCCGCGGCGCGAGCGTGCAGCACGGTTGCGCGAGCATCTCGCGTGAAAGTTATGGGCGGTCCGCCGTAGTGGTGCAGGAACGAAGCCATCCAGGCTGCATCCAGAGTGGAAGCGACAGGCACCGTATAAACGTAATCCGGGCCGAGAAGTTGCGCTGCTTGCAACAGCACGGGGAATATCCGCGACACCTCGCCACGGCGGCTGCCGGGGAGCAAGGCGACCCACTGCCGAGTGGGATCAAGCTTGTATTCGCCGGCGAATTGTTCACGAGTAACCGAAGGCGCCGGCAGATTGGCCAGGGGATGCCCGACAAACTTCGCGGCTATGCCACGCTCGCGATAGAACTTCTCCTCGAAAGGAAAGATCACCAGCATCTGGTGAACGTATTTGCGCACCCGTTCGATGCGTCTCTGCTTCCACGCCCACAGTTGCGGGCTGACATAGTAAATGACCGGGACGCCCAGTTTGTGGAGTTCGCGCGCCAAGCGCAGGTTGAAGTCGGGGAAGTCAATGAGCACCGCTGCGTCGGGACGGCGCCGCTGGGCCTCACGCACGACCTGGCGAAAGCGCCGGTAGATGGTAGGAATGTGTTTGATGACCTCGACGATGCCGACTTCGGCAATCTCGCTCGCGTCGACCAGCAATTCGCAACCGGCGCTACGCATCTGCTCTCCGCCCACCCCGAAGAACTCGATGCTGTCATCTGGCGAACCGCGCGCGATTTGCTGGCGCATGGCCTTCATCACTTCTGCGCCATAGAATTCGCCAGAAGCTTCACCGGCGGAGATCAGCATTCGCACCTTGCGATTATGACAGGTGCGAGCGAGCAGCTGCGAGCCATCCGTCTCACATGATTTCAGTCTAAGCTGCCGCCAGCTCAGGCCGACGACACCTCATTGCCTCTCGGCCTGGTTTTGACACACCGTTGTGGCTATCGACTGGCACTTTTTCCCTATTGCTCTTCTGGCTGCGTTCCCTAATACTCTGTTGTCCCTCAATGTCCCGTAATGTCGCTTGCCAGCTCAAGGCAGGGTGCAGAACTATTGGATCCATTCGAGAGCTCAACTGGCCGGTTGACTCTTGCTGTGGGACTCCAGGTAGCCCTGTCAGGAAGCGCCGAGGATTTCCGGCCCGGCCTTTTGTCTGCAAATACTTGTCGGTCACAGGAGAATCCATGAAGCTACAGCTTGGCTGTCTTGCGCTCGCATACCTGTCGATGGTCTCGTCGATATCCGCTCAGACAACGGGCGGCAACGTCGCAACCGCCACCGCAGCAACCCAGACGGCAGCCCAAAGCGCCGCAGCCGCTCCTCAGGTGCCGCGGCTGGTGAAGTTCAGCGGCATAGTGCAGAACTTCAACGCCGATGAGGCGGGCAGCGGAGTTCTCGCTCGCGATAGCGCCAGCGTCCCCACTAACGTTATCGGGGTAACGTTCTCCCTCTACTCGCAACAGACGGGCGGTGTCGCGCTGTGGTCGGAAGTGCAGAATGTCCGGGTGGACAGCACAGGCCGTTACACGGTGCAACTCGGTTCCACCCAGGCCGATGGGCTGCCGGTGGAGCTGTTCAGCTCGGCCCAGGCGCAATGGTTGGGAGTACGGCAGGAGGGTCAGGCCGAACAGCCGCGCATTATGCTGCTGAGCGTGCCCTACGCGCTGAAGGCAGAAGATGCCGAGACCTTCGGCGGTAAACCGCCTTCGGCCTATATGGCTGCGCTGAATTCGGGGACGGGCGTCAATGGCGCCACGCTGGGCAGGAATGGTAAGCAGGCGCCTGCGGGCGGCGGCGGCACAACCAACTACATTGCCCTGTGGACCTCCTCCACCAATCTGGGGGATTCGGTCATGTATCAGAGCTCGAACAATGTCGGTATCGGGACGACGTCGCCGGGCTATCCGCTTACGGTCAGTGGCAACAACACGGGGACCATCATTTCGGTGACACAGGCCGGTAGCGGTATTGGCGTCAACGCGTATTCCTACTCGACCAGTGGAGGCGGCACCGCCGTGCTGGGAAAGACCCAGGGCCATTCGGGCATCGGCGTTCGCGGCGAATCCCTCGCCTCGACCGGGGATACGATTGGCGTGTATGGCACGGCGGATAGCGATGCCGGCATCGCCGTCGAAGGTACCGTGATATCCGCGACAGGCGATACCGTGGGGGTGCAGGGGAATTCGGCAAGCGACGCGGGTGTTGGAGTTTATGGCTTTGTCAGTGCCACCACAGGGATCACGGTCGCGGTTCAGGGTATCACCACGAGCTCGGATGGAGTCGGGGTTTCCGGCAGTGCCTCGGCGACTAGTGGAAGTAACTTCGGGGTCTCCGGCGTCAGCGAGAGTCCGGAGGGTGTCGGCGTCTACGGCAACGCTTCGGCCAGCAGCGGCGACACCACCGGCGTCTACGGCCTTGTCCAAAGTTCCGCGGGCGATGGCGTGCTCGGGTCGGCGGAAGCGACCAGTGGCAACGCAGCGGGCGTGCGTGGTGTCAGCTCCAGCGATTCGGGCACCGGCGTCTATGGCGAAGCCTCCGACACCAGCGGTGACGTGGCAGGCGTCTACGGAACGACCTCCAGTCCCGAAGGCGAGGCCGTGTACGGCCACAACACGGGCGAGAGCGGCCAGTCCATTGGTGTTTACGGTGTCAGCGACAGCGCCTCCGGCATTGCCATAATCGGCGCAAGCACAACCACCTCGGCGGGAGCCTACGGTGTGGTCGGCAACAGTGCCAGTCCCACTGGCGGCGGCATGGGTGCGACTAATAGCAGCACCACCGGCGTCGCTTACGGAATCCAGGCAAGCACCGCCAGCACCACAGGCTTCGGGGCGGCGGGCAGGGCCACCGCGACCACCGGAGTGAACACCGGCGTAATCGGCGAGACCTCAAGCTCCAGCGGATACGGCGTTGTGGGCAGCGCGACCAGTACGGAAGGCGCCGCTTACGGCGTCGCGGGAGCAGTGTACAGCCCGGACGGCATCGCGATTCTGGGAACTGCGGTTGGCCGCAGCGAGGAAGGCGGCACGGTGACAGACCGTCCCCTGGGAGTTTGGGGCGACACCAACCAGGAAGGCGGCATCGGCGTGCTAGGTACGGCCGATGACACAATCGCCGTGGCGGGATACAACAATGCCAACGTCGCCACCGGCAGTTTCGAGAACGACGAGACCACCAATGTTGGCAGCCCGGTGCTAGCGACACACGGCCCGCACTTCGCCGGGATTTGTTTGATGGATGTGAGCGGTAACCTGGCTTGCAACGGCACCAAATCCGCAGTCGTGCCGGTCGATGGCGGTAGTCGCCAAGTGGCGCTCTATGCGGTCGAGGCTCCGGAAAACTGGTTTGAGGACGCCGGCTCTGCCCGTTTGTCGCACGGTGCGGCGGTTGTCCGGCTGGAGCCTACCTTCGCGCAAACCATCAACGGCGGCCTGGAATACCACGTCTTTCTAACGCCGAAAGGTGATTGCAAGGGTCTTTATGTCACGAACGAAACGGCTGACGGCTTTGAGGTGCGGGAACTGGGCGGCGGCACAGCCAGCGTCGCCTTTGACTATCGCATCATGGCGCGACGCAAAGGCTATGAAAGCGTTCGCCTTGCCGACAACACGGAGCGTTTCGCAGCGCTGGCCACAGAACGTCGCGCCGTCTCGCCACGAGCGCCAACGGCGCCTCCGAGTCTGCCAAATACTGTGATCCCGACAGCGAAAATCGAGCGACGGTCGCGACCGGCGAAACATGTCAATCCACCGCAACTTAACAAGGCGAAGCTGGAACGGGGACGGGAAAATCTCATCCCGAATGCGCGCTAGAGGAAAACGCCGGGGCTAATCGTCTGCCGAGACGTGAAGGCTGGGGACGGCGTACTCGCAGGGCGCCACGCTCACCGGCGCGGCAATCTCCTGGTCTTTGTATTGCAGCTGATACAGCTTCCAGTAGATCCCGCGCTGCGCCAGGAGTTGCTGGTGCGAGCCGATCTCGCGCACCTGGCCTTTGTGCATAACGATGATTTTGTTGGCGCGCTGGATGGTGCTCAGCCGATGGGCGATGATGATCGAGGTGCGACCCTCCACCATGCGGGTGAGCGCGTCGCGCACGCGGAATTCGGTCTCGGTATCGACGCTGGAGGTGGCTTCGTCCAGAACCAAGACCTTCGGGTTGTGCGCCAGCGCGCGCGCGAATGAAATAAGCTGCTTCTGCCCGGTCGAAAGCGTGCTGCCGCGCTCGCGCATTTCCTCAGCGAAGCCCGCCGGCAGCGAACGAATGAAGTCCGCAACATTCACTTGCTCGGCTGCATCTTCCACCGACTCGTCTTCAATCCAGCGCGTGCCCAGCCGGATGTTATGGGCAACCGTGCCGGAGAACAGGAACGGGTCTTGCAGCACCACCCCATAACGCCGCCGCAATTCGCTCAGGTCCATGTCGCGGATATCGACGCCGTCGATACGGATGGCGCCCTTCTGCACGTCATAGAAGCGCAGCAGCAGGGAGATGATCGTGGTCTTGCCCGCGCCGGTGTGCCCAACGATGGCGACCGTCTCTCCCGGGTCGATGGAGAATGACACGTCGCGCAGCACCCAGTCGTACTCTTGGGTTAGGTCCCCTGCTCCGGGACTCGTCTGCATTTCGTCGCCGTTGCCGCCAGCAACGTTTACCTTCAGCTTTTCGCCTCTGCTGGCGGCTTCAGCTGCTGCTTGTGCCAGGGTGCGATAGGCGAACCATACATGATCGAACTCGACCCGCCCCGGCCCCTGCGGCACTTTGGGCACTGGCGGTGAGACGATCTCGGCCGGGGTGTCCAGCAGCTTGAAGATGCGCTCGCTCGACGCCATGGCTGACTGGAGGATGTTGTACTTCTCGCTCAGGTCCTGAATAGGCCGAAAGAAACGCTGCGCATATTGCATAAAGGCGACCAGCACGCCCAGGGTCACGACGTTGCGCAGGACCTGATTGCCGCCGAACCATATCACGCACGCAATCGCCACGGACGAGAGCACTTCCACGATGGGGTAGTAGACCGCGTGGGCCATGATCGCGTCTTTGAAGGCGTCCATATGGGTGCGGTTGATGGCCTCAAAGCGCTCATAGGCCTTCTTTTCGCGATTGAAGAGCTGGAGCACAACGATGCCGGTAATGTGCTCCTGCAGATAGGCATTAATCCGGGCGATAGCCACGCGGATGCGACGGTAGCTGTCGCGTACTTTGCGGCGGAAGATCGAAGTGGCGTAGAAGATGAGCGGCAGAACGGCGAAGGTTATCAGTGCCAACCGCCAGCTCATGTTCAGCATGATCACCAGAATGCCCACCAGCACGAAAACGTCTTCAACGATCGACACCACTCCGGCGGTGAACATCTCGTTCAGCGCGTCCACGTCGCTGGTAACCCGTGTGACCAGCCGTCCCACCGGATTCTTGTCGTAGAAGGAGATATGCAACCGTTGCAGATGGCGGAAGATCTGGGCCCGCAGATCGAACATCACTTTCTGGCCCGTCCACTGCATGATGTAGGTCTGGGCGAACTCCAGCAGGAAGCTAACCAGCAGAAGGCCCATGTACATGGCGGCAATCTGAGCGATGCCGGTCAGCGGCCGCGGGCTCAGAAAGCGGTCGAGCAGGGAATGGGCTTCGGTGTGGCTGGCGAGATACTTGTCGATGGCGACTTTGGTGAGATACGGGCCAAGAACGTCGGCGCCGGCCTTCAATACGATGGCCACGAGCGCCACCGCGACCTGCCAGCGATAGGAGTGCAGATACGTCAGCAGGCGCTTCATCAGCCTGGCGTCGTATGCCTTGCCTAATACTTCCTCTTCCTGGATTGCCATGGGCCCTTAACAGAATTGTAAGCGAACGCCGGAAATCATGTAGACGAGGACGGGGTGAAACAGGATGAAAAAAGAGCCGCTGTTCTCGCACAACGCTCGCACCTAACTTGCGTCAGCTCCACGTTCCACATCATTTTCATTGCAAGGGTCATTCCTTGTAAAACCTGGCGCCAGCGAGCGTGGCGAGCATGAGCGCCGGCAGGGTTCCGAGCATTAACGGGATGACGGTGCGCGGCGGAAAGAAGCCGAAGGAACACAGGTGGCGTCTCCCAAACTGACGACAGACCACCATGCGAACGCCGCGATGACTGCGGTCTTCGCACCGGGAGTATAGAGCAGACGGATAGCAGCGTAGAGCCAAAGGATGGAGATGCCCTCCACCAGATCAAGTACGACATTGACGATGACGAAGCCGGCGGTGGGGGCGCCCAGACGGTTATTGGGCAGCGCGGCGAAGTCCCGCCCGAGCAGCGCGGTGACCACGGAGCCGAGGATGATCCAAACGATCCCGGCTAGCAGTCCGCAGCCGAGCACACGGGGCCAATTGATTCTGCCCATGTTTCCAATTGTACGCAACGCCAAACCCGCGGTTTCGCATCAGTCCGGTGATCATTGATCGCTCGTTTGACAAAGCGGAAAACCTCACCCAACTTTCCGCAACACCAGCGCGGAATTCTTGGATCCGAACGCGATGCAATTGCACACCGCGTGCTCGATCTCGGCGCTGCGGCCGGCTTCAGGAACGTAATCCAGGTCGCACTCCGGATCAGGCACCTCGAGGTTGATCGTCGGCGGGATCTGGCCGATGCTGCATCGCCACCAGCGTTGCCGCAATTCCGGCCGCGCCGCACGCGCCCTGCGGATGTCCGATCTGCGACTTCAGGCTCGACATCGGCGTCCGGTACGCCTTATCGCCCAGCGCCAGCTTCAGCGCGCGCGTCTCGATGCGATCGTTGAGCTGGGTTGAAGTTCCGTGCAGATTGACGTAGTCAATATCGCTCGCCGCAATTCCAGCATCCTCCATCGCCATCTGAATGGCGCGCGCCGGTTCCTCGCCGCACTCCTGCAAGCGCACGCGATGGAACGCCTCGCAGGTCGAACCGTACCCGGCGACCTCGGCGAGAATCTTCGCGCCCACGCGCGCGTGCGTGTTCGTACTCTTCCAGGACGAACATCCAGGAGCCTTCGGCAACAACGAAGCCATCGCGATCGAGCGGAGAACGGCCGCGAGGCCCGCTCCGGCGCGTCGTTCCACGATGCGGTCATGATCTTCATCAGCGTAAAGCCCTTCATGATTCCCGGCGCGATGGGCGCATCCACGCCGCCGACCAGCATCATCGGCATGAAGCCGAACTGAATCTGCCGCAGCGCGTAACCGAAAGCGTCGGTCGAGGAAGTGCAGCCGGTAGTGATGACGTGGCTCATGCCGCGCAACCCGAAGCGCATGCTGATTTCGCTGGACAGCGTGCCCATGGTCCCGCTGGGAATGCAGAACAGGCTTACCTGCTTCGACCTTGCCGGTCAGCCATAGCCGCACCTGCTCCTCGGAGAACTCCTGCGCGCCGCCGCCCGAGCCGAGCACCACGCCGATCTCGCGCTGCTGCGCCAGCGACAGTTGTGAGGTTTCGATCCCAGCGTCATGCAACGCTTCCGTCGAGGCCGCCAGCGCCAGCGGCACCACGCGCGAAACGTGCTTGCGCTCGTGCGCATCCACCCACGCCAGCTCGTCGAAACCTTGCACTTCGCCAGCGATTTGCACCGGCAGATCGCCGGCATCGAAGCTGCTGATCCGTCGCACGCCGCTGGTCCCAGCCAGAACGGCGCGGCAGAAGGCCTCGTTGCCGATGCCGTTGGGGCTGACCACGCCCATTCCGGTTATGACCACGCGGTTTTCGTTGTGAGCAGTTGGCATTTAGCAGTTAGCACTTGGCAGTTAGCACATAGCTTTCACGGCCCGCAACAGATTATTGCGGAACGACGTCGAAGATGTATCATGAGTACTGATCTGGCGGCCCGATATCCGTGTCCTGGGTATCTGAACCCTTGGCTAAATACTAACTGCTAATTGCTAACTACTGCATTTGTCACAAGGAATTTACATCTCCGTCCCGTTTTGCCGCACGAAGTGCAGCTTCTGCAACTTTGCCTCGGGTGTGTTTTCGCGCGCGCTTTTCGATCGGTATGTGCGGCAGGTCTGCTCCGACATTGCCAGTCGCGCAGCTGAGATCGCGCGGGAGCTGGGAGGCGTTCTTGAAGCTGAAGTGTCGATTCGATTTATCTCGGCGGCGGCACGCCTTCGGTGCTCGACGCCCGATCAACTACAGCGCATGTTTCAAGCTGTTCGTAACACGTTTCGATGTCGAGCGCAGCAGCGGAAATCACGGTGGAGTGCGCACCCGGCACCGTCAGCGACGAAATTCTCGAGGGCTGCTTGGCTGCGGCGTCAATCGCGTCAGCCTGGGCGTGCAGTCGTTCGTCGACAAGGAGTGTTCTTCGGTCGGGCGGCTGCACACCCGCGGAATTACGCTGGCCGACATCGCTCGGCTGCGGTCTGCCGGAATCGGCAACATCAGCATTGACCTGATCGCCGGCCTGCCACACCAGACAGATGAGAGCTGGGATTTCTCGCTGAGTGAGACGCTTGCGACTGGCGTGCCGCATGTCAGCGTGTACATGCTGGAGGTCGACGACGATTCGCGCCTCGGCAATGAGTTGCTGGCCGGGGGCAGCCGCTATCATGCGCACTTCGTTCCTGATGATGATCTCATCGCCGATCTCTATCTCGCCGCGTGCGAGCGGCTGGAAAAGGGCGGCGTCGCAGCAATACGAGATTTCCAATTTCGCGCGACCGGTAACGCACGGCATCGGTTTGCGGAACTCACGCCATAACCTGAAGTATTGGACCCGCCAGCCTTACATCGGATTTGGCGTGGACGCGCACTCGATGTTGACTGCCACGCCGGAACTGAAGGCCCGCGGCATCGACGCGGTGCGCTTCGCAACTCCGGATTCGCTGGACGGTTATTCGTCCGCAGGAAATGTAGGGGAAGCAGGCATGCAGCAACTACAAGCGTTCCCTACTTTGATCGACCCGCAAGCGGCCCTGGAGGAGTCGCTCTTCCTTGGACTTCGACTAAACTACGGCATCTCGTTCCGCGAGCTTCAGAAGCAATTCGGCGAAGGCATGCTAGAAAGCTATCGACCCATCATCGCCGAACTGGCGGAAGCTGGCCTGCTGCAAAGCGCCGCCGATCGTCTGTGCCTCACGCCGCGCGGCCGTTTGCTGTCGAACGAGGTCTTTGGCCGGTTCCTGAAAGATGCGAACGCCCGTACAACTCCTGCCTAGGAATCGGACTCCTACTGATGTGCCAGTTTTCTGGCCGTGGGAGAAACCGAAATGCTCTGGACGATTTTTGCGATCCTGCTGGTTCTTTGGCTGCTGGGATTTGGATTTCACATTGCGGGAAGCCTGATCCACCTGCTGTTGGTGGTAGCCGTGATCGTGCTGATCATCAACCTGGTCTCAGGGCGCAGAGCGGTATAAGGGAAGCAACCAGCGAATCATCAACTGGTTGCTTTACCCGGCAACCTCTTCCAGCTGTTTCTGATCGATGTCGAAGTTGGAGTAGACGTGCTCGACATCGTCGTTGTCTTCCAGGGCCTCCAGCAACCGGATCATGGTGCCCGCCTGGTGGCCTTCCAGCTTGGTATAGTTCTGCGGCACCATGCCGATCTCAGCAACCTCAGGCTTGATGCCGGCTTTCTTCACCGCTTCCAGGACCTTCTCGTAGGTCGAAGGGTCGGTCAGGATCTCCCAATTTTCGCCATCGTCTTTCAAGTCTTCGGCGCCGGCCTCCAGCACCAAATCCATAAGCTCGTCTTCCTTGGCCGTTGATTTGGCGATAACGATGTCGCCCTTCTTATGGAACATCCAGGCGACCGAACCGGCCTCGCCCATGTTGCCGCCATTCTTGCCGAAGGCATGACGAATTTCGCTAACCGTGCGGTTGCGGTTGTCGGTGGAGACTTCGATCAGGATGGCCACGCCGCCCGGGCCGTAACCTTCAAAGGTGATCTCCTCATAGGAGACGCCCGGCAATTCGCCGGTGCCACGCTGGATAGCGCGTTTGATGTTATCGGCGGGCATGTTCTCCGCCTTGGCGGCGGCAACGGCGCCGCGCAGCCGCGGGTTTTTCTCAGGATCGCCACCGCTTTTCGCAGCGATGGTGATTTCCTTTATTAGACGAGTGAATATCTTGCCGCGCTTGGCATCCAGCGCGCCCTTCTTGTGCTTGATTGTTGCCCATTTAGAATGGCCGGACATGAGGGAACCTCGGATCTCGATTGACTTTGGGAGTGCTGATCTGCCCGCAGTTGCAGACATGCGAACACAACCGCCTCGAGCCGTCTCGAAACCGTGCGGGCAAAAGCCGATTATATCCCGGCCCTCAATCCTCAGTCGAGAGCGGATTCGGCGGGTGAGCGCCTGGGAGCCGTAGAATCAACGACTCCGCGGCGCCTGGGATGCCTCTTACATGCTGTCCGGCGGCACTACGTCAACCCGGCGTTGTTGCTGATAGCAGCTGTCATCCTTCGCCTGGCAAGTCGGGTAGAGTTTGCCCCATCCGGTCGCAAAGCCAATCTGCGACTCATTGATCCCGCTCTTCACCAACTGTGATTTCACAAACTGCGCCCGCCGATAGGAGAGCACAAGGTTGTAAAAAATGTCGCCGCGGATGTCGGCGTAGCCCTGGATCCACATCTGCGCGTCGGAATGTTGCTTCAAGTAATCGGTATCGGATTGCAGCACATCAGGATTGGTGATTCGGCTGTAGATGTCGAAGGGGAAATATATCTCCTTCACATTCTGCATCAGGTCCTGGGCCTGCGCGGACAGCGGGGGAAAGTGGGCCTGCGGGGAAGCTGCGCTGTTGTCCTGAGCCAAGGCGTTCTTGGCCGGGATAAAAACACTGACTGCAATCAGAAAAGCAGCGAGGGAAACCCAAAAGCGTTGGTTAGGCACAACGTGACGCATAACTCCTCCGATGCGGGATTTTTACGGTCAACTCGAAACTCCGTAACCGCCGCAAGAACTGCAAGCTTTCCTTGGATCGCTTGCAGATTGGGCAACGAGTTTCTTAAGGAGCATAGATGACGAATATTACAAGAAGATGAAATCTCAGCAAATGGAAGCTTTTATATGAGCGCCTCTGGCCGTTTCCGTGAAAACGGCGAAGCTGGCCCTTCAACCTATTGAAATCCAGGCTTATTCGCGGAACTTTCATTTTCTATTCATGAATTTGTAACTTCGCCCACATACGATTTCGCTGACTATTGCCAACAAAATTTAGTTGTTCTAAGTAAGTGTGTGCGGTATTGCTGGGTTGCTGTAGATTCCGTTCCGCTCAACTGCTATTCAGGAGAGAAAATGAAACTACGATTTGCCTTGGCGCTTACGGTTCTGCTTACCACAACCGTGTTCGCGCAAACCGACTCCCAAACTTCGAAACCAGCGGGCCGCAGCAGCTCGGCTCCGGTTTCGAAACAGCTGGAGGACATGAAGGACGCCATCTCGGCGCAACAACAGCAGATCCAACAGCTGCAACAACAGATCTCCACGCGTGATCAGGCCATTCAGCAACTGCAACAGCAAGTAGGTGCAGCGCAGTCGGCTGCCCAACAAGCGCAGGCGGCAGCAGCGGCAGCGGCCAACTCGCAGAGTACGGTGAGTGCTGACCAGATCGGTGCACTACAACACGACGTCGCCGATTTAAAGACGGTTTCCGGCAACACGGTGAACGAAGTGCAGGAAACGCAGAAACGGGTTGCCGGATTGGAGAGCCCGCTGGCGATTCACTACAAGGGAATCACCATTACGCCGGGCGGTTTCCTGGCGGCAGAAACTGTGTGGCGGCAACACGCCGAGGGAGCCGACATCAATACGGCTTTGAATTCAATTCCGTACTCCGGCTCTTCGCAAGCCCACTTGTCCGAGTTCTACGGGTCGGGGCGTCAGTCACGCGTTTCGATGCTGGCCCAAGGCAAGACGGACACAATGGCCATGACTGGCTATGTCGAAACCGACTTCCTGGGCTCCGGCACTACTTCGAACAATAATGAAAGCAATTCCTATGTTCTCCGCATGCGCCAGGCATGGGCCCAGGCCGCTCTCACCAGTGGCTGGAGTTTTACCGGCGGCCAGATGTGGAGCTTGGTGACGGAAACGAGGATCGGTGAAGACAACCGGACTGAAGCGCTGCCCATGACCATTGACCCGCAATACACCGTGGGCTTCAGCTGGGCACGTCAATACGGATTCCGTGTTACCAAGGATTGGGGAAACAAGGTTTGGTTGGGCTTCTCCGTGGAAGACTCGGAGGCAACGCTAACCGCACACGGCAATACCGCCGGTTCATTCCTGCTGGGCGGACCAGGTCTCTCAGGCGGCTTGTATAACGGAGCGATCAGCGGTTGCAGCACGGCAGCAATTTCGACTTTGCCGGCTACGCCCGCTACCACCTGCACCGCTCTGGCGAACTACTCCTTCAACCCGTCTCCGGATTTCATCGCCAAGGTGGCATTCCAGCCGGGCTTTGGACACTATGAAATCTTCGGCATCGGCAGCGGCTTCCGCGATCGCATTTTCCCCGACGCGGGCTTAAAAACGCCCAACGCAGCCGGCGCATACAATAGCTCGACCTGGTCGGGTGGCGGCGGTATCAACGCCCGGTGGTCTATGTTCCAGAAGCACATTGACCTGGGCGTTCACGCCTTGGCAGGCAAAGGCGTGGGACGGTACGGAACCGCCGGTTTGTCCGACGTGACCATCAGCTCGAACGGCTACGTGGCTCCGATCGCGAGCCGCCAAGGCCTGCTCTCGCTCGAATATCACTCTCCCAAGTGGGATTGGTATGGCTACGGCGGTATCGAGTATGACGGCCAGACCGAGTTCCTAAACTCCAAAGGCGTCCCGTCGATTGGCTATGGCGCCCTGGCTCTCAATAACACCGGTTGCGGCCTCGAAACCCTGCCCAGTACTTCCTACGGTGCAGGCTTCGATCCCGGTGCCCTGGCAAACTGCACCGGCGACACCAAGGACATCTGGGAAGGCACCGCCGGCTTCTGGTACAAGCCCTACAACGGACCGAAGGGCAGACTGCAATTCGGCCTTCAGTATTCCTACGTGACGCGGACCGCGTGGGCGGGAATCGGCACCAAGCTTCCCGTACCTGTAAACAACAGCCCCACAGCTCTCGACAATATGTTCTTCACATCCTTCCGCTACTACCTGCCGTAAACCAATCGGGTGGCTGGTGCTCGGCCAGCCACCCGGATTTTTCTGCTAACAATTCTGTTCTCCGGCCTTATACTCGGCAGCATGATTCGACGCTTGGTCTTGCGCCGCTTCAACTGTGTCTGCCTGGTCATCAGCGCCGTGCTTTTGGCGCGATCATCGGCAATCAGCCTGGGTCAGGCCGGGCAGTCCAGCGCGCCTCCTGATACTGCACAGGCAGCCCGACAAACTCGCGACCGATCCCATTTCGGAGCTGGTCCAGCGGTTTTCGCCTCAACAGAAAGTGCAATTCAGCAATGCGATACAAGCGTTTCGGGAACAGCGCTATCCGGAAGCGTTTGCCATTTTCAAACAGCTGCTCTCTCAAGTACCGGGAGACGCTACTTTGTCCAAGTTTGCCACCGAGGCATCCCTGAACAGCGGGGATACGGCATTCGCCTTGAAAACAATTCGGCCTCTCGCCGCGATTCGCCCCGACGACTTTCAGGCAGCCAACCTGCTAGCGCGAGCCTGCGCCGAATCCGGCGACACGTCCTGCCGCGATGCGGCGATGGCGCAAATAGCCAATCTGCATAGCCGGGGCCTTACCCCGCCGCGCATGAAGGACTACGTGGTGGAGCGCCTAAAAATCGGCGAGAACACGCTGGTAATCTACAACTCCTTCGAGCCTTGGGGATACTACAAGGTCTACAACTACGGCCAGGTCACCGATGCGCAGGGAAAGCCTTTCCTCGGCATCTCGATCGAGAGCAACGACGGCGATCAACCCCAGTTCGCGCGGGAACATCCCAAAGAAGCCGCCGCCGGACTTCGCCAATTCTCGCTCGATGCCTATCGCGAGACAGGATTGAATAGCCAGAACCAACGGACCCAGACACACTACACTTTCGCGTTCCTTGTGGGCCAGCCATCGTACGACAAGGTCCGCGAGGAGTTCATCAGCGTAGTGAAGGGAGCGATCAAGCCCATCAGCAGTCGCTCGGGTCTGATTGTTCCGTAAGCGCAAAGCCAAGCGGCGTAGCGGCCACATAAATTTTCGGCACAGCCGTATCACACCCTGACAATCATGACTTCGGTGGACTTGACCAGGGCGGCGGCTTTGTCGCCGCGCTTCAAGCGCATCTCGCGCGCGGCATCGGCGGTGATGATGGAGGTAATGTGTTGGCCACCGATGGATAGCTTGATTTGCGCAATCAGGCCTTCGATCCGCACTTCCACAATGCGGCCTACCAGCTGATTGCGTCCGCTGATATTGCGGAAGTTGGCCCGGCTCTCCGCCGGTTGCTTGCCCAGCGACTTGAAAAGAAACGCGTCGATCTCGCTCTGCGGAATACGATGATGGCCGCCGGCAGTCTTCACCGTCCGCAGCTTGCCCTTGTAGATCCACTGCTTCAGGCTGGCATAACTGACGCCCAGGACTACGGCGGCATCGCGGGGGCGCAGCAACTCCTCAGACTTGGGGCTCATACATGGCATTGTAGAGCAGACCCGGTGCCGCCGACCTGGCTGTTGTCGCAACTCTAAGACCCAAGTTGGGAACTGCTCCCAAGAACGAAATGTTGGCGCGACCTGCGCTCGCCAGTGAAGTGTTTGCGCTTGCCCGCCGATGGCTTAGTTGACAACCTGTGGGTAACCCATAACCGGGGGCAGCGTCGCATGAAGAACGTACAAAACGGGCCGGGAAAATCATTCCCTGAGCTGCCGCCAACCTTTGACCGGCGGCGGCGGGAGCGCATCGACCTCAATATCCCGTTGCGAATTCACACCTATGGCTTGCTGGTGGATAAGTCGAATGACGGCACCTGCACCGATCTGAGCGAAGGAGGAGTCGCTTTCGATTGCGCAGGGGAGCTGAACGTTGGCGACGTTGTCATCCTCGAGTTCCACCAGAAAGGCGAAGCCACTTACCGTTGCCACGCGCGCCTTGCCTATCGCATGGGCCGACGCTATGGAGCCTACTTTCTAGCGGGAGAATGACGCCAATCATGGGTGGTTCAGGACGAAGAAGCTTGTAGCTGTTCCAATACCAGTTCGGCAGCGGCGAGATCCTCGACCGCGAGTCCCAGCGACTTGAATACCGTGATCTTCGTCTGTGGCTTTGGTTTTGTTCCGGCAAGCAGCTCGCCCAGCTCGGCGTAGATAGATGCGTTCGCCAGCAAAACATCGCCGGATTCTTTCATCGCCGCCTCGCGAGAATCGACGATCACCGCCCCCCGCATGGCCTCGTCATCCACTTCACGATTCTTCGGACCGACCGCGCCCACCGCATTCACCAGGACGCCGGGCTCCAGCCACGCACCTCGAAGAACCGGCTCAGGCGAATTCGTAACGGTCACCACGACATCGGCTCCGCGGACCGCGTCCTCGGCAGTGGTCGCCCGCGCTCCGATCTCATCGGCAAAAGCCTGCGCATTTTGCGAATTGCGGCTCCAGATGCGGACATCATCGAACTTTCGCACCACCGAGAGCGCCTGGAAGTGCGCCCGGGCTTGTACTCCGCTGCCCAGAATCGCCAGGGTTCTAGCATTTGAAGCCGATAGCAGTTTGGTTGCGACAGCTGACACGGCTGCGGTGCGCATCTCGGTGATCAGCCGCCCATCCATCATTGCTAGCGGCTCTCCGGTATTGGCGCGGAAGAGCGCGATCACCGCCTGGTGTGTGGGCAACCCTCGCGATCCGTTATCGGGATATAGCGTGACCAGCTTCGCACCCATTACCTCGCCATAAACGGCGGGCATGACGCCCATGAATCCGCTGTGTTGCTTGATCGATAAGATGCCGCGGACCGGGTGCAGCACGCGTCCCGCGGAGAAGTCGGTGAGCGCTCGCTCCATGGCGGGAATCAGGTCTTCAAATCGCAGCAACGGACGGATCGCAGCTTCATCAAGGAAGCCTACCGCCTGAGTATTACGGAAGTGTTCCTTCATCGATGCCAATCACCAGTATTGGAAGTCAAGTCGCAGCGCACACGGAGTCCAATTGCCGCGACTTCTGGCACAATGAAGACCCATGCTCAAAGTGAAAAGGTTATCGCCTTGCGCCGTCCTGCCGACCGTCGCTCATCCTGGGGAAGACATCGGCTACGACCTGTACTCCGCTGAAGAGCTTACCATTCCCGCGCGAAGTGCGGCGGGCGTACACACCGGCATCGCGATTGAATTCGTGCCGGCGGCAGGTGGAATCGTAAAGACCCGTTCCGGATTGGCGAAGAAGCGCCTGCTGTGCAATGCCGGTGTGATCGACGCAGGTTATCGCGGCGAGATCATTGTTCTGATGGAGAACCTCGGCGATGAAGCCTACACCATCCACAAGGGCGACAAGATTGCGCAACTGCTGGAGCATCCTTTCCTGGCGGGAGAAGTGACGGAGAGCGAGTTAAGCGAGGCAGCCCGCGGTGCGAAAGGCTTCGGATCTAGCGGACAATAGAATATTCGCGCTCTGGATTGATCGCCGTCGAAGAAACGATGCAAAGCTATAGATCAGCCAGTCCTCGCCAGCGGGCGGCCTCATGGTCGTTGGCTGCCCTTCTGTTGTTGCCATGGCTCGTGCTCGCCGCCGAGATCATGGCCCTCGCTTCGCCGCTCAACTTACAAGCCGGCACTGCGCCCGATGCTCAGACCAAACAGTTCGACACCGCAGCCGAGGCGCAGCTTGTGCAGTTGCTCAACCAGGCGCGCAGCGAGCAAGGGCTGCCGCCGCTGGCGGTCGATGAGCGCCTGACTACGGCCGCCCGCAAGCACACGGAGCTGATGGTGCGACATTCGCAGCTTTCCCATCAGTTTGACGACGAACCGCCGCTACAGATCCGATTCAGCAATGAGAACTTGCCGTCGGACCGCCAGAGCGAAAACATTGCTCTTAGTAACCGGAACATCGCGGCAGCGCACGAAGGGCTGATGCATTCGCCGCCCCATCGCCAGAGCATTCTTGATCCAGGCTTCAATGTCGTGGGCTTGGGTGTCATCCGCAGCGGCGAAGACATTTACGTTACCGAAGACTTCGCGCGCAAGCTGCCGGAATATTCAGAACCGCAAGCGGAGGCGAGTGCGCAAGCAGCCATTGAGCAATACGCAAAATCGCACGGGCTCCGCGCCCCACTCCGGAGGCCGCAACTACAGCTCCGCCACATGGCATGCACCATGGCCTTGTACGATGCGCTGGATAGCAGCGATGCGATGCGACTGCCCGGAGTGCGCGGCGTCCTGGCATGGACGGCCGACGATCCAGCAAATCTTCCTAAAGGAATTACGCAGGTGCTGCCGCCTCAGGTATCCGGGTACTCGCTGGGAGCTTGTTTCGCTCCCAGCGTGAGCCATCCCGGAGGAGTGTATTGGGTAGTAATGGTGACGTACTGATATGAAACGACGCTGGCTCCGTGGCCATCGCCCCGAATTCAGCGAATGCCAAATACTAATGGACCGTACCCGCGTGTAGCTCGGGACGGCTTACGTTATGAAGCCCTGCCGTGTCGGCTTCCAGACTGGATTTAATGGATTGCTCGCCAGCCTGCATCAGGTGGGTCCAGACGTCTTGCGCCCGGCCATTTTGGTTAAGGAACGCCGCCACGTCGGCAGCGCTCATATTGGTCCCTGCCTCTCTCGCAAAATGCAGGACAAGGGCCAGAGTAATTTCCGCTGTTACTTTCTCGCGCCAGCACTTT
This sequence comes from uncultured Acidobacteriaceae bacterium, assembly GCA_963849815.1. GTDB lineage: Bacteria > Acidobacteriota > Terriglobia > Terriglobales > Acidobacteriaceae > Bog-257. The sequence goes on along the minus strand of CAWKIR010000006.1, from coordinate 131,477 downwards.
TTCTTCAGGTCAATCATTTCTGCTTCCCGACAGAATGGATTTGCCTTACATAGATAGAAATACTGCCAGCGCAAGTTGGGCACGATGGCGAAGATCACGCCCGCGTGTGATGGGAGTCACACCCGGACGTGATGCAGCCGGCAGTCACGCATGGCCGCGAATCCGCTCTGCCGCCGTGTGCTAACCTCGGTTCGGGTATGGGGGAAACATCGCAAATCTACGTCGGCACTGCCGGCTGGTCCTACAAAGACTGGGAAGGAATCGTGTACCCGGCGCAGATCAAGAAATCGCAGCATCCGGTGGAGTACCTGGCGCGCTACATTGATGTGCTGGAGATCAATACCTCGTTCTACGGGCACATCAAGCCAGAGTGGGGCAAGCTGTGGTGCCGTATGGCGCGCGTGGTGAATCCACAGTTTATGTTTACGGCCAAGCTCAATCGCGCCTTCACCCATTCGCCAATTGCCGTGGTGGAGAGCACGTCAGCCGAGACCATCCGCGCCAGCGACGATGATGAGCGCCTGGCCAAGGAAGGTCTGGAGTCTATCGCCGCTGAGAACATGCTGGGAGCGGTCCTCGTTCAATTCCCTATTTCCTTCAAAAACACCAATGCCAACCGTGATTATCTCGACAGCGTCATCGAGAAGTTCAAGCACTTCCCGCTGGTAGTGGAAGTTCGGCACAACAGCTGGACCAACGAAGGCACGTTGCGTTACTTCGTCCAGAAAGGCGTGGCCTTCTGCAACATCGACCAGCCGAATCTAGGGAAGGCTGTAGCGCCCAGCGAGCATGTCACCTCGTCGATCGCCTACGTTCGACTGCACGGACGCAATTACGATCAGTGGTTCGACAGCGATTCGCGCAACGACCGCTACAACTATCTCTACACCGATCCGGAGCTGCGTGGTTGGAAGACGCGGGTCGACGCCATTGCCGGGAAAGCGCAAAAGACTTTTGTCATCGCCAACAATCACTTTGAGGGCAAGGCTGCGGTGAATGCGCTGCAATTGAAAAGCATGCTTGCCGGGAGGTCAGTGCGCGTCCCGGACACGCTGCTGAAGAAGTATTGGGAGCTGGGCGAGATCGCGGAGTCGAGCCAGGCGGTTGACCAATCGGGTTGATGAAGCAGCACTTGCGCCCTGCTGCTCTAATTCGTACTATCTTGTTCTCACCAGCAAAACCTTAGCCGCACCGGAGAGCCATGAGCGACGAACTCGATGAACTGAAAGAAGCAGCGGAACGCGCCAAGGAAAGCAAGCAATTGGCTCCTGTGAGCCTGACCATGGCAATCGTGGCAGTCCTGGTGGCCACGACTACTCTGCTCGGGCACCGGGCGCACACCGAAGAACTGTTGCTGCAAACCCGGGCGACCGACCAATGGAGCTATTACCAGGCCAAGAACATGCGCCGTAATAACCTGGAAGCGCTGGATGAAGTGCTCACCGCCATGGGGGGCACGAAGGAAGATCGCGCCGCCGAGGTCCGCAAACACTTTCACGAGGAGATCGACAAGTATCGCGAGCAGCAGACGGAGATTCAGGGCGAGGCCCGCGGCCTGGAAGCCGAGGTGCAACGCACCAGCAGCCGCGCTAACCGCTTCGACCTGGGCGAAGTGCTTCTGGAGATTGCGCTGGTGGTCACGTCCATCACGTTGCTCACCGACAAGCGCGCCTATTGGTACTTTGGCTGCGTTCTGGCTGCGCTGGGCGTGATTTGTGCCGCGAGCGGGTTGCTAATGCATTGAGGCGAGGCGACGTCGCAGGCGGCGCTACGGCTCCCACCCTTGCGCTCCTACCAGCGGCACAAAACGGCAGACGTCATGTTTGGTGATGGAGATCTGGTCGCCCAGCTTGCGTATAACCTCTAACTGTTGTTCCGAGCGACTACCTACTGGCACGACCAACCGGCCTCCATCAGCCAGTTGAGCGACCAGGGTTTCGGGCACACGCGGCGCTGCTGCTGCAACCAGAATCTTGTTGAACGGAGCACGCTCCGGCAGACCGAGGCTTCCGTCGCCACAGAGGACATGAACGTTCTTGTAGCCCAGTCGATACAAGATCTCGCGCGCTTGGTCGGCCAGTTCGGCGTGGCGTTCGATGGTCCACACATCTGCCGCTAACTTTCCGAGGATGGCCGCCTGGTATCCCGTACCCGTGCCGACCTCGAGCACGCGATCTTCAGGATTCAACTCCAATACCTCGACCATGGCAGCGACGATGTAGGGCTGGGAGATGGTTTGGCCTTCGCCGATCGGGAGGGGGCAATCTCCGTAGGCGTTGGCCGCGTCTTCGCTGGGGATAAACTCTTCCCGCGGCACCTTGGACATCGCGGCCAAAAGGCGATCATCGCGAACGCCACGCGAGCGGAGCTGTTCCTCAACCATGCGGACGCGACTCTGGGCTGGGGATTCAGCGCCGTTGCCGTGATGGAACAGGTGACCCAACATTGTGCACGAGGAGTATGCGCAAAGCCGCTCCCTGATGCGAACCGAACAATCAGTCTGCAACCTGCTTGGACTCGGCCTCTGGCAGCACTTCAGTCGCGGGAGTCGCCGGCAGGGTCTCGATCTTGGCCTTAAGCACGGAGGCGCCGCTGCGCGCCGTTGTCCTGGGACGACCTGAGCTCTCGAATTGCCCGATATGCCAAATGTCGCGAGCGTACTCCAGGACCGTGCGGTCGCTGGAAAATTTTCCGATGCGAGCGACGTTCAAGATTGCCTTGCGCCACCAGACATCCTCGTTCAGATACTCGCCATTAATCAGTCCTTGGGTCTCGACATAAGCGGGAAAATCAGCAATGTGAAAATAGCGATCGCCGCGGTGAACAAGTTCGTCGAAGATCCAGCGAAACAGCCCATGTTCATTGGGGCAGAAGCGATCTGAGGCCAGGGCATCCATGACTTCGCGAACGGCGGCATCGTCGTCGTAGCGCTGGTGCGAGTTGTAGGACCCCTTCTGCTGCATCTCGCGGATCTGCTGCGAGCGCAGTCCAAAGATATAGATATTGTCCTCGCCGACCTGCTCAGCGATCTCGATGTTGGCGCCATCGTAGGTGCCGATGGTGAGAGCACCGTTCATCGAGAGCTTCATATTGCCGGTACCGGAGGCTTCCATCCCGGCCATGGAGATCTGCTCGCTCAAATCGGCGGCAGGGATGATGAGCTGGGCCAGCGAAACGCGATAGTCGGGCAGGAACGCCACCTTCATCAGGTCACGCGTCTTCTCGTCGGTATTCACTACTTCCGCCACGCTATGGATCAGCTTGATGATCTGCTTGGCTGCCCAATATCCCGGCGCAGCCTTGCCGGCGAAGATATAAGTGCGCGCCACCGCAGGCATCTCTCCGCGTTCGACGACCCCAAGATAGTCGTGAATGATACCCATGACGTTCAGCAACTGGCGCTTGTACTCGTGGATGCGCTTGATCTGCACATCGAACATGGAGTCGGGATCGACCGCGACGCCGCTCTGCTCCTGGATCACGCGCGTCAGCTTGAGCTTGTTCTGGCGCTTAACTTCCTTAAAGGCTTCGCGAAAATCCTCGTCTTCGGCGAACGGCTCCAGGTCGCGGAGCTTGTGCAGATCAGTGATCCACTTGTTTTCATCCAGCGTACGGCTAATGAGGTCGGTGAGCCCTTCGTTGGCTTTCATCAGCCAGCGGCGGGGCGCGACGCCGTTGGTCTTGTTGTTGAATTTCTCCGGCCAGACCTGGGCAAATTCCGGGGCCAACGAATGGATGAGCAGCTCGCTGTGCAGTTGCGAAACGCCGTTGACGGAATGGCTGCCCACCATGCAAAGATTCGCCATCCGCACCTGCTTCTCATAGCCTTCTTCGATGATCGACATGCGGCTGCGCTTTTCGTCATCGAGGAAGGAATACTGCTGCATCTGGCGTAACAATTCATGGTTGATGTTGAAGATGATGAGCATGTGCCGGGGCAGAACCTTTTCCAGCAGCGGCACTGACCATTTCTCCAGCGCTTCAGGCAGAAGGGTGTGATTGGTATACGCCAGGGTCTGCTGCGTGATCTCCCAAGCTTCCTCCCAGGGCAGCCGGTCTTCGTCCAGCAGCACCCGCATCAACTCAGCAACGGCGAGGCTGGGATGCGTGTCGTTCATCTGGATGGCGACCTTCGCCGGCAGCAGTTGGATCTTCTTGTGCTGCTGGCGGAAGCGCCGCAGGATGTCGCCCATGGCGCAGGCAACCAGGAAATATTCCTGCACTAGGCGCAGTTCCTTGCCGCTCATCACTGAGTCGGAGGGATAAAGTACGCGCGAAATATTCTCCGATTGGATCTTCTGTTCGACGGCGCGAATGTAATCGCCGCGATTGAATATCTCGATGTCGAAGTCTTCCGAGGCGCGGGCAGTGAACAGACGCAGCCAGTTCACGGTCTGCCCCAGATAACCGACAATCGGCATATCGGTGGGTATGCCGACGACGATTTTCTGGTTCAGCCAAACCTGCTCCAGGCTATGCTCGACTTCACGCGGGCCTTCCACCCGGCCGTACATCGGGATGTTGCCCGACTCCTCGGGATGCTCAATCTGGAAGGGCGTTCCGTTGGCCTTCCAGCGGTCAGGTTTCTCGCGCTGGAAGCCGTTGAAGATTTCCTGCTTGAACAGGCCGTACTCATAATCGATGCCATACCCAAAGCCGGGCATGCCGAGGGTGGCCAGGGATTCGAGAAAGCAAGCTGCCAGTCGGCCAAGACCGCCGTTGCCGAGACCGGCATCATTTTCGCTATCGAGCACTTCGTCGAGGCTGACGCCAAAGCCGGCAAGCACCTCGCGGCACATGTCCTCGACGCGCAAGTTCGACAGGTTGTCGCCCAGCGAGCGCCCCATCAGGAATTCCATCGAGAGGTAATAGAGCTTCTTGCTGTCCTTGTGGCGATAGCGGGACTCGGTCTCCAGCATGCGGTCAACGATGCGGTCGCGGATGGCGAGGGAGACGGGCTTGAGATAATCGGCGGGCTTCAGCTCCGAGGTGGGGCGGACCAGAGTGTAGCGGACATGGCGCAGGATGGCCTCGCGCAGCACTTCAGCGGGCCTGACCTGCGACAGAAATTCAGGGGATGACATAGACAATGGCGGCCTGTCAGCTGCGATCTAATCGTCTCCGGGTGAGCTGCTCCTTCGCCGTTGCAGCATTTTGGCGGAAGGGCGACCGCTTTCGTGGAGCATGCCGTCGCTGGCTAGACCCAATCGGACCGGACTTGGCCACTAAGGCCCAACCGACTTGCTCGCTTCGCCCATTCTACTGCCAACCCCTCGCCCTGAGAACACCTCAGTTGCGCAGGGTGGCTGCTCGGATACTTCGGCTGAATGGGGTCAAAACTTGAGATTCAAGCCGCCACTGGCTGGTGGCCCATCCGCACTAGGCGCTGGCCGACTGCTGCTTGACCTGGCGCGCGCGCTCATAGACCTTGACATATTCGCGAGCGGAGTTAGTCCACGAATAATCCTGCGCCATGCCATTGCGCATCAACGTCTGCCAGGCGCTCTGGTTGCCGCGGTACACGGCGACCGCAGCCCGCAAAGTGTCCAGCATTGCTTCGCCGGTGTACTCGCGGAATTTGAACCCTGTTCCCTTCAACGTCCGCGGATCGAACTGCTCGACGGTGTCGTCGAGTCCGCCCACCGCGCGCACCACCGGCACGCTACCGTATTTCAAACTATAGATCTGGTTCAGGCCGCAGGGTTCGTAGTGCGAAGGCATCAGGTAGATATCGCTGCCGGCCTCGATCTTGTGCGCCAGCGCGTCGTCGTACGCGATCTTGATGGCGACCTTCTGGGGAGATTGCCGGCTGAGACGGCGGAACATATCTTCGTATTCCTTTTGGCCGCTGCCCAGCACCACTAGAATGAGGTCTTCCAACGCCAAACGATCTGCGACCTGGAGGATGAGGTCAAACCCTTTTTGCGGGACGAAGCGCGACACGATGCCCACCACCGGCAAGTGCGTATCCGGGGCCAGCCCGAATGCCGTCAGCAGATCGGCTTTGCATTTTGCCTTGCCGCCGAGGTCAGCCGCGGAATAGCGTGCGGCAATGAAGGGATCGGCCTGCGGGTTCCAGGAAGCATAGTCGACGGCATTGAGGATGCCGGCAATTGTGTTACCGCGAGCCCGCAGAACACCTTCCAGACCGAAGCCGTATTCCGCTGTCTGGATCTCCTGGGCGTACCTGCGGCTGACTGTGGTAATAAAGTCGGCCATGGAGATCGCGCCCTTCAGAAAGTTGACCTTGCCGTAGAATTCCAACTTCGACATGGTGAACAGGTCCCAGGGCAACATAAGCAGGGGCAGGATCTCCGGCGGAAAGAGTCCCTGATATCCCAGGTTGTGGATGGTGAAAACGCAGGGCGCAGCGGCAAACGCCGGGTCTTCGTCATATAGCGTCTTCAGTAGTATGGGAATGAGAGCGGTCTGCCAGTCATGACAGTGCAATACGTCGGGGGCTCCAAGAATTTTTGTGGCCTCGAGAACGGCGCGCGAAAACAGCGCAAAGCGCTCCGCGTTGTCGTGGTAGTCGCCCAGCGCGGTGCCGTAAAGTCCGTCGCGATCGAAGAACGGCGGGTACTCGATGAAATAGAATTGCACTCCTGAGCGAACGCCGCCGTCGAGGACGGAGCAGAAGCGGTAATGATCGTCGAAAGGCACGGTGATGCTGGAGATGACAGTGGGTGGATTCTCGAGCTTAGTTTGGCGGTAACGAGGAAGAAAGACCGTGGCCTTGTGACCTAAACTGACTAGAGCCGGCGGCAACGCTCCAATGACATCCGCGAGGCCGCCCGTCTTGGAAAACGGTACACACTCTGATGCCGCGAAAGCGATATGCATGAAGCCTCCTGCGCGGCTGTAACGCTCCCGCGGGATGGTGCAACTGGCTAATAGACAACCGCAGAGGATGACGCACGAAATGCCGGGACACTTGAGTCTAATTGCCGAGTCGAAAGAGGGTCAACGTGGCAAAGCCGTCGACCGATAAACCAGGTGCCAGCCGTGGCACAAAACACAAGCCGAAACTCGGACAGCACTTCCTGCTGGATGTAGGCGCGGCGCATAAGATTGTCGAGGCGCTGGGCGACGTCTCCAATCGAACGGTAATTGAAATTGGTCCCGGCCGCGGCGTGTTGACCGATGTTCTGGCGCCACGGGCACGGCGCGTTATAGGAATAGAATTGGACCGCGTGCTGGCAGCGCAGCTTCGCATGCGCTACGCCACCAGGCCGAACGTCGAAATACTCGAATCCGATTTTGTCACGGCCGAGTTCACTTCCATGGTTGGCCGCCGCCCCGGCCCGCTGCACGATCTTAGGCCCACGCAACCGGAGACGGTGGACATTGTCGGCAATCTGCCGTACTACATAACATCCGACATCGTGCTGCGAATTCTTGCTCTGCACCAGAACATTGAGCGCGCCGTCATCATGGTGCAGAAGGAAGTGGCGGACCGCATCGCGGCCAAGCCCGGCAGCCGCGACTACGGACTGCTGTCGGCCACCGTCCAGTTGTTTGCGCGCGTGGACAAGCTGTTCACCCTGCCGCCGGAAGCTTTCTCGCCGCCGCCAGAGGTGCATTCCAGCGTGATCCGGCTGACCATGGCGCCTCGGCTGCACGAGTTGCAAGTTGAGGAAGAGCCCTTCATCGCATTTCTGAAGGTGGCTTTCGCGCAGAAACGGAAAACCCTGGCCAACAACCTGCGCGACCAGTATGACGCTGCTGCCGTTCGAGCGGCGCTGAAGAGCGCGGGAGTGAGGTCGGATGTACGGGCCGAAGCTCTATCGGAGGAGAAAACTGCGGCGGTGTTTCGCGCCCTGAGAGACCGTTGAAGGCTGTCCGGGGGCAGACCTTTATGACGACCTTAACTCGACAACCGGCCGTCGCTGGCCGCTTCTATCCGGCGAATGCGCAGCGCCTCCGCGCCGAGGTGGAAGCCTATACGGCGGCGCCCGCCAATGCTCCGGGTGAGGTGAAGATTCGCGCCCTGGGCTGCGTCGTTCCACATGCGGGATATATGTATTCCGGACACGTTGCCGGAGCGGTCTATCGCCGCCTTGAGTTGCCGCAGCGGATGGTGATTCTGTGCCCGAATCACACCGGTATGGGAGAGCCACTGGCCATCATGAGCGAAGGCACTTGGCAAACGCCGCTGGGCGAGGTTGCGATTGACGCGGAGCTGGCGACCGAGCTGATGCGACAGATGCCGTTGCTTTCGGAAGACGCAGTGGCCCATCGCGCCGAACACGCGCTGGAAGTGCAGCTTCCCTTTCTTCAGGTGCTGGCACCGGGATTTCAGTTCGTGCCCATCGTTGTCGGCACTGGCAACTTTGAAGTGCTGAGCTCGCTTGGCGTAGTGATTGGCAATACGCTGGCAAAGCACGGCGGACGCTCTTTGGTGATTGCCTCCAGCGACATGAACCACTACGAGAGCGACAGCATTACGCGCGTCAAGGATCGCAGAGCCATCGATCCGATGCTGGCGCTGGATGCGCGTGGGCTGTACGACGTGGTGAAGGAAGGCCATATCAGCATGTGCGGATACGGGCCGGCGGTGGTGATGCTGACGGCAACGCGGAAGCTGGGCGCCACCAAGGCCGAATTGATTCGCTATGCCACCTCAGGCGACGTGTCGGACGATCGCGACATGGTCGTGGGGTACGCGGGAATCGCGGTATGGTGACCAGCGGAAACATTCTTCCCGGAATTAACCGAGATGGTCGACCGTCATCTGCGAGATGAGCTGGGGTCCGCCACGTGCGACAACAATTTTTCGGCGGAGCGTAGCAGGATTTTGCCACGATTCTTTACCAGCATGCCGCCGCGTTGCCATTCACTCAGCAGGCGGCTCGCGGTAAACGGCGTAACGTTAGCTTCATTGGCTAGTTCCTCGTTCTTGATGTCGAGTTCAATCCCACCCGCGACCTCGCGACCCATTCCAGTGGCCAGGTCGACCAGGACGTTAGCTAGCCGCTGGCGGGCATTTTGGCACGTCATGGCCACGTGCAGGGCACGATAGCCGACCATGTAGTCAAAGCCAATCAGCAACGCATTCGCCACCAGCCGGGGATATTGCGCGGCAAGCGCGCCGATGGTGACGCGGTCCCACACCAGCAGGTGGCTCGGCTTCATGGTTTCCGTGCTGGTGAGATAAGCGATGGGTTTGGGGACAATGGCCGCGCTGCCGAAGATCTCACCCAGCGGCACCCAAAGCAGAAGCGTCTTGTGGGCATCGGGGGTGATGAAGAAATAGCGAGCGCGTCCAGTCAACAAAAGGAACAGATAATCGGCAGGATGCCCCTGATTGATGACCACGGAATTCGCCAGGTAGCGCCGCTGTTTTGCGGCTGCCAGAACGATCTTGACCTCCTCTGGCGCTAGTCCTTCGAAAAATCGAGGCTTCACCCGGGCTACGAGCGCTGCAATTTCGGAAAGCGTCAGCGTATCTGGATTCAATATGACTTCCCTTTCGTGCGCCCGCTAAATCAGTCGCGCCTTGCTCTGGAGCAACTTCCAGCCTGCCCGCGGGCAACGACTTTATAAGCTCGCCGACTTAGAATAGCGGCGCGGGAGCGCCACCCCCCAAGGAGAATATCGTATGTCAGGCAGTGGCTCACGCTTTCCCTTTCTGCCGCGTGTCTTGGCGGTACTCGCGTTCCTCGCTTTGATAACGTCTGTAGCCTCCGCGCAGACCGGCTACTGGCACACCAGCGGAAATCAGATTCTGGATTCGAACGGACATGTGGTGCGAATTGCCGGAATCAACTGGTACGGCTTCGAGACCACCGACGAGGTGGCGCACGGACTTTGGGCGCAGGATTATCACTACATCCTGAACGCCATCCAGAGCAACGGCTACAACGTGATTCGCATGCCGATGTCGAACCAGGTGGTGGAAACGCCCATCATCCCGACGAACATCAGCTATCACAATGCCAGCGGCCCCATTAATACCGATCTGGAAGGCCTGAACTCGCTGCAAATCCTCGACAAGATCGTCACCTACGCCGGGCAGATCGGCTTGCACATCATTCTGGACAACCATCGCTCGGAGGCGGGCAATGGCGCCGAAGGCAACGGCCTCTGGTACACCTCGCAGTATCCGGAAAGCGCGTGGATCAACGATTGGACTTACCTGGCGGAGAGATACCTTAACAACACTACCGTCATCGGATTCGATCTGCGGAACGAGCCGCACAACGCGCAGAGCGGCGGTTCGTGCTGGGGATGCGGCACCATGTCTTACGATTGGCGGCTGGCTGCTGAGCGCGGCGGCAATGCCGTGCAGACGGTCAATCCCAGCCTACTGCTTTTTGTCGAAGGCACCGACTGTTACAACAACGATTGCGACTGGTGGGGCGGCAATCTGATGGGCGCGCAGTCCTACCCTGTGGTACTTAACGTCGCGCATCAGTTGGTGTATTCCGCGCACGACTACGGCCCGAACCTCTATCAGCAAAGCTGGTTCAACAGCAGCACGACCTATCAGAGCCTGGTGCAAGTGTGGACGGGATTCTGGGCATATCTCAGCTTGAACGACGTCGCGCCGGTGTGGGTGGGCGAGTTTGGCACCACCAACAACGCCAGCGACATCGAGAGTAACGTTCCGGGCTCGCAGGGACAGTGGTTCCAGAGCATCGTTACCTTCATGCAAAATAATCCGCAGTTGGACTGGACGTACTGGGCGCTGAATGGCGAAGACAGCTACGCGCTGCTGGACAGCAATTACGATTCGACGCCGGTCAGCTCGCTAAAGCAGAGCTTGCTGGCGAGCATCCAGTTCAGCGGTGGCGGAGGCGGAAATTGCGAAAGCTCTCCGCCCGCACCAACCGGCCTGGCAGCAACGGCGGTTTCCTCCAGCCAGATCAATGTGACATGGAATGCGGTGACACCGCCGCCGTCATGCAACGTTACCTACAACCTTTATGCCAGCCGGTTCTCGAACTTTCGTACCCTCTTTGGCAACCCGTATAGCGAGCGGACTGGTTGCAAGCAACTACTCCAACACGGGACTGCTGGCCTCCACCACCTACTACTACATTGTCAGAGCCGCCGATTCCGTCGGCGAGTCCGGCAACTCTAACCTTGCCCACGCCACTACGCAATCGGGTGGCAGCGGGACTTGGCTGCCACATTACCTACGTCGACCAGAACGATTGGGGCACTGGATTTACCGGCGCTGTCTCGATTAAGAACACGGGCACGCAGGAGATCAATGGCTGGACGCTGACGTGGAGCTGGTCAGGAAATCAGCAGATCATCCAGTCGTGGAACTCGACCTACACGCAGAGCGGACAAAATGTCGCGCTGACCAATGCGGCGTGGAACGGAACCATTGGAGCGGGCGACACGCTAAGCGGAATCGGTTTCAACGCCGATTACAGCGGGACCAACCACAATCCAACCACGTTTTATGTGAATGGGACGTTGTGCCAGTAATCAGATAACCTGCGGCAGCAGAATTGGGCTTTAGTCTCCTGGATTCTTGCAGGAGCTAAAGCCCGGATTCTGTGGGACTCGGGCGGCATGACTGAACAGACTGCGGAGAAAGTCGGAGTAGCGCTCGGTGCCGCCAGCTGAAGCCGGCTCAGGATGAGAAGCAACTCGCTTAGACGCTGGCCTGAAGGCCAGCTCGACCTGTACTAGCGGCTGCTTCGCTTGCGGTGTTCCTTCAGGATGCAGCTATCCATAACGACGAAGATGCCCGCCTGGCGCGCTTTTTCGGCGGCCTCTTCGTGAATCACGCCTTCCTGCATCCAGATGGCGGGAGCTTTGATCTGGATGGCCTGGGCCACCACGTCGGGAACAAATTCCGACCGGCGGAAGATGTTCACGATGTCGATCTGCTCCGGCACATCGAGCAGTGACGGGTAAGCTTTTTCGCCCATCCAGTTGGTGATGTTGGGATTGACCGGGATGATGCGGTACCCCTGCGAAAGCATGTAGTGCGAGACGCCATAGCTGGGGCGCAAGGGAGAATCGGTGAGGCCGACGACAGCGATGGTCTTCGCAGTCTTGAGCAGTTCGGTGATGCGATCGGCTTCGGCGGCGGACATCGTGTTTCTCACAGGGGAAAATGATTGTAGCCTGAAGAAGCGCGGGGGCAAACAAGATTGCCGACTGCTATAGGGGTCCTTCGACTCCAGTTCGCGAAACCCACGCGAACCTGCGCTCAGGATGACACATTACAAGTTTGTAGCGAATCGCGAATCGCTCGTACCTGATACCTGCTTGCTGCTTGCTGACGACTGGCAGCTGACAACTACTTCAATGCCTGCTCCAGGTCCGCAATCAGGTCCTCAACATCTTCGATGCCGACGGAAATTCGCACCATGCCATCGGTCAGCCCGATCGCTTTGCGGCCTTTTTCGCCGATGGCGGCGTGCGTCATCGATGCCGGATGCGAGATGAGCGTCTCGACTCCGCCAAGCGACTCGCCCATGGTGCAGAGGCGCACGCGCTTCAGCAGCCGCTTGGCGTTCGCGAGCGAGCCGGTCTCGAAGGTGATCATCGAGCCGAAGCCCGACATCTGGCTGCACGGCCAGCGTCGTACTGCGGATGGCTCTCCAGTCCGGGATAAAAAACCTTCTTCACCTTGCGATGGCCGCTGAGGAAGTCGGCCATGACGCGGCCGTTCTCGTCGTGCTGCTTCATGCGCACGGCCAGCGTCTTGGTGCCGCGCAGCACCAGCCAGCACTCGAAGGGCGACATGATGGCGCCGGCGGCCTTCTGCACGAAGGCCAGCTTCTCGGCCTGCTCGCGCGTAGTGCAGACGAGCAGCGCCGCCCAGGCCGTCGCTGTGGCCGTTGAGAAACTTGGTCGTCGAATGCATCACGATGTCCGCGCCGAAGCTTGATGGGCTGCTGGAAGTAGGGCGACATGAAGGTGTTGTCGACCACGACTTCGCAGCCGCGCTTGTGGGCGATGGCGCTGACGGCGGCGATGTCGGTGAGGCCCATCAGCGGATTGGTCGGCGTCTCGATGTAGACGTAGCGCGTGTTGCGGCGGATGGCGCGCTCGACGTTGCGCGGATCGGTCGTGTCGACATAGGTGAACTCCAGACCGAAGTTGGTCATGACCTGGTTGAAGAGCCGCGGTACGCCGCCGTAGAGATTGTTGGAGGCGACGATGTGATCGCCAGCTTTCATCAGATGGCAGAGCGCGCCGACGGCGGCCATTCCGCTGGCGAAAACCGGTGCGGCGATACCGCCTTCCAGCGAAGCCAGGTTCTGCTTCCAGCCGAGTGCGCGTCGGATTGCCGGCGCGAGAGTAATCGTAGCCCTTGGTCTTGCCAAGCTCTTCCTGCGCGTAGGTCGAGGTGGCAAAGATGGGAGGAGCAACCGCTCCAGTGGAAGGATCGGGTTCATTGCCGGCATGAACGGCGCGAGTGGAAAAACCGGGAGCATTCTTCTTATGCATAGAAAATCAATTCACCACAGAGACGGGGAGGTCTTGGATCAGAGAACTCGCCTGCGGATTCCCTCTTTCAGCACGGGAACGTTGAGGCTAATTATTAGTAGACCAACCCGCAAGCCGGGCAAGCGCAGGTACGTTAGAAGCTGTGCCTCCCGAACAGGCAGTATTCCTTCGATGGCCTTCACTCCCAGTCCAGCCCTCTCTTCAAAACGCGAAGTCGATTCGATAGCCACGGTTTTGCGGCAAGACATGGCCTGCGGATTCCGCCAGATGCATCAGCCGCCTATTTTTTAGGGTGACCACTATGCTGCCGCCGGCGCTGGGCAATGGTGTGACAACCGTCGCTTTCTCCTTCATTCACACCCGTGACGCTGAAGTCTCTACCGGCGGTCGATCCCTCAAGCTTATACCGCATTGGCGATGGCCAGGATTATAGCCTACATGGGAGTCGGGACCATCGCCCTTGGGGCCTTCCATAGTCGAGACGCAAGTACGCAGCGTGGACAGTCAGACGCCTTATCCTTTACCTGAGTTTTGGAGACACACTCCGCGAAGGGCGTGCCCTGAAAGGAAAATGTTTATCAAATAACCTTCCGCGTGCTTGGCATGGCTTGCCTTCACTGCGGGTGAGCAAGCTCAGAATTGTTCCAGCGCAACGACGAAACATAAGTCCCATGTAATTCTTCCCTAGACAATTCTTAGACGAACGGTTCAGGGCCGCGCAGTCACCGGAGTTGGTTTTGAACTTTGACTGCGGGGAGGCTGTCAGGAAGTGGCATCAACTCGTATTCTCCTTGTCGACGACAGTGCAGCCTGGCGTCGTATGGTTGTCAAGCTGCTCCAGGACTGTACGGACTGGCAGATTATCTGCGAAGCTTCGGATGGATTCGAGGCCGTCCAGAAAACTAAAGAGCTTCAACCGGACTTGATTCTGCTGGACATCGGGCTTCCCCGGCTCAATGGCATCGAGGCCGCTCGGCAGATCTGCGCCATCGTTCCGCATCCGAAAATACTGTTCCTCAGCGCAAACCTGTATTCGGACGTGATGCAGGAAGCCTTATGTGCCGGGGCGCAGGGTTACGTCGTGAAATCTGATGCCGCACACAACCTGTTGCCGGCCGTGGAAGCGGTCATTGAAGGCAAGCTATATGTGTGCAGCAGGGTTGCGTTCTGCGCTCCGGTCAGCCCCCAGCGTAATGATCCTGGCGGCCCACTTCATCGCGGTCACGCGCAGCGCAAAGCGGATCGCCCTTGCCATGACTAAAGCGCAGGCGCAACGCGAGGCACAATCGCGGCTGAAGAAGTTGATAGCAATGGACGTGGCGGCGATCTTGCTCGCCTACGGTGTAGAGCGGGATGAAGCTCGACGCATCGCATTGAACGCGGCGAACGAAGCGGGGGACTCAGCCGGTATGTTGCGCCTGGTGAAGTTCCGATCGCCGGGCATAAAGCTGATTACGAATGGGGGTCTATGAGCAGACTCCACCCACCCGTCGCAAACCATGGGAGAGCGCGATGATTTTGCTGGGCAACCGTAACTCGATCCGGGATACAATCACGGCCTGATTCTGCGTCTATACTCCGGGGGTCGACACCTTGACTACGTCTGAGCTGACCGCGTTCGTAAGAAAGCTGGACCCACCGTTTCTGGCCGACCTTGCTCCGCATGAAATCAACACCGTGCTGGCCGCATCGCGCCAGCGGCGGTTCCTCGCCAACTCCGTGATCACCAACCAGGGGCATCCGGCCAGTCACCTCTTCATGATTCTCAGCGGCGGCGCCAGAAGTTTTTTCCTCACTCCGGGGGGACAGAAACTGCAAATGCACTCGTATCCGGTGGGGGAGATGTTTGGCGGCATGGCATTGCTGTCGCGAACCTCGGATTATCTGCTGAGTACAGAAGCGGTCAAGGACAGCCACACGCTGGTCTGGGAGCACATCAAGATACGCAGCCTGGCAGAACGATATCCAAGGATGCTGGACAACGCGTTGACCATCGCATCGGATTACCTGAACGTGTCCATCGCGGCGCAAGTGGCGCTCAGTTGCCACACCGCGCGGCAGCGCCTGGCGGAAGTGCTGGTCAATCTGGCCAGCGGCATCGGCCACCGCGTTTCCGGGGGAATTGAACTCGCGGTGCGCAATGAGGAATTGGCCGCCGCCGCCAATATCACTCCCTTTACCGTCAGCCGCGTCATGAGCGAATGGCAGCGTGGCGGCGTTCTAGCGAAGCGACGCGGCAAGGTCCTGCTTCCCTCACCCGAGCGGCTGCTGCTACAGGACCTGTGAGCGCAGCCTCGCGCCTCCCTACCGTGTTCGCCTGCTCCCGATGATTGCGCAAGCGCAAGCTCGATCTTGCGCCTGGGCAACGACCGCCTAATCCAGTCATGCGATGATGGGATCACTTTACAGCCAGCCGGGTTTGCAGGACAGCAGGGTGCTAAAGACGGCCGGTTGGATACGCAGAAAGAGGGCCACCCGAACCGGTGGTCCTCTACATTTAGAGCCTCAAGGCCGGCGTTCACCGATGTGATCTCCTCCAGCGCAATTGCTCGAACCGGAAGCTGAACAATCTGTTGGACTCGAAACCCGCGGCACGATGCTTGCGCCGCGCTAGTTGGAGAAGTGTGTGTCTCAGGCTAATCCTATGGTTGTGTTGTGCGTAGATGATGATCCCGCCGGACTGATGGCCCGCCGCCTGGTCCTTTCCATCGCCGGATACGATGTTCTGACCGCAACTTCCGGCGAGGCAGCGTTGTGGGTCCTTCGCACGAGCCATGTGGATCTGGTCATCACCGATCATTTTCTTCCCGGCTTCAAAGGCGCTGAAATATTGGCGTCGATGAAACAAACGAAACCCCAAGTCCTGGTCGTGCTGCTGACCGCGACCCCGGTGCTGCCGCCCGGCGCAGAACTGGCCGATCTGGTTCTGATCAAAGGTATAGCCCCACCGGAGTTCCTGGCCGCGATTGCGAAGCTCGCGGAAAGACAGGGCTCAGCTGAAGGTAAACCCCGAGGCAATGGGGGATCGCGGTAAATCGCCGGGCCCGAGCCAGCTGGGGGAAAACAACATAAGGGATGGCGCTGCGCGAGACCCGGGCGCCGGTTCTCCGGCGTCGTTAATCATCAGTGTGTCATCCCGACCGAACCCGCTTCAGCGGGTAAGTGGAGGGACCTGCTGTCCGCAAGTCTTGGCAGGATTTCGATTTATCAGCTTGACCCGCTTGCCCCAGTCCGCGGCCAAGTCTTCCCATGTCGGGTTCTCGCGCTCGATCAGCCAGACCTTCTTTTCACGACGCCACCGCTTCAGTTGCTTCTCTCGGCCGATCGCGTTTTGGATCCAGGCATGCTGTCCGTAGTACACCAGGCGGTGAACTTTGTAGTCGCTGGTAAAGCCGCCAATATCGCCCCCGGTGTTGGACGATTCGTGCTCGGAGGTTGTTTGTCACGCCAATGTACAGCGTTCGCGACTTGCTCGCGAGAATGTATACGCAGTATTGGTGCTCCACGACTTGATGTTGGGGCAAGATCGTTCTACACGTCGGTGAGGTGCGTCACATGACGGACAGCAGGTCCCTCCACGCGGGGTGAAGTCCTTGGTCGGGATGACACATCATTAGCGGGTTATCGCGAAGTCCCACGTCGCGAACGGCGCGAGATCTAGGGCGCAGACTTGCCCAGACTCGAACTAGCCACTGACCACCAGCCACTGCCTCCCTCACTCCAGCCCAAACTCCTTCCACCGCTTCGTCACCCGCGCTTTGGTCTTTTCGTCCATGCGGATTTCGTCGGGCCAGGGGCGGTTGAAGCCTTCGCTGGGCCATTTGCGGGTGGCGTCAACGCCCATCTTGGAGCCGTAGTCCGGCAGGCGCGAGGCATGGTCGAGCGAATCGACCGGGCCGAGGGTGAACTGGATGTCGCGCTCAGGGTCGATGTTGTTCAGCACCTTCAGCGTCACATCGCCGATGTCCTGCACGTCGACATCTTCATCAACGACCAGAATGCATTTCGTCGACATCGCCTGACCGAGCGCCCATATGCCGTTCATCACCTTGCGCGCGTGGCCGGGATACGACTTCCTGATCGAGACAATCATCAGGTTGTGGAAGATGCCTTCGATGGGCAGATTGACGTCAACGATTTCCGGGATAGTGAGGCGCATGAGCGGCAGGAAGATGCGCTCGACCGCCTTGCCCATGTAAGCATCTTCCATGGGCGGCTTGCCGACGATGGTCGTCGAGTAGATCGGGTTCTTGCGATGCGTGACGCAGGTGACGTGGAAGACGGGATAGAGATCTTCGGGCGTGTAGAAGCCGGTGTGATCGCCGAATGGGCCTTCCATGCATAGCTCGTCGAGTTCGACGTATCCTTCGAGCACGATCTCCGACGTGGCCGGAACTTCCAGATCGACAGTCTCGCACTTCACCAGTTCCAGCGGCTTCTGCCGAAGGAAGCCGGCGATCAGATACTCCTCGACATCCGGAGGCGCGGGAACGATGGACGAGAACATTACCGCCGGCTCCGTGCCGATGGCGACGGCCACTTCCATTCTGCCGGCAACCTGCTTCCCTTCTGCGACGCGTGAGCCGCCGCCTGAGCGCGCCATCATGTCCAGCGCGGCGCTGACCGGGTTGGCTTCACCCGCGGCGGCAGCACGCCGCATCTGCTCGCGGTAATGCTCAGCGCCCTGCTTCTGACGCTGCCAGTGTATGCCGGTGCTCTGCGAATCGTAAACCTGTAGGCGATACGTTCCCGCGTTGCGCTTGCCGGTCCGGGGATCTTTGGTTATGACCGACGGCAGTGTAATGAAGCGGCCGCCGTCCAGCGGCCAGCATTGCAGGATGGGAAAATCGTGCAGCGAAAAGTTATCGCGCTTGATGACTTCCTTGCAGGGGCCAGTGGAGACTTCCTTGGGAAAGAATTTGCCCATCTCAGCCAGCATGGGCAGCATCTTGATTTTGTCGAGCAGGCCCTGCGGCGACTTCACGTCCATGAACATCTTGATGCGGTCGGCAATCTCGTCGAGCGAGTCGACATCGAGCGCCATGGTCATGCGACGCTCGGAGCCGAACTGGTTGATGAGGATCTTCGCGCCCGGATGGCCTTTGACGTTCTCGAAGAGTAGCGCCGGGCCGCCGGGGCCGTGCGAGCCGCGCGGTCCCCACTTGGAAACGCGGTCGGTGATCTCGGCGATCTCCAAGATGGGATCGGCCTCGGCTTTGATGCGCTTCAGTTCTCCGGCCTTTTCCAGCGCGGAAATCCATTCCCTCAGGTCTTGATAGGCCAACGTTGCCCTCAGCGTCCCACGGATTTGAGTCCGGCACGATTATAGAAGCAGACGCGCGGCTCCAGAACTTCGGCCAGCCGTTTTCCGTATGTAAAGCAGGTTGCGAACTCGAGTTTCGCTATACTCTTAGTCGTTTTGGCACGGGTCGCCAGGTTCGCACAACCGGACTACGTTGCAGAAGGAAGATCATGCATCGTCATCGCATCCTCTTAGCTGCTCTGTTGCTTTTTCCTGCCTTTGCCCTTGCGTGGCAAACAGACGTTCCTCCATTGCCCACCACGCCCAAGCATCCGGTAGTGGATGAATACAACGGAGTCAAAGTAACTGACAACTATCGCTGGCTGGAGGATGGCAAGAGTCCGGCGGTGATTGCCTGGACGCAAGCGGAAAGTGCGCATGCGCGAGCGATTCTGGACAGCCTGCCGATCCGCACTAAGATCCGGCAGTTCCTGAAGAAGTTGGATGAGACCAGTTCCCCGGGGTTCGGTGGCCCGGCGATCCGCGGCGGCATGCTGTTCGCCTTCTACTGGGAGCCGGGTAAGCAGCAGGACGTGCTGGTCACGCTGCGCTCGCCGGATGACATTGCGTCCAAGCACGTGGTGCTTGACCCTGCACAAATCGATTCGACCAACTCCACGGCAATCCAGTTCTATGTTCCATCGCAGGACGGGAGCAAGGTTGCGGTGTCGCTCGCTCAGGGCGGCAGCGAGATGGGGTCGGCGCATGTTTACGACGTCGCGACCGGCCAGCCATTGAGCGATATAGTGCCGCGGGTGACGGCCATTGGCGGTGGCAGTTTTATCTGGAAGGCCGACGGCAGCGGTTTCTATTACACCCACTATCCCAGCGAGGGTGAACGTCCGAAAGAGGATCTGAACTTCTACCAGCAAATCTATTTCCACAAGCTGGGTACGGCGGCGACTGATGATACCTACGTCCTGGGCAAAGATTTTCCGCGCATTGCTGAGACCGTGTTAAGCGCCAGCGAAAATGGCAAGTATCTGCTGGCCGCAGTGGGCAACGGCGACGGCGGCGACTACGAGCACTTCCTCTGCGGTCCTGATGGCAAGTGGACGCAGATTACTCGGTTCTCGGATGGCATCAAGGCAGTGGTTGTCGGCAGCGATGCGGTTTACATGCTGTCGCGCGATCACGCGCCGCGTGGCAAGCTGCTGCGCGCACCGCTGAGTTCGCCCGAACTGAAAAACGCCAAGGTGATCATCCCGCAAAGCTCGGCCGTCATTCAGGACGTGCAATATTCGCTCGCCGGCATGCAGCCGACCTTTATTGCTACCGCGACGCGACTATACGTAACCGAGCTGGTAGGCGGACCAACTGAGGTTCACGTCTTCGATCACGCAGGACGCGAACTGGGAACGGTCCCTTCGGAACCGGTATCGACCATCAGGAATATTCTGCCGCTGGGCGGCGATGCGATTCTGTTCGGCAATGTCAGCTATGTCGATCCGATGGCCTGGTATCGATACGATCCCACGTCGAAGAAGGTGACCATTACGGCATTGCGCGAGACATCGCCCTACAACTTCACCGGCGTCGACGTGGTGCAAGAGTTCGCCACTTCCAAGGATGGAACCAAAGTCCCGGTGACGGTATTCCGGCGCAAGGGACTCAAGCTGAATGGACAAAATCCTGCCATGCTGACTGGCTACGGCGGATTCGGCTTTAGCATGACACCGTATTTTGACCCGAGCTCGCTTCCGTGGCTGGATGCGGGCGGGGTGTTGGCGATCGCAAGTCTACGCGGCGGCGGCGAGTTCGGCGAGGAGTGGCATCAGCAGGGCATGCTCACGCACAAGCAGAATGTCTTCGACGACTTCATTGCCTGCGCCGAACACCTGATCCAGGCGAAATACACCAATCCTTCGAAGCTCGGCATTCAAGGCGGCAGCAACGGCGGCTTGCTGATGGGAGCGGTGTTGACCCAGCGTCCGGATCTCTTCCGGGCGGTGGTTTCCGACGTCGGCCTCTATGACATGTTGCGCTCGGAGACCACGCAAAACGGCCAGTACAACGCCACCGAGTATGGATCCGTCAAGGATCCGGAGCAGTTCAAGGCACTGTATGCCTACTCGCCCTATCACCACGTAGAGGACGGAGTGAAGTATCCTGCGGTGCTGCTGACGGTGGGCGAGAACGATCCGCGAGTCGATCCCTGGCATTCGCGCAAGTTTGCCGCGGCATTACAGGAGGCGACGGCTTCGAAGTATCCGGTGCTGCTCCTCAGCTTCTCGAATGCGGGACATGGCGGCATCGGCTCGTCACAGGACCAGCAGATCTCGATGGCGAGTTACGAGCTGGAATTTCTGTATGACCAACTGGGGGTGCAGTGGGTAGAGCCCCAGATGTCGCATTAGCCGCGCGCATTAGTCCGATCCCGGCGCTTCTTTCTGGATCACGCTGACGGTCAGCACTCCGGAGAGATGGGAAAAGGAGATTGCCTGGATCACGGTCCCCTGGGAAACGGTAAATTCAAAGTCGCGTCCCATGGCAACCGAGGGCAGCGACAAGCGCGAGGTGGGCGCGCAAAGTGTTTTCACGCTTCCGCCGGTCATGTTGGCCAGCTCGCCGGCAGCGTCGCTGATGTCCTGGGCAGACAAGTCGCCAGGCTCTAGTCCCACCAGGTTGGCGCAGACCTGGCGGGCCAGTTCCAGGTCGATGTCCAGACGCACGGCTCCCTGCCAATCGCCCACGATCTGCACGGTTGAGACCAGGTATCCTTTGCTGGTATCGAAAGCAATGAGCGCCGGGCTGGGCGCCAACTGCATGCCTGCCATGGAACCAAAGATTTCGTCCACTATCGTCACCAAGTCAGCGCTGCTGATTTCCGCAACCATGAAGTTACCTGTCCTTTAGCTTGTAGCAAACATAGTTCTTCGCTTGAACAATTTGAAATTCCGCATCCAGGTTCAGCGTGGTCTCGGCACATCCGAGAAACAGAAATCCATCCGGACGCAGGATGCGGCGCACCCGGGCAAGAATTTCCTTGCGGGTGGGCACATCGAAGTAGATCAGGACATTACGAAGGAAAATAATGTCGGCCGGCGGTATGGCGGCGCTCCAGGGCTCGCTCAGGTTCATGAACTGCAAGGTCACCATGGCAAGGATTTCGGGTTTCAGTTGCCAGTGCAGTCCCTGCTGGGTGAAGTAACGGGTCAATAATTTAGCGGGCAAGCCGCGGTTGACTTCCAGTTGCCGATAGAGGCCTTTGCGCGCGCGTTCCAGGATGGTGCTGCAAAAATCAGTACCCAGAATGGAGTAGGTCCAGCCCGGCAGGTTGAACTGCTCACGAATTGCAATGGCGATGCTGTAAGGCTCCTGCCCGCTGGAACAGGCGGCGCTCCAGATGGAAAGTTTGCGCTCGGGGGCGCGGCGCTTGATCACTTCCGGGAGAATGACCTCGCTGAGCGCGGCAAAGCAGTTGCAGTCGCGGAAAAACCAGGTCTCGTTGTTGGTCATGGCATCGAGCACTTTGCGATGCAGACCGTTGAAGCTCTGGCGCCGCAATACGCCGAGCAACTCCTGCACCGAGGAGCAGCCTTGCTCGCTGACGAGGGGGGCCAGGCGGGTCTCAGCCAGATACTCCTTGCCGGGATCGAGCACGATGGCCGTGTGGTTCTTCAGCAGAGTGCGCAGGTAATCGAAGTCGATGGCTGCCAGGCTCATGAGACCACTCCCAGCGGCCGGGCCGAGGCGCAGGTCAGGGGACGAAAAGCGGTGACCCGCCGGACGATGTGCGCGGCAATCTCAGAAATCGGCAAGACGGCGTGGGCGAGTCCTGCCCGGGCGACAAAGCCAGGCATGCCCCACACCACGGAGGTGGGCTCGTCCTGAGCTACGATCTCCGCGCCCGACTGGGCCAGCATCTCGCAGCCTCGCAGACCATCCTGTCCCATGCCGGTGAGCACGACGGCCAGAGCGTGGCTGGAGAAAACCTGCGCCACCGATCGGAACAGTACATCCACCGAAGGACGGCAGGAGTTTTCCGGCGCCTCCTGATGGATGCGCAATCGTGTCTCTTGACTCTGGCGTGCCACCGCCAGGTGATAGCCGCCGGGGGCTATCCACATGCGGCCGGGCTTCAACAACTCGCCGTCTCCGGCTTCGGCAACTCCCATCTGACACTGGGCCGTCAAGCGCTGGGCCAGGAAACGGGTGAAGGTCGGGGGCATGTGTTGCACGATCAGCAGCGGCACCGGGAAGTCCGCCGGGATGGCGGGCAGAACTTGTGCCAGAGCGTTGGGCCCGCCCGTGGAGCATCCGATGGCCACTACCTGGATTCGACTGGGAAGCTTGACCTGGCGGGCTGAGGCGGGACGCAAGATCGGTTGCGGCGGCGGGGGCGCCAGAGAACGCTGGCAGAGGGCCTTGATCCTGGGAAGCAGGGCCTCGCGAATGCGGTCGCGGGCCGAGTTGTAGCCGGAATCCACCGGCTTGGCAACGTAATCGCTTGCGCCCAGGGCCAGCGCGTCGATGGTGGCCTCGGCTCCCCGTTCTGTCAAAGTGCTGAACATGATGACGGGAAGGATGCGGCCGGCAGTGCGCATCGCCTGCAAGGTCTGCATGCCGTTCATGACCGGCATCTCGACATCGAGGGTGACGATGTCGGGGTTGACCTGGTCGAAGAGCGCCAGGGCAATCTGCCCGTTGGCGGCATAGCCGGCCACTTCCAACTCCGGATCGGAGGAGATGACCTCCGACAGGAGCCGCCGCATGACCACCGAATCGTCCACCACCAGGACGCGGATCTTGCGCGCCAGCGAGCTCACAGGCCCACCAGGTGCAGCTTGTCACTCACCATCTCGGGGGTAAACGGCTTCATGATGTACTCGTTGGCGCCCGCCGAAAGCGCTTCCGACATCTGGCCCATGCCGGTTTCCGTGGTGACCATCAGGATCTGGGTGTGGTCGAACCGGGGCTGCCGGCGAATGCGCTCCAGTAATTGCAATCCATTCATCACCGGCATGTTCCAGTCGATCAGGATGAGGTTGAGCGGTTCGACTTTCTCCAGAAGCGCCAGTGCGTCCATGCCATCTTTGGCCTGAACCACCTCGAAACCTTGCCGCTTGAGGGTCATGCCCAGGATTGCCCTCATGGCGGACGAGTCGTCTACGATCAAAGCGCGCATTCCAGCTCCTCTCTCGTGCGGGCCGTCGCGGCAGCAAAATCGATGGTGGCTGCGGGAGGAATCTCCCGTAGCCACCATCGGCAAATGGCCCTAATACTTAAACTGCGCGATCAGGCCTTGCAGCTCGGCCGCCATGCGTTCCAGCGACTGCGCCGACTTCTGGGTATCGGTGGCGCCGGCGGTGGTGCTGTGCGCCGCCTCCGCCACTCCGGTTATGTTCTTGGTGATTTCCGAGCTGCCGCGCGCCGCCTCCGCCAGATTGCGGCTGATCTCGTTGGTGGTGGCGCTCTGCTCCTCCACCGCGCTGGCGATGGTGTTCTGAATGTCGTTGATCTGCACGATCACGGTGCCGATCTGGCCAATGGCCTCGACTGCGCCTTTGGTATCGGTCTGGATCGCCTCGATCTTGCGGCTGATGTCTTCGGTGGCCTTGGCTGTCTCCTTGGCCAGTTCCTTGACCTCATTGGCCACAACCGCGAAACCTTTGCCGGCTTCGCCGGCGCGGGCCGCTTCAATGGTGGCATTCAGCGCCAGCAGGTTGGTCTGCTGGGCGATGGAAGTGATGACTTTGATCACCTGACCAATCTCGGCGCTGCTCACCCCGAGTTTGCCGATGGTGACGTTGGTCGACTCCGCCGATTTCACCGCCGTAGTAGCGACGCGGGTGGCGTCGGCCGTGTTCTTGGCGATTTCCTTAATGCTGGCGCCCATCTCGTCGGCCCCGGTGGCGACGGTCTGAACGTTGTTGGCAACCTGCTCGCACGCGGCCGAAACCACGTTGGCCTGGGTGGCGGTCTCGTCGGCGCTGGCGCTCATCTGCTGGCTGACTTTGTTCAGTTCCTCGGCTGCCGAAACCAGGGTGGTGGCGTTGGCCCCAATCTGCTGGATGGCAGTGCGCACCTGGGTGGCCAGGGCATTCACCGCGGTCCGCAGCTGGCCAAAGTCGCCGGCATACTCGCTGACCACCTGGGCCGTGAGATCTCCGCCGGCCAGTTTGTCCAGCACCTGGCCGACGTCCTGCAACGGCCCGATCACGGCGTCGAGGGTGGCGTTGACGCCTTCCACGATCTTGCGGAAGTCGCCGCCGTGTTTGGCGGCGTCGGCGCGGGTAGAGAGCTTGCCGGCCACGGCCGCCTCCACCAGCAGGTTGGTGTCGGCGACCAGTCCTCCGATAGCATCGATGCATTGGTTCAGGTTGTTCTTGATGGTGTTGAAATCGCCGTTGTAGTTGTCGGTGATTCTAGGAGGAATGTTGCCCTTGCTGATTTTGTCCACATAGTCGGCGGAGACATTCAGGGGGCCGATCACGGCATCGAGCGTAGCATTGATGCCTTCCACGATCTTGCGGAAATCGCCGCCGTGTTTGGTGGCGTCGGCGCGAGTGGAGAGTTTGCCGTCTACCGCCGCCTGCACCAGCAGGTTGGCGTCGGTGATGAGCGCTCTTGAGATGCGTGCGCACCTCTTCGATGGTGTCGTTGATGAAAGCTTTCTTGCCGGGAAATTTCTCCAGTGGCGCTTCGAAGTTGCCCTTACCGAACTCGGCGATGCAGGCCATGGCCTTTTTCTTGACCGTGATGTGCCCCTGGACCATGTCGTTCACGCCCTGGGCCATGGTGCGATAAGCGCCTTCGAAGTTCTCCGGCGGAATGATGGCATCGATGTCGCCGGCGTTGTGCGCCTCCGACATGCGGGCCATGTCGGCAATGAACTTCTTGACATTCGAGCGCAGGCGCTCGATGTTTTCGTTGATGAAGGCCTTCTTGCCGGGGAACTGCTCCAGCACGGCGTCGTAGTTACCCTTGCCGAACTCGGCGATGCAGGCCATGGCCTTCTTCTTGACGCTGATGTGGCCGCCCACCATCTGGTTAATGCCCTGGGCAACCTCCTGATAAGCGCCGCGGAACCTGGCGGCGTCGATCACCGCGTCGATATCGCCCAGATCGTGCTCGTGCGACATCCTCCCAATCTCTTCCATCAACCCCCCGATGGAGGCGATGCACTGGTTGAGGTTGTTCTTGACGGTGTTGAAATCGCCGTTATATTGATCGGTGATCTTGGGAGGCAGGTCGCCCTGGCTGATCCGGTCGACGTACTCGGCGGCGACGTTCAAGGGCCCGACAACCGAGTCGAGCGTAGCGTTGACGCCTTCCACGACCCTGCGATATTCGCCCTGATGCCGGCTGGCATCGGCCCGGGTGGCCAGCTTGCCGGCCACGGCCGCTGCGGACAGGACAGCAACGTCAGCCGCCAGGGCGTCGATAGCTTGCATCACGGTGATGAAGGCCGGAACGAACTCGTCTTTCTCGGAGCGTTTGCCAACCCTTTCCAGCTCTTGCAAGTCCTGCTTGAAATCGCCGACGGCGATCAGTTTCAGGATGCGGATGGCGTTCTGCACCCGTCCCTGGGAGGCATTGCTGTCGCGGCACAACTGGCCGAAGATTCCCGGGTAGTTCTCGGCCGCTTGCCGCGACATATCGTTGACCGCGACGCGCTCCTGAACATCGCGAATCTCCAGCAAACTGCCCAGGGCGTCGACGCAGGCATTAAGACTGGTCTTGGTGGCATTAAGGTCGCCGGCAAAATCGGCCGCAATCTTCTCTGGAATCTTGCCCTGGCTGAGGTGTCCGAGGAACTCGGTGGCCACCGCCAGCGGGGCGGTCAGGGTGTCGAGTCCGGCATTGAGGTCTTCCAAAAGCTCACGTTCTTCCGGCTCGAAGCCATCCACCTCGGCCCGTTCATGGAAGTTTCCCGAACGCAGCGCGGTGGTAAGGCGGTGAATCTCTTCGGCCATTTGCGGCTGATCGAGCAGGGCGGCCGCGTGCGGCCCATCTTCCCCGTTCAGCCGAGGTTTGTGGTTACCATTTGCTTTGCTGTGCGCCTGTAGCATGTACGCTCCTTGTGGCTGTTCTGCGGGTTGATGATGGTGCTAGGCCGGGTGGGTGCCCACGACCGACATGGCTTTCTCGGTATCCAGCAAGAGCAGCAGCTGTTGCTTCAGTTTGTAAACGCCGCGAATGAATTCCCGGCCGTGGGAGTCCAGGGTATCGGGGGGCGGCTCGAACAACTGCTCCTCGACCTCGACCACGTCGCCAATCTCGTCCACAAGCAGGCTGATAGGCCCGTCCTCGCGGCGAATGACGACGTTCATGGGCAGCTCGCTGCCGCCGCGCGGAGGCAGTTCCAGCTGCCGGCGGAGATCGACCGCAGTCACAATCTGGCCGCGCAGATTGATCAGCCCGCCAATCACCTCCGGCGACAGCGGAATGCGGGTCATCTCCTGGTAGCGGATGACTTCCTGAACCTTTTCCACTTCCACCCCAAACAACAGTTTCTGGAGGTAGAAGGTGCATAGTTGCCGACGCTGCTTCATGCCTGCGCTCCTTCGCCGCCCGCCAGCTGCTGGGCTGCCAGCAGGGCGGGAACATCCAGCAGATCGGTGACCCGCTGCTGGATCACCGCCGCTCCCTTGAGCGTTGTCTACCTGGCGGATCTGCTGCACCGCCGCCGACTGATCGGCGATGTCCAGGATCTCGTCCACCACCAGGCCGACGCTGCGCCCGTTGCTGGAGTACACGATGACCTGCAGCAGCTCGCTGTGGAGGCGCCGGCGTAGCCCAAGGCCTCCGCCAGCCTGACCAGGGGCATAATCTGCTCGCGATACTGAATGACCTCGTGTCCGGCGAAGCGTTCCACCTGGGTGGCCGGAAACTCCTCCAGGCGCGAGACCAGAGACAACGGAATCGCCATGCGCCCGCCGTTGCCGATGCGGAACAGCAGCCAGGCCTCGCGCTGGGCCGCGCTATCCGCCGATTTCAGTCCCTGCTTGGCAACGTTCTGCTCGTGCAGCTCGCTGACCACGCGGGTCATTTGCGCCAGGCCCAGCACGTCGAGAATCAGGGCCACACGCCCATCACCCATGATGGTGGCGCCGGCAAAGCAGGAGACCGATTTCAACTGCTTGGAAAGCGGCTTGACGACGATCTCTTCGGTGTCGTTGATCTCGTCGACCACCAGCCCGAACTGCCGGTCGCCGGCCTGCAGCACGACGATGTTGATGGAGGCGGATGCGGATTCGCCGCCCAGCTGCAGTTCGCGGTTCAGATAGACCAGGGGCAGCAGGTTGCCGCGCAGGCGATAGACCGAAGCTCCGTGAATATTCTCGATGCCGTGCCCGGCCTCCTGGCCTTCGGAGCGCACCAGCTCGATCAGGCTGACCTGGGGAATGGCGAAGCGCTCGCCGCCGCTGGTGACGACCAGCGCGGGGATGATGGCCAGGGTCAGAGGAATCTTGATCTTCAGCAGCGTGCCTTTGCCGCGGCGCTCTGGAGATCGACCATGCCGCCGATCTTCTCGATATTGGTCTTCACCACGTCCATGCCGACGCCGCGGCCGGAGATGTTGCTGACCTGCTCGGCGGTAGAGACTCCCGGCGAGAAGGCCAGGTTCAGCAGCTCGCGCTCCGACATGCGCGCGGCATGCTCGGCGGTAACGATGCCTTTGGCGATGGCCTTGGCTTTCAGTTTTTCGGTTGCAATACCGGCGCCGTCGTCGGAGATCTCGATGTTGACCTGCCCACCCTCGTGGAAGGCGCGCAGCAGCAGATGCCCTTCGCGCGACTTGCCGGCGGCAAGCGCGTGCTTCCGGCAATTCGATGCCGTGGTCGACGGCGTTGCGGATGATATGGGTGAGCGGGTCCTTGATGGCCTCGATGATGGTCTTGTCCAGCTCCGTCTCGGCGCCTTCCATCTGGATTTCAACTTGTTTGCCGCACCCCACCGACAGGTCGCGGACCATGCGGGGAAGCTTGTTCCACACGTTGCCGATGGGCTGCATGCGGGTCTTCATGACCCCTTCCTGCAGTTCGGTGGTGATCAGGTTGAGCCGTTGCGCGGTGCTGAGGAAGCTGCTGTCCTTCTGGGTCCCGGTGAACTGCAGCACCTGGTTGCGGGCCAGCACCAGCTCGCCCACCAGGTTCATCACCTTGTCCAGCAGGGCCACATCGACGCGGATAGTGTTGCTCACGATCTCGCGGTAGTCGTTTTGCGTCTTGAGCCCCTCGGCCACGGCGGTGGGATGGGCGGCGCGGGCATCGACCAGGATCTGGCCCAGGCGGCGGGTATCGCCTTCCTGCTGAAGTCCCACGGCGGCCACCACGTCCTCCGGCTTGCAGGTATCGGCGGCCACCAGAATTTCGCCCAGCAGGGGCGGCGCGGCGCTCTCCGGCTGGGGCACGCTGACGATGGGCGGCGGTTTAGGCGGAGCCGGCGGCTGCGCCTGTTCGAGCACCGCGGAGAGTTGCTGGAGCACGCCGGAGTAATCGCCATCGCCCTCGGTTCCGGCGGAGGCAATGTCCTGGAGGATGGCGCGCAAGGCATCGGCCATGGCCAGCAGCGCCGTGGTAATGGCGGGAGAGAGCAGCAGAAGGCCATCGCGCATGCGGCTGAGCACGCTCTCGCCGATATGCGAGATGGAGACCAGCTTCTCGTAGCCCAGCACCCCGCCCGTGCCTTTTATGGTGTGAATGGCGCGGAAGATGCTGTCCAGCAGGTCACGCGAGCTTCTGTCCTTTTCGAGTGCAACCAGGTCGCGATCAAAACGATCCAGACCTTCATTGCATTCGACCAGAAACTCCTTGATAACCTCATCCATTTCATTAGGCAGTTGGCCCGGACCGCAGGCCGGCTGGCTCGGATCCATCAGATGTCCTCCAGGTGCAGCGATAAGAGCAGAAAGGTGCGTCTGCTATTTCATCGGCGGCCGCACGATTTTCTTCACGCAAATTCGGGGCCAAAGCGCAATAGCTTCCTGCACCAGGAACAACCCTGAAATCATGCTCGCTGTAAAGGCGACAAACGGCAGATTACACGGGCCTACAACCCACGGGCGCGGTCTGCAATTAATCGCCAGCCGCGCCTGCGGAGATAAGGAATCGCTAATGTGTGGCTGGACGAAACAAGCTAGCTTCATGGACCGCCGGCGGCACGCGGCCTGTCAGAAGAAGCGCAGCTTACTGAGGAGCGGGAAGTTGAAGTTAAGGTTCACTGGTGATACTTGAGCTGTGCCGCCTGCATGGCATCCTCGTAGTCTTTCTCGCAGTCAGCTTCGGCTTTATCCTGCTTGGCATGGGCTTGTTTGATGCCCTCGGGGGGGGCTGAGTACTGTTCCGTCTTGCCTGGAACGGGAGTTCCATTCATGCGCACCCAATTGTTAAAGTCCGATTCGGCTCCAGCTTTGCAATCCTGTCTACGTTTCGTAGCGTCGGCTATTGCTTTCTCCAGAAGAGACTTGTTCTGGTACTTGTCCACTTGCTGTTGCGCGGTTTCTTGCGACCGCTGAGCCTCTGCCTGCTCCAGCTTTGTGAGCCGGGCATTAGTGTCAGCCAATTGTTGGTTGAGGTCGTCGATACTCTTCTGGCTGACACATCCGGCACTGGCCAGGAGCAGCATGGAAATTGCCAGAACTTTCGCGCGGCAAATTGCTTTCTTCATCGCCCCTCCCGACGGTTGCATACTTAGGGCAAAGGTACACTATACGTTTGCAGGCAGTTTCCCATTCAATCCGTGGGAAGATTTCGTGAGCGGGACTTTCTCTGGCGCGCCCGGAGAGATTCGAACTCCCGACCTAATGCTCCGGAGGCATTCGCTCTATCCAGCTGAGCTACGGGCGCGCTAGCAAAAATTATACACGCGGCGATCGGCGGAAAAAGACCACGACGGCGCCTCGCCGCCTAAACTGACTGCTGAAAAAGTCGCGGGGCCAAGTGCCGCCGGCCGGTGCCGGCCCTACGTGAATCCGCTTTCGTTTAATGCACAACCTCGTGCAGCAGCCGATAAAAGCTTTCCAGGCCGTTGAACATGATCTGTATGCCGATGCAGACCAGGATGAAAGCCGATAGACGAATCAGAATACTGGTGCCGGTGGGTCCCAGCAGCCGTTGCAGCCCTTCAGAAAAGCGATAGCACAAGTAAATGGTTATGCCGATCAGGAGAATGCCAAGCACCGCGGTCAGAGCGTTGAAGATGAGTTCCAGACGACGCTCCTCGTGAAGATTGCTGCCCAAGGTGAGGGCGACGGCAATGGACCCTGGTCCAACCGTCAGTGGCATGGTAAGCGGGTAGAAAGCCTGCGAGAGAAGCTCCTGTTTGTCGGGGGCCGAGACCTGGCGTTCTCTGATATCGTCTTTCTTGTTGAGGATCTGCCAGCCCGCGAAAGTCACCACCAATCCGCCGCCTAACTGCACGGCCGCCAGGCTGACGCCGAAAAATTGCAGAATGTAGGAGCCGGCGAACATGGAGGCCATCAGCAGCACAACGCCGTTGACGGCCACGCGAAACGCCACCGTGCGGCGCACTGCGTCCGGGTACCCTAAAGTGATCTCGGCGAAGATGGGCGCCATACCCAGCGGGTTGACGATGGGTAGAAGGGCGGCGAAAATGAGCAGCACGTTGCGGGTAATCTCACTCATCAGCGTCTCCCAGCATAGCTCCGGGGCCGCGAGCTTGCCAATTGCCGGCCCACGGTTGACGGCAGTTCCATCCAGCGGTTTCAATGGATGGTCGGCCCTGCAAGTGAGCTGACGCTCCTCAACCATGGGAATTCCGCCACGCACCTTCGGAGCGCTTCAGATCAAGCGACGCGAGTCGCTGGTGGCGCGCGCCCTGGTGCTGCCGGTTCAGGAGTTCATTCACATTCAGGGGATCAGCAGCATCTTCCTGCTGGCGGCGGCGGCGATCGCGCTGCTCTGGGCCAATTCCCCCTGGCAGGCGTCGTATCACCATCTCTGGGAGATGGAGTTACAGCTCTCGCGGCTCGAGTTGCCGGTGCATGCCTGGATCAACGACGCGCTGATGGCGATCTTCTTCTTCCTGGTGGGCATGGAAATCAAGCACGAGATTGTGCACGGCGAACTGTCGGACATGCGCCGGGCGGCGCTGCCCGTGTTTGGCGCCCTGGGTGGAATGGTGGTGCCGGCGGTGCTGTATGCCGCCATCAACCGCGGGCATGGCGGGCAGCATGGCTGGGGCATTCCGATGGCGACCGACATCGCGTTTTCCCTCGGCGTGCTGGGCATGATCAAAGGCATTCCGTCGGACTTGAAGGTTTTCCTGCTGACCCTGGCCATTGCCGACGACATCGGGGCCATCATCGTGATCGCGGTTTTCTACAGCGGCTCGCTGGATCGAGTGGCCTTGTTCACCGGCCTGGTGATCCTGGCTCTCATTGCGCTGACCTTGAAACTTGGGATCTCGCAACCGGTGATGTATTTCGTGCTCGCCGTCGCCTTCTGGATTGCGATCCTGCGCTCGGGAATTCACGCAACCATTGCAGGCGTAGTTCTGGGATTCCTCGTACCCACGACCGCGCCGTTGTCGCTG
Organism: uncultured Acidobacteriaceae bacterium; assembly: GCA_963849815.1. GTDB lineage: Bacteria > Acidobacteriota > Terriglobia > Terriglobales > Acidobacteriaceae > Bog-257. The sequence goes on along the minus strand of CAWKIR010000006.1, from coordinate 99,250 downwards.
ACAGAGTTTCAGGACATTGCGACTAACATGGCGACACGTTTTCGCGATGCCCTGGCGAGCGGCGACGTGACCACGGCGAAGAGCGTTCTGGGACGTTTCGATGCCCTGCTGAACAGCACCGAGTCGGCGGCGGAGCGGCTGACGCGAGAGTTGAACGATTGGGTCTCGTTTCTGGTGCTGCCACTGTTTGCGCTGTCCAATGCCGGCGTCACGTTTTCCAGTGGCATCTGGGGCGAGTTGCTGAGCAGCCGCATTGCCTGGGGAATTATCCTGGGACTGGTGGTGGGAAAGCCGTTGGGCATCGTCGGATTTGCCAAACTGGCTGAACTGGTGGGTCTGGCGCGAGTGCCGGATGGAGTTAGCTGGAGACAGCTGAGTGCGGTCGGAGTTCTGGCCGGAATCGGCTTCACCGTTTCCATCTTTATCGGCTCGCTGGCGTTCGACGACCACGCCTTTTTGATGGAAGCGAAGACGGCCATCCTGGCAGCTTCACTCGTGGCTGGCGTGGTGGGCTACCTGGGCTTGCGAGGTACCAAGGTTGAGGAGCCTGCGAAGTCCGCAGCCTAATTTCTCCCCGGCCGTAGTCGGGGGGATTCGGCCTGAAAAGAGGCGCCGCGTTACAATCTGTGAGTTCCAGCTTTCACGGCAAGATGTCTCTGGCGCATTCGTCTTTATTTCCTCGTCAGGAATCACAGTCCGGCAAGGCAGTCGAGTGGTTCCGTAGCCGTCTGGACGCCTCGCGTCCACCAATGCAACGAAAGGGCAAAACCATGCGTTCCTCCAAGTCGGCTTTCGTACTGAGTCTGGTTCTGGCGGCCAGCTTCATGGCTTGCAGCAAGAAAGATCAAAGTCAAAATCAACCACCGGCAACGACGGCCAGCGATACCTCGTCAGCGCAAGGCAACCAGCCCGCGGGCAACATGGGTCAAGCTCAGCCCGGCGGCAACATGAGCCAGGCTCAGCCTTCCGGCAACATGAGCCAGTCAACTCCGGCACAGCAACAGATGGCGCAGGCGCCCGCACCAACTCCCCCGCCTCCGCCACCACCGCCGCCGCCGCTGGTGATTCCGGCGGGGACCAGCATCATGGTCCGCATAGGTAATACCATCAATACCAAAACGGCGAATCCGGGCGACTCGTTTACTGGAACGCTGGCGCAATCGCTCGCCGTTAATGGCGTGGTCGCGGTTCGCGCGGGTGCAGGAGTGGCTGGCACAGTGGTCGATTCCAAGTCGCCGGGCAAGTTCAAGGGCGAAGGCTATTTGGCAATCGCGCTGACCTCGATCAATGTGAAGGGCGTGCCGACCAGTATCCACACCTCCGAATACGCCCAGACCATCAAGGGTAAGGGTAAGCGGACGGGAGCCATGATAGGCGGTGGAGCAGGCGGCGGAGCACTGATTGGCGGCCTGGCCGGCGGCGGTAAGGGCGCGCTGATCGGCGGACTGGTGGGCGCGGGCGCAGGTACGGCGGGCGCAGCCTTCACCGGCAATAAGGAACTGACTGTTCAAGCCGAATCCGTAGTCACCTTCAAGCTGCGGACCCCGATTACGGTGCAACAATCGGCGCCGGATTCATCGCAGAATCCGCCAGCGAACCCTCAGCAGTAGAAACCTGAAGCTAGGGAAGCTCTGATTAAGTATTGCTTTGAAAGGAACCGCCTTCAGGCGGTCCGCAAAGCCGGGCAAGTGAACCCGGCTTTAGCCGCTGAGGGCGTCGACTTAATCAGAATCGCTCTTGTTGTATGTGTGAGCCGCGGTGGAAGCCCCGGCAGCAAGGGACTTCCCCGCCGGGGGGAACCGATCGCGCCACCCGGAATGTAGTCCGCAAACGATTGTGGCCCCGGCCTTGTACCTCACGGCGTAATCTCAAAGATGACATTGCTCAGATCGGCCCCGTACACGTTGCCCGCGGCGTCCACTACCAATGGACCGAGTGGGGTTGCCCCGTCGCTACCGTCCGTGAAGTTGTGGAGAGTGGTGAAATCCCAGTGACCATTTAAGGGGGACAGCTCGAAGACGGAACCATAGCGTACAAGCGCTTCGTCGGCGGCGTAAACATTTCCGGCCTGGTCCCTGACTACGCCGCCGTACGGACCGGGATTGTCCCCGGGGTATCCGGAGGCGGCATAAAGCAGATTAAGTTGACCGCTGGAGGGAACGAACTGAAAGACGCCGCCACCGCCGTAGGGCCCGTTGGTATCGAGAGTGTCATAGAAATTGCCGGACTGATCGGCAACCAACGTCCCAATCGGATGCCCGCCCGTGCTGGTGTTGAACGTGAACTCAGTCGTTTCTGTCCATCCCGAGGATGAGGGGCTCAATTTGTAGATACTGCCGCAGTTGTAATCGTCACTGCTACAGTTGTCCGCCCCGCCGTAGCCTGCAACGCCCCAGATGTTTCCCTGGCTATCGAAAACCACGCCGCCGTCCGGATAACCGGCGCCGGGGGGCGCAGGAAACGCATACAACAGGTTAAACGTCCAGCTGCCGCCAGACTGCGACAGCTCGAAGACGCTGCCCTCATACTGGTCGAGCACCGAGTTAGTCGCGGTGCCGTAAGCGTTTCCTGCCTGGTCAAACGCTATCTGGCCGAGAGGGTATTCTCCGTCGACCTGGCCAGTGAACTCATACAGCGTGGTCTTTGTCCACTCACAGGCTGCTGTCGGACAGAAAGTAGGTGGAGGAGACAATTTGAAGACCGTGCCGCACCCCCATCCATTCAAGCAGCCGTTAGTCCCGCCGGAGTACGTTGTACCGTAGAGACTTCCGTCCGGCGCGACCGCTAGCGGCGCATCGGGGCCGGCTCCGTCGCTAAATCCCTTAAAGCGGTAGAGGACACTGAAAATCCACCCGGAGCCGTGCCGCGACAACTTGAAGACCGTGCCACAGCCTGAGCCATCGCAGTTGTTGATTCCACCTTGCGCGATCAAAGTTGGCAATACCTCACGGCCCGCATTGGCGCGCCAACCCGCAGTGCCCGCTTCTGGGGTAAAATCCGGACGGGAGTTTGCAATGACAGATTTGCGATATCCAATCGGAAAGTTTCAGTGGGTTGAACCCGGCAGTGAGGAGCAAAGCGCCAAGGACCGCGAGCGCTACATCCAGACGCTGTCCCAGTTGCCGCCGCAGATGCGAAGCGCCGTGCAACACCTGGACGAGGAGCAACTGGACACGCGGTATCGTCCCGAAGGCTGGACGGTTCGGCAGGTAGTCCACCACGTGCCAGAGAGTCACATGAACGCCTACATCCGGACCAAGCTGGCTCTGACCGAGGAGCAGCCGCTAATCAAGCCCTACGATGAAGCCGCGTGGGCCAGGCTGCCGGACAACGACATCACTCCCATCGAAGTGTCGCTGCAATTGCTGGCGGCATTGCATGCGCGCTGGGTCGATACCCTGCGGGCGATGCGGCCGGCGGATTTCGCGCGCACCTTCAATCATCCCGAACGCAGCGTGATGACGCTGGACCAGATGCTGGCATTGTATGCGTGGCATAGCGCGCACCACGTGGCGCACATTACGTCGTTGCGCGAGCGGATGCACTGGAACCAGCGTGCCGCAATGCTGCAATAGTAGACAACGACAGCGGAAGGAAATTATTTGAATTGGATTCCGTTGTCTGGAGCGAGGAGATTTGATGAGCACAACCGATGCGGCTGCAACCACCGCCGTCAGCGTGCAGAACGTTCGCAAGGTTTACCAGCGCGATAGCCTCCAGATCAAAGTGCTGGACGGCATCAACCTTGACATCCCGCAAGGTGAGTTCGTGGCGCTGATGGGGCCGTCGGGCTCGGGCAAAACCACGCTGCTGAACTTGATTGCCGGCATCGATCGCGTTACGTCGGGACGGGTGGTGGTCGCGGGCACCGATCTAGGGCCGCTGTCGGAAGGCGAGCTGGCCAAATGGCGCAGCCGTAACATCGGCTTCATCTTCCAGTTCTACAATCTGATTCCCGTGCTCAGCGCGGTGGAGAACGTGGAGCTGCCGCTGCTGCTGACGTCGCTCTCCAAGCGCGAGCGCCGCGAGCGCGCCATGACGGCGCTGCGCATCGTTGGCCTTGCAGACCGTTCCAAACATTATCCGCGACAGCTCTCGGGTGGGCAGGAGCAGCGCGTTGCCATTGCTCGCGCCGTGGTAACCGATCCGACGGTGCTGGTTGCAGACGAGCCCACCGGCGATCTCGACCATCAGAGCGCGGAGGAGATCCTGACGCTGATGGAGACGTTCAACAAAGATTTCCATAAGACCATCCTGATGGTGACGCACGATCCGCGCGCCGCCACCCGGGCGCATATTCAGCATCATCTGGATAAGGGAGTGCTGAGCAATTGAAACGAAGTGGTCAGTGGCCAGTGGCTAGTGGTCAGAAAATCCGAACGCCCTTCTGGCCACTGGCCACTAGCCACTGGTCACTTCGACCGGAGTCGGGGAGATGAAGTTCGCACCGCTGGTCCTCAAGCATCTGCGCAAGAACTGGGTCCGCACGCTCTCGACCGTGCTGGCCATGTCGGTGTGCATCTTGCTGTTCTGTACCTTGCAAACGGTGGTAGAGGCGGTGAACTTCGGACTGCACGCCGGAAACGCTTCGCGCCTGGTGACGCGCAACAACATCAGCCTGGTGTACAACCTGCCCATGACGTACAAGGCGAAGATCGCGGCCATCCCCGGCGTGACGGGAACCGTGATCAACGCGTGGTTTGGCGGCATCTATCGCGATCCCAAATATTTCTTCGCCAACATCGCTACCGAGCCCGAAGCCTTTCTCCAGGCCTATCCCGAGATCATGTTGCCGCCCGATCAAAAGGACGCCTGGTTCCGTGAACGGCGCGGCTGCATTGTGGGCCGCAGGCTGGCGCAGCACTTCGGCTGGAAGGTGGGCGATACCTTCGAGATGGAGAGCACCATCCCGCCGTATCGTGTGGGACATCCATTCCAGTTTGTGATTGTTGGAATTTACGACACCGACGAAGCCAAGTATCCGGCCACCGACCTCAACTCCATGTACTTTCAGTACAAGTATCTGGACGAAACTACAGGACGCAAAATCGGTATCGGCTGGCTGGTGGAGTCGATTGACGATCCCAAGCATGCCGGAGCCATCAGCAAGGCTATCGACGACGAATTTGAGAACAGCGATACCGCGACCAAGACTGAAACCGAGCAGGCGTTCCAGGCCGGCTTCGTGGCCATGGCTGGGAATCTGGCGTTCCTGCTGAACGGCATTGGGCTGGCGGTCGCCTTCACCATTCTGCTGGTGACAGCCAACACCATGAGTATTGCCGTGCGCGAACGCCAGCAGGAGATCGGCGTCCTCAAGACGCTGGGCTTTTCCAGCGGGCTGGTCATGACGCTGATCCTGAGCGAAGCACTGCTGATCGGGGTGCTAGGCGGGCTGGTGGGAATTCTAATCAGCGCGGCGATTCTGCACGTGTTGCCGAGTGTGCCCGTGCTGGGCAACATTGTGGCGGGCTTCCCTAACTTTGGATTGTCGCCGCAGACCACGGCTACCGGGGTTGGCATCGCGTTGCTGCTGGGATTGCTGGCAGGATTTGTTCCCGCCATCACCGGCTATCGCGCGCGGATTACGGAGACGTTGAGGCAGGTGTGAGGAAACAATTAGCAATTAGCAACTGGTAGCTAGTAACTAGCTGTTAGCTTTTGACATGCAGTGAAACGAGGACTACGGCATCACGATCAATGCAGATCATGCAGTTGACACAAGTCCTGCCGCAGGCGGGACGAAAGTAATTAGCCCAGCGCGGAAGCGCTGGGTTGGTAACGGATAGCGGCCCGAGTCCCGTAGGGACGGCACGGTTTTGTGTCGTGCCTACGGCACTCGGGTCAGGCTCAGAATGTCTACCCAGCCGTGAACGGCTGGGCTAACGTATGTCGCGCCTACGGCGCTGTTGGCAGGATTTCGTTCGGGTCGCCGCGTACTTTGGAACTTGGCTCGACGCTCGAGGCTCGTAGCTAATTGCTCGCTGCTCGTGCTCACGACTCCCAGGCCGAGGCTCGCTGCTCGAGGCCCGTAGCTAATTGCTGGACGCTAATTGCTAGTTGCTAATTGCTAGTTGCTGAATTTTATGGCTCTACCGCTTTCCTACAACATTCGGAACCTTCGCCAGCGCTGGAAGGTGACCCTGCTGGCCATCTTCGGCATTGGCCTGGTGGTCGCCGTCTTCGTCACCCTGCTGGCCATGGAAAATGGCTTCCGCATTGCCCTGCGCTCCACGGGATCGCCGCTGAACGGTATTGTGACCCAGCGCGGCTCGCTGTCGGAAATGACCTCGTGGATCAACATCGCCGACGCCGATGTTATCCAGGTCGATCCGCGCGTGGCCCGTGACAGCGATGGCAAGCCCCTGGCGTCGTGCGAGGTCGTCGTCCTCACCGTGCGTCCGCGCAGGAGTGACAACCAACCTGCCAACGTCACCTTTCGGGGCGTCTCGCCACAGGGTTTCAAGGTACGCAACAATGTGAAGATCGTTGCAGGCCGCAGCGTCACCCCCGGCTTGTATGAGGTCATAGTCGGCAAAAAGATTTCCGACCGCGTGACCGGACTGGAAATCGGCGACACCCTCAGCGTGCACAAGAAGGACTTCAAGGTTGTCGGCCTGTTTACCGCCGACGGCAGTTCGTTCGAGAGCGAGATTTGGGGCGACTACGATGCCATGGCGCCCGCGATTGGCCGCAATGGCGGCTGCGAATCGCTGACCGTGCGTTTGAGCAATCCGGCCACTCTTGCGGCCTTCGACAAGGAAATCCGCGCCAATCCGCGGGTGCAACTGCAAATCGATTCCGAGCCGAAATATTACGAGAACCTGGCCGGCCCCACCGCGGCTGCGCTGCTTGGCCTGGCGGGGTTTGTCGCGGTGGTGATGGGCATCGGCGCGGTCTTTGGCGCCATGAACACGATGTACGCCATCGTCTCACAACGCACGCGCGAGATAGGCACGCTGCGCGCGCTGGGCTTCTCGCGTTTCAGCATTCTAGTGTCGTTTGTGCTGGAGTCGGTGCTGCTGGCGCTCATCGGCGGCATTCTGGGATGCCTGGCCGCCTTCACCATGAACGGCTACACAGCGGGAACGGGGCAGACGCAGAGCTTCAGCGAGATGGCGTTCGCCTTCCGGATCACGCCAAACGTGCTGGTCTTCGGCATCGTGTTCGCCGTGCTGATGGGCTTGATCGGCGGATTGCTGCCGGCCTTCCGCGCCGCAAGAATGCCGATTACGCGGGCGCTGAGAGAAGCGTGAGAATCAGTGGCTAGTGGCTAGTGGACAGTTTCGCGTCTGGAAACTGTGAGGCTGAAAGCCGCGCAGGGACGCCAGGGTTCGTGTCGTGGCTACGGCACTCGGTTCACACTCACAATCCTCTCCCAGCCGTGAACGGCTGGGCTAACCTATGTCGCGCCTACGGCGCTACGGATTACCAAAGGCCAGTTGCCTTTCGCCAAAAGCTAATTGCTAAAGGCCGATTGCTAAAAGCTAATTGCTAAGAGCTAATCGCTAAAGGCTAATTGCTATTCCGATAACCCCACCCAATGAGCACCGGCTATGAGCAGATTTATCGTGGGCTGTTACCCAGATTGGCGCAATGACTTCGCGGAAAGTGCAGGGCGTCTCGGTCTTGAGCTGCTGGCCAACGGCGATGTGAGGGTCGAACTTTGCGGCCGGGAATACCGTATCAACTCCGCAGGCGTCAATCCTTCCGACGGACTGCCTGACGACGTCAATTACCGCAACGTTTTGGCCTACTACATTCTCTCGACCGGACGCGGGGAGCCGGAGCATTCCTATGTCCCCCTGCCCCGCACCACCGGCATGCCAGATGGCCAAAAAACGCACGACAAAGGAATTCTGATCGCACCTCTACCGAGAGAGTTTGGGGACGATTACAGCAAATTTCAATCCGCAGCCCGCAAAATCGGCGGGGTTCTGGAAGCTGCCTCAGCTGAGGGCGGACATTGCTGGAGCTTCCAGGTTCTGCCCAAAATTCCTCTTCGTCTGGTTTTCTACGAAGCGGATGAGGAGTTTCCGGCCGACATTCAAATCCTGTTTGATCGCAGCGCTCCCCGGTTTCTAGCGTTCGAATGCCTGGCGTTCCTGACCGGCTGCTTTCGCAAGTCGCTAATACGGCAAGGAACGCGAGCGGCGCCGACACGACCCCAAGCCTGTCCTGAAGGGTCGTGCCCAGACACAAAGCAGTTTCTCGGAGGCATCTGTCGCATCAGCTGCTGCCGGGTCCGAAAAGCAGATCCCTCGTCGGGCTAAAGCCCTCCTCGGGATGACAAAGTGAGGGAGCGCCAGTTCGGCACGGCTGAAGGCCGCGCCCTTTCAAAACCCAGCGTTGATCAGAGCTTCGTCTCCCCAACCACTAGCCTCTAGTCCCTGACCCTACTCCAGCGACCGCACTTCCGCCGCGGGCACCAACTCCACCGTGCACGGGCCGGGCGCCGTGCTCCCGCAGCGAACCACTGCGCGCCGCACCACATGAGCCTGCGATTGCGGCGGGAACTTCATCCCGACATCAGTCTTCTGCAAAATGTCGGCAAAGCTCTTCAGGTTGTCAGGGCCCTTGATGAATTTCACCTGCTCGACCTTGCCAGGCGAGACCAGCAGATAGAACTCCGCCGTACCTTTGTCGGACTTGTTAAGGGCCACGGTTTCGCGCTTCGCCAGGTCAGCCCGCGCGTTTGCCATCCGGCTGTCGATGTCCTTCACGCCCAGTGCCGTCAGCTTCGCGCGCGCCACCGGGCTGGCGTCTTCGGCCACCAGCGACATCATGTAGTACTGAATGGCCTGGTCGCGCTTGCCTCGCTTCTCGTAGATTTCCGCCAGATGTTCGGCTTCATCGCCGCTACCGCCAGCCTGCCACGCGGGCAAAATGTATTTCTCCGCGTTATCCAGATTGCCGCGCTTGAAATCGACCCAGCCGCGGGTGTCCCACACCGAGAACATCAACTGTGTGGTCCCCAGCTCCTGCATGCGCAAGTTGTCCAGATTGACATCGCGGAGCTGGGCTTCCAGGGCGTTGATGGCTGAGTCCGCGTAATTACCGGCGCGGTCCAACTGCACATCCTGCTCGGTAAGCGAGTACGCGATGTTGTTCCAGGTGAGCGGCGCCGGCGACAGGGTGATGGCCTTCTCGAACGCAGCCATTCCTTTGTCCGTCTGCTTGGTGGCGATGTACGCCTGCCCCAACCAAATCTCCAGCAGCGGGTTCTTGGGCTGGATGTCAACCGCTTTCTCCAGCTCCGGAACAGCCTCGGTAAACCGCTTCTGGCCAACGTAGAGGCGGCCCAGATTGCCATGGGCATAGGGGTCCAGCGGATTAATCTCAATCTGCTTTTTGAAGGCGGCGATGGCCTCGTCGTACTTGCCCTGATGTTCGTAGGCCAGGCCCAGGGCGTTGTAGGCAAAGGGATCGTAGGCGTTGTTCTCAATCTGCTTCTTGAAGGCCGAGATCGCCTGATCGGTCTGGCCCAGCTGCATGTAGGCTTTGCCCAGATCGTTCCACGCGTCCTTGTGCTTGGGTTCCAGCTTGACCACACGTTCCAATAAGTCGATGGCGACGGCGTAGTGTTCGTTCTTCAAGGCCTCAACCGCGGCGTCGAAGAGATCGCTGGCCGATTGATCGCCGGCAGAGACGCCGCCGGCGCCCGGCGACGTATTGGTCAGCGTGACCTCCTGCGCCTCATCGGCCCTCACTACCCGATGGAACGCGGCAAAGTCCTCGCTGCGGTCCTGAGGGATTTCCGCCAGCAGCACCTTCAGCGTGCGATGGCTGGTGAATTGTCCGGCCTCGTCCTTGTAGACCGCGTGGTATTCGGCGTAATCGCGCTGCACGTCGACATTCAGCGGCGAATGCAGTTTGTACTTTGCCGGAAAGCCGATCTTCACATCCGCCTGGTCGTCGCGCACCGCCCCCAGCTTGATAGGCTCGGTTTTGGCGCTGTCGTCATCGCTATCGTTCTCGTCGGGCAGATGGATCGAAGCCAACGGTAAGGGGAATTTCGACTCCGCCGCCGACCAGTCGAAATAGTTGTTCACGGTAACGTCGAACTCGACGGTCAACGGTTGTTCCGCATCGCTGGGATCGCTGGCCTTCAGGTTGGTAATGTCCGCGCTGCGCATGTTGGCGTGCTGGAGCATGTAGTCGAAGATGTCTTTCCAGTGGCTACTGGGCATGCGGCGCATGGCATACCGCAGAATTATTTCGGTATCGCCGCGCGAGGCGGTGGTCACGTGCGCCTTCAACTCGCCGCTGTCGCTGACGGTGCCCACCAGGGTGGTGCGATCGAAGGCCTGGAACGGCAAATCCGACGGAGTCCACACCAGTACCGCGGGACCGCTGGGCGGGATGGCCAGCGCCTGCTTGTTGCGCAGGTTCGACGACAGCATGCGGAACGGCGCTACACCGGGCGTGCTGTCCAGCCAGATATCCTTGCCGTCGACCGGCACCCGGGTTATGACGTGATCGAATTGCGAGGGCGACGGAATGTCAGGATCGAGTTTGATCTTCGAGCCAATCAACACCGAGGTCGAATGGAATCCCTCGGCGTCGAGCAAGGCCGCCAGCAGAGTGTTCTTGTCTTTGCAATCGCCATAGCCGTTGGCCAACGCTTCGCTGGCGGCGTGCGGCTGAATCCGTCCCAATCCAAATGACAGGCTTACATAGCGAATGTTGCGCGACACGTATTCGTACAGCGCCTTCACCTTCGCCATGTCGTCGGTCTTGCCTTTGACCAGCGCCGCCGCTTCCTTCTTGACGCTATCGTCCGGGATGCGGCGCTCGCGTTCCAGACCGGCATACCACGCGCCCAGTTCTTCCCAGCTCTTGAAGGTGGTCAACTGTACGGACGGAACTTCGTCGTCAGCCGCCTTCTTCTTCTTTTTCTTCTTGTCGGTGTCGTCATCGTTCTTGAGGCGGGAGTGGGTCCAGCGATAGATGCGGCGGTCGCCATCTTCGGTGATCTTTGCCTCGTATCCCGGCTTGGACTTCAGCTTGATCTGCCGGTCTTTGGGGACATTGATCTCCAACTCCTCGTCGAGAATGATTCCATGCTCCGCGAAGTTGTAGCTGGTCCAGAATTGTCCCGGGGCCAGGGGGCTGGCGATGGTCTTGATGAAGCGGTATTCCAGCACATCGCCGGGCCGCAACGACGGCACACTGATGTCCTTGACGTGATAGTCGGTATAAACCGGGGCGTCGGCAAAGGTCAGGTCCTGCACGGCCGACTCCTGCGCCGTAACCACGGTGCCATCGGGTTTGCGGGTGCGCACGTAGGCGATGTCGAGCTTCTCGCTGAGCGCGCTGTAGCCGACTTTGAGTTGTCCGAAGGCCTGCACGCCGCTCTCGCTGATGATCTTGATTTGCGCGTCGGTCTGCTCCACGCCGGTGCCATCGTTTTCAAAGCGCATGGTCTTGCTGGATTGCTGAACAACGTAGGCTTCCTGCGAGTAGTCAGGCGGCGTAGCTGCCTGAGCGGTTCCCGGCGGCGTCGCCGGCGGGGCACTTTCTTTTTCGGAGCTCTGAGGCGTGGCCGGAGACGTCGGCATCGCTGGACTCTGATTTGGCGCTGGAGCAGGCGAAGATGCGGCGGGCGATGACGAGGCGGGATTCTGGCCCGGCGTTGCCTGCGCCGAGGCCGTTCCGAACGATAACAACACAAGGAAAATTGCGGCGAGAACTGATTTCATGGTTGATGGCTGGTCGAATGTCCATGGTACGCGAGTGGCAAGGGTAACTCCAAACCCGCGCGGGCCAGGCGGCAGGGTGCTACTGTAAGTAGGCTGACTCAGCTTGCGCAAGGCGCAATGGGTGATTCTACGATGACTCATATTTCAGTCGCTGCGGCCATGTTGATTGACGGCGACTGATCTCATCACTGCGGAGGCTTCGATTGAAACAAAAAATGCAAAAGCCGTTGGCAACCGTGGGCGCTAGTCCAAGGGTGGAGATCCATCGCGGCGGCTTCCGCGCTTTCGAGGCCATAAAGTATCTGGACGTGGCCAAATTGAAGAAGACCGGCAAAGCGCAGATTGAGATTGGGCGAGTGCAAGGCGGAGGCGTGGAAGCTACGATCGTGGCCGAAGTATGCAAAGGCATGATCACCAATCTGACTCCGATAGATTGCAAGGGGTGTGGCAGCGGTGCGCGCAAGGCTGCGCGCGGCACCCGTAGCGGCGGCGCAGCGACAAAGAAAGCGCTTCGCGCAGCCCTGGAGCGGGTGCGCCAGCTTGGTTATCCTGGCGTGAACTTGCCTATCGCTGTCCCCACCGCCAAGCCTCTCGAAATCGTGATTGGGCCGATCATCATTTATGGCGACCCGCTGGATATTTGCATTGTTCTGAGCTATCCGGGCGGCGAAACCTGCGTCTCCTGCCTCGTCGGCCGCGGGATCTGCGTTGGGCCGGTAGTCCTGGAATAGTTGCGCAAACAGTTTGCCCCGCAGTGGAGTTACCGCAGCGACTAAAGCCGGTTTCTGCGTGATTCTTTCTGCGCCCCTGATGCGGTGCTCCAGCCTCCGCACGCGATCCGGACTTCCCTGGCGACTATAGTGAATCCATGCCCAGCCTGCTCTATTGCGTTACCCAGCCGAGTCCCGCCGTCAGCGTTGCCGCCGGAGTGTCCGAGGCTGAGGTAATGTCGCGGGAGCTGCTGGGCGTCCGCGTGTACTGGAGCGATATCGGCGATCCCGACGCGATGTCAGGAGAGCCTGCATCGCTGAAGAAAGCGGCACTGCAATTTCAACAGGTGCTGCGCGAGATTCTGGCGGCGACCACGCCCATTCCGTTTCGCTTCCCTACTTTGCTGGAGAGCTCCGAGGTTTTCGAGCAACATCTGGCGCCGGAGCAGGAGTCGTATCGCCAGGCATTGGAGCGAATCGGCAACGCGGTGCAATACGAGATCCTGGGAACGTGGGCGGAGGAGCAGCAGGCAGATCTGGCCACTCCGGTGAGCGGGCGCGAATATCTGAAGCGGCGGCAGGAGGCGCTGGGGCGCGTGGCCGCGGTCGAGAGCAAACTCAAGAGCGTGACCGCGGATTCGGTGCGGGAATGGCGGGCACGGCAGGAGCGCAAGAACCATCGCTGGTACGCGCTGGTGCCGCGCGATAATCGCGAGCGCTTCATCGCATCGCTGCGCGGCGCCGGGGGATCGCAAGGCGTACGTCTGCGCCTGAGCGGGCCGTGGCCGCCCAGCGAATTCGTTACGCCCCGTGGCCAGCAGGGATAGACCAAGCTGACGGCTGAATTGTCATTACGAACGCCTAGTCTTGGGCGCAAGGAAGCTGCTTTTCCGCGGCCGGGTCAAAAGCAGATCCCTCGTCGGCCTGAAGGCCTCCTCGTGATGACAAAAATAAGGGGCTGGTTGCGGCACCCTTGAAAAGAGCGTGGCCCGAGCGCAGTCGATGGGCTGTGTTTCAAAGCTGCAACAGTCGCTGATGGCTGATAGCAGAAAGCTGACGGCTGATAGCTGACACCTTCCTTACGATACAATTTCCGTTATCCGCAATGCCTTTGCCCACCTCATCGGCGCGCCTGTCGCCTAATTCCAGCCCCCTTGCAACCTCGCAGCAGTCGCGCTGGCAGCAGGTCCTGGGTTCGCCGCGCTGGATGGTCCTGATCGCCTTCGCGGTTCGCGTGCTGTGGATCATCGTCGCGCACACCTATCGCATCCGCACCACCGAACACAATTTCGGCTTCGGCTTTGAGACCGGACAGATCGCCTATTCGCTGGCCAATGGCATGGGCTTCAGCTCGCCCTTCGGCGGCAACACCGGACCCTCGGCGTGGACCGCCCCCATTTATCCCTGGATTGTCTCGCTGGCCTTCCGGGCATTCGGCAGTTACTCGCCAGCGTCGGCATTCGTGATGCTGACTTTCAACAGCCTGTTCGCGGCGCTCACCTGCTGGACCATCTATCGAACCGCGCTGCGCATCTTCGGTCGCACCGTCTCACTATGGTCGGGCTGGGTCTGGGCGCTCTATCCCGACACCATCTTCTGGGCGGTGCGCTGGATTTGGGAGACCAGCCTGTCGGCCTTTCTCCTGAGCCTGCTGTTTATGCTGACGGTGGAGATGGAAGGCGACGATCGCTCCTCATCGTGGATTGGCTATGGCCTGCTGTGGGGCGTGGCGGCACTCAGCAATCCTGCCGCGCTGTCGTTCTTGCCATTCGCCGGATGCTGGCTGGTCTATCAGCTGCATCGCCGCGGCAAACGTTATGTGGTTCCCGCGCTGCTTAGCGCCGTCGTCTTCTGGATGGCCATTATGCCGTGGCTGGCGCGGAATTACGAGGTGATGGGCCAGGTCGTCTTCATCCGCGACAACTTCGGCAACGAGCTGCGGCTGGGCAACAATCCGCTGGCGGAAGGCCAGTACGTGATCGCCTATCATCCAAGCCAGAACAATCTTGTGCTGGCAAAATACGCGCGCATGGGAGAGGTCGCATTTTGCGTCGACCAGGGACGGCTGGCGAAGGAATGGATCGCGCAGAACCCCGGCAAGTTCGCCCAGATCACGCTGCGCCGCGTTTATTACTACTGGAACGGCATCCCGAGACTGGCCAAGAATCAAAACCTGGCCGAACTGAAAAACACGCATACGTTGCTGCTGTCGGTGCTGGGCATCTGGGGACTACTGCTGGCCCTGAAGCGCCGCGTCCACGGAGTGTTCCTGTTCGCCAGCCTGCTGGCGTTCTATCCGCTGGTCTACTATATTTGCTTTCCGGAACCGCGCTACCGTCACCCAATCGATCCTCAGCTGCTGATCCTGGGAGTGTACTTGGTCTCTGAAACCCGGCCTCGCACAGGCGCCGCCAGCAGTGGCGACGAACAGGAGCTCGCCGAGCTCGACCAGGACGAGGTTCTGCCTGAGTTCCACACCTTGTCGGTCATCATCCCGGTGTACAACGAGCGCCCCACGGTGATGAAACTCCTGCGCCAGGTGGCGCGCCAGCCGCTGAGCCTGCACAAAGAGCTCATCATCATTGATGACTTCTCCACTGACGGGACACGTGAATTCCTGCGCGACACCGACCTTCAGGAGCTGCTGGGCGGCAACGGCGCCAACACCGTCAAGCTGGTGCTGCACGAGAAGAACCGCGGCAAGGGTGCGGGCGTGCGCACCGGCCTGGAGCACGCCACCGGCGAACTGGTGCTCATCCAGGATGCAGACCTGGAGTACGATCCCCGCGACTATCCTGCGCTGATTGCGCCCATCGTTGAAGGCCACGCCGACGCCGTCTTTGGCAATCGCTTCCACTACGGCCCGCACCGCGTGCCGCGCTACGGGCGTTACGTGATGAACCGCATATTTTCCTTTGTATGCAATGTGCTGACCGGCGTCAGCATTCACGACGTGACCGCCTGCTACAAAGTGTTTCGCAGCGAGCTGCTGGTGCGGCTGGATCTGCACTCCGACCGCTTCAGCGTGGAAACCGAGATGACGGTGAAGCTGGCCAAGCTGGGCGTGCGGATTTATGAGGTGCCGATTGTGTATCACGGGCGAACGTATGCCGAAGGCAAGAAAATCAATTGGCGGGATGGCGTGATGGCGTTCTACGATCTGGTGAAGTATCGATTCAAGAAGTAATTAGTCAATTAGCAGTTAGCAATTAGTAATTTGAGCTCCTTCAGGGGCGTTACGTGCAACGTGATGGCTGCTTTGACCTATCTCCTGCTCGCTATAGCCTCAGCCGGCTTCATTGTTACGGGGACGGTCCACATAGCCGTTCTCTGCGGACTGATTACCCCGTTTCAGCAATTGGCCAGGGTCTTTGTTCCCGGACTTTTCGTCGTATTCGTGCCGATGATCTTCTATGCGAATCGCATGACCCGCGATGTCAAACAAAAGGATTTCTGGAAAGCTGCATTGCGCGGGTGTCCAAGATGGATGCGGATTACCCTGTACACAATCTTCGGGTACGCCTGGCTCATGGGTCTCCTATCGTTCCTCATCAATAAAGACGCTAACTCCCAACTGTCAGCGGCAAGAGGAATGTCAGGCATAATGTTGGCTTTCTATGCAATCGCCGTTGGCGTCCTTTACTCCTCAACCCAGGTAGCACGAATTGACGAGGACAGACGATGCCTGAACGGACATCGCGTCGGGCCACTTTCCAAGTTCTGTGAGGAATGTGGCGCGCCGGTGGCCACAAATCCAATCGAGTCCAGATAGTTGCCCGTTGTTTTGGCTAATTGCTAACTGCTAATTGCTAATTGCTAACTGCTGTCTTCACGCATTCTGCCGGTTCGGCGCGTTGGTCTTCGTCAGCTCTCCGACAGCCTGGTTCCACGCCGCAACCCACGGCACCAGCAGCGAGTACAGCAGCCTCGCTCCCATCTCACGCAGGCTCGCGCGCTGACGTAGGGTTTTCCAATCCAGGCGAAAGGCAAAGTAGATCTCCAGCAGCAGGACACCGACGAGCGGAATTACGGTGCGCGGCACCAGCACAATCGCAACCACCTCCGCCAGGCAGCGCAGAAAGTTCCGCGCCAGCCGCCCGCGCCGCGTCCCCAGCACTCCATCGGCAACGCCGTAACGCGCCATCATCCGCACCGCACTCTTCAGCGTGTGCCGAGGCCGATACAGCGCCTGCGCGTGCTCCGCATAGGCCGGCTTCACCAGCTTGCGCGCCAGCAGATCAAACATCGTGTCCTCGCCCATCAGGCTGGTCTCGGGAAATCCGCCTACCCGTTCCCACAGCTCTTTGCGAAAGGCCATCGAGCGCGCGGTGCATGATTTCGTTGTTCCATCGGCGAGCTGCTTCATCCCAAAGAACGGCGCAGACGCAACATCCCAGATGGTCTGCTCCTGTGGATCGATCCGCGAGCCGCCCAATGAATATTCGGCCCTGCCGTTCACAATCGGCGCGGTCAGCCGCGCCAGCCATTCGGGATCGTAGATGCAGCCGGCATCGGCGCAGGCGATGACCGGCGACGTGGCTGCCGCGATGCCAACATTGCGCCCGCGGCCGATCGGCCCCGCCGAAGCCTTCAGATTGCAGCTTTCGTCGCGGATGGCGATCAGATTGGGGTATTTCGCACGCGCAGCGAGCAGGCGCTCCCAGGTGCCGTCGGTCGATCCGCCGTCGACCACGATCAGTTCCCTGGGCAGCGGGACTTGCGTCGCCAAAGTCGAGACGAGCCCGTCGATGTCCTCAACCTCGTTGAGGACGGTCGCGGTCACGCTGACTGCTGAGATGGCTGCCAATGGTCTGGATTATATCTATCGCAGGCAATGAAGGTTTCGCATCTACTTTCGATAGCACGCGGCGGCGTCCTCTGAGCAGTCCTCTTGCCTGCCGTCAACAGCAACGAATGTCTGCAACGAGTATTGATTGGCCGCCGAGAAATCGAGTTCTACGAACTCGGCTCCGCACCTATCGTAATCTTGCATAACAGCGAAGCTCGCGGCATATTCAATACCGTCGGCCTCGAACTGGGCAAAATATTCGCCTTCTGCCAGCGGCTCAATCACGAAGTGTCCGTGGCCGTCAGTCCGTCCATTTTTGACTGCTTCACCACAGCATTTCATTTCGGCATTTGGCCGAAACACAGTGAGCGATCGCCGTGAGAGTCGCTTTTGACGAACCCTGGCCTGTCCCGCAAAACAATCGACAGGGTAAAACCCCTTCGCCATGTACTCCTGGGCTTTCGCGAGACGCGCCTTCATCTGGGCTGCGTCCTGAGCGAACCCATTGGTCGATAAGAGAAGGAGCGCCAGAGTGAAAAATCGTTTCATCAGGAGCAGCTTATACCCAGACAGCTCCACTGGCGAATCAGGCCACTGCACTCACAATCGCAGGCCGCCCTCGCGTGGCTGCTGCAAGCAACGGCTGATATGCCTGGGATTAACTACCGCGAGATTCTTGAGATTCCGGTGTTTTCGCACCGCCGATAGTCCCGCCCCCACGGAAACCGCTGCTACGCGGACTGTAACGACCGGCTGGACCGTGAGAGAACAGCTCTCAAGAATAACCCGGCCACCGTTAGCTGATTTGCAACTCGTCCCGATTCTCGGAACCGCCGCGCCTTCCCTGCCGTATCACCTACCGTCCACAACTTTTTCTGCGAACTCGCGTCCCGTGCGCGACAGGAGGCACCATGGCTCAGCATCGCAAGCCCAGCACATTGGCAGGCATCCTGACAGCGGCGATTCTCGCCCTGCTGATGGCCATTCCGGCCCATGCCCAGGTAACCCAGGAATTTCACAAGACCGTTCCGCTTTCCGCCGATGGCCGGGTTTCGCTCAGCAACATCAATGGCGACGTCGAGATCACCGGCTGGAACAAGAACGAAGTGCAGATCGACGCGGTGAAGACTGCCCCCGACCAGCAGCGCCTCGACGAAGCCCGCATCGAGGTCAACGGCGGCGGCAGTTCCGTGAAAATCGAGACCCGTTATCCCTCGCACATTACGAACAATAATCCGGCATCCGTTCACTACACCCTGCACGTGCCGCAAAACGCACGCCTCGACAAAATCGACCTGGTCAATGGATCGCTCAATGTCCAGCGGGTCAGCGGCGAAGTGAACGCCGATCTGGTGAATGGCAAGCTGCGCGCCTCCGACCTGGCGGGTACGGCCGATCTGGCAACCGTGAACGGCACCATCGATGCCAACTACACCTCGCTGAATAATGTGCGCGAGATCAAGCTGAAGTCGGTGAATGGCTCAGTCGATCTGCTGTTGCCGCAATCGCCCAATGCCGGGGTGAGCGCCAGCACCGTTAATGGCTCGATCTCCACCGATTTTCCGCTGACCGTGAAGGGTCACTGGGTCGGCAAGAACATGAGCGGCACGCTGGGCAGCGGCGGCGTCCATATTGAACTCGACAACGTGAATGGCAGCATCCACGTGGGGCCGGGACGCGGGAGCCTATAGCTGCGTTTTTTTCACCACGGAGGCACGGAGAGCACGGAGTTTCTTGGGATTTCCACTGGATGGAACCCGATTGTGCGCGCCGATTCGAAGTATTCCGTCAGGATTAATGAATTCTTCTTACTCCGTGTCCTCCGTGCCTCCGTGGTGAACACGATCCTCAAGAAAGCTCGAAGCTCCGCGGCGGGCTCACCACATCCGGCTTGCGCGCAATCAGCAACAGCGCGCCAATCTGCTTGAAGTCGCGCAGTTCTTCGGCGTTCTTGAACCACTTGCCGCTGTATTCCTCCGGCGTCGGCGTCAGATCGGGGATGAGCATAGACCGCACATCCTGATATCCGTGTTCCATCAGCAACTCGACGTACTCCTGCTCGGAACGCACCTGCACCGGCACTTGTAGCCCGTCAACCCAGCGCAGCGAGTAGGGATTGTCGCGATACAGATTGATCAGGATAAACAGCTCGCCCTTGGGAGCGATCACGCGGAACAGCTCATCCAGCGCGCGGTCCTGGTCGCCGTAGTAATAAAACGATTCCACTGACAGCACCTTGTCGAAGAAGTTTTCCTCCCAGGGAATCTGCTGCGCCGAGCCCACGACGAACAGGATGTTGTCGATACTGAGTGGAAGCGCCGCGCGCCCGCCGGATCATCTCATCCGAAACGTCCAGGCCAACCACTTGGCCCGGCCGCTCGCCGCCGGCGACCAGTTGCGCCAGCAGCCGCGTGGCCCATCCCGCGCCGCAACCCAGGTCGAGCACCCGTTCGCCGTGCTTCAGCCCCATCAGTGCCAGCGTTTGCTGGGTGATGCTGATGTGGTGCTGCTCCATCTCCTCGCCGCGGCCGGCCTCGGCCCACTGATTGAACTCGCGCCGCATCTGCTCATCGACGGTGTTGGTCTTATTCTCGGACATAGTCCTCATTTCCGCTGTCAGCTTTCAGCCGTCAGCTATCAGCTAAACCGTACTCAGACTGACTGCCCTTCGATTAAACAGTTAAGCGATGCCGTAGCTGACGGCTGATAGCTGATGGCTGACAGCTGCTTTTATGGTACATTCGCCTGAACTTATGGCTCAAACTCCTCAACCACCCACCAACGGCGAGAGCCATCCCCTGCTCTACTGCCCCGTCTGCGCGCGCGAAGTGGACGATCCCCTCACCTGCGGCGACTGCTCGGCCGTGATCTGCCGCGTCTGCGGCTCTCCGCTGGAGATGCCTGAGGACCTCGGCATCGGGTAGCGGATGGCAGCCAGCCGTTATCTGACGAAGAAGGCGGTCGAAAACGGTGATTGCTACTTGCTATCAGGTACTTACGAAGACAGCGTGAGGTGAAAACAACACATATAACATTTTAGTGCTATAACGATAGGAAATACTTATCACTATTAGGCTAGTCTATGCGCTCCGTAAAGTGCCCATTGCGGGCCATAGGAGGCCCAAGGGACGACGATCAGCTCTCCAGACGTACTGGGGGGGCCGTCCGAAGACTCCAAGGCCCTCAGACGGCCTCTAAACGCAAAGTCCCAATTTGGGAATGACTTACGCTGAATTTATGACTCCCGTGAGGCAACATCGGGCACCCTCAATAATTCTGCGACCGAGAAGACTACGATCCTGGATCGCGAGCTCAGCCCTGAGGGCTCGACCAGGCTCTCCACCTGGCAACATTCAATCCCACAGTGGCCAGCCACAGGCTGCTCAGGAATTCTCCCGGCAGACAGGCAAAGGAAAGATACCAACCCACGCGCGCATCCAGCGCCGGCGCCAGGAAGCTAAGGAAGCCATTGGTCAGGTAACAAGCTCCGGAAATTCCCAGCAGGATTCCCAGCACACGAGGCAAGAAGCCGGAGCGAAAAATCAGGAACCCGCCGGTCAGTTCATCCAAACCATAAAACACCCACGAGAGCAGCAGAGCTGCCGGCTGCAACTGCGCCGAGAACTGAACCAGCGCATGCAATTGTTCTGGACTGAATGCGCCCAGCGCGCTCCCGCCGATCGCGAGTTGCAGAGGCACGTAGGCGAGGAGCAAGGCAAAGGCTTCCGTTGCCATTCCCAGGATCCCGGCGCACAGCGAGATGCCTGCGACCACAACGTTCACTCGCCAGAACAGGTAGAAGGAGATAATCTCTCCGACGATGTTCAGCAGCAGCTCGAAGAGATGGGCGGAGAAGCCCACACGAAACAGCGCTTGATGCGCCAGAATGTTGTGGAGGGTTGCCGCGGGATTGCCGGCCACGATCAACGTGCTGTGCACGTAACCGATGTCAAAGGCGCCGGCCACGATCCCGAGCAGGCCCGCAATGCCAGCCGTCCTGGCTAAAAGCAGAGGAGAAAAACGCTCCGGCTGTGAATTCGTCATCATAACTAATGCGCTATGTCACAAATCGGTTTGTGTCAGGGCATGGCTTCAGCCGTGCCGCAAATCGCCCGCTTCGAACTGGGCTTTAGCCCCTGAAGTACTTCGCTTTCGGGCGTTCCGCGATCGGAGGATTATAAATGGCTACGGTTAGGGATGTTGTGCTGCTGCGGTTCATTCCGGAGCGCCCGCTGATTGGGTTGGCAATACTGCGTATAGCGACTGGAGTGACGCTGTTCCTGCGGCACGGCTGGGAAAAGCAGCCGGCATACTGGGCGCAGTTTCTGACCCACTTTCCCGATCCCATCGGCATAGGATCGCACCCTTCGTTCTTCATCGCCTTTCTTTCCGACTTCGTTTGCTCCATCCTGCTGATGATCGGATTGGGCACCAGGTGGGCTGCTCTCTATTGCTTGGGTAATATCTTTGTAGCGTGGGCGTTTGTGCATCATTTCGCGTTCTTCGGGAAGGACCCAGGCAGCGGCCACGGAGAGGTGATCGTGCTTTACCTGGCGGTCATGCTGACACTGTTCATCGCCGGCCCTGGCGCGGCCTCAATCGATCAGATTCTGTCGCGCAAGCCGTAACCATCGGCGGGTCGCACGCGGGTGAAAACTGCGAATGTGTGGGGTCTCCGGCGATTCAGGATCCAGAACAAAAAACTAATGTTGGTCGGACCGCCGAACGGTGGGTTCGGCCGGCGAATGTTGGATTCGGCCGGCGGTCGTCCGTTCGAAAAGCTAGCGCCGCAGGCGCGAAAGTAATTAGCCCAGCGCGGTAGCGCTGGGTAAGGCGTCATTTTAGAACCCGAGTGCCGTAGGTACGGCACAATCGCGGCTCAACCAGATTCGTTTGCGGCGCTCTCTCATTCCGGCAGAATTTCGCCGAACACCAGGACGTATCCGTTCGGGTCCTCGACCTCAAATTCCGTGTCGCCATACGGCCGTTTGGTCAGCTCGCTCTTCATCTGGATCCGGCTACGGACCTCGTCATGAAACTCCCGCAGTCCTGTGAGGCGAATGTAGGCGTCCCGCACGCCCCCCGCGCGCTCGATTTGCGGCTTGCGGTATCCCTCCTGCCGCAACAACATGATCTCGATTCCGTCGCGCTGCAGGCTGGCGCAAACGTAAGGCGGGGCCTTGGGATGGAAGCTCGCGGTGAACCCCAGGTTGATTTCGTACCAGTGCGCGGTGCCGGCTACATCGGGCACGAGGAGAGTCGGCGCGATGGAATTCAGAGTCGGCATAGGGAGAACTCCCGGGTTCCCGGCTCGCCTAAACAAGAGCGCCGTAGGCGCGAAATATCATAGCCCAGCGCTTCAGCGCTGGGTAAGCGTTATTAGCGAACCCGAGTGCCGTAGGCACGGCAGAATTGCCCAGATCGCAAGAAGCTGTGCCGTCCCTACGGGACTCAGATCAAATATTGCACGCCCACCCAGCGCTGAAGCGCTGGGCTATCTTCTTCCGTCCCGCTTCGCGGGACTCGCGCCTCGCCGCCGCAACTCTGATGCTACGCTTGCCATTCGAAGGTCTTCAGGAGGGTTCCGAAGACACGGGCGGCGTTAGCTTTGCCACAACGTTCACCAACCGTCCCGGCGCCACTATCACCTTGACCACCGTCTTACTCGCGAGATCGGACCTCACCCGCTCATCGGCCTGTGCAAGCTCGCTTAATTGTTCGTCAGTCGCATCAACCGGAACAACAATCCGGCTCCGTATCTTGCCGTTGACTTGCAATACGATCTCGACCTCTTCTTCCTTCGTCAGCGCCGGATCGTACTTCGGCCACGGAGCGCGCAGCAGATCCGACGATTCGCCCAGAATCTCCCACAACTCGTGCGCCAGGTACGGCGCAAACGGCGCCAGCATCAGTACCAGCCTGCGCTGCGCATCGGCCATCAGCGGCAACGCCGCCGCCTGCCCACCGCGCTGCACGCTGTCCTCGTAAGCGTGCAGTTCGTTCACCAGCTCCATCAGCGCAGAGATCGACGTATTGAAGTGCCAGCGGCCCGAGAAGTCCTCGGTGATGCGCTGGATGGTCTGGTGCAACTTGCGCTGCATCTTGCGCGCCGCCGGAGAGAGCTGGCCATCATGATCGCCATTCCACGCTGGATCATCCGGCTTGGCATTTCGCAGCACAAACCGGTACACGCGCGACAGGAACCGGCTGATGCCCTCGACGCCCGCGTCCTGCCAATCCAGATCTCTGTCCGGCGGTCCGCCGAACAGCGTGTACATGCGCGTCGCGTCGGCGCCGTAGCGCGCCACCATGTCGTCAGGCGAAACCACGTTGCCCAGGCTCTTCGACATCTTGGCGCCGCCCTTGATCACCATGCCCTGGGTGAACAGCCGCTCCACCGGTTCGGAATTCTTCACCAGCCCCATGTCGCGCATCACCTTGGTCCAGAAGCGCGAATAGATCAGGTGCAGGATGGCGTGCTCGACGCCGCCGATGTACTGGTCGATGGGAAACCAATATCCCACAGTGTCGGAGTCCAGCGGCTTGTCTGACAATGTGGGATCGGTATAGCGATAGAAGTACCAGGACGAATCGACGAACGTGTCCATGGTGTCGGTCTCGCGCCGCGCCGCGCGCGCCGCACTTGGGACAAGCGACATTCACGAACTCCGGCACATTGCCCAGCGGCGAGCCGCCGGCCAGCGTGATCTCGACATTCTCCGGCAACAGCACCGGCAAATCTTTCTCCGGCACAGGCACAATGCCGCACTTGTCGCAGTAGATCACCGGGATGGGCGTGCCCCAGTAGCGCTGCCGGCTGATGCCCCAATCCTTCAGGCGAAACGTTACTGTCGCCTTGCCGAAGCCATGCTCCTCGGCAAACTCCGACATCTTGGCAATCGCTTCTTGCGATGCCAGCCCGCTGTACTCGCCTGAATTCATCAGCAGGCTGTTGCTCTCGACGAAGGGCAGGACCGGCTCGTTCGGTCCGCCGTCGGGAGCGTCGCCTTCGCGCCGCGGGTAAATCACTACCTTAATGTCGATGCCGTATTTCTTGGCGAACTCGTAATCGCGCTCGTCGTGCGCCGGCACCGACATGATCGCGCCCGTGCCGTAATCCAGCAGAACGTAGTTCGCTATCCAGATGGGCACTTTCTCGCCGTTGAAGGGATTCAGCGCATAGCGCTCGCTGAAGACGCCGTGCTTTTCGATGGCGCCGATGTCGCCTTCGTCTTTCGCCTTGCGCTGCTCGGCAATCAGCTCTTCGACCTTGGCCAGCAGCGCGGGATCGTTGGCGATCAGGTCGGCGACCATGGGATGCTCGGGCGCCAGCTGCAACGAAGTCGCGCCGTAGATGGTGTCGATGCGGGTGGTGAAGACCGACATCTTGTCGCCCGCCGGGCCGGCCGCGCCGTCGAGCTTGAAATCCACCAGCGCGCCTTCGCTGCGCCCGATCCAGTTGCGCTGCATGGTGCGAACTTTTTCCGGCCAGCCCGGCAGGTTGTCCAGGCCTTGCAGCAGTTCGTCGGCGTAGTTGGTGATGCGCAGGAACCACTGCTCCAGCTCGCGCTGCTCCACCAGCGTGTCTTCGTGACGCCAGCAGCAGCCGTTGGGCAGCACCTGCTCATTGGCCAGCACGGTGGCGCACTTCGGACACCAGTTCACCTTGCTCTTCTTGCGATAGGCCAGCCCGCGCTCCAGAAACTTCAGGAAGAACCACTGGTTCCAGCGGTAATATTCCGGCAGGCAGGTGGTCACTTCCTTCGACCAGTCGTAGGCAAAGCCCAGGCGATTCATCTGCCGCTTCATCGCGGCGATGTTGCCCAGCGTCCACTCGCGCGGCGGCGTCTGGTTGGCGATGGCCGCGTTCTCCGCCGGCAGGCCGAACGAATCCCAGCCCATGGGATGAAGCACGTTGTGGCCCTGCATCCACATGTAGCGGGCCAGCGCGTCGCCGATGGCGTAGTTGCGCACGTGGCCCATGTGCAGCGCGCCCGAGGGATACGGCAGCATCTCCAGCACGTAATATTTCTTGCGGGAGGATGTTGGAGGTTCGGAGCGATAGAGATCGGGATTCTGCGCCCAGCGCTCGAACCACTTCTGCTCGATCGCCTGCGGATCGTAGCGGTCGGGACGCGCTTCCGTCCGGGTCGCCGTTGGCGACCGCGTTCGCGCACCACTCACGGGCGGATTCGGATCGCTAGTCTTCTTTGATGAGCTTGGGGCATATGATGTTACAAATCAGTCCGAAGATAAACTTTGATGCTGCAACCGCTCGGCGGTTCCCGTGTCCCACCAGCCGCTTCAGCGCATTCACATTCGTCAGATCGTCCAGCGGCTCGTCGATCGGCGTCTCGGCGATGAAGGCCGCGTGTGCCAGCCGCGGATCGTTCAACAGCCGCCGAAACGTCTTCAACCCGATGCTCCCCTTCCCGATGTGCTGATGCCGGTCCAGCTTCGATCCGCACGCGGCCTTGGCGTCATTGCAATGCCAGACGTAAACATTCTTCAGGCCGACGGTGCGATCAAGTTGATCGAGGGTGTCGGCGAAGTCCTTCGTCGCTGACAATGTCATAGCCCGCAACGTGCGTGTGGCAGGTATCGATGCACGCTCCCGACGGTACGAACTTCGCCAACAGGTACAGCAGCTCGGCAACCTGCTCGAAGTTGCCGCCGAGGGAAAACTCCGAGCCCGCCGTGTTCTCGATGAGCACGCGCAAATTGCCGGCCGCCAGGTCCAGCCCCTCGACCGCCTGCTCAATCGCTAGCGCGGCACGCCGCAAGCCCTCTTCGCGGCTGCTGCCGCGAAACGAGCCGGGATGCAACACCAGGAACTCCGCTCCCAGCGCCAGCGCGCGCTCCACTTCGCCACGGAAGGCCACAATCGACTTCGCATGAAATTCCGAGTTGCCACCCGCAAGGTTGACCAGGTAATTGGCGTGGATGGCGAGCGGCTTCAGATCATAACGCTGGCGCAGCCGGCTCATCTCCTCGCACTGCGCGCGGGCCAGCTCGTAAGGCTTCCATTGCCGCGGACTGGAAGAGAAAATCTGGAATGTATTGCAACCCAGCCGGTAGGCGCGCTCGGCGGCGTTCGCCACGCCGCCCGCCGTCGAAGTATGAATGCCGATGCGCCGCGCTGTCAGCTTAGGCGGCCGCTCCGGCGCCGGCAAAAGCTTCAGGATGTCTTTGTCTTGTTTCTCAGAGTTCTCCACGCTGACATTCTATGCAATCGGGTGAGGTTTTCGGCCCATGTGCGGGTTGTAGGGGATGTTTAAAACCTCCGCCCGGTTAGAAAGGTTGTGGTTTGTCGAGGACGCTCGAGATTCCCGTCTCGCCGGTGACGATTCAGTTTCATCCCGTCCAGAATCTGCTTCCTGCTAGAGAACCGTGCAAGTGATTAGCCCAGCGCGGAAGCGCTGGGTACCAGTTGTCCAATAAACCCGAGCCCCTTCAGGGGCGATACTCTTCCCGGGCGTCTGCCGCCCCTACGGGGCTGAGAGTCAAATAGTGCAGTTTTCCCAGCGCTTCCGTGCTGGGCTAATTACTTTCAGCATCGGCGGCACACGCGCACGCGTGACGCCAATCACAACCCGCCCACACCTGTCGAATTACAGTTGGGGCAGCGATCATCGATTGATCGCCTCAACTCATGACCTGGCTCCGCTTCGTCATCCGCGCTCTACAGAGAATCGGTTCGCGCCAACCCAAGCATCTGGTTCTTGGCCAACACGGCGAAACCGAAGCCTATTTCTATCTGAAGAAACTGGGTTACGAGTTTGTCGCGACCAACTTCCGCGTGCCGCACAATCGCGGCGAAATCGACCTGATTGGCTGGGACAACGGCATGCTGTGCTTTGTCGAGGTCAAGACGCGCAGCGACGACAGCTTTGCTCCGCCCTCGACTGCCGTAACGCTGAACAAACGCCGCAACATTATTTCCGTCGCGCGGCGCTACCTTCGCCGTCTGCCGGCTGAGCGCAAGCCGTCCTGCCGCTTCGACATCCTCAGCATCGTAACCTCGGATAACGGAAGAGAGCCGCGATTCACGCTGCAAAAGGGAGCGTTCAGCTGGGACGCAGGAAGTTCGCAGCGCCGCCAATATCGCGACTTCGCGGACAGGCATTACTGGCGACGCAGGTAAGCGTTGGGCCGCTCCATAAAAGTATGGCTGGCCAGTCTGAAAGTAACTAGCCCAGCGCGGAAGCGCTGGGTAACCGGCCAAAAATATTTGGCCGAGCCCCTTCAGGGGCGATATTCTTCCCGGGAAACTGCCCCCCTACGGGGCTGAGAGTCAAAATATCGGCAGCTTTCCCAGCGCTTCCGCACTGGGCTAATCACTTTGATTTCGCTTTGGCGAGACGCTGATTCGGAAAGCCTGAATCTCAACTGCGCTGACGAACGACAAATATTCTTGCCCGATATCCCGGAAGGCCCGCGCTAACCGTTTGCCCGCACCTTATCCAGCGCCAGCCCCAGGCGCTCGAAACCTGCCCGCGTCATTTCCGGATCGCCGCCAATCCCAACTCGAAAATGCTCCGGCATCCCAAAATAACTGCCGGGAACGATGCCGGTCTCGTACTCCTGCCGCAACAGACGATCCAGCTGTTCGACGGTTCCATGCCGCAACTTGGGAAAGATGACTGTGCCAAACTCGGGGCGAACGTATTCGATGTCGTCGCGCGATCGCAGAAACGAATCCAGCACCGGACGATTCGCCTCCAGCAGCTTCTTGGCGCGAGCCGCCACGCGCTCCAGGTTATCCAGCGCAATCACGCTCATCAGCTCCGCCGGGTGCGCCGCATTCACGCCGTACAGATCGTTGATGTGCCACATGCGCTCGGTGAGTTCCGGGTTCGCCAGCACCCATCCGCAACGCAGCCCGCTCAGGCCGTACGCCTTGGTCAAGCTGCTGGTCACCAGAAAGTGTTCGCCCAGGCGCACCGCCGGACGCGGACGCTGCTCATACAGCGCTTCCAGATAAACCTCGTCGACGAGGACGCGAGCATTATTCTTCCTCGCGAGATCGCCGACCGCCCGCAGCGGCGCTTCGTCAATCATGGCGCCGGTGGGATTGTGCAGATTAGTCAGCACGATCAGCCGGGTTTGCGGCGTGATCTTGCGCTCGACTTCGTGGGGATCGACGCGAAACCCATTTTCCATCGGGCGCTCAAAATAGCGCACGCTTACGCCGAGATATTCCAGCGTGGTGACCAGCAGCTCATAAGTCGGCCACTCCACCAGGGCTTCTTCGCCGGGCTCTAACGTTGCCGCCAGCGCCAGATGGTTCGCCATCGATGTGCCCGCTGCCGTAGCCACCCAGTCGAGGGGGACGCCGTTCAGCTTCGCCAGACGCTCACGTAGCGGAGCGTAGCCGTAAAAGTCGGAACCACAGATCTCCAGGTCCTCCAGCGTCACCGGCAGCTCGGCAAGTGGATAGCTCATGATCCCGCTGCTCGCCAGGTTGTATTTCGCGCCCGAGCGCAGCTTGGCATACTGCATATACCGCGATCCGCTGTGGGTGCGGGATGGCATCAGGCTTTCTCTTCTCCAGTTTTCTGCTTCGCCGCCCAGTAGGCGTACACCGGCAGGCCCAGCAGCAAAATGAACATGCCCAGCAGACTGTTCTTCGGGTACTTGTAAACGGTGTTGATCACCACCAGCCACGATACCAGCACGAACAATCCCGTGGTGAAGGGATGACCCGGCGCGTGGTATCCACTTTTCCCATCCGCCGCAGCTTTCGCTTCCCGGCTGCGAAAGACGAACAGGCTCGCGCCCGTCAGGCCAAAGAACAGGAAGTCCATCGACACCACGTAATTCAGTATCTGCTCGTATCGGCCAGACAACGCAACCACAATGGTCCACAGGCTCTGCACGATAATCGCGACCGCGGGAACGTGGGTATGCCGCGTCACGCTGGCGACGCTGCGGAAGAACAGCTTATCGCGCGCCATGGCAAAGTAAACCCGCGGCGCGGTCAACACCGACTGGCTCAGAAATCCCAGTGTCGAGACCGCAATGCCCAGCGCGATCAGCCGCGCTCCGGTATTGCCCATCGTCGCTCGCATGACCGACGTTGCCGGAGCGCGCGTGTCGGCCAAAGCTTGCGGCCCCAGCACGCGAACGCAGACGAAGTTGACCCCAACGTAGAGCACGATTACGCCTGCCACGCCCAGCACCAGAGCTCGCGACAGGTTCTTCCGTGGCTCTTTGATCTCTTCGGCGATAAAGTTGGTGGTCTGCCATCCGCCGAAAGCAAACAGCACGGGCACCATCGCCGCCCCAATCGCCGTCAGCAAATCGAACGACGGCTTGCGATCCAGCAGCGGATGCAGCAGCGGATGGGGCGAGCGCACCAGGAAAAGCCCCGCGGCAATCAAACCCGCGATGGCCGCGATCTTCAGCAGCATCAGGACGCTCTGCATGCGGCTGCCCAGCTTCACTCCCAGGCAATTGATAATCGTGAGCGCCACGATGGTGATCACGACGGCGCGCTCCGAAATCTGCCAGCCAGTCAGCTCCAGCAAATACCGCGCAAAGGTCACCGTGACCGCAGCCATGCCGCCGGTCTGGATCACCAGCAGCAACGCCCATCCATAGAGGAAGCCGACCGCGGGATGAAAGGCCTCGCGCAAATAAGCGTATTGGCCGCCGACCGCAGGCCTGCGCGCCGCCAGCTCGGCATAAACGAAGGCGCCCAGCATGGCCACAACGCCGCCGGCCGCCCACACGCCCAGGATAAGCATGGGCGTGTGCAATTGCTGCGCAACGACGTACGGATTGATGAAGATGCCGGCGCCGACAATGCCACCCATCACGATCATGGTGGCGTCGAACAAGCCGACTTGCCGGAGAAGTCCAGGCGACGAATCAGCTTGCGGCGGATTGGAGTGCGACGTGGTCAATGATGGAGAACCGCAATTCAGGTTCTCGACTGTAGCATGGGCGCCCGATCTTCAATCTGAGTCTTGCTGATTGGACCGGGCCCGCTTTAGACGATCGCGAATCGCTTCCCATTCCGGAGCATCATCAGGTGTATCCACGGCGATCCACTCATAGCCTCGCGAATCCAGTTCGTGCAGTGTGCGATACAGCTTCGACGCATACTCCGAAGCATCAAGCGGCATCGCAATAATCTCTCGCACTTCGCTCTTCGGCGGCCCATGCAATTGCAGGTATGCTCCAGCGCCTTCCTGTGGCACCTCGCCATCGCGCACCAGCAGCAGCTTCGTCCGCGGACTGTAATGCCGGGGATGCATTCCCGGCGAGGGATGGGCCCCGACCGTCGCATTCTTCTGCTGCGAGATGGTCCCAATCACGGCTTCGATCTGCCGGCGCGACACTCCGCCCGGCCGCAGCAAAACCGCGGCCCCATCAGCCAGCGACAGCACCGTCGATTCAATGCCGACCGTGCAGGGGCCGCCATTGAGGATGTAATCCACGCGAGCGCCCAGCCCCAAGCGCACATGTTCTGCTGTGGTGGGCGAAAGCTGGGTGAAGCGATTCGCGCTGGGCGCGGCAATGGGAAGTTGCGCCGCCTCAATCAGCGCCAGCGCCACCGGATGCGCCGGCATGCGCACGCCAACCGTCTCCAATCCCGCGGTGACCAGTGCAGAGACCGCAGCTTGCTTCTTCAACACCAGCGTCAGCGGCCCCGGCCAGAACGTTCGCGCCAGGAACTGGGCCGCCGCCGGCCACTCCGCGACAACCTTGCGCACCATTTCCATGTTGCTGACGTGCACGATGATCGGACTGCTCGCAGGCCTGCCCTTGGCTTCGAAGATGCGACCCACGGCAGCCGCGTCGAGCGCGTTGGCCCCGAGTCCGTAAACAGTTTCCGTGGGGAAGGCAACCAGCTTGCCGGCACGCAGCAGGGCTGCCGCGTGTTCAATCTCGGCTCGCGATGGGAGCGATCGATTCTCCATCTCTTTGATCGGGCAGAGCGGCGCCTTCAGCGGTTTGGTTTTGAAGGGGCGCAGCTTTAGCTGCGCCGCCACAAGCCCATTATTTTTGTTCTGAGCCGGCTTCAGTCGGCGAAACACAACCTGCCGCCGGCTGAAGCCGGCTCAGAAGAGTACAGAACAAACGCGGACGCTGGCCTAAACGCCAGGTCTACCCGAATTCAGCCTACCTCACTGGCTTCTACCCCGCGAGGGATCTCCCGAGTTCGCCGTATCCACATCAATGTACACACCAGATCCTGGCGAATAGCAATTGCCATCTGGCGCGTAAGTTGGGCGGCAGGCCGCCGTCATCTCGGGACGCAGCGGAGACTGCGCAAACTGCCACGCGTCGGCGAATGACACTCCGCTATCGCCAGGGCTCACCCGCGTCCGCCCAAAAGCGCAGCCCGCCGACGGCGGGCACTGATCGTTGCTGATGAAGAAATGTATCTCCCGTTTGCCCGCGTGCTCGCGAATATCGTTGGCCGTCACCACCGACACCCCGGCTGACTCGCGAAACGGAATTCCCGAACAGTAGATCCCCGTGCCATAACCTGCGCGCGTCACGCCATCCACCCACGCATGAATGTAGGCACGCTGCTCCGGCAACATGCGCCCGCCCTGCTCCTGATCCAGGAAAATGACCGCGCCCTTGGCAAAGCCCTCTTGCTGAGCAGAGCGCACCGCCGCCGCCGCATCGCTCGTTCCCACGCGCGCAGCATTGCCCGAAGCCTTAAGCCGCGCATATTCGCGTCCATTGAATAGCAGCAGGAAACCGTAGCCCATCGCCTCAATCGACTTGCGCTTGTCTCGCCACGTGTTGCGATTCGCACCGGGAGGATTGTTCAGCCAGTATCCGGTGAATGCGAACGTCTTGTGCAACGCCATCATGTTGGCGTCGCCGGGATAGTCATTGCGATCCATGCCGAGATAGGTGTGCTGCGCCTGCGCGCTTACTGTCAGCAGCACGAGCAAGAGAATGGCGCCGTACCGTCGAGCGGCGAGCTTCACCTCAGTACTATCGCACGTTCCGTGGATGCAATGCGCTCCCCGCTCGTAGCTCGTAGCTCGCGGCCTTCGCAATGCTAATCTAACAATCAAGCATGCTCCTCGACGCTCTCCACAAGCTCGCGAACCATCGCACCTCCCTCACCCGCGAAGAAGCGCGCGACGTGATGGCGCAAATCCTGCGCGGCGAAGCCACCGACGCCCAGATCGGGGCGCTGCTGGTTGCTCTGCACATGAAGGGCGAGACCGTGGAGGAGATCGTCGGCTTCGCAGAAGCCATCCGCACCGAAGCCACGCCGCTCGAATCCGACGACGGCGAGGCCCTCGACCTTAGCGGCACCGGACGCGACGCGCTGGTCGACACCTGCGGCACCGGCGGTGATACCAGCGGCACCTTCAACATCTCGACTGCGACCGCCCTGACCATCGCCGGCGCCGGTGTCCGCGTGGCCAAACATGGCAACCGCAGCATCAGCTCCAAATGCGGCTCCGCCGACGTGATGGAGGCGCTTGGAGTCAACATCGGCCTCCCGCCGGCGCGCGTAGCCGCATGCCTGCAACAGACCGGCATCGCGTTTCTCTACGCTCCGGTCATGCACTCGGCAATGAAGTATGTGCAGCCCGCCCGCCGAGAGTTGCGCCTGCGCACGGTTTTCAATCTGCTGGGGCCGCTGACCAATCCCGCAAAGGCGTCGGCGCAAGTGGTGGGAGTCTATTCCGCCGACCTGGTGGAAAAGCTGGCCGAGGCGCTCAGCGAACTCGGCGTGCGCCGCGCGCTCGTTGTCCACGGACGCGATGGGCTTGACGAGATCACCATCACCGGGCCAAGCAAGATTGCCGAGGTCCGCAACGCTCAGGTGCGAGTGTACGAGGTCGCGCCGGAAGACTTTGGCCTGGCGCGCGCGCCTCTCGAAGAGATTGCCGGCGGAGATGCCGCGCAGAACGCTGCCATCATCCGCGCCGTCCTTGACGGTGAGCGCTCCCCGCGGCGCGATGTCGTCCTGCTGAATGCTGCCGCCGCGCTGGTAGCCGCAGGCCACGCCGATCGCATCAGCGAAGCCGTTCCCCTGGCCGCCTACGCCATCGACAGCGGACACGCCCGCCAGCGCCTGCAATTGCTGGTCGAGTTCACGACGACGAGCTAGAGCCATCGCTCATTTACCCCGCTCGCGCGCCTCATGTACACTCGATTGGTCGCCTTCGTCTACAACTATTTGCCCATCCGCGTACGAGGGGCGGTTAGCTCAGTTGGTTAGAGCGTCTGGTTTACACCCAGAAGGTCGCAGGTTCGAGTCCTGCACCGCCCACCAACTTCTCGCGTACCAAACCTCGTAGCGATCCACGGGGACGATCGAGGCTGACACGCACAAACCCATGACCACTCTTCGCCGCATTGCCTCCTTCTTCGCACTCGCACTCCTGCCACTGGGTTTCCTGATCTGCCAGCAAACATCCACCAAGCCGCAGAATTCGGCACCAAAGCCGTCTGGCTCGCAGCTGGTTCTTAACTTTGGGCCCACCACCAGCAATGCTGAAGGCAAGGCAGCCGCCGAGAAGCTCTTGCAGGCCATGGGAGGGCCGGCCAAGGTGAACGCGGTTAAGAGTTTGCGGCAGACCGTGGTTGCCCTGCGACAGGGCCAGCACATCGAGCTCGAGCAGAGCATCGTTTATCCCAACAAGCAGGCGCAGAGGATGACGCTGTCGCAGGGCAATACCCTACTCGTGGTAACTCCCGCCGACGCGTTCCTGGTAGAGGACGGCAGGCTGCGGAATGTTTCTCCAACTCAGCGGGCCGCTATGGATGCGTCGCTGAAGCATGACTTTATCAACATTCTGCAACGCATCAACGATCCGAAATACGTCTTCGTTGCCAGCGGCCATGAAAAGGTTGGCAACGCCGAAGCCACCGTGGTGAACGTTGAGGCCGACGGCGTGCCCACCCGCTGGTGGATCGCAGCCGACGGCAAACTCTTGCAGGAACGCTACTCCGACATGTCACAGGCCGGCGGGATCGTTCAGACCATGACCTACGCGGACTGGAAAAGTTTCGGCGGCCTGAACTATCCTACAAAGTACGCGTTGTTCAGCGAAGCAGGCCGTCCGCAGATGACCATGACCCTCACCGCAATGCAGGTAAACGCCGCAATTGATTCCAGACTCTTTGAGCGGCCCACGCAGTAACTTACGGACAGGGGCTGCGAGGTTTTTCTTGACGATGACCATTTTGTTACCATAAGCTTTCGAGCACACTAATCTAGCCACAATTCATCGATTTGTAGCGCTATCTCCTGCTTGGCAAATGGGTCGCCGGAAGCCGTTTTTCCCTGGCGACGGCGACCGCATCTTGGCGGAGCTGCAACGCGAGGAAACATCGGAAATGAGAATTTTGCAGACATACCGTACCGCTGTCCTGGTTGCCGTTTTGTGCCTCTCAGCCGCGGCGGCCCATGGGCAAAGCACCGACCAGGATTCCTCCACCACTCCCGGCTCCTCCGGCGGATTGACGGCCCCCAGCATCACCGATGCCCAGAGCTCCAGCCAGCAAAGCCAGCAAGGGTTATCTTCCACCAATCCAATGGCTTCGAGCGCCGCCAGTTCGAACGTAGCGCTGCGGAATTTCCTCCAAAGCCGGCCCGAGGTCATGGACCAGCTGCGGCTTCTGCTGATTCAGCGCATGAGCGACGAGGGCAGCCTGGTCGACGAGCAGGCGGTCACCGACGACGTGGTGTATCAGCGCTTGCAAGCCGACCCTCAGTTCCGGAACGATGCGATTCGCTCGCTGGTGGAGTTAGGCTACATCTCCGAAGACGAAGCCAGGTCTCTGCGCGGAACCGGTGTCAACGCCACCTTGCCGCAGCAGGCAGAAGGACGCGAGAACATCAACCCGGAAATGATGCCTCCGGGGACATTGCCTCAGGGCGCCGGAGCGCAGGAGTACAACCCGGAGACAGCGCCTTCGGGAGCAGAATCAGGGACCTCCGGTGCGGGAGTCTCCGGAACTCGGCAGGGTGAACGGACCACAGGCAACTTAAGCCCGCAGCCCCCCCAGCCGCGCTACGACGATTCCACCTTGAATCCCAAGACCATACGCAAGAAGAATCCGTATCCCAGCCTACCCTCTACCCGCGATCTGTACACCCAGTTTCCTCAGCAACCCAAGACCCTGAAGCGGTTTGGCGCTGACATCTTCCGCCCCGATGTTGTCGGCATGCGCAACTTCCCCATGGACATGCCTGCTGGCCCCGACTACGTTCTGGGGCCCGGCGATAACCTCACCATCAACACCTGGGGAGGCGTCACTCAGCGGATCACCCGCGTCGTCGATCGCGAAGGCCGCATCTCCTTGCCCGAAGCCGGACCGGTCGTGGTGGCTGGCCTCACTTTGGCCCAGGCCCAGAAAGAAGTCCAAGCCGCGCTTGCGCCGCAATATCACGACGCCCATGTCGACCTTTCCGTCACTCGCCTGCATACCGTCAGGGTCTACGTTGTCGGAGATGTGCAGCGCCCCGGAGCTTACGACATCAGCTCGCTCTCCACGCCGCTGAATGCTCTCTACGCCGCCGGCGGTCCAACATCGACTGGCTCGCTGCGCGTGGTCAAGCATTATCGTGGACAACAGCTCATCAGCGAAATGGACCTCTACGATCTGCTGCTGAACGGCGTGCGCAAAGCCATCGAGCACCTGGAGCCTGGCGACACCATCATGGTCCCGCCCGTTGGGCCTCTTGTAGCAGTTACGGGAATGGTGCGCCGGCCCGCTGTGTACGAACTCAAAGGTGAGACCCAGCTCTCCGAGCTGCTCGCCATGGCCGGCGGTGTATCGGTCGCGGCTGCCTTGGGTGAGATCAAGGTCGAACGCATCGATGCCCATGAGAAGCGCGTGGTCCTCGAGGCAAAGCTGGCCGCCTCCCCCGATAAAACGTCGCAGATCGCCGTGGTGCAACCCTTCGCCGTGCAGGATGGTGATCGCGTCTCGGTTGCGCCCATTCTTCCCTACAGCGACAAGGCCGTCTATCTGCAAGGCCACGTCTATCGCCCCGGAACTTATCCCTTCAAGGTAGGGATGAAGATTACGGACGTGCTCCATTCCTACCAGGAGGTGCTGCCCGAGCCTTCCAACCACGCGGAAATCATTCGTCTGGAGCCTCCCGATTTTCGTCCCGAGACCATCGCGGTAGACCTGGCCGGCGCCCTTGCCGGAGACGAGACCGTCACGCTCCAGCAGTTCGATACCATCTGGATCTTTGGCCGTTACGAAATCGATCCGCCCAAGGTCAGGATTTATGGTGACGTCCTGCGTCCCGGCGAATACCCGATGAGCGGTGGCATGACTGCGGGCGACCTGGTTCGAATGGCGGGCGGTTTCAGAAGAAGCGCCTATCTCCAGACCGCGGACCTGGCCAGCTACAAAGTCGAGAATGGCCAGCAAGTGGTCACCAACCAACAGGAAATCAAGATTGGCGCTGCCGTTTCCGGCGATACGTCGGCGGATGCCGCGCTTAAGCCCGGCGACGTCCTCACCATCCTCCAGATTCCGGGATGGGCCGACATTGGGCGCTCTGCCACCGTCAAAGGTGAAGTGAAGTTCCCCGGCAGCTACGGAATCAATGAGGGCGAGCGCCTTAGTTCCTTGATCAGACGCTCCGGTGGGTTCCGCGAGACGGCCTATCCCGTCGGCGCCGTCCTCGAGCGCGTCGAGGTCCGGCAGTTGGAAGAGAAAGGCCGCCAGGAGCTGATTCGCCGCATCGAAGCTTCCACCTCCACGGTGCGCTTTTCTCCAGGCAGTACCGGACAAGATCAGGCAGCCATCTTGCAGGCCTTGCAACAGCAGCAATCCCAAACCCTCGCCCGCCTGCGCTCTGAACCTGCCGCTGGACGCCTGGTTATCACCATCTCCAGCGACGTCTCGGAGTGGGAAAACACTCCGGCTGACATTTTCCTGCGGGCGGGAGACGTGGTCACGATTCCCCGCAAACCTAACTTCGTGCTGGCCTATGGGCAGGTCTACAATCCCACGGCCATCACCTACGTTCCCGGCAAGACTGCCGAGTGGTATTTGCAGCAGGCGGGCGGTCCCACGGAATTGGCCCTGAAGAAAGCCATCTATGTCATTCGCGCCAATGGCTCCGTGGTGTCTTCCCAGGGCAGCGGCTGGTTCAAGGGCGGAGTGTTGAATGCCAAGCTGCGGCCCGGAGATGTTCTGGTCGTTCCGGAAAAGGCGCTGGGAGGATCTACCGCCTGGAAGACTACTTTGGAAACGGCGCAGCTGGTTGCTAACTTGGCGCTCGCCGCCGCAGTTGCTGTGCACTACTAAATGGTCTTCCGCTGTACATCCAGATTAGTCGGCACGCTGCTTTGCTGCTTGCTCGCGGGCTACGTGCAAGCCCAGTCGGCAGTGCCCAATCCTGCGCCGGCAACTCAACCGTCCAAGTCCATCTCTAATGACGATGGCGAGTCCACTGTAACCCTCAAGTCTCTGCCCAAAAACATCTGGCAAGACCAGCAGGCATTCCTCACCACTCCCTTTCGCATGCAGTCGGAGAACCTCTTCTTCGTGGTGCCCGCCATCTTCGCCACCTCCATCCTGGTCGGAACCGACACCAAGATAGAAGCTCACCTTCCCAAGAGCACCAGCACCATCAATCTGGCGGCTAACGCTTCCAATGCCGGAATGGGTGTTCTGCTAGGCGCCAGCGCCGGGCTCTTTCTCCTGGGCGAAAAGAACCACGATGATCACGAGCGCGAGACCGGCTTGCTCGCCGGCGAAGCCGCCCTGGACGCCTACATCGACGCCACCGCTTTCAAATATATTGCCGGTCGCGAGCGGCCCGGCACCGGCAACGACCGCGGCGATTTCTTCTCCGGCGGCGATTCCTTCCCTTCCGACACCTCTGCCGTCAGTTGGGCTGCGGCCAGCGTGATTGCTCACGAATATCCCGGCTGGGTCACCCAGTTGCTTTCCTACGGGACAGCGTCCGGCGTCAGTGTCGCCCGCGTGGTGGGCCAGAAACATTGGGTGTCCGATGCCGTGGTTGGAAGCGCTCTTGGCTGGTACATGGGACGCCAGATTTACCGCGCTCGTGCCGCCAATGAGATCAAGAGCTCAAACTGGGGGACCTTCGTGAAAGATCCCGAAGACTGCGGTCCCCGATCCCCGCTTCATGGGCACAACCTACGTTCCGCTCGATAGCTGGGTCTATCCCGGCATTGGATCGTCTGGCGGCTTTGGGCTATCTGCCTAAATTCGTGCAAGCCATTCGGCCGATATCGCGGCTGGAATGCGCCCGGCTCACATTGCAAGCTCAGGAGGAAACCGGATATCCTGAAATTGACACCGAGTCAGGCCGAGTGGTGGCGGAACTGCGCCGCGAATTTGCTCTTGAATTGGCGAATCTGGACGGTGCTTCCAATGTCGGCGTTCAGCTGGAATCGGCCTATGTCGGCGTCACCCAGATCGTAGGAATGCCCTTAGCCGACAGCTACCACTTTGCTCAGACCCTCTATAACGACTTTGGCCGTCCTTACGGACAAGGCTTCAACTCCGTGGTTGGGGCCTCCATGCGCACCGAGGCTGGCCCGCTGGCCTTCTACATTCGGGGAGAATACCAGCACTCGGCGTCCATCGCGCCCTACAGCCCCTCAACTGCGCAAGCCATTGCCAACGCGGACCAGATGCCGCTGAATTCTGTTCCTACGTTTTTGCGGCGAGAATCAATTCAACACCATTGAAGCTTACGCCGCCCTCAACATGGCCGGCTGGCAGATGTCGTTTGGCCAACAAAGCCTATCCTGGGGACCCGACGCCGGTGGCTCCCTCATGCTTTCCAACAACGCTCAGGCCATGCCCATGCTGCGCCTGGCGCGTATTGCTCCCTATCAACTTCCGGGTCCGCTGGCCTGGCTGGGCATGATCCGCAATGAGGCCTTTGTCGGGCGCGTTGGCGGCCAGTACTACTTGCGCGGACCGTATCCCGAGTTCCCCCTCGTCGGAAACGGAGTTCAACTCGTCAACCCTCAGCCTTATATGTGGGGAGATAAGCTCGGTCTGAAAATGACACCGAATTTTGAGATCGGCGTCACCATCACCGTGCTATGGGCGGGCGAAGGCCGACCCGCTACGCTGGCTACCTGGCTGCACACCTGGTCCAGCCACGGCAATGCTCAGCCCGTCGACCCCGGAAAGCGCTTCACCGGCTTTAACTTTTCGTATCGCATTCCCGGCCTGCGCAACTGGCTGCTCCTCTATGCGGATGGCATGGCCAACGACGAACCTAACCCCATCGCCTATTACAAACAGTCCGCCTGGAATCCCGGTATTTATCTGCCACAGCTTCCCAAGATGCACAATATGGACCTTCGGGTTGAGGGGATTTACACCAACATTCCGCAATATCCCGGAGTCGGCCCCTACTACTTCAACGAGCATTACCCCGAAGGCTACCGGACCTACGGCGACATTATGGGCAGCTGGATTGGCCGCATGGGCGATGGCATACAGGCCTGGGGCACTTATTGGTTTTCGGGTGAGAAGAAGATCCAGGTCAGCTATCGCAGACAGTACAACGATCCGATTTTTCTTGGGGGAGGAGGGTTGAATGATGTCTCCGCTACCGTCGATTGGCTGGTGAACCACGAAATACAGGTCTCGCCAATGGTCCAGTATGAGCGCTTCAACTTCCCTCTCGTGAGCCCCACTCCACAGACCAATGTCGCGGTCGGACTGCAATTCACCTTCTGGCCAGTCCATACCCCGTCACGAAAGCAGTAGAAGATAAGGGAAACAGCATTAGCTGCGCACCAGCCGCGCAGCGGCGGGATGAAGTTAGCCGGGGCCGTGAGGCCCCGGTCGGAATGGGGAAAAAATGCGAGCCGCAGAGCGGCGACACGGGGTTTCGCAATAGTCTCGTGAAATGGCCCCTACTTTTCGCTTGACCCGGCCTGGTACTCGTGCCAACATGATGAACCGAAAAAAGTTAGTGCACTCCCCCAGCCCAGCGGGTGCAAGCTTTAGTTGCACGTGTTTGTGGGGCGCGCTGGCTTAAATCAGGTCGGTTCTTCGAACCCGTGGACTCTCTGGTTCTCAGCCGAAAGAATGTCCCTCGCTAAGCGAGGAGGGCGAAGCTTTGTCTTCTCGTCATTGCAATTGACCTTCCCGGCGGTATACGATCACCACGAAACTTGGTACGCCAACACCCGCAGATACACTTGTGAACCAGTCATCCTCCTTTACGCTACAGAGTTCCCCAACATCAGCCCAGGATCTTGATGTTCTGCCTCCGCAGCCTGCCGCGGAGAAAATGCTGCTTGGTCTAGACCTCATCGGGCTTAACCGGCGTATCCTGCTCAGGATAGTGATTGCCGGCTTCGCGATTTCCGCAGCGATAGCCTTCCTGATCCCAAAGCGATACGAAGCGGTCGCCCGCCTGATGCCGCCGGATCAGTCCGACATGAATACCGCGATGCTGGGGGCCTTAACGGCGAAGGCCGGGGACGCGATCGGAGCCGTGGCAAGTAATGTGCTCGGCCTGCGCACCAGCGGAGCTACGATGGTGGGCATCCTGGAAAGTAGGACCATCCAGGACGACCTCATCAATCAGTTTGATCTGCGCAAAGTCTATTCCAAGAAGCGCTACAACGATGCCCGTAAGGTCCTCGAAAAGCGCACCAACATTTCCGAAGACAAGAAGAGCGGCATCATTACCATTGCCGTCGAAGACTCCGATCCAGACCGCGCGGCCGCCTTGGCCAAGGCTTACGTCACCGACCTGAACAACCGCATTTCTCAGCTGACCACTTCCTCCGCCCATCGCGAGCGCGTCTTTCTCGAAGGGCGTTTGCTGTCCGTTAAGCAGGAACTGGACGCTGCAACCCTGAAGTTGAGCCTCTTCTCCAGCCAGAACAAGACCTTCGATCCCCAGATTGAAGGCAAAGCCATGATGGAGGCTGCCTCCAGCCTTCAAGGCCAACTGATTGCCGCCGAAACGGAGCTGAAAGGCCTGGAGCAGATCTATGGTCCCCAAAACTCCCGGGTGCGGGCGTCTTCCGCTCGGGTCGCGGAGCTGCGCAACAAACTCTCCACGATGAGTGGGGCTGCCGGGAGTGGGGTTGCCGGCCAAGCTCCGGATAACGCGACCCTAAGCGATAATCAGCTCTATCCCTCGCTCGAACAACTCCCACTTCTCGGAAATACGTACTATGATCTTGCCCGCCGGGCCAAAATCGACGAAGCTATTTTTGAAGTTCTGACCAAGCAGTACGAACTGGCGAAGGTCCAGGAAGCTAAAGAAATTCCCTCGATCAAAGTGCTGGATGAGCCTGTCGTACCCGAGACCAAGTCCTGGCCTCCACGGCTTTTTATTATTGTTTTCGGGACCTTGGTTGCTTTTGCCTTTGGATGCGTATGGATCCTGCTCGCGGCCGGCTATCAGAATCTGGACTCCCGCGATCCCCGTCGCCTGCTGGTGGATCGCCTGATCGAACCCATCTCTTCCCGCTCGCTCGATCAGGGGCTTTGAGTTTTGTCGTCACCGGCCGACTTTGCAGGCCGCTGAAAAAATCCGCTCCGAAAAGCTTTGTGTCAGGGCATGACTTCAGTCGTGCCGATAAGCCGTTTATTCTTGTCATCCCGAGCGGCCTTCAGGCCGCGACGGATCCGCTTCTATGGGTCTTTCAGCAGAATGTCAGCCCAGCGCCGACTCCTGATCCGCCCTGCCCATTCCGAAGCGCAACATCTTCGCACGTCTCAGCAGAATCGCACTCCCCACCAGGGACAAGGCAACGCACGCCAGAAACAACCCATTGCGGTATGCCGGGTTCAGACGCCCACTTACTGAAGCCGCTCCCGCCAGCAAAAGTGGAACCACACATAACAGCGGCGTCAAGACACCGGACAATAGGTACTTCTTTCTGGAAAACTTAATTTCCGCATAAGTGCGCGGCATACTATAGAACAGATGCGCTGTAACGCTGAACACCGATCCAATCAAGGTGCCCAGCGCAACCCCAATGGCGCCCATCGTCGCCCCTAAAAATATACTGGCTACTAGATTCGTAATCCCTTCCGTCAAGGGACTGACTTTGATTAGTCGTTGCTGTCCCGCGGAAATCAGCACGATTGCATAGGGCAGCCCGACCAGCCGGATCATGTTCGCAATCAATAAAACTACCAGGATCGGTTGCCCCGTCTGCACATACTGCTGGCCGATCCATAGTCTTAATATGGGCGCGGCGTAAATCAACGGTGGGATACCCGTGAATATCAGCAGAATAACTCCCACTTGCGTCGAGAGGATAACGAGCCGGCCCAGCTCTTCCGGGTTCTGCCGGGCGTGCAGCGCCGCCGCATGCGGCATCATGACGTTGAGGATTGCAGACAACACGCCGGCAACGAACGTTATCATCGCCGCCGAAACCGAATACGCCG
Source organism: uncultured Acidobacteriaceae bacterium (assembly GCA_963849815.1). Classification (GTDB taxonomy): domain Bacteria; phylum Acidobacteriota; class Terriglobia; order Terriglobales; family Acidobacteriaceae; genus Bog-257. Next base: position 56,672 of record CAWKIR010000006.1, on the reverse strand, counting down.
TGACCGCATTGAACTGGAAGCGGCCGACCAGAATAAGGTCGAACCCGGTGACCAGCAGCATGGAAAACGACATCACCGTCAGTCCAAAGCAGTAACCCAGTAGCTCGTTGGCGGTGGCCCGCCGCACCTGGCTTGCCCTGAACTTGATGTCCGGTATGATCCGTTTTGCCGCTGCATATTGCACCCCATACGACAAAACATTCGTGATCGCCATAATGGCCGCCATGGTGACTACGGACCGGCCCGCAAAGGCCGCAATCACCACTCCTACCGCCGAGATCAGCCTGGCTCCGCCGATCACCACAGCGGGAATCTCGTAGCGCTGCAGGCCAACGAAGACTCCCGCCCACGCCGACGCCGGCAGACCAAGCGCGATGGACGTTCCTAGAATCAGAAGGGCCCACCGCATTATCGGGATCGTGTCCGAAGGAATACCGGGAAAAACGGCGGGAACGGCAGCCGCTGCCCCAACCAGCAGGAGCAGGCTTACGAAAGCGGCGGCCACCAATCCCGCAAACGCGGTACTGAAAACCGAGTTGCGCTGTTGGTAATCGCCCCGCTCCGTGGCATATGCTATATAGCGGCCTATTGCTGTCTGCAAGCCAAAGTCCAGGTAACCGATATAGGCGGCAACTTGCAGCACCAGGACCCAGACGCCATAGCTGACGGCGCTCATGTGGCGCACCAGCAGCGGAGGCAAAAACACAGCTACCAGCGCAGTCGCGCCACCTCGACCAAGGTTGGCAACTGCGTTCTTAATGAACAGCCGGCGCGTCGTCATCGGGGGACGACCTTGAGTATACCGAAGCGCAGCAACCGATGATGGCGCCAGTTCTATCGGATATCAGCGAGCACAGCCACTAAGCATGAGACCGACTTTTTCCATCTGTATTCCCGCGTTTAACCGCGCTCGGCACCTGCCCGCTCTGCTGGATTCCATCTTTGCCCAGGAGTACACGAACTTCAATGTCGTCATTTGTGAGGATGCCTCGCCCGAGCGCGAACAGATTGCCGCCATCGCTCGCGACTATGCTGCGCGACATCCTGGACAGTTGCTGTATTACGAAAACGCCAGGAATCTTGGATACGATGCGAACATCCGAAACCTGGTGGAGAAAGCGACTGGTGAATTCTGTTTCTTCATGGGCAACGATGACCTGCTATGCCCGGGCGCTCTCGGCACGGTAGCCGGCATCTTGCAACGTTACGATAATGTCGGCTTGGTGCTTCGCGGGTATGCCTGGTTCGACGAAGTACCAGAGAAAATAAATCAGGCAGTCCGATATTTTAACGAAGAGCGGCGCTTCGCCGAGGGCCGCGAAGCCATCACCGTCTGCTTCCGCCGCTCAGGCGTTATCTCCGGCTACATGGTTCGTCGCGACAGCGCCTACGCCGCGGCAACCGCCAAGTTCGACGGAACTCTCTTTTATCAATTGCATCTGACCGCCAGCGTGCTCGCATCGCGGTGCGCCGTATTCACTCCCGACATTCTGGTGCTGTGCCGCAACAATGAGCCGCCCGAGTTCGGCAATAGCAGCAACGAACGCGGAACGTACATGCCCGGCTCCTATACCCCTGAAGCTCTATTGACCATGGTCTCGGGAGCGCTTGCCATCATAGGCGACCTTAAAGTCACCAAAGGTATCAACCTGGTAGACGAAGTAACGCGTGACTACGCCAACTATTTTTATCCCTACATCAGGAGCCAGTTGGGCCTTCCCTTCCCTGAGTTTATGGCGCTTTACCGGGCTTACGGACGCATGGGTTTCGCCAGGTATCCCATGTTTCACTTCTATTGCCTCACGGCCTATGCCCTGGGCCAGAAATCCTTTGACGGGTTAACCAGGGTCGTCCGCGGCCATCTTGGACGCAGCCCCCAGTTCGGCCGCCTCGGTCAGTCAGGGATGGTATAACGGTTTCCCTATGAGCAAGCCTGCTACCCTGCGCGCCCGTGAGCTCCTCAGAATTTCCGTCCAAAAGCTCAATGACTACGTGTTGGCGCGCCTGGGCGTGAAGCTTGTAAACTCCGGGCGGCCCACCAGAAATTTCGCGGAATTTTTTTCCCACTTGAAAAGATTGCACTTCGTCCCAGGTACAGTCATCGATGTCGGTGTGGCCTATGGCACTCCCGATCTGTATGAAGCATTTCCCACCAGCAAATTCTATTTAGTCGAGCCTCTGAAGGAGTTCGAGCCTGACCTGGAGCGCCTGAAGTCCACCTACGACACCGAATATGTGCTGGCAGCCGCGGGGGCTGCGAAAGGCGAGGTTACTCTCAACATCCATGCTGATCCTCGGCAGACAACATCCTTGGCCCGGGCTGCCGTCGACCACCGCGTCGTGCCCGTCGTCACGGTTGATCAAGTGGTCGCCGGTCGCGATCTGCGGCCTCCTGTGCTGCTAAAGATTGACACCGAAGGTCAGGAACTTTCCGTACTGCGGGGCGCTGCCGAAACCCTCCACAAGGTCGACATTGTAATTCTGGAAACGCGACTCATTTCCTATGTCGACGGCCTTCCCGAAATCGCCGAGATCATGGAATACATGACCAACCAGAACTTCAGCCTCTACGACATCCTCGATGGCGGCTATCGCCCTTTGGATAAAGCCCTGGAGATTGTTGACCTGGTTTTCACGCGGAAGGACAGTCTGCTGCGCGCCGATCGCCGGCACACTTCTGTAGGAACCGATGCGTGGTGAATCGCTGTGCCGCTGCCGCCGATTCGCTTAAATCTAGACCGCGAACAACTAACACGATGCTTCCAGCTTCGAGAGCAATCCTGAGCCCTTCCCCGTGACCGACGGCTTGACTCAAATACCGGCGGGACGCGCCACCTGGCTGTCGCCTTATGGCCTTGCCCTGGTGTCGTTCACTTTTTTTGTGCTGGTCTGGATGCTTCCGCCCAGCTTGTATACCACCTATCTGGAAGAACGCGATTTGTTGTTCCTCGATCCAGCCTCGATGCTGCTTTACGCATTGTGCGTCGGCGCTTTCATCCTGGGACTCAGCGTGGTTGCCGCCTTTTTCCCCGCCGTCTTTGCTCCCTTAACAAGAATCAAGACTCGGCTTCCCGCGACCGCATTCCTGCTACTGCCGATAGCCGCCGCTTCGGCTTTCACTCTGGCATCCATTGGCTTGTTGCTTCAGGGCAATCCTGCGCTGGTAGGCTTGATCCTGTTGCAGCAGGGCTCCCAGATCAAAGACACCCTCGATGTCCGTCAGCCCTTGGGACTGTCCAGCATGTGGCTGCTGGGAATCTGTTGGTGGGCCATGTGGCGCTATCGCCAGGTCGAGCTTCGCTCCCGATGGTCCCGTTGGGCGATTAGCCTTAGCATCGCGGCCGGCATTTTGCTGGTATTGATGTCCGCATTGCTCAAGCTGGCCCGCGGCGAGCTTATTCCGGTGGTCGCAGGCTGCGCGTTGCTCTATCTCGTCCAGCGCACCAGTGAGGGACGATGGAGCACCCGGGCAGCCGTAAAGGCGGCTGTTGTCCTTGCCGTGGGAGTAATCGCTCTGTTTACGCTGATGTCTTTGGCTCGAGGAAGCGAGGACATGGATGCGTTTGTCGGCGCACTCCTGGGATATACCGTCTCGTCCTACAACCGGCTGGCTGCACTGGTCAACGGCCGCTTACATTACCCCTACACCGGAACCGGCTTGTATCTCAGTTCATTTGTAAGCTTTAATACCTCGCTCAACAGCGTTCTTCCGATTTCTGAGGCGATGCACTGGCCGTCTTACGCCGATATGTGGGACTCTCAATTCGCCGCCACCTGGCAGGCCGGCCTTGACGGAACCAGGATCTGGTCCGGCGCATTCGGATATATCTTCGCTGATTTCGGATGGCTGTCGCCCCTGGTCCTTTTCATTTATGGCCTCCTGTGCGGATGGGTTTGGAGGTCGATTAAGTTAGGACACCTTTCCGGTATCATATTGTATCCGTGGTGCGGTTTTTGCATTCTCTTCTGGTTCGGCACCAATGCGCTCCTGGACACTAAGTTAGTTGTCTTCCTCCTGGTTGCGCTGGTGCTTTCCGGCTATGAACATTTGTTGGTCCGCACCGTCAGCCCCGTCGAAGGATAAAGGCCAAGGTTTCAGCGATGCCCAGCCAATTCCCAGACAAACCCGTGCCTTCGCTGACCTTGATAGCCGACCGCGTCGCCCAACACACGATGCCCGATCTCCGGAAGATTGTCTCCGCCGCCAGGAGAACTTTGTCCGCGCCAATTCCCCGTGACCCTTACTTGGAGTCCGTTGCAACCAAGAGCGAGTCCCATCGCTTCCTGGCCAACAGTACCCAGGCTGTTTATACCCGTCATATACGTTGCCTCGGCGAAATCCTGGCTGCCGTAACCAATAGAGCCGCTAAGGAGATAAGTATTCTCGACTGGGGCTGCGGCAAAGGCCAGATTTCCTACCTCCTCAGGCAGCGAGGGTTCGCTGTTACTTCCTGCGATATTGAGAATCTGGAGGCTGATGATTCTACCTTTGGGCAGGAAGTCCCGATCATTCGCGAGCAGACCATCGATGTTGTTCCACTGCGCCACGCCTATCAGCTTCCCTTCGCCGACAAGAGTTTTGATTGCGTCATCAGCTTCGGAGTTCTGGAGCACGTCAAGTCCGATCGCGACTCGCTGGGCGAGATCCGCCGCGTTTTGAAAGACCAGGGAATTCTGTACATAACCTTCTTGCCTTATTTCTTGTCATGGACACAGCATATCGCTCACCTTCGCGGGGAAACATATCATGATCGCTTATATAAAGAGCGCACGTTCACCGTCCTGGCTGAGAGCTTTGGATTTAAACTAGTAGACGTATCCCACGGACAGTTGTTTCCCAAGAACTCAGTTCCCTTGTCCCTTGATCGGACGCTGGAACCCCTTGACCGCTGGCTGTGTGCACATACGCCTTTGCGCTACTTCGCAACCAATTTGGAAGCAGTCTTGATAGCGGATTAGGCGCGAATGTGGCCCTGGACTGCAATGTCCAGGCTGTGGCGATTCATCAGGAATTACGTGGTCGTTGGTCGTTGGGCAGTCTAGGACTGGGAGGTCATTATGCGAAACTTTATCGTGCATCGGGGGCCGCAGTTTGCAGCGAGGTCTTCTGCCTGCGCCGGGCTGCTGTTTATGGCGCTGCACTTTTGCTCCGGAGTGGCCCTGGCACAGGTGCAGGTCCTTACTCAGCATAACGACAATGGCCGCACGGGACAGAATTTACAAGAAACCCAGCTTACTACGTCTAACGTGAATGTCCGGAGGTTTGGAAAGCTTTGGACTACCTTCGTCGACGGCCAGGTATACGCGCAGCCTTTGTATGTTCCCAACGTAACTATCCCGGGAAAAGGCGTCCATAATGTCCTTTACGTAGCTACCGAAAACGATAGCGTCTACGCCCTTGACGCCGACAGCAACACCGGCGAGAACGGCTCGCCACTGTGGCAGACCAGCTTTATCAGCCCGGGAAACGGTATCACTACGATATCCACTACCGATGTTAACTGCGATACGGCGGTGGTGCCGGAATATGGAGTCACCGGGACGCCGGTAATCGATGCCAGCACGAATACGATCTATGTTCTGGCGGAGACCAAGGAAAACGGCACTCTCTTTAACCGCCTGCACGCCCTCGATATCACCACGGGCGCAGAGAAGTTCGGCGGACCTGTAGCCATACAGGCAACTTATCCCGGCACCGGGGCGGGTAGTGTCAACGGCGTGCTTACTTTCGAGCCGGTCATGGAGTTGCAGCGTTCTGGCCTGTTACTCAGTAATGGCGAGATCTACCTTGCCTGGGCGTCATATTGCGACAATGCGCCCTTCCACGGTTGGGTGATGGCCTACAACAAGAGCACTCTGCAACAGAGCGCGGTTTGGGCATCGACCCCCAATGGCGAAGACGGCGGCATCTGGATGAGCGGCGCGGGCCTGACAGCGGACGCTTCCGGCAACATTATTTTCTCAACGGGCAACGGCACATTTGACACTTCCGGCAACCCCGTAGATTTCGGTGACAGCATTATAAAAATGGTGCTGAGCGGTTCCACCCTCAGCGTGAGCGACTACTTTACTCCCTATAACCAGTCTTACCTGGATGAGAATGACAAAGACCTCGCCGCCGGCGGAGTGTTGCTCCTGCCCGATCAGCCCGGGCCGTACGTGCATGAGGCGATTGGTGGCGGGAAGGATGGCAATGTCTATCTCGTAAACCGTGACAACATGGGGCACTACAATCCCAACAATAATTCTCAGATCATACAGACCATTACCAGCTCCTCCGATGGCATGTGGGCATTGCCGGCGTATTGGAACGAAAACCTGTATTTCGGATGGGTGAACAATCCCGTACAGGCCTTCACCGTGAGCAGCGGCCTGGTGTCCTCATCGGCAACTTCGGCTTCGCCAACCAGCTTTCACTGGCCGGGAGCCGCGCTGGCCATCTCCGCGAACAACAACACGAACGGAATCCTCTGGGGACTGGATTCAAGCCAGGTGGATGAGTCGGTTTTACATGCCTACGATGCCACTAACTTGGCGTCCGAGCTATACAACACTTCGCTCAACGGGGAGCGCGACAGCGTCGGCCTTCCCATCAAGTTTGCCGCACCAACCGTCGCAAACGGTAAAGTATATGCCGGAGCAGTCGGACAAGTTAGCGTATACGGAATCCTTTCTGAAGTTACTGCAACTCCTTCCTTTTCTCCCGCCGGCGGAACCTATACTTCGACCCAAACAGTTGTGATCTCGGATTCTACCCCGGGAGCGGCCATCTACTACACCACCGACGGTTCCATCCCATCTTCGTCATCCCCGGCATACACGGCGCCGCTAATTGTTAGCGCCACCACGACGGTGAACGCCATAGCGATGGCTACAGGCGTAACCCCTAGTGATATTGGGTTAGGGGCCTATACCATCACCAGTGGGGGCGGAGGGTCGATTAACTACGGCAACGGCCTCAATTCCAGCAGCCTGCTCCTGAATGGCACTGCGACTATGAATGGATCTCGCCTGCGGTTGACCGATGGCGGAACAGGCGAGGCCGGGACCGCCTGGTACGCGACTAAGGTGAATATCCAGGCTTTTACCCAGGACTTTAGCTTTCAGTTGACGAACCCGCACGCCGACGGAATGACCTTCACCATCCAGAATGCCGGGCCAACCGCGCTTGGCGGCAGCGGGGGATATCTTGGTTACGCTCCGATAACTCCCAGCGTCGCCATTAAGTTCGATCTCGCAAATAACGCCGGCGAAGGCATCGACTCCACGGGAATCTATACGGACGGCGCCTTACCTTACACGCCTGCTATCAACCTGATTGGCACCGGAATCGACCTGCACAGTTCTCATGTCTTTAATGTGCACATGGTCTATGACGGAACCGACCTGACCATGCAGGTCACGGACGCGAACACGCAGCAGACCTTCCAGACCAGTTGGACAATCGACATACCGGGCACAGTCGGCGGCACAACAGCCTATGCCGGCTTCACTGCTGGCAGCGGCACAACCACAGCCATTCAGGAGATCATTAGCTGGAGTTTCGTTCCCCAGGCCGACATCAGCTACCGCAACGGTTTTTACTCTACCGGAATGGCTTTAAACGGCCGGGCGACGGTGAACGGTTCGAGTCTACAGCTGACCGACGGAGGACAAGGCGAAACTGCCAGCGCGTGGTATGCCACACGAGTCAATGTACAAGCCTTTACTCAGGACTTCAGTTTTCACCTCACAAATCCCAATGCCGATGGAATCACTTTCACCATCCAGAATGCGGGATTGACAGCTCTGGGTAACAGTGGTGGATGGTTAGGCTATGCGCCGATCGCCTCCAGCGTGGCCGTCAAGTTTGACCTATACAACAACGATGGCGAGGGCATTGACTCCACCGGACTGTATGTTAACGGAGCCGTTCCCTACGTGCCCGCCGTCGATATGACGGCCAGCGGTGTGAACCTGCACAGTGGAGATGTCTTTAACGTTCACATGGTCTACGATGGAACTACCCTGACCATGCAAATTACCGACGCCACCACCCAGCAAAGCTTCGTCACCAGTTGGCCAATCAACATACCTGCTACTGTGGGAGGAACGACGGCCTATGTTGGATTCACCGGCGGCACTGGGGGATCGACAGCCACCCAGAGCATTCTCAGTTGGAGCTTCTCGGCAGTCACGGGCGTTAACTACAGCAGCGGCTTCAACTCCACGGGAATGGTCCTTAATGGCAGTTCCACGGTACACAATTCGCGTCTGCGCTTGACGGATGGGGGTGAAGGCGAGGCTGCTACGGCATGGTATGCGGCCAAGGTAAACACTCAGGCGTTCGTGCAGGACTTCAGCTTCCAGTTGACTAACCCGAACGCTGACGGAATGACCTTCACCATGCAGAATGCGGGTCCGGCGGTGCTCGGCGGTAGTGGCGGTTGGCTAGGCTACGCTCCGATAGCTTCAAGTATCGCGGTCAAATTCGACCTTTATAACAACGCTGGCGAGGGCGCGGACTCTACCGGGTTGTACGTTAACGGTGCGATACCCTATGTCCCAGCCCTCGATATGACCAGTAGTGGAGTAGACCTGCACAGCGGAGATGTCTTCAATGTGCACATGGTCTATGACGGCACCACCCTTAACATGCAGATTACCGATGCCGCCACGCAGCAGAGCTTCGTCACTAGCTGGACAATTAATATACCCGCCACCGTGGGAGGGACAACTGCCTATGCCGGTTTCACTGCGGGCACCGGGACCGTGACGGCTACTCAAGAGGTCCTAAGCTGGAGCTTCGTGCCTCTTACAGGCATTAACTACAGCGCCGGATTTAACTCCAGTGGACTCGCCCTGAACGGCCATGCGGCCGTCAACAATTCCCGTTTGCGATTGACGGATGGCGGGGAGGGCGAATCGGCCAGCGCCTGGTACTCTACACCGGTGAATGTCCAAGCCTTTACGCAGGACTTTAGTTTCCAGCTGACAAACCCTAACGCCGATGGAATGACCTTTACCATCCAGAACGTCGGAACGACTGCCCTGGGTGGCAGCGGTGGATGGCTCGGCTATGCTCCCATAGCTTCCAGCGTGGCTGTTAAGTTTGACTTATACAACAATGCCGGCGAGGGGTACGACTCGACGGGACTCTACGTTAACGGCGCGGTTCCCTACGTACCAGCCCTCGATATGTCGAGCAGCGGAGTGAACCTGCACAGCGGAGACATCTTTAATGTGCACATGGTCTACGGAGGAACCACGCTTAGCATGCAGATTACCGACGCCACCACCCTCGCAACTTTCGGCACGAGCTGGACGATCGACATTCCCGGAACCGTCGGGGCTTCAACGGCCTATGCGGGCTTCACCGGTGGGACCGGCGGAGAGACGGCCACGCAGGAGATCCTGAACTGGAGCTATGTGTCAGCCTATGCGCCGCCTGCGGCACCTGGATCTCCTCAATTGCGCCGCGAGGCCATTCCCGACATCAACCGAATGCAACATTGATCAAGGTAAGCCCGATATCTTGCTGGCGAACTTCTCGTTTACCAGAGTATTGGACTTCGAAAGGGGCTTACCATTCACAGTTACATTCTGGAATTGCACACCTTCAATGTCACTCTGCTCGCTCGCCCCTTCTATATCGATGCGCACTTTCGGGTCCTGCGGCGGAAGCGCTATCTGAGTGTTCGAGAAGGTAACGTCGCGAATCTTGCCTAAGGGCTTGTTCTTATCGGCTGCCGCCTCCCATTGCGAGTGCTGAATATAGACGTATATCGCGCGGCTTGCTCCACCCGCATCAATCTGATTACCGGAGCGGTCGATCTTATTGTTTTCGAAATGGACGTTGCTCACCGTTCCTGTGCCCGCCAGGTTAATCCCTTCATCTGCCCCACGCGCTAGATCACGGATCACATCATTGTTGCTGAACGTGACTCCGCTGATATCAGCTCCCACCGCCGTCCCAATCACCATCGCAGTTCCTGTTTCATTCCACAGCCGATTGCCGTTCACCACGACATTGCTCACCACATCGGTTGGGGCAACTACATTAGCGGTCTGCGTTTTAGACTTTACGGTGATGACATCGTCTACGGTGCGGATAAAACAGCCTTCCACACTTACGTCGCGGCTGCTATAGATATCGATACCATCCGAGTTGGCCCGGTAGCCGAGTATCTTCAAATTCGACACCACTACCCGGTCGGAGAAAAACATCGGCATAAACCAGTTCCCCGAGTACCTGAGGATGACATCATACAGGCCGATATCCTGACCCTGGATAGATAGCAAGCGCTTGCCGGGAGCGGCCAGGCCATCAAGAATTCCGCGTCCGCGGATCTTGATACGCGAGCCATAGATCGCGATGGCCGGCTTGGTGTAAACCTTCGAGGTTTGGCCCGCCAGCGTGTCCGCGACGAAAGGCTCGTCCGGACGAATCGTGCTTCTCACGATTGCGCCGCCAGCGATGTAGACCATCTGGCCATTGCCGAGCGCAAGGTTGTCGATAGAGTGGATTCCAGGACCAAAGTACAAAATCGACTTGTCGGGCGGCATTTTAAAGGTAGACAGAGCATGGGTTCCGGGCGCCAGATAAACAACATTCGCATCCTTGGGAGAAGGTGCGCCAGTCTCGATGGGATTAATAAAGATATGCAGAGTCTGGACCAGTTGGTGATTTACTTCCAAAGTAAGGTTCTGCGGCGAACTTGCGCTGAACCGTATGGTGTTGCCCTGGATCTGAACGGGGGTTGGCCCAGCTGGCAGAAGCCGAGCTGCACTGACTGGCCCGCTGAAAGTCACCGTAATATCGACTGTGCCATCGGCGTCGAAATAGGCCATTGCCGCCTGGTCATACTTCAGGCCGTACTGTGACTTATCGTCCACCGAATTAAGACGCAGGGTCTTGTCCTGCGGCGAAACTCGCAGCACGTACACAGGAACGTCCTTGCCGCCGGCCTGCAACTTGTAGGCAGGTGACAGTGGTTCGCCCGCCGGTGCAGGATAGATCACTAACTTCGCGCCTCCGACCGCCGTTTGAGGTGGAACGGCGGCGGCCGCAGAGCTCTGAGGCAGAAGCATCGTGGCTGTGATGAGCAGAGTAGCGAACGACCAAGCGAATGCCTTGTTTCTCATGGACGAATTATCACCTCAAGCATTATTTTAGGTCCGCGATTCGGCCCCTAGTGTATCAAAGTGCAGCCGCAGCCCGGCGTCCATCACTCAGCCCAGGAACTTGCGGTACACCACAAAATGACGCTGCGCGAACTCCGCGCAGGAAAAGCAACTTGCCCGCTCCAGCCCTAGCTGCTGCAACTCGCGCCAGCGATCCGAAGACAGTAACACTCTTTCGATAGCACGTGCCATGGATTCGGCGTCGTGAGGATCGAAGTATTCCGCCGCCAACTCTCCCACCTCAGGCAGCGAGGCGGAATCCGAGCACGCCACCGGGGTTCCACAAGCCATCGATTCAATGATGGGCAATCCGAATCCTTCTTCAAACGAAGGCAGGACAGTCAGGTCCGCGCCTGAATAGGCGGCCCGCAACTGGTCGTCGCTGACCCTGGGTACAAATGTCACAGCGCCGTCCAAGCCTAACTGGTGAGAGAGTTTTACCATCGCACTACGGCCCGAGGTATCGTCACCAATCACAAGCAGCCGGTGCGGCAATCTGCCTCTCGTCTTTACGATGGCGAAGGCCTTCAGCAAGCCAGCAACGTTTTTGCTTGGCTTAAGATTCCCTACAAATACGATGTACGGCCCATCGAAAGAGATGTCCCGCTGGATCTTGGCGCGCGCCGCATCTCTCGGCTCGGGAAAGATGTGCGGTCCAATGGCGTTATATACAACGGAGACCTTGCTTGCATCTACGCGCAGATGTTCCGTAATCTGGCGCTTCGAATATTCGGAAACGGTGAAAATATGGTCCGCGCGGAGGGCAGTCAGCCGCAACATGGGCTGGGCGTATACCCAGCTTTTTAGAGACTTTCTTTGGGTAGCATCCAGGATGTGAGTCAGATCGTGGATTGTGACTACTAGCTTGCCCCTGCGCAGGACTGGAGCGTTATAGTGCGGTACATGCAAAAGATCCAAGCCGTGCGCTGCCCAGGGTATTCTGAACTGCTCACGAATCGAATAGATCGGGACATCTACTACGGTCACTTCACAATTGTACTGCCGGAGAGACTCCTGATATCTCGGCAAAGTCAACAGCCGTACATCAAAATCGCCATACTGGCGGAGACCACGAATCAGGTTGAGCGTATAAGTCCCTAGACCAGTACTTAACCAGCGTGCATCTACGCCTAAGGTACTCATATCGGAACATCCTGAAGCCTACCTCCGGTAACTTGTCGCGGCATGCTACAGGTCCCTCATAAGGTCAACTAAACTAGCCGAGGCTTGCCCCGTGTCGAAGACGCCAGTCATTTAAAGCGCGCTCAAGAATCTTCTCGAAGCGGCTCAGGAAGCACTCTGGAGCAAACCTGGCGGCGCGGTCCCGCAGTTCCTGCTCTGAGAAGTTTCGATTTTCAAAGCTGACGATCGCCTCACGCAACCCCTCTACCGTTTCCTCCGAATAGAGCTGGGCGGTCTCGTCGGTCATAGAGTCAAGCACGCCACCCTTGCGAAAAGCCACTACGGGGCAACCAGTCGCGATAGCTTCCACTGGAACAATGCCAAAATCCTCTACACCCGGAAACAATAGTCCTCTAGCGCGGCGATAGTATTCGACGAGGTCCGCTCCATCGACGAATCCCATAAACTCGACATTCGCGCCCACATCGCGGGCAAGAGACTTCAGATTCTTCTCTTCAGGACCGGAACCTACTATCCTCAGATCCCTTCCCAGACTCGCACACGCGCGGATGGCATGGTCCACTCGTTTGTAAGGGGCTAGAGCACTAACCATCAGGTACCAGTCCTCAGGCGCTCGCTTTGCAGCAGCAAAGGACTCCACATCGACCGGAGGAGGCAGGACTTCAGCGTCACGGCCATAGAGACGCTTTACCCGCTCGGCTACAAACCTGGAATTCGCGATGAATACGTCGACCCGGTCGACAGTTTCTTTATCGTAAGCCTGAAGCATTCTGGCTAGAGGGCGGAAAAAGAATTGCGAGGCGAAGGCGCCTACTTTATCCGCGCCAAAGTAATCGTCGAAGCGGTCCCAGATGTAACGCATGGGCGTGTGGATGTAGCAGATGTGGAGAGGCCGGCAATCTCTACCCTTCTTGACCATCCCTTTCGCTACTGCATGGGATGACGAAATTACAAGATCGAAATCGCGGACTTTGGTTAGTTCAGCGAACAACGGGAACAGCGGCAGGTAGTGCCGGTATTTTGTGGGAGCAAAGGGTAGTGACTGTAGAAGGCTGGTCTTAATTTGCCGGTCTTCGATGGTACGGCTAACTGAGCCGGGGACGTAGAGCAAGGTCCAGAGTGGCGCGTCCGGAAACCTGCGGCAAATGAGTTCCAGTACCTTTTCGCCGCCCCGCATGTTTACCAGCCAATCGTGGACCAGAGCAACCCTTAGCGATCCCAGGGCAGAAGGTGTCACCGCAGATGAAAGGACCTCATGCGGTTCTGCGAAATCGGTAATGGCCGGATTTTCTCTCAAGCGGGACGCTATTTGATCGGTACGAGTCATCGCCCTGAATCGCGGTAAGACTAGCGGCGAAATGCTGCATCGCGTGCCGGGCACCCCAAACAGTTCACGGCGAGTTGGTAATGGGTCAAGCCCGCACCACCAGCAGCCCACTCATCTTATATCTCAGGCGCTGTGCAGGACAATTTGCGAGGCCTACCCAGTGACCATAGCAGTCGCCCGCGGATGCGGCCCAGCCTTCCCGACAGCGCGAGAAGACTGGGCCGACAGTTCGCTCATTCGGCAATGCAGAGGCTAGTACGTAACCCGCGACACGTTGTTATCGGCCTGCGAATTGCCGATACCTGAGTAAATGCCCCAACGTGTGTTGTTGGTAAAGCCCATGTACAAGCGGCTGCTACCTGAGGCCGAGCCCCCGTGAGCAGCCAAGCCTACATAGTCTCCGACTGAGTAGTCATAGTAGCCAGGGTAGCCAGTTCCATCTCCCTGGACCGAATCGTAGTCGCCTGTCATAAATATCGTGCTCTCGGGGGTGACCGTACCGGGAGCAAACTGGTTGAGCGCCATCAGCACACGGTTCTTATAGAGATCGGACCCCGACGAGTAGTAGCCGACATTGATGATGTCCTGACCGGAGTCGAAGCTAATGGAGGGCATGTAATGTTGACCCGATGCCCCACTGATATGGCGGTAAGTCCACGTCGGGCTGGTCACCGCGGTGGCCGTCGCCATCACGATCTGTGACTGGGGACAGCCAAACAGTCCCGCCGGCGCCAATTTGCAGTTCGACCATACCAGGAAGAGGGTCTGGCCGCCAGTGTCGGTGCGGGCCGCAAGCACGGGCCAGGTGGTCGGAGCGAAGCCTGGGTTGTTCGTCAGATAGTAGTACAAGTTGGCATCGTAATAGATCAGGCTGGCGTTCGAGCAAACGGGCGGATTCGGCGCGCCCGCCGGAGTGCATGATACGTACTCGAAGCCACTGTCAGTGACGAACGAAATCGCAATCGTGCCAGCATTAGGTCCGCCGCCGACAACCGCTACGCTGGGCAGTCCCCCATTCAGGCTGCCATTGAGCAGGACCGGGCTGGAGCAATCGGAAGCTGTGGCAAACGCCCCTTTGCACGCGGTGAGAAGAACCACGGTACGGAGATCGCGAATCGAAGGGCTGACTATGTAGATATCGCCGGCTCCGGTTCCGCTGGTCCGGGGATCCTGGCCCAGGGCCGGCGTGTCGGCCATATTATCCTCACTGGCGTCCACGATGATCGCAGTCGAGCCGGCGCAGGTTGCCTCCTGAGTTGAGGTGAGCGTGCCCGCCGGGCATGTGGTGGTGGATTCCAGGTTGGTGGCGGGAATGCGGCGCAAACCAACACCTGAAGTGATGTAATCAAAGCGCAGGTCAGCCAGGATGAACTGCGCGGGACGGGAACCGGTACCAGGGTCGGCCAATAGGCGCGCGCCCAAACCACCCTGGATCATCTCGCCGCTGTTGAATGGGTCGGCGATGGGAGGATTGCCCATCTCGAAATCCGTCCCGCCGTAGCAGGACTGTGTAGGATCGCGGTGTACATACATCGCCGAATACGAATCAAAGGTTCCGTATTCCCAACGCAGGTCCTCACCGTATTCGGCCACCAAATCCTTGCCGGAGCCGAGTGCGCTCAACAGAAAGTCGACCATAGGTCCGTATTGGCCAACCGCGTTGGTTTGCGGCTCCAGGTTCATAATGGTGCCGGAACCGGTACCACAGCCGGTCACGACAACCGTATTCTGATGGACGTCGGGGTGGACCGAACTGGCCGGCCTTAGTTTGAGGAGCGGTTTCTGCGGATACTGGCCCAGGGCTTCGGGATGGAACCACTTCAACAGCGCCGGCGCCCCCGGGTTGGGCGTGTGCAGCAGGACTTGCTTTCCGGCGTCAGAAGCCAGATAGCGAAGCGCAGGCGACAGCGGAGCCTGGACTCCCTGAAAGACTCCGGTGTTTGGCGGGCGTTGAGGGGCTTGCGCGAAAACCTGCGTCGCGCACACGGCCAGTAACAGCAGCACAGCCTGGATAAACAACTTTGACGATCTCATGCTTCCTCCTGCAGAGTGGGCGCTACGAAGGCGCCAGAATCGAGTTTGTGAAGAGGGGCGACCGGGTGAGCATCCCAGAATTCACTGCCGCAGCGACGCGTCAGGAATCCCACGATGGCAGCGATCACAGGTCAACCGGATCCCAGTTAAGTTTGGTTGGAGCTGGCGGGATTATACTGCGGTTTCAGTTGGCTGCGAACTCTTTTTGTCGCCTTTTCCAAGTAGTAGAGCCTACACTTTCAGCGAGCGAGCTGCCGGCTCAGGAGATACCGAAATGAAACCACGCGTGGCATTACTCTCGACATTATTGTGCTCTCTGCTTTTCGTCTTTAGTGCTTCCTCCACAAGCCTGGCAGCCAACGCCACCACGTCGGGCCAACCGTCGGCTACAGTTGCCGCCGATCCTTTACCTTCGTGGAACGATGGGCCGGCCAAGCAGGCCATCCTCGATTTCGTCAAAACCACCACCGACAAGAGCAATCCCAAGTTCGTTGCTCCGGAGGACCGCATTGCCACCTTCGATCAGGACGGCACGACCTGGGTCGAGCAGCCAATCTACTCGCAGGTGCTATTTGCCTTCGATCGCGTAGCCGAACTTGCGCCGCAGCATCCGGAATGGAAAACCACGATGCCGTTCAAGGCCATCGTTACCGGCGACAAAGCGGCAATGGCAAAATTCACCACCAAGGACATCGAAGTCATCGCCATGGCGACCCACACCGGCATGACTGCGGATGCCTTCCAGACCATCGTGAAAGACTGGTGGGCGACGGCGAAGCATCCCCGCTTCGACAAACCTTACTCGCAAATGGTGTACCAGCCTATGATCGAAGTGATGAAGTATTTGCGGGACAACGGCTACAAGACCTACATCGTAACCGGCGGAGGGCAGGACTTTGTACGTACCTATGCGCAGCAGGTGTATGGTATTCCGCCGGAGCAGATCATCGGCTCGGCGCTGGATACCCAGTACACGTACAACAAAGAAGGTCAGGGCATCCTGATGCGCGACCCGAAGCTTCTGCTGAATAACAACGGCGCGGGCAAGGCGGAAGATATCTACCTGTTCATTGGAAAGCATCCCAAGGCGGCGTTCGGCAACACCGAGGGCGATCGCGAGATGCTGGAATACACCCAGGCGAGCGGCGGAGCTTCGCTGGAGATGCTGGTGCTGCATGACGACGCGACCCGCGAGTACGCGTATGGTCCAGCCCACGGGTTGCCTGACACCAAGGTCGGCACTTTCAGCCAAGCCCTGTACGATGAGGCTAAAGCGAAAGGCTGGACGGTGATCAGCATGAAGAACGACTGGAAGCAGATTTTTGCCTGGGAGGAATGAACGATGGTCGCAGAGGGGCCAGCTTAGTTCATTTTCATCCCTGGCATGGCTGCGTGGTCCATATTGTCGTGGCCATGGTCGTCATCGTCCGTAGACCAGATCTTCTTCGGATCGGTCTCATACGGGTATACATGGACCATCCAGCCGAGTACGTGAGGATAAAACTCACCGCCCTCAGCCTCACACGCTTCTTTGGTGTTTATAGACCCCAGTAGTCCAAACTTGGCGTGCGGGCCAAAATATTCGAGCTTCTTCCCGGCTGGCGCTTTGCAGAAATTGACGTGCTGATGCCAGCGCGCAACGCTGAGCGGGATTCGCTCGTTCAGTTCATCTTCACTGGCGTCGACCCGATCTGTGTACATCACCCCTTCCAACTTGTAGCCGCCGTCGGCCGTTTTGTTGTAGAGCAGCGAGGTCGGCTTCAAGGGATCGAAGCGCCACCGCGCCTCGCGTCCATTCTCGTTCTTCGTAAAGTGATATTGCGGTTGCGGAATGTTCGGAAGAAAGATGACAAAGCCATCAGCCAGGGCCTTACGATAATCCTGGTAGGGCGTCATGGCTGATTTAGCCGCAGCCACGATGGCCTCGGCCTTCGGTTGGTCGCCAGGCGCTGACACCCTGAGCGACGTCATATACATGTGGGCCATTTTGCCATCCGACATGTTGGCAGGGGTATTCTGCTGGTTTACGGGCAAAGAACCTCCAGCCAGAACCAGCGCTCGTCTTCCAAGAAGGGAAGCGATAGTCAGGCAAACCAACAGGGCTACAAGAGTCCCTGATGCGAACCGTAAGTTCAGAGAAAATTGGCGCATTACGATGCCTCCCTCGGGAGATGAACTTGTGTCTTTGAAACCCTTCTCCACTATGTAATACGTTGGCCCCGGCGTTTTCGCCGGCATCTTTGTCAGTGACGCGGGTGCAACATGTCCGCCATGCAAGGCAATCTGCTACAATTGATGACGTTCGGCTGGGAAGAAAATTGTAAGGGCTCAACCGGGCAAGTTTGCGCTGTTTTGTCTACAAGGGTTTCCGCTAACCCACTGCAAACAAAAAGCGGGGTCGTAGTTCAGTTGGTTAGAACGCTGCCCTGTCACGGCAGAGGCCGCGGGTTCGAGTCCCGTCGACCCCGCCATTTCCTTTCAAGCACTTCCGAGGAACTGGCACCCACCGCTCATAGTTCAATAAGGTCCGCTTAGGTCGGTGCTTTCGCCTGACTAGCCGATCATTTTGCGCTGATCGCCGATGCGGTGCTCGCGTTCGTTGGCGAATCGCTCCACCCCGGCGAAAATCGTATCGGGATCGAGATGCGCTTCCGCGATCACTTCCAGCTTCCAGGCCGCCGCTTCTCCAGGAATTGTCGAAGTCGGAGGTAAGCGAATACTCATCGGTCAACGGACCAAGGTTGCGCAGCGGCCACATGCGTCGCGTGCCCGTAGATACCACCATCAGATCGTAGCGCGCCTCGGGCGGCAGCACGGAATCCCGATAGGCCTGCGGCTGGCGATCGAACAAGTCCTCGCTGATCGCCGCGATCACCTTCACGTTCACGCCGGCTGCTTCGAGTTTCGGCAGCACTTTCACCAGATTCACCGTGGAACTCGATCCTTGCGCGATCACGTAACCGTGGTGCGGCTTGTCCGGCGCGAAATCGCGAATCACGTACAGGCCTTTTGCCGCAGCCCGCAAATCGGTGTCGGCGAAATGGCTGCGGTCCGCGACCGCGAAATCAGGACGCGCCACTTCCAGCGTGATGATGCCCACGCGCGGATCGCGCGCCGCGATTTCTGCCGCCGCGAAATAGCCGGGCGCGACATCGTTGTAATCCCAGAAGCTCAAGTTGATCACCTGACCGCGCGGGAACAGCTTCCACACTTGCGGCGCGAAGATGCCGAAGTGGGTGCGCGCGTCGGCCGCGGTTTCAGGACCGGAGTGCGCGGCGAGAATATGCAGCACGCCAACGCGGAATTTGCTGTCCTGATTTTGCTGACTCCAGACGCGCGCCGGAGTGTACATCAGCGGCGTGAACGCTCCGTACGTGCCGCTCAAAGCCCAAACGCCGGCGAATTTTTCGGGATCGACGGAAGCGCTTTGACTCACCAGCCCGATGGCGGTGGAAACATTGCCCGCTTCCTGGATGGGAGCTTTCAAGCGCGTGCCCAGCGGATTTTCCGTGGGACTGTAGTGTCCCCACAAACTGCCGTGCTCCACGTTGATCGATTCCGAAAGGTCGGCGGCCACGGTGAAGAACCGTCCATCGGTGACGTAGTTCATCCACTTGATGATTTCGGAAATCGCGCGCCGGGCTCCAGCCACCTCGCCCGGCTTCTTGAACAGCGCAATGTTGACTTGCTTCTCCGCACCGGAAATCGCATTGCGAATCGAGACCTTCTGCGGCCCTTCCGGTAGCGCCGCGACGCGCAGGCGATCGTCGAGGAACGGATCGCTCGTGGCGGAGATGCGCAACTTCACGTCGTCGCGCACGGTGTCGCCGATTTCCACGAGGCGATCGGCGAGGCGATCGCCCAATCCGTTGCGGTCGAGCAGCGACATCACCACGTCGATGTTTGTCTTGAACTGGATCAATCGCTCGCGATTGTCGGTGACCGGACCCTTGCGAATTCCTTCGAACTCCACGCCGTATTGCTTCTCGAAGGTCTGCGCCAGCGCGAGAAAATACTCCGAGTTCATCTTCAGCGCGTAGGGATGGCTCGGGTAACTCACCAATTGATCGCCGCCATAGCCGGGGATTTTTCCGTCGACGGCGCCGGGCCAGTAGCCCTTGATGGTTTTGCCGATCGCGACGATGGGACGGCGGTCGTGCGGATCCACTTCATCCATGGCTTTCAACGCCGCGGTCACTTCGCCGTAATCGTTGCCGTTCGCCAGCGTAAAGACGTTCCATCCATACGACGTCCATTGGCCCACGAGATCGTAGACCTCGCAGAACTGCGAGGCGATCACGCCGCCAATCTTGCCGCCAATCAGGCAATCGTCGATGCCCGCGTTGTTGTCGGAAACCATCACGCGCAAACGCTTTCCCACTTGCAGCGCGAGCGCCTGCGTCTTCAACTCCTGCGCGTGACCTTCGGTGAGCGCGAATTCGCCTTCCAGCGCGATCACTTTCGGCGACGCCGGCGCGCCCACGATATCCCAGAACGCCGCCTTGCCCGCGGCCGTCGCGATGCCGATGCCCGAGGGACCACCGTTCACGTCGTTGGTCAGGTCGGTGCTTTCGGCATGTCCCGTAGAGCGCGCGAATGCCGCGGCCTTTGGCTTGCGCGAATAGCGGATTGTCTTCCAAACCCGTTTCGTGCAGCAGTGTCTTCAGTGCGCCCGCGCCGCGCCGGAATCCCAAGCGCGTCGATCGGCAGCATCGCGACATGCGGTTCGACGTGATAACGCGGATCGCCGGTCTGCTGATACTTGCGATACAGCGCTTGGCCCATGATCATCCACAGCGCATAACACGTGGGGACCGAGTGGCCCGCCGCCATCATGAATTTGTCGGAGTAAGGATGCTTCGGCCGGCGGTAATCGTAACGCAGTCCGCCGTTTTCAGGACCGGCCAAATGCGCCGCAACATTGTAGGGCGTGTAGGCGAGCGGTCCGCCCAGATGCCCGGTCTGCGCGTAATTTCCCAGCAGCACCAGGGTCATGCAGGTCATGTATCCAATGTCGTCGAGCAGCGGATCGTACGCCAAAGGTTGTTGCTGAGAGGGAGAAGGAACTACGTGAGTGAGAGATGTCATAGACGGTCTCGAAATCATAACATCCGTGAGGCCAAGGACTCCGTAGTCTCACGGATTGTTGGGGGGGGCAGCGGGCAGGCACTCCCTTCTCTGAGCCTGAACGCGAGATGCTATGTTGGCGTGCCGGCGATGTCCCAGGACACGATCACTCCAGCCGCCGCTGCTCAAGCGACGTTGCTGCTCTTGCCGAGACCGACAGCGCTCGGATGTTGCGGTGTGGGAGGATCGACGTTGCGGCAATTAGAAGCAACCGGGTTGCATCTAAATCAAGGGCAGGAACTATGGAGCTGAAGACCTTTGCCCCCCTTAAACTTTTCCCTTAAAAGAAAAACTTTGCAGCCAATTGCACGAGGCGAGGTGGGTCGGCGTTTACGACCTGGCCGAAGGTCGCGGTGTTTATATTGCCGTCTACGGTTTGCGAGCCAAAGAACTGAGCATGATTGAAGACGTTGAAGGCCTCCAGGCGGAGTTGCAGAGACTTGGATTCGCTCACCTGGATAGCTCTTTTGAATGGCCATATCGTAGTTGTCCAGTCCTGGACCATAGAAGAACCGCCTCGGGACATTACCCGGCGTGCCGAGAGCGTTTGCAGTGAACAATGATGTGTTGAAGTAGGGTTGTCCGTTGCGGGGATTGTGATTTATATTGAGTGGCCCGCCAGTGTAGTCCGGCACATCAATGCTGTAGTTGTTAATACCATTCGGTTCAGTTCCCAGCAGAGAATTGTCGCCATAGCTAACCAGCGTCACCGGAAAGCCGGTGCTGAAATGAGTGATTCCAGAGAATTGCCAGCCCTGCGTCCAGCGATTCGAAGCATCGAAAAAGCCTTTCCAGCGGCAGTTGGTAAATGTAGCTGATCACGAAATTGTGCCTTATATCAAAGGACGACGGGGCATAACTGAGGGCGGGATTAATAGGATTGACCTCTTCTCCCAGATTAGAAGAGTCGTCCATCGACTTGCCATAAGTATATCCGGCAGCGAACTCCAGCCTTCCGCTGGTATGCCGTACGCTAACCTGGAGGGAATTGTAATTCGATTTGCCGATGGTAGCCTGCGAGGTATCGCTGGCGAAGCTGGGGCCCAGAGGTCCACGAGTTCCGTTGATCATCTGGCCCGAAGCCGTGGTATAAACGTTGTTTTCTCCGAAAGGTCCGCACGTGGGAGAGCCCGGCGCTACCTGGCTCGGCTGACTTAGGCTGAGGCAGAGTTCGGGATTTCCGGGATTCGCCTCAATCATCACGAGAAGACGGTGTCCCTGGTTACCAACGTAGGCGGCGCTTAGCACGGTGTTAGCGACCGAGCTGGCGCTCGATCGACAGCATGTACTCCTCAACATAGGGAATACGGTTGGTGGTTGCGTATCCGGGAATGCCGGCGATGGGCTCGAACTGCGACCAGTCGATGTTCCCATTCGGATTGCTGCTGGAAGCACTTCCCGTGGCGAGCGCCACCGGAAAAGGCTGGCCCAGAAACTGTCCGGTGGAGGCGGTGGTGAACGGGGTCGCAAACAGCGGTGGCGCGGGGCTGGTATAGGTAATGCCGAAGGGCGCATTGCCGGCCAGAATTCCCAGGGTAAGCGCCTCGATGGCTTCGTAGTACATGCCGAAACCGGTGCGAATACTGGTTTGGCCTGGACCTCCGAACAGCTTGCCGAGAAAAGTGTCCGGGCCGGCATTCGGTGAATAGGCCAATCCGACACGCGGAGCGAAGTCCAGATTGCCGGGAGGCGCCAGGGTCCGCGGCACACCAGGATCGGTGGGGAAAACTATACCCGCAGGCGCGCCGGGAAAGACTTGCGAGGTCTGTCCGGCTACGAACGACGAAATCTCATTGTTCTTTTCATACCAGGGCTCAATACGGTCCCAGCGAAGGCCATAGGTCAGAGTGAGATTAGAACGGGCGCGCCAGCTGTCCTGTGCGAACAGACCCCAGTATTTATTGCGTCCATAAAATGGTGGAAGCTGGCTCTGGTTGTACTGGCTGGGAACCCCAAGCAGAAAATCGGCAAAGTCAGATCCCGTCTCGCTTCCAGTAAACAGGAAGCTGCCGTTGAACTGAGCTATCGCCGTAGTGTTGACTTGATCGTAGTGAAATTCCGCGCCGAACTTCATGGTGTGCCGTCCCACTACCTTGGAAAAAGTATCGAGCCATTGAAATGTGTTGTTGACCTGCTTAAGTTCGTTGGCATTTGTGCCGATGGAAAAGGCGTTGAAGATGACATTCTCTACCCCTTCGCCTTTTGGATTTAGAGGGACAATGCCAGGCAGTGCCAGCGCCCGTTACGAAGCCTTGCGACGCCAGGCTGACCCCTAGTCCGCCCACCGGCACACCCAGATTGTTGTTGTCGCGCATGTAACTGAAGTGGAATTCATTGACAGCGGTCGTCCCAATAGTTTTGCTGTCGCTGAGATCCAGCAACTGCGCCCGGCCGAGATAAAGCGCATTGAAGCCAGGTACACTGGCCCCGCTTTGTCCCACCGGATATGGATTATCGAGGGTGTAGTCGTCTATGAAATAGTAAGCGGAAAGCAAGCCCCAGTGGCTGTTGTAGTCGAGGCGATAGGCACCTTTATCGTCCCGCAGATTTTCGTTGTAAGCCGAGGTTGAGAATATATTGCCTCCCGCATTGGGTTGAGGGATGTATTGCAGCAGGTTCCGTGCCGGCGCCGACCACGCCGACATGGGGATGACAGCATTGGGAAAAACGCACTGCGAGGAATTCGTACAGCCGGGAGTATAGTAGCGCTCACCGGGAAGGACCGTGTAGCCCAACTCTTTCGACAGCGTGTTTGCCCAGGATTGTCCGGTAACAAGTCCCGTCAGCGAACTGGTGACGTCAGACAAATTGCCGGAGCGGTCCTGCGTAGAAGGAACGGGAATGAGCCCGGTGTCGATTCCCTGGGTCAGGCGAGTGCCTTGGTAATCGGCGAAGAAAAATACCTTGTTCTTACGAATCGGTCCACCTAGCGTACCTCCAAATTGGTTTTGATCGAACACTCCCCGTGACGTAGAGAAATAGTTGCGGGCGTCAAGGTCAGTGTTGCGCAAAAACTCAAATACATTACCGTGAAAGCTGTTCGTCCCCGATTTGGTAATGACGTTGATGTGGCCGCCGGTATAACCTCCATACTCCGCGTCGAAGTTGCTGGTCAGGATGCGGAACTCGGCGATAGAGTCCAGGTTGGGAATAATGGCCGTCCCTGAGTTGACGTCCTCCTCGGTGTCACTCCCATTGACTATGAAGGCGTTCGAGAACTCCCTTTGGCCGTTGATGGAAATCGTCCCTGGATTTAGATTTCCGGACGGCGATAGCGCGCTTACACCGACGTCTTGTTGAGTGTCTGAAGTAAGCGAGGTAGCTGGCGCAACTCCAGGCTGCAAAGAAAGCAGATCTGTAAAACTCCGGCCGTTCAAAGGTACTGCGACCATTTTCGTATCCGAGATCACGTCCCCCAGCTGGGTATCCGCTGTTTCGGCGTGAACGGCCGCCTCATTGACGGTGATTGCCTCAGTGCTTTCTCCCACCTCCAGGGCAGCGTCAACAACTTCAGAGCCATTGGCATCGATACCAATGCCCGCGCGCCGATAGAGTTTGAACCCGGCTTTCTGGATCACAATGTCATAGCGGCCGACAGGGAGGTTTGGAAAAGAATAGAAGCCCACGTCGTTGGTGGTGACTTGCTGCTGCACGCCCGTATTAATATTCGTTGCCTTGACGATTGCATTTCGCACAACGGCGTTGCTGGGGTCCTTTACCGTCCCGGCGATCGTCCCGTCAACTCCTGCCCACATATTGATAGAGAAAAGTGCGAAGAAAAGAACGAGTAACCGGAGAGCAGTGCCGCCGGTTCTTAAGGCCGAGACGAACTCAGACGCTCCTAGCTGCGTGGAAATGGCAACGCTATTCCGGACATTCCTTGTCGTATCCAATGGTGTTGTTCGCATCACTGAGCCCTGGTATCCCGAAAGTTGTCCTCAGGCAGCTTTTGGCCACTTTTATTGAAGAACACTTCCTATACTGAATGTATGGTTATGGCGTTTGATTACAGATGCAACTGAGTTGCAACGTGAGAATACTTCTCCATTAGGCACTGCCCAGCGAGAAAGGGTCAAGAGATTGGCGAAGAATTGATTGCAAATGGGGTGCAATGTCCTGCAACATCGAGCCGAACACTCTGCGATTCCCATTTGTTCGAATGTTCCTCTACACTTGTGGAGACGGAATGCTGCCGGCATTGCGTGGCTTTTGCTTAGCGCGGGGCGGCAAAGCCTGATCCAACCCGCGAGGAGATTGAGCGCATGGCACCTCTAGCGTCCCAGGATCAGAGTTCCACCCTGCTCACGCCCTTCGACCTGCATCTGTTCAACGAAGGCCAGCACACCCGGCTGTTCGAGAAGTTCGGCGCGCACATCGTGGAACTCGACGGCCGGCGCGGCACGTATTTCGCGGTGTGGGCGCCCAATGCGGAGCGGATTTCGATTGTCGGCGATTTCAACGGCTGGAACCCCGATGCCACTCCCATGAACCCGCAAGCGAGTTCGGGCGTGTGGGAGGCGTTCGTCCCGCGAGCTGGGCCACGGCGCGGTCTACAAGTACCACATCCGCTCGCGCTATCACATGTACACGGTCGACAAGGCTGACCCTTTCGCTTTGCACAACGAAATTCCGCCGCGCACGGCGTCTATCGTCTGGGACCTCGCCTACGAATGGGGCGATCAGGAATGGATGCGGACCAGGCACGAACGCAACAAGTTCGAGGCGCCGATTTCGATCTACGAAGTGCATCTGGGCTCCTGGATGCGCGTGCCGGAAGAGGACAACCGCTCGCTCAGCTATCGTGAACTGGCGGCGAAACTGGCCGATTACGTTTGCGACATGGGCTTTACTCATGTCGAGTTCATGCCGGTGATGGAGCATCCTTTCTTCGGCTCGTGGGGCTATCAGGTCACCGGCTACTACGCCCCCAGCGCGCGCTTCGGCACGCCGCAGGATTTCATGTACCTGGTCGACCATCTGCATCAGCGCGGCATCGGCGTCATTCTCGACTGGGTGCCGTCGCACTTCCCTAACGACGAGCACGGGCTAGGATTCTTCGACGGAACGCATCTGTACGAGCATGCCGACCCGCGCAAGGGCTTTCATCCTGATTGGAAGTCGGCCATCTTCAACTACGATCGCAACGAGGTCCGCGCGTTCCTCATCAGCAACGCGATCTTCTGGCTCGACCGCTATCACGTCGACGGTCTGCGCATGGACGCGCATCGCCTCCATGCTCTATCTCGACTACTCGCGCAAAGCGCGGCGAGTGGATACCCAACCAGTTTGGCGGGCGCGAAAACCTGGGCGCAGTGTCATTCCTGAAGGCGGTCAATCGCGAGGCCTACGAGAACTTCCCCGACATTCAGACCATCGCGGAGGAGTCCACGGCCTGGCCCATGGTGTCGCGGCCACCTTACATCGGCGGGCTCGGCTTCGGCATGAAGTGGGACATGGGCTGGATGCATGACACGCTGCTCTACATGTCGAAGGACCCAATCCATCGCAAGTATCAGCACAACAAGCTGACGTTTCGCGGGCTGTACGCGTTCACGGAGAACTTCGTGCTGCCGCTCTCGCACGATGAAGTGGTCTACGGCAAAGGCTCGCTGTTCGGCAAGATGGCGGGAGACGATTGGCAGAAGTATGCCAATCTGCGTCTGCTCTTCGGCTACATGTTTACCCAGCCCGGCAAGAAGCTCTTGTTCATGGGCGACGAGTTCGCCCAATGGAGCGAGTGGAACCACGACGGCAGCCTCGATTGGCACGCGCTCGGCTTCGAGCAGTCACCAGGGAGTGCAGCGCTGGGTACGCGATCTGAATACGTTCTATCGCAATGAGCCGGCGCTCTACGAGACCGACTTCAACCCTGATGGCTGGCGCTGGATCGACGCCGACGATTCCGATAACAGCGTCCTGACCTACATGCGGCTGCGCAAAGACGGCACCGCGCCGGTGGTGATCGCCTGCAACTTCACTCCTGTGCCGCGGCGCGGCTACCGCGTCGGGGTTCCGCACGAAGGCCATTGGCGCGAACTGCTGAACAGCAACGCGGCCATTTACGGCGGCACCGACGAAGGCAACTTCGGAGGACGGACGACGGAGGCGATCGCCTGCCACGGCTTCGACAACTCTCTGCTGCTGAACCTGCCGCCGCTGGCGATGGTGGTGTTCAAGCAGTGATTAAGCACGGAGGCACGGAGAGCGCGGAGCCTTTCTCTGATTCGTCTCTCTAGTCTGTTCCGTGTTCTCTGTGTCTCCCTCGTGAATGTCTTCCAGTCGTCGTTCAGCATCCGGCGCGTTCGAGGTCGCGGCCCAACATGTCCTTCCGGTAAACTATTGAGTTGTGCGCATTCTGACCCGCTACATCCTGAAGGAGATTGGCTCGCACGCTCTCATTGGCGTCGCGTTGTTCACCTTCATCATCTTCATGCGCGATCTTGGGCGCCTCCTGGAGTTGATTGTTCGCAACAGCGCTCCCTTGCCTAGCGTCGCCGAGATCTTCCTGTTCACGCTTCCCGCCACATTCACCATTACTCTGCCGATGGGCGTGCTGGTCGGCATCTTGGTCGGACTCAGCCGCATGGCGGCCGACAGCGAAGTCACCGCCATCCGGGCCAGCGGCATGGGCGTGGGAATGTTCATCCGCTCCGTCGCCATCTTTGCCGTCGGAGCATGGCTGCTGGGCATGTTCAACAGCATCTATCTGGCTCCGCAGTCGGCCATTGCCCTCGACCATCTCCAGGAGCACTTGCGTTCGTCGCAGGCTTCGTTTGAGGTCGAGCCCCGTGTGTTTTACGAAGACTTCAAGAACATCGTCCTGTACGTGCAGGATGCCATTCCCTCCAAGGGGCAGGCTCTGTGGCGCGGCGTGTTTTTGGCTGACATCAGCGATCCCTCGTCTCCCAAAATCACGCTGGCCAAGCGCGGCGCGCTGTTGAGCGATGCTCCCGACAAGCTGCGTTTTCATCTCGAAGATGGGACCCAGCAGGAGACGGTTCCCAAGGTCAAAGACCAATATTCCATCACCACCTTCGACAACACCGAAATTCCTATCGCCTTACCCACCGACGAAACCCGTCCCCATGACTTGCTCCCGGTCGCAGAACTCGGCTTGCACGGCCTGCTGCGCAACGCGGCTCGTGAACGCAAATTGGCGGAAAGCGTCCGCAGTTGGGACCCCGGCAGCTACAACTACAGCCTCATCAAGGCCCGCTACTACGAGATCGAGTTCCAGCGCCGGTTTGCGTTGCCCACGGCCTGCCTGGTGCTGGCCATGGTCGGAATTCCTCTGGGACTCTCGGCGCGTAAAGGCGGCAAAAGCACTGGCTTTGTGCTCACCATTCTGTTGGTCGTGGTGTATTACTTCTTCTCCATGATCGGCGTGCAGATGGCACGTCAGGGAAAGATGTCGCCGTGGCTGGGCTCGTGGTGGGGCAACATTTTCTTCTTTCTCTGCGGGCTGTTTCTGCTGTGGCGCGTCGACCGCATGCCCATTGAGATCGCGAATCTGACCGCAGGCTGGAAATTGCTGATGCAAAAGCTGCAGTCGCTGGGAGCCGACCGCAGAAGGCTCGCCCGAGGACGCCAGGCGACAGCAGAGTCCGCCCTTCACCGCCATCGTTTCAGCGCTCGTTTTCCACTCATTCTGGATGACATGATCCTGCGCGACTTCGCCTTGTATCAGACGCTGATTCTCACCACCTTTCTCGTCCTCGCGCTGGTGTTTACCTTCTTCGAACTGCTCACCGACATCGTGCGCAACAAAGTGCCCCTCATCACTGTCGCAGAATACCTCTGGAACCTCAGCCCCTCGATGATCTATCTGATGGCGCCCATGGCGGTGTTGCTGGGCGTCCTCATTACTTTTGGCCTGATGGACAAGTCCAGCGAGTTAATTGCCATGAAGGCCAGCGGTTTCAGCGTCTATCGCGCCACCCTCCCGGTCATCGTGCTCTGCGGAATCTTTGCCGCGGCTTTATTCGGGTTCGATCAGGTCTACATTCCCCGCACCAACCGCCAGCAGGAGATCCTGCGCAACGAGATCAAGGGCAAGCCGCCACAGACGTACCTCCAGGCCGACCGCAAGTGGATTTTCGGACAAAACAACGAAATCTATTACTACCGCGTCTTCGATCCTGACCAGAACCGCTTCGGCGGCATCTCCATCTTTGAGTTCGATCCCGACACCTTCCAGTTGACGCGTCGCATCTACGCCGAACATGCCCATTGGGAAGATACTTTGCAAAAGTGGGTCTTCGAGGAAGGCTGGGTGCGAAGCCTGAACGGCGCCTCTATCCAGGACTACCGCACCTTCGACGTCTCCACCTTCAATGAGTTGCACGAGAATCCTGGCTACTTCAAGAAGGAAGTGAAGCAGTCGTCGGAGATGAGCTACGACGAGCTGCGCCGCTACATCGACGACCTCCAGCAGAGCGGCTTCGACACCGTGCGCCTGAAAGTGCAATTGCAAAAGAAGATTGCCTTCCCGCTGATTACGCTGGTCATGGCGATCCTGGCGATTCCCTTCTCCGCCTCCGGCCGGCGCGGCGGCGCGCTGGTGGGTGTGGCCGTAGCCTTGGGTATCGCGCTGGTCTATTGGGTGACCGCAGGATTGTTCGAAGCCATGGGTAATGCCAACCAGCTTCCCGCCATGCTGGCCGCCTGGGCACCAGATTTCATCTTCGCAGCCGCCGGTGGGTATTTGCTGCTGCGCGTGCCGACGTAGGGCGCGTGCTGAAGATGGATTAGTCCGTCCTTCCGGTGGCCGAAACCTCGCGTTCCTTTATCGAACATTTCCGGTGTGACTTAGGTCATTTCCTTGCCGATGTAGAGCGTGTTTTGATGAGGATCAGGAGGGTAGAGCATGGCCGAGGTGCGCTGTCCCGGGCAAGATACGCGGTATTGGAAGCTGGACGACATCTATGAGATCGTCTGCCCGCACTGCGACAGTCGGGTGGAGTTCTTCAACGACGACCATCGTCGGATCTGCAGGGTTTGCGGTAAGAATGTGCTGAACCCGCGGAACGATATGGCGTGCGCGAAGTGGTGCAAGCACGCGAAGGAATGTCTGGAGTCGATTGGGGCGGGCGAGTTAGCAGCTACCGACGAAGTTGATCGCCCGTGACTGAAGTCATGCCCTGACCCGAAGTACAAGCGCACTCCAAGCGCGACCAGACGATTCTCTTGGGGTGTGGGTGAAGCTCTTCGTCTTCTAGTAGCCGTGTTCGCTGCCTTCCTCCAGGCGCACTTTCCCGCGAAACATGCGATAGACGAAGATGAAGTACACCGCCGCGAGCACCATCCCGATACTCCACCACACCAAGCCCACGCTCAGACCGTGTGCGCCGGCGGCGCTGTTGTAGATGGTCAGGTTGTACTGCGAGCCGGTGCTGGCGGGCAGCACGTTGGGATAGAGTGCGAAGACGGCTCCCACCAGCATCGCGATGATGTAAGTGCACGATGCCAGGAATGCTCCCTTCTCTTGCCGCCTGGAGTGCGCGAAGTACATGTACACCAGGCTGCCGATCACCAGCGCGGGCACCAGGAATCCAATGGGCCAGCGCGTGTAATTCTCCAGGATGTGCGGCACGGCATAGACTGTCGCAATCAAGCTGAAGATGGTCAGTAGCACCTGCACGGGCCAGAACAGAGACACCACTCTGCGCGCGCGATAGTTCAGCTCGCCCTCGGTCTTGGTCGCGAGATATAGCGATCCATGGACCACCAGTGTCACCAGCGCGATGACGCCGCACATCACGGTGTACCAATCGAGGATGCCGTTCTGCGCGCCCACGCGCCAGTTCGTCCATAGCGGCTCGAAGAAATAGCCATCAGGATTAAGCGGCACACCGCGAACGACATTGCCGAGGGCCGCGCCGAAGAAGATCGTTAGCAGGATGCTCGAGACGCCGAAGATAGTATCGAAAAAGCCTCGCCATACTTGTTCTTGCACGTGGGCCCGAAATTCGATGCCGATGGCGCGCAACATCAGTAGCCACAGCACCATCATCAGCGGCAGGTAGAAACCGCTGAAGCCGGAGGCGTAAAGCTGCGGAAAGGCGAAATACAGGGTGCCGCCGGCGGCCAGCAGCCAAACTTCGTTGCCGTCCCACACCGGGCCGATAGCGCGAATCACTGTGCGCCGCTCTGTGTCATCCTTGGCGATGAAGAGATGAACTGCGCCCGCGCCCAGATCGAAGCCGTCGAGCACAACATAAATGGCGACCATTACCGCTACGATCATGAACCAGATGGTTGACATGGCTATCGCACCTCCACGGGATTCAAACGCGCCGCATCGATTTGCTGGTGCAGTTGCGGCGGCACCACCGGCTCTGGACCCTGCTCGATCTCACGCCGCACCAGGAAAAGAAAGAGAATGGAAAGCACGGTGTACATCCCCAGGAATCCCAGGAAACTGAACCAGGCATTACCGGCCGAGACCATCTTGGAGTAGCCATCCACTGTGCGCATAAGCCCATACACCAGCCACGGCTGGCGGCCGAACTCGGCCGTCATCCATCCCGCGGTGTTGGCGATGTAGGGGAATGGAAAGCTCAGCAGCAGAATCCACAACATCCAGCGCGCCTGATAAAGCTTCTTGCGCCAGAGCAGAAACGTCGCCAGCGCTGTCACCGCGATGAAGATTGTCCCCAGCCCCACCATGATGTGGTACGTGTAATAGAGCAGCGGGATGTTCTCCGGCCAGTCTTGCTTGGGCACCGAGTTCAGACCTTTGACCTCGGCCCCCCAACTGCGCCAGGTAAGGAAACTCAGCATCTTGGGAATGATTATCGGGTTGTCGATCTTTTGCGCCGCAACATCGGGCTGGCCCAGAATAACCAGCGGCGCTCCGGGTTGTGTGTCCCAGAGAGCTTCCATCGCTGCCAGCGTCACGGGCTGATTGCGCGCCAGCATGCGGCCCTGCGCGTCGCCGGTCGGCACAATCTGTAACAGGCTCACGAAGAGCGCGACAATCACACCTACGCGCACAAAGATGCGTCCCTGCTCGATGTGTTTTTCGCTGAGCAGATAAAAGGCGCCCACAGCCGCCATCACAAACGCCCCCGTAATGGCCGCGCCGCTCATGTTGTGCGCGTACTGCCACCATGCCCAGGGATTCAGTACCAGCTGCCAGAAGCTGGTGAGTTGTACTGAGCCATCGGCCACGCGCTCGTAACCCACGGGGTGCTGCATCCAGGCGTCGGTGGCAACAATGAAGTAGCCTGACATCCACGAGCCCAGAAACACCATCAGCGCCGAAAACCAGTGCAGGCCTTTGCTCAGGCGCTTCTCGCCATAAAGGAAAAGCCCGAGGAATGCGGATTCCAGAAAGAACGCGAAGCAGCCTTCCATGGCCAGCGTCTGCCCGATGACCCCGCCGGCGAAGCGCGAGAAGTGCGACCAGTTGGTGCCGAACTGGAATTCCATCGGTATGCCAGTGACCACGCCGATGACGAAGTTGATGCCGAAGATTTTGGCCCAGAAGCGAGCGGCCTTGTCATAGCGCTCGTCACCAGTCTTGAGCGCGATGGTTTTCAGGATCACGATCAGCGGCGCCAGTCCCATGGTCAACTGCGGGAACAGGTAGTGATACGTCACCGTAAAGGCAAACTGAAGGCGGTGGATCAGGAGTGCGCTATCCATGCATAGACCTCGGAAAAAGTGTTGGCGCGAACGGATGCGGGGACCTGCCGCGAACAACGGCTGGGGCACTGCACATGGATCTAGTGTCGGTTATGGTTGCACTGGAAGCTGTGAAAGAGATCACAAAGGTGTGTGATTGGCGCGATATTTAGACTGAGCGGCACAATACCGCCGGTATTGGGAGCCGGTCGTCGATTTGCGGCAGCAGTGGACAGGAAATATGATTCGAAGCAGGCCGCGTCGCAGCTTACCGGGCGCGGGGGCGGTTCGTATCTCTGCGGTAGTCACGTGGAGGAAAGGCCGGGATGGCGAAACTGGCAGACGCAGCGGACTTAAAATCCGCAGACCCGAAAGGGTTGTGGGGGTTCAAGTCCCCCTCCCGGCACCAACTAAACCCCTGAAAGTACAGCGCTAGCTAGCGCTAGTTAACCGCACGGGATGCGGTGGGCTGATCTGAAAATGAGTCATTGTGCCCAGATTGTGTACTACGCTGGGCTTCTGCTGCGTGTTTTTCTTGCTGTTCCTGCTCGGCCCGACGCTCCGATTCCTGCAACTTGAGAATCGCGTCCGCCATATCGGTACGGCTCACAATCGCGTAGCGCTCAAACACGCTACGAGTCCGCCAGCCGCCGATTTTCATAATCACGCCTTCTGCAACTCCGGCCCGACGCAGATTGCGTGCTCCTGTTCTCCGCAGATCGTGAAACAACAGATTCGGGATGCCAGCGTGTTTGCAGGCTTTGTGCCAAGTTTGCCGGAAAATCTTTACAGGCTTGCCATTGTCGCGAGTGAACACGTGATCTTCTGAGCCCTTGCCCTGGACCAGGGCGGTGAGTAAGTGGCAAACAGCGTCAGTCATAATCACCTCCCTGCCGTCATGGTTCTTGGTTGTTCCGGGATCGAGCCTGATTGTCTGCTGTGCCACGTCAACTTGGCTGACTCGCATGTTCAACAGTTCCGAGATTCGCCAGCCATAAGTCCGACCACACTCAACGAGCCCCCGGAACCAAAGATCAGGACAATACTCGATCAACTTGCGATACTGCCCATCCTCCAGGAATCCTTTGCGGACGTTGTTCTCCGTCAACTTCGGGAATTTGGGCACCCGCACAACTTTCGGCGGAGTGGACTGGTGCCCAATCCGAAACATTCGCTTCATAGCGGCCAATTCCCTATTGACTGTCGCGTTTGCTGCTCCTTCCTGCTGCCGTTTGTCGATGTAACGAGCTAACTGCTCACTCGTCACGTCAACGGCCCTCATACCGCCAAAGAACGGCTTCAGATGCAGTTCCCATCGCGCAACCACATCGTCAATGCTCCTTCGGTCGTTGATGCGATAGTCCCTCAGAAATGACACTGCTAGTTCGTCGATCTTGGTGCGCTCCACCGTCGGCCCGACAAACGTGTTTTGGTTGATTTCGGCGAGTCGCGTCTTCAGCATATTTTCGGCTTTCTTCTGATCCATTGTCCGGGTGCTTTCCCGGAACGCTCTGCCGTGACGGTGATACTTAATCCACCAAACGGGTGAGCCGTCTCGTTGATAAACGCTCCCAGTTCCATTCTTGCGTTTCATTTCTCCTCCTGCTTCTTTGCCTTTGCCCAACGAGCCGATACCGCCTTACGCGCAATCTCACTGCGCCTGTCGGCTGACACCTTGCTGCTTCGCGCCTTCGCGCCCCTCTTGCCAATGGCGGACAATTCGGCAGCAGAGAGGCTTTCCGCCCGTGCCTTCCCTCCCCGGCTGCCCAAAGCTACTGCGTTCGGATTTTTCTTCTTTGAACTCATATGCCCCCTTTCCAGCTTTATACTAAGTTAGCGGTAGGTTAGTATGCAAGGGAAAAGTGCAGCGATCAGCAGAAAGTGTGCTTGTGCTTTTCGATGTGCTCATCCAAGTCCCGCAGATCGTACAGCCAGGGCGCGTGCTCGTCGTGCTGGACGATGGCCAGCTCTCCGCATTGCGTGAGCCGTCTCAACTTGCCGGGACTCATCCCGAGATACAGGGCTGCTTCTTTGGTTCGCAGCAAGCGCCTCGGAATGCGTGTTTCCACTTTCATCGGTTACTCAAGTCTGGGCACAATCTAGTCACAGCCTGTTTTGCGCCTTTGTAAACCATTGATTAATAGCTACTTATATGCCACCGCCAAAAGACTGCGGATTCTTAATCCTTTGCGTTGCGTTCAATCTTGCCTTTGACGGGCGAACCGCGAACGGAACGCCCGCCCCTTGGGTGTGTGCTGGAGTGAATACCACCCTCGACCCCGGCTCGGGCCGAAACTCACAAAACCTGCCATTCACTCTCGGGAAACCTCTGTGCCTTCGCGCTTTAACCCTTGCCTTCCTTCACTGTGTGACTTGCTGACTGAGTGACCCGGAAATGCGCCCGTTTCCCAAGACACAATTTTGCGAACAACCGAGTACGGGACGGGGCTTTTCTCCGGGTCGGTGTCGCCAACTTCGACTCGCGCCATCCGCCGTGTAAAGACTCGCGGCGAAAGACGATCACCGCGGATGGGTGGTCCGCCGTTCGCTCTTACCCACTCGCGCAGGTAATTGCCCCGTCGTGACGCCCAGGGCCTCTCCCTGCTTCCCAGAGACAGCCAACAGGGTACGGAAGCAATCACCGTCAAAAGGTCGTCTGTGAGCACGTCCCAGCGCAGCAGGCACGTCCAACGTCGGAAAGCTGGGTCTCGATACCGCCTGGCCCATCGGCAATAGGCCCGATACTCGCCCGGCGCAATGCGCGGATAGTCTTTCCACTCGATTGCGCCTGAGTCGGCCCGGCGCTTGCGCGCCGGACCTTTCTGGTCGTGAGCGTTCGGTTTCACAGGCTTCCATCCCGCTCAGGGTCGTGCCGAAGGTGGTAATGAGACAGCACGCGACCATCAGCAGTCCGCTCAGTCACGTTTTCGACAGTGAATCCGTGGCGCCGGATCTCGTTGAATCTTGCTCCGTGCTGCGCAATACCGGCTTGCATGATTTCCGGCAGCTCAAGCGGCCGGCCTTGTGCGCGAGACTGGCGAAGCATTGCAATGAGCAAGTCTGCCTGAGTCGGTCGACGACCGTGCTTCTTGCCCGAGTTCAACATCAGCCGTTGCTGTCTTTGAGTCGCTCCGTGGTCACGCCAGAGTCCGCCCGTCATAGCTCACCTCCCTTCTCAAGGACGGAAGCCAAGCGCGACAGCGGGAGCGACAGTTCGCGGAGTCCCGTTGCGAAGTTGTGAAGACGGTCACGATGGAAGCGATCCGGCGCAGTATGGCTTGCGCCGTCCAGTTGCCGTCCAGCTCGATTTAGAAGGGTCACCGCTCGCGACAAACGGCGGCTTGCGGTGCGGTAGGACGTTGAGGCATACTGATTTTGGTTCAAAGCACAATCCAATCTCCCCCGGTGTCAGCCGGGGGTTTACTTTTGGGTTCGACTACGGTTGTCTCAGATTTCTTGGGCGCTGCTAGGCTAATAACCGCTCAGTGGTAAGTGTTTTTCTGAGGCGGGCGGGCCCGGGGCTTGTGTGATGCAGGAACTGAGAAAGAGCTGATTTTTCTCAGTGGTAAGTAAGTGGTAAGTGAAAAAGTGACTAGAGCAGCCCCTGTTTGGAAAGGTCCGCCCTGACCTTGCTAATCATGCTCTCAATTAGGTTTCGCTTGCGAGAGTCGCTATAAGCCTGTGCAAACAGCCGATCTTCCGGCTTCCGCTTCCAATTCTCCGGCAGTTCAATTCCGCCATCGGCGTCCAGCGCACGGCATACTTCGAGGTCTGTTGCACTAGGTTTTTGGGTCAACTGAAATAGGATGGCGCGCTTTATCTCGGAACGGTATCTCCGCAGAAGCGGCGAAACGGGGGCGACTGCTGATGTTTCGGGCTGTTTGATCTCGGCCAGCTTACGTGCGTGCTCAAGCTCGCGGTCTCTCTCTCTCTCTCGGTCGATGCGTTCCAATATAGAAAACACGTCCGGCAAAGAAGATTGAACCGTCGCCCGCGCAGCCAGTGGCACATCGCTGGCTGGCAGAACCATCCGAGGGCGCTCGATGCCTCTCTTGACGGATGCTTTCAGCAATTCTTCGTGGATCACGCTATGAAAGCGCATCGAAAGGTCGCTTGAGCGTTTTCGCAGCAGCCAGTCACTTTCCTTGCGATTGCGGGCTAACCAGCGAGGAGCTACCCAAGGCTTTTCTGGCTGGTCCAAATTCACTTTGGGATTGTTTCGGGTCGCGACGGCAAACCACCAAACAATATTGCGGCTTACCGGCTTCAGACTCATATCGGACAGTCTTTGGGCTCCGCACATGCTTTCGAGCAGATCCCATACCCCGCGTTTTATCCAATCCAGCGGATCTTCTTCGATGAGTTCTGGGTAAGCCTTGGCAAGCTCGTTGTACTTTGGTAGCCACTCTTCAATCGCAGTAACGCTGTCTTCTCGCCATTTGCAAAACTGCTCGTCGACGATCTGGAACTTGATTTTGGCGCTCTTTGCGCCGCTGAGACGCGACCATGCGCCATCGCTGGAGTTGGCCTTCGCTCTCCACAGCGATTTCGCGAACAGTTGCTTCAAGGCACCGATGGCGTCCGTGAACTCGGTTGGAAGCTCTTTCGGCGGCGCGTCTCCATCGGCCATTGTCACCCTTCCGCGACCTTCCCGATTGTGAAGTGACCAGGAAAGCGGGACGTGAACGGGTGGGTCGGTCGTCTCAATCGGTTCCGTCAGCCGATTCAGTATGGCCTGACTTTGTTTCCGATCGTTTGTTCTAACTGCGAGGCTGTATTCGACTGTTTGCGCGTCCGCCTCAAGCTTACGAGACCATCGGTCAAAAAGCCTTTTCATATCGTGGCGGAACTTCTTTAAACAGGGTGCGAACCAGCCTTCAGATGACCCGCCGGTCCTTTGAGCCGTAAGCGCACACTGTCCATTGACACCATTCGTGCGCGCCTGCAGCGCCGCGCCAATCTTGTCCGTGAATACGGCACGGAGAAACTCCGGGGATACCGGGTCACCTTGTAACTCCCGGACCTCGCGGTACACCTCATACATCCGCTGCGCCTCCTCATCCGCTCGCCGGACGTGCAGATCCAGGGTTTGGAGCAGCCGTTGGTGGGCGCTAGGTGCGCTCTGAACCAGTCGCTCCTCTTCTGCGTCGCTCTCTTGTTTCTCATTTGGAATGTCATCGAGCTTGAGGCGGGCAAGTTGTTCATTGAAGTTTTGCCACTCAAAGGCGGAGCCAACAGGCTTAGACATGGGTTGTCACCCTTCCGTGACCCTCCCGATTTTCTGAAGTGACCTGGAAGGCGGGACGGGAAGGCGCCCCGCTTTGTCGCTGCCGATGATCGGTCGGCAGCTATCCGGCGATGACATTATCGCAAGAGACTCACCGTTCACATAGGCGGTGATTTCGGTGCCCTTTGGAATCGTTGTGTCCTTCCCGTGCATAAAAAGAAAGAAGGGCGCGGCAGGCCAAACGACCAGACTCGTCGCCACGATCGCACCCGTCATCGCTCCCGTATGCCCTCCGCCCTTAGTTTCTTTTACGGCCCTGAGGGCCGCCTTCTCGCCATCGGCCAGCTTGACATAATCGATCTCGATGTCGAGCTTCCCCCTCGAGCCATCCGTTTCTTGTGCTCGGCATCCGTTATAGTCCCGAGGGCAATGCTGCCTTTCGGGATGACAACCAGATCCTTGATCTTTATCTCTTCCAACACCTCAAAATCGATGTTGTCCCCCGTCTTAGCGTCAGCAGAACTCAGAGTGCGATTGAGGCGCAGCTTAATAGGCGTGCCGTCGTCGAGCGCAAACGGCTGATTCGTCGCAACCGTGGCCGGCGGCGGTGAGGCCTGCTGTGCAGTTGTAATCTGCGCCGTTGTTACGGCAATACATAAACACACCACGAAGGCGTGGCGAAACGAAGTGCGCATAACTCCTCCAACGAAGGTCGGCCAAACACGGAGCTGGTCGGGAGCGACTACTCAGTTCTGGAGGTTCGGAAGCGTAGATATTGAGGCGGTTGCAACTAAATCAGCGCAAGAAAAAAAACGATTGGTTAGGCTGCAAAAACAGTTCACGGCCCGAATCGAGCATACCGGCGGCGGAGCTGGGTTGGGCGCTACGTTCGTCCGTCCGTTCTCTCGGTCGTGGAAAGCTGCCGCCGGTTGAAACTTCCAGTGCGCGACTACTTGGCCGCGGTTCTCTCCGGGGTTGCCGACTCTCCGGATCCAGCGCCTCACAGACCTTACTCCTGCTGCGTGGGTCGGCCGGCATTCATAGAGTCAAGCGCTCAAGCGGCCAAGTCGTTAGCATGAAGGCGCCCTTGCGACAACGATCCTACTCGTCGACGAATCAGGAGTTGTAGTCGTCTGCCCGTGGGATGAGAGCTTTGGGGCGAACCACGACTCGTTCCCAAGGGAGCAATCTTCAGACGCTTGAACTGTTCGCCGCAGTAGACGGTTACATGCAGCTTTGAAGTAGCCTTGAAGTACAATTTCCCTAATGATTTCGATTAATCTCCGGAGGAAGTAATGGGAGGATATAACAGTGGTCGGCGTTGGGATCGTAAGCTCACGACCTCTGAATATGGCCACTTAGATGTGAGGGAGTGGGCGCGAATGGGGCTCCTGCACGCTGGTCGATCCTTCTTTTGGCCGGGGTGTCGTGCGCAAGTGCTTCCTCCCATCAAAGTAGGAGATAGACCCAGTCGCCTCATTGTGTCGTTGTTCTGGAACAACGGCAGGGGGCAGGCCGGCGAGCATAAGTGTACAGTTTGGATGGAATGGACACGGTGCAATTATGGTGGTTTTCGGCCTTGGTTTCTCTGCCCGGTACCAGCCTGCGGGCGTCGGGTCGCGCTGCTCTACCTCCATTATCGCTATTCCGGCAACCTCGCCTGCCGACACTGCCATCAGCTTTCATACTACAGCCAGCAGCAAACACCTTCGGGCCGGGGCCTCTATCGAGCTCAGGCAATCCGAATGCGCCTCAGCGGCTCGGCTAACTGCACGGAACCCTTTCCCGAAAAACCAAAAGGAATGCACGACAGAACCTACAACCGCCTCAAATGGAGGGCTCATCTTGGCGTGCACGGGTATCTCTCCTACTGCGCCAGATTTCTTGCACACGCTCGAATCGGGCACTGATACATGCCGAGGCCAGTATGGTTCTGATTTCCGAAGGTCGCAGATAATCACGACGTGGACGTGGTTTACAGCGTGGGGTAGCGAGTAGTGCCCGAGTAGTAAAATGCGATATTCAGGTTCCAGCGCAGGGAACGATCCGTGCTCTATCGCGATTCTCCAGGGCGCTGCAACGCCATGTGCCGATGACCTCTCAAGAACTCCTCTCGCGATATTGATCTCGTTTTCACGTTGCCAAAAGGCACTGTGTGCAAAGTCACACTAACGCTATGGTACCGAATCCCATCAGTATCCTGCTCCTCGCTGTACGTTAACAATCGCTCAAACTTGCTATACGACGGGTGCCAGGTAAACGTTTCCTCCGGGGGTTCGCACCCAATTCAACCCGGTTGTAAATGCGAGCCTGTATGTGCCTTCAGGTATCCGTCCTACCTGGGCCGAAGTTTGGGCTCGCACGTAAAACCAGCGCATGGTTTCATAAGTTCCAGCATCGGACAACCGCACCACCGCATCCTCGGTCGTTCCGTTCTTCACCGTGAGCTCGCCATGGCCCTTGGTGCCGACGTCTTCTTGAATGCGGGTGCCCGTTGGTAGCGAATTGTAATTCTTTGGTCTTGGATCGGCTGGCTGCGCCCGCGTATCCACATCGGCAACCGGGTCGTGCGTAGGAGTAGGTGCGGGCTCGTGGTTGACAACCGGTTCTTTGGCAACATCTTCAGGCTGCTGCTTCAGTTGAGATTGCGTCGGCGCTGCAGTATCCGACAGATTACTGGCGTCTTCGCGGGGCTGAGGGTGCAAAATTAATCCCACTCCGGCGGCCACTAAGACAACCGTGCCAGCCAGCGCAAGCTGAGAGGCGCGCCGAAAGCGCCGGGCTCTGTGCTTCGGTGACGTACTGGATTGCCGGCTCGCAGCGCGGCGGGAAACAGCGGACCTTCGGTTTATCCACCAATGCCGAAATGTGAGAACCGGATCGAGGTCACGGCCGTCCCGTAAGAAAACAAAAGCAACTCCGCAGGTGACAACGATTAGTGCCCACTCCACTAAGAGTCGCGTCAACTCGATTCTCGTGCCGCTATGTGACCAAAGCCAGCCGTATCTCACTCCTCGCCTAAGAACGAACGGCGGCCTTAGTGCGCTCATCACAAACGCGAACGTCGCCAGGGCAAACAAAAACCTTTGCGCTCTGTTCAAACTTCTTAATACCCGATCGAAATATAGTGGCGGCGAAGCAGGTGTGGCCTTCCCTTCACTTTGAGAAGGGCTACTCTCTGTGTTCCCAGTTTGGGAGGAAGGTTGAACTTGGGGACTAGGCCATCGCTGCTCTTCGGGGGCAGGATCCTCCAGGGCAATCAGGGTAAATATTTTTTTGCATTGAATACACCTGATGGATTTTCCAAGGTGTGACTTGTCCGCATGGTACAAGTGCCCACATCGGGGACAACAAATGTCAATTGATTCTGCCATTCGGTTTGCCAGGGTCGCGCAACCAACGTTGCCTCAGATCCGACGAGGGCCATCTACGAACCTTGAACAGTACAGCAGCAAGAAGCAGTGCGGCGGGGATGATCGCCGGCAGTTCATTCAGAGGTCTTGGGTCGGTGTTCAGGGACGCGACAAACTGCGCTTCTCGGTCATCGCTCATCTCTTGATGTGACCGTCCGATACGCCTCTGGTTATAACCAGTATGGTTTTAGCCAGCGTAATCCGAAACTGCCTAGGGTGCAAGACATTCAAAAGCAGCTCGGAGCGACGATCAGGGACTTGCGCCGAAAGCAAAAGCTGTCCCAGGATGTCTTTGCGGAGAAATCAGGATTGCATCGCGCCCATGTCGGAGAGATTGAACGCGGGGAGAGCAACGTCACGATTCAGACATTGAAAATCATTGCCGACACACTGGGCGTCAGGATTGTTGATCTGGTCAGGCACCTGTAACAAGGCCCTCGCCGAACACGCGGGACGGGTAATTAGTGCGCGGAAAGCGGTTCGGGTGCGCTCTACCCGACTCGCAATTACCACCGGCCTTTCCCAACCGAAAATGACAGTTGTTCTTTCTCTGGCCGCCTATTCCGAATGGCAGAAGGGCCCGCCTCGTATCCTCTGCTGTTTCTCCGTGCTCCAGCGACCGTGGAAGTGTTATCGTTCGTTGTGCGGAAGCCCCCACGATGACTGCTGGAATTGATCGTCAAGTATCGCCAGAAGAAGAGGAGCTTGCGAAGAAGCGCGAGGAATTGGCGCTGCTCCAGGCTGAACTGGCGGACCGTGAGCTATACCTGACCGATCTGCGAGTTAAAATTTCAGCATTTGAGCGGCGGTATCTCCGTCAGGTCGGGGCTCTCTACGCGGAACTTGACGAGTGGAATGCGAAGATCGCCGAACAGGTGGCCGAGGATGAGCGGACCGAGGAGGCTCGGTCTGCGGCGACGCAGGCTCGCACCCAGGCAGCCGAATCTCATTCTGCCGTTCAGGGCGAGGGCGCTGAGGCAAGCGATTTCACCCCTTCAGCAAAACTAAAAAGCTTGTACCGAGAAGTGGCAAAGCGAGTGCATCCAGACCTTGCCACCGACGAAGCGGATCGCCGCAACCGCGAAAAGTTCATGAAAGAGGCGAACCGCGCCTATGAGCAAGGCGATGTGGACGAGATGCGGAAAATACTGGACGAATATGAGAGTAGCCCTGAGACAGTTACTGGTGCAGGCGTGGCAGCAGATTTGGTCCGTGTTATTCGGCAGATCAAGCAGATTAGAAGCAGACTTGTTCAAATAGAACTGGAAATCGCGAGCTTGATTGACTCTGACATCGCCAAGCTAAAAGCCAGAGTGGAGGCGGCCAGCGCACAGGGACTCGATTTGCTTGCCGAAATCGCGGAGGACGTGAAGACCCGTATTGATGCGGCCCGTCATCGGTTCCAGGTTCGCTCCGCCGGGACAGCGAAGCCATGACAAAGGAAGACGAAGCCAAGAGCGAGGCAGGATTGGTGCCTTCGCAGTCGGCTGCTCTTTCGCAGGCTGGAAGAGCCTCGCTTGTTCGCCGCGTGACGCAGGACTCGCTCGCCTTAGGCGAGAGTGCGGAGCAATGGCTCAAGCGGGGGAGACAATTGTGGGCTCAGCGCAAGGATCCAGAGGCTGTCTGGTGCTTTGAGCGAGGTCTTCAACTCGACTCGAATCACGCCGGCCTACAGTATTGTCTCGGCCGTGCCTACTATCTAGGCGAGGGCGTCGCCCAGGACTACGCTCACGCCGTAGTTTGGTGGCGAAAGGCCGCCGAGCAAGGCGATGCCGATGCCCAGCGTGCACTGGGCCATGCCTGCGCAGATGGCCTCGGTGTACCGCAGGATCACGTTGAGGCCGCAATTTGGTTCCGAAGAGCAGCAGAGCAGGGTCACGCCGGTGCCCAGAATGCGCTGGCTTGGCTTTATAAAGTGGGTGAAGGCGTGCCCAAAGATCATGTTGAGGCGGCAATTTGGTTCCGAAGAGCAGCGGAGCAGGGTCACGCCGGTGCCCGGAATGCGCTGGCCTGGCTTTCACCTTCGACAGTTTGAGAGCCTTTCGTGTGCGGCGGTGACTAGCTGAACTGCGATCGTGCCGCAGCGGCCATTGGCTTCATTTGCTGAGGCGCTTGCGAGCCAACGGGCATCGCGGTGCCGCTGAACGTCGAATCGCTCGGAATTATCTTCCAGGAGTTGAGAATTGGCAGGAAACACCGCTGGGCCTCAGGTTGACGAACAGAAGATAAGAGCCCAATTAAAAAAGTGGCAAGAACGACTATTAGACCTGACCAAATCTAACCCACTGCTCGCGCTCAACCGCTCCAGAGTAAGCAAGCTGCACGTCATCCGACCAGAACCGCGCGAATTGTTCAAAACCATAGTCGAGTCGGAGTCCGAAATAAGACTGCCCATGGCAGTGCCGCGGTCTCAACTGATGACGAGGGAAGATGGGGGACAAACTCAAGGGTATGACGTTGAACTAGGGGATATTGAGTTTGCGGCCAGCCCCCTTGAGCTATTGAGGAAGCTCAGGCGTATTCGCGACAACGCCAGAACCAGCGTCGAAGAGCGCGGCGTGACGACACTGCACCTGACCTTCGGGGCCCTCAATTGGCAGGATGACTGGTTAGGTGAGTCGACCTCACCGATCTGGATGGTCCCCGTTCAGCTCACCAGCAAAGGGCCGAATGCCCCCCTGCGCCTAACACTTGCTAACGAAGAGATGCAGTCCAACCCGGCGCTGGAGCTTTACTTGCGCGAGCGACACAAAGTGACGCTTCCAGAATTGCCCGAGGAATCCACTGACGACTCATTGATCTCTTACTTGGAAGCTGTTGAGCATGCCGTGCAGGATCAGCACTGGTCTGTCAGTACAGAGGTTTGGCTGAGCACCTTCAGTTTCGAGTCGCTGGCTATCTATCATGACCTGAAAGCGATGGCAGATATTGCCGTAAAGCATCCGGTCGTCGCCGGTCTTGCGCGAGCAACCGTTTGCCAAGCCGGGTCAGACGAAATCAGCGACAGCCTGGACGATTTGACTTCTCCTGAGCCCGTACCCATACCTATTCTTCCCGCTGACGGTAGCCAACTGGAGGCCCTCACTTACGCAACAACTGGGGAGCATCTCGTAATTCATGGTCCCCCAGGGACAGGAAAGAGCCAAACGATCAGTAACCTTATCGCGGACGCAATAGGAAGGAACAAGAGAGTCCTTTTTGTTAGCTCGAAAATGGCTGCACTGAACGTCGTCCATCGTCGTCTCGCCGAGCAGGGACTGACTCGATTCTGCCTTGAGGCGCATAGTACAAAGGCCGGAAAGGCACAGATCATCGACGAGCTACGGCGAACGTTGGAGGCCGAAGACTCTTTTGATGGAGGAACGTTCGAGGAAACCCTGACATCGCTCTCGCGCGTTCGCGCCGATCTGAACCGATATGTTCAGGAGATACATCGAGTACATGAACCGCTGGGCAAAACGCTTTATCAGGCAATTGGAAATGCGGCTAGGCTCGCTGCTATACCTGAGATTCGGGCCCCACTCCCTTGGCCGGAAGTGCTAACAGCCTCACGCACGGACTTACTAGACACCTTAGACCTGCTGCATGAGCTGAGCGCCCAGGCTGGCATCTTTGACAATCAAGCTGCTCACCCGTGGCGCGGGTTCGCGAAAACCGTCCTTACCCTGACAGATCAGGAGCAAATCGAAGAAGACCTACGAATTGTCTTGGCAGGAATCGACCGCATTGAGGACCTGACGCCAGGAATCAGGTGGGTCGT
The DNA here is from genome assembly GCA_963849815.1 of uncultured Acidobacteriaceae bacterium. GTDB lineage: Bacteria > Acidobacteriota > Terriglobia > Terriglobales > Acidobacteriaceae > Bog-257. The sequence goes on along the minus strand of CAWKIR010000006.1, from coordinate 11,850 downwards.
AGAGGAGGAGGATTTATCAATTGACGACCTGCTTCAGCTTCAGCAAGTGTTGATTTCCGTCGCCGGTCTCGATCGTTTACCGCACCGCTGGTCTGAGGGTAAGCCGGAAACCCTAGAACAAGAAGCGACCATCTTCGAGATGGCCGAGAACTTACAGTGTGAGTACGACTCACAGCTCGCCGTCTGCAGGCAACATTTCGAGTTGGCACTGGAACAAGTAGAGAGACTGCTGCGTCCTGCGGTCGAGAAGTTTTCACGCCCCTACCAAAGAATCTTACCGTCATTCTGGAGATGGCGAGGAGGGGTGCAGCGCAGCGCCGTCGCCAGAATCACACATTCGACGGCTGTCCGTCTGCACGCCGTCGCATGCCGATTGGTAGAGATAAACAGTTGGTTTGCGGCTCATGAAGCAGACCTATGCACAGAAAGTCCGCAGATCCGCGATCGAGCGTCCTTGTCGGCAGCGTCAAAACGATTTCGTACAGGGGCCGCGCTGGTTATGGCCCTGCATGCAATCAATAAGCAGTGTTCGCGGCGAGTCGAGTTGAGCGATGACTTTCGACATGCTGCCCTGGAACTCCCGCTTATACTAACAGAGCATTTTTGCCACACTGTTGAGCGAATTGCTCGGCACTGGCCGACTGGCTTCGTCGATGGTACCGGCGCTAGATTAGCGGCTGCCGGGTTACTTCGTGTTCGAGTATCTGAGCTGCTGGGCTCGCTTTCTTTGATCCAAGAGTGGGTTACTCTTCAGCACACATTACAAAAGTGCAACGAGGCGGAACTAACGCCGTTCGTCAGTGCTCTTGGTTCGGTCAGCGCCAACCATGCGCCTGATGTCTTCAGTCGTCGGTTCTACCAACTTTGGATTAGTGCCGTGATGGCTCAGTCTGCCGTGCTGGTCAACTTCAGCGGCGTTCAGCGCGAACAACTGGCAAAGAAGTTCGGATCCCTCGATGCTTCCATAAGGAAGCTTATGGCGCTGCGGATACAGAGCAGAGCGGCGGATTCGGCACGACGTTTGCGTACCGCACAGACAACAGTATCTGGCAGCGAGGTTGGCACGCTTCGGCGCGAACTACAGAAGCGCAAGAAGATTAAGCCGCTTCGTAGGCTCTTTGCAGAAATACCGAACGCACTCCAGGCGCTGAAGCCTTGCATGTTGATGAGTCCGATTTCGGTCTCCACTTACCTCAAGCCGGGTAGCGTCACATTTGATCTGGTGGTCTTTGACGAAGCCTCCCAATTGCCGACACCGGAAGGGATTGCAGCTATCCTCCGAGCGAGACAAGTGGTGGTGGCCGGAGACCGCAATCAATTACCGCCCACCTCGTTTTTCAGAGCACAGATCGAACTTGATGAGGCGGCGGAAGACGAGGATGTTACCGCTGAGGACCCTTTGGAGTCCTTGCTCGATGAAGCTGTCGCGACTGCGCCCCTATTTAGGGAGACTTATCTCAAGTGGCATTACCGCAGCAAGGATGAGCGGCTTATCAAGTTCTCGAATAACTTCTTTTACGAGAATCGGCTTGTAACGTTTCCATCTGCGCGGACGGACGGCGACGGCCGCGGGGTGCGGTTCGTACACGTATCCGATGGCGTCTGGGACAGAGGTCGCAGTCGCACTAATCGAGTCGAAGCGCGTCGAGTGGCGCAGTTGGTCATCGAACACTTCAAAGTATAAGAAAATCAAAATCTCGTGTTCGTCGTAAACGAGGCAATTTTGGAGGGGTTGAACCGGCGTCGTTGATCGGAAGAAGCAACTCAGATAGTCTGCGGACCGAAACCGCTGACTGGTCAGTGGGTGAAGAATGGCAAGAGAAGGCGGAAAGCTAGCGCCCCATGCGGGATTGCGCCTCGGAACATGGAGCACTGTCGGCTGACTAGCGGGGCGCCTTTGGCGGTAGTCGCCGCACCCATTTCATCCTCTTGCCGGTTTCATCTAGGAGGGGATCATGCCCAAAGTCTCGTTTGAGGGAATCCGCCCAGCGACGAGGTTTGGGGCGTGGCCTTCGCTCCTGTCCCAAAATTGTAAAGATGGCTGCCGAGGTTTGACTGAGAGAGCGCGGGCCAAAAAGTCCAAAGCTGCGAACAGCGTGCTGATAGCGCTCCGCAATGTGTTGCGCCCATCGATCGATGAACTCTTCCAGCGAGCACAGCACGTAAACCCGGCGACGCAACTTCTTGTCTTTGTACCAAAACCTGACGGTCCCCTCTCCTATGTCGGTTATACGACGCTGCGCAATGGGTGGCCGCCTTCCGTACCGGCCAGCGTATCGCAGGAAATGCTCTTTCGACTTCAAGGACTGAATCTTAATGCTCCACCAACGATTCTCCTGTTCGGTAAGCATCTCCTCTATCTCGTCAGCATCCATATTGGTGCGAAGCTGATCTGCTCGTAGGGCCGCACGGATAAGTGCGATCACGGCCCTTCGCCATGCGCCCATCAGTAGGTCCCGCTCATAGTAGACGCTAGAAACCCAGGTGTCGGAAGAGCCATACAGCCCTCCACCGGTAACCATAGCGTGGACATGTGAGTTGAACTCTAACTTCCCATTGAAGGTGTGGAGGATGGCAATGACGCCAACCCCCAAGCCGTGTTTTGCACTCAACCGTGCCTGAATGACCTTCGCGGCTAGAGCCGGCAGAGCTTTAGCCAAGAGGGGATTGTCGCGGAAAAGGGGCCAGAGTACATCCGGCATCGTGAAGGTGATCCCCTTGTAAAGCACATCTGGCAGTGCGGCCCATCGCTCGCGCAGCCACTGGACCATGGCGCGGTAGCCGCAACTGGAGCAGGATCGCGATTTGCACGGGTGATAGAAGACCCGCTCTTCTTTCTCCGAACCGTAAACTTCGCCACCTAACTCTGGAGTATGGCACTGCGACGCCTTACCAAACGCCCAACGAACTACGGGACGGGTCTCATCTCGATCCCAGTACGGACGCGCCTGAGACAGAATCTTCTTGAGCGGAAGTTGGTATTTCATGTCAGTTTCAAATCCTCTTGAGAACGCGGGCCGGTTAACAGATCCTGACCTATGAGAACGACCGTGCGTTTATGCCGGCCGACCCGGACCGCAACCGATCCAGGCTGTCGTGCCTCCTGCTGCCGTAAGGCGTCGAGTACCGCGACGACCTCGAGGCTGGTCTTTTTCTCTTTGGCCCGAGCGATAGACTGACGGATGACCTTGTTCGTTGCGCGTTCCTCGCTGTAACGGATGAACTGCTCCAACTGCTCGGCCCGGGGCAATTTGCAGAATTGGATCGCGCGGTTGATTGTTAGCGTGCCATCTCGCAAGGCTTCTTTCAGTCTCGGGTGGGCGGTCTGGAGGATCGTTCTGACGTTGCTGACGTTACGGGCGCCTACGCCCGCCACGCGGGCAATCTCTTGGCGCACCTCAATATGCTGAGCTTCCGGCAAATTTGCCCAACCCTTGTACTTGCCCCCGGAGCGCATGTTATCGAGCGCCCTCTGCTGAAGATTGGGCTCCAGCGTCAGCGCCAAGTGAATACGGACAAACGCATTCCACCCGCACCGGCTTTGATGGTGAGTGAGTATGAACTGGAGAGCTTCGTCGTCGCTGAGCGGATACTCGATGCAGCGGATTTCGTGTGTACCCTCGAACACCGCTAACCGCCAGCGGCCAAAGCCAGCGAGAATGGTGCCGTTCGTCGTGATGAGAATCGGCTCGGCTGCGAACTGATCCTTCAATCGGGCGGCGTCGTTGAGCTCCTCGACCACATCAATCACGTCCAGATCGCGTAGTACTGTATGCAGCCGTAGGTTCTCAGCAGAACGAACAACCAGACGGGCCTCGGCGTGGCTCCTTACGAGATGCGGCCGATGGTCCGCAGGGCAGGATCCTGGCTCGCCACGGTCATCGGCCGCTTCTATTCCGCTGCTCGGCAGATGGCCGGACTTTGTGTTGGAAAACCCCGGAGTGTTTGCGACCTCGTTGTGCTGGGATGACCCCAACGGAGTTCTGTCCACCCCGATGTTTCCCTGTGCTCGCTTTTGTGCTCGGAACATACGCAAATAACCACTAATTGCGGTATTTTGCGATCTGTCTGAAGAGAGGTTTGCGTGTCCTATGGCGAGAGGCAACTGATGTAGTTTTAACTACTTGCAGAAGCACTGAGGAAAGCAGCGCCGATAGGGTTGGAAGATTCTCAATCTTCAAACCCGGGTTCGATTCCCGGTAGCGCTACCAGCTATGATCCGCTAAGTCGCTCTAAATGAGTGGCTTTTCTTTTCGCTCAAAAAGGGCGCTGACACGCGGTAGCGCTCAAAAGCGCGTTTTGTGGTACACAAAATGGTATACAGGCCCCGCGCGGTCCCCCAGCGCCCCCTGAACCAACCAGCCCCCTAAAACCTGCCCGAACCGCCCGAACGCGCCCGGTACGTTCCCCGGGACACATCATCTCGTTTCAGCACCCGCACGAAAAGGCGGTAGAGGATGCCGAGCTTGAGCAGTTCGAGTTTTACTGCTGGCGTCACACGTTCGGGACGCGGGCCGCTCAGTCGGGAATGGACAGATTCTCACTCGCTCGCTTGATGGGCCATAGCTCGCCCGCCGTGGCCGCTCGCTACTATATCCACGTCACGGAGACGCACGTTGCTGCCGGGTTCAGAAAGTTTGTCGAGTATCAGACCCGCAACGTTGCCGAAGGAATCGCAGCCGCGTTCCCGGAAGCGAGTGACGCGGTTCAGTAGGGGCCGGGTGCTCATGACAATCATTCCGATCTGTTGTTTGCATAGCCTGATGCGCCGGTCGTCGGCGTCATCCTCGCGAAACGTCACGAGTGAAGCGCACAGCCTGGGCCTTCTGGCGTTCGAGCTGCTGCCGAGTGAGTGATTTCATGCGCTCAAGCTAGCCCATTGTGAGACTCGGCATAGCCACGAATCAGCAAACTCACAGCACTCCCATTTGGAGCGAATGCAGGACGATGTACCCCATCGAAATGATCCAGATCCCCCACAGCGAACCGTCGATCAGCTTCGCGTAAGGTCGAGATGGGTCCTTGCGAGTAAACCAGTCAGTAAAGATCGAGAGACATATCAATGCGGCAGGAACATAGAAAATCAGGATTCCTGCAGCGATGGCTGGACCTGATCCCACCATTTTAAACCTCCACACGGCGGCAATCAGAATCCAGTGCAGCGGCACCAAAGCACGAAATGCGTAGCTCGCCCTAGTGTTTAGACTAATCATCTGCAATTATTTCCTCAGTTTTGGCATGCCGCTTCGACGTTATCAATGAGATTATTCCAGATGCTACTTTCGGACAAGCTACCACCTAACATGTAAAATGCCGCCTCCGAACCCAAGCCCGAAAAACTTGCGTTGACATTTACACTGAAAGTGATATTCCCGTTGCCGGCATCATAGGCAGAGAAGCTCACGGTTCCGTTATCGAACGGGTGCTCTCCTGGAATCGTCGTGAACATAAAACTGTTTGACCCGACGGATGATACCGACACACCTGCTGTCGCAAATGTCCCGGCCAGTCCTGAGTACCAATGGCCAGCTCCTAAGATACCGTCGATCAAGATCGGTTGACCGATGGTCAAAGGCCCATGTTGAAGAAACGTCACAGATAACGGGCCTGCTGACCAGTCTGCCATTCCAGCAAAGTTGTTTTCAAGGTTAGCAATCGCTCCAGCCGCATTGGTATTGCATGGGAATGTTCTCCGAAAGGGCCGCACTACTTTGTTTGTGGAACTTTGGTCGTCGCCGCAAAGGCCGAGCGGATCAGTCGCGTTGATCGGGTTGCTCTCCGTGTAGTCGTAGAAGTTGATCCCTCCCTTGAATCCCATGGGATCGCGGTTGATGAACCGCCCGGTCACTCCGTCAAGAGCGCGATAGGTACCCAGGTTGAGACCGCTTGCCGGGTGAAGTAGGAGGCCAGCGAACCGATAATCCGTAGGTGCAGTGGTGCCGTAGCTGCGGTCATTACTGCCATAGGGCGCGTAATCATAGGCGTCGACGAGGGCGCCCGTCGTGCCGTCGAGTACATCCCTCACGGAACCCAACTGGTCAGGCATGTAGATCAGCTTCTGCTGGGTGTTCACGTTAAGTTCGCCCTCTGCCATGTCGCGCCGCAGCACGTTGTCGGAGCCGTCGCGGGTCTGGCACAAGTGGCCATCGTCGCACCAAAGGTAGCGGTAGGTCGTCGTGCCGCCAGATGTCGTCTCAACGTCGATGATTCTACGCCTAATGAGAGAACCACAAGTAAAGCAGTACCTCGATGGGGACGACCCAAGCCAAGGTAGTGTTGGTGTGCGGGAACACCCACCCCGTACCGTGAATCATGTTCCTCAACTTCAACGCCGAGATCGAGGACGCGAACCCTGTGCAGAAGAAGATTAACGACAGTTTGGGCCCCCGAATAGAGGGCTCAACAAGAGACAGCGCGAGGCAGATAAACGCCGCAAGCATCCACAGCACATATTGGACTCTGCTGCTCTTCTTCTCGTCGATGGAATTCACTTGTTCCGGCATGACAGACCTCAATTCCTGCAATCAGAAATACTTAATTCAGTCGCACATCGACTTGTTCACCGTCTTCTTGTCTATGGTGCTATAGACATCGCACCCACTACAAGGTGATGCGATGACTTGCTTTACCAGCTCCCTTACACTTTGGTAGATGTCGTTGACAGAAGACGCCTTGCTAATCGAGTCGAGCAGGCCTTTTGGGCGCTCAGTCAAGTCTCGGGCACCCATTGCAACGTTGGCAATATTCCCGATGTTCTGGGCAGTCTGCGGACTGGCTCCGGCTACAAGCGCGGCGCCGCTAGCAGGATTTGTCGCGATGTCGATACCCTGTTTGCCATTCTCGCCGGTCTTATTGTCGATAGCGCCTGATCCGTTGGCAATGTCAATTACGCCCTTTGCGGCCGCACCTTCACCGCCTAGTACGCCGAGAACAACGGGTATGGCTGCGAGCGAACTGCCGCCCGTCGTCGGAGCGGCAGCAATCGTTGCTGCCGTCACGACTACGCCAAGTACGACCTCGCCGCCCCCTTTTGCGACCTTCTTCCAATCCGTCCCCTGTTTTTGCGCCGCATTCCCGCTGTCAGAAGTTATTTTCTGCACTTCTTGTAGCGTATCCGCCCCAAGCTCGTGCCCATCCGCATCCCTGAAAGAAAGGGGATTATCCAACACGTAGGTGTAAAGGTTCAAGCTCTGCGGGTTGTTGAGCCTGGCGTAGGGAACCGGTTCTACCGTTGCCGACCAATCCGGCGAATAGAACCGCGCCATGGTGTTCTTGTAGAAGCGCGCCCCGAAGTCGTCGATGCCCATGTCGGGGTCGCGCTCTTTGCTGGTGAACTTGTAGTTCTGCGAGCAGGTATTGGTGAACACATACTGCTCACCTCCCCATGGAAAGTAGTCGCCGTCGTAACACTTGTTGCCGTTCTCATCCGCGATTACGCGCGACGTTCCCAAGTTGTCGCCATAATAGTAGTAGACTCCACTAAAGAGTTGATAGACGCGAGCAATGCGTTGTCCGCGGAGGTACATGTACTCGTTCTGCACCGTGCCGTTCTGGGCATCCTCTTCGATCACATTACCCGTCACATCATACCAATAGACCCTTGTTCCCGACGCTCCACCGGATGCCATTACCCTGTGGCCGTCGCCATCGTACAGATAGGACACGTTAAGGGTCGACTGGCTGGTCCATTGGTTTTCAGCATTGAAGTAGTTGTACTGAATGCCATCGACGGTGGTAAAGTTCCCGGCGCGGTCATAGCCCTGGGATGGGTCAAGTTGATTGTTGGCGTTCACTGCATTCGACCAGGATTCACCGCTTCCCTGAGTGACGGTCTTATTCAGAAGATTTCCCCGATTGTCATAGCCGTAGCTATCCCCCACAAGTTGGGGGCCGACGAACATGAACCGCTGCCCGAGCTCGCGCCACCCACAAGACGGTTGAGCGAGTCATAGCTAAACGTCTGTGAGCGACAGGAATTCAGGTTGTTGGTGATGCCATAGACGTTACCGTTGTCACTGCTCCCTAAATTGAAGTTGTAGGTTAGGCTGAATATCGTGCCTTGCCCTGTCCCGGCCGACAAAACGACCGGTTGCAAGCGATTATTGTAGGAATTGGCGACCGTGCCAACCCAATCTCCCCCAAAGGTGTCGCCTTGATAGCCCGTAAGCAAGCCTGCGGCAGTGTACGTGGCAGCGGTCACATAGTTAAACGAATCACCCAGATCATCATAGTTTGCCACGACGGGGCGAGCGGCGTTGCTGTAGGTGTACGACATATCGTCGCCGTCAGGGTAAGTTATATCAGACAGGCTTCCGTCCAGATTGTAGTCGTACCATGTCTCCCCAGCTTCTCCGGCGATCGTCTGCGCGGTCTTCGCAACCCTGCCTATCACATCGTAGGACCACGACGTGTTTCCAGAAGCATCCGTCATTCCGGTCCGTCGTCCGATGCCATTGGAAACCGAAGAGGTTCCGTTGCACGCTGACTGGTTATTGTCGTAGCAATAGTAAATCGTCTGCTCGCCATCGGAATAAGTTTTGCTGGTGATCCTGTGTAAAGCGTCGGGATGATAGGTGATCGTGATGGGGCGGTTATCGGTCTTGCTGGTTAGCGTGCTCGTCGTATCGTACTGGTAGGTTGTCGTTCCCGGTACATTGTTGTTTCCCCATTCCGGATTAGTGGCGCTCGTCAGCCGGGAAAGCGAGTCGTAAACAAAAGAACGATTGTTCGCTCCTGTCTGGGTCACGCCAGTCAGATTTCCCAAGCCGTCATAGCCGTAAGTGGTTGAGTAGTCGTAGCCGTTGGGATCCTCTGTCACGCTGGTAAGCCAGTCGAGGGCATTTGTTATGGTCGTCCGCTTCTTTCCCGCCTCATCGGTCACCGTTGTTTGGTTTCCACTGTAACTGTACTGAATGGTGCTCTGATCCGGCTGAGTCTGGGTCAACAGGCGATTCAGCGCGTCGTATTGATACTGTGTAATACCATACGTGGGATCGCTGTGGCTCCGATAGGGATTGCTGGCCGATGCTTTTCGCCCGAGACCATCATACGTGACATCAACATAATCCACACCTTCCGGATCGGAGTACAGTTGCGACTGGATCAGCCTGCCCAAACCGTCGACAATGGCAATTTCCTCCTTGTTCTGTGACGACGTGATCGCCTCAGTGACCGTAACGTTTGGCGTCGTCTTGCTCGTCGTCGCTGGCGAATCGTCGTAGCTGTAGCCGGTTGAGCCGCCGTCAGGGTACGAGACCGATAACGGGCGGTTCATTTCGTCATAAGTGTAGGAGGTTTCCTGGTTATTCGGATCGATCACGTAATTCAATAACCCGGTATCCGCGTCGTAGTTGTATTGCGTTACCATGTTTAGCGCATTGGTAACCGACCGCACAAAAAGGCCCGTGCTGTCATAAGCATATGTTGTAGTGTTGCTAAGAGGATCTTTGTCCTGAGACAACATTCCATACCCGGTGTAGGTTTTAGTGTATATGGCCCCGAGGCCTTTGTTAATCTTGGTCAAGTTTCCTTTGTATCCGGCTCCGCCGCTCTGACAGTTGCTGCTCGTGTCGCCGTCATAGCAGTAAAAAGTCGTATTGCCGTTGCCCAAAGGAGACGTAACCTGAACCTCCGTTTTCAGGTTCAGCTGGTTGTTATTCAGATAGTTGACGTTTGATGGTGCCAGGTAGTAGTACGTGGTGGTTTGAAGAGTGCTGCCCGAATAGTCGCCATCCACCACGCTGCTGGGGTTGCCCACGTATAACGCCACCGACGATTGCTGTGCGCCAGTGCAGACGCTATACGATGGGGCGGATGCGAGAGAGCAGAATCCAAAGCCTGTTGACGGGTAATTCTTGGTCGTCACGCTCTGCTGACCGTTGTTCAATGTGGTGGTGATCTGATATGGGACGACTGAGAGAACGTCGTAAAACAAGTAGGTGGTTTCTGAATCAGGAATCGAATCGTAGCTCGTACTTACCGTTCGCAGTGCATGGCCGGCGTTGTCCTGTTGCACGTAGTTGGTTTCATAAATGGAGCATATCTGGCTGCCGAGTTCAGTGAAGGTATGAACAGCTACATTTTGAAGCGGATCCGTGATCGTGAACGTCGAGTTCTGGGTGGAGCGAGAGTAGGTCCAAGACCACTGGTTGCCGTTGCCGTCATTAACGGTGCGCGTTGCAACCCGACGCCACAGGTTTTGCGAACAGGTCGACGATTCAGTTGTATAGGTGTAGGAAATTGTTCCTCCGGTGGGAAGTTCGATCTCCTGTAGCTCCGTTATTGTGGTGCCGTCGACGCTGCTTTGCTGATACGTAAATGTGTATGACGTATTGTTGGGGAGCACCACGCTTTGCAGCACATACCTTGACCCCACTTGCTCGTAACACAGCTGATACGGTACTGTGCCCCCATTCTGGCCCGGCACATTCCACGTGGCGCACCCGGCGCTTTGTGGAGTTGGAGGCGCCGGAATGGATCTCCCAATCGTGTCAGTAATCGCTCCGGTATTGGTAGCGGTCATAGTATTGCCGATCGCGTCGCTTGCGGTTTGTGTGGACTGTGTATAGCTGTTCCCATTGGCATCGTAGATCGTTGCAGTAGCCCAGGGCGTATTCAAGTAGTATCCTGAGGCATCGAGGGCGCGCAGCTGGGTTGTCGCACCTGACGACGGGATTGCTCCCATCCGGTGACTTGCGCCTTCGGGATCAACCACATTAACAATGGTTCCCTCGTAAATCTGGTTATTGGGTTCGCGATAAACTGCCGTTTGATTCCAACCCGGCACCGCATCATTGGTTATCCATGCAGCCGGCCTAGGAACCGGCGTTTGGATATAGGTGCAGTTTTGAGCGCATACCTTCTCAAGGGCGGCGCTGTCGTACATGATGAAATAGTCGGCATGTAGCCTTCCGCCGCGCTGCGGATACGACAGTAGCGGGAATGGACGTGCAGTCTTCCGGTTGTCGTACTAACAACATCGAGATTGCTGCCTTGGTAAGTTCCAAAGGGCTTCAACCCCGTTTCCAGAGCTGGATCGGTCTGAGCCAGCAACGACACAGAGCAAGCGACAACCAAAAGCGCAATGCCGCAAAATGGAACCACGTAGCTGCGACCAACCGACCTAGCACTCATCTCATACCCCTTTCATTGCAAACTGCACAACGATGCATCACACCAGCGGCGGCATAAGCGGGGACCGCCGCCAGGTGGCGCCGACCTGGGCACATGACATAAAGATAGCGATGAATTGTCGTTGGGAGCGAAACGACTAGCGGCAGTGAGTCTTTAATAGGCTTGCGGCTCCTGTCAAGAGCACTTAAGTGTCGACATAGCAATGATCGTGTACCCGCGAATTTGTCACTCTGCCGTTGGATATGCGCGGTGTCATTGTTCCAGAGCAACGAGAAGAAATGAATCTCGGCGGAAGATATCCACCGACCGCGAGTGCATCTTCCGCAGCGGTTGCCAAGCCAAATCCGCCGTTCGCAGGCAGTAATAACGACATTTACAAGACTCCCGTGCCCTTGAACTCGGTCGATCGAGGGCAAGCAGCCTGCCGCTCGATTCACTGCAAAATAATTCGAATTCACTGCAGCGCAATTCAAACATTACTGCAATTGAATTCCAACAATCCCACAGTATGTGGGGAGCGGAATTAAGTTGCAGTGGGAACATATCGCAACAGGTGGGAACATGTCGCAACATGTACGCCGCCAAACCCACCGAAATGCCAGAAGAATTCGACCGATTTGTGCGGAATTGATCTGCAGTACCGCAGGATGGGAAGTCAGCAAGTGATTGATTCTTCGTGAACAGTTGAGGCCTGTCGCACACTTCCAACGGACCTTC
>CAWKIR010000005.1:0-11712 GCA_963849815.1 uncultured Acidobacteriaceae bacterium | reverse complement strand
AGGGTCACGCTGCGGGTAGTGGCCTGTTTTGAATTTAGTGGTCAGATTTGCGGTCGCCGAATAGGGTCTGGATTTTCGTGTGATCCATGAATCCTGTGCCGAACCCGCACCATTCCCAAAACTTGAGGCAAAGACGTAACCAGAGAACAAGTCCGGCAAGAATCAGGACCACTGCGGCAATTACTTTGAGGACGGCCATAATTGGGCTGCGGCTTTCGTCGCTCCCTCCTCTAATAGTCCCACCAATTCCTCCAACTCCCAACTGACTGTGAGCTCCGCTTCCATTGCGGGTATAACGCGCAGCGTCTGGTGGAGGCGTCGGAAATTGAGGTACGCGAAGATTCAAAGCAGCCCACTACCACGCTGCGAACCTCGCCCTTGATGAGACTGGGTTTCGCTCTTCGACGATGGAGGATGAGACACGAACAGAACCCCGAAGGGGTGGCGTCATGATAGCCCAGCACGCAGCGGGGTCCCCGGTTCGCCGCTTTTGGGCGAACTGGGGAGGCGGAGTGCTGGGAGAAGTGCGATTCTTACCCGAGTCCCCCGGGGACGACACAGGTTCTCACACAGACTCTTCAGTCGTGCCGATCAGCCATTTAGTTTTCTTCCCGAGCCGGCTTTAGCCAGCGGCACATGACTCGGCAGCCTCTTCAGGCGTGCTCCACCCACTGCGCCAAATCTTTGCGACCTCGCCTCACCGCTTCTTCTTCGCTCCATTCCGACTGGCGACACCCTGCTCCCCGCTCCCATTCTTCTTCGCCGCCACTTCTGCCTGCTTTTCTTCCGCACTTCAGCCCGCTTCTTCTCCTCAGCTCCTGCGGAGAATACATACTCTTGCGGCAATTCTTGCTGCCGCAATAACACGGAGCGTCATCGTCGCCGTCATACAAGCAGTAGTCGTAGGTCAGCTCTTCTCCGGCAGCAATTTTGCGAATGCTGGCAATGAACACCCGTCCGTCCTCTTCATCGGTTTCGCAGTTGGGATCGCAGGAGTGATTCACGAACATGGCCATGCCGTGTCCATCGATCACTACTTCGCCGTCGCCAACTCCGAACAGATAGGTATATGGCCGCCCCTCGTAGCGATCGTCGCCCTGGGCTTTGGTGATGCGTTCGCCGGTATATTCCAGCACCCGCGCGCCCTTGGGAATGTCTTCCAGCGTGAAGCACCCGGCGGCATGAATGTCAGAAGAGCGAATGATCAAGCGTGGCAAGCAGCAGTTCTCCCTCTTGATGTGCAATGCAGTATAACGTACAGAATTCACCACGGAAGCACAGAGGACAAGGAGGGTTTGAATTTAATTTTTTCTTCTCCGTGCTCTCCGTGTCGGAGCCTGCCCTGAGCGAAGCCGAAGGGTGGTGAAAAATCCCGCGCATTCCGCATTTGGCAGTTCCCATTCTGCCGCCAATTTCGTATCTTGGATACGTGGAATTATTTTCTGGAGGGCTTCATGGTGCATATCCTTGTTCGCCACAAGGTCGCCGACTATAACCGCTGGAAAGAAGCGTTCGACTCTCACCTTAACGCCCGCAAGCGCGCCGGCGAAACCGGCTTCCGCCTGTTTCACAACGTAGAAGATATGCGCGAAATATTTCTGCTGGTCGATTGGCAGAGCATCGAAGAGGCGCGAAAGTTTATGACTTCGGATGAGCTGCGCGACGCCATGGCAAGAGCCGGCGTCGTCGGGACTCCCGATGTCCAGTACCTGGAGGACGCGCGCAGCGTCCATCGCACCTCGGCCGACTAGCATCGCGACAACGTGCTGCCGCAAAATTCTTGCCCGGTCCTCTTGACATCGCGCTGGGTTTTGCGCTCCAAATCTGCTTTCCCGGACTCTCGCTGACGGCGCTGTCTTCCAATGCCGCGACGGTTCGGAAGTGCTGGAATGCCAGAACGTGACGTGGGTTTCGCGCCACCCAGCCCTTTGTCAAGATGTTTTGAATAACAATTTTTCGGCCCGCTGAAAGACCTCTTCGAGACTCGTTTGACAAATACGTCCGGAAATTTAGAATACCCGACGACTCTCTCAGGATCGATTTGCAACCGTGACCAGTTCAACCCAAAATTACGACGTCCTCCTGCATACTGATTTCCCCGGCCTGGAGCTTTTCGCCAGCGGGAAAGTCCGCGACCTTTATCTGGTCGGCAACAATCATCTGCTCTTTGTCGCCACGGACCGGATTTCCGCTTTCGATTATGTGCTGGCCACCGGCATCCCGCAAAAGGGCCGCGTGTTGACCCAGCTCTCACTATTCTGGTTCGACTTCCTCAAAGACATCGTTCCCAACCACCTGGCAACTGCCGATGTGCACAAGTATCCGCCGGAGCTCCAAAAATATGCTGCCCAGTTGCGCGGCCGCTCCATGCTGGTAGCGCGCGCCGACATGATCGCCATCGAGTGTGTGGTTCGCGGCTATCTTTCGGGATCGGGCTGGAAAGAGTACAAGACCAGCGGCGAAGTGTGCGGCATCAAACTTCCTTCCGGCCTGAAAGAATCCGACAAGCTGCCGGAACCGATTTTCACCCCCGCCATCAAGGCCACCAGCGGTCATGACGAGAACATCTCGTTTGAGCGCATGGTGTCCTTGGCGGGCTTCGAGTTGAGCACTCAGCTTCGCGATCTGAGCATCAAGATTTATCAGACTGCGGCCGACTACGCCGAGACCCACGGCATCATCATCGCCGACACCAAGTTCGAGTTTGGCCATACTGCCGGGAAACTTGTCCTGGCCGACGAAGTATTGACGCCGGACTCGTCGCGTTTCTGGCCCAAGGACAAATACAAGCCAGGTGGTCCGCAGGATTCCTTCGACAAGCAGTATGTGCGCGATTATCTGGAAGCCATCAAGTGGAATAAGCAGCCGCCCGCACCGGCTTTGCCTCCCGAGGTGGCGGCCCGGACCAGCGAAAAGTACATTGAGGCTTATACCCAGATGACTGGGCATCCCCTGCCGGCTTAGGCGGAGCCGATGCTGGGCCTCTCAAATGTCGATTGGGTGGTGGTGCTCATCATTTTGTTGTCTACCATTCAGGCGGCCGCGGAAGGCTTCTTCGTCGAGTTCTTTTCGCTGGCGGGAGCAGTAGTCGGATATTTGCTGGCGGCGTGGGAATATCCTCACACCGCTGCGTGGTTTGCGCGTTACGTGACGTCGCAATGGATTGCGGACATCGTAGGGTTCTTTACCATTTTCCTGGCGGTCGTGCTGCTGGCGGGAGTGCTGGGACGGCTGATGCGTCGGGTAGTAAAAGGTATCGGACTGCGTTGGTTCGATCGTTTCCTGGGCGCTGCCTTCGGTTTGCTTCGCGGCATTGTAATTAGCGCCGTGATCGCGTTGGCGCTGGCGGCTTTCGCCCCCCAGTGGGGCGGGCTTCAGCAGTCGCGCATCGCGCCGTTCATGCTGGTCACCAGCCGCGCCTTGATTTGGGCGGCGCCGGCGGAGTTACGGCAGCGCTTCTGGGACGGCTGGAACCTGTTGCGCGGCCTGCCCCAGCACATCTCGACGGAAGAAAACGGCAAGAGCCAGCTATAGGCCAACGGAATGGGACAAACATCAGTGGAGAGAGGCGTCGTGAAAGATCAACTGGAAGCTTTGATTGTGCACATGTACCGAAGCGGCATTACCTATTCCGAAGCCGTCTGCGAATTCAAGAAGAAGTTCATTCTCACCGTCTTGCAAGACTGCAACGGCAACCAGTGCAAAGCTGCCCGCCAGCTCGGCATGCACCGTAACACCCTCAGCCGCACTATTTCCGAACTCAAGCTCGACGCTAAAGCCTTGCGCAACGGAGGCCGCCGCCCGCCGCGCAGCGCCCATACTCTCCCCATCGAAAAAAAGGCCGTCCGCTAGAAGCGCAGCCGCGAGCATTTCTTGCCCACTCAGCATCTCCTGGCCCGGCAACCAGGGCAAATTCAGAGTTGGTGTACCGCGGGATCAGCACGCCTTTCAGGCGCACAAGAAGGGAGCGGCGTTGGCCGCTCCCTGTCGTTCTCGTGGCATTCGACTACTGCGATTTGTGGACGGGGTGGTGGACCGCACCCGTGGTCGATATCGGATTACCGTTCTTGTCCAACAGTATCCCTTCGGTCATATTCATCATGAACGGATTGGGCGTGTAGGTGGTTACGGTGCCCTGGAAGGTCATGAGTGTGCCGACCGCCGGCATCAGCCGTGACGGGATTGGCTTTTCCATGGTCAGCGCGATATCGGCCTTCTTGGCCTCGATGTCATCGTCGCTGCCCGCCAGCTGCACGCTCGAAGCCGTAGCGCTGATCACGTTGGCTCCCAGCTTAACGGCTTTGCCCTTGATGGCGTTCCAAACCGTATCCGCGGCCTGCTGGTTTCCCGACGACAGCACCAGTTCCCATTCCGCAAAGCTCATCTGCGTCGGACTCTTGCTCTTCACCAGGTCGGCAGCCTGCTCCGCAGGAGACGGCGGCGGCGGTGCGGCGGCAACCGTAAAGCCGGCTGGCGGCATCACGCTGGTCGAAGCCTTCGCCTGACTCACTACGTCATCCCAGCCCTGATCGGAACCGTGATAGCGGATGTATTTCTTTTTGCCATAATCCAGGATTTGCTGCTGCCCCGCGCCTTGCGCCAGCATGGCAGCCTTCACAATGAACCAGAAGCCTGCCGGGTTCATGGGTTTGGCTTCCAGATCGGCGGTCGCCAGCGGATAAATGTCGGCGATGTTAGGCTGCGACTCCCACGACACAGCTTCCTGCATGTCCTTCTCGGCCGCCGCATAGTCCTTCGCCTGCAAGGCCGCAAAACCAACTGCGCCGTCGAAGATTGCGCCCGTCTCATTGTGCAGCTTGGCGAAGTCGGCATCGCTCATGCCATCCGGCTTCTTCATGTTTTGCAAAGCCTGCAATCCCTGCTGGCCATATTGTTGGGCCTTGGCCAGATTGGCCTGCATCTGCGGGCCACCTTGCGATGCCATGGCGCGATAGTTATAAGCCAGCAGCGCCAGAGCGCGAATATTATTGGGATTGGTTTGCAGCACGCGCGTGGCCGCGTCCAACGCCTTCTGCGCATCGTTGGCCTGCTGGTACGCCACCATCAGCAGTTCCAGCGCATCTTCCTTCATTACCGTGTTGGGATAGGTCTGCAGAAAGGCTTCCAGCGCCTGCGCCTTCATCACCGCATTCTGCTGCTGGTAGGCGTTCACGTAGGCGTTGTATTCGGCGGGGTCCTTGATTTCTTTTTTCTGCGCGGTCTGGCCCGATTGCGCAGGCTGCCCCGCTGCTTGCGCTACCGTTTGCTGGACCAGCGCCGCACTGGCGAGCACCAGCAACATCATGACGAGAGACTTCTTCATTCTCTTGGCTCCTCGATTTGGAGAACTGCCGACGAAACCTTGCTTACAACGTGGATCGATGCACCGGTGCAGATGACTCCATTACCTCAAGTGCTGCATGATAACAGGCGAACCACCCCGCGTTCCTCGCCCCTCATTGCTGAAGTGGGATTGCAAACTGCGGAGACCGGGATTATATGTACGCACCTCGGTATAAGGCAAGATGCTTATCACTTTACACGATTCTGCCCTGCTAAGATGCCGGCAGCCTCCATTGCGGCCCCTCGGAAGACTGTCTGCGGGCTCGGTATCCGGCGGATGCCCCGGATTCTCCCGCCCCGAATTTAGCATCGGGGACAAAGTGGAGAAAATCTCATTCTCCAAGGAGAACGTGCGAATGCAGCCAGCAGATTCAGTCTCGCTGTCAGGATCGGTGGCCGTCGTGACTGGAGGCGGCCGCGGCATTGGCCTTGCCATCGTCAGCCAACTGGCATCGATGGACGCCACCGTCGTTCTTGCCGGTCGTGACCAGGCGCGCGTCCAACAGGTCGCACGCGACCTAACCAGCCGCGGTCATCGTGCCGAAGGTGTCGCCTGCGACCTGACCAGCCTTGCCAGCGTGGAAGCGCTGGGCGAGCATCTTCGCAAGTCCTACGGCCGGGTCGATATTCTGGTGAACAACGCCGGCATCGGCGGCCCTCCCGGTTTGTTGCTCCACGAAACGCCCCCTGCCGACTGGGAGGCCATCTTCAACACCAATCTGCGCGGCGTTTATTACATGATGCGCGCCGTCGTTCCCCTGATGATCGCCGCCGGAAAGGGACACGTGATTAACATCTCGTCGCTGGCTGGCAAGAACCCCCTGCCGCGCGGCGCCGCCTATTCAGCTTCCAAGTGGGCATTGAACGGTCTCAGCTATGGTGTCGCCGAGGAGCTTCGCTCGCAAAACATCCGGGTCAGCGTGATCTGTCCCGGCTCAGTCGATACCGATTTCAGTCCGCGCCGCCACGGCAAGGACACCCAGAAGATGCTTCAGCCGGAAGACGTGGCGCATGCGGTCGCAATGCTCGTCACCCAGAAGCCGCAATCGTTCATCAGCGAGGTGCTGATTCGCCCAACCGAAAAGCCATAGGGCCGCAGTTGCTGTTGGGTCGAACACGCCTTTCACGGGCTGCTGAATTGCTTGTGGCGAAAACGAATCCAGGGAAAGCTGGCCTTCAGAAGGCTGGGTCGCGACTACGACAGGAATTTACTGGTGGGACACTAAAGCAGACGGTGTAAAGCGGTGGGTACGAGTTGCGGCAGAGCGCCGCATAAGAACGCTCTCAAATAAACCGAATGAGATAAATGGCAGCCACGGGGAGGCTCGAACTCCTGACCTTCAGAAACGCTGTCTACCCCACAGACTCTGCGGTTGTTGTGCGGGTCTCGCCGGATTAAGACCGCCGTTGTCCAGATTATCTTCAGAGTCTGCCCGCATGGTCTAAATTGACCGTTCTCGCCTCTCGGCGCGTGACATGATAATGGTCTTATGTCTTCCAGCAGGAAAAAGAGAGCGTTCAGCAAGGCCCTCCGCGAAGTGAAAAAGGAAATGGCCAAGCCCCGCATGGCTGAGTCCACCAGAAAAGGAGCTATTGTTAAATCCAGTCAGGAAGTCAGAACACCGGGTGCGCCGTTGTGATCCAACCAGTTCAGTAGCGACCGAAGGCTCGCTTGAGCCAATGCAATACAGGAATCGCCCGCACCGTAATAGATGTTGAGGGTATCTCCGTCGGGATGTATGGTGTATCCGCATGGGAACACGACGTCGTGCACGTCGCCTCCATGCTCGTAGTCAGCTTCCGGCCCGAAGATCCATGAGTCGCCCCGCAATAAGCAAACATCTGGCTTTTGAATGTCAAAGAGAGCAAGGCCGACGCGGTATAAACAACCTGAAGCTGTCTGCTTCACACCGTGGTAGAGCATCAGCAAACCTCCAGGAGTTTCGATCGGCGGGCAGGACAAGCCGATCTTGTTTGCGTCCCACCACGCGCCTTTGCGTGCCTCCATCATTACGCGGTGGCTGCCCCAGTGTCGCAAATCAGGTGAGTACGAGATCCAGATGTGCGCACCCAGAGGAGTCATCGGTCGGTGAATGAGTGCCCACAGCCCGCCGATTCGATAGGGCAGAAGGGCCGCATCCTTGTCGTCCGGCGACATGATGACACCATATCGCTCGAACGTCCGGAAATCTCTTGTCAGCGCAAGAGAAACTCCAGGGCCGCCTTTGGAATACGAGGTGTAAGCCACCGCATATTGCTCCAGCTCCGGAACGTAGGTGATGCGCGGGTCCTCAATGCCCCAAAGCTCTTCCGGGTATCCGATCGGATCGGGCATCAGGGTTGGACTGGGATCGATGTTCCATCCATCCACGCCGTTCACAGAACGCGCGGCGCACAGATGAGAGAGACCGCGGCGATCTTCCACCCTGCAAAGTAGCAGCGTCGAGCCATCCGCAAGCAGTGTAGCTCCGGCGTTAAATACGCTATTGATCCGATAGGGCCAATCTTTGCTGGTCAAGATCGGATTGGCGGGATGCCGGCGCAGAAGTGAATCCGTGGTGTCGATATAGTGAACAGAGTCAATAGCCAAGGTCATAAGTTATTTTCGCAAACATAAACTACCATTCCAACGTCGAATTGCAAAAGCCCTGCATCAAGCCGCGCCTCAGTTTAGAGTACAGGCACCGGCACCCGAATATCCTGGAGCTGCCGCATCTCCAGAAGCGCCATCAAGAAGGACAAGGTAGACTCCGCTCCCTGGTTTTCGTTGGCCCGGTCGGGATGAAGTCCATCTCGACAACCGCCTGTGACTACGTCGTATAAGGGAGCTTTCAAATCGTTGTCCCCCATAAACCAATTGAAAGCAGCCCAAGCCTTTTTGCGCCAGCTCTCATCTCCGGTGGCGCGATACGCTTGCAGGCAAGCAGAGACGGTCGCGCCGGCTTCCACCGGCTGTTGATCGAACCGCGCTTTTCCGCCGCCTTTGCTATAAAAACCATCCGAGCCGATAGGGACGAAGTGTCCGTTGATGGTGCAACTTTGTTGTTGTTCCAGCCACTCCAGTGACTCGAGGCCGGCCGTAAGCCAATCTTCATTTGAGGTGCGCGAGCCGGCCAACAATAATGCCTCGGGCAAACGCGCATTGGAATAGGCCAAACTCTCCTCAAACCAGTTCCAACCCGCCGCGCAAGTAATGCGATAGATATTCAGCAACTTGTCGGCGAGTACATCCCGCTGCATTTGCGCAGACCTGTCACCGGGAAAGCGATCAAGATATTGCTGGATTCCGAATAAAGAGAAGGCCCACGCTCGGGGGCTGGTAAAACTCAGCGTCACCGGAACCGCAAGTTCAAAAAGGCGCCCAGCCATACCCCTCAGGCCTTCATCCACCGTCTGATTGACTGCGGTCCCTAAGGACCACAAAGCCCGCCCGTGACTATCTTCCGAGCCCTGGGACTCCTGCCACCGCCGCTCGTAACTCAGAAAGTTGCGAAATCTTCCGTTAGCGGAGTTAAAAGCGAGCCAGAGAAAAGCCAGGTATCGCGAACCCAACTCCCTCGCCTCCGCCGCTTCCGCCGTCCCCAGCTGCTGCGCCAAAATCGACACGATCAATGCGCGCGCATTATCGTCGGTGCTGTAGCCCTCATGATGATTGGGAATAGCGAACACCGCATGTTGCAACATTCCCGTGTCGTCGGTCATCCGGCGAAGATGATTCAGCTTCACAGCCGGCAGATTATGGATCTTGTCCAGGCCACTTGGATTGGGGCCAAGCAGACGAGGGTTCCACATGCGCTCCGCGCGGGCTCTCTGGAAGCTGCGCATGTAGTCCTGGGCGACGCTCTTCCACACCATATTGCGCGAATACAGATACGCGCGCTTGCGCATCGCGTGCCGCTCGGCTTCATTTTCCAATAGTTTGATCGTCTGCTCTGCGATCGCGTCCTGATCGTTAAAGGGGACCAGAACGCCGCGACGTTGATCGAGCAGTTCCTGCGCGTGCCAATAAGGAGTCGAGATCACTGCTTTGCCCGCACCCAGTGCGTACGCCAGTGTGCCTGAAACGACCTGCGCTTCATTCTTGTAAGGCGTGATGTAGATGTCGGCTGAGCCGATGAATTCCAGCATTTCCTCAGGGCTAACAAATCGGTTGTGGAAGATAACGTTGTTCTCAACTCCAAGATCCTTGGCCAGGGCTTGCAACGATTCCCGGTACTTGTCCCCCTCGCGCTTTCTGATATGAGGATGCGTGGCGCCCGCGACAATATACGTAACATTGCTGTTGTGCGAAAGAATGCGTGGAAGCGCCTTGATGACAGTTTCGACTCCCTTATTCGGCGAGAGCAGGCCGAAAGTCAACAATACGGATTGCCCCCCGACTCCAAACCGGTCCTTGTAGAAATTCGGATCGACAAACGCCAGGTTCGGCACCCCATGCGGAATGACATCAATCTTCGCGGTGGGAACCTGGAAGATCTTCTGCAAAAATTCCGATGAGTGCTGACTCATGACAATAAGGCGATCGGAGAGTTCGGCAATTTCTACCATGACGCGATGTTGGTCGGGGTTGGGATCGCGCAAGACAGTATGAAGCGTGGTCACGATGGGCATGCGGAGCTTCCGTAGCAATTCGAGAATGTGACTTCCGGCAGCCCCGCCGAAGATCCCGTATTCGTGCTGCACGCAAACTAAATCAACATTGGTGAAATTGAGGAACTCAGCCGCGCGTTCGTAGGACGGCAGCTCCTCTTCGGTCAACTCGAATCGAACCCGCTCCGGATACTGGTATTGGGATTCGGGATCGTTCACCGGCAAAGCGAATAATCGTTCTGTCCCGAACTCGGCGAAACGGCATCACACAGGTCGGTGGTAAAAGTAGCGATCCCGCATTGGCGAGGAAGGTAGTTTCCTATGATTGCGATTCGGCTCGGAAGAGAAAGATTAACCGTCGGATTGGTTTCCCGCACGGACTTGACCTGATGCGACAGCGACCCCGAGATTCTCGGTGGCCTTTTGAATGGGATTGTCTTTGGCAACGACATAGATTCTCTCTGGGCACCACTTCGGGATGCTCGCTAGGAAAATGCAGCGCTAATAACTGCTGCCACCCCACGGTGACTCGCTTCGCAGCCTCGCGAAACCCTTATCTTTCACTCCACCGGAGTTTTGTGGATGTATTAGGGGCGAATATCCGCCGAATGAATCAGGCTGTTTTGCGTCTGGAAACCCAGTTGATGATCGGCACCACCAGGGCAATGACTAACAGAAGGTGGATCATATCGCCTGCTACACGGAAACCGAAGCCCCGCTGTAGCGTTAGACATGCAGCTCCGCCGAGAGCCCGTGGGACTAGACCAAGTTCGGATGCCTGCTTTCCGCTCCGAAACCTCCTGCACTGGAGAATTTGGAGAGCCGGCCTGCTTAATAACGTTCTCATCTTCGCCTCGACGCGTCTGAGCAATAGTGACCATTCTTTGCGCGGCTGTGCGCTGTATCTTGGTGTCTCTGCGTGGGGCTTCCCCGGCCATAGCGTCGTTCGGAACAGAAGCCGCCTTTAGCGAGCAGTATTGAAGAGATCGGTGCACCACCACGTGACAGCTTTGTCTTTTGTCACTGGGACATTGAAAGAAGGCCTGGCATGAAAACGAAGTATCTCCACATCTCCGCTTATCCCTGTAACAGGTGCGAGGGGCCGGTCATCGCGGCCGCGTTCGGAATCCGCGAAAGCGAGATTACAAGGGAAGGCGACCTGACGCAGGTGGGAGCGGTTTGCGTGTCATGCGGAAACAAGCAATCGGAAAGAGTCCATGGGAGTATCGCTCGTCAGTTTGCGCCTGTGGAATGGTCCCCGTAAGAATTAACGACTAAAGACAACCAGCGGCCTGCCCCTCCCAGGCTAAGCCGCTTCCGAGCCACGGAGAGATATCTTCACGCAAGAATCCGAGGAGAGCGTATGGCCACTACAAAAGAAACTCCAGAACCGAGTACAACCCCTGCCCAGACCCAAGTAACCCCAAAGCTATATGTTTCTCGATGGCACACGGCTGGGGAGCGCGCCGAAGGTTTAAAGACCAAGAAGCAGAGAAGACGCGCCGCTCACAGAATTGCGTTGAGAAGGTCGCACGCCAACGGTTAGTCGTCTTTGGACGGTAAAACTGTAGTGCACACTATTGCCTCGCGTCAGAAGCTGGCAACGAAGTCGTCACGCCTGCACATCCCAAGCCGAAGGCTCGGGAGGATCGCGTGAGGCTCCGGCAACAGCTGACAACCGCCAATTCGATTTCAACAGCATGCGAGTGAGTAGGGCGCCTGGGTTTCCGCTACGGCGCTGTAGTCCAATGCAATTTCCCCTGTCGCACCTATTGAGTG
>CAWKIR010000004.1:0-893821 GCA_963849815.1 uncultured Acidobacteriaceae bacterium | reverse complement strand
GGTGTGTGACGTGCGCGTGCGCCCGGAGGAGACCAGGGAACCACGTGTAACTTCCATTCAGCGCGCTGACGGATCGTTTGTGTCGAAACCGTTGGAAGACTTGTGGCCGTTCCTGCCGCGAGAAGAGTTTCTTAGCAACATGGTTGTTCCACCTCTTGAAGACTGGAGAGAACAGTAGACATGCGGCGCATCGGCATCATGCAGGGGCGACTTCTGCCGCCTGAAGAAGGCCGATTCCAATGCTTTCCGCGTGAGGGCTGGATGAGGGAGTTCAGCCTGGCGGCAGCGGCCGGGCTTGATTCGATAGAGTGGATATACGACGTGTGGGGCGAGAACGCTAATCCGATATGTTCCAATCGCGGGGTAGAACAGATGGGATTTCTATCCAAGGAACACGGCGTTGAAGTCCGTTCTCTTTGTGCTGATTATTTCATGGAGCGGCCATTGATTCGCATCAGCTCCGAAGAGAAACGGAGCCGCACAGAGCATTTGTTGTGGCTAATTTCACGTTGCCAGCTTCTTAATATTTCTCGAATCGTGCTGCCCTTTGTGGATAATTCAAGTATTCAACCGCCCTCAGAAATCGCTGAAGTTGTTTCAATGTTGCACGAGGTCGTGCCTCACGCATCCGAGGCGCACGTCGAGATTCACCTGGAGACGTCGCTGGGGCCGGCGGCTTTCGAAGACCTTCTCGGTAGCCTGGCGTTCCCCGAAGTGAAGGTGAACTACGACACTGGTAACAGTGCATCGCTCGGCTACGACTACAGGGAGGAGTTGTCGGCCTACGGCGACCGTATTGGAAGTGTGCACGTTAAGGACCGCGTTCGGGGCGGCGGTACTGTACCCCTGGGCTGCGGTAATGCTGACTTACCAGGAGTGGTTGCCAGGCTTCATGAACTTGGTTATTCAGGTGATTTCATCTTGCAGATGGCCCGCGGCGAACCGGGACAGGAAGTTGAATGGGCCGAACATAATCGCCGTGTTCTGGTTTCCCATTTGCAGGCTGCAGAAACTTCAGCGGAGCGCCGCCAATGAGGGTTTTGCTGATTGGACTCGGCGGTATCGGCCAACGGCACTCTCGCAATCTGCGGCAAGTGCTCGGCCCGGATTTAGAACTCATCGCTTACCGCACGCGCGGACGATCCGATGTTGTGACGCCGGAGCTCAGCCTGGATCCGACCAGGAAGGTTGAGCAGGAGTACCGCATTCGGAGCTTTGGGTCGCTGGAATCAGCGCTTGGCGAGTCTCCGGATATTGCTTTCGTCTGCAATCCCAGCAGCTTGCACGTTGAAGTGGCCCTAAAATGTGCCGAGGCGGGTTGCGATCTGTTTATTGAGAAGCCTCTATCCAACAGCCTCGACAACATAGACCGGCTAATCGATTCGGTATCGACAAACCGCGGAGTCGCGATGGTTGGCTATCAGTTACGCTTCCATCCTTGCATAGAGCGGCTGCGCGCAATTCTGAATGCGGGAACAATCGGGCGACTACTGGCAGTGCGTGCCGTAATCGGCGAATTTATGCCTTACTGGCACCGTTATGAGGACTATCGCACGATGTATGCCGCCCGCGCCGATCTTGGCGGCGGGGTAATTTTGTCCCAGATTCACGAACTCGACTATCTATACTCGTTGTTCGGAGCAGCAAAGCGGGTGTTCGCCATAGGTGGGCACTGGAGTGCTCTCGAGATTGATGTGGAGGACACGGCGAGCATTATGTTGGAATGCGCGACGGAGGGCAGGCCTCTTCCCGTGCACGTGCAGCTCGATTATCTTCAATACCCTCCGTCGAGAAGGTGCGAAGTCATCGGTGACAACGGTAAGGTGAGTATCGATCTAATTGCCAACGAGACGATTCTTTACACTGGCCACGGAGGCGACTGTGAGCGGTTCAAGGTTGAAGGCTTTGAGCGCAACCAACTGTTTCTGGACGAACTGAGACATTTCCTGAACTGTGTTGAGACGCGGCAAACCCCGGTTGTCAGCCTGCGAGATGCTGCGGTGAGTTTGAGGACGGCTCTGGCGGCCAAGGAGTCGATTGCGACTGGACAGTTGGTGGAGATTGAGCCGGATGTAAACAAGTACGTCACTGAGGCTAAGCGACATGTCTGACGGGATATTCTCCCTGGCCGGCCGCGTGGCGGTGATCACGGGAGGGGCCGGCCTGCTCGGCAAGCAACACGCCGCAGCAATCGCGGGTGCTGGCGCCGCAGTGGTTCTGGCGGACATTTCACGTGAGCGAGTAGAAGCAGCGGCGTCCGAACATGCGCGACAGTTCCCTGCTCCGGTATGGGGCGCCCAAGTAGATATCACGAATCATCGCGCGATCTGTTCTCTTGCAGAACAGGTGCTGGACAAGTTTGGAAGGATTGACATTCTCATCAATAACGCCGCCAACAATCCGAAGATGGATGGTGGCGCGGACGGCGACTTGGGACGCCTCGAGGATTTTCCGTTATCCCGGTGGCAAGCTGACCTGGACGTCGGGTTGACCGGGGCGTTTCTGTGCAGTCAAGTCATCGGCACAGAGATGGCGCGGAGGCGCCGGGGTGTCATCCTCAACGTGGCGTCAGATCTCGCTGTGATTGCTCCGGACCAACGGATCTACCGACAACAAGGCACGCCCGAGGAGCAACAACCGGTGAAGCCGGTAACTTATTCCGTGGTGAAGACGGCCCTGATCGGACTAACGCGCTACCTCGCCACTTATTGGGCGGAGCAGGGCGTTCGCGTCAATGCAATCTCTCCCGGTGGGGTGTTCAACGGCCAACCAAAAGAATTCGTGGATGAAGTGACCTGGAGAATACCGTTGGGGCGAATGGCTCGAATCGACGAGTACCGGGGAGCTGTTCTCTTCTTATGCTCCGATGCTTCTTCTTATATGACCGGAGCGAACCTGGTGATCGACGGCGGTCGTAGCTGCTGGTGAAAGGGGGCTGCGCGCTGAGGGGTACTCGCACGTTTGCGTACTTCACGCAGAAATTCATGGAATCTCTACCCGGCAAAATCCAATGGGCGCAGAATTGTAACGCGGCACATTCCGCCCGGGCAATTCGGGCGCTATCTGCTGGTGGGGGCCTGGAATACTTTGTTTGGGTACGGCTCGTTCGCGTTTTTCACGAAGATTCTCAGCCCGATGATTCCACATAGTTATATCGCCGCCTCGGTGATTTCGAGTCTGTTGAACATCTCGGTCTCATACCTCGGCTACAAGTTTTTCGTGTTCAAGACCAAGGGCAATTACCTGCGTGAATGGATCCGTTGCGTCGGCGTGTACAGCGGAGGCATTGTCTTCGGAGTCCTCGCCTTACCTGTGCTGGTGGTAATCATCCGGCGCAATACCCGCTTCTTCGCCGAAGCGCCCTACATTGCCGGAGCAGTTCTGACAGCGTTTATGGTGGTGTACAGCTTTGTGGGGCATAAGAAGTTTTCCTTCCGGTCGCCTGCATAATGCGCATACTCGTCACCGGCGGGTCGGGCTTCATAGGAAAGAACCTGGCGGAGGAGCTCGCCTCTAAGTACGAGGTGTTGGCGCCGTCTTCCGCCGAGCTCGATCTGCTGAAAGAACAAGACGTTCGCGAATACCTCACTACACACGGTTTCGATGTTGTCGTACATGCGGCGACCACCCGGTCGAATCGGCGGCTGGCTGCACCGCCGAACCTGCTCGACCGCAATTGCCGGATGTTTTTCAATCTCGCGCGCAACGCGGGACGATTTGGAAAGATGATTCATTTCGGCTCTGGCGCCGAGTACGAGCGAAGTGACCTTCCGCCGCGGGTCAGGGAGGATTATTTCGACACGCGAGTCCCGGCTGACGCTTACGGATTTTCCAAGTACATTTGCGCCAAGTACATCGAGCGGTCGGAGCAAATCGTCGACTTGCGTCTGTTCGGCGTCTTTGGACCGTACGAGGATTACACCGTCCGGTTTACATCCAACGCCTGTTGCCGGGTGTTGAAAGGCCTGCCCATTGTACTGCGGCAGGATGTCATGTTTGACTACCTGTACGTGAAAGACCTGGCCCGGATTACGAGCTGGTTCATCGAGAATGACGCTCGGCACAAGGCATACAATGTCTGCACCGGGCGGCCCGTGGCACTTACGGAATTGGCCGGGATGGTGGCTGAAGTTTCGGGGTGCAATCCGAGTGTCTCGGTCATTCGCGGCGGCATGGGCTCTGACTATACCGGCGATAATTCGCGCTTGCTGGGCGAGATGGGTGAGTATCAATTCCAGGATGTACGAGGCTCAGTTGCTGAGCTGTACGCTTGGTACGCGGCGAACTCAGATCAGATCGATGAGACGGCGCTGCAGTTTGACTCGCGTGAGTGAGTTCGGACTTAGGACAGAAAGACCGCATCCCACTTCCGGCTATTAGCATGGCCGTTACGCAGCGAATATGCATTCACGTTCGTATAACATCCCGGCGCTTGATGGAATTCGCGGACTTGCTATTATCCTTGTCATGCTCCATCACTTTGAAGGGGTACTTCCTTTTTGCAATGCAGCCGTGGGGATTATCAAGGCATTGTTTTACTGTGGGTGGATGGGCGTTGACCTTTTCTTCGCTCTTTCAGGGTTTCTCATTACCGGAATTCTGCTTGATACTCGAAACGCCGCCAACTACTTCCGCGCGTTTTATGCCAGGCGAGTCTTGCGAATCTTTCCGCTCTACTACTCGGTACTGATTCTGATTCTAGGTGGCGCCGCTCTCCTGAATCCACGTCCCAGGGTCGTACCGTTGGTGGCTGACCAAAAGCTCTATCTCCTCTACGTCATGAACTGGCTGACACTGTGGAAGGGACATTGGGGGGCGAATATTCTAGGACATTTCTGGTCACTCGCCGTCGAGGAACAGTTCTACCTAATCTGGCCGTTATGTGTTTGGCTGATCGTCCCGAAGCATCTCGCGAAATTCGCAGTCGGTGCATCCGTGATTGCGCTACTGGTTAGAATATATTGGGTCGCGCATAGTGGCCCTTCGCAGGCGGTGGTCATGGCAACCGTCACCCGGATGGACTCTCTTCTTTGCGGGGCTCTGGGCGCAATACTGCTTCGTGAAACACCCGTTGTGAAAATCGCTCGACAAAAATTGCCCTTAGTGGTGTTTATGACTATTGCGGCTTTCATGGTCGGGTTATCTTGGCAAGTCCTGCATGGCGCAGACATCCTACTTTTCGTTGAGACACTCGGATTTAGCTTGCTGGCGATGAGCTTTTCCGCACTGGTACTTTATGTGGCCGCAACAGATGGGGCTTCGATTTCGGTGCAGCGTTTTTTCCGGCATCGCGTGCTGACTGATTTCGGCAAGTACAGCTACGGAATTTACGTGTACCATGTTCCAGTGCTGCTACTCTGCGACTTCTTAATTTATCGGCGTTTGTCCAAGGCTATAATCGGCAACCTGCCATTTGGAATTGCGTATTTCGTGTTTCTGTCTGCAGTGAGCTTTTTTATTGCAAAGATTAGCTATGATTACTTTGAATCTCACTTTTTGGGATTGAAGCGCCACTTCGAACCACGAACTCCTCAGACTCTGCTCATACCGGTGTGCGCTGAAGCGCACCATGTCGGTAAGACCTAGAATCCCATGAAGGCGATAACTGTCATCACTCCGTGCTACAACGAGGAAAGCAACGTCGCCGAGGTTTATCTCCAAGTGCGGGCGGCTGTAGCGGCGGCCGGCGATTACAAGTACGAGCACATCTTCATTGACAATGCATCCACAGACAACACGCTTAGTGAGTTGAAAGCGATCGCTTCTGGCGACAAGAATGTGAAAGTAATTCGAAACACACGTAACTTTGGTCACATCAGGTCGCCGCAGCACGCGCTTTACCAGGCTACTGGCGATGCTGTCATCGGTATTGTGGCCGACCTCCAGGACCCTCCCGAGATGATTGTGGAGATGATCCGTAAATGGGAGGAGGGTTACCCGGTTGTGATCTGCGTGAAGACGACGAGCGGAGAAGGTGGGTTGATGTTCTGGATCCGGAAGCGGTACTACCGGCTGGTGAACCGCCTTTCCGGAGTGGAGACGTACGAGAACTATACGGGGTTCGGCCTGTATGACCGCAAGGTAGTGGAAGTCATAAGGAGCTTCGACGATCCGTATCCGTACTTTCGAGGCATGATTGCCGAGGCGGGCTTCCGGCACTTCGACATTCCGTATCATCAGCCGGCGCGCAAGCGCGGAATTACCAAGAACAATTTTTACGCGCTTTACGATATGGCGATGCTGGCCATCACCAACTTGTCGAAGGTGCCGTTGCGGCTGGTGACGTTTTCGGGTTTTGCAGGGGCGGTGCTGTCGGTGCTGGTCTCGCTTGGGTACCTGATTTACAAGCTGATCTTCTGGAACCGGTTTTCCGTCGGCATCGCGCCGCTGGTGATTGGAGTATTTTTCTTTATGTCGCTGCAGATGCTGTTTATGGGCATCGTCGGCGAATACATCGGGACCATACACACGCTGGTGCAGAAGCGGCCGCTGGTGGTGGAGCAGGAGCGGATCAATTTTGAGTACGGTGCGGGCAAACCGCTGAGTGACGATAAGAAGGAAAAAGTAGGCGGTAGGTGACGATCGTAACCACTTGTCTAGGTTACTGTTTTCTGAGTTGGTTACCCCACTTCTATGGCGCATGTAAGTCTTTTCCCTGCAGTAGGTTACAGCGCAAAAAAATGTTCCACGTGGAACATTTTGAAATTGGCTGAAAAAGATGCCGGGCGGCCTTGATAGCTCGTGCTGAGGGCGGTTGATGAGCATCGATGATTCACGTTCGCTGGCTGTTGCCAGGATTCGTGACGGCGCGGCAGTCATGCAACAGCTGCTCGGAGAGCGAGGAATACTTGAGTGCGGTGGTCGCCGCGGCGGACGCAATGACGAAGTGTCTGCGCTCCGGGAACAAGATTCTCTTCTTCGGAAATGGCGGAAGCGCAGCAGACGCGCAACACCTGGCGGCGGAGCTGAGCGGCCGCTTCATCAGGGAACGTCCAAGCCTCTCCGGCTGGGCGCTGACCACCAATTCCTCAGCGCTGACCGCGATCGGCAACGACTACTCGTTCGAGGACATCTTTGCGCGTCAACTGGAAGGAATTGGGAGTCCCGGCGACATCGCTTTCGCAATCTCGACGAGTGGCAACTCGCTCAATGTGGTCAAGGCTGTCGAAGTAGGCCGCCGGAAGAAACCTGATTTCTATCGCACTCGCCGGCAAGAGCGGAGGAAGGTTGCGCGACTTAGTCGATCACTGCATCTGCATCCCCAGCGATCAAACTCCCCGAATCCAGGAAGCGCATATCTTGACCGGGCACATTCTGTGCGAGCTGATCGAGGAAGACATGTTTGGAAGCAAGTGAGCGATTCTGGTGTTCGAACTCCCGGCACCAAGATCGCGGCGGAGCGATGTCGCTCAACCTGTGAGCATTGCTAGCCTGGAATAACACTTTTCTGAGCAGAGGCCGCTTGCGGAATCTCCTGACCGGACTTCACACGATACGCAAGAATCTGCTCGAGGCATTTTTCGCGCACATTCTTCCCGCTCAAGAAGTGCCGATACTCCTCGATCGTCATCGCCAGAGCATCCGGGAGGCTCAGCACCGGACGCCATCCCACTTGCTGCGCCGCCTTCGAGCAATCCAGCTGAAGCAGCTGCGCTTCGTGAGGATGTTCTCCCTCATCGATCTCCCATGCAACTGGCGATCCCCAGGCAGACGCGACCTTCTCCACAATCCAGCGCACGGAATAAACATCATTCGGATCAGGCCCGAAATTCCAGCCACTGCTGAAGTGCGCTCCATCTTCGTACAGCTTCTGCGCCAGCATCAG
Source organism: uncultured Acidobacteriaceae bacterium (assembly GCA_963849815.1). Taxonomy (GTDB): domain Bacteria; phylum Acidobacteriota; class Terriglobia; order Terriglobales; family Acidobacteriaceae; genus Bog-257. The sequence goes on along the minus strand of CAWKIR010000004.1, from coordinate 885,996 downwards.
ATATCCGCGAAGCGGCTCCAGAACGTACTGCCACGGCCGGATCGCATCCGGGTTACGGATCTTCAGCATCTTTCCGTCAGCAAAGGCCCTAACGATATCCGGGACCAGCCGATCTTGCGCCCAGTCCCCTCCACCGATTACGTTTCCAGAGCGAGCCGACGCAACTCCCACGCATCGTGCATTGCGGGCTGCGGCTCCGAAGAAAGAACTGCGGTACGCGCTCACTACCAACTCCGCGCAAGCTTTGCTATTGCTATAAGGATCGCGGCCTCCTAGCGCATCGATCTCGCGATATCCCTCGCTAGAATTGCGGTTCTCGTAGCACTTGTCGGTTGTGATAACCAGAACAGCCGACACCGACTTTATTCCGCGCACTGCCTCCAGCAGGTTCGCCGTGCCCATCACGTTCGTCTGGTAAGTAAGGATGGGATCCTTATAGGACACTCGTACCAGCGATTGGGCAGCCATGTGGAAGACGATGTCAGGCTTGCAATCTGCCATCGCCCGCTCCAGATGAAGCAAATCGCAAACGTCTCCGGTAATTGATCGCATTGCCGATGCAACCGACGCCGTCTCGAACAGGCTCGGAGAAGTCGGCGGCTCCAGCGAGTACCCCGTTACTTCTGCACCCAGGCTCTGCAACCAGAGCGACATCCAGCTTCCCTTAAAGCCCGTATGTCCCGTCAGAAAAACTTTCTTGCCCCGCCAGAACATTACTCACCAAACCTTCCACGGCGCCTTACCTGCGGACCAGAGTCCCTCCAGCAGGTTTTTCTCATAGAGCGTATCCATGTGCTGCCAGAAGCCACTGTGTTTGCATGCGTACACTTCACCTTCGTGCGACAGTTGCTCAAGCGGCTCGCGTTCCCACCAGGTGTCATCGCCTTCGATATAGTCTGCAACGCGCGGGGAGAGCACGAAAAATCCACCGTTCACCCAGCGTCCGTCAGCTTTGGGTTTCTCCACGAACTCGGTAATCTTTCCATCCCCGGCAATTTCCAGTGCGCCGAATCTCCCCGTAGGCTGCGTAGCAGTAATCGTCACAGCTTTCCCATGCCGGCGATGGAAATCGATCAGGCTATTTATGTTAATGTCTGAGAGTCCGTCGCCATAAGTAAAACAAAACATCTCTTCGTCCTTCACGTAGGGAATGACCCGTTTCAATCGCCCGCCGGTCAAAGTACCAACTCCCGTCTCGATGAGCGTCACTCGCCAGGGTTCACAGTCGCTCTTGTGCGTTTCGATGCGGTTGGTTTGCAGGTCGATGGTGACATCAGCCGAGTGGAGCAGATAGTTCGCAAAATATTCCTTGATTAAGTAGCCTTTATAGCCGAGGCAGATAATGAAATCATTGATTCCGTAATGAGAGTAAATCTTCAGAATGTGCCATAGCATTGGATGGCCGCCGATCTCGACCATGGGCTTGGGACGAGCGGATGTCTCTTCACTCAGACGGCTTCCCAAACCTCCTGCAAGTATGACGGCTTTCATGACGCCTCCGGCCGACCGCCTGTGGGACTCCGTGGGGCAGTCTGTATTTTCGCTGTGTCAGTGTCGAAGATTGATGCCTGCCGGTCAAGCCTAAAACGGATGACAGGAAGGATCGCAGAGTTGGTTTTACGGCGCAGCCGGGACAGTCTTCGCGTCCCGAATGAATAGAGAAAATGCGTTCACCACATGGTCCAGCATAGCTTCAGAGAGCCCCGGATAAACCCCAATCCAAAAGACGTTGCGCATTGCGTAATCGGTGTTCTTTAGGTCGCCCACTACCCGGAACTTCACGTCTCGATACGCAGGCTGCCGCGTCAGATTACCGCCAAATAGCAGCCGCGTTCCGATCCGGCGAGCTTCCAACGCCTGAATCAGGTCGTTGCGGGTGAAAGGCGCATTCTCCCGTACACCCATCGGAAATCCGAACCAGCTGGGGTCCGCATGCGCATTGCTCTCAGGCAAGAGCAAAACATCCTCGTAGGGTTTCAAGCGTTCGTACAGATACCGGAAATTGCTCTTCCGGGTTTCGATGAAGCTCGGAAGCCGCTCCAGTTGCGACAACCCCACCGCGGCCTGCATGTCCGTCATTTTCAGGTTATAGCCGATGTGCGAATAAATATACTTGTGATCGTATCCGCAGGGCAGGTCACCCAGTTGCCACTGGAACCGCTTGCCGCAAGTGTTCTCTTTGCCGGGATCGCACCAGCAATCGCGGCCCCAGTCGCGAAATGACTCAACCAGCGACTGAAGCAGTGCCGAGGCCGTGATCACCGCTCCACCCTCGCCCATCGTGATGTGGTGTGCGGGATAAAAACTTACCGTTGCAATGTCTCCAAAGGTGCCAACCATCCGGCCTTTATAGGTAGAACCGAGCGCATCACAGCTGTCTTCAATAAACCAAAGGTTGTGCTTCCTGGCGAAATCGACCACCGCGTCCAGGTCGCAGACGTTGCCCATCGTGTGCGCGAACATGATCGCCTTAGTGCGTTCGCTAAGGGCGCCTTCCAGTTGCGTGACGTCCAGCTGAAAAGTGGGCAATGCGATGTCGACAAAGACCGGGACACACTGGTTCTGGATGATGGGATTGACCGTCGTAGGGAATCCTGCCGCCAGCGTGATTACCTCATCGCCCGGCTTTAACCTGCGATCGCCCAGCTCAGGAGAGGTCAAGGCAGAGAACGCGCCGAGATTGGCCGACGAGCCCGAATTCACCAACGAGCAACCGCGAACTCCAAAGAACTGAGCGAACCTTCGTTCGAATTCCTGCGCGAATCTTCCCGTGGTCAGCCAACAATCCAGCCCCGCATCCACCAGGTTGCGCAGATCTTTGCCACTTAAAACTTTGCCGGAAACTGGAACCGGTGACTCGCCGGCGACGAATGGCTCGTCCGGGAACTGCTGGCCGTAATATTCCTCCGCAAGCCGGAGTATCTGCTCCCGCAACTGCGAGATTCGACTGCTCATACGGCCATTCTATTACAGCTTACCGTCGCATCTGCACCACCAGCGAAGCGATGAAATGCCTCTTAATGAATCGGCGTTGCTTTCTTAATGCGGTAAATCCGCGCCATATATCCGACTTCGTCGGTTCCGACTACCGCGGTGAGGTCGCCGTTAGACTGTATAAATTTCTCGACCGAGAGACTGGGCGACCTGAGTCCGCTGCCAACGATCGCATAGTCGGCGTCTGACATGTAGGCCCAAGAGAGATCGTGAGTTACTTCTTCCGGTAGGAATTCGCGGAAGATAAGGTCAGACCGCGCCCTCAAGCCAAAATATGGGTCCGGAATTATGGACAACAACACCTTGGATCCAGCCGGCAGTTTTCTGCTGATCTCTCCGCACCAGCGTCCGTAGTCCGTTTCAGAGTTGTAAACAACGTTTTCAAGGTGCCGCACGCGCAGCGTGTGCTGTAGGTTGCTGATGACGAATGCCGCCACCCAGAAGACCAGGCACGCGACGGCAATCCGTTGCCAACCAGGCATTGCGAAAGAACGATAATTGTTGAGCAGATGGCAGAGCCCAATCGCGGTGATTGGGATTGCGTAGACGGCGTACCAGAGCTCGGAGCTCCACACGATCACACCCAGGATCAGGGCCTGGCAGATACATAACAGGACCACAGACTGCCGCTCCGGGGCCTCCTTGCCGCGTAAAGTGAGTTCAGTGTCGCCAAGCCCTACCAGTCCAATGAACCAAACCGGTATTGCCCAAACAATATCGATAGGTCGACCATCCTCAAAGGCATACTGTCCGACCAAATGAAAAAAAGATCGTAATACAAAGTTATTGTGCCCGTGGGGAGCCGATTTCAGCGCCAATTGTCGCCCAAATTGGTAGGTGAAGGTCCGGCTATCGAGTCCTATATAGGCCAGCCACGGGAGAAGCGGCACGGCGATTCCGGCCAGCAGGAGCACAAGCGAACGAGTCGTCCGTCCCTCGCGCATAAACAATCGCCAGAGCACCACTCCGGCTGGCGCCACAACCCCCACTGGGTGCGTAAGCGCGGCCAAGGCGCACGCTATCCCGGTCAGAAACGAGCTCCATCGATCCAACGATCTCGTGGCCACCCATAATGCAAACAAGATCAGAGCCAGAGCCAGCATATCCGGGCGGCCAATAAGGGCGCCTCGAAGAAACACCGCATCCAGGGCAACCAAGGAAACCGGCAGCAAGCTTGCCCAACGCCCCAGGCCGGTGCGGATGGCCAGCAGGTACGTCAACGCGAGGACGGCCATACCGGCTGCCGTCGAGGCGAACCGCATCGCCACAATGCCCGGGCCGGTAAACCGGAATACCGACGCCAGGTAAAAAAAGTAGATGGGCGGCATCCAGTAAGTATGTCCGACACCAGGCAGCATACCGAACAGGCTTGTCGACAACACTCCGTGTTGCAAGAGGTTAGTTGCCGGGCTGGCAAGGATTCCCTCATCTGGCCAGATCGGCGGGTATTTCAGCACCAGAGCCTTGGCAACAAAAACGAACCATGCCAATGATGCAATCGCAACCGTCAGCAACACGGCCTTCGTAATCGCAGAGTGGATTGCAACTGCCGGCGCAGGTGGCGCACCGGAGGCCATAGGTTCGGTCCGCTGGTCAATCATCGAACCTCACCTGAAGCTGTTGTTCCCCTACATCGCAACCGCGCGGCAACATAGTCGGCGTAGGTCGGATGCCATGTCGGAGTATACCGGGGCGCACAGACGAGCGGGTCAGTTGGCTGTCGGAAGGCATAGTCTATTCTGTGCTTGTTCAGTATCGCGAACGGACAGCGGCCTTTGTGGTTACAAGATAGTCCTCGAACCTCTGTTGTATTCTTAAAGATATTGGCATGTCCGTCAATGAAAGGCTACGACGCCCAAGATAGCGACCATAATGATGGCATCAAGCCGCGGTTTTTCCAACTCTCGCTCCTGGGGCGGAAACAGCGTGAGGCGTATTGCGAGTATCGGCGACATGATCGGACCCGCGGACGTCAGTGCTACCCAGAGCGCAAACGCCGTGAAAACGTTCGGCGAGTATCCTGGTTGCTGCATAGCGACCAGGCTCGGAAGCCGGCGTTGTCATGAAATCAGCGCGGTTGAACTCGACCAGCAATTTTTGTGGTATAGATAGGCTGGCTGAGCTTACTGTCGTCTGGCTGTTGCCTCTTCTTCTTCTATGATGAGCGGAGGTTTGTCCTGTCCCAACTTGCTCCTTCGCTAGGCGAGCCGGTAGCGCCACGCCCTCTCGACGCCGAACCGGGCACAGGTGACACGAAACCGGTTATAGACGGGTTCGGCTTCACGATTTTTCTTAGCGCCTTCCTTTTGTTCTGGGTCCAGCTTCTGCTCGGCAAGTACATCCTGCCGTGGTTCGGAGGCACGCCCGCGGTCTGGACCACCTGCATGATGTTTTTCCAGGTGGGCCTGCTCGGGGGTTACACGTACGCACACCTCATCAGCAGTCGGCTCAGGCCTCGGGTCCAAATGGTTCTTCACGGAGGCCTTCTCCTGGCCTGCGTGCTGTTGCTTTTCTTGTTGGCTATGGCGTGGGGCTCGCCCATTACACCGGGGCCGAACTGGAAGCCACATACCGCCGATTACCCCGTTTGGAACATTATCGTCTTGCTCAGTGCCTGCGTAGGGCTGCCCTACTTCATCCTTTCCTCCACCGGGCCGCTCCTCCAGGCTTGGTTCGCGCGCACCTATCCCGGTCGCTCTCCGTACCGCCTTTACGCGCTTTCGAACTTCGGTTCGTTCCTTGCCCTGCTCAGTTACCCGTTTCTGCTTGAGCCCCTGGCTCACGCTTAAAATGCAGGCTCGCCTGTGGTGGTGGGCTACCTGGGTTTTGCGGCGGCCTGCGGATACTGCGCCCTGCGCGTGGCCAGAGCCGCCACCGAGGCACCCCCCGCCGCCCCCGGCGACGAAAGCCAAATTCGCGGCGGCATCGCGCGGCCCCGAGCGGAATCCTACGCGCTGTGGATCAGTCTTGCGGCCTGTGCCTGCGTGATCTTTCTCGCCACCACGAATCAAATCTGCCAGGACATTGGCGTAGTACCGCTTCTTTGGGTTCTGCCCCTTGGCCTCTACCTGCTGTCCTTCATTGTCTGCTTTGAAAAGGAGCGGTGGTACTCCCGGCGGTGGTTCCACCCATTGCTCGGGCTGGCTGTTTTCGGCAGCCTGCTTCGTCCTTCCGACGGCGCCGTCGGCAGCATCACGGGCGCAGATTGCCATCTACTCGTTCGTTCTGTTTGTCTGCTGCATGGTTTGCCACGGCGAGCTTGTCCGGTCCAAACCGCATCCGCGCTATCTGACTTCCTTTTACCTCACGGTGGCCGCCGGCGGCGCCCTGGGAGGCGTTTTTGTCACGCTGGTCGCGCCGCATCTGTTCAAGGGTTTTTGGGAGTATCAACTGGGCATCTGGCTCTGTGTGCTGCTGACGCTGCTGGTCGTCGTGCGCGACCGCGATTCGTGGCTGTACCGCAGCCGGTTGGGCTCGCCCGTGGTGGTAGTGGCGGTGGCAGCGCTCTTGCCGGAAGCGACGTCGCTGGCACCAGTGCACTCCGGGCAAATCCATAGTGCACTTGCCCGTGGTGATGGCGCTCATTTTGGTCGGGTACGTGTTTCTGAATCGAAACCGCCTCTGGCAATGAAAAGGCGCGGCAGCAGGTGGCGCCGGTTTTTTGCCGCGCCGCGTGGCTCCTGCTCGGCGCTGTCCTGGTGGGAACCATCACCGCCCACACGCGCACGGCAGTAGCCCTTTCGCGAAACTTCTACGGCATGCTGGGCGTTTTCCGCAGAACCCGGATGACCCCCAGCGCGCCGCATACGTACTCAAGCATGGCCGCGTGACTCACGGCATGCAGTTTCGTGCCGCGGACAAAGCCGCCTGCCCACTTCGTACTATGGCCCGGCCAGCGGGATTGGCCTGGCGACTGCTGCGGATCAACCAGGCTTGGGGTCTGAAGGCGTCCGCGGGCTTCGCATCGGTGGGGTGGGTCTCGGCGCCGGCACCATCGCGGCATACGGCAAGCCGGGAGACTCCATCCGCTTTTATGAAATCAATCCTGAAGTTATCCGCGTTGCAATCAGCGGAACGCTACTTCACTTATCTTAAGGATTGCCAGGCGCGGGTGGAGGTGGTCCCCGGAGACGCCCGCATCTCCATGGAGCGCGAACTCGAGCGCGACGAGCCGCAAAAATTCGACGTGCTGGCGATCGACGCGTTCAGGGCGACGCCATTCCGGTGCATCTGCTGACCGAGGAGGCCTTCCAAATCTATCTGAAGCACCTGAGCGGGCCGCAGGCGATCATTGCCATTCACATCACCAATACTATCTGGACCTTCGGCCCGTGGTCTTGAAGCTCGCCGAGCACTTCGGCCTGCACAGCGCCTGGATCAATTCCGGCGGTGATGGTGAAACGGTCAGCACCAGCAGTTGGATGCTACTGTCGCAGAGCAACGCGCTGGTGACGGAAACAGCAGGCACCCTGAAGGGGGTCCGCCTGCCGGAGTCGCGGCTGTGGACCGATGACTACAGCAATCTGTTTCAAGTGCTGAAAAGATAGCTTGCAACGCCAAGCGGCGGACTGGCGCGGAGCCCACTCATTCGCGTTCTTGGACTGGAGGTCCCCCCGTACGCTCGAACAGCGCCGCTATTTTGTCGGTGTAGATCGGACGCCATGCTGAAGAATGCTCTAGAAGGTAGACCAGTGGCTCTTTCGGCTGCAACAGCACATACTCGATTTTGTACTTATCCAGGATCTCAAACGAATTCTTAATCGCTGTAGCCCTGAGAAAGTCTTCAAACACTCCGTTGTACACAAAGATATCCGCGCGGCCATCAACAAAAGTCTTCAACTGGGGGTCATGCCACTCCATATAGCCGCCCCACTTGTACTGATTGAAGGTCCTTCCCTTGAGCTGCTGACCCTGCATGAATTCAAGCGCAGCCTTCGGGTATTCTTCATCCACTTTCCGCTGTAGCTCGGCTGAGGAAGGAAAAAAGAAGACTATTGAGGCGATGACACCTGCCATAATGATCGCGTTGAGCCACGGTTTATCGATCTCCCGTTCGTAAGGCGGAAACAGTGTGAGATGTGGCGCGAGTATCGGCATTATGATCAGGCCCGCGAAGAACAGGAACCGCACATGTGATAACGCCGCCCACAGCGCGAACGAAGTGAGCAACACCTCATCCAACCTCCACCGGCGGCGTGAGAACAATGCCGCCGCCAACAACCCGAAAATCATGGCCAGCGCCAGCTTGCCATTCGGGGTACTGAAGTTCACCGGCTGCCACTCTTCTATGTACTGCATAACGCCTTGCTGGCGGAGCAGAAGCGTATATGGGTAGAGCACGAGTTTGTAGCCATAAGGATTGACGAGGAGCGCGGCGAGCGAAGCGGCAAAAACCGGCAGCAGTTTTCTGAACTCCCCGCCGGTCCAGCGGCGCGCCACAACCGAACCCCACTCGCCCTGCACCAGGCCGGAGGCGATCGTCAGTACCAACACGGCCATCCCAAAGACCCAGGAGCCGTGAAGATTGATCCACAGGGCGAACAACGGCGGCAAGAGCCAGATGCCCTTCCCTGTCTGCTGAAAACGGTCTAGCACGAGCAGCAGTCCTACCATACAGAGCCAGCCAAATAGAAGCATGCGAGGAGCTATCGACACGCCACCCAGGCAAATAGCTCCCAAGGTGGCGATTGCAGCGTCCTTGCAATCGGCGCCCGCACGGCAAGAACGGTAATAAACACCGACGTAAATCAGCACCAGCACCGCGAAATATACCGCCAGAAGACCTTGCAGTCCCCAGGCCTTGAACCCCAGGAAATACGGGATCTCCGAGAGCCATTCGAAATTCATCAAGGGTGATCCCGCCGCGCTGAAGGAGTAGCTGTCCACGCGAGCGAACGAATGGAGTTGCACAAGATTGCGGGCGTTGCGCAGATGCCACCAGATGTCCGGTTCTGTAATCCCTCGTGCGCAATATCCTAGGATCACGGCTATCAGCAGGAACATGCACATAACGGGAAAAGAAAAAACCTCGGTCGCCAGACCAATCCAGAAGCCAGCGACGGAGGATTGGGCTGTTTCTGGTCTTTTTGAATATGAAGCGATCCGCAAACAGGTTCCTCGTCTTAGTCTCTGGCTGGGGATACCAGGTTAGAGCCCACGGATTCGCGCGAGACCTTGCGCGCTTTAATCGCTGCCCCAAGCCTGAGCATCGGCTTCTCAACCAGCAAGTAGGAAGCTACCGCGCAACCGGAAAGCATCAGCACGGCTGAAGCGATCGAATACTTGTGCCCCAAGGTGAACGGTTGCTGCCACAAATATAGCGAATAACTCAGTACTCCGATAAGCGATGCAACAGGATTGTTAAAAATCCAGTCCCGACGCTCAATCAGCAGAAAAACCCAGAGCGCGATCAATAATGGCACAGCGCCCCAAAGCACGCTCAGGCTGCGGGCGAGCGTCGTGGACGGGTCACCCCAGCACGCGGCATACAAGACCCATGCAGTCAGAGGGACACAGATTGCAATTGCCCGGGACTCGGCCATCCATCGGAAACGCTCGCGAAGTTGCGGTTCATAGATGGCCAGCAAACACCCCGCTGCAATGCTGTCCATAGTGCCCGGAAAGGAGTAATGCAGATAAGCGAAGGCATCGGGCGAGAATCCTATTGCAAACACCAGTCGAAATATAGCCGCGGCTAACATGGCCAGCAATGCGATCCAGCCGCGGTGAGCATAGCCCAGCAGTAAGGCGAGAGGCCAGAGAAGGTAAAACTGCTCCTCCACTGAAAGTGACCAGAGGTGCCAATAGAGCAGCGGGGTGCCGTACAGATGATAGGAAACTGTGTAGGTAAGCGCGTAAGGCAAAGCGGAGCGGGATCCCGGCGACAGCACGGCGATAATCAGGATGTACGCAAATGCTGCCGGGAAAATCCGAAAGCACCGTCGGCGATAGAAAGCCGCAAGGCTGATCTGCCCATGCTGCGCACGTTCCTCTTGCAGCAGTCTGGTAATCAAGTAGCCCGATAGCACAAAAAACACGTGGACGCCGATACCCGCGAGCATCGCCGACGCCGCAGATTCGCCAACTAAGTGTCCGGCGATAACGAACAGGATCGACATTGCTCTGAGCCCGTCGAGAGATGGAATACGGTTTGCTGGCGCGGATTTCATCGCCATCTTCCCCTGAAAGTATCACATGCCGCGACCGTATATGTAGGTGCCAACCCCAACCACAAGCGTCGTAGCAAACCTCTTCCGGTGCAATACTCCGAAGGCGGCAAAGGCCGCGGGCACCCTGCCCAGTGCCGGCGCCGGAGTAGTAGCTGTGGACCGTTGACTGCCGTGACCTGCTTCCAGCGCCAAGAACGTAACGGCGACGCCAGGGCCACACCGGCGTGGGGCTCCTCATTCGCGCTTTTCGGCTGTAGGTCCCGGCGTCCGCTCGAACAACACCGCGACCTTGTCAGTGTAGATCAGATGCCAGGCTGGAGAGTGCCTTAGTAGGTAGACCAACGGCTCGTCCGGCGTGACGAAGACGTAGTCGATTCTGTACTTGTCTAGAATCTCGAATGATCGCTCTAACCCAGTCGCCCTCAGAAAGTCATCGAACACCCCGTTGTAAACGAAGATGTCCGCGCGTCCGTCGATAAAAGTCTTCCATGCCGGGGCATGCCACTCCATATACCCGCCCCAGGCATACTCGTTAAAGATCCTTCCCTTCAGGGGCAGCCGCTGGATGAATTCCAGCGCAGCCTTGGGGTATTCTTCATCTACTTTCTGCTGTAGCTGGGCCCCCGACGGAAAGAAGAAGATCATTGCGCCCACGACAGCGGCCATGACGATTCCGTTGAGCCACGGCTTATCCAGCTCCCGTTCGTAGGGCGGAAACAGCGTAAGACGCGGCGCGAGTATCGGCGCCAGGATCAGGCCCACAAAGAACAAAAATCGAGCATGTGAAAGTGCCGCCCACAGAGCAAACGCCGTGAGCAATACCTCATCCAACTTCCACCAGCGACGAGAGAACAATGCGGCTGCCAGCAACGCGAAAATCACCACCAGCATCAACTTGCCACTTGTGGTGCTGAAGTTCACAGGCTGCCACTCCTCCACGTACTGCACGGCTCTTTGCTGGCGGCGAAGGAGGTCATATGGGTACAGCACCAGCTTGTAGCCAAAGGGGTTGATAAACAGCGCAACCGCGGAAGCGGCAGAAGCCAGTAGCAGTTTCTTCAATTCGGCAGGGGGCCAGCGGCGCGCAACAACCAAACCCCACTCCCCTTCCACCAGGCCCGATGCAATCGTCAGCGCCAGTACGATCATGCCAAAGACCCACGAGCCGTGCAGGTTGATCCATAGCATGAATAATGGCGGCAGAAGCCATATCCCCTTCCCCGTCCGCTGAAAACGGTCCAACACCAGCAGCAGCCCTACCATGCTGAGCCAGCCGAATAGCAGCATACGGGGAGCCATCGACACGGTTCCCAGGCAGATAGCCCCTAACGTGGCGACCGCGGCGTCCTTACAATCGGCGCCGGCACGCCATACCCGGTAATAAACCCCGACGTAAATCAGCACCAGAACGGCGAAATATACTGCCAGAAGGCCCGGCAGTCCCAGTGCCTTGAATCCCAGGAAAAATGGAATTTCCGAGAGCCATTCGAAATTAATCCGGGGCGACCCCGCCGCGCTGAACGAGTAGCTGTCCACCCCAGAGAACGAATGGAATTGCACAAGATTGCGGGCGTTGCGCAGATGCCACCAGATGTCCGGCTCCGCAATCCCGCCTACTGAATATCTGAAAATTACCCCTATCAGCAGGAACATGCACATGACGGGGAAAGAAAAAATTTTGGCGACCAGACCAATCCAGGAGGTGCGGGCCGTTAGCGGGGCTGTTTCTGATTTTGGCGAATCTGAGGCGGTCGGCAACGGATCGTCCTCTCCTATCTCATTTCGATTTAATTCGAACCGACTCTCGCCGGCGCCTCAGCCGCCCCCGTCGTTGCAGTGCGTTCGAACAGTACCGCAACTTTGTCGGTGTAAATCGGACGCCATGCTGGAGAGTGCTCCAGAACGTATGCTGGAGGCTTAGCTGGCTCTAACAGTACATAATCGATCTTGTACTTATCCAGAACTTCAAGCGGTGACCGGATCAGGACAGCATTGATGTAGTCGTCGAAAGTGCCGTTTTCCACGAATATGTCCGTACGGCCATCCATATAGGGCTCCAACTCGGGCGTAACCCATTCCATATATCCGCCCCACCAGTCCTGATTGAAGATCCTTCCGTTGAGGTGCTGTCGCTGCATGAATTCCAGTGCGGCCGTGGGATACTCCTGGTCAACTTGCTGCTGTAGCTGCGCCGCCGAGGGATAGAAAAATATCATTCCGCCCACAACGGCCGCCATTATGCCGGCGTTCAGCCATGGTTTATCAAGTTCGCGCTCGTAGGGCGGAAACAGCTTCAGCCGTGGTGCCAGTATCGGCGCCATGATCAGGCCGGCGAAGAACAAGAAGCGCAGATGCGATAGCGCCGCCCACAGTGCAAACGCCGTCAGCAGTACCTCGTCCAGCTTCCATCTCTGCCGGGAGAACAGCGCGGCCGCTAGCAACCCGAAAACCACCATCAACGCCAGCTTGCCATGGACGGTGCTAAAGTCCACACCCTGCCACTCCACGATGCGCTGCATAACGTCGTGCCGGCGCAGAAGAAGTTCGTACTTCAACGGGAATACCACCAGCCTATAGCCGAAGGGATTGACAAAAAGCGCAGCCAACGAAACCCCCAAGGCAAGCAGCAGTTTTCTTAGCTCCGCGGAACTCCACCGCCGCGCCACAACCAGTCCCCACTCCCCTTCCACCAGGCCGGAGCCAATGATCATCACCAACACGACCAAGCCAAAGACCCACGATCCATGCAGGTTGATCCAGAGGGCAAACAACGCCGGCAACAGCCAGAGGCCTTTTCCTGTTCGCTGAAAACCGTCCATCACTAGCAGCAGCCCTACCATGCAAAGCCAGCCAAACAGCAGCATGCGTGGACCGATGGACACCCCCCCTAGCAGAATAGCCAGAAAAGTGATCACCGTAGCGTCCTTGCAATCGGCGCCGGCACGGCATGATCGGTAATAAACGCCGATATAAATCAGCACCAGGACAACAAAATAGACCGCAAGCATCCCTTGTAGTCCGCCGGCTTTCAACCCCAGAAAGAATGGGATCTCCGAGAGCCACTCGTGGTCAAGCCAGGGAGATCCCGCTGCTCCGAAGGAGTAAGAGTCTACGCTGGGGAATGAGTGATTCTGGAAAAGATAGGCGGCGTTACGCAGATGCCACCAGATGTCTGCTTCCGCGATCCGTCCCTACGGAAAAGCCATAGATCGCCAGCACCAGCAAGAACATGCACATGACTGGGAAAGAAAAGATATAGGCTAACAAACCAGTCCACGAAGTGCTGGTGGGCGGGGAGATTTTCTCTGGCGAATTGGACTTTGTCGGCAACGATGTCCTCTTCTATTTCATCCGACTGATTTCGTCTGAATGTTCATGGTTCCGCAGCCGTAGCCGTCGGGGCGCGTTCGAACAGCACAGCAACCTTGTCGGCGTAAATCGGATGCCATGCTGGAGAATGTTCCAAGAGATATCCTAGTGGCTGCTTCGGCTCTAAGAGCACATAGTCGATTCTGTACTTATCCAGAATTTCAAACGGCGTTTGCATCGATACGGCCTTGACGTAGTCGTCGAAAGTCCCGTTGTACACGAAGATGTCGGCGCGTCCGTCAATAAAGGGCTTCAACTCGGGCGCATTCCATTCCATATACCCGCCCCACCAGTCCTGATTGAAGATCCGCCCCTTGATGTGCTGGCGCTTCATAAATTCCTGCGCGGCAGTGGGGTAAGCTTCATCCACTTTCTCTCGTAGCTGTGCCGTCGAAGGCCTGAAGAAGATCATCGCGCCCGCGACAGCGCCAATGATTGCGGCGTTAAGCCACGGTTTATCCAGTTCTCTTTCGTACGGCGGAAACAACGTCAGACGCGGCGCCAGGATTGGTGCCACGATCAAGCCTGCAAAGAACAACAGCCGCGAGTGCGACAGCCCCATCCACAGAGCAAACGCCGTCAGCAGTACTTCGTCCAATCTCCAGCGGCGGCGGGAGAACAAGGCGGCGGCTAGTACTGCCAAAATCATGATCAGGGCAAGCTTACCGTCACCAGTGCTGAAGTCTACGGAATGCCACTCCGCGATGTGCTTCATATTGCTGGGCTGACGGAAAAGAAAATCAAACGGGTACCGCACCAGCTTGTAGCCAAAAGGATTAACAAACAAAGCCGCCATGGAAGCGGACCAGGCCAGAACCAGCTTGCTTAGCTCTGCGCGACTCCACCGCTGGGCCACCACCAGTCCCCACTCACCCTCCACCAGGCCAGCGGTGATCGTTATCACCAGCACGACCATGCCAAACACCCAGGAGCCGTGAAGGTTGATCCAGAGGGCGAACAGCGGTGGCAGTAGCCAAAGACCCTTCCCCGTCCGTCGAAACCTGTCGAGGATAAGCAGCAGCCCGACCATGCACAGCCAGCCAAACAGCAGCACGCGTGGCCCAATGGACACAACGCCAAGAAAAATAGCCAGTAAAGTCGTGATCGTGGCGTTCTTGCAGTCGGCGCCTGCCCGACACGAGCGGTAATAAACGCCGGCGTAAATCAGCACCAGCACCGCAAAATACACCCCAAGAACGCCCCGCAGTCCCATGGCCTTGAAACCCAGGAAAAATGGGATCTCCGAGAGCCACTCGTGGTCAAGCCAAGGGGCTCCCGCCGCGCCGAACGAGTAAGAATCCACACTGGGGAATGAATGATGTTCGAGAAGATAGGCGGCGTTGCGAAGGTGCCACCAAATATCTGGTTCCGCAATCTGCTTTACCGAAAACCCTAAGATCACCGCGGCCAGCAGAAACATGCACATAACCGGAAAAGAGAAGATGCCGGACGCCGTCCCGGCCCACGATGCGCTGGCGTCCGGCCGATCGGTTTCTGATTGTGGCGAATGTGCGGTCGTCGGCAACGGATGTCCCTTATTGGCTCGCCGCTTGACAGTATCAGAGCCGCGAACCCTGTAGTATACTCACCCCCGTTTACCGGCCCACATTCATGACCCGCACGGCTAAGCTGCTACTAATCCCCGTACTTCTGTTCGAGACCCTCTTTTTTGCCTTCATCGCCCTGCATCGATTCATCGATGGAGACGAGGGCTTCTATGTGCTGGCAGCGCGACTCGTGCTCAGGCACAGAAAGCCGTATCTGGATTTTTTTTATCCGCATCTGCCCCTATTGCCTTACGTCTACGCCTCGTGGATGAAGTGCTTCGGAATATCGTGGACCTCGGGACGGCTATTTTCCGCCTTGTTGACGAGCCTGCTCGGAGCGCTCTTATACCAGCATGTTTGTGAGCAGACGCGAAACTGGCTGGCCGGTATTGCGGGATTGATCTTATTCGCCTCGAGCACTCTTGTCTTCGCGTGGTTCCCGCTGGTAAAAACCTACTCTTTGGCCGGACTACTTCTTTTCTCTGCATATGCCATTGTCAGCCGGCTTTCCCTGGCATCTCCACCATGGTTGCTGGGGATCGGCGGGTTATTGTTTGGCTTTAGCGTCGATACTCGCAGCTATTTGCTCCTGCTTCTCCCGGTGTTCCTGTCTTGGATCTTTCATACCTCAGATACGCGCACCAGGCTAAGATCAATTCTCTGGTTCCTTGGCGGCTTCACACTCGGAATTGCCCCGAGCCTGGTCTTTTCCCTATCTTCTCCCGACGGATTCCTCTTCGACAACCTGCGATACCACGCCATCAAATCGGACAATGGCCTAATCGGGTGGTGGCAGGAGAAGTTCGCCATCGTTCTCATGATTTTCTTAGGCGGTCCAGAGGGCAACGGAATTCAAAACAGTATTTTATTCTTTGTCAGTCTGGGATTCATGTTCTCAATTCGCAAGCTAAGATACCCGCCATGGCTAGCCCTTCAAATTGCCGTTGCTCTGGGCATCATTTCCCTTGTTCCCACTCCAACTGTGTCGCAATACTTCTGTTTGTGTATCCCCTTCCTTGCGGTGAGTACTGTCTGCGCCGTAAACAACTTGTGTGTGACCTTGAAGTCAAGGCGAGAAAGGCTGGTTGCGGCGGTCGCTTTTGTAGCTTTGTCAAGCATTTATCTTGGCGCATCTGCCAACGATTTCCGCAAGTACCTTATCACAGGCGATGGAATCGCAGGTGTGCGCTGGGCCCGCAATAAAGACGACTGGAAGTTGCAACAAGTCCGCCAGGTCTCGCAAGCCATCGACCAGATAGCGAGTCCAGGCGAAATGGTGGCCAGCTTTTGGCCAGGCTACATTTTTCAAACCCAAACCATTCCTTTCCCTGGATTCGAAAATGACTACGGTTTGCCTGTTTCGGGGAGCCTCACTTCGGAACAGAGGTCGCGGTATCACATCCTTTCGCTGTCCGAAATAGAGGGCAGTTTGGCGACGCATACACCGCGAATCGTTGTGCTGGGAAACCAGAACCATCTGATGGAGGAGGCTATGGGCGATAGAGTGAAAACGTCGCTTCGTGCCCATGGATACGCCGTAGTTCGGTCCATCGGCGGTGCATCCATTTACTGTTTCTGTTCCAACCCGTCAGACAACGTACAGGTGAGATAGCGGTTCCGAAACCCGCTTTGTAGCGGTACCACTAGCTTCTTCTAGTTCGATTGGCTCTTCAGTGCCGTCGGCGCCGCCCAAGCTCAGATACGTTCAAGCCCAGCCGTCCCTTTCACACGTTGGTTTTATGGGAATCTTTATTCGCCAGGGCATCCACTTAATTGATGTCGAACGCGCGTGATCATGTCGAAGAGCACGCAACCGCCGGTGCGAGTGGACAAGGCGAGCCCGCATCCTTCCTGGAAACTCCGGCAGCCATAGGCACTCTCTGGTACAGCTTGACTACTTTGTCTTCGTAAATCGTGCGCCAAGCTGCACTGTGATCAAGCACATAGCTAAGGTGCTTGTTAACCGGGAAGAGGACATAGTCAATCTTGTATTTGTCTAGCAGTTCCAACGGCTCCTCGATGGTATTTATCTTTTGATAGTCGTTGAGTACCCCGCTGTAGACAAAAATGTCGGTTCGGCCGTCAGCGAAGGTCTTTATTGTCGGCGCATAAAACTCTATATATCCGCCAAAGTCGTACCAGTTGAAAAGGCGCCCAGTAATCTGCTTCTGCTGCATAAAGCGCAGAGCGTCCCGGGGGAACTGCGTGTCGATGCGGCCTTGCAGCTCTGCGGCGCTCGGGTACGAACCTACGACGATGGCCACAATCGCAGCCGTAATCGCCAGGTTCAACCAGGGTTTGTCCTTGTTGGCATCGTATGGCGCGAACAATCGGAGGCGGGGAGCAAGGATCGGCACCAGAATGATGGCCGCAAAGAGCAGAAACCGCAGGTGATTCAGCGAGGCCCACACTGAAAAAGTCACCAGCAAGATATCGCTCAACGGCCAAGGCTTGATGGAGAACCAAGCCGCAGCCAGTAAGGCGACGATCATCAATATCCCCAGCTTTCCCCAGACAGTGTGGAAGTCCATCGATTGCCATTCGACCATATTGTCCCGGACCGCCTGCTGCCGGGACAACAACTCGAAGGGATACCAAACCAGCTTGTAGCCGTAAGGGTTGGCCAGGAGCGCAACTGCAGAGGCGGCGAAGGTAACCAGAAGCTTTCTAAGTTGCGCCGGACTCCAGCGCTCCGCCACCACTATTCCCCACTGGCCCTCTACCATTCCGGAAACAATGCATATGCCCATTACGATGAAGCCGAAGACCCAGGAACCGTGGAAGTTGATCCACAGAGCGAACAACGGTGGCAGCACCCAGAGTCCCTTGCCGGTTCGCTCAAAACGATCCAGCACGAGAAGCAGGACGACAAGGCAGAGCCAGCCGAAATGGAGCATTCGCGGACCAAAAGAAAAGCTTCCTAATGCGACTCCGGCCATCGTGACCAAGGCCGCGTCGCCACCGCTGGCGCCCCGCCGCAACGCCAGGTAATACACTCCGGCGAAGATCAGCCACAAGAGCACGAGGTATACCGCCAGCAAGCCTTGCAGACCCCAGGCGCGGAAGGCCAGATAGTAGGGGATTTCGGAAAGCCATTCGAAGTTCAACAGCGGCGCGCCCGCAGTAGTGAAGGTGTACAAATCTGAACGTAGGATGGAGTGCCTGGTTAACAGCTCTTGCGCGTTGCGCAGGTGAAACCAGATATCGGACTCCGCGATTCGCAGGCTTGCGATGAGCGAGATTTCAAGTGCGATGAGCGAAAACCACAGCACGGGAAATGGGAAGAAGTTGCGGCGTCGCATTTCGGGCATCTTACCAAATGGCGGGGCACTCGAAGCCATAACCCGAGCCGTTGGTTCAACCTCTGAATCTGACATTTTCCTGATTGTTCCCCGAGTGGCTAGCGGCTCTTACCTTCAATCAGATCGTGGCAACCTCTGGCGAAAAGACATGCTGCTCTGACTGGTGCGATTCTTGAAGATACCAGCGTAGCCGAGCGGTCCGGTATGTAGATGCGAACTCCCCACTGCGCGGGCACGACGCAGAAGACCACCGCTCAGGTGCGAATCTGTCTTCGCTTCGACCTGGGAGCGGTAATTGCACGCCATTTATAGCGCATAAAGAAGACTAGGCGCAATGGTCAAGATTGAGACTAACTAAGACTAAATCGAGAGTTGATAGCAATTGCTTGGCGCTTTGATGCCCTCTATAGTCTAGCTATAAGTCTCATCCAGCGTGGTTGCACCTGATACCTTAGTGGAACACGATTGCAATAATTTCCTATTTCGAAAGTCGCGGGCGACTGAGCCATCAACGGACCCGTCTGGAGTAAGGCTGCGAGGTCACCTCACAGCAAATAATAAGTCACTAGATTATAACCAAAAATTGTTGCCTTATTTGGGCTAGAGTTTTATTAGTTTTCCTTGTTAAGGAGGTATCCCGATGCTATGGTGTCGTCGTTTGTCGCTGCAGACTCACGCCACGCTTGTAACTGGCGCGTGCGCGCAACAAATCGTAGAAGAATAGGAAGGAGATCTCTCGAATGAAAAGCATATTGAAGCAACTCCATAAGGAAGAATCGGGCCAGGATCTCATCGAGTACGGGCTGATCGCATTGATAGTTGCTCTTGGTGCCCTCGCTGGTATGGGTACTTTGGCCAACTCGATCAACCAGGTATTTACCCAAGTCGCCGGCCAGTTGACTTAACCGCCAATAGCTGGTCCGGAAGCAGGCTACGCAGGCGAGAGGGTCGGGGTTGTCGCGCCGTCGCAAGCAAAGCAAACAGGTGGGTTGGCTGCTTGGGTTGGCGGCGCGGCCAATCGTACGGCTCAACGGCAACTCATTGCGCCGATTGGTTCACTTAATAGCCACATGTCGACCCCCACTTTGTATTCAACGTCTCCTGAAGTTATGGTATAAAGGTGCTACACAAATCCGGGGTTTAGAAACTCAGCACCCCGGAAAACTCGCCGAGACTCCTCTGCCCAGATTTATCCAAATCTCGGGGCAACCGGGACAGGGTAACACGTCGTTTCATTACCTTAGTAAGAGTCGCAGTTTTTTTCCCTTGCTAACTGGCGCTCTCATTGTTACATTATTCCCGCTACCACAGCATCGCGGATGCGCCGCTTTGTTCGAAGCCCTCGCGGTTCAGGGGAATCCTTGACTCACTCGGGCGGGGCAGCAAAATCAATCGTGAAAGAATAAAAGGAGATCTCCAAATGATCAACATGTTGAAGAATCTGCACAAGGAAGAATCGGGCCAGGACCTAATCGAGTACGGACTGATTGCCTTGATCGTTGCCTTGGGTGCGCTCGCTGGCATGGGTACCTTGGCCAACTCGATCAACAAGGTGTTCACGCAGGTCGCAGGCCAGCTCACCTAACAACCATTTGCCTGTGGGAAGCAGGCTATGTAGGCGGAGGGGCGAAACATAGTCCTCTGCACGCCAGACCAGGAGAAACACGCTTGGCCGAGCGTGGTGCTACGAGTCGATCAGTAGCCCTCGTAGCTTGCTTCCGTTTTCTTGACTTTCTTTATTAGCTTCAGTAACTTCCTTGATGCGCCATGGGCCGGGACTCAACTCTTCTATTGATCGCGCTGGCGGTGGCCGTCATTGCAGCTTTTTGGGACATAAAGCAGCGCCGTATACCTAATTGGCTTACCTATCCCGGGATCGGACTGGGATTTGTTCTACGCGGGTTGCTGTTCGGGTGGAAGGGCTTGGGTAGCGCAGTTACGGGTTGCTTGCTCGTCGGCGGAATCATGTTTCTGTTTTACGCAGTGCGGGCCATGGGAGCCGGAGACGTGAAGCTAATGGCGGCGATCGGATCAGTCGTGGGGCCCAGACAAGGGGTCGTCGTGCTTCTGGCAACTGCAATTTGCGGCGGAATCATGGCCATTATTTATGCCGTTTACCGGGGCCGCATGTGGGCAACCCTTAAGAACGTTGGCTCAGTGCTTCGGTTCCATGCGTGGGCGGGTCTGCAAGCCCATCCAGATCTTAATCTAGACAACCCCAAGACCTTACGCATGCCGTATGGCTTGGCTATAGCTGCAGGAACGCTGTACGCGTTCCTGGCAACTTGGTGGAGTTAAAGTTATGAAGACGGGGCGGCTAGGTGTTGCTCTTTTGATGGCGTTGCTGGTTTCGGTTATCGTGACGTTTTTTCTGTACCGTCACATTAAGCGACTGTATTCTGGCGGGCAGTTGATCAAGGTGGTTGTCGCTTCCAAGCCCTTGGACACGGGAACGCCGCTGTCGGCAGACGACCTGACGCTGATCGATTGGCCGAGTAACGCACCGATCGACGGCACCTTCCACAAGGCGGAAGATTTGAACGGCAGAATTGTGATGTATCCCATTGCCTTCAAAGAACCAGTACGCGAGGGGTTGTTGGCTGCTCCCGGAGCCACAGTGGGCCTTACCGCCAAGATTCCGGATGGCATGCGCGCGGTAGCTATCGTCACCAGTGAAGTGAACAACGTCGCAGGATTTCTGTTACCTGGTTCGCACGTCGATGTGCTGGTCAGTTTCCGCCAGGACGGCGCCAAGGACCCCATGACCACGACCGTTTTACAGGACATTCAGGTTTTGAGCACTGGGGAGAAGCTGCAACCGGACGTGAACGGCAAGCCGCAGAATGTGAAGGTAGTGACGCTGTTACTCACTCCAGATGATGCGGAAAAACTTTTGCTGGCTACCAACCAGGGGACCGTGCAGTTTGTTCTCCGGAATGCCTCCGATCAAGACAAAGTCGCGACCCGCCCTGTCAACATGAAGGACTTGCAAACCACCGGCCCTGCGGCCGCACCGGTTGTTGTGGCCAGGAAAGCGGCTCCGCCGGCACCGCCAAAACCGGCGTCCATCTACGAAGTCGAGACCTACGATGGTACGAAGAAGAACACAGTTAAGTTCTAACTCGCAGTAGGAACGGAGCATCTCGTGCAAAGCAAGCGAATTGGCAAGGAAAGGCTTTTCCGGCAAAGCATGGCCTTTGCGCTGCTGGCGGCTATGGCGCTTTGCCTCACTCCGTTGGGAGCGGTAGCTCAGCAATCGACCGTACAGCAATCACCAGCTGCTGCGGCGGCGGCACCAGCACAACAAGCCCCCGCCCAACCAGCACCCAGCATGGCGCAGGGTCCTGAGAGCGTGCACATTCTGGTGGGCCATTCGCTATTGATCCACACTGGGTCCCGGATCAAGCGCGTTCTCACCGGAAATCCCGCGGTCATCGAATCGGTACCCACTTCCCCGCGTGAGTTGGTAATTACTGCCAAGGAGACAGGTGGCAGCAGTCTGATGGTGTGGGATGAGACGGGACAAAACCGCACCCTTGATGTGTACGCCGATCTGGATATAACCCCCTTGCGTAATACCCTTGACCAGTCTTTTCCCAATACTAGCGTCGATGTGCAATCGACGGGAGGAAAAGTGACGCTGGTCGGGACTGTACCTTCGGACGCTGTTGCGAAGCAGATCGTGAAGATGGCTTCCAACTTCTCCAAAGACGTGGTCGACGGCTTGCAAATTTCGGCGCCCCCACGTCAGAAACAGGTAATGCTGAAGGTGCGCTTCGCTGAGGCCGACCGCGGCAAACTGACTCAATTTGGCATCAATCTGTTCAGCACCGGCGCGACCAACACGATTGGTACGGTCAGTACCCAGCAATTTGGCCCTCTGGCCGTCCAGAATAACCAGTCAGGAACTACCACGCCGCCAAGCACTCCACAGCAATTCAGCCTGTCGAATCTCTTGAACATCTTTTTGTACCGGCCCGATATTAACTTGGGCGCGACCATCTCGGATCTCCAGACGAAAAACGTATTGCAAATCCTGGCTGAACCCAATTTGATGGTTCTTAATGGCGAGGCGGCACACTTTCTGGCGGGTGGCGAGTTCCCGTACCCTGTAGTTGCGGCCATCGGTACCGCCGGTTCTACTCCGACCGTTACCATTCAGTTCAAGCCCTACGGCGTGAAGCTGGAGTTCGTGCCGACGATCATGGACGACGGTTCGATTCGGCTAAAGATTGCGCCTGAAGTAAGTTCGCTCGACTATACGAACGCGATCACAATTTCGGGCTTCACTATGCCCGCCCTCTCGGTGCGACGCGCGGAAACCGTTATCGAGCTCAAGGACGGCCAGAGTTTCGGCATCGCCGGTCTATTGGACGACCGCGTGACTATACAACTTAGCAAGGTTCCGGGAATCGGTGATATCCCCATTCTGGGACAGCTTTTCAGGTCGAGGAGTAACAATCGCACGAACACGGAGCTGCTCGTACTGGTGACGCCCACCATTATTGACCCGGTGAACGAGCCCGTTCCAATTATGGGGCCGCAGGTCAATATGCCGGTTCAAAATCTCGACAAAGAGAGGTTCGACACGGGTCTGCCAAGCCCGAATAATCCCCCCACTAACCCAACTAATACTCCGGAATCGAAGTGACCTATGAGTGACCGGCCGACAATGATACGAGGCTCGCGCAATTCCGAACGGCGCATTGGGATCCTGTGCATAAATATGGATCCGGCTTCACGAGACAGCTTGGAGACCTTGGTTGGGCAAACGGCTGGGGCCCATGTTGTGGACAACGTGGATCAGCATATTAACCCACGTGAGGTTATGAGGGTGCTGGAGCAGTTTCAGCATCGGGTTTGCATAGTCGATTTTGACGACCCCGATACCGGCGCGCGCGTCAGCCAGCGGCTTCACGACGGCTGCGATAGTACCGTCAGCATCTTTGCGATCGCTAACGACTCTCATCCCGACGCCATCATTAAGGCCATGCGTTCTGGGTGTTCGGAATATCTAGTCAAGCCTCTCCGATCGAATCAAGTGTTGGATGCCCTGGTTCATGTCGAAGCACGGCGTCAGGGTAAGTTGGTCGGACAGAAAGGCCGAGTCGTTACCCTCATGGGAGCCAAAGGAGGAACCGGCGTTACCTCCCTGGCGTTGCATCTGGCGCTGAATCTAGTGCAGCGACATCAGCAGAAGTGCTTGCTGGTTGATCAACACCCCGCGCTCGGCGATCTGGCGCTCTACCTCGGCCTCGGCCGCCATCAGTACAGTTTTTATGAGCTGGTTCATAACATGGACCGGCTGGATGCTGACTTGCTGCAAGGCTTCCTGCTGCAGCATTCCAGCGGATTAAGTGTTATGGATTCCCCGGAAGCAGTCCATGCATTTCCGAGCGCAGCATCAGACGCGATCGAGCACACGTTGGCCTTCCTGGCGGAGAACTATCAGTTCGTTCTCATCGACTGCCCACCGGGACTGAGCGAGGACACGTGCGCCGCCATTCGGCAATCTGACCGTTTGGCAATCATCATCACTCCTGAACTTCCGGCGATCCATAATGCGATTCGCGCGATCGAGTACTTGACGGGTTTGCATTATCCAGATGAAAACATCGACATCATACTGAACCGTAGTTCGAGAAAAGGGGCATTGAACGACCGCGAGATCGAAGCCTCTCTGCATCGCGAGGTTACGATAAGAATCCCCAACAATTACGAGTTGATCGTGAACGCCATCAACGCCGGAACGCCAATCGATTTCTCCCGCAAGTCGGACTTGGCGGTGCCTCTTGACTCCTGGGCGGACCTTCTCATCGGGGAGCAACATGACACGGCGAAGGAGAGCAAAGGATCGCGTGGATTGCTCAGCCTTTTCGGTTCTCAGAGCAAGTAAGGAAGTGTAATGGCAAATACAAAGACCTTTGGTCCTGATATGCGCGTCGGTAGTGGTACTTGGACTCAGCCACGCAGCATTGGTGTTTCCGCCAAGGCTTATCAGGAGCTGAAAACCACTATCCATCGGGAACTGCTGAGTCAGGTCGATCTGGAAAAGCTGACGTCACTCGAGGATGTTAGGGCTCGGGCGCAGGTGCAGGAGGTGATCCAGGGCCTGATCGTGAAGCAGGACACTCCTCTCAGCACCAGCGAGAGAGACCGTCTGTCACGCGAGGTATTGCACGAAGTCTTTGGCTTGGGACCGCTTGAGCCTTTGCTTCAGGATGCCACGATCAATGACATCCTTGTGAATACGTACAGACAGGTGTACGTAGAGCGCGCTGGCGTACTGGAGAAGACGAACGTCGCTTTTAAGGACGATGCCCACCTCAACCACATTATTGACAAGATCGTCTCCCAAGTGGGTAGGCGAGTGGACGAGTCCTCGCCGATGTGCGACGCGCGTTTGGCTGACGGCTCCCGCGTCAACGTCGTCATCCCGCCACTCGCGGTGGACGGCCCGATTCTCTCAATTCGCCGTTTTGGAAAAATCCCAATTGCAAGTGAGCAGCTACTCGCCAATCGGACTGTCACGGCACCGATTTTTGAGGCCCTGAAAGCCGCGGTGCGAGCCAAACTCAACATCGTCATCTCCGGCGGTACCGGTGCAGGAAAGACGACGCTGTTGAATGTGCTGAGCGGCTATATCAGCGATACAGAACGCATCGTCACCATCGAGGATTCTGCCGAACTCCAGCTGCAGCAGGAACACGTTGTTCGATTGGAGTGCCGCCCTCCCAATGTGGAGGGCAAAGGGGCCGTGCGTCAACGCGAACTGGTCATCAACGCCTTGCGTATGCGACCAGACCGGATAATCGTCGGCGAAGTACGCGGAGAGGAAACTCTCGACATGTTGCAGGCGATGAATACTGGGCATGATGGATCGCTGACGACCATTCACGCCAACAGCCCCCGTGATGCGGTCGCCCGCTTGGAAACCATGGCATTGATGTCCAACCTTAACCTTCCGGAGAAAGCGCTCCGGCAGCAGATCGCTTCCGCGATTGCCATCATTGTGCAAATCTCCCGCATGAGCGACGGCACTCGGCGCATCACGTACGTCACGGAAATTACCGGCATGACCGGTGACGTGGTCGCAATGCAAGACATTTTTGTCTTCGAAAAGCTTGGAATCGACGTCGGTGGACGGGTGCTGGGACGGTTTAAAGCAACGGGTGTGTCTCCGAAGTTCGTCGAGAGACTCAAGAAAGCCGGTATCGCCCTGCCACCAAACATCTTTGAACACTCATTTGAGATCTAGGTGGGTCAATTATGTCGATGATCACCGTATTTCTGATTGTTCTGGTGTTTGTGTTCGCCACGCTGGTTTTTTTCCTGGAACCATCCGAAGCCGACAAACGAATTCAGGAGCGTCTTAGCGGCTTGGATCATCGCCTCCTTGAAGAAGGCGAACAGACAGAAATCGTACGGCGCGTCAGCTTCAGTCGAATTGCCTGGATCGATCGCTTCCTTCGGGGTTCTAAAGCCGCATTGCGGCTGCACTTATTGCTTGAACAGGCAAAGGTGCGATGGACGGTTGGCCGCTTTTCCTTTTATTCGGCATGTCTGATGCTGGTGGGCTCCCTCATTGGCCACTGGTGGATACCCGCCGGCTTTGTGGGATGGATTCCAGGCGTAGCCTTGGGCCTCGCTCCGTTAGGTTGGGTGCTGTATCGGCGTTCAGATCGCTTCCGCCGCTTCAATTTGCAGCTTCCTGATGGTATCGACCTGATCGCGCGATCTCTGCGTGCCGGACACTCCCTGCCCAGCGCTTTGGTCAATGTTGCCGAGGAGGTTGCGGACCCGCTGGGGCCGGAGTTCCAGCAATGCGCGGATGAAATGACCTTTGGGCTACCTTTTCGCGACGCGATGCTGAATCTTTTTCGGAGATTTCCTCTGCAGGACCTTCAATTCCTTATCGCAGCTATCCTGGTACAGAAAGAAACCGGAGGAAATCTCGCTGAGTTGTTAGACAAGACCGCAGCTGTGTTGCGGTCAAGGATCCAACTCCAGCAGAAAGTGAAAGTGTATACCGCGCAGGGCCGGATGACGGGGGTTATACTCGTTTCGCTGCCGTTCGCCTCGTTCATCCTTCTGAATCTCGTTAGGCCCGGGTATACGGCCCCGTTGTTCGAAACGGAAGTTGGCCGAAAAATGGTTTATGGTACGTTGGTGAGTATGCTTCTTGGCGCCATCGTTATAAAAAGAATCATTCAGATCAAGTACTGATATGGAAGTCACACTAATCGCGGTTTTCGCAGCCCTTGCATTATTTGCTGCCATCGGTCTCGTCCTTCTGCTGGTTGTGGGCGAACGCTCGCCGACAGAAGTTCGCCTTGCCGGCTTGCGATCTCGCTACGTCGATTCTGACGCTGCTGAAGCCCCTGAGAACCGTGGGGTCCAAGACGCGTTTTCGTTTCTTACGCGTCCGTTGGCCCCGTTCCGCGATTGGCTGAGGTCGCGTGATCAAGATCTCGCCTTTCGTTTGGGCGTTGCCGGCTATCGTAAACCCGAAGACGTCGAGACCTACCTAAGCCTGAAGCTGCTTGCCCCTGTTGTGGGGATACTGCTCGGCACCTTTGCCCCGGCGGAGAATATCGTTCTTTACGCTCTATTATTGGGTGCTGGCGCGTTTTTTGTGCCGGACGTGTTTCTGTTTTATGCGGTTGGCAAGCGCCAGGCAAAGATCAACAGGGCCCTGCCCGACGCATTGGATTTGCTGGTGATTTGTATGGAAGCCGGTTTGGGTATAGACCAGGCCGTGCTCAGAATCGCGAAGGAAATGGAGCCTGTCCATCCGGAACTGAGCGTAGAGCTTTCCATTATCAGCTATGAGCAGCGGGCCGGAAAACCGCGCCTTGATGCATGGCGGAGCATGGCTGATCGCGTTGATCTCGATACCGTTAACCAGTTTGTCGCTATGCTGGTACAAACGGAGCGATTGGGAACGCCCATCGCTAAAGCTCTCGGGACGTTTGCTGACGGCTTGAGGACTAAGCGGTTGATGCTAGCTGAGGAACAAGCAGCTAAGACGACCATCAAGCTGATTTTCCCACTGGCGATCTTCATTTTCCCTGCGCTTTTTGTGGTACTGCTCGGGCCCGGAGTACTCAGCATCATGAAGACGTTCGAAGATCTTGGCAGGTAAATAAACACTTGGGAGCTGCTCAATTATGGATAATGTAATGATGATTCGGATTATCGCCGGAGTGCTTTGTGTAATTCTGCTGGCAATCGTAATCGCCCGGCGCAAACGCATGGCTTCGTCGAAGCGTCTGACACCGAGAAAGTAGCATGGAGACGGAGACCGTGGCCATTCTCAACACGACGAGGAATACCGTGCTTGGGAAGAAGATCACGGTCGCCGGAACGAGTCTGCGGCGCCTGGTAGGATTATTGGGCAAACGCGGGCTCGAACCAGGCACGGGGCTGCTGATTATCCCGTCGCAGGCAATACATACCGTAGCCATGCGTTTCGCCATTGATGTGGTTTTCCTGGATCGCGACTGGCGAGTAATCTATTTGCGCCGCACTATGGCCCCATTTCGCGTGACCGGGCTCCATTGGAAGGCACGGTGTGTGCTAGAGCTGCCTTCGGGCGTTATCGCTCAAACGGCAACTATGGTCGGAGATCAACTGGAAATCGCCGAGTGAAAAGTGGGCTGGCCAATGGGCCGGCTGACCATTGATTGCTTACCGCCGTCGAGCTCGCAATCTAACAATATCTGCCGCAGGACGGGGCCGGATAGGTCATACTGCCGCTCGGACGATGGGAGCCACCATTCGCCGCCTTGAGTGCGACCAGACCAAAGTTCCCTTCTTTCACGGGGCCGTTCAACTAGGAGTTTTCCCCCATATGGCATCTACTCATTGGCTTGACGAAGCGGTACAGCGCACCAAGGAGAAGTATAAAGTCCAGCGAGCTCAGGAAGAACGATTGGCTTATGAAGAGTCGCTGAAACGCAGGCTTGGTGGCCAGTTTTGCCGCCATCTCTTTGCTTGGTTCCAGAGCATAGAAGGAAGTTTTAACGATAAATTCGGCAGTCACATACTTGCAGTAAGCGTGTCAGGCGATGAAGGCAGCCGCAGTGCTCAAGTATTGGCCCGGCCGACAAGCACCGAAGAGCGAATTGCCAATCTTGATTACCAGAACAACGCCGCCTCCTTGCGGTTAAGTATAGGTTCTGGTAGGACCCCGGAAACTGCCCAGGTCATCAAGTTGGTTCTCTCTGCGGGCGACGTATTACTGGCCGAAATCGGTCAGGAGCGCTACACGGCGGAACAGTTAGGCCAGAAGATAATCGACGATCTACTGGCGTAGTGGGTACCTTGCAACTTTTCCTGGTCCCTCCTTTTCGCCCCCCATCGTCTTCGTCGGAGCTGGACAGACACGTCCACGCAGGCATTGTCACCGGCTCGCCGAGGGGTGATACTCACCGCTAAATCCACAGTCACTGATCCTAAGCCGTATTGCCGGGGTATCGATTTGACCCTGGATCAGATGGTCCTGCCCCTTGAACGAGAAAACAGTGCTACTGCACTGTCCTAACCGACGTGCTGGTCATTGTCCAAGTCTGATGTGGCAGGAAAGGAAGGAAGAAACCAAACTGGTATTGTACCTGCACTGCGGCTTCGACTCCCGAAGCACAAGGTAATTGACTTTGCGCAGTCGCACTTATGCAACCTGCCTGTATGCAAACAGCACCTTGATTTTCCGAAATAGGACAGCTATTAGTAAAACCGATGCCCTGCGAATTATTTTCTAAATAGCTGATCACCTGTCCATTAGTGGCGCGGCATGAGGTTCCATCTGGATAAAGACAAAGCGCTCCAGTCACCATAGCATAACGGGCCCCTACCCGGGCTGTATTAGCTACCCAGACATAGGCAAAAATTGCTCGCCCAATATCTATAATTCCAAAAATTATGGTAAGTAACAAAACAATCGAAAGCGCAAACTCTACGAGGGCAACACCAGCCTCTCCATTTTGTCTTATCATTTTCGTACCCTCATAATTGCATTTCCGTTAGCCACAAATTGATTTGGCAGACCCGGGTAGGGGAACAAGGGCAAAAAAGTTGCTTGCGTTTGAACCCGAACACATTGAACAACAATGCCAGAGGAACAAGAAAAACGAGAACAACTGTCCTGGGGCATCGGATTACAGGAGGTTGTTCCCCCTTGGTCACAAGTGCAGCCAGTAGTAGGTGTGACATTAGAGAGAGTAAGGATACCGGTTAAGTTACACGTCGGAGGTGAAAGCATACCGTTTGGGGGAAACACAGCACCATCTGCGTCGCACAGGGCCGCATTTTGGATACCCAGGGAATCTAGCGCAGCGGCAGGATTTTGAGCACCGTATCCAGCACCAGCAGCGGCGCTATTCGTTACCTTAATGGTGATGAATATGGCTCGCCCTATTTCTAATATACCAAGCATGAGAACCATCATGAAAGGTATTAATAGAGCGCACTCGACTAGACTTTGACCCTCAGACTTATATTTCATCATTGCACCAAAGCAGCCGTATGAATCGGCGATGCCCTGAATTGTGATGCGTAGTTAGTAAAATTAGCAGTTCCTGCGATTGTAACTTGCCAAGCAACTATAAGAGTTGAAAACTCAGTATTGCTGTTACCGTTGTAAGTAAGAGTTGTAGTTGGAAAATAAAGAGCTCCTATATAACTCTCGCCGTTGGAGTTATCAAAAATAGAGCCAACAGAACTGGATGGCACTGACCTATCTTGAAAAGCTAAAATACCGGCGTAGGTACCAGTAGTAGGAGCTGCTAACTTTCCACCAGAGGCATGGGACAAATTGATGGGGCCATATGGATGGGCACCGCTATACGTATTATAAAAAGTTACCCCCGTACCATTTAAAGTCGGTGTCCCTCCAACGATGGTGATACCGCCGCCGTTCAGGATATAGGGAGTACTGCCACCGTTGAACATCACTGTACCGCCTCCCATAATAGTGATTCCTCCGCAGTATATGCCTGGGCTGAGGACAGGAGGGTCAGGTGGTACTTGATAATTCATGTGGTCGCACATTGGAGGTACGGCGGGCATGGGAAGATTTGCTAATGGATCGGTAAAGGAAGGAATCGCAACTGGTGTTGGCGTAAAAGAACCAGAAGAAGTTCCAACAACACCAATCTCCGCGTTGACCGCGTTAACTGTGCCACTAGTTGAGGCGTTAGAATTAACATAGATACCGCAATGAGTGACAAAACTAACAAGGTTTGAAGACAAAAATGCCGTATCTCCCGGGGTTGGATCCATGGCATAAACACAGCCAGAAGCATTGCCAACCGCGGAACCTATTGCTGTATCAATCACAGGTACTGTAGACCAACCACCAACGTGCATAAAAAAGACTGGGAGAGCCTGTTTTACTTGCACCTGTACATAGCTACTGTTGCCCGAGAACGGACCACTGGTAGGAGGATTGTTAACTGCAATCGTGGCGTTTCCAAACCCATTGGCAATAACGTCAGCGGTGGCGGACTGAGTTAACATGGTTTGGGTAGTGCCCGTACCATAATTAAGTAAAACCGCAGCGGCAGCGACCGCACCTGCGTCAGTGGCTTTCTGCATTTGCAGTTTTTGATAGCGCAGATAACCAACGTCAATCGCAAGTCCTGCCATTAAAGTCAGTACAGTCAAGGCAAGAGCTGCCAGGACAATAACCTGCCCGTCCTCACTTCGATTAAAGAATTTCATGCTTATCCACTTCGCTTCACGTAATACTACTTTTGTCCTCTTGGTTCGCTTTCGATATTCGCCACGGAAACTAAATAGTTCCTTACGGGCGGCGGCTGGGTGCCTCACGTTCGCCCCCGATGCTTTCCAGATGCTGGTTGGTAGGATAAAAGGACGGCGCCCTTCAGAGGAACATCACCTGCATTTTGATCGGCGACACAAACCAGTCCGCCAAGTATCAGCGCCGCGGCACCGGCGATAGCGCCGAGGTCAGCCGCGTTCTGCATCTGCTGGTTCTGGTAGCGAAGGAAACCGACATCGACACCCAGGCCGATCACCAGCATCGCGACACTCAGCAACAGGAGGGTCAGCACGCGGACTCGCCCCTCGTCCGCTTCACGCAATTGCCTCAATCGCCCTATTGCCAACCAAGTCGTCACACTGGCACCTTCCGCTCGCGCGAACACTCGGAGTCGCTCGATTGGTCAACAGATCGAGAAGGCAACGGCAGCAGCCGAAGGATCCTGAAAATTGACAAATCGTTGCTCAATCGCTGCAAGTTACTATTTACTTCAGTAATAGACGGAGCCCCACAAAAAACGACCACCTACGGCCTGGCGACGAATGGTGCTTATGATGCTTTGATGCAATTATGTAGCATCAGGGTAGTACGTTCCTTACACGAAATCTATAGCCTCTTCATGCAAAACTTCGCAACTAAAGAAGTGGTGTAAAAACCACCCGATACGGCGCGTTGAGGCCACACATGACAGCAACCAAAGTTAAACAACCTGCGACCACTATGGTGGCGATCAACGATCCTGATGTCATCGACCAAAAGTGGTAACCCTTTACAAATGAGTTTGTCCCCCCTTGTCTTTTTTGTCAACCCCAGAAACTCAATCCCACTAGCAAAAACGCAGCAATTTGCGACACCGACACCCACTAGTATCTTCCCAATTTTGGGAAACGGATGAGGAGAAACGCGACGACAAGGCCAGAAACCACAACAATCACCCATCCCTTGTTGTCCGACAATGCCGTGCCAACATCCGGCCACAGGTACAACAGGGTCGAAACGACGCTGGGAAGTCCAAACCGGAAGCTGACTACTTCGTAGCACGCGAGCAAGAGCGCGCACACCGATAGTACAATGGCGGCTGTTACAAACACTCGCGACATGTTCGTAGTTTAGGGCGCTTTTTCGCGGAAATCAATTGTTTTTCACAAAAAGTGATGACATGGAGCGGCTCCAGAGATAACATCACAAATAGGCGGTTTAGGCCATATGAAGCTGGAAATTAGTGGGGCCATGAGACGCGCGGGAACTCGCGGAGTTCTGATTTTCCTGCTCGCAACGGTTGCCTTGGCCGGGGGTCAGACCCCGTCCTCCGCTCCAACGGGTTGCTCCAAGAACGTCTCCTTTGCCATAGCTGAGGGCGGACAGCCAGTTCCGGCCATTCCCAAGTTCGCGGTCAAATGGATCGACAAGATGTCGCATCAGCCGGACTCCAAGGTCCTTTGCTTCTCTCAGATACCCTCATCGACCATGAGTAACTACCTGGTAATCTTTTCTTCATCTGAGGCGATGTTCGAAGGGCTCACTCCCTCGGCCCACACCTACACCAGTACAAAGGGCGGTCCCAGCGATACATCCATGGTCAGCAGTTACGGGGGAACCTGGAGTTACTCTTACGTCGGCATGCCACCGCCCAGCACGACCACGTCGCTCGATCTGAGGCGAGACGACAAGCCGAAATCGCTCTTTGTGCGCGCCTACAATCAGCAAGGCCGGGTCATATCCAAGAATAGCCTGGGCGGGTTTTTTTCCAAAGAGAAGGTCCTGGAGTACGTATTTGCGAGCATCCTCGGCGACACAACATCTGCCCAGAAACAACAGAAGTCTGTGGCCGTGCCTCTCTCTGTTTACTATGTGAACTGCGATGTGGACAGTCCGCCGGTTGAGACAGCGGCTGAATCGGCTCCCCCTTCTGCCGCGTCTGCAGCGCCTCCTGCGTCAGCCCCGCCAGTCCCTGCTCCCAAGGATGCTCCCATGCCAAAGGCAGCACCAAAAGCCATATTGGAGATCTGGTCGCAGCCTGCGGGAGCTGACATAGCGCTCGATGGCGGATACGTCGGCAAAACACCCCGCTCGGTTACCGTCCCGCCGGGCGAACATACGATCGCGCTGCACAAGCAAGACTTCGGCACTTGGCAGCGCAGAATGCAAGTGGACGCGGGCACGCATCAAGTCGGCGCCTACTTGGAACAGAAAGCTCTCTCCTTGGACTTTCCGGCTGCTCCGCCCGGAGCAGCGCCTGAGCCCAGGACATCAGGAACTGCGCGCGAAGAATCAGCATCCGAGGCGGTATTGCAGTTCTGGTCAAGCCCGTCAGGGGCTGACATATTCATGGACGGTGATCTCGTCGGCAAGACACCCTATTCCCTCGTCGTCTCACCCGGGGAACACGCGATCATCATCAGTAAGAAAGACGTCGGAACGTGGCAGCATAAAATAGTCGCGTCCCCCGGAAAACATAGGGTGGGTGCAAATCTAGAGCGAAAATCGGTGGCGTTGCAGTAAAGCTAATTGTCGAAAACAGGCGGTCATCAGTTCAGCAGCCCGTACATGTCCACTTGCTGCTGTGCGGCAACAAAGACATGCCCGTCAGCCACCGTGGGAACCGCAAACTTGGCTGGCAGTCCCGCCTGGTCGCGCCCGGGGTTCTGCTGAGAGTTGTAAAGCTCAGTTCCCAGATTGCTCGCGAGGTAGGCTCGGAGAACGGCGTTCCCACCGTTGTTGTAATTATCGGTCTCGACTACCCACACGATCCCATTGCTGGTGCCGCTGGAGGAGACTGCCGGCGTCGGTCCGGGATAGGCGAACGTTTCGGGCGACTCCGAAGTCGCAGCAGTAGAAAGAAGCTCAGTCTGCGGGTTGAAAGCAAAAGCCTTCAGGTGGTCATGTACGCCACCGAAATACGCGTTGTTGTTCCAGAATGCAGGGCCGCCCCATATTCCGCCGATTGCAGATGGCAGGGTCTGCACAATCTGGTCGTCATTTCCAGGATGGAAGTGACCCATGTTGTCGCGATTGATCAAATCGATGGTGCCTTCCTTGCCGACCTGGATCAGCAAATGAGGGTAGGGGCCAGACTGATCCGGCAACAGAACAACACCACCGGAGTTAACATCCTTGTCGGTGTCATCCAGTGACTGCTGATCCCAGGGCGTAAAATAATCGGCGACCGAGAGACCGGATCCGGACCAGGTCAGCCGGAGAACGCTGTCCCCGTAGTCGATACCTCCGGAATTGACGTCAAACCACCCGTTGCCCGTCGCCGCATAGATTGAACCAGCCGCATCGGCCGCCGGCCCGGAACCGCCGCCCCAGAAGCCTCCCTCGTAGCCATTCGGTGTGTCGATGAAAACACCGGTGGGATTCAGGCTGGTTTGGTCGAATGCCATGAGCCAGCCGTGGTAGTTGCCTAAGTCACAGTGCGATGCAAAAGACACGATCACCTGGCCGTCGGCCAGCAGTAGACTGGAACGCGCGTGCGCCAGCAGGGCATTGAAAGCGATGACCCCGCCGAGAGAACCAGTGCCGATTCCGCGCACCACCGCATTGATGTTGTGGGCCGGGACCTTGTCGAGGCCGGTCGTTATATCCAGCACATGCAGTTTGTGCCGGTAGTTTAAGGCATGGTTTACCGGGTTGTACTCCTTCGTTTCCACCGACACATAGAGGGTATTGGTGGTGGTGTCGATGACGGGCGTAGCCGTGATCCCGATCTCGGGAACGAGATCGCCGCAGTTCACATCCGTGCTGGAGACCGTGCTTATGATCAGCTGCAGTCCCACAGTGGCCAAGAAATTGGTATGCCAGAGCTGTTGTCCGCTGTTTACGTCGAAGGCATAAAGCTGATCGTGCTCGGTGGCCACGAACAGCACATTGTGCGAGGTACCTCCGATGGTCAGATTGGGCACGTACAAGGGCTGGGCATACACGTAGCCTTGTACGGGAAAGACCATTTTGCGGCCAAACTGCGAGACGTTAACGTTCGACGGAGTGAGAATGGTTTCGTTCGTGTTTGTGCCGGAGTGGCTGTTGTCGTACTGATATATCGGAACAGCTACTTGCGCTGTCAGCAGGCAGCTAAACAACACCACGAAACAGGGAGCGGAAAAGCCATATATCTTTTTCATCGAATCGTACTCGTCCTTGGCGGTCCAGGCCTTTTTGCAGACCCAGGCCGCACTTGAAATTGTTTGGCAAAGAATCGCGAAATCATGCTATGAAATCGCGAGCAGCCGCAATTGTAATTCTTGACGGCGTCATCCAACAAAACGAAGTCGATAGTATTTCGCAACACCCGGGTTAGGCAAAAAGCTGTTCACCGGAGAATCCGTCGCCGGCGCCGCGCCCGACTGACAGCCGACCTGAAGTTTCGATAGCTGTTGGTAACAGCGATAGCACAAGCGATCCAAGTTGAGTGTATCCGTGTGAGCGCACAACATCACCACCTTAGACCGTCCTTTGCGGACTGAGGCAATACTCATGCCAGACCGTACGCAGCGCGCAAATCCGGCTTTATTTCCTGATCCCGGGCGTTGGCCTCAATTTCGGCAAGTTGATCGCGTATCGAATACAAGCCTTGTCCAGAAGCATCTCGTGATCGGTGAGAGACGTGAAGACACACGAAGATGCGAGTCGGGCGCCATGCCGTTCTTGAATGCGCACTTTGAATTTCGCTTTGCGATGGCCTTTGTGCGAAACTCTGCGGACACAAAAAAGGAGTACAGATGGCTGTGACCGAAGACCGACTCAGCAAGGCAACGATACTTGGCATGATCGCCATGGGGGTCGCCGTTCTGGTAGTCGCCAATGACTTCACTGCGCTTTCGGTTGCGCTTCCTGCCATCGAGCGCACCCTCCATACCAACGTCACCACGGTGCAGTGGGTCATCAACGGCTATGCCATGGTATTCGGCGTCCTTATCGTTACCGGAGGGCGCCTGGCCGACATGTTCGGCCGCCGGCGCATCTTTCTCGCCGGAGCGGCATTCTTCGCGGGCTTCTCCCTGATCGGCGGATTCGCGCCGAATGTCTGGGTGCTGCTTGCCTGCCGCTTCCTCATGGGGATTGGCGGGGCGATGATGTGGCCCGCCATCCTGGGCATGACCTATAGCCTGTTGCCGAGAGCCAAGGCCGGACTCGCGGGCGGCGTGATTCTGGGCGCTGCCGGATTCGGCAATGCGGTCGGTCCCTTGTTGGGTGGCCTGCTTACCGACACCGTGGGATGGCGGTGGATCTTCTTCGTCAATCTGCCGGTCGCCGCCGGAGCAGTCCTCATCACCATGCTGGTGGTACCGCAAGACGCGCCTGTCGACCACCATGACGGAATTGATTATCGCGGGACGGCGGCACTTTCTCTTGGACTGCTGGCCCTTCTGCTGGCCCTCGATTGGGCCCTCGATCTCGGCTGGACTGCCCCGTTGATCATTTTCTTGTTCGTGCTAGCCGTAGCTGCCCTCGTGGCATTTCTGTTCATCGAGCGCCGAGCTGGCGACAGCGCCTTGGTTCCCGAGACTGTTCTGCAAAACCGGGGCTTCGTCGCAGCCAGCATCGCCACCTTGCTGGCGTCGGCCATCTTCTTCGCCGCGCTGCTTTATCTGCCACAGTTCATGTCCAAGACGCTCGGCTTCAGTGCGATCGGCTCCGGCGCCGGGCTGCTGCCCATGATGGGCACATTCATGGTGACGTCATTCATTGCGGGACGCCTCTACCAGCTGTTCGGGCCTAAGGCCATCGTCACGCTCGGCGCGTTGCTGCTGGGCGCAGGCATGATTCTTCTTTCCCGCATCTCCGGAAGCACAACCTATGACCAGCTCATCCTCGGAATGGTGGTGCTCGGCATAGGGGTTGGATTGTTTTATTCCTCCATCACCACTGCGGCGATCACTGCCCTCGATCCCTCTCAGGCCAGCCTGGCCGGCGCTATTGTCTATATGTTCCAGATTGCGGGCGGATCCATCGGGGTGGGATTCAACACCGCGATTGTCGTTTCCGCATCGTCGATGCCGGCGGGAATTCACATTGCATTTCTGGTCGATGGCTTGCTGGCCATCGCCAGCGCAGCGGTAGCAATCTTGTTTGTCGGCGGCACAATGGACGTGGAGCGTCTGCGGGATCTACGACACCACCACCGCGCCCACGCGTGATCCGGTACCTTCTTTTATGACCCATCCCCTAATTCTCGATGTTTCGGCCGTAGCGCAGACGCTTCGCGAAGCACCTATCAAACCAGTACGCGACGAATCCCACCAGGATCATCAATGCACCAAAGACAAAACTATTCATTGCAAGAATCTGTTCGGGATGGCTGCGCACGACGGCGAAAGCCAATAGCAGCATGGGAAATGCGCCAGTCAACATAACACCGAATATGCCGCCGGGAACTTTGAAGGGCCGGGGCAGATCAGGCTCGGTGAAGCGCAGAACCACTAGCGCTACAAACTCAAGTAGCAAGCTCGCCCCATAGATAAGAATATCGAGCGTGACCAGGCGCTCGAAGCCCAAGCCCAGGCACAACGCCCAGCCGGTCGCTAGCACCAGAATAGAAACCCAAGGCGTTTGGGCGCGTTTGGTTACTCGCGCAAAAATTCCTGGAAGCAATCGGTCCTGCGCCATGGCGTAAGGCAACCGCGAATAGCTCATTACCAGCGCGTTAAACATGCCGAAGGCGCTCATCATTCCGCCTAACACAAGCCAGATTCGCAGCCATG
Organism: uncultured Acidobacteriaceae bacterium; assembly: GCA_963849815.1. Classification (GTDB taxonomy): domain Bacteria; phylum Acidobacteriota; class Terriglobia; order Terriglobales; family Acidobacteriaceae; genus Bog-257. The sequence goes on along the minus strand of CAWKIR010000004.1, from coordinate 848,127 downwards.
GTCCTCCCAGCATGTTCGCAACGTCCGCCCACGATCCCGTCTCCCACGCAGATGGGCTGAGCCTCGTCAACGCCATCGCGGCCACTGGAAGGATGTATGAGATGGCCACCAGCAGCACCGCGGCCATAATGGCCCGAGGGTAAGTTCGCTGAGGCCGGTCCACCTCGGCTGCAATCGTGGAAGCATTGTCCCATCCCATGTAATTCCACATCGCCACCAGCAGTCCGCCCATCAGGTCGACGCGTGAGGCGGTCGGCGTGGTCACCGCGTGAGCCAGCGCTCCGTACTTCCAGGGTGCCATCAGGACGATAACTGCGAATGGGGCGGAAAGAAAGAAGAAGAGCCAGACCGATGTGGTCGCGACGACCTTGACACCTGCGATGTTCAATGCTGCGCAGACCGCTACCACCGCCAATCCTGCCAGCGCGCCGCGATGTCCGGCCGAGAACCAGGGAAAAAGACGCGCGAGGTACAGGACAAATAAAGTGGGATAAATGGCCATGTCGAAAACGCTGGCCACCAGCGATAACCACGCCTCTTGGAATCCCCAGCAATCGCCCATGGCGCGCCGCACCCATGCGTAGTAGCCGCCTTCCTCAGGCAGCGCGCTGGAGAGTTCGCCGATCATGAAGGCTGTCGGCAAACTCCATATCACCGGAGTTAGCAGCAGGATGAGGATGGCCCCGCCATACCCCGCGCCAGCCACGACATCTTCCGTGCCGTACGCGCCGCCGGAGACCATGAAGAAGGTGGCGGCCACCAACGGCCACAACGTGATGCGCAGGGATCTCCTCCGGACCGTTGTGGCCGGCGCTACAGAACTATTCGGTCTGGGTGTGGAACGGTTGGGCGCGGACAATTCAGATTCCTGACAGACCTGGAGCTGCGACGGACCCGACGCCGTATTCTACCTGGGCGAGAAACTCAGGATCAGACTAAGGGGCCTGGGTTCGTATGCGCACTTGGCCCCCAGAACCGCTGGTCCTTGATGGGATGTCGAGACCGGCCTGAATATATGGCGGGCGTCCTGTATCTACCAGGCAAAAAGCCCAATCGAGGTCAACGGCAGAGGCCAGCAATCCAGCAGAAACTACGGCGCTACGGCGTGATTTCCCACACCGCGCCACAGCCGAAGCCGTCGCAATCGCCGTGACCGCCGTCTCCACTGACGCCAAAGATGTTGCCATTGGAATCCAGAACCAGCGCTCCCGGATTTGCGCCATCCGCTCCGCCAGTGAAATCGTGCAGAGAGCTGTAGATCCATGCTCCGCCGGAATATGTCAGCTTGAAAACCACCCCGCGGTTATCGGCGCCGGTACGGTTGGTGGTTCCGTAAAGGTTGCCGGCCGCGTCCATCACTACTCCGGCGTTCGGTCCGCAAGAGCCGGTGCCGCCAGAGAAACTATAAAGGACCGAGAAAATCCAGCTTCCGTTGGAAGGCGACAACTCGAAGACGGTGCCGCATCCACCACTTCCTCCGGTGAAGGTAGTGCCGTACAAGTTGCCTGCCGCATCGGAGATCAGACCAGTCGGACCCTGTCCGCTATCGCCAGTATTGAATTGGTAGATCATCTGTTCGCTATATCCCGAACCGAAGGGCGTCAACTGATACACGGTGCCTTCATAGGTGTAACCGCCCATGATGGTTGTACCGTAAATGTTGCCGGCCTGATCGAAGGCCAGGTTGCCGTCGGGCCAATAGCCGTCGCCCGAGCCTCCCTGGAACGTGTACAGAACGCCTTCCGACCATCCGCTGCCGGCGTGGCTAAGGTGGAAAACTGTCCCGCAGTAATAGCCGCTGCATCGGTCGTTGTTTTGACCGCCGAGTTGGGATGGGCCAACGATGTTGCCCGCCCCATCAAACGAAATCTGCCCGGGAACGCCGCCGTCGCTAAGGCCGGTGAAGCGGTAGAGAACAGTCTGATTCCAACTGCAAACGAAACTGCGGCAGAAGCTAGCGGGAGGCGCCAGACGGTAGATCATGCCGCACGTGAGGCTGCCGGAATTGCCGCAGTGGCCAATCCCTCCCTGGGCCAACGATCCGTAAAGGGCCCCGTCGGATCCGAGAACCACTGAGGAATCAGGCCGCAACCCGTCGTATCCGCCCAGAAAGGTGTAAAGCAGATTGAAGATCCAGCCGGATTGCACGCGTTTCAACTCGAAGGCCGTACCGCAGCCATAGGGTTGGCAATCGCTGCCGTAATTTCCGGCGTTGCCAGCCACTCCGTAAAGGTTTCCCCTGGCGTCGATCAGGAGCGCCTGGCCGGGATTGCCCCCATCGGATCCCGAGAAGTCGTGCAGGACGGTGAAGGTCTGGGCGTCGGCTTGCGTGGCGCCAACGATCAACACAGCTGCAACCGCGATCGCGCCGACCATCATCCCAAGATCAAACCCGCGGACCGGATTCGTGGTTTGGGCTGAGCTCCTCATGATGAGCCGCTTACCGTGGTTCCGTAGAGATTGCCGACTTGATCAAAGATCACGCCGTTGCCCGGTTCTCCTCCATCGGATCCGTCCGTGAAAGCGTGGATGACGCTCAGGCTCCATCGCCCGTGAGAAGGCGACAGCTCATACACCGTGCCCCATCCCCCGCCGGATCCGCCGACCAGCGTGGTTCCGTAGAGATTGCCCGCCCGGTCGATAATGATGTTGCCCTGCGGAGTCGCTCCGTCTGCCACGCCCGCGAAGCTGTACAACACCGTCTCGGTCCAGCGGCATTGCGCAGAGGGGCACTCGGTGGCTGGCGGCTGCAGCTTAAAGACGACTCCCTCGCCGTACAGGCCGCCGCCCGAGGTGGTACCGTACAAAGCGCCATCCGGGCCGAAGGTGACTCCGCCGTAGGGATTTCCCCCCTCGTTACCGCCGCTGAAGTCATAAAGCACCGACTGCAGCCAGTTTGAACCGCGATGGGTCAGCTTGAAGACCACTCCGAATCCCAGATAGGAGGTGCCCCCGTAGTAGGTGGTGCCGTAAACGTTGGCCGCCCCGTCCAAGGTCACATACAGCGGGTTGACCCCGGTGCCGTTGTTACCGAAGTTGCCAAGGACGGTGTAGGCCTGCGCCTGTGCTTGAACGGGCGAGATAGTCGCGAAGGCAGAAACGATCCCTAGCGCCGAGGCTAAAGCCATGCCTCCACAGACCATGTTCCGATGACTCCTTAGGTTTTCCACAGTCCCCCTTTTTCGGTCGCTCGAACTTGCGTTTAGCTCCGAAAGCGCACTGCTGCTGGCGCGGAAGCGGTGTTCGGTTGTACTCTTTTCCTCCGTCCTGTCCCGTAAGTCAACTTAATTTCACCTTACGGGGCAAAGCCCTCATTCCAGATGGTTTATCCGGTTATGTTCATGATCGTCTTTGCTGAGCAACGATGCTGCACAGCGGGCTGATCACCTCCTCACTAATCCCCATATCACATGACAAATGAAACCTGGGTGCGGCGTGTCACTTCCCTTTCATTTACCATGGTCCGTTCATCTTTCCGCATTGCGAATTTATACGGAGGCTAGTGTGAAGTTTTACTGCGGTGCGTTTTTCCTTCTGTTTGCTTCCTTTCTGGTTCCCGCGGCGGCCCAGGTCCAATCGGCTCACGCGACTCCCCAAAAGACCACTCCCGGCGAACTTGTTGACCGCGTGGGCAGCACCGGATTCGTGCAGATTCACGCCGAGAGCTTTCGGGCATTGACTCCGCAGGAGCAGCAACTGGCCTACTGGCTTACGCAGGCGGCCATTGCCATCGATCCCATCATCTACGACCAGCTTTCCTGGTTTGGCCTGCGTCAGAAGCGTCTGTTGGAGGAGATCGTCTCGCATCCACAAGAGATCGATCCAGCAACCATGACGAAGATCACCGACTACGCCAAGCTCTTCTGGGGCAATCGCGGCAATCACAATGATTTGACCGCGCAGAAGTTTCTGCCTGAGTTCACGTCTGAAGAACTGAAGAGGGCCGCGTTACAGGCGCAGAAGAATGGCGCGTTCCGCTCGCCCTACGCCGATCTTCCGGCACTTTCGACTCCCGACGCGCTCACCAAGGAACTTGGCGACTTGCAGGCATCTCTCTTCGATCCGGACTTCGAGCCGATGACGACCGCCAAGAGCCCGCAGGGTTCGAAAGACATCGTGCAGTCGAGCGCGAACAGCTTTTACGGAACGGGTGTCACACTGGCCGATCTGAAGGACTTCAAGGCGAAGTATCCGCTGAACTCACGGGTGGTGAAGGGGCCGGATGGCACGCTGAAAGAAGAAGTCTATCGGGCCGGCACGCCGGACGGTTCCGTGCCTCCGGGACTCTATGCGACTTTCCTGGGGCGTGCGAACGAGTATCTGGCGAAAGCGCAGGCCGTAGCCGATCCGCAACAGGCCGCGGTAATCGGGGCGCTCATTCGTTTTTACCAGACCGGCGAGTACAACGACTTGATCAAGTTCGATACCCTCTGGGTGCAGAACAACGCCAAGGTCGACTTCGCCAACAACTTCATCGAGATCTATCGTGACGCTAACGGCATGAAGGCCAGCTCGCAGGCCTTCGTCAGTGTCACCGACAAGCCGCTTACCACCAAGATGGAGAAGCTGGCGCAGAACGCCGAGTACTTCGAGCAGCAGGCGCCTTGGGACCCGAAGTACAAAAAGACGGCGTTCACGCCTCCCACCGTGAAGGCGATTGAGACGATCGTCGAGACCGGCGACTTCGGCGTGACCACCATCGGCGACAACCTGCCCAACGAAAACGAAATTCACGAAAAGTACGGAACCAAGAACTTCCTGTTCACGGGAAGCAGCCGCGCTTTGACAGGTGCGGCCGGCCATAAATCGATCGAGGAATTCGGCGCGAACCAGGCGGTGATCGATCGCGACATCAAGTACGGCCAGCAGGCCAACGAGCTCATGACCGCACTGCACGAAGTCATTGGGCATGGTTCCGGCAAACTCAGTGATCGGATGAAGGGCGGTTCCGAGCCGTATTTGAAGGAGTACTTCTCGACCCTGGAAGAGGCGCGCGCCGATCTCTCGGCGTTGTGGAATGTCTGGGACCCGAAGCTGAAGCAGCTAGGACTGATCGAAGGCGACCAGGACGAAGTTGCCAAGGCGATGTACGACTCGGCAGCGCTGGTGGTGCTGTTGCAGTTGCGCAGGATTCCGCACGGCGACACCATCGAAGAAGACCATCAGCGTGACCGCGCGCTCATCGCCAACTACATCATGGACAAGACCGGCGGTATTCGCATGTTCGAGCGGGATGGCAAGGAGTATGTCGAGGTCACTGACTACAGCAAGATGAAGCAAGGTGTCGGAATGCTTCTGACGGAGTTGATGCGCATCAAGGCTGAAGGCGATTACGCAGCCATCAAGGCCCTGGTCGACAAGTACGGCGTGCACTTCGATCCCAAGCTGCGCGATCAGGTAGTCCAACGCTACAAGACCCTGGACATCCCGACCTACTGGGTCGGAGTGAATGCACAGCTGAATGCGAAATCGGCCAATGGGAAGGTGCAGAGCGTCGACATGATCTACCCGCGAAGCGCCGTGCATCAGTTCCTCTACTACGGGTCAATGTATGGCAAGGACCTGAAGGTTCCGACTCCCAGCCAGGGAGCAAGTCACAACGCCGCACTACGAGGCAATTAGGTCCATCTCCTCGTAAGCGCGTTCGCCATGGAGTGCCTGGTCGAGGCCTACGGTCTCGCTGGAGGCGTCGACTCTAACCGGGGTGAAGCGGTTGATGATGGCCAGCATGGCGTAGGTGAAACCGAAGGCCCACACTGACGAAAACACCACCGCAACCGTCTGCTTGAAGAGGAAGCCTGGATTGCCGTAGAGCAGGCCGTTGACGCCCTCGGGGTTGAATGTCTGGTCGGCAAACACGCCCAGTAAAATGATGCCCAGCATTCCGCCGACGCCGTGAACCCCCCAGACGTCGAGCGCGTCGTCCCATCTCAGTTTGTTCTTCAACTCGACCGCGAAATAGCACACCCCGCCAGCGGCAATGCCGATCAAGACTGCGGCGCCGGGCGACACGAAGCCCGCAGCCGGGGTAATGGTGGCGAGGCCGGCGACGGCGCCCGTGAGCAGTCCCAGCAGCTTAGGCTTCTTCTCGCGGATCCACGCGACCAGCAGCCAGGCAATGGCGGCAAAGGATGCGGCCAGATCGGTGTTCAGGAAGGCGACAGCCGTGACCGAGTCAACCCGCATCTGGCTGCCGGCGTTGAAGCCGTACCACCCGAACCAGAGCAGGCCCGTGCCCAGCGCCACCATGGGAATACTGTGCAGCCCGGCATCGACTATGCGGCGGCGTCCGACGTAAAGCACCGAAGCGAGCGCTGCCATGCCGGCAATATTGTGGACCACGATGCCGCCGGCGAAATCCTTAACGCCCCACTGCGCCAGCACGCCACCGCCCCAAACCATATGCACAAAGGGAAAATAGACCAGTGTCAGCCACCCGGTTAGAAACAGCATGTAGGCCTTAAAGGTGACACGATTGGTGAATGCGCCCGAGATCAAGGCCGGCGTAATGATGGCGAACATCATTTGATAGGCAATGAACACCAGAGCTGGAATCGTGGGATTCGGCGACGCACTCATGAGATTGGTGTTGCGCAGCAGGAACTGATGGCTATCGCCGACGATGCCGTGCCAGTCGCCGCTAAAGCAGAGCGAGTAGCCGTAGAGGTACCAGATCACCGTCGTCCAACCCATCGAGACAAAGCTCTGCATCATGATGGCGAGTACATTTTTGCGGCCAACCAGGCCACCATAAAAAAATGCCAGTCCGGGAGTCATCAACATCACCAGGCTGGCGCACAAGATCATGAAACCAGTGTTGCCCGTATCTAAATGCAGCATAAGATCTCCTCGGCAGGAAACAGTCTCATGCAACCCGCTGTCGGCGCAAGTGTCAGATGCGATTTCGCTCGGCAGACTCTCGCAGAGCCTGGGACTCCCTGGAGCCAGCTTTAGGAAGGGACATCAGGATAACCGCCGAGAAATCGGCAAGTGGATCGTAATCAAAGAATCGGGTTTCAGTTAATGACAACACGGCCTGGTCAGATAAGCCAATCCGTGATTTTGCTGGAATTCCGTCAGGAATACGGTGTAGAGTGCTTTCCTGCATAGTCCTCACTTTGGATGCTGCGGTTTCGACCGGACAACTCGAGCGGGTCGCGCCAGTGGAAGTTATGTTTATGGGCGCGCATAATCTTCGGACACCACGGCAAGCTATACGGCACAACGGTCGACGGTGACATGACAGCGCGCAGGCGGCCGCGGCGTCATTTCAAAAATCAGGCCGTAACAGAAGGAAGAATCGAATGTGGCGAATGAACGCACAAAGCGTAAGTGCCAAGTTCAGGCCGGTCCTGTTGTTTGCCCTGATGGCCGTGCTAATCCCATCGGCGCAGGCACAGACCTACACGGTGATTCATAACTTCACTGGAGGGATAGGCGGCAATTATCCCTACGATGGCTTGACCATGGACCGCGCCGGCAACTTCTATGGCACTACTTACGGTGGCGGCACTTCTGGTCAAGGCTCTGTCTTCAAGTTGACGAACCGCAACGGGAGCTGGATATTTACTCCGCTCTATTCCTTCCTGGGAGGCAACGATGGGGCGCAACCCTACGCCGGGGTAACGATTGGGCCAGATGGCAATCTGTATGGCACTACCTCGAGCGGAGGCCAAGGCGCTCCGCGCTGCGCCGGTGGCTGCGGGACCGTATACAAGCTTACCCCGCCAGCCAGGCCCTGCCATCAGACCATTTGTTCCTGGACGGAGACCATTGTTTACGACTTCTACCAGAGCACCGCGGGACTTCTAGATCCCTACGGCGGAGTAATCTTCGACAGCGCGGGCAATCTCTACGGTACGACTACGGGCGGGGGCACAGGCGGTTGCTCTGGTTCGGGTTGCGGAACAGTGTACAAGCTAACTCCCACGGAAGCGAGTTGGACGGAAACTACTCTCTACAGCTTTACCGGTCACAGCGACGGCTCCGCGCCATACTGCAATTTGTTGATCGACAGTGCTGGAAACCTCTACGGCACGACCTCGTATGGAGCTCCGTATCAGGACTACGGCACCGTGTTCGAGCTGGTTAGGTCGGAAGGGGGCTGGTCGGAGAGGACGCTCTACACGTTCCAGGGCGGCAGTGACGGCGGAAACCCCGAAGCCGGCTTAATCATTGATGCGGCCGGCAATCTCTATGGCGGTACCACGGAGGCCAATGGAAATTATCTCCTCGGCGTGGCCTTTGAAGTCTCCCCGTCGGGCAGCGGTTGGACCTATTCGGTGATTTCCAGCCTTAGCGGACCGCTGGTTGACAACCTTTCGTTCGATGCTGGCGGCACTCTTTACGGTACGAGCCCCTTCGGCGGAGTCGGCGGCTGGGGCTATGTCTTCAAGCTTTCCAATTCCGGGGGAGTGTGGACGCAAACCGACCTTCACGATTTCTCCAATCAGAATCACGGTGGCTTCGGGCCTTTTAGCACTGTCGCGATTGACTCAGCCGGCAATCTTTACGGAACCACCAACGGCGGCGGCGCCAGTGAGGGCGGTATCATCTGGAAGATCGCGCCTTAGTGAATCCGCGGCGGCACACCGCTTATTGTTTTGGTGCCGCAGACGGTTGCTGAGTCGGGGCGCCGAAATTCACTTTTGGAGCTTCACGTGCTCCTTCCTCGGTTTTGAAGTAGGCGTCGTTGCGGGTGAATCCTGAAAGGCTGGCGACGATGTTGTTCGGGAACAAGCTGATATACGTGTTGTAATCCTGCACGGTCTCGTTGTAGCGGCGGCGCTCGATGGCGATCCGGTTTTCCGTGCCCGCCAACTCGTCCTGCAACCGCAGGAAGTTTTCGTTGGACCGCAGTTGCGGATAATTTTCCACCACCACCAGCAGACGGCTAAGAGCGGAATCCAACTGACCGTTAGCCGCGATCTTCTCCTGCGGCGATTTTGCTCCCATCATCGCGGCACGGGCCGCGGCGATGTCGCCAAAGACCTTTTCCTCGTGGGCGGCAAAACCCTTTACCGTCTCTACCAGGTTCGGGATAAGGTCGGATCTGCGCTGTAGAACAACATCCACCTGCGACCAGGCAGCGTTCACGGCCTCGCGCTTGGTGACCATCTGATTGCGGTGCGAGACGAACGTGCCTCCAACCCAAAACACCAGCACGACGATCACGATCAATACGATAATCCCAGTTTTCATGCGAATCTCCCCCCCTGGCAATGCCCTATCGGAAATCTGCCTAAGCCTGGTGTCGCAAGGACCGCTTGGGCACCCGCGCATCCAGCTCGTGAGCAACCCGTTGAATTGCACTCATGTACGCATAATACAGATCGCGCAGGTTTTCCGAATGCCGGTTGTCGTTCCTCAATTCCAGAATTGACCGCAGCGGCGCCACTTCAAAGCCGAAGACCACGGCGGCACGCTCCAGCAATTGCGGTTTGGCATGTGGCGGCTTCTCTCCCAGGGCGATCAAGGCATGACGGAACAGAGTGAGGACACTGGTGATGGACTTTGCCAGCACGGCGCGAAGCTCGTCCTGATTAGAACTTAACAGCAAATGGTGCCGTAACCGCAGCAGCGTCGTTCGCAGCTCGTGCTCCACCTCGATCCGGTGCAGGTTCATAGGCACTTCAATTGCCGCCGCCACATCCTGACCGAAAAGCGTTTTATGGGAGTCTCGAATGTCAAGCAACTCGATGGCGAAGACATCGGCGGACTCCCGCATCTCTTCGAGGGTCATGATCATCGGAGGCCGCAGTTTCTCTTCGTGACTCCACCACTGGAGTACCGTCGAGAGCGGCGCAAACGAACTCGGCGTCAAGTCTTGCAGCACAATCAGCAGGTTCACATCCGAGAATTCCTCATGGAAATCTTCGCGAGCCGCTGAACCGAACAGAACGACAGACAATAGGTTGTCGCCACAAGCCTGTTGCAATCGGCTGACGAGCTCCTGGAGCTTGCTATCTGGTTTCTTCATTGCTCTTTACTCCGCATTGCGGATCACCAACTACCGCCGGCACCGCCGCCGCCGCTCATGCCTCCGCCAAAGCCACCAAATCCACCGCCGCCTCCCGAGAATCCTCCGGAACTACCGCCGAAACCGCCGCCCCAGCTACCGCCCGAGCCCCCTAAAGCATTCCCCAATAAGAACCACGGAAGAGCTGACCCTCCGCCTCCACGCCGTCCCTGGCCGGGACCTCCTCCTCGCCCTGAGCGCGAAAGAGCCCGGATGATGAGGAAGATGATCACGAAAATCAGCCACGGGATCCACCACCGCGTTTGCGAAGCAGTCGCGCGCGGCTTGCCGGCCGGCACACCGCTCAACTGCACGCCCTTGTCGGCTGCTATGAGTTGCGCCAGCCGCGTTGTACCCAGGAGCACCGCCGCGCTATAGTTTTGGCCTCGCAGGTCGGGCACCATCTCCCGCCCAATGTCCCCCGCGCGAGCATCATTGATCACAGGCTCTAGCCCGTATCCAACCTCAATCTTGTACTGTCGGTCCTTGGCCGCCACCAGCAGAAGCACCCCTCGGCTATCTTTCTTTGCTCCGATACCAAGATGTTTATAGAGATCGGCCGCATAATCTTCCCTGCTCTCGCCGTCGAGAGAATTGACGGTCACGACAGCGATTTGGGCGCCGGTCTTCTGCTCGACCTCCGCGCACAGGGTCTCCAGCTTCGCCCTGGTCGCGGGATCAATGACCTGTGCGAGATCTGTAACGTAGCCCTGCGGGCGAATGTCCGCGACCTTGTCTGGCCATGCGAAGCCACACCACCCTAAGAGCAGCCCAAGCAGCAGGACGAATTTGATGCGGTTGGACATCAGGCATCGCGCACATTGCACCGACGTTCGTACCGTAGAGAATGTATTGCCACGTGTCAAGGCCGCGAGGGCGGGAAAACCCTGCGAAAAACCGGCCCCGGTGGCGCCGCTTCGCAGAAATCGCGGTTGCCAGCTCGGGCGCCCGCTCGATGGAGGTTGACTCGCTCTATTGGCAATCCGGCTGCGAGTCCGTCGTCACCGCTCCGTGCTGTGTCGCCCATGCGATGAAGCCTGCGGGCGGATTACGTACTTGCCGGATGTTCGCACCCCTTATGCTCTTGATGTTTTGCCACTTTATATTGCTAAGATCGGTGTTACCCAGGTCGGCTGCATCCAGGGTCGCCCCGTCCAAAACCGCGTTGCTCAGCATCGCCGAGCAAAGATCCGCGTCGCCGAGGTCGGCGCCAAGTAGATTGGCGCCACTGAAATTGCTGTTGCGAAAGTTCCCCGCATGCAGGTTGGCGTCCGTGAAGTCCCCCTCCTGGAAGTCGCTATTGCGAGCATCCACCGAGTTAAGGTCGGCGCGTAATAGACGTGCTTTGGGCAGGCGAATTCCCTGCAGAAACGAGCCGGAAACGTCGACTCCGACCAGCGGCACGCCGTCTTCGTCCAGTTCCTGCAGCGCCTCAATGCGACCACCACTGCCGCCTTTGCCCTGCGCGGTGTTGATGACCTGCCAGGCCTGATAGTGCTTCTGCTTCAGGCGGTCACCCGACTCGCTGAAATAGAACACCACCGCGACCAGGATTGAGAAGCTGCCCAAGTAGTCCAACACCTCCAGAAACGACCAGCGACTTAGCAGGAACGCGAGCCAGTCAAAAGCCCACTCGATTGCCGCCAATGGGACTAACCACGAATGACGTAAACCCGCTCGCTGTGCCTGCCAAGCAGACGGTCGCTTTCTCGGCTCGTACCGTTTCATCGGCTGATATCCTTCACCATGAGAATCCCAACGCCAGAAAATTATTCCCCTGGGCTGTAACTTTACACCTGCAAAAGAACTCTTATCGCTCAGTCAGTTGGCTTAAAGAGCCAGTTCTCGTAGAATTCTGCCCAATCCGACTGTCGTCTGCCAAAGTGGGGCTGCAGGCGTAGATCGTTTGGAGCAAGAAAAAAAACGTGATTGGGGAAATCCTAAACGACACCTGGCACGCACTCTAACAGTACGAGCCAGTAAAGCTTCATCACTCGAACGACCAAACTACCTTAAGGAGAACAGAAACGATGACCAAATCGATGAAATCGCTGATGATGGGCGCAGCCCTCGCCGGGTTCATGGCCGGCCATACCGCTGTTGCCCAGAACACCAACTCCGCCGCTTCCGTTTCCAGCGGCCACGGACAACTTGCCAGCAGCACCAGCAGCAACTTCTTCCAGGATAAGCATGCCTGCAAGGGGCAGAATTCCTGTAAAGGCCAGGGCGGCTGCAAGTCGGGTGACAATGGCTGCAAGGGCAAGAACTCGTGCAAGGGCAAGGGCGGCTGCGCTACCGATGGCTCCAAGCCACCGGCTCAGTAGGCAGGTAACCCCACTGGAAGGGCCGGGCGGTCGCGCTGTGGCCCTTCCCCTTCGCTCCGCGGTCGAGCCACTGGGCCCACACAACGGTTTTGCCAGACGAACGATTTACGTCACGGAATATGCCAGCTAACCGCTTTAACGGTTTCACGGAATACGGCGTCGGGATCGGGTTACGGATCCCACATTACAACCACATCCTTTCGAAAAAGCCCACCGTTGATTGGTTCGAAATCATCTCGGAAAACTTCATGTCGGATGGCGGCCGGCCGTTACACGTGCTGGACCAGATCCTTGAGCAGTATCGCGTCGTGCAGCATGGTGTGTCGATGTATTTCGGTTCGGTTGAGCCGCTCAATCGTGAGCACTTGAAGCGGTTGAAGGCGCTGGTGCGCCGCACCGGAACTCCCTGGCTCTCCGATCATCTTTGCTGGGGCAGCGTGGATGGCACCTACTCGCACGATCTGCTACCCATGCCTTATACCTTCGAGGCCGCGGCCAAGACCGCCAAGAAAATTCGCGAAGCTCGCGATTTCCTCGAGGTTCCGGTTGTGGTCGAAAACGTGAGTAGTTATGCGGAGTTTCACGTCTCGGAGATGACGGAATGGCAATTCCTGACAGAAGTGGTGGAGCGCGCCGACTGCGGAATTCTGCTTGACGTTAACAATATTTACGTTTCGTCGCGCAATCACAACTTCGATCCGTCTGAATATGTGAATAGCGTACCGCATGAGCGGGTCGCGCAGATCCACATTGCCGGCCATTCCAAGTTTGAGAAGTACATCCTCGACACTCATGATCATCCCGTTATCGATCCAGTGTGGAGCTTGTACGCTCGGGCCATCGAGCTTATCGGCCCGACGGCGACCCTGCTGGAGTGGGACGACCGCATTCCCTCCTTCGACGAAGTTCACGACGAGGCGCTGAAGGCGAATCGTTACGTGGCCGGAAAGGTGAGCGTGTAATGGATCTCGATCACATCCAGCACAAGATGTTCGAGGCCATCCGCCAGCCGTTGACTGCGGACGAAGGTATGCGCCAGCGTACGCTCGACGGAAAATCGCTTCGTGCCATCGCCAACGAGATCATCAAGCCCAACGACCGTCTCACTTCCTTCGAGCGCCTGGAGATTTACAACCGCCAATATTGGTTTCGAATTCTCTCTGCCTTGTCCGAAGATTTTCCTGGGCTGCGCGCCGTGGTTGGCGACCGCCGGTTTGAAAAGCTCGCCGCGGCTTACCTGCTCGACTGCCCATCGCAGTCGTTCACGCTACGCAACCTGGGCTCACGACTCGAGGGGTGGCTACGCGCTCATCCCGAGCATCTGGTGAAGGTCGAGCAGGTTGCGCTCGACATGGTTCGCCTGGAGTGGGCCGAGATCGAAGCCTTCGACGAAACTGCCAAGCCCCAACTCTCCGAAGACGACCTGCCTGCTCTAGGTCCTGATCCCAAATTTGAGCTGCAGCCCCACATCCGCCTGCTCGGCTTGAGCTATCCGGTGGACGATCTTCTACTCCAGGTTCGCCGCGAAGAAGCAGCAACCGACATCGTCAGCAACGCTGTCACGGAACGGACTCGGCAGACCTCAAGACGGCGGCGTTTACCCAAAACAGAGCGCATTTTCCTTGCGGTACATCGCTTCGACAACTCGGTGTACTTCAAACGCATCGATAGAGAGGCGTTCACCATTCTTTGCGCTCTTCGGGACGGCAAGAGCCTTTCCGAGGCTGTCGACGCGGCGGACTGGAGCGGCCGACCGATCGAAGACGCCTCGGCAGACGTACAACAGTGGTTCGCGTACTGGTCTGCGCAGGGCTGGTTCTGCCAGACAAATCAGGTAAGAAACAAATGACAACTATTGCTAGCCCAGCACAAAAGGCTTACTCCCTATTCGTCCGCAGCGCCAGTTCGCTGCAGTCGATCTTCCTCTTGCTGGTGCGTCTTTATTGGGGATGGCAATTCGCCCAGGCAGGTTGGGGCAAGCTTCACAATTTGGCGCACGTCACCCAGTTCTTCACCAGTCTGGGTATACCAGCGCCCGCAGCCAACGCGGCTTTCGTCTCTACGCTGGAGCTCGTGGGCGGGATTCTGCTTGCGTTGGGACTCTGTGGCCGGCTAATCGCGCTGCCTCTGGCCATCGACATGATAGTGGCTTATCTGACGGCTGACCGCCAAGCGCTGGCTTCGGTCTTTTCCGATCCTGGCAAGTTCTACGGTGCAAGCCCCTACACGTTCCTCATGGCCTCATTGATCGTGTTGATATTCGGCTCGGGTTTGTTCTCGCTCGACTCGCTCATCGAACGCAGATGGCATCGCAACTCGTCGCCGCAGCCCACGACGGCATCCAGATAGAGTGAAGATTGCGCTGGCAGAATCATGAAGAAACTCGCGGGAGACTCAGCCCGGTTCCGAAGATTGAGGCCACTGCGGGACCGTCTCCCAGGTGGTAACCGCCGGAAGGATGATTTGCTGACCTTATGTCAATAATAAGCGTGCAAAACCTGGCAGGGTTACGGCGTGATCTCCCAGACGACGCCGCAGCCTACTGCTCCGCATTGACTGCTTCCACCCTCATAGCTCGTGCCGTAAATATTGCCATCGCCATCGATGACGACGCCGCCAACCGGGAGGGATCCATCGTCGAGGCCGGTGAACGCGTAAAGCTGCGTATAGATCCAACCATTGGCCGAGGGCGTCAGTTCATACACTGTGCCACATCCATACACGCAATTAGTAAAATCTCCGCCGTACCCGGCCGTACCGTATAGATTCCCGGCTGAGTCTCTGGCCAATGTACTGCGGTAAGCCAATAGGCCACTGTAGTCCTGGGTATAGAGCGGCGTGAAGGTCCAATTGCCGTCCGAAGGGGTCAACTCGAAGACTCCATTAACGCCGTCGGCGAAGGTGCCATAAAGATTGCCTTGTGGATCGAAGATCAATCCTCCCAAGGGTAGGTTGTAGCTGCTCAGAAAGCCGTAGATGATGTTCGCGTCCCATCCGGAGCCTGAAGGCGTGAGCTGAAATACTGTACCGCATCCGCCAGCGGTGCATCCGCCTGCGCCGCCTCCAAACTCTGTCGTGCCGTAGAGGTTGCCGCTCCCGTCAAAGATGAGACCAGCCATAGGTTCGGCGCCGTCCGTTCCACCGGCAAAGGAGTGAATCGCGGACTCGGTCCAGCCGGAGCCGGAACGGGACATCTCATAGGCCACGCCCACCTGCGACGCTCCGCCTTGGTACAGAGTGCCGTACAAATTGCCGGCTGCATCCAGCACAACTCCGGCGAGAGGGTCGTTGCCATTGCTGCTGCCGGTGAACTCATAAAGCACGGTTTGGTCCCACGGGCACAAAAACGATCGGCAGAAGGTAGGAGGAGGTTGCAAGTGGAAGACGGTGCCACAGCCATCACCAAAGGTGTCTCGGCAATCCAGCAGGCCGCCTCCATCGGTAGTTCCGTAGATCGAGCCGTCGGGAGCAATGGCGAGACTTCCAACTGGATTATTGCCGTCAGAGTATCCAGTAAATCCGTACAGGGGGGAGAATACCCATCCGCCTGTTTTGTGCGCTAACCTGAACACGGTTCCGCAGCCGATCCCGTTTTGCGTTTCACAGGATCGGCTGCCACCGAACGGCGCAACGCCATAGAGATTTCCACTGCGGTCCAGAACCAGGCTGGAATACGGATTCGACCCGTCGGAACCACCGGTAAAGCTGTGGAGCACCGTGAAGGTCTGCGCCTGTAGTGCCAGGATACTTGCCGCGAAGAATAGCACTGAGCAGACTACGGCTCTTCCCGCTCGCAAGTTGGTATCGAAAATCGAAGCCGCGTATCGCCGTTGGCCCGCCATTTTGATTCTTCCTCTCTTGTGCGGGGTAACTATTGCGCGCCCCTACAGGCGAGTCAACTTAATTTCACATTACGGCGCAAAGGCTTAAAAGCACGGGTTTTATGAGATTGCAGTCCCCCGGCAATCGTCGTTGCGGGATAACCGCGGATCGGCAGAAAACCAGGTTGAAATGCAGGGTCACACCTTATGATAACCATCTCCCTTTATCCGACAGGAGTCCCCACCAACGGCAGCCATACCTGAAAACGCGTGTCGCCCGGCTCGGACATAACCTGAACACTTCCCTTGTGCTTCCGGACAATTCGCTGGACCGTGTCCAGACCTAAGCCCGTTCCTTCTCCAACTGCTTTGGTAGTGAAGAAAGGTTCAAAGATGTGCGCTTCCACCTCAGGTGAAATTCCGGGTCCGTTGTCACGGATCTCGACCACGGCACAATCATTTTCGCGATAGGTTCGAATCCGAAGCTGGCCCTTTCCGCCCATCGCGGCAATCGCGTTATCGATGATGTTGGTCCACACCTGATTGAGTTCGCTGCCAAACGAGTTGACCAGCAGAGGAACACGCTGGTAATCGCGCTGCACCGTGACCCCTTGTTTTAACTTGTGATTCAAGATGGTAAGAGTGGTTTCCAGGCTCCTGACGATATCCACGTTTTGTACCGGCGACTGGTCCATGTAGGTGTATTCCTTGATGGCGCCGACCAAATCGGATATTCGCGAAGTGCCACTCTCGATTTCGTGTAACAGACTTGCGATCTCCGCCGAGGCGGCAATCCTGACCAGGGCGGCTCGAGCGGTGCTCTCGTCGAAGTTCGCAAACAGCGATTCTAGGGCATCTGGCCTGATGTTGCGTCGCGCCAGCTCCGCTGCCAGTTGCCACAAGTCATTCTGCCCGTGACTGCGCAACAAGGAATCGATCTGGTCTTCCAGATCGCTCATGGTAAGCGCATCCGGCGGGACTATTTCCGGCTGGGTAAACGAAGCTTCCAGTCTCTCGATTTCTGCTTTCTGGGTAGAGGTGAGATCACGCCTTCCCAGCTCAAGACTGGCGTCCCTGACTTTTTTTAGAATTTCACGCAATTGGCTGGTGGCGCGTTTTGCGGCTGAAGCCGGATTGTTGAGTTCGTGCGCAAGTCCCGCCGAGAGCTTACCCAGAGAAACCAGCCGGTCGCGCTGTTGTTCGAGCCGGGTAGCTTCGCGGATCCGGTCGGACATCAGGCCCACCAGACGCTTGGTAAGCTCCGGCATTTTCTGAACAAGCTCTGGAAATAGCGAGGCAGGAAATCGCAAGGCGCGGCTGTCCGTCTCGGCTCGCCCATTCACCGTAAACTGCTTCATCCTGGAAAACGGCAGGACCCCGGTAACATCGCCCGGCCCTAAGTTGAAGACAAAAGTTTCGCCCCCCAGCTCACCGCGCCCTTGAAGTTGTCCCTCAAGAATCACAAACATCGCATCGGCTGGGTCGCCTTGACGTGAGTAGACGTCGCCCGCCTTGAGATTCATCTCTTGCGAATTGCTGAGGAACCAGGCGATCTGATCTTCGGGCAGATCGACGAATGCTGGAACGCGAAGTAACTCCGCTTTTTCGGCCATTTACACCTTGCTCAAATACTGATGGATGAACTGTACCGCAACTGATCCTTCACCGACTCCAGAAGCCACTCGCTTTATGGAACCGTGCCGCACATCGCCCACCGCAAAAATTCCGGGAACATTGGTTTCCAGCAAGAATGGATCGCGGTCGGGCGTCCAGCCTTTCGGGCGTTGCCCGTCGCGAATAAGATCGGGCCCGGTCAACAGGAAACCGCGCTCGTCCCGTTCGACCATATCCGCCAGCCACTCCGTCCGCGGTGATGCCCCAATAAAGATAAACATCGCATTCGCCGGCACGCGCTCAACTTTGCCAGTGTCCGAACAGAGTACTGAAATCTCTTCCAGATGAGTCTCCCCATGTGCCTCAACGACGCTGGCATCAGTCCACAACTGGATGTTTGGAGTCTCCTGGACCTGGTCGATCAAGTAACGTGACATGGTGGCGGAAAGCGATTTGCCGCGCACAAGGATAGTGACGCGCTCCGCGAACCTGGCGAAGTTCATGGCCGCTTGACCTGCCGAGTTCGCACCGCCCACTACGAATACGATCTCACCTTTGCACGACAGAGCCTCTGTGGCGCCGCCGCCATAATAAATACCCGCGCCCTGCAACCGGTCGATGCCCGGAGCGGCCAGCCGACGCCACTGCACGCCGGTCGCGATCATCAGGGCGTGGCACGAAAGCTCGTTACCGTCCGCCAGCTTGATGATTCGGTACGGCCCTTCCGTTCGGACCTCAACAGCTTCCTGGGGCGCCAGAATTTCTACTCCGAAACGCTGGGCTTGCACCACCGCCCGCCGTGCCAGATCGGCGCCACTGAGCCCAGTGGGAAATCCAAGATAGTTCTCGATGCGGGAACTCATGCCAGCCTGACCGCCGGGCGCTTCGCGCTCGATCATCACCGTATGCAGACCTTCGGAGGCCCCATAAACGGCAGCGGCCAAACCGGCTGGCCCCCCACCTACAATAGCCAGATCATAAAAGCTGGTTTGGGCGCGCGTCCGCAGGCCAACCTTTTGGGCGACGTCGGCCGGCACACTCTCAAGCAGCTTTGTTCCGTCGGGAAAGAGCACGACAGGGAGGCTGTTCGCCTCCGGCCCCAGAGCTTCCACAAGCCGCTTAATTTCCGGATCATTGGCGGAAAGCTCGACGTCCATCCACAGATAGGGCACGCGGTTGCGAGCCAGGAAGTCCCGCAACTCGTATGATCGCGGCGACCAGCGAGTGCCCAGCACGCGGATTCCCTCAAACGTGGGATGGTGGGAAGCCTGCCAGTCATCGAGCAAATCGTCTAACTGCGGATACAAATGCTCCGCGGGAGGGTCCCACGGTTTCAGGAAAAAGTAGTTGATGTTGGCTTGATTGATGGCGCTGATCGCCGCGTTCGTGTCGGCGTAAGCGGTCAGCAAGGCCCGCTTCGCGCCGGGAAAGATTTCCATCGCTTCCCGCAGGAATTCGACACCATCCATGCCCGGCATACGCTGGTCCGCAAGCACCAACGCCACACTGTCGTTACGCACCTTCAGCTGCTTTAGCAGGCCAAGTGCACCCGATGGAGAATCGCTGCCTATGATCCGATAGGTAGCGCCGTACTGCGACCGAAGATCACGCTCAATCGCCCGCAAAACATCGGAGTCATCATCAACGCTTAACAAAATTGGTTTGGGCATGCTCGGTCTTTGGTTTTCGGACAAGACAAAGAGATAGTCTTCTCCGCGAGCCTAGTTGACCTGATTAGATACAGAAAATCGCATTCGGTCGCGGAATTCGCGTTTCGCGAGAACTGGTGCTGCCTTCACGCCCGCGGATTCCTTTTCCGCAATTGTTGCATCGACGTTACCCGCTCACTCCAGCAGCAGACCGTTGAAGAAAGATGTGGCCAGCAGGTGCCCCTTGTAATTCATGGCTGCGCGAATCGAGGCCCCAGCGTCAGGCGTGCTTTGCCAGGTCTTTCCGCCATCCCTGCTCTCAAACACGGCACGGGAGTCCAGCGCCGTGGCCAGCAGCCGTTGCCCACTCGCGTCATATTCCACTGAAAGAACGTCATTCTTGGGAAGGCCGCCCAGCATGTATTGCCAGCTCTGTCCGCTATCGGTGGAGCGCAGTGCACCCTGACGGGTCGCCAGCCAAAGCGTGGGACCGGGCGTCTGTGTCAGGTCGTGAACCCCGCTCACGTACTTGGGAAGCGTCACGGTCTTCCAGGTTTCGCCGTCATCCCTTGAGATGTAGGCGCCCTTGGGGCCGGCCAGCGTTACGGTTCCGTTGTCGTAGGAGTGGACGACACTGAACTCGCGCTCTCCCTCAACCGTCTGGCCGTACCACTTCTGTCCTTGATCTACGCTGATGAAGAGCCCATCATCGGTGGCCGCAAACCAGGCTTTCTCACTCATCTGCAAGGATCGCGCTCGGGGTGCAGTAGCCACGGGAATCACCGGCTCGGCTGGGAGCTTTGTCTTCGCAACGGTACTCTTGCGCTTGGTCGCCGCGGCACTCTTCGTTGAACTCGGTTCGGAAGTCACTGGCTCCGCCGTCGCCGACTGCGGCTGCCATTCCGGCACCATACCCCAAATCATCTTCATCGGCAGCCACGACGCGTTCACCGATGCCAGTTGGAAAATACCGTGATTCGTACCGGCGAACAGCGAGCCGCTTTCTGACTGTTGGAGGCTCAGCACATCGCGCCCCGCCAGTCCGCGACTGGATTGCCGCCAGTTCTTGCCGGCATCGTCGGAGAGGAACAAGCCGCCCAGTTCCTTGTCGTTAGCTACTCCCACGTACAGGCGGTTTGGGTCTTTGCGATCCACAACCACGGCGCGTACTACGCGATGGGAAAATCCCTGGTTCGAGCTTGCATAGTGTGCGAACCCGTCATTGCTGACCAGCACTCCGCGGAGATCGGTCGCAACCAGTACGCGATCTGGATTGCGAGGATCAATGAGCACATCATTCACGATGACGTCAGGCGAGGTGACCAGCGACCACTTGGTGCCACCGTCAGCCGTCTTCCAGAGTCCGCCCGTGGTGCCGGCGTACACAATCGAAGGCCGCTGCGGGTCCTGGCGCAGCACGCGGGTGCGAATTGCGGAATGGGGCAGTCCCTGGACGCGATGAAAAACTTCAGCGCCATTGTCGCTCTTGTAGATGCCTGAGCAGGCGCTGGCGTAAACCCGCGACGGCACCTTGGGATCCACGATAATGCTGAAGACGTCGGAATCGTCGAGAATGCCTTCCTTCAGGTTGTGCCAGTTCGCGCCGCCGTCGGTGGTCTTCCACGGCAGGTGCCGCGTCCCGGCATAGATGACATCAGGATTCTGCGGATCGATGGCCACGGAAACAAAATTCCTCAGCGAGGAGTGGTTCTCGATGGCCATATGGTTCTCGGGGGTGATGCGTACCCAGGTTACGCCGCCGTCACTGGAGCGAAACACTCCGTCGAGCGCGCCGATCACCAGCGTGTTGTGATCGCTGGGCGCCATAGCCAGGGCACGAATCGATTTGCCGTGCGCCCCCATCAGCTCTCGCCATGTGCGTCCACCGTCATCGGAACGGAAGACGCCGCCATCATTGTCGTTGAACAGCCCCCAAGCCGACACATACACAGTTGCCGGATTGGTGGGATCGAAGACGATGTGATCAAGAACGTAGTCGTCGCCGAGACCGATGTGGGCATAAATCGCCCATGACTTTCCGCCGTCCTGGGAAATGAAGAGTTGCCCCGCGCTGGTGCCCAGCAGAATGCGGTTGGGATCGCCGGGATCGTACGCCAGGCTGCGGACGTTGCCGCCTTCCGGCCCGATCAATTGCCAGTCAGCGGCAAAAGAAAAAAGGTTGAACAGCAACCCGATGCAGAGAGACAACTTTGCAAGAATGCCCGCTTGACTGCGCATAGAAACCGATCGCCTGCCTTGCTTCATTGGAATAAAACAGCCTGTTTCTGATCATACCTTCCGCAGTAGCGCGCGCACATCCGTGGAGACTGCTCGCTGCTCTATTGCGCAGGTATGTAACGCGGAGAATACGTCAGCATGAGTCAATAAAAAGCCGGCGAGAGGCACGCCTCTCACCGGCTTGGGTTGAGCTACGTTGCCTCAGCTATTGCTGCGCTGGGGCGGCCGCTGGAGCAGGTGCATCTGCCGCTTTGGCCTTGTGGCTCTTCTTGGCAGGAGAAGGCGCATTCCGCGACTGCGGCTGCACTGCGGTTTCGTCAACCACGGTACCCTCTTCCACTTGTCCACCGCACATGTTGCCTTCGGGGACGAAGTAGAAGTGAGTGGCCTGGCCCTTGGCGTCGCCCTGACGCGGCTGGACGCGAGTGGCGTCAACCTTGTTCGGGCCGTCCGTGGTCAGGTAGTACTTGACGTTGACCGAGCGCTGCGAACCCAGCTGCTGCACGTTAACCGACTCTTCCTGGTTGGTGTAGCCCACGATGTCCAACTTGCCATTGGGCATCTGCTGCAACCGCAGAGAGAGTTTGTCCAGCGTGTCCTTGCAGTCGTTGTCCACGCGCCACGGCTTCTTGGGGTTCTTCTCGAAGGTGCACTCTCCCCAATCCTCGATCATGGTGCACTTCTGGACGGCCGGCACGTTGACACTGGCCGAGCAGCTGGCGCTCAGGTTGGCACGTGCGTCAGTCGCCGTACCGGTAGCGGTTATGCTGTTGCCGGCGTCGGCGTTGGTCGCAGTCACCGTGACTGAAGTGCCGCTGCCGCTCATGGTGCCGCCGCTGTTGGTCCAGCTATAGGTCAGCGGCCATCCTTGCGGATCGCTGGCCGTCATGGTGATGGTGGCCGACTCGCCAATCGCAGTGGTGGTCGTGCTTGCCGAGCAACTTACGACTGGAGGTGCTGGCTGCTTGATGGTGAAGCTAGCAGCGCACGTCGCCGTGTTGTTCTTCTTCTCCTTAGCATCCGTAACCGTACCGTTGGCGGAATAGCTTCCGGGCGCCAGGCCGGCGGTGTCGACGCTTGTGGTCTCGGAAGTTGCGCTGTTCAGCTTGCCACTATTGCCAGTCCAGGCGTAAGTCAGAGTGTGCTTCGGATTGAAGTTGGCGCCAGTGATGGTGACGGTCACTGGGTCACCAGACCAAACCGCAGCGGGTGACGCCGAGCAGCTGGCAGTTACCGGGACCGGCGGCGCGCCGCCCAACAGGAATTCCAATCCGCCAAAGTAGCGGAAGTTGTTCTGGTTGGCCGTGTAGCTGGTATCGTGATTGGCGGTGAAGCGGGTCAAGAGGTAGTCCACCTCAACTGGCCGGATTGCGAAATGCTTGGCCACCTGAAGATCGATGCCGCCGCCCAGGGCCATGGCAAATCCGTTGTTGTCGCCGCTACCCGAGATACATCCAGTCTGTAACTTGCAGATGTTTCCATAGAGATTCGTATGCGCAGCCCCAAACAGGGCCTCTGCAAACGGCTGAAACACGCCGCTGTGTTTCTTGATCTGGGGGCCAAACATATAGGTGAAGACGTTGCCGTTCACGTTTCCCAGGAATTGCCCGTTTTGGCTCACCCTCAGACCGCTGCCTTGGGTATAACCCATGAAGTCGGCTTTAATGCCGAAATAGTTTCCGAAGTTGAAGTCGACCTGTCCACCACCTCCGAAAACATTGAAGCTGGTTATGTCATTTATGTTGGGGTGTACGTTGACCATCGAAAAACCAAGCGGTATTTCGACCTTAGGGGTGTCTTGCGCGTAGGCACCGAATGCCAGCGCCAATGTAAGAAAAAGTAAACCTGCTGTCTTCACGATTTTCATCCTCCGCCTTAGTAAATTTTCAGACTGCGCCCCAGCCAGCGGCGTGTCTTAATTGCCCGTCGCCCGCTCTTCGCGGGCATTGATTCCGACCCTGGGCGCAGTGCGGTCGACTACTTGAGATTGAACGTCACACCTAACAATGCCCCGCTCGTGTGCGCGTTGAGTAGAACGCTGGCAGGTAGATTGCCAAGATAGTTCACATACAAATACCGGTAGCCCAAGTCCAGAATCGCGATTTTGGAAATCCTGAAACCGAGCACACCGACCGCCTGGTAATCCAGTTGCGAACCGCCGCCGCCCGCGTCGCCCGCCACCGTTATAGAGGCCTTAGGTGACAACGCGAATTCAAACTTACCGCCTGCAATGCCATCAACCCAGCTCTGCGATGTCGACAAACCATTGAACAGTTGGGGATGGAAGGCCAGACTCTGTCCGATATACCAGTAACGAAGACCGACCAGCGCGTCGATCTTGACCTTGTCTTTATCTACGATCCGGTAACCGATCTTGGGAGTAAACAGCGTTTCGGTCAACCCTAACTTGACCGAATTCACGCCTGTATCGCCCGTATCAAAGGGTACCGTCTTACTGTCCGTAAGGTGGATCCACATGACATCCAGCGGTATCACCAGACGACCTTTGCGAGCTTCGACATTCCCCATCAGTCCGATCTGGAAATTCGAAAGCAAATCGCCCGGGCTGGCATGCACGCTTACATCGTGGCCGCGCACACCGGCACTACCACTGACGCCGGGAAACCACAGGTAAGGGGTGACGTTGAAGTGCCAACCGTCATCGTCGGCCGCGGGAGCAGGCTTCGGCGGCGTAGGGGCGTTGGTTGTCTGGTCCTGAACGGTCAAATCTGTCGAATCCGAAGGGCCCTGCGCGATCGCGGGGAGGCAGAACATCAGCAACAACAGAACTGTGCAAACGACAAGAAACGTCCTACAAAAACTCATTCACTCTCCTTGCATCCCGCGAGTGGCCTGCGGAAGCCGATTAACATTCGATCCTGCGGTAAATGGGCGAGGATTGTAAAACGACTATCTCGCCCATTGTTTCACCTTTACTAGTTTACTAGTTTCCGGCGACGCCCTTGTTCTGAAGAATCCTGACCACGACCCGGCGATTGTCGGCCTGGCCCTCGGCTGTATTGTCAGGAGCTACCTGCCTGGCCGTACCCATGGCGCCCGGAGCCAGCATATTGGTCAGGGGAATGCGACCTTGCTGCTCAAGGAACTCGGTTACGTTGTTGGCCCGCTCTGTGCTTAGCTTCTGGTTCAAGGCCGCAGAGCCAACCGCCGACGCATATCCCTTTACCTGAATCACATAACCATCGACAGTCAAAGCCTTCTTGGCCAGATCCAGCAGTTGGGGTTTGTATTGCGGCTCGACCGCGACCTTGCCGTTCGCGAAGAGCACGGTCACTTCGCCCAGGATGTTGTACTCACCCAGTTCGCCAAAGCGTTTGTT
Organism: uncultured Acidobacteriaceae bacterium; assembly: GCA_963849815.1. Lineage (GTDB taxonomy): Bacteria > Acidobacteriota > Terriglobia > Terriglobales > Acidobacteriaceae > Bog-257. The sequence goes on along the minus strand of CAWKIR010000004.1, from coordinate 823,123 downwards.
GGCCGCCGCGATGGCAGCCTTGTTGGCGGCAATCTTCTGCTGCTCGGCGGTAAGCTGCGCCTGTTGGGCCTGCATTGCCGCCTGCTGCTGCTGCATCTGCTGTTCGGTCTGCTGTAACTGCTGCTGCTGGGCCGCGAGTTGCTGCTCAGCCGGGTTTACGCCCGCCTGAATGTCCTGTGCAGTCTTCAGATCAGACCCTTTGAACCTTACGCTGTCGGCTACGAGTTGATTCTGAGCGTTATTGGAACCTTTCACCTGGACCGACAGGCCGGGCACCAGGGCGGTCATTCCCATCTGCTTCTTGCGCATGTGGAGTCCGCCTTCAACCTCCTGTACGTCGGTGCTATCGGTAAGCAGGACGACCACATTGCCGGTGTCTGACTTGACCGTCATGGTAGCGCCGCTGCGTGAGTCGATCACTCCCTGAACTTGCACGCTCTGAGCTATAGCGATACCACAAAGCAGCAGGGTTGTCAGTGACACGATTGCGACGAATGTGATTCCTGGAATCCCGGTTTTCTTCATAACGTGTTCCTCCTGATAGGTCACTCAATTCGCGATGATTCTGGCTAGTCTGCGCCAGGGGAAAATGCATGGCTTGACATCGACAATCAACGGCAAAAAAGGGCCGATGCCTCAACGATCAAGCACACCAGAGGCCAAACCCTTGTCAGGCAGCAAAAGGAATCCCAACCGCCGGGCTCGTCGCCATCCTTCACTTCACTACAAACGCGGCTGCCTGTGAACTGTCGCTTGCGACAGGTACCTCCAAATGAACGGCCCGGACACCGCTAAGCAGTCCGCCGGATTTTCTGCCACGCTGGTCGCGCCATCAGCAGCCCCAGCACGGCATGAAGCAGACATGCCGGCCATAGCAAATAGCTGACGAAGCCTCCACCAACCCTGAGGTAAGCAAGATAGAAGGCGGCCAGCACGTTATAGGCGAACAGGGCCCGTAAGGCCGGCGCAGAGACGCTCTCTCCCCTCGGCCAACCAGCCAATCCCAGCGAAAGCAGTCCAATACCGCACAAACGGCCGACCGCAACGCCACTACCGGAAAGATCGGCGTTCAAGAGCACCCGGCCAACAAAAGCAGGATCGGCGATTAGGATAAGCCCGGTCGCCATTTCGATGGCCGCCGACAGTGTTACCAGCGTTTTCGTCGTCATTTGCCGATCCAACTACCTCTTTAAATCAGATTCCAATCCCGAACGCACCCAAGCGAACGGACGGCTATCGTCTGCCCCCGAACCCACCACCGCCGCGACTGGCGCCGCCCCAGCGGTCACCGCCCCCTGAGGAGTGCTGATACTGCGAGAAGCGCTGGCTTTGCTGAGCCCCGCGGGACCGGTCCTGCGCTTCCTTGTCCACGTCCGACGATCCACTACTCGGAGGCTTGTACGCGCTCGATCCCGACGGGTGTTGCTGGTTATTGCTCTGCGCCTTCTGCTGATCGGCTGAGTAATTGGGATTGCTCTGGGCCTTCTGTTGGTCAGCCGAATAATTCGGGTTGCTTTGGGCTTTCTGCTGCGCCGACGCGGTGTTGGGATTACTGCTTGCAGGATGTTGCTGGTTGTAGCTCTGCGCCGAAGTTGTGGTTGGCTTTTGCACATCGTTCCAGCTGCCGTTGTCGTATTTCTGCCAGCCTGAGCCGGTATTCTTGTAGACATTGCCGTCGTGGCCGGCATACATGTCGCCGCTAGACGTCTTTCCCGCTGCGGTATTGCCGTAGGCGGTGCTGGTAGCCGCACCCTTGCCACCATTCGACGTCTGCACTGTTCCTGCCGAGCCGTAGGCATTGGTTGCGTGTTGGGTGTATGCGGTATTGCCATTCTTGCTGACTACCGATTGTCCCCAGGATCCATAGGCGTTCGAGCCCTGATGTGTTGCACCGTAGGCCCCAGTGTAGGGGTTGTAAGCCTGACCTACAGATTGCGTACCGTACGCGGTAGATGCCGTGGCTCCGCGAGCGTAGGTTCCGGTATTGGGGTTGTAGGAAGTTCCCCAGTGGGCGCTGCCGTACGGCCCATAAGCAGCCCCGCCATACCCATAGGCGCCGGTATAAGGATTATAGGTATGGTAGCCATAAGTGGCAGCGTAGGGGTAGTAAAATCCACCGTATACATAAGGTGGATAGTAGTACCCTGTGCCGCTGGCTACTATCGCGCCTACCGCTGCGCCGGCGACAAACATTCCCATGTAGCCTGCTGTGTAACTAGCCGTCACATAGCCGTCGGAAGCTACTACTTGAGTCACATAAGTAACGTTGTACACCGGAGAACTGGGTGGGATGGTGTAGATAACCTGAGGTACGGTTTGTGCGGTCTGCCAAGGCCCCTGAGCACTGAAGGAAACAAACCATACGCCCTGATAGCACAGGTAGTACTCGTTTTCCACCTGGATTACTTTATTGGGAGTGTTGGTGGCATACAGCAGGGTTGTGCCAACAATCGGCGCGAACTGCGGCGCGCCAACGTAGGACACTTTCACTTCGGCTGGAGCTTGCGCCGTGTTCACGGTGACCGTGGTCGGAACCTGCGCAATCAACACGGCATCTTCGGCTTCGGGCGTTCCCGGCACCGAGGCCAATACCTTCCCTGCCGGACTGCTGGGAGGGATCTGGGCAAAATCGGGCGGCAACGTGTAGGTGGCAAATGTCCACCCACCCAGTACCGGCGTGGTGCTGGTGAACCAACGGCCCGAGGTCAGGTAGTAGAACGCTCCTGTCGGGGTGTACTTGAAGACGGTGCTGTCGGTGTTCGACGCATAAGACAGTTGCGTGCCAGGGATCGGCGTCCACTGCGGCCGGCCGCCAAAGACGACAATCTCCGCCGGAGTGGCGCTGTAATAGACCATCGGGGAACTGGCTGCGCTCCCCGGTGGCGGCGGAATGGACGCTTTCAGACTTTCGAAATTCGCGTTCTCCGGGACCTTCGACATCTGTTTGGGCAATGTGCTGGTCGGCATCCATGTGCCTCCCAGAGTAGTGCAGCTGAGCCAGCCTTTGCCGTCGAACAGATAATAAGTAGAACTTCCCTGCTCCACGAACACCGGCCAGTTGGCGTTGACGACGAACTGAAGATTGGAGTTCGCGATGGGCGCCATGGTGGGCGCGCCATTCACCAGGAGCAGGATCGCCGGACGCATGCTGACGAAGATGGTCGGCGGCTCGTTCTTGACATCGGCAACCGGCGGAGCCTTGGTCTTCTTCACGCTCGCCACCAGACGATCCAGCGAGATGGTCATGGTGGCCGCGGGGTTTAGGAAGGTCCTCACGGTCTGCTCCAACTGGGTAGCGGTCGCAGGATCGAGCGAGGGAAACGTAACGCTCGTGATCTGGGGATCGCTGAGGAGGACGGTGTGGTCGTCCATATTGACGGCGGACTTCATCTGCACGGTAATAACGCCGACATGGCTCTTGCCGCCGGTGGGAGTCAGGCTGAACGCCATGCGCGCGTCCACCAGCCGATAATTTTCCCAGTCGTCAACTTGCGGCTGGTAGAGAATAATGCTGCCACCGGGCTTGGTGATTTGCCGCGGCCATGACCCCGGGTCCTGCGCCGGGATCATTGCCACCAGAGACAGGACCATCAGGAGCAAGAATGAGATGTTCGCTGACTTGCGCAACATGATTTTGTGCATCGCTCGACCACCTTCTTGGTTAAACCAATCCGCTGCCGGAACCGGGCCGGCAGCGTCTTTGGGTTCATTCCCTGCGCTTAGGCGCATCTTGGCGCCTAGTTATTGACTCTAGCCATCGCGTCGTCCACCTTCTGTTGGTCCTCTGCCGTCAACTGCGACGGACCGAGGTTGAAGGTCAGCTTGTCGATTGCCCCGGTGAAGGGGAAGGGACAATCATAGGTGAAATCCACTGGCGTACGAGTGTCGAGCCCGACGTCAAAGCTCTCGTCAGCGGGCAAGAGAAACGGAATGGTGTGCTCGATCGTCTTACGGGCGACCTCTTTGCCATCCACGCTGAGCACGCCGGTACCGCCCTTGGCGAGGCCGGGGCCGTCGTATTTGAAGTCGAAGACGATGGTGTGTTTGCCCTCGTCGAGCGAAGACAGCGCTTCCCACCGGTAGCGCTCCAGGTCCAGCATGTTGTAAACGAATACCGGCCTTCCCCGCCCGATGTGGAACATGTCGGTGGCGAAAGTCAGAATCAGTCCCACGGCCGCGATCAGCACGAATGCGTAGCCGAAGCGTTTTCTCCACTTACCAGCTGTGCCGATGAGGATCAGCAGTAATCCGAAAATCAACAAACCTAATGCGATGTGCTTGAACAGTCTGCTGTTGAAAAACCAGCTTGCCCCCGGACTCAGCATGAGCCCGTAGCCGCCGGATTGGCCGCCCGCTGTGGCGATCATTCCCTCGGCGCCGCCGCTGGGGATGGTTACGTCCGCAGTGATGGTGTAGTTCCTGCCCAACAGGTTGGGAGCATTGCCCATGGGGATGTTGGGATTCTCGCCTGTGTAGGTGAAGACTGTCTTGCCTGCCACCGCGCTCGGCCGCGCGGTAAGGGCGCGCACGAATCCCGAATTATCCAGCGGAAAAACCTGGTACTTCCCGGCTTCCGTCATGAACAGCGCCTGCATTTCCTTCAGCTTGTCAGGCATTTTCGCTGCCAGGTCGTTGTATTCCGAATAGTCGTCTGCTATGTGGTAGAGCTCCCAGTGGTAATCGTCGAGGGCCGTCTGCTTGCCCGTTCCCATCTCCCAGGATGGAGAGGGCGGCGTGGTGGCGGCGACCCATCCGTCATGATAGATAGCGCGGTTGCCGACCATCTCGAAGTACTGTGTATCGCGCTTTGAGGGAGCATTGGCGTTGGCCGAGTCAAAGGTGTAAGCCATGCTCACGCCTTCGATGGGCTTCTGCTTGATGCCGTTAACTTCGTCGGGCGCCTGGATGCCGGCGGCTTCGAGGATGGTGGGAACAATGTCGATGACGTGGTGGAACTGAGTGCGAATGCCGCCTTCGTCCTTGATATGTCCCGGCCAAGAAATGGCGAGTCCCTGGCGGGTGCCCCCGAAGTGCGACGCCACCTGCTTGGTCCACTTGAAGGGCGTATCGAAGGCCCAGGCCCAGGCCACCGACATATGCGGATAGGTCTTGGCCGAGCCCCAGTCGTTGTAATGCAACGCATTGAGGGCCAGCACGGGCTTGACCTCGGGCTCATTGATGATGCCGTTGTAAGCCGTGTACTGGTTGAAGGTGCCATACACGGTGCCTTCAGCGCTGGTGCCGTTGTCGCCGTCGATGTAGATAATCAGGGTGTTGTCGAGCTTGCCCTGCTTCTGGACTTCGTCGATCACCCGGCCAATCTCATAGTCTGTATAGGCGGTATAAGCGGCAAAGACCTCCGCTTCGCGGGCGTACATCTTTTTTTCCAGCGGGCTGAGCGAGTCCCACTTCGGCAGCTTGGCTCCGGCATACTCTGCCTGTCCGTCCGGCCACGCAGTGAGTTGAGTATTGGCCGGAATCACACCCAGCTTCTTCTGGTTTTCGAAAATCTGCTCGCGCAGTTTTTCCCATCCCATGTCGAACTTGCCCTTGAACTTGTCGATCCACTCCTGGGTGGGCTGGTGAGGCGAGTGCGAGCCGCCGGGCACGTAATACACGAAGAACGGCTTGTCGGGCGCCGACGCGTTCAAATCGCGCAAGTACTTGATGGCATCGTCGGCCAGGTCGGTGGTGAGGTTGTAGCCCTTCTTGCCGACCCAGGGATAGACCGCCGTGGTGTTGCGGAACAGATAGGGTGTCCACTGGTCGGTCTCGCCGCCGAGGAAGCCATAGAAGTACTGAAAGCCCATGCCGATAGGCCACTGGTCGAAGGGCCCAGCAGTGGTGCTGTAAGTGAAGCCCGGCGTGTTGTGGTCCTTGCCGAACCACGAGGTAGCGTAGCCGTTCTCCTTCAGGATCTCGGCGACGGTAGCGCTCTCCGGACCGATGACCGAGTCATAGCCGGGGTATCCGGTGGACAGTTCGCCGATGACGCCGAAGCCAACCGAGTGGTGATTGCGGCCAGTGATCAGCGCCGCCCGAGTGGGCGAGCACAGCGCCGTAGAGTGGAACTGGATGTAGCGCAGCCCCGATTTGGCGATGCGATCCAGGTTCGGGGTTGGGATGACGCCGCCAAAGGTACTGGGCACGCCATAGCCCTGATCATCCGTCATGATGAGGAGCACGTTCGGCGCGCCTTTTGGAGGCACAATGCGCGGCGGCCACCAGGGCGTGGAATCTTTGTAGGTTCCCTTGATCACGCCGCCGAATTTCGGGGGCGGCGGCGGAAGTTGTTTTCCGTTGATGGTAGTGGTGGCGTCAGCCGAACCCAACGTGCCCGTAACCTGCTGAGCGGAGGCGACCCTTCCGGCTGCGAATAAGCTCGAGACAGCAAGTGCTCCCACTGCTAGTTTTCGAATGCCAAGTCCCAAATCCATTCGCTTTCTCCTCGCTGGAAATTCGGAGCCAACCTCCGAGTTCGAAGGGTTGCGGGTGCGTTGGCCTTCAGAACCAACGCACCAATAGGTCGACCGTGTCGTAGCAGGCACAACAGCAAGCAGACACTTCAGGCAGACCGACTCAACAGCACTTACTATTGACCGCCGTGGAGGCCACCAAACAATAGCTCGATGAAAGAAGCGAGCGAAGGTGCAGGTCCGGGCTGCTCGATCAGTCTTCCTCAAGAGCGAACCTTAGCGGACCGCCGATGTCCGGCCGAACCGGCGGGTCACGAATAGACACTGCCATCGTGCCGCGAACCGTATCCTGACCGCAACGCTTCAGTCGCTTCGACCGCCCCATGCGGTCAAGCCATCCTCGCTGATTTGTAAAGTTAACTACCGCTAGTATCGTTGATGAGCTAACTGCTGTCTACTGTCAGTTGCGACAGGTGCGCCGGGTAAAACGTTGGCACATAAGTGACTTAGGCAGCCGACCACCGTGCAGCACCCGGATTGAATGGCAGCGAAAAGATGTCGAACCTGGGCCTGGCGGCCGCGCTCAGTTTCCAGATTATTAACCTGACGCTCGGCTATTCGCCGCCTTTAGAAGTCACTCAACAATACGCAGGCCGCGCCCTTATCGCGCTGCTGATTCCACTTGCTTTGCTGATCTGCGGCTCTTACGCTTCCCTTGCAGGCCAGCCGATATTAGGAAGCGCCCTAGAAGAAGAATGACGGGTAGAACTGGGCGCCGGCGATCATTCGAGGAAAGGCCGCCGACGCAACAACCTGGCTACAGTCCAAGCTCACTCAATCCCGGATGATCGTCTGGACGGCGGCCAAGCGGCCAATGATATTTGCGGTCCGCTTCCTTAATGGGAAGATCGTTGATGGAGGCGAACCTTACGCGCATCAAGCCATCGTCCTTAAACTCCCAGTTTTCGTTCCCGTATGAGCGGAACCAATTGCCGGAAGCATCGTGCGATTCGTAAGCGAAGCGCACGGCGATGCGATTATCGGTGAAGGCCCAAACCTCTTTGATCAGCCGGTATTCAAGTTCCTTCGCCCACTTGCGCGTCAAGAAGGCAATGATTTCCTGGCGTCCATTTACAAACTCCGAGCGGTTTCGCCAGCGAGAATCCAGAGAGTACGCCAGGGCCACTTTTTCCGGATTACGGGAATTCCAACCATCTTCGGCCAGGCGAACCTTTTGAACAGCACTCTCGCGGGTGAATGGGGGTAGAGGGGGACGGGTTGTCATGTGTCAATCCTTTCAAGAACGCTTCCGAAATTTATGGCCCGCTGACGGGATGCGACAATGGAAACGCAAGCACGCACGACAAGAAGCCGCAGGGCGAAACGTCGCCGTCACCGGTGCACAGAAAGCGGATAATAACAAAGGGCACTCGTGAATGAGTGCCCTAGCTTATTGAAATGTAGCCAGACAAACCTTGGGTTGAATCCCGCGGCTTTCTTCGTGCAGTTTGGCCTTCCGTACGGGCCGCGTGATCTGCCTTCAAAGCCTGGGGATCTGACCTCCATTGTGTCAATTCTTGGGGCGATAATCAGCGTTGTCATACGCGTGCGCGCTTTGAGTTATAGTAGTGCAGCGAGTGGGCTCTGGATACGGGACTGTCACTGATTCGCATACCTGTCGCGTTGTCTCATCGCAGCTCCGTCTGTCTTCTCTGCGTTGGTCCTTGCCGGTCCTGCCGAAGACAGTCGCACCGTCCTCGCTTGTCATTAAATTCAGATGTGCCATAAGGTGGTTGCGTGATCCATGCGAAGCTGCGCTGTTTCAACATCGCCAACCTCGTCCTCCTGGCTCTCGGCCTGCTGCTGCCGGCCAGTGTCCTCGCCCAGGACGGTAATTATACGTTCGTGAACATCGACTACCCGGACGCATATCTAACCATTCCCGAGGCTGTCAACGATCACGGCGCCGTCGTGGGCTATTACCTGGACACGCAATACGGGAACTATCACGGGTTCCTCTACTCCGGTGGCGTTTACACCACCATTGACGATCCGGCAGGTACCACTTTTCCTGAGGGGATTAATAACGCCGGCGTGATCACGGGAGCGGTTGAAGTAAGCGTCACAGAGACGCACGGCTTCATTTATTCGAATGGCGTTTTCACGTCCTTCGACTATCCCGGAACCAACGGCGTCACCAGTGGGCGGGGGATCAACAACAGCAATGAGATCGCCGGGATCTACAGTCCGGGCGGGATTAGCGGCTTTATCGACAATAACGGCGCCTTCAGCCCGATCAATTATCCTGGATCAGAAATAGAGACGTCTCCCCATTCCATCAACGACAGCGGCGAAGTCGCCGGCTATTACACAAATTCTACCGTTCCTTTCGGCTTCGTTTATAACGGCAGTACATACACTTCCATCAATTACACCAGCGGGTACGCAACGTTTGCTTACGGCATAAACAATGCCGGTGTGGTTGTGGGATATAGCAGTTTGAACGGTTATCCCATCTATGAGGTCGGCTTCCTTTGGCAAGCAGGTCAATTCACCATCATCAACTCGGACGCGTTTCCGCAACCTTACGGCATCAACAATAACGGGCAAATTGTCGGGAACTACTACCCTTCTAACGAGTTCCATGGATTCCTGGCGACTCCCATTTCCAGCCCACCGTTGCAGTTGGTCACCGTCACCCCGTGCCGTCTGGTGGACACGCGGCAGACCGGCGGTCCGATTCTGGGTGGAACGTCGCGCAGTTTCACCGTTCCCGGGCTCGGCGGCTGTAACATTCCCTCGACGGCCGGAGCCTACTCGCTGAACGTCACCGCGGTGCCGCAGGGCCCGCTAGGCTATCTGACGATTTGGCCGACCGGACAGTCCCAGCCGACGACATCTCTTCTGAACTCGACGGACGGCCGCATCAAAGCCAACGCCGCCATTGTTCCGAAAGGGACGAGCGGCGCGGTCAGCGTGTATGTCAGCAACACCAGCAACGTCATCCTCGACATCGATGGCTACTTCGAGCCGCCGGCATCCGGAACGTATCAGTTCTATCCGCTGACGCCGTGCCGCATTGTAGACACCCGTAACGGCGACGGAGGAATGCTGCACGCGGGAGTGGAACGGGATTATTCGATTCCGGGAAACTGCAGTGTTCCCAGCAATGCGACGGCGTATTCCTTCAACGTCACCGTCATCCCGTCTGCTGGGGGCTTGGACTATCTGACCGTGTGGCCTAAAGGCGAGCCGCAGCCAACCGTGTCTACTCTTAACGACAACACCGGGACGATCGTGGCCAACGCGGCCATCGTGCCGGCGGGCAGCGAAAACGCAACCGCCTTCTACGCTCACAGCAATGCGACTAACCTTCTGGTTGATGTCGACGGCTACTTCGCCGCTCCCGCAAGCGGCGGGTTGTCGCTGTATCCCGTCGCTCCCTGCCGCGTGCTGGACACACGACAGAGCGGCGGTTCGTTTGTCGGCGAGAAGACTGTAAATGTCATGGGCAGCGGGTGCGCGCCGCCCAGCAACGCGCAGGCCTATGTCTTCAACGCGACGGTAGTGCCCCCAGGCCGCATGCCGTACCTCACTTTGTGGCCCGACGGCGGCCAACAGCCCGTAGCCTCGACGCTGAATGCCTTGGATGGCTTCATTACGTCGAACATGGCCATCGTGCCGACGAACAACGGCTCCATCGACGCCTACGCGGATGCTCTGACGCAGCTGGTCCTCGACATCTCCGGCTACTTCGCACCGTAGAAAGATAGGAAGCTTCGCACCCCGGGGTCGTCCCACCAGTTGCCCCCGGAGTGCGCAGGGCAACCGCAGTGGGTGATGGAGCTGAAAGTGGTGCGCCCTGAGAGATTCGAACTCCCGGCCTTCTGGTTCGTAGCCAGACGCTCTATCCAGCTGAGCTAAGGGCGCTTCCGAAAAAGCGGCAAAGTAATTATAACAAAGGCCTGCGCCAATTGCCTTTGGACCTGTTCCCCATGAAATTCGTGCCGAAGCCGTTCCCTACCGTGCCGGAGCGTGTTCCAGGCAGGTTAACGCGGTTGCGCTTGGTGGTGGCTGTAACCGGATGTTAAACTTTGCTAGCTGGCGAATGGGCCGGCAAATTGAACTGCATTGGAGCGGCTTTGCATTTCGTCTTCTTACCTGCCATGTACGTCGATCCCGGCTCGGGGAGCATGATGCTCCAACTGCTGCTAGGCGGCGTCAGCGGAATCTACGTTATCTTCCGAATGTTCAAACAAAAGGTGCTCGGCCTGTTCGGGATTCAGTCCGAATCGCCGGAACCAGCCAGCGAAATTCCAGCCATCTCTGCGAAGGAAGAGCAAGCCAGGCGGCAAGTTTAAGCGCAATGCCACCGGATTTGCTGGCTGCGGACTTCCATCGGGATCGCGGTTCGTTTCGCGATCCCGATGGATACATCATCCGGCGTGGCGAGCAGATCTTTCGCGTGATTCTTCCCAGCGCGGTGGAGCGCTGGCGCCAGTTTGCGTCGTCCGAACTGGCAAAGGAGTTGCAATCCGCCGGTCTGCTGATCGGCACGCGCGAAGTGGAGCAGGGCGCGCTGGCGGCGGAACTCGCCATTCCCACGGGCTCGCTTGTGCTCGAGCATGAATGTATTCCCTTCCTCAGTTATCCCTACGAATGGACCTTCGCGATGCTGCGCGACGCGGCGCTGCTCCAGTTGGAGATTCTGGATCGCGCGCTGCGGCATAACTGGATACTGAAAGATGCCAGCGCGTACAACGTACAGTTTCGCGGAGTGACGCCGGTGTTCATCGACGTGCTGTCGTTTGCGCCGTTGCGCCGCGGAGAAGTCTGGGCAGGTTATAACCAGTTCTGCCGCATGATGCTGTATCCGCTGATGCTGGAGGCGTATAAGCAAGTCCCGTTCCAGCCGTGGCTGCGCAGTGAGCTGGAAGGCATTGACCCGGTGATCTTCAGCCGCATGTTTCGCGGGCTGGAACACCGGCGGCGGGGCGTGCTGAGCCATGTGACCGCGCAGGCGTATCTGCAACGGAAACTGGCTTCGGCGACGCACAGCGTGCGGCAGCAGATTGCTTCGGCCGGCATGACGCCACAGATGATTGCGCGCAACGTGCAGCGCCTGCGCAAGCTGGTGCTCGACCTGCATCTGCCGCCGCAGAAAACAACCTGGAACGACTATTCGCGGAGCCACTACAGCGATGAGGCGCTGGCCCGCAAAGAAGAGTTTGTGTGCGAGAGCGTTGCGGGACGGCAGTTCACGCTGGTGTGGGACCTGGGATGCAACGACGGACGCTTCAGCCGGATTGTGGCTCGGACCGCAGGGACCGTGGTCGCAATGGACTCTGATGCAGGCAGCGTCGACGGCCTGTACCGCGAGCTGCGCAAGGAACAACCCGGCAACATACTTCCGCTGCTGATGAACGTGGCCAATCCTTCTCCCGCGCAAGGCTGGGGGTGCGGCGAGCGCGCGTCACTGGTGCAGCGGGGAAAGCCGCAGCTGACGCTGGCGTTGGCGCTGGTGCATCATCTCGTCATCAGTGCGAATGTTCCGCCGGCGGAGCTGGTGCGGTGGCTGGCGGAAACGACGCGCGAGCTGGTAATCGAGTTCATCAGCAAGGACGACGCCATGGTGCAGCGCTTGCTGCTGAACAAAGACGACACCTACGCTGATTACCATCGCGAGGCGTTCGAGCAGTATCTGGAGCGCTGGTTCCGCATTGCGGCGCGGGCTGAACTGCCGGGCGGAACGCGATTTCTGTATCATGCTGCAGTCCGTTAAGATGACGCAATCAGCCTGATGCCGACTCCCTCAACACAGCGCAGGTTTCCACGCGCCCTTCTCGCACTGCTGTCGCTGGCGACCTTCGCCGTCGCCCAGTCGGTGTATCAGGCAATCGCGGGCAACGCCGAGTTCGTAGTCCTCAACCAGATGACGCACGCCGATCTCTGGCTGATTATCCTGTGCTGCAATGTGCTGCCGGCGGTGGTGCTGGCGGTGCTGTGGCTCGCGGTTCGCAGGTTTGCGCCAGCGGTCGCCGACTGGTTTCTCAGCGCCGCGTTTCTGTTGTTGCTGACCCCCTTCTTTCTGGAGCTTCATAAGCGATACGTTTCGCCGCTGGTGCAGTTTCATCACAACACGGTCCTGGTGACGATTCCGCTGGCGATCGCGGCGTGGATTGTCTTTCGCTACCGCGCCGAGTTCGAACGCTTCCTACTCGTGCTGTCTCCGATCGTCCTGATCTTTCCCGGGTTGTTCCTGTGGCACGCGTGGCGCGAAGTATCGCCGGCGGTGGCGCCCGCAGCGGGCGCGCATACCAGCTTCGCCGCCGATACGAACCAGCCGCATCCGCCGGTCTTCGTTCTGATTCTCGATGAGTTCACGCGCTCGGCGCTCCTGGACAGCGCCGGCAAGATCGATGCCTCTCGCTTCCCTCACTTCGCCGAACTGGCGCAGCAGAGCACGTGGTTCACGAACGCAACCGCCAACGCCGAATACACGACGCGCTCGATTCCCGTGATCGTTACCGGCAAGTTTCCCGACGGCAACGACGCCTCCGACGCTGCGTATCCTGACAATCTTTTCCGCCTGCTGGCGCCCGAATACGACGTCACCATCCACGAAGTGGTGACGCGCTTCTGCGCCAGTCCTGAGTATCGCTGTCCGGACGCGTCGCGGGTGCAGCAGCGCGGCCATCTGCTGAAGGCGGTCGCCACGCTCTACCTGCTGCGCATCGCGCCTAACTCGGTGGTGATGAAGCTCCAAGGTGACGACCTGCGCACCCAGCAGCAGCGCTTCCAGGAATTTCTCGGCGAGATCGGATCGTCGTCGGGCGGCAAGCCACCATTCGAGTTCATGCATCTGGAGCTTCCCCATGCTCCTTATATGTTGCGGCCGGATGGTGCGATCCATGAGGAGTCGCCCGGCGGATTCGATCCCACATTCGCCGGCAATACCAGGCTGCTTCAGCACCTGCGCGACAATTACGAATTGCAGGTGCAGTTTGTCGATGGCGAACTGGGCAGATTCCTGGGCAAGCTGAAGCAGGCGGGACTCTATGATCGTTCACTGATCGTGGTGACGTCAGACCACGGCGTCAGCTGGAAGACGGAGGCTCCGGGCCGCGTGCTGAGCGCTGCCAATGCGGAGATGATCTTCCCGGTGCCGCTGTTCATCAAGCTGCCCGGGCAAAACGAAGGCAAGGTATCCAACCAGGACGCGCAGTTGATCGACCTGACTCCGACGATCGCAGCCGTCGCCGGCATCAAGCTCCCGTGGGCGACGGCGGGACACGATCTGTTCGCGCCAGCCGGCGCACCGCGAGAGAAGATCATGATCGACGCCAGCGGCAAGACCTTCGCTTACCCGCCGGAATTTGCCCAGACGATTCCCAGCGGCGGCCGCTGATAATCCAGCCGTCCGCGCGAATAGCTGGCAGCGGGTATCGGCACCTCAGGGCATTCCTGCCGCGGCTACACGATCCTGCTGCATGCCGATTCCACCTTCCGCATGATCCGCTCCGCCCATTGCACCGCCGCCGCAACCATGCCGTCAGTCCGCGGACTGTCTCGGGAATTGAACAAATCTTCGGTGGTCTTCAGATGCCGCGCTACCAGGATGGCGGCCATGACTCCGATGACGCGCTTGCGACCTTCGTCCATTTGGCGATCATAGCAGTTTCGCTATTTGTTCGCCATATTGCGGACCTTCGTTTCGCCGCATCGCTCGTGTCTCACCCATGATTACCAAGGCACCTGTTACTTTCACTGTCTATTTGATCGTGCTTTAACCGACTGTTCATGGTCCCGACTTCGACGTACAATTCGGACGGCTATTCAGGGTTCGAGGAGGTTCACCATCGCTGATTGGAGTTCTTTCCTCTCCGTCCAGGCAGAGGCGGCGGCAACGCTCACCGGTCTGATTTTTGTGGCGATGTCGATCAATGCCGAGAGAGTAATGACGTTCCCCGGCCTTCCCTCGCGCGCGGGCGAAGCGGTTTTGCAATTTCTTCAGGTCTTTTTTGTGGCCTCGGTCATGTTGGCTCCAGATCTGCCGGGACGAACGCGTCCGGTCGAGGTCCTTGTCATTGCGATCGTGTCATGGGGTGCCCAGATAATCGGCCAACTGCGTTACCTCAAGGTCAGGGCTGGTCATCCGTGGTCGTGGTTTATATGGCGTGCGGTGCTTGCCCAGCTTGCCACGATCCCATTCTGTATCGCAGGAGGGTTGCTGTTCGCAGGAAACCCCTATGCGCTGGAATGGCTGATGCCAGGTTTTCTGTTTTCCTTCGCCGCTGGTCTTCTGAGCGCTTGGGTGCTATTGGTGGAGATTCGCCGGTGACCTCGCCCTCCTTCGGAGGGTAGGAAGCCACCCGCGCGATTTGTGAACCCGTATCCGATCCTTTACTGGTTAGGCTGGTTGTCCAACGTCGGAACGTAAGAGGCTGACGGTACCAGATCGCCGCCCAGGGAGCACTGCTGGTTCTGTCCAGCCAACTGGAAGGTGCCGTAGAACACGGGACACTTGCAGGTGGCGGTGGAACCGTCTGCGCTAAGCGTGCAGGGTGCGGTCATACAGGCAGCGTATGGCGCCTTGGGACACACCGTAGCAAACGGTTTGCCTTGCGCAAGAATCTTCAGGATGTCCAGACGGGACCCGGTATCGAAGGTGGAGATTACGTCTGCGCCGGGGATGAGAGTTCCGCCGTTAAGATATCCGCAAACCGGCGCCTTGCCGACTTGCGTGCATCCGGCGCCGTCCGGGGAGCAGGCACTGGCGGTCGCGTTGTAGACCGAGCGGTTCAGAATCGCAGTGAGCAGCGTGTAGTTGGTGGCGGTGGCAACGGTGCACAGGCAGTTGGCGGATTGGCCGTCGGGAGAAAGCGTGCAGGGATAGGGCTCGGCGCCCGAATGAAAACACAGCGCGAACTGCGTGGAGCATGCCAACAGTTCCGAGGGCGACTGGATGGTATCGCGATAGGCCGGCCCGTAAGTCGTCGTCCAGTTCTTTGAGTTATCCCAGAAGGGCCGCGAGTCCGGTACAAACTGCTGCTTCCAGTTCAGGGGATCGTCCCAATAGCCGGGAGAGTTGTGACCCAGAGGTTGAGGGTTGAGCGATTGCGCCCCCAGGGTGCTTGCCAGGCCAAAGGCCAGCAGCAACGGGAGAACGCAGGCCAAGATCGCTCTCAGTTGTCGCATAAAGATTCTCCTTGGTGATCCGGCCGGACCACATATCAGCCGGAAGATTGGTCTTAGCGCTAACAGCCCAAAACTTTATATCATCGAGTCATTCCAATGCATAGTTAATTTCTACGTGGTCAGCTACGACCCCGGCACAGAACGCCGGCAAGGGCTTCGGCTCGTGGAGCGAGTCAGGCATGGGTTATAGTGTGGCAAGCTAAAACCAAAGTTTGAGCTTCTATCGCTGATCTATGGCTGTGCAAACCATCGACGAAGTAGTCTCCGCGTTGGACATAATTGTTCAGCAGTCTTATGACGACGCCAGCCGCCTGGGGTACTTTGCCGCACTCTATCGGCGGGTGACCTGCGCGGTGCGACAGGGCATCGCCGGGGGCAGCTTTCAGAATGGTCCCCTGATGGAGCAGCTCGATGTGGTTTTCGCGTCGCGATACCTCGATGCGCTGGCTACCTTTCAGGGCGGCGGGACAGCCACCCGCAGCTGGATGCTGGCTTTCCAGGGCTGTAACAATGCTGGGTTGCTCATCCTGCAACAACTACTGTCGGGCATGAACGCGCACATTAATCTCGACCTTGGCATTGCCGCCGCGCAGGTCAGTCCGGGGGGGCAGCTGCCGCAACTCAAGGCGGACTTTGACGAGATAAACGCGGTACTGGCAAATCTGGTAAGCACGGTGGCGTCGGAGATCGCAGCCGTCTCTCCTCTGATTGGCGATCTGGAGAAGATTGGCTTGCGCAGCGAGACCTCGCTGGTCAGCTTCGATATGACCGCAGCGCGTGACGGAGCCTGGTTGACCGCCCAGCGATTGGCCGGCGAACCGTCGCTCCTGCATGGGGTCACGATTGACGGCCTCGATCTCGCGGTCTCGATCGGAGGCCGCGCAATTCTGTATCCGCCTGTCGGCGGCGAGGGTCTGAAAGTTATTCAGCAGGCGGAAAGCAAGGACGTCCGCCTGGTCATTGAGACCTTGTCGCAAGGCGGCTCATCCATCGCCACCCAAGCAGCGGGTGCAAGTTAACCCGACATGCCATCCGGTATGCTTGCCCAATGCAGTTCTCGCGGCTGGTAACGCAACCCCACCCTCCTTGTCGCCAACCAAAAAGGGTGGGAAGCAAATAACCTTGACCCGAGCGGATAGCAAATCTTGGATCTATCTTGCTCGTCCCCAGCTGCCCGACATACGGTCGCCGCAACGGGTGAGCACCCACAATTTTTCAAACGCGTGAATGGAAGACGAGTAGATTACGACACGCTAAGACCCAGCATCCTCAACTATTGCTGGGGTGTGGTTGTGGTGGTCGATGTGGTGTCCCTTCTCACTTCCGGTGGCGGCGCGGTTGTAGTGGTGGTGGTGTCGGTCTGCTGCATCTTGGGCTGGGGCGTGACGGTGGTCGTCGTCGTATCGGTCTGCTGGGTCTGCGGTTCCGCCGGCGTAACCGTCGTATCCGTGGTCTCACTGGTCTGGGCCTGCGTCGGAGCTGCCGGATCATGTGAGGTCGTAGTGGTAGATTGCGTGGTGCTCTGTGCCATTACCGGCAGGGACAGGGCGATCACGATGAGCGACCCCAGGACAACAGCAAATAGCGTCTTGGATTTCAATTGATTCTCCTTATTACATCGGTCAGATGCGATGGTATGGCTTCCGCTACCACTTAATCTGGTCACAATTGCTCGCGGTATGACGGGCGTCCTCATGATGCCGGCTCGACCACCTGTCCCAAGCGACAGTTCCCACCGCTTCGCCCTTATGGTGGACTGGACGGGTGAGTGGATTCGTCTGTCGGGTCGAGTCGATCCGAATCGCCGGCCGACATCGAGAAGCTGAAGATGGCTCAACGTAACAACCACGCCAGCGAGTAGCGGAACCAAGCGATTCTCGAGGCGGTTCTGCTGGGGACTGCCCTCGTTCTAGACGCTGGATGGTCCTTCGTAACCTTTTCTGTACAATTCTTCTTTTGCACCAGGCGGACCGCCTGCGGGGGGCGACAATGGGAATCTCGCCAGCGGCTTTGACATTCGTGGTTGAGAACCCAGCGGGTTGGAGCGCCGACTGGGCATGGGGCTTTCCCTTGATTGTTCTCACCGTTCTCATCCACGTTCTGGGCCTGGGACTGGTCCGGCAGCGCGCCCTTAGTTTTTCCGATCGCAAGAAGGCGAGCCGTCACCCAATCGCTATTTTCGTGACGGTGATGGGCTCCGTGACCTTGCTGGCCACCACTCTGCACGGACTGGAGACGGCCATCTGGGCCGTGGCCTACCGCATTCTCGGCGCTCTCCCTGACAACAGGACAGCGATGCTCTATTCCCTGAACGCCATCACCAGCTACGGGCACACGAACCTGGATCTGGCAGCGCACTGGCAACTGATGGGGGCCCTGGAGGCGCTGAACGGCTGGCTGCTATTTGGCCTGACTACGGCATTTTTATTCGGCGTGCTGGAGAAAGTCTGGCTGACAAGCAACAGGGGACGACCCCGCCACTAGCAGTCCGGCGTGACCAATGTAGATTCGATCTCTACCGTATTCTCTACTCTGAAAATTTACGTTGAATGGAACATGAAGACGCCAGCGTCGACCTTCGGCTCAGAAAGCGTAGCGCAGAGCCAGCGTTGTGTTGTTGGCGTGGAAGTAGCGGGGCGCGGTCGGTCCCACGAAGGAACCTTCGCCGTACTGATAATAATTCCAGGCGCCTTTGAAGGTCACATCCTTATGAAGCCCGACCTCGATGGCCGCCAGCGGCGACTGATACGTCGACGAAAGCGGCCCCAACGGTTGCAGCGTATTCAACGACGTAGTATTGCCTTGGTTGTCGACCATGGTGTAACCCAGATGCAAGGTGACTCGCTGGATGGGAGTAAGCGTCAAAGCGAAGTAACCAAACTGAGTATGGGTGTGGTAAAAGCCATAAGTCTGCATAAGAGACGGTTCTTCGGGACAGGTCGTCGTATCCGCCGGGGTCACGGTTCCGGCGAAACAGATAAACATGTTCTGCTGAATGGCGTCGAAGTTATAGGCCATGTCCAGGCCCCAATACTTATTGGGATTAATCATTGCGTTCAGCACCGTCGAATAGTTGTGCTGGTTGTAGTTGATGTCGCTGACGGTGTTCTTGCCTTGCTGAAACTTCAGGTTGGCGCCCACCGTGAGCCACGGATGCGGAGAATACGAAACATTCCCCGAAATGTTGAATGATGCCAGCGGATCAATGCGATAGATCCAGTTATCGGCTCCGCCGAATTTGGCATTCAGGTTGGCATGCAGGGTACTTCCCTTGCGGAACCAAACCCCGAGAACGCCGGAGTAGTCGTTGATCTCAGTCGTGGGGTTGCCCCAGGGTGCGATGACGCCGGCGAACGTGCAACTGCCATCGGGATTCAGCGGCAGTCCTACGCAATTGCCGCGATTGGGTAGAGTTGGATAGTAGATGTCGCCTAAAGCCGTCTGCGAGGAGTTGCCGGGCTGAATGGTGTAGTTGTCCCAATCGAATCCGGCCCTCACTCCAAACCAGTGCGACACGTCATACTGCACCTGAAAGTCGTTCTGCTTCATGTTCTGGGCGATCAGGTTCTCGTTTAGTTCATTGATGATGTCGGCGGGAGAGCTGGAAGTGTGTGAGAGGCTGGTGGGCGGGAACGTCGCCACAGGTGTAAGCAGAGAGCCGGTAGTGCCGGCGGCGGCAAAGTAGTTGGTTTGCAGATCTAAGTAGTTCCCAGCCACGCTGAAGTTGCGGAAGCGGAAGGTTTCCACCAGGCGAAGCCTGTCCGAAACGTGATATGTGGCCGTAACGTCGGTGGATGCAGAATTCCATTTCGCGCTGGAATTACTCCCCGCCGTATCGGAGCCAAGAGTAGACAGACCGGCTGGTTAATCCACTGAACACTTCGTCAAACGGCGTATTCATCTGCGCATGGCTGTATTGGAACTGGCCGCTGAAGTCCAAGTGCTTGATCGACGACGACGCCAGGTTGAACTGCTCGGTCGGAATGAACGTATTGATGTGCTGGTCCAGGCTGTAATTCAGGAAGCCATTACAAGATGGATTGGCGATGCCGTTCATGAGCGGCACTGAGCAGGGACTTCCGTTGTTGAACCACGGCAGCCCGAGGCTGACCGGCGTGCCGTTAGACAGCGGGTACGAATTGAAAGAGTTGAGACCATACGTCGTTCCGCCGTCGTAATACTGAAGCAGTTGCGTGTAACTGAGAGTAGTTTTCTTGGTGGCGCGGAAGTCGACTCCAAAGCGAAATCCATTCAGCGTGTTGTCGGTGATCTCGTTGAGCAGCGCTTCCGTACCCTCATGGACGCTGCTGAAGGCAGGGCCGTCGAAGCGGTTTCGGTTGTAGTCCACTCGAAAAGAGACGCGGTGCATGGGCAGCACGACGAGATCGAAGTTATAAAGATTCTGCCGATTGTAGTAGCCGTGCGGCGAGTTCAGGATCGGAAGCGGCGGCGAACCAGTCGGAGGATTGAGTGGGTTGGCAAACAGGTCATAGTCGAAGTAATTCTGCATGTGCTGATAGCTGCCGCTGAAGGTGTACCAGTGATACTTCGACACCCGCACCCGGGCAGCCTGTTGGGGATCGCCTCCCCAGCCAAAGCTGTTGAGCGTTAGGGTATCGAAGACATCCTGGTGGCTTATGGACTGCATGATGAGCGATTGCTCCAGGATGCGAAGCCCGCTCTGATCGTTGACCAGGGTGTCGTACATCGCCTGGCTGCCGCTGACGTCGGAGATGCGGCCCCCGACTTCAATTGACTGGGTAACTTGAAACCCTCCAATTTCCTTACCTTCATCGGATGCCGCAGAGCTCGACGAAGCCGGCGGCGGAGTAGTGGGTGCAGTTTGCCCCGGACTCTGCGCGGGCGCGCTGCTCGTCCAGAACAGGCAAGCCAAGAGCAGAATGCCAAGGGTAACGACGCCGGAACTTCTTTGGTAAGACATCACCATGCCTCGCAGCTAGCGGAAGAACACCGGATCGAAGTTGGAGCCGTGGATCTGGGTGTGGCACATCGTGCACGCCTGATACTTGGTGGCCTGGTTGTGGAACGAAGGCGCACCCGGCGCCGCTCCGTTCATGTTCGGGGTATGACAGCGGAGACATAGGAAATTGACGTTGTTCACTTGCAGCATGCGCGGGTTGGTCGATCCGTGCGGCGTGTGGCAGGAAAGACAGCCCTCATCGGTCTTTACGGGAGCGTGCTCGAAAACGAATGGCCCCATGGTGTCGGTATGGCACTTGGTGCAAACCGCAAATTGACCGGCCGCCGTTCGCACCTGATGACCGGTCTGGGTGCCGTGAGGATTATGGCAGTCGCTGCACTGGATGAGTCCGACGTCAACCCGATGCCGGTAAGGCCGCGCGAATTCCGCCTTCTGCGCGGCATGGCAGCCGTAGCACAAGGCAGTCTGCGGCTTTACCAGAAGAAAATTGACTTCGGCGGCGGCGTGGGGACTGTGACACGTAGTACAGCTGACGCCGTTGGCCAGGTGCTGAGAGTTGGAAAAATTCTGCGTTTCCAGACTGGACTGGTGGCACTTGGTACAGATCGCCGCCGTCTGGGCGGGACTCAGGGTTTCAAAACGGATGATCTTGGTGGGATCGCCGCCGCCGTCAACATGGGCCTGTGCCGGACCATGACATCCCTGGCAGCCATGCTGATCGCCCTTGAGCAGCGCGGCGTGCGGCGTACCGGCGAAGTGCTTCTCCCACACTTCCTCGTGACATGTCTTGCAAATTTCGGTGTCGGCGTACTGGCTGCCGGTCGAGCCGGGGAGCGCAGCCGATGCCGGTGGGGTTGGGGGAGTTGGGTGCTGCTGCGCTCGCAACGTAACCGTCAGGCTGGAAGTCACGAGGAATGCCAGGATGAATAACAAGAGCGCTCGGCATCTGCGGCGCATCATTTTTGCCCCCGGGTCTGCTTCGGAAGTCAGGGTAGTCCAGAACATCGCCTGTAGTTCTCCGGTAGGACAGCAACAGATGGCGCAAAGGTCACAGCACCGCATCAGTCGAACACGGGCTAAGAAGCCTGTCTGGTCAAAAGTGCACACCTTTCCGAGTATTTGCGCAACACAAAAATTTCGTCCGGGCTGAAAACAATGTTCGGGCGGCCCACCCGTTCGCAGTTTTCGAATGAGGAAGGCCGTGAGGCGCAATACGTTATCCTCAGCGGCCATTCCTGATAGTTGAGCGTTACGGGAGGAAGTCCCGACGCATGATCTGTTTTGACCAGACTGGAAGTCAAGCGCCTGCCATCCTTAAGGGGTGCGGTTCGTTCTATCCCGCGCGCTGAGGGGTACAAAGTGTCAGAGGGACTCAGACCGCAGATTCTGGTCGTGGATGATGAACCATGCGTTCGCGAAAGCCTGGGAATGTTACTTACGTCGGTGGGATATGACGTGGCTATCGCAGAAAATGGCGTTAGCGCCGCATCGCAACTGGGCCGGAGAGTTCCAGACATGATCGTCACCGATCTCAACATGCCGGAGATGTCGGGCGTTGAGTTGATCTCACATATACGCAGCCACTATCCATCGATTTTGATCGTCGCGATGAGCGGCAACTATCAAGGCGACTCAGTGCCGGCAGGCATCATCGCTGACAGGTACTACCCTAAGGGACAGCATCCTCACAATTTGTTAACGGTAATTGCAAGCTTGATCGAGAGTCAGGCCGGCGGGAGTAATTATGGAAGCCGGTCCCGAACGACTCTGGATTCTTAAGACTAGGAGGAAACTATGATTGGAACCGTCTTGATCGTTCTGTTGGTGTTGTTTCTAATAGGTGCCTTGCCGACGTGGAACCACAGCCGCTCCTGGGGTTATTTTCCCAGCAGCGGGTTGGGTTTGGTACTGGTCGTCGTTGTCGTTTTGCTGCTGCTTGGCCGCATCTAGTGCCAGGCGATGACCCTCGGCCAACAAAACTCCGGCCCTCGGAGCAGAGCAACCGATTCTCCTGATAAGGGCAATGCGGCTCTGTCTTTAAGTGACCTATAACGCGTTGCGGAACGCCGCAACTAGCCGTTGGGAGGCACAATGCTTTGGACAATCTTTGTCATTCTGTTAGTTCTCTGGCTTCTGGGCTTCAGTTTCCATATCGCAGGTGGCCTGATCCACCTCTTGTTGGTCGTTGCCGTCGCGGTTTCTGGTAATCAACCTGATCAGCGGTCGCAGGACAGCCTGATCTTCACGGCGATAATCGCCCTCTCACACGTAGTCCACAAAATAGCGTGGAATAAAAGGAAATGCTCTTTATGAAGAAATACGCAATCGCTTTGTTGACCTTATCTTTGTCCACCGTTGCCTTTGCCGGTGAGCAAGACACCACGGCGCGCTTACAAGCAGCCGGCACGGTCATGAACGAGATCATGGCTGCCCCAGATAAGGGCATCCCGGAAGAAGTGCTGAATGGCGCCAAGTGCATCGGCGTGGTGCCGAGTATGGGGAAGGGTGGATTTATTGTAGGCGGCGAGCACGGACGTGGCGTGGTCACCTGCCGCACTGGCCATGGGTGGAGTGCACCGGCATTTATTTCGATCGGTGGCGGCAACTTTGGCTTCCAGGCTGGCGCTCAGTCAGTTGATCTTGTCATGTTGTTCATGAATGACAAGGGTGTACAAGGGCTGCTATCCAGCAAATTTGAATTAACTGGAGAAGCATCGGCCGCGGCGGGTCCGGTTGGAAGGCATGCCTCGGCCGGTACCGACTGGAAGATGAACACGGAAGCCCTGAGCTACTCGCGTACCAAAGGCTTGTTTGTAGGAGTCGCTGTGGATGGCGCTAAGATCCAGCAGGACAAAGACTCAACGATCGCGATGTACGGCAAGGATGTTTCTTTTCGTGAAACGCTGTCAGGCAAAGCGCATATCCCAGCCAGCGCTGACCCATTTCTGGCAGCTGTGAAGGCAGCCGAAAAACAGACGCACGAAACTGCCGACAACAGGTAGTTGGGGTTATCTGGCGTGGCTATTCCAGGCGCGCCGGATAGTCTTATCTCGGGAAATCCAACATTAAAAGTGAAACAAGGACAACCATTATGACGACAAACGAGCAGAGTAAGTGTGCGCACCTGCCATGCAGGTGCGTGGTGCAGCCCGGCAACAAATACTGCGGACAAGCCTGTAAGGAAGCCGGATCGGCGGAAGTCGAGATTGCATGCCAGTGCGACCACGGAGCTTGTCCGCTGACGGTATGAGAGCATCGCCTGCCGGCAGAGCAAACCTGGCCTCAAGATCACATGAGCTCAACCATCGGTCGGCACGCGGCGCCAGGCCCGTGTTCGATTTACGGAAACTCCGTTGCAAACATAGCCGCGCATAGCAAAGAGCAGGGTCCAGCGAACTGGACCCTGCTCTTGAGTGTTCAGCCTGGTGTAACCGTTATCTGCGCTTGATCATCCAGCCGATCATTACTCCGGCTGCGATGCCTACCGCAAAAGTTGTTACAATTGTTTCTACAGGGTGTCGCTGTAGCCGCTTGGTGGTATCGTCGATAAACTCTTCCGCCGCATCGCCGCCTTGTTTTGCGACACGCCGCGCTGCGCCTACGCCATCCTCAAGTGCATCCGCAACCGCGGAGGCTGCCCGCGAAGCCTTGCGCGCGGTTTCGGCAACCTGCTCACCGGTTCGTTCCAACACTGATTGCATCATTCGGTCTTGACCTCTCTCTTGTCGAGTTCGTTAGTGACTTCGCTTATTGGCCAACGCTCTTTTCGACCTTGCCGATCCAGTTTTGTACCTTGCCGGCGTTCTTTTCAGCGTTGCCGTCAGCCTCCAGGTCGGGGTTGTTCGTCAGCTCGCCAACTTTCTCCTTGATGGTTCCTTTGACTTCGTGGATCTTGCCAGTGGTTTGGTCGTCCGTGCTCGGTTTCATCATGAATTTGTCCTCTGTTCCTAAGTAGCGGTGATTGACGCCTACAGCTGGAGAAGTCTCCAGGCTGTCGGGTCAGGCGACTCTTTTGTCTATTGATGTTTGCGACTGCACCAGCTCGTCGAAGAGTGAGCGGTAGTGAATCATCGCGGTGCGGAGGTCCTCGGTGCTGGCTTCGCCTCTCCCGAGTCGCAATGCGATGTTATGCGCCGAGCGGTAGTTCTCCACCACGCGGGGATGGTCGACCGAGATATCGGCGGCGCGCTGATCAAAATCAGTGACGGGATAGCCACGAGTCTGCATCAGCGAACACACTAGCTCGTCGGCTTCGGTTACTGCACCCTTGGGGAAATCGACAAAGCGGGATTGCACCGCCTGCCACTGGGACAGGTAGCGCTCACGTTCTGCCGGGTCAAGATCGCGGATATGCAGCATTTCAACCCGCGTTTCGCGATCCGCCAGCTTGGCTTCAGCTTTGCGTTCGGAGCCGTGCTGCCGAACCGCCCGATCGTACTCCGGGCCGAAGCGGTCGCGCAGTTCTGCCGTGGTCTTCTTGCGCTTGCGGACGTACAGGGCAATGGCAACCACGATAACCAGAAGGACTACGACTGCAAGAGCAATCAGTTTGGGATCCATCAGATTGAGATTCATCGAGAGACTCCATTTAAGGCTTGAGTGCCTGCAACAGGTAAGGGCTCGGTTTGGAGCCTGGTCTGCGGCTAAATAGAAGTATCCCACGATCGGTTGCCAAAATCTGGTCAGAATTGCTCGCTCATGGTGTGTGTGCCCGGAACCCACTCATTCGAAACCGGCGAATGAGTGGGGGCACCCGGCTGTGCCGCCGCGCCGCGGCTCAGTTGTTTTTCCTGGTTCACCGGGCCTCACGGCCCCGGCTGACTTCATCCCGCCGCTGCGCGGCTAGTTTGATCTGCTTTGGGCGGACTATCTCGCGACAAAATTCTTCTGCGGTTGCGATGCAGCCCTGAAGGGGCTGGGAGATTGGTTATTGCCGCTCCCCAGCCTTGAAAGGCTGGGCTATCTGGTGCCGTCCCTACGGGACTCGGATGCTTTTCGTTAGCTACCCAGGACTCCGCTACCCGCCCCAATTCGCGCAAAACAGGCGCGAATCGGGGGCCCCGGTTGCGCTCCGTCCTTGGCTGAGCTGAGTCGTCCCGCAACGCGGGACGGGATTATAGTTTCCGACGCCGCGGCGCGAGCGCCTGCATTTCAGGCGGGCGAGAGAAGCCACAGACCACGGCGGGTGGCCCGGGTCTCGCGCAGTTCGAGACCCGGGAATCCCATCATCAATATGCGATCTGGCTGCTTGCTGTTGGAGCAACCGAATGAGCGCCGGAAGGCTGAAGCTGCTATTGAAGACCACAACCTTCGCGCACTTCCATGTGGTCCTCCCGGGTCTCGAACACCGCGAGATCCACGGCACCCGCCACCGATACGTTGTGTCGCCGGCTAAAGCCGGCTCGGAATTTCCAGGCGTGCACCTGCGGCACGACTGAAGTCGTGTCCTGACACAAAGCGTCACGAAGGCGGGGGCAAGGTCTCGCGCCGTTCGAGACCTGGGAATCCCGCATCGATAAGCGATCTGGCTGCTTTCAGTCGGAGTAAACGAATGAGCGCCAGAGAGCTGAAGCTGTGATTGAAGACCACAACCCTCACGCACTTTCATGTCGTCCTCCCGGGTCTCGATCACCGCGAGAGCCACGGCACCCGCCACCGATACGTTGTGTCGCCGGCTAAAGCCGGGTCGGAACTTCCAGGCGTGCACTTGCGGCACGACTGAAGTCGTGCCCTGTTACAAGGCGTCACGAAGGCGGGGGCAAGGTCTCGCGCCGTTCGAGACCTGGGAATCCCGCATCGATACGCGATCTGGCTGCTTTCAGTTGGAGCAACCGAATGAGCGCCGGAAAGCTGAAGCTGTGGTTGAAGACCACAACCTTCACGCACTTCTAAGTCATCTCCCGGGGTCTCGAACAGGGCGAAGACCAGGGTCACCCGTTCCGTGCGCCCGCTGCTCGCTTGTGCCGCCCGTGAAGGGGCTCGGAGGTTGTTGTTGTCGCCTTCCCAGCCTTGAAAGGCTGGGCTATCTTACTGCCGTCCCTGCGGGACTCGGACCACTCCGAACGAGCGTTCGTTCATTAGCACCGAAGTGCGACAGCCTGTGTGTTGTCAATCGCTTAGCAGGTTACTTTGTAATATTTCGCAATTGTTCCACGTGGAACAATTTGTAAAGTTGCCCGTCGGCCGGAGAAGGCAAAGGCCGAGTGCGAGGAGCAATCGAGGAAAGAGAGATGGCAAAAGCAGAAGCGTCGCCAGCTCGCAGGTTTTACGCTCAGCCGCCGGCTTGACGGAAGTCGCGAACTCGGCAACACGCGAGCGCTGGTTCACACCCACGGCGAAACTATTTCAATGTGCTGGTGTGCTTGCCGTGCCACTCCCATGCGCTGCGGATGATCGCTTCGATGTCGGAGTGCTGCGGCTGCCAGCCCAGCTCGCGCTTGATCTTCTCTGAGCTGGCAATCAGCACCGCCGAATCGCCGGGACGTCGCGGCGCTTCTACTATCGGAATCTTGCGGCCGGTGACGCGGCCGGCCACGGCGATGATCTCGCGCACGCTGAAGCCGCTGCCGCTTCCCAAGTTGAAGATGAGTGGCGAGACTTTAGATTGAGTCTGAGTCTGAGGATTGATCTGGGCGTTGGTCTCGGTCAGCGCGTCCAGCGCCAGCAGATGCGCCGTCGCTAGATCGTCAATGTGAATGTAGTCGCGAATGCAGGTGCCGTCTTTGGTGGGATAGTCGGTGCCGTAAATGGAGATGGCCTCGCGCTGGCCCAGCGCGGCTTGCAGAACCAGCGGAATCAGGTGCGTCTCCGGGCGGTGCATCTCGCCGCGGTCCGTGGTCGCGCCGGCGGCATTGAAGTAGCGCAGGCTGGCGTATCGCAGGCCGTGAGCCTTATGGAACCAGGCCAGCATGCGCTCCACCATCAGCTTCGACTCGCCATAAGGGTTGGTCGGCGCCAGCGGATCGTCTTCCGCGATGGGCAGCCGCCTGGGGTCGCCGTACACCGCAGCGGTTGAGGAGAACACAAATCGCGAGACCTGATGCCGCAGCATCGCACGCAGCAGGGTAAGCGTCTTGGCCGAGTTGTTGTCGAAGTAAAGTTCCGGCGAGAGCATCGACTCGCCCGCCTCGATGAAGGCGGCAAAGTGCATGACCGCGTCGAAGCGGCCAGCCTCGAAGATACGACCGAGGACCGGGGCGTCGCCGGTATCGGCCAGCACAAACTCGGCCTGGCTGGGAACGGCCTGCTGCCGGCCTTTGCTGAGATTGTCCAGCACCGTGACCGAGTGGCCGTCGCGCAAAAGGCGGTCGGCAACCACGCCGCCGATGTACCCCGCTCCTCCAGTGACCAGGACCCGCATGGCCCTCCTTGCGTGAGGTTCGTAACCCGGATTCGATTGTAAGCGTGATGAGCAAACTTGCAGAGTTTGCGAAGGCGGGTCAAGACGGTTTCGGGAACGTTTCATAATTGGGTGCGGGATGAGTCGGGGTCTTCGGCCGATTTGTCCATGTTTAGGACGTGGCCGTCCAAGAGTTGGGCATCCTCGGGTCCCGGGATTTCTTTGGGCCGACCATGAAACCTGTAACCTATAGAA
This sequence comes from uncultured Acidobacteriaceae bacterium, assembly GCA_963849815.1. Taxonomy (GTDB): domain Bacteria; phylum Acidobacteriota; class Terriglobia; order Terriglobales; family Acidobacteriaceae; genus Bog-257. The sequence continues at coordinate 794,973 of CAWKIR010000004.1, read as the reverse complement.
AAGCAAAGGCTTACATTTCCACAGGGGGAAGATTCTGGATGGCTGAGCAGTTGCTCTAGGAATATGGCACGTTGGCGTTGTCATTTTATAGCACCTTGATGGCTTAGTGGCTCGCGGCTCTCACCAAGCGCAGCCGTTGTCGTGTCCTTGGCTCAATCCGCCTCCTGGGACTGAGACTGGCGAAGCTTTGTGCTGAACGCGGATGATCGCAACCTCTTATGGAACTGGACGGACAAAATCGCAGATGCTGGCTGGCTGCCTACACCCGCTCGCGTCATGAACAGCATGTCGCCAATCAGCTGAAAATGAAGAAGCTGGAGTTCCTGCTGCCGACCTATCGGCGCGTGGCGCGTTGGTCGGACCGCATTAAGACGTCTGAGGCGCCACTCTTCCCCGGCTACATCTTTGTTCACGTCTCCGATGGCGAGCGGGTCCCGGTACTTGAAACCATGGGCGTCGTGTATCTGGTCTCGACTGCAGGCAAACCGGCCGTCCTGTCGGACGACGATGTCGAGCGGCTGCGGGCATGTGCGCTGCTTCCCGGCGATGTCGAACCGCACCCCTATCTAAGAATTGGACACCGGGTCAGAGTCAAACACGGCCCCTTCGCCGGATGGGAAGGCACTCTGGTAGAAAAACAAAACGCGTTCCGCCTGGTCATCGCCATCGATCAGATCCTGCGCTCGGTGGCTGTGAATCTTCACGGTGCGGACTTGGAATCCCTCGACTAGATCTGCCGTCCGCCCAATCTCCTACTACTACCTAAAGCCATCTTTCCCCCAATGCGATGAGTACCTCTACCCGCTCGCTAACCGCCTTCGACGTTCCGCTCCCTGGCTCCGCTGAGCGGACCCTTCCGCTCACTTCCTTATTAGCTGCCTCGGAGAAAGTGCTGGATCTGGCCGCCGTACTCGGCGCCGTGCAGGTCGCCGACATCCTGTATCGAGCCTTGGAGCCGGTGCGAGCCGCTGCCTGTGCGCCCTCCACGGTCTTCCTCTGCGCAACCGGCTTCGCCCTGCTCTTCGTCTTCCTGCTGGATCGTTATGGCGGCTATCGCCCCAGCCTCAGTCTGTTGGCCATCCGCGAGACCGAACGGATCCTGCGAGTCACCCTGCAAGCCTTCCTGATCGCTCTCCTGGCCGCATACTTCTGCGCCATCCCAGTCTCGCGCCTCGCGTTCTCCCTCGCTGTGGTTACCGTTCCTCTCTTCCTCACTCTGGAAAAATGGGAGATGCACAGACTTCTGCGCCGGCTGCGCGGCAAAGGATTCGGATCGCAGCGCGCCGTGATCCTGGGCACTGGCCCCGCTGCCCGGCGCATCTATTCCGCCCTGGTGCGTTCGCCAAAGTTCGGCGTCGATCCGGTCGCTTTCGTCGACGACGATCCGCTAAGCGGCACTACCGAGATTTACGATCCTTCCTACCACGGCAAACATTCTGCCAGAGTAGTCCCGGGCCACTCTGCCCTGAATTGTTTCGCCAGCTAAACGCCTCCGTGCTGGTGATAGCGACCTCCATCGTGGATCGCGAGTCGATGCTGCTCACCAACACAAAATTGTCGGAGGCCGGCGTAAACATCTACTTTGCCCCAGCCGACTTTCTGGAACCCGGGTACTGGGTGGACTACGCCGAGCTCGACGGCATTGTGCTCGCCCATCTTTCTCGTGGCACTAACCGCGTGTTGTATGACTTGGGAAAGCGTGCCCTCGACATATTCACTGCGGCAATTATGCTGCTGCCTCTGGCCGTCCTTGCGCCCATCGTCGCCTTGCTTGTGAAGTCGACCTCCCCAGGACCAGTGCTTTTCCGCCAGCATCGTGTCGGCAAGGCAGGCCGCCGCTTCACCATCTATAAGTTCCGCACCATGTATCAGGACGCTCCGCAGTACGAAACTTCTCCCGGAGCGGGAGACGATCCGCGCGTTACTCCGGTTGGCCGCTTTCTACGCCACGCCAGCCTGGATGAACTTCCGCAACTGATGAATGTCCTCCTGGGGCAAATGTCTCTGGTTGGCCCCCGCCCGGAGATGCCCTTCATCACCGAGCAGTACACCTCGATCCAGCGCCAGCGTCTTGCCGTAAAGCCCGGCATAACCGGACTCTGGCAGATAAGCCCCACGCGTGCGTTTCCCATTCACGAAAATATGGAGTACGACCTGTATTATCTCAGGAATAACCCGGAATTCCTGTGGAACATCAGCCTTCAGTTGGCGGGAATCAGACAATTTGACGTTGAGCAATCCTGAGCTGGAAATCGCAAGGTAATTCAACAAGAGCAGCAAATCTCCTTACCCCTTACTCAGGCGGACCCACTTCAGGTCCGCCTTTTTTTGTTCAACAGGATAGTACGAGCAAGTGTCGCGGCCGTTCCATCGCGCCTGCCTTTCGCCACTAAACCCTTTCCAGAATCATCGCCAGCCCTTGCCCAACGCCGATGCACATCGTGCACAACGCGTAGCGACCGCCGGTACGCTGCAACTGCAAGACGGCAGCGGTGACGAGCCGCGCTCCACTTGCACCCAGGGGATGACCGATGGCGATGGCGCCGCCATTCGGATTGACGTGGGAGGCGGCATCTGGAATTCCCAGGTCGCGAAGCACGGCCAGTGCCTGTGAAGCGAAGGCCTCGTTCAACTCGATCACGTCCATGTTGCCGACCGTGAGACCGGCCAAGGCCAGCACCTTGCGCGTTGCCGGAACTGGTCCCACGCCCATGATTCGCGGCGCAACTCCCGCGGCGGCGGCGGCAACCACGCGCGCTTTCGGCTTCAGCCCATGACGCTTGACTGCTTCCCCCGAAGCCAGCAACACGGCGCCGGCGCCGTCATTCACGCCGGACGCGTTGCCCGCCGTGATGGTGCCGTTCGCTTTGACGATGGGCTTCAGCGCAGCCAGTGCAGCCAGCGTCGTATCGGGCCGCGGATGTTCGTCTTTGTCTATGGCGACCACTGTTCCCTTGCGGGCCGTAATCGTGACCGGTGTGATCTCCTCAGCTAAGGCGCCGCTTTGCCGAGCAGCTTCCGCACGTTGCTGGCTGCGATAGGCAAATGCATCCTGGTCCTGGCGCGAAATCCCGAACTCCTCAGCAACGTTTTCACCCGTCTCCGGCATGGAGTCCACGCCGAACTGCGCCTTCATCAGGGGATTCACGAATCTCCAACCGATGGTGGTGTCTTCCAGCTTCATGCCGCGCGAAAAAGCGGTATCCGCCTTACCGACGACAAAAGGCGCTCGCGACATGCTCTCCACGCCGCCGGCAATCACAAGAGCATTCTCGCCCGTCCTGATGGCGCGCGCGGCCATGGAGATTGCGTCCAGGCTGGAACCGCACAACCGGTTGACGGTTGTACCCGGCACCGTCAGCGGCAGACCGGCGAGCAGCAGAGCCATGCGCGCGACATTGCGATTGTCCTCGCCGGATTGATTGGCGCAACCCAGGATTACGTCATCGACTGCGCTCCAATCCACGGAAGAGTTACGCTCAAGCAAGGCCTTGATGGGAATCGCAGCCAGATCGTCGGTGCGAACGGTGGAGAGTGCGCCGCCGTAGCGGCCGAAAGGCGTTCGGATTACATCGCAGATGAAAGCGTCGGACATTCGAGAAACCTACCCCAGAATGTGTGTTGACGGAACGGACAGCAGTGAAGCCATGATACCCGAGTGGAGCGGAAAAGCATTAGCAGGACGGCCGCACGACTTACCGCGTCAGCAGATGAAGGCCGATGCCGACGGCGGTCCAGAAGGGAGTCACAAGCAGGAAGGAAAACAGCAGTCCTTGGGCGAACTTCAGGCTGGCGGCGTCGGTCGCGGTCCAGGTGGCATCGTGGGAGTGGTAAATCTGGTTGAACTCCGGAAGCCGGTCGAGGGCCCACATAAGCTAGCAACTATACAGTAAGAAGTGCAGTCGGGGGCGGGGGTTGTTTCGCGCCTGAGGACCTGCGCTAGATCTTTACAAGCGACCTGTGCCCTGTGGAATTTCGAAGCGCTTCATCTTGTTATAAAGGGAGCTGCGCGGAATTCCGAGGCGTCGCGCGGCGCGCTCGATTGAGCCGCCTTCATCATGCAACACGTGGTGAATATATGCGCGCTCCATTTGTTTCAGAGTGCCGCTCAAGCCGCCCAGTCGCGAAAGTTCAGGAGCCAGCGCAGTCTGGAAGTGCAGATGTTCCTGCGCTATCGTGTCCTGTCCGGCGACCAGAGCGGCGCGCTCCAGCACGTTGCGCAATTCGCGGATGTTGCCCGGCCAGGAGTAGCGTTCCAGGGCCATAACGGCTGCGTTGGAGATACGCATTTCCTGCCGCCCACAGTTGCGGGCAATACTTCCCACCAGATGCTGCGCCAAATGCGAGATATCTTCGACACGCTCGCGCAAGCACGGGACCTGGATATAGACGATGTTGACGCGGAAGTAGAGATCGCCGCGAAACCTCTGCTGGCGCACCAGTTCCAGCAGTTCGCGATGGGTTGCGGAGATCAAACGGATGTCGACGGCGCGGTCGCGAATCTCGCCCAGGCGGCGGAAGACCCGGTCTTCCAATACCTTCAGCAGCTTGGGCTGCACCTGCAGGTCAATGTCGCCGATTTCGTCAAGAAAAACCGTTCCATGATTGGCGACTTCCAACAAGCCCTGTTTGGCGCTGACAGCGCTGGTGAAAGCACCCTTTTCATGGCCAAATAACTCCGATTCAAGCAGTTCGCGCGATAGGCCGGCACAGTTCAGATCGAGAAAAGGCTGATCGGCGCGAGGGCCGTTGCGATGGATCCAGTTGGCCAGCACTCCCTTACCAGCGCCGGTTTCGCCCTGCAAAAGGATGGGGCTCTCGCTGGGCAGAACACGGTTGGCGATCTCGCGCAGCCGGCGAATCGCGGCACTGGTCCCAATGAATGGGTCGAGATATTCGCGCTGCACCTTGGCCGGAGAAGACGCAGCCGCCCGTGCCGCCTTCAGTTGCGCCGGTAGTCCCACCAGTACTGCATGAAGCCTCGCCAAGTCTACCGGCTTGACGAAAACGTGCGCGGCGGCGCGCTCCAGGGCCTTGGTTTCAAAGCTTTTGGCTGCATGGCCGCTGAGCACAACAATCGGAAAGTCGGGCTGAAGACGTTTTGCGAAGCGGAAAACCTGCGAACCCTCCCCGCTTGGAACATCCAGGTCGAGAACTATCGCGTGGGGGCGGAAGCTGTCGAACTGCACATCAGCCTCGGCGGAGCTGGAAGCTTGGGAGACGACGTATCCCTGCGCTGCGAGGAAACTACAGATGCCGGAGCGGATGACGGGGTCGGTATCGACGACGAGGATTCTGTTCAAGCCCTCACCATTCCTAGTGGACACGAAGAGTCGCGCGAGGGCCTGCAAAATTACTGAAAACTGCGAGCTGAGAGTCCGCCACCAGCGGAACCGCCGATTGCCCAGGTTTGCGAGGCGGCCAAGATCAAGGCAGATCGGCAACTCTTATTATCTGTAATCCTCTACGCTGTCCAGGAAAGGGGCTGTGATGTGGGTCACGAAAAGATGTTTGTTTGGGCCGTCGCAATTCTGCAACCGTATCAGGTCTTCCAAAGCCGATTAATTGTGTGCCGCCGCGGTTGGAAGTCGGTTGGCAAATTCCGTACGTTGCGCCGGTAGGTGATCTCAAGGTTGAGCAACCACAACGCAGACACCGTCGCTATCCCCAGCAGCAACCAAAGGACTACCTTCCTCCACGCATTCAGCACCACGTTCGCCTCGGGCGACCTGCATTCTACCTGGGATTGGCGATGTCATAATCCGCCATAGCTTTGACGGCATCATAGGGGGTACTGTTAGCGGAAAATCCAACGATGCGGCGGCCGTTGATGAAGAAGGTCGGGGTGCTGGTGACGTCCAGCTTCTCAGCCAGCGCCATAGATTCGCGGACCCGCTTCTCGGTCTCCGGCTTGGCAGCACACGCCGCCACCGCTTCCGGATCGCCGCCTGAGTCCTTCACGTAGCCCTTCAGCATCTGCTCGGCGTTCTCCGGGGTAACATCCGACTGGTGGTCATAGACGGTGGCGATGAACTTCCACACCGCTTGGTTGTTCTGCTGCGCCAGGCAGTCCAGATACTTTGCTCCCGTCAAAGCCCACTTGTGGATTTGCTCCAACGGATAGTTCTGAAAAACGAGCCTCGCCTTGGGCTCCTCTTCCATCAGCTTGGTGATGTTGGGCTGGGCTGCTTTGCACGCCGGGCATTCCAGATCGCCAAATTCGACAATGGTAATCGCCGCGTCCTGCGGCCCGTGCGACGGTCCATTGGCCGCCTTCAGAATCTGGCGCGCTTCGGCAAAGGGATCGGCGCCGAAGGGCACCAGCTCCGCCATGAAAGCATACTTCTGGTCGGGCGTCACGTAGAGACGTATTACCTGCGACCCCTTCGGCGTATTGAAGACCACCGTTGCCACTGCAACGCCGGCGGCTTCCGAAGGCTTGATGTCGGCTATCTTCCACGTCAGATCAGGATTCCAGCCAAACATGTTTTTTAGAAAACCATCGACGGTAGCTTCGGTTGGAAGCGCCGCCCCGGCGGTACTGGAAGTCGACTCCGTCTTAGCAGGAGAAGCGTGCTTGGCCGCAGCGGCATTCTGGGCGGGGGAATATAGGCTGGCAATACTAAGACCAGCGATCAAGATTATTCGCGTGATGTGATTCATGGATCCTTTCGAAGCAGCTAGCAATTAGCAACTAACGATCAGCAATTAGCATTTGGCGCAATGGCTAAGAGCCAATTGCTAATTGCTGCTTCCTCCACACACTTCAACCTTCGCAGCAATCGGATATCTACGGCCAAAGCCGAAGGCCTTCTCGGAAATCTTCAATCCCGGGGCTGCCTGCTGGCGTTTGTACTCGCTTTTGTCAACCATGCATGCGATCCTGCGTACCAGCTGTGGATCATAGCCTCGTTCCGCTGCGATCTCATCCGGCGCCTTGTTATCTTCTATGTAATCCTGCAAAATCGCGTCCAGGACTTCATACGCCGGCAGCGAGTCGCTGTCCTTCTGGTCAGGGCGCAATTCCGCCGACGGCGGCTTCTCGATGGTCGACCGGGGAATGACCGGCGAACGCGAGTTGACGAAGTTGGCCAACCGGTAGACCAGCGTCTTCGGCACATCGGAGATCACGGCCAGGCCTCCGCACATGTCGCCATATAGCGTGCAATAGCCAGCGCCCAGCTCCGACTTGTTTCCCGTGGTCAGCACCAGGCAACCAAACTTATTGGAGATCGCCATTATCAGCGAGCCCCGAATGCGGGCCTGAATGTTTTCTTCGGTGACATCAGGCTGGCGGCCGGCGAACACCGAACTGAGTGCTTTGCCGTAGGCATCGAAGATGTCGCCAATCGGAACCAGCTCGAAGCGGATGCCGAGATTGCGCGCCAGCTCGGCCGCGTCGTCGATGCTGCCACGCGACGAGTACGGACCGGGCATGCCAATGCCCACTACATTCTCGCGCCCCAGGGCATCGACTGCGATGCTGGCGGTAAGCGCCGAATCGATGCCGCCGCTCAAGCCCAGCACAACCTCCCGGAAGCCGCACTTGTGAACGTAATCGCGCGTGCCGAGTACCAGCGCGGAATAAGCGCTCGATTCCAGTCCATCGTCGCGAGCATGAACATCGCCCGTCAAGGTTTCCGTATCGAAGCAGATGAGGTCTTCCTCGAACGACTTCGCCTGGGCGATCACTTCTCCGCCGGGCCCCAGGACAAAACTGGAGCCGTCAAACACCAGGCTGTCATTGCCGCCGATTTGGTTAACCATCGCGACCGGCACGCGATAGTTGCTGGCGATCGCGGCCAGCATGGCGTGCCGCAGTTCGCGCTTGCCCAGGTAAAACGGCGACGACGAGATATTCAGCAGAACCTTTCCGCCCGCGCCAATCAAGTCTTCCACTGGATCGACCCCGTACAACCGGCGGTCCCAGAAGTGCTTGTCGTTCCATGCGTCCTCGCAGATCGTCAGCGCCAATTGCTGTCCATCGAAAGTGAAGAGCTGCTGGCGATCGGCGGGAGCGAAGTTGCGCATTTCGTCGAAGACATCGTAGCTGGGCAGCAGTCGCTTCGACTGCACAAACGCAATCTTGCCATCGCGCAACAGGGCCGCGGAGTTCAGGACCGATTTGCCTGTTGCCGAGCGGGCGGCAGTAACCAGACCGCAGATTACGGCGATGCCTTGCGTCTCATGCGCAATGGCTTCCACGGCCTGCCGGTTGCGTTCCACAAACCAGGGCCGCTCCACCAAGTCGCGGGGCGGATAACCGCAGACCGAGAGTTCTGGAAAGAGGATGAGTTCCACGCCGCCGCTGCGCGCGCGCCGCGAATATTCGATGATCTTGGCGGAGTTGCCAGAAAAGTCCCCAACAACGGTGTTGATCTGGCCGAGTGCTATCCTCACTCTACCAGTGTAATGGCGCGGGGTTCAGCGCGCCAAATGGCATGCCCCGCTCTCTCACGACAGGCCCGCCATCTGCCAGTGAGGTGACGTTCCGCCGGGAGTATCGGTGGGGGTTGTGCTACCGGGAGAGGGATAGGGCGTCTGCGGTGCGCTGTGCGTATCGGGCGAACTCGCCGCTTGCTCGCCTGGACGAAGCAGGGTGGGCGCATCCGCCGGCTTTTGCTCGGGCTTCTTGGCGGCCAGCTCAGTCTCCTGCGACTGCAAGTCCACTTCCTTCTGGGTGCGGACAATCTTCTGGCCATCCACCGTCATAATTTCCAGGCGCGACACGAAGATCCCCTGGAACCGCACGAAGTCCACTTCTTGCGGTGGATCTCCATAAATCCATTCTTCGTAATCCGCGCCGCTGTCGTCCTTGTCCCGAATCTTTTTCGGCGGCCGTCCCTTGGCGTAGATCACCATGTCGCGATCCATGCCCACCAGCACCTGATGATTCTTTATCGCCTCCCGCACTTTCGGCGGCAAAGTCTTCTCATAGGCCTCGGCCTGGCTCAGCGCCTTGAAGTCGAACACCGGAGCCAGCATATCGCGTACCTGCTCACCCGTCAGCTCGGGCACATACTTGTCGAACTCGAGTGTCACACTCGAGCCTTTGGCTTCAAGGCTCTTAGGGGCACCTCCCACTGGAGTAGTTGTCCCGTTCGCTCCTAACTCCACATGCTGATACCACTTCTCGTGCTTCTTCCCTCCACCATTGATCTCGAAGACGATGGACTTCTCCTTGATCAGGACGTTGGTGATGACCACGCGATCACCGGGCTTGGCGGCAAATCCATGTTCCATGACCAATCGCGCCACCTGCTGTTCGCTGGGACTCACCTTGCCGTCTCGAATTGCCAGACCTTGCTCGCCCATCGGCATTGGAGTGCGCACAAACACTCGCTCCGCGGTCAGGTCGCGCATGATTAGCAACTTCGTTTGTGGCGTCAACTTTTCAGTGGAGCTGGGCGTCTTGGGGTCGCTCGCCCATACGGCAAGCGGCAACAGCAGAATTGCCGTTGCGAAAGAGGAAAAACAAGCGCGGTTCATCACTGGTCCCCGATTGCGGTAATTATATTCTTATTCGGCGCTCGAACCCAGCGCACAAAAGATCCGCGTTACCCGGGACCCCGAGCGGCGCCCCCACACCCTAGGGTCGACTGCCGGAGAGGCTATGCAGAACTGGTTCCTCTGACGATTGTGCAGATGGCTGCATCAGTTTCTGAAGCGGTAGCTTCCAAACGACTAAGATCCCGACGAGTATAGCAACCGTTCCAGTCGCAGCCGCTTCTACGCCGTAATAGTCACCCGTCAGCCATTTCGGCCCGTACGCCTGGGTGTAAATCCACAAGTTGAAGAAGCGGAAGCCGCTGACGGGCAAGCCGAGCACAAGCCCCAGGGTGGTATTCCAACCAAAGTGAATGCCCCACGACAACCACAGCGCTCCGGTGCGGAGGTATGCGATCGTTAGAAGTATCCCGATAAGGATGGTATTCGCGACTCCCCACGGGCCAGCCTCGGGGTTCAGCAGATGCAGCAGTCCATAGAAAACCGAAAAGACCAGTACCGCGCTCGGCGTGCCAATGGCCTGCTTCAGGTGCTGGAACGGATAGCCGCGGAACATCAACTCTTCGGCCAGCGCGCCGCACAACAACGTGAGAATCACCGCAAGAAGATTCGGAACCAGGTGCCAGCTCATCAGGTTCTTGGCCCGGAAGTGCCCGAGGAAATAAATGGGAGCGACGGCCAGGACCGTGAAGATGCATCCCAGGACGGTGCCGAGCAGAAACTGCTTCAGCCAGCCCTTAACCCGAGGCAATCCTTGTGCGGCAATGCGGTGTTCCTCAACATGATCGCCAACCGTGAGCAGCCAGATAAAGATGCCTAACAACAGCAGCGTCCACAGCACGCGGAAAACCAATTCGCGGCGAAAGGGGTGGTCACCCGCGGCTTCGAATGCGATATTGCCAGAGACAGCAAATGCCAAGGCACCCAGAAGCACTGCAAACAGGAACGCCCAGATCGGTTGTAGCTTTCCCTTACTGTCAGTAAACATGCTCATACCTTGGCCGTCTGCCGTGCGCCTGCGGCGTGAAACCGTAACCCTTCACACTCGACCTGAAAATCGAGCGGTTGCCCGCCGTGCTGCCGGATGGCGTCCTCTACGCGTTCTCGACTCCCCTTTTCGATAAACGCAATCACGCAGCCACCGCCGCCGGCGCCGCAGACCTTGGCGGCTTGCGCCCCGTTCTGTTTAGCAACCTCGATTAGCTTATCAATGAGCGAGGTCGTAATCCCAGGCGCGTTTGTGCGGCGCAGCTCCCACTCCTCGCCCATCAACCTCGCGACCTCGTCCCAATGCTCGCGGGCAAGCGCACCATGCATGGCCTGGGCAATCCGCGAAAGCTCGGCAAAGTTGTGAACGACGTGCTTATCGCCATCAATATGGCGTTTGAAAACTTCCCAGTTGTTGATTCCCGACTGCCGCGGCGCTCCAGTGTAAAACAACACAAAACGCTGGTTCACTTCATCGGGAGACACCGCAATTCGCTCCCATCTGATTCCCGCGACCTCCAGATGCACCGCACTGACTCCGCCATACATCGCAGGATAGTAGTCCTGACAGCCGGTGGGCACGCCGATAAGCTGCGCTTCCACATTTTGCGCGATAACCCGAATCTGCTCAACCTCGATTTCGTGTCCGACAAAGCGGCTCAACGCGGCGGTGGTGGCAATCATCAGCGCCGAGGAACCGGAGATGCCCGCACCTGCCGGCGACTCTGAGTACGTTTCCAGGGTGAAGCCGCGATTGGGTCTGAAGTAACGAACCAGGTATGCCGCCAGCGGATGCGCATACGATGTCGCCATCAACAATTCCTCGCACCCGGCAAAACGGTCCTCGCGTTCAGTATCGTGCGACTTGAGTACGATTTCGCGACCGGCTCGCGCCGTGATCTTGCAGGCCGTCAGGATGCCGAGCGCGAGGTTCACGCTTACGGCGCCGGGATGAAACAGGTACAGAGGCCAGATGTCGATGGTCCCGCCGGCAAGATCGGCGCGGCACGGCGCCGTGGCGACGATCGAGTCTTCGCCGGCTTGCGACAAAAATTGCGCAAAGGATTGCATGTCTGCGATTCGGTCCCTGGGCGGCGGGAAATCCATTGTATCGCGAGAGTATCTACAGTTCGCGATAACTGATTAGCTCAATGTTTCGTTGGCCCAGAATGTCGCGGGCCTCGGGCGACGTCAGCACTTGCAGCTCCTGCTCTCGCGAGCGCCGCAGTCTGGTCCGTATCTGGTCAAGATCGGCGTCGTTGTAGCCCGGATGGCAGACGAACTCCCAAGTCCCTTCAGGCATGTTGTCGGCAATCGCGGTAAACAGTCTCCGATCGAGCACGCCCGTCACCAGTACGCCTAGCGATCCGTCCGTGGTGCGAAGTCCGAAGGACTCGACCTCGCGCCGGAACTTGGCGGCGAAGTTGCGTAACACATTCAGTTGAGCGAACCGCTTCCATAGCCTGCGCGTCCGCAAGATGCTGCTCATGGGCAGCGGCCAAACCTGCCCGAAAGGGTTGCGCACGGCCGGAACTTCGCAAGCCTTGGCCGCGCGCAACAAGGGACGCAGCACGGCGGGAAACATATGCGCGTGTTTGTGCGTGTCGAAATGCGAAGGCTGGACTCCGGCGCCCTGGATGCGCTGCATCTGCGCTGCCGCTTCCGCCTCAATTTCGTCCGGCGCGAGTTTGTGACGAAACGATGCGATGACGAAGTCGTTCAAGCTGTCGCGAAACGTGCGGCTGCCATCGTTTGCTCTCGGCTGCAGCAAGCTGGCAGTTCGGTCTGGCGGCAGGAGCGGCTCTCCATCCAGCAAAACCACGTGACAGCCGACGCTGAGATGCCCGCCACCGGCGGCAAAAGAGCGCGCCAGCCCCGCTGCTTCGTCAAACGCGCGCGCGTTGGCCATCAGCGTCGTTGAAGTAACAATGCCACGCTCATACGCTTCGGCAATGCCGCGATTGACCCCTGAGGTCAGGCCAAAATCGTCTGCGTTGATGATCAACCGTCGCACGACTTCAGTTTAGCAAGCAGGTTACATCCCGCAGCGCATCGTACGCTCGACCGTCTTCCAAAGTCGATGTAGCTTGGATTGCAGCGATCGAAAAAGCCGGGGAGAGAAGCCACTCGCGGCGGAAGAAGTACGCCGACATGACGGCGGATCCGGATCGGCACTTTACCGCTTACGTGACGGCTTCTTTGTGGCAGGTTTCTTTACCGCCGGTTTTTTCTTTGCCGGGGCTTTCTTTGGAGCAGCTTTCTTTGCGGGAGCGGCTTTTTTCGCAACCGCCTTTTTGGCCGGTGGCTTCGTCTGTTTCTTGGCCACCACCTTGGGTGGCGCCGGCTTTTTGGCTGCCGGCTTGGCAGGCGCGGCGCTCTTCTTCGTTGCAGCGGGTTTGGCAATAGCCGGCGGTGGCGCTGCCGGCTTAGCTGCGCCTTTGGCGGCCGGGATTCTTGCCGACTGAGCGGCAGGCTGCGTCGGCACTTCCGGCGCAGGAGCCGGCACCGGCGCCGCAACGCCTTTCGGTTTACGCCCACGCTTTCCCGGGAACGACTGCCTCCGGTGAACCCACCACCGCCGTCACTTTCCTACGTCCGCGTTTCGGAGCAGGTGGTGGCGGAGGAGGCGGCGGCTCATACGGCTTCAGGAAATTCATGATCTCGGAATGCGAGCGCAACCGGCCGTCCATCAGCAGCAGAAATGCCTTCTCCGTGATCTCCGGGTATTCCGCCAACTGGGGCGTGATGCGCAACTCTGCCATCTCCGGAAAAGGCAATTTCTCCTTCACTTGCCGCCATTTCCCAAAAAAGTTCTTCAGCTTCTGGTCTACCGCCTGTTGCCTCACCGTGAGGATGAGGAACAGGATGTTCTCCGGCGTGGCCTGCGACAGAATCTTCCAAGCCCCCGACGGCACGGCAGCTTCCTTGCTGGTCAATTTTTTCGTCAGCTCGTGAGCGCCGCTTTCCAGGTGCTTCCACTTGTCAACAAAGTCCCGGCGCGGAATCATGCGCTGGATGTCGGTTGTGTCCTTGTCGCTCATGCGGGAAGTAAGGAAGTACATCACGATCGGTCCCGTCTCGATCGAATAGCCCAGTTCGTTCATCATCTGGCGCGTCTTCACCAGTTGGCCCAGATCGCCGGAATCCATTTTGCTCATGGTCCAGTGCGGGTGCAGCACCTTGAGCCAGCCTTCTTTTTCCAGCGCACGCATAATGTTGAGCGGGTCATCTTCGTGTGCCAACTGCTCCAGCTCGTGGCCAATCATCCGCTTACCGAGATAGTCGATATAGCTGTTTTCCTTGGCGGCGTCATAGCGCGTCTGGGTGCGCTCTTCCAGCGGCCAGTGAAAACGCGCGCTCAGCCGGGTGGCGCGGATCAGGCGGATCGGTTCTTCCAGGAAGGCGTAATTGTGCAGCACACGCAGCACTTTGGCCTCGATATCAGCCACCCCGTTGAAGGGGTCGAGCAGCAGACCACGCGATCCTGGATTCAGCGACAGTCCCATGGCGTTAACCGTAAAGTCGCGACGCCGCAAGTCTTCGTTGATGGTGGCAGGCGTAATTGCGGGCGGCTTGCCGGGCTTGTCGTACGCCTCGGCGCGCGTCATGTTGAGTTCGGCCCGGACGTTCCCCGGCATCAGAAGCTGCAGGGTGCGCAGGTCTTCGTCGACGCCTTGCACCGAAATGCCCGATTTCTCCAGATCTTTCTGGAGCTTGAGCGGATTGCCCTGGATGCTAAGGTCGATATCGCGAATCGGGAAACCGGTGATCAGGTCGCGGATGGTGCCGCCGGTTAGATAGAGATTCAGTCCCGCGCGACGGGCGATTTCCTGCACCAGGTTCACACCACTTTGCTGGTCCGGTGTGAGCCGGGTCTCCATGCTATAGATGTAGTCTGCCATCTAAATGTATGACTCTAAAGGTAAAAACCGAGGATATCGAGACCCAGGCGGGGAATCGCTACCACTGGAGCTTAGTCGTTTCTCCGAACCTGCAATGAGAGCCCGTCGCTTTCCAAATTGCCGACGAATTTTTGGACAAATGTGCAACTCGCTCTCAAGACAGCACTTACGGGAGGCTTGCACCTCCAACGCTGCACTGCGAACAATAACATATGGTTGACAATTTGGCTACACCGTAGGTGGAAAAGAGCACATTTCCAGCAAAAGTGCGACAATCGGGGCTGGTGCAGCCGCTCGAATCGCGCAAATTATGGCTACAACGCACAAGAAGGTCATCGTCCGCAAGATGGACCGCGATAGTGTGCACGGCTACGTAGGAGCGACCTTCATCTCCGATGGCAAGCTGGAACTGATGAACACCGCCGGCAACGTGGTTGCCATCGACTTGAACGATGTGAAGGGTGTCTACTTTGTGCGCGAATTTGGCGACTCGGAGTCGCTCACGCGAAAGACCTTTACCTCGCGTCCCCGCACCGAAGGGTTGTGGGTACGTCTGCGCTTTCGCGACAATGAGATCATCGAGGGCATGATGCCCAACGATCTGTTGCAGGAGGGCGGCGACGGTTTCTCGATTGTTCCACCGGACGCCCACTCCAACACCCAGCGGATCTTTGTTCCTCGTTCGGCGCTGGCGGAGATGACTGTCATCGGTGTAATCGGCGACAAGAAGTCCGGACGGCGAGGCCGGCGTCCGGAAGACACGCGTCAGGTGCCGATGTTTACGTGAGAACTGGCAGCTTCAGCTGCAATATTCCCAAATTTCTAACTACTAACCATGAAACTTTCCGATATCGCGTCCGCGCTGGATGCCAAGCTGGAAAACGGGGATCCGGATAAAGAGATAACCGGCGTTGCCGGAATCGAAGAGGCTGCCGCCGGGCAGATCACCTTCGTCGCCAATTCCAAGTATGCTGCTGCCGCGAAGACCACATCTGCCGCGGCCGTGATTGTCTCCGAGGACTTCCCCACAATTGCGACCGGGATGTTGCGCAGCAAGAATCCGTATCTCGCCTTTGCGCGCGCCATTAATTTGTTTTACAAAGCCCCGCGATATGAAGCTGGCGTGCATCCTACAGCTGTGATTGCGCCGACTGCGAAAATCGGGGCCAATGCGCATGTCGCTGCCTATGTGGTGATCGACGACGATGTTGTAATCGGGAATGACGCCGTCCTGCTCCCACACGTTGTTATCTACCGCGGAGTCCGAATAGGCAAGAACTTCTTCGCGCATGCTCACGCCGTGGTCCGCGAGGACTGCCGGCTGGGCGACAACGTCATTCTCCAGAATGGAGTCATCGTTGGCTGCGACGGCTTCGGCTTCGCACGCGACGGCCAGCACTGGGACCACCACTGGGAAAAGATCACACAGTCTGGTCCGGCGGTGCTGGGGGACGACGTAGAAGTGCAGGCCAACTCTTGCATCGACCGCGCCAGCGTGGGTGAAACCCACGTCGCGCGCGGCGTCAAGATCGACAACCTGGTGCAGGTCGGCCACGGATCTGTGGTTGGCGAGAACACTTTGCTATGCGCCCAAGTGGGATTGGCCGGCTCGACCGTGATAGGCAAGAATGTCATTCTTGCCGGACAGGTGGGGGTTGCCGGCCATTGCAACGTTGGCGACGGCGTGATTGTCACCGCGCAGAGCGGTACCCACGGAGACATACCTCCCGGCAGCATGGTGAGTGGCTCTCCCGCCTTTGACCACAAACAGTGGTTGCGCGCCGTCAGCATCTTCAATAAGCTGCCAGAACTGGCCAAGGCGGTACGGAACCTAACGGCTAGACAGTCCATCGCCGATCGGGCCACGAAAAAAGACTGACCCCAGCGTGCCGATTCGCGGGAAAGTTTGACGGCGAGGGCTGAAGTTTAGCTTCTCAGGCAACCCAGCTGCTTCTAATTCCTTAATGAGCGAAGATGTCTCCAATCTGGAATCCGGGAGGGAGCTTGGCCCCCAAGCCGTTCCCGCCAATCCTATTCGCGTGCTGCTGCTGGACGATCGCGAGGAGAACCTGATTTTGCGCTCCGCCATCCTGCGGCAGAAGGGCTATCGCGTCGTGACCTCAAGCTCGATTGAGGAGGCCGAATCCAAACTGGCTGCCATCGACATTGCCGTGCTCGATTACCATTTGGGCGCGGGTGAGTTCGGCACCGACGTGGCCCAGACGCTGCGCCGCAAGCGTCCCCAAGTGCCGATCATCATTCTGTCGGCGACCTTGGAGCGAAAATTCGGCGGCATCGCCGATATGCACCTGCTGAAGGGATACAGCTCCGTTGATGACCTGGTGAATGCGCTGCGCTCGTTCGAGGCCAAGAAGCGAGGGCGTCCGGTGGTGGTGGATGCTCGCGATTTTTACTACTCGCGTATCTCGATGGCGATGGGCGACGACATTGTGCTGGAAGTCCTCGATCAGGACGGCAATTGGCTATTTGTCAACGATTACTTTGCCGCCATGAACGGCCACAAGCGCGCCTGGTTCGCCGGCAAGAACCTGTTCGAGCAGTTTCCGCAGTTGGGCGACGAGTGGCGTGAGATCATTCGCACGGTTGTCGACACCCGTGAAACCTATATCGATCGCCGCGGATTTCGCGGCGCCTCGCACCTGCCTCAGAAAAGTCCGCATTGGACCTGGAACGTGCTTATTTTTCCCATCAAGCTCCATGATGACCGCGACGGCGCGGTGCTGACGGCGCGGCTGATCGAGAGGAAGTAGCCTGGACTGTCGATGGTCCAACATACTTACTGGCGTTCGGGTGGCAGGGCGCTGGCGATGGCGGTTCGCACGGCCGTCATTAGCGCCTCGCGATCGTTGTAGTCGTGAGGATTGATGGGCGGATGAAAAACCACAGTCGCTGTCCCAGGCCGTAAGGCAAACCGTGTCTTTGGCCAGCTCTCAAAAGTCCCCAACATAGTCACAGGTACGACGGGCACGCCGGCATCCATGGCCAGATAAAATGGTCCCTTCTTGAAGGGCAGCAGACGCCCATCGCGGGAGCGCGTGCCTTCGGGATAGACCACCATATGCAATCCTTCCTGTAGAACCCTGATGGCTGCTTGAACGCTCTCGATCGCGGCCTCTTGGTCGCCGCGATCTACGGGCACAAGGTGGCCCAGCCTCATACCTGTTCCGAATACTGGAACACGAAACAGCTCCTTCTTCACCAGCGCCGAGCAGCGTCCCGGAATGCTTGGTATCAAAATCGGCGGATCAAGATTGGATACATGGTTCGACATGAAGATGTAGGTGCGGCCCGGCTGCAAGCGCTCGCGGCCGCGAACTTCAATTTTCACTCCGACCACCAGCACACCCAACCTGCCGAGGCCGGTCGCTATCTTGTAGAGAGGATCGGCATTTCCAGTTATTGCGGCATAGAGCACCAGGGGCGGGCCGACCAGCAGGATGAAGAATCCCCAGAAGCACAATATCGCAACCGCTCGAATCAATGAACGCCCCCAGCTTCGTCGTCGCCGTGGATCCACGCCGAACGATGGGACCGCTGCTGAGGAGTTACGCCCGCAACGTCCTCCAATTCGTACGATTGTTCTTCGCGCGCAGTGAGCCGGAGTTCCACTTCGCGTTTTCCACGCCGATTCTCCAGTTCCAGGCGGATGGTGGTTCCAGGCTGGAGCCGTGACATTTCTTCGTCCAGGGACGCGTCGGCAGCTTTGCCGTTAACTTTGGTCACATGATCGCCGACCAGGATCCCGAGGCGTTGCGCGTCGCTGTTGGGATCAATACGAACTACTTCAGGCTGGCCACCCAGGTTTTCTTTGGTAGTGAATCCGGCGGTGGCGTACTGAGTTGTATTGACCGTGGCATGCAGTCCGACAAACTGAAAATAGTCGTCGTATGGAATTTCCTTAACGCCCGCCACGTAGTCGCGGAAGAAATCAGAAAAATTCTGGCCGGTAACCGCTTCCGCAGCCTCCTCCACTCCGGCGGAATCGGGGAAGAAGCGATGCTGCCTGGCGTAATGCTGGTTCATCCACTGAAACAAATCCCGCAACGATTTAGCGCCGTTGGTTAGTTGGCGAATGCGCAGATCCAGAAGAATGCCCAGTATTTCTCCCTTGTTGTAATAGCTGATGCTGCGCTCCGGCGAGCGGTAAAACGTGATGCCTTCAAACCAGGCGTCGAGGCTCGATTCCTCCGCCGACTGCCATTGACGTGCCGGCCGTCGCTGTAGCTCGGTGATCTCCTCCGAAACACGTTGCAGATACTCCCGCTCATCGATAAGCCCCGAGCGCGCCAGCAGCATGTCACCAACCGTACTGGTGACGCCCTCGCTGAACCAAAGCGCGCGCGTGTCCTGCTCTCCCTGGTAATCGATTGGCTCCAGCGATTGCGGGCGAATACGCTTCACATTCCACAGATGAAAGAACTCGTGGGCGGTGACGCTGGCCACTGGCATTAAACCGTCGCGCAGGTGGTCGGCACTCACGTCGATCGCCGTGCCGTAAGCGTGTTCCATGCCGCCGCCGCCGTACCCAGCGGGAAAATGGTAGAGAAATGTGTACTCCTCATAGGGACGGTCCTGCATCCAGTCCACCGCGGCGTGGGTGATTTTCTTTAAGACCCCGTCGAGCTTTGCCATATCGTAGTCGGCAGGGTTGCCGTGTACCACAATGTGGTATGTAGCTCGGTCCTGTTGAAAAGCCGATTGCTGAAAGATGCCAACCTCAGCCGGGCTATCCACCAGTTCGTCATAGTTATGGGCAATTCCGATATTCTGCTCAACTTTGCCGGGCGTAGCAGCGCCGAGAATGTGTAAGTCGCGTAGCCCCCACGTTGCCGGAACGTCCAGCAGCCGAAGGCTGACCGTCTGCGAGCGCAAAGCCGGCGAATACATCAGGACCATCGCCCAGTTAAAGAAACCATGGTCGGTGTTCAGAGTGCTGCCAAACGGGCCAGGGGAGTCGAGATGAATGTCGTAGCTAACCACGGCGCAGCCCGGCGGTGCGCTGATCTCCCATTCGCTGGTTTTGCGGTTGAAGACCGTAGCAACATTGCCCGCCGCATCCTGCGCCCGCAGATCTTCAATGTTGGCCGCGAAGTTGCGCACCTGGTAGAGCGCGTTCCAGACGGGCATCTCGAGCGTGCGGACACCGTCGCCATCCCGCAGACGGATGCTGACGTGCGCCAGATGCTTAGCTGGATCGGCTAGTGAGACGAAGTATTCGGTGGGTGCGGGCTGGGCGCTGGCCGGCGAAGCGCAAGTCACCCGCGTCGCAGCGAAGGCGCGGGGCGCGAACACCAAGAGAACAATGCTTATTGATGATGCGAGAAGTGCTGTGCGAGGACGGTTCACGCGGTCGTCTTGACCTCGTGTATCGACCCGAAGTTTTGCCGGCAGCTTTTCATAGATACCACCGAAGCCACCATTGGAGAGAATTGCTACAACGTCCCCAAGCCGCAGCTCGGGAGCGATGGTGTCGACAATCACGTCTGCGTCTGCTGAGCAATCGTCCCTGCTTCCCGCTTGCGTTCAAATCAGCCACAACCGCAGCCGGGTCGAGCCGTTCGGGCTCGGGAATGGCCTCGGACTTGAAGACATCGGCGAGAACGATCTGGTCCGCGATGGCGAGGCTTTCAGCCAACTCATGTTGAAAGACTTTGCGCCGAAGAGTATTCGAGCGTGGCTCCAGGACCGCCCAAAGCCGCCGCCCCGCATAGCGGGCGCGCACCGCTTTCAGTGTCTGCGTAATCGCCGTAGGATGATGGGCAAAGTCATCGATGATGGTGATGCCGTGAATCTCGGCTTTCACTTCCAGACGTCGCTTAACGCTCCGGAACGCCCGCAGGGCTTCCGCGATGGCATCGGCGCCGACACCGTAATTGGCCGCTAAGGCAGCTGCGGCGGTTGCGTTCAAGACGTTGTACTCTCCCGCAAGAGAAAACTCGAACTCAGCCCAGTCCTTGTTATCGCGCAGGACGCGCCAGCGAGTTGCAGCCGGCAAATGTTCGACCCCGGCGATTCGCCAATCGGAGCGTTCGGCAAAGCCGTAACGCTCGACCCGGCAGAAGGCGCGGCCCACACACTCGTCAACATTAGGGTGGCCATCCCAGGCGATCAGCATCCCGCGGCCAGGAACCAGGTTGACCAGGCGCTTGAATGCAGTCTTCACCTCGTCGAGATTCTTGTAAATGTCGGCGTGGTCGAACTCAACCGAAGTAAGAATAAGCCCGTCAGGAAAATAGTGCAGGAACTTCGGCCCCTTATCGAAGAAGGCAGTGTCGTATTCGTCGCCCTCCAGAATGAACTCATGTCCGGATCCCAGAGCGAACGAGCTGCTGAAGTTTTCAGGAATTCCACCGATCAGAAAGCTGGGGTTGCGGCTGGCGTGCTGAAAGATCCACGCCAGCATGGAAGAAGTGGTCGTCTTGCCATGCGTCCCGGCAACGATCAATCGCTCCTTGTCCAACAAAAACTCGTTGAGCAGAATCTGCGGCAAAGACTGAAACGGGATGCGCTGGTCGAGGACGAACTCCAATTCGAGGTTGCCTCGTGAAATGGCATTGCCTACGATCACCAAATCCGGGCGAACCTGGAGGTTCGCCTGGCTGAACGGTCGCGCGACGGAAATATCCAGCGACGCCAGAAAGTCTGACATTGGGGGATATGCCGCAGCGTCAGAGCCCGTAATCCGAAAGCCGCGCTGCTTCAGCATCCCCGCCAGCGATGCCATAGCGGTGCCGCAAATACCAATCAGGTGGATATGGTTTGGCTTCATGGAATAGTTGTCGAACACGAGATCCCGCTCTACCTGGACACGGTCAAGGTGCTGCTTGCACAGCCGGGTCGTATCTAAGTACAACGGTCTTACCAACGGACAGCTCTGCTCTGACACCGAATGGCAAAGTGATGCTCCCGCTGGAAACATGTCCGGACTTCAGCCCAAATGCTATTGGAACAGGCAGGTCGGCTAGAATGCGCATCACTATGTCTTGCAGCGTATAGTCGAGACCGCCGGCTTCGCCACAATCAATCATTTCGCCGAATATGATTCCCTGCACGCCGTCAAACTTGCCAGCCAGCTTCAACTGCATCAACATGCGATCAATGCGATACGGCCTCTCGGCACGATCTTCAATAAAGAGGATCGTGCCCTGGGTGCGAATCTCATACGGCGTTCCCAGCGAAGCACATAGCAGCGACAGGCAGCCGCCGTAGAGCATTCCTGTCACCTTTCCTTTCGCCAACGGCTGCACTTCCTCAGCGTTGAACTCTCGCCGGTAGGCCTTTCCCGAAGCAAGCGCTGCGAGCCAACTTGCCTCGTCAAAACCGCCCGGACGAGCAAGGTCTCCTGCCACCATGGGCGCATGGAAGGTCACCATTCCGGCGGCATCGCAGAGATAAGTGAGAAGGGTAGTGATGTCGCTGCAGCCGGCGAAGATCTTTGGGTTCGCGCGGATCAATTCCAGGTCGAGATGCGGGAGCAGGTAATTACAGCCATAACCTCCGCGCGCGCAAAGGATCGCTTTCACTTCGGGCCGCGAGAACATCTCGTGCAACTCGTCCACACGACGCTGCACGGTCCCAGCAAAGTACAAGCGCCGCTCGAACATCGACGGCAGATAAAAAGGTTGGAAACCCAGTCGCAGCAGTCCGGCGCAACCCGCCTCCAGATCATCGCGACGGAAACCGCTGGCCGGAGCGATGATGCCGACTGTATCGCCGGACTTCAGGGCGGGCGGGCGGACACGTTCGGGTTGGCAGGATTGAGTCACGTGAACCGCCAATCTTAAATGAAAAACTCGCCCCGACAGAGCAAGGTTGCGGGGCCGGTGAGAAACACTTCATCGTTCCACTCCACGGTTTGCACTCCGCCGGGAGCGTGCACCCGCACCGGTGACTTCGTTTTGCCGGAGTGAATCGAGGCAACGGCAGCGGCGCACGATCCTGTGCCTGAGGACATGGTCTCGCCCACACCGCGTTCGCAAAAACGAACCTCGATCTCGCCTGGGTTGAGAATCTTCACGAACTCGACGTTCATTCCGTGCTTAAAGTCGTGGTGTCTCGATATCTGCTCGGCCACGGCCTGCCAGCCCAACTCAAATTCCGAGACGAAAACCACGTAATGCGGATTGCCCATTGAAACTGGCGTGCCGGAGATTTCGCCGTAGGTGAACTTGATGGGAAATTCGTCACCCACTTCGGGCGCGCCCATGGAGCTGCGAAATTCAAAATTGTTTCCAGTCATGGCTCTTGAGTTCGCAGGTCTTGAGGCCGGCGCCGGTGCGAATCACTACCGAGCTGCGATGATTTTCGGCGCAATGCCAGGCTGCCACGCAGCGTGTGCCATTGCCTGAGATCTCCGCTTCCGAGCCATCAGCGTTTAGCAATCGAACGCGAAGATCGGCATCCATGGCGGGCAACACCCACTCCACGCCGTCGGCGCCGACGCCGTTGTGGCGATCACATATTCGGCGCGTAAAGGAGTAAATGTCGCTGGGAGCATGGGCAAAATCGATGATCAGAAAGTCGTTGCCACAGGCCGTCGCTTTTACAAATGGGATGCTAGGCATATCAGGTCGCGCTGGGCGGATTGTAGCAAAGGCGGAGCGCCGTTGAACGACATCGGTTTATCGACTGGATTCTGAACTGCCTGTACCCATCGGTTTGTAGACCGTGCAGATCGCTTGACCGGGGACGGCGATCGAGATCATCTGGTTAAGCTCACCACGGTGGCGCTGCACTGCTGCCCAGACTGGGTCGCCCTGACAGGCTATTACGTAGTCGGCACGGTGTGCCGGGTCGAGCTGCGCCCATTCCCAGTCGGGATGCTCGGCTTCGGAGATGACGTGGCGCAGCGGAATGCCGGCCAGCCGCAGGGCTCCGGCGTGTTCGGCCTCGTACATCAGCAGCGTGGCCGACGGCGGCATCTGCGCCAGCACATTCGCCAGACCTTGTTCCAGCGCGATGCGGTCCCGCGAGTTGGTGGCCGCTTCGCGCAATGTAATGGGTGATTCGGCGTAGACGGAAACATAGCTGGTAGCGACCAGCGCGAGGACGGCACACGAGATGGCGACCCGCATAGACGTGGTGCTTGCTTTCTCCGCAGCGTAACCAGACAGAATGGCGAGGAAGACCGCGAAAACCGGCAGCAGCTCCAGTCCATAACGCACGTTGTAGTACGAAAACGGATACCACGTCGGAACGTAAATCGGCACGCTGCCGTAAGCAATCGACAAAGCATAGAAGGCCAGCGGCAACCAGAGCAGCAGGAGTATTCCGTAACGTCGCAGGCGCCAAACGGCGAGCCCGGTCCCGAGTAAAGTCAGGGCCAGCAGCGCGCGGCCCAACAGGAGCGGCCCCATGTTAAGTTGAGCGGCTTTCAGAAAGTAAAGCGCGGCGGTAATGACATGATCTTGCCCTGGATAGGGCGGCCCTCCTTGAGTGGTGGAGCGCAGAGCAATGGCCTTCGCCGAGTAAGGGCCGGTGATAAAGTCGAGAGCGTTGCCGGAAACCGCCCAGGTGTAAATCAGCCAGTACACCGGAACGAGCGCGTTGAGCAGCAGGACCTCCAGGAAGGACTTCGTGGCGGCTCGACGCAGCCGCGGATCGGTGATGCGCGGACGCCAGCGGAGGAACGCCCATGTCAGGATCACGCCGAGGAGGGAAGCCGCAAACCATCCGTCGTAGCGGGTGAGAGCACCGGCGGCCATCATGATGCCGCAATATTCGAGCGCGCGCCGCGGCTTCATTTCAGACTGAGCAACGGAGGCATTGCGAGGCGGAGTCGTGGCGCGAAGAAACTCGTCGAGATAAACCAGCGCCCAGATGAAGAAGGCCAGAAAGATGGGCTCGTTCATTGCCGCAGTTTGCAGGTAAAGCAGATTGGGATTGAGCGCGTAGATGGCTGCCGCGAGGTACGCGGGAAGTTGGCCGGCGCGAGCGCCTACCAGGCGGAAGATGCCGAGCGTTCCGAGAACGAAGGCCACCATGCCGGGGATCGCGCCGGCAATTCCGCTCTGCCAGAGCGTATTCACCCAGACGAAGGGCAGCATGGCGATGTGCTGGAGGGGAAGCCACACGGTGCCCAGCTGGCCATAGGACTCGAGCGGATGGCGGTTGTCGACAACGCGTCGCGCAATGTTGAGATGGGCGACAGCGTCGCCATAGAGCAGGATCTGCTGATGAGCGTAGTAGTACAGGAGTGCGGCGATGGAGAGCGCCGCCAGCAGCAGAGTGAGGCGAGCTTCTGTGCGCTGCTGGGTGAAGCGCCGCCGAAGGGCGGCAGCATCATTGCGCTTCCGGGCGAGCTCACCTCGAATGCTCTTGTCCCGATTTTCTTCCGTTGCCTCTTCTAGGGCCACCTCTGCGCTCCATGGACGACGTTGAGAACCAACACTGCTCTGGAAACACTTGGTAAACCACGATGTAGGGCAAGGGCACGATCACTAATTCTCGCGTGCCTTCGACTCGCCCTTGACGCCCGCGATTCGGCATCGTGACAAGGCCCTGCACTGCTTCGTAGATGTTTCGGGTAACTCGGTTGGCTGTAGAGAGGTTGCGATCTTGCTCGACGTATTCAGAGATTGTCTTCAAATCTGCGACCGCATGGGAGGACCATTCGACTCGCATTCAGGAACGTTCTCGTTGCTCAACCCAGGCCCGGACGTGCTCGTCAGAAACGATGTGGCCTTGCGCCGCTGCAGCCTGGCTGGCTGTTACTTTGCGCTCCAGCCACTCGTTGTAGACCAACAAGTGGTTTACGGCCTCCTCCAGTAACTCGTCTTTGGCACGATGGGTTCGCAGCGCCAGTTCGTCCAGCTTGGCTTCGGTTTCCGGTGTCATGTGGAGTTCCATTATCGGGAGTGTACGCCTTCGCACGCCTTCCTTGCCAGACTCCGCAACCTGTCCTGGCGCAGATGAGCTAGTCCAGGTGAGTCAGCTCGCGAAAGATGTTGAAGCGCTCGTCGATTTCGTCGCGAGTAAGCGATTGCAGCCGTTCGGTGCCGAAGCGTTCGACCGCGAACGATCCCATAACGCTGCCGTAAAACATGGCATGCTTCATCACTCGGCGGTTGACCTCGCCTTGGGAGGCGATGTATCCCATAAAGCCGCCGGCAAAGCTGTCGCCAGCACCGGTGGGATCCCGCACTTCATCCAGCGGCATGGCAGGAGCGCGGAAGGGATGATGTCCCCCGGCAAACTCGCCGTCGCGGAAGGAAATTGTCGCACCGTACTCACCATGTTTGATGACCAGAGCGCGCGGGCCCATCTCCATTACTTTGCGCGCCGCGCGGGGCAGGCTGTTGTCGCCGGCCAGCATCTTGGCCTCGCCGTCGTTGATCAGCAGCACATCAACGCGCTTCAGCATCTTGTCCAGATTAGCGCGATGTCCGCTGATCCAGTAGTTCATGGTGTCGCCGCCCACGAGTTGTGCGTTCTGCATTGCGTCGCGCACACGGGTTTGCAACACAGGGTCGATGTTGGCGAGGAAAAGGAATTCAGAGTCGTGATACTCGGCCGGAATTGAGGGTTCGAAGGCTTCGAAAACGTTCAACTCGGTACTTAGAGTTTTAGCTTCGTTGACGTTCTCGCCATACTCGCCAGTCCAGTGGAACGTCTTCCCTTTCGCGTGCTGGATGCCACGGGTGTCGATGCCGCGCTGGTTCATCACAGCTTCGTTTTCAGGGGTAAAATCCTCGCCCACGACGGCCACCACGCGCACGTCAGCAAAATAGCTGGCCGAAAGCGAGAAGTACGTAGCCGCGCCGCCCAGGATTTTCTGGCGTTCGCCGTAGGGGGTTTTCAGGGTATCGAATGCAACTGATCCAACGACCAAAATGGACAAGAGCTATGTTCCCGCTTTCTGCTCGGAATCGAAATACTTCCCAACCAACAGCCGCAACCGGTCGAGAGTGGCTGACGGCACAGTATTTTTCTGCGTAATGATGGCGTTCTTCAGGGCCGAAGCGCATTTGCAGCTGCGCGTCTCAGGCATCGCCGCAACCGCCTCGCGCACTACCATGCAGGCGTGCTCGGCATTCTTGAGCAGCACGGCGACAATCTGCTCGACGCTGACGGAATCGTGGGTCTGGTGCCAGCAATCGTAATCGGTCACCATGGCGACGGTGGCGTAGCAGAGTTCGGCTTCGCGCGCCAGCCGCGCCTCGGTGAGATTGGTCATGCCGATCACGTCCAGGCCCCAGCTGCGGTACAGATTGGATTCCGCTTTGGTGGAAAACTGTGGGCCTTCCATGTTGAGGTAGGTGCCACCGGATTTAACGTTGACACCGGCCCGCCGGCAGGCGTCAACGGCAACCTTCGCCACTTCGCCGCAAACAGGTTCAGCGAGGCCGACATGCACGACCAGGCCATCGCCGAAGAAAGTATCGATACGATGGCGGGTGCGATCGATGAACTGATCCGGCACAACGAAGTCCAGCGGATGATGCTCTTCCTTCAACGAGCCGACAGCCGAGAGTGAAAGGATGCGCTCCACGCCAAGTTGTTTGAAGCCGTGAATGTTGGCGCGATAATTGATTTCGGTTGGCATGAAGCGATGCCCGCGGCCGTGGCGCGACAAAAAAGCGACTCTGCGGCCTTCCAGTTTGCCCACAACGTAGGCGTCGGAGGGCGCTCCGAACGCAGTGTGCAGCCATATCTCCTGGACATCGCTGAATCCCGGCATGGAATACAGACCGCTGCCGCCGATAATGCCGATCTCTGCCTGTTGCAATCAGGACTCCTGAGATGAGGTATGCAAACCCAAGATTATACAGACAACAACTGAAGCGTCTCCGAATCCGGGGCCGGCTTGGTTTGAGCTTCGAAGAACGACGCCCAAGCGACTCGCCGACGCGGCCCGGCATCCAACTAATTCATGTTTCAGGATAAACTATAGTTCCACCTCGTCTGTTGCTCTTGCGCCCACAACCTCATTTCTGGAGAGCACGATGAGAACTGCTCAGAAGCTGTTAGTTCTGCTTTCTTTGAGCTCGGTAGCATTGGGGCAGGCAGCAACTGCACCTACCACGGCCCCCAGCCGAGGGCTCACCGTCAATGCATCTACGTCTCCCGTCCTTGCGGATTTGGATCGCCTGCAAGCGGCGGCATCGCAGGCGAATCTGGACCTCGGCCACATGCGCATCGAGAAGTGGAAGGCGGACAGCAACTCCAAGCAGCAGGCGCAGGGCAACGCCGATTCCGTTCAGCGAAACCTGACGACGGCTTTGCCGGGCCTAGTCGCCGACGTCCGTAGCGCTCCGCAGGACGTGAACTCGGAGTTCAAGCTGTATCGCAATCTCAATGTTCTCTATGACGTGTTTGTATCGCTGACCGAGTCCGCCGGGGCGTTTGGTCCGCGCAATGACTATGAAGCGTTGGCGCAGCAGCTTAGCGTGATCGATTCGGTGCGGCGCAATCTGGGCGATGAACTGGAAAAGCTTACGGCTTCGACCCAGGGGGAATTGAATCAGTTGCGAACGCAGGTTCGTACGCTGAAACAGCAGGCGGCGGCAGCGACTCCTCCCAAGAAGGTGGTCGTCGACGATACTGCGACGACGAAAACGTCGTCCCGGCACAAGACAAAATCCACGACCAAGCCTCCGGTCACGACTTCTGCGCCAGTTTCAACTGGCAACGGTGCGGCACCTGTTGCGAAACAGCAGTAGGGCATTTCCGGCACCTACGTGTATCAACTCTCACCGACTTCCCGGGAACATTCCGTCTCGGTACGGGGTCTAACCCAGTAGTCCTGTAGTGGACGACGCGGTGGGCGTATGTCCTGACCAGTAGGCGTCAGGTTGGGATGAGTAGCGGTGTTAACGCGTCGAGTGTTGTTGCAGTTGGTTGTTGCAGGTTGCGAAAGTATTTATGATTGAGGTGCCGCCCGTGGCGGGAGCAACAACATTGAGTGACCTGGCAAGTGCGATAGGCGTCCGCACCGAAGAAGCCTCCGTTGTGGCCGAACTGAAGGCCGGATCGGAAGCGGCTTTTTCCTGGCTCATCGCCCATTACAACCAGCCCGTTTACAGCCTGGTCTACCGGATCCTCGAAGACCCATCCGACGCTGCCGATACCACTCAGGAAGTCTTCCTGAAAGTTTTCCGCGGAATCAAGAGCTTCAAGGCCGACTCCAGCTTGAAGACATGGATCTACCGAATCGCCCTGCATGAGGCTTCGAACCGCCGGCGCTGGTGGTTTCGCCACAAGTTTCGCGAGACCTCGATTGAGGCCGATCCCGAGCGCGACGAAGGAAGCCACCTGTCCGCCATGAAAAATACGCTGGTGGACGAAGGCAAATCGCCTTTCCAGAACGTCTGCGAGGACGAATTGCGGGAGCGGGTGGAGGTAGAGCTGCGGGCAGTGCCAGAACCTTATCGCACGGCCGTGATCCTGCGCGACCTGGAGGAGCTTTCCTACGAGCAGATTGCCGAAGTGATGCAGATCTCGATGGGAACGGTGAAGTCCAGACTGGTTCGCGGACGAGAGGCATTACGCAAACGTTTGGAGAGACATTTGCCGGCATTGGAAATGGAAGCGCGCGCGACCCGCGAGAACAGGCGCCGCAGCGGCCCGGTTGGTGGCCGCGAAGTTGAGGTTCTACCATGACGTGCTCAGTTGCGAAGAGGCTGATGTCGTCTTACCTGGACGGCGCCGTTACGCGACGCCAGATGGCCCAGATGGACGAACATCTGCGTGCCTGTGTGGAATGTGCGGCGCGCTTTGCCTCGGTGCAGCGTACCCAGTCTCTGGTTGGTTCGTTGGGCAGGAAGCCGGCTCCTCCGGACCTGAGCTTGAAGCTGCGGGTGGCGCTTTCGCAGGAACTGGCCAACTCCGGGCGCTCGCGTTGGGGAAGGCTGCGGGTGCGGTGGGACAACGCCTTCAATGCCACTATGGTTCCGGCGACCGCCGGCCTGGTTACTACCCTCATCATTTTTGGAGTGCTGATCAGCTTCCTTTATCCAGCACAAGTACGCGCCTCCAACGACGTGCCGACCATGCTGTACACACCGGCCGAGCTTAAATCGACTCCGTTCGAGTTGTCGATGGGCGTGGCGAATACCGATTCTTTGGTGGTGGAGGCTTATGTTGGCCCCGACGGCCGCGTTCTGGATTACCGCGTCCTCTCTGCTCCGGAAGACGCGGAAGCGATTCTTCCTCAACTGAAGAACATGCTGATCTTCACCACGTTCAATCCGGCAACGGCCTTCGGTCAGCCGACCTCCAGCCGGGTGATTCTCACCTTTTCCAAGGTGCAGGTTAAGGGGTAGAACCGTTTCCGCAGGGCGCCGCCGGCCTGCCGCTCTGGTTTGCGCGCTCCTGACCGACCTCGTAAACTGGAGGCATCGATCTCCACCCTGGTAGTCGCTGGTGCCTTGTCTCTTAGCTATGGTTCGGATGCTTACGTGTGGTTGCTGAAATCCAGAAGCTAAAGGTTGAGCGGCAAGCGATCAGGAGGCCCTGCTGAGCGCAACTCTCCGGACTATTATTTTCGTAGCTCTGATTTCGTCGCTGAGTGGTGCAAGCGCAGCGCAGTCGCGGGCCACGCTGGACGTCAACGAGACGCTGTTCAGCGTCGTTGCCGCCATGAACGTGTGCGGTTACGATCAGGAGCTGCAAACTTCGTCTCCGATTCGCGCGGAAGTGCGAGCTGACCTTGTCGACGCCAGCAAGTCTCCTGGCGCATCCCTCGCTGCCAAAGAAATGTGCCGCTTCTATCAGGACCATCGCCAGGGCGATGCCACCCACGATCTGGCGCAGTACGTATCGCTGGCGCTCAACCTTGGACCGCCTCCCGAATTCACGGCCAGGCTCAAGGAAGCAGACCTGCCGCCGGATGCGGCGTACGTTCTGGGTTTCGCGTCGGTGTTGAAGGAGTACTACACGGCCGCCAGGCTGCACTCCATCTGGCTGAAGCACCAGCCGGAATATCTGGCCTTGATCGATCAGTACCATGGGCCAGTCTCCCAGATGATCAACTTCACCGACCGTTATTTGCGGATTCCACTGTCTGGGTATGCGGGTCGCAGCTTCAATGTTTACTTAGAGCCGATGATCGCGCCTGGGCAAGTGAACTCCCGGAACTATCTTCAGGATTTTTATTACGTCGTGGTCTCGCCGGCCGGGGACAACATCCACATGGAGGCGCTGCGGCATACGTACTTGCACTTCGTGCTGGACCCGCTGCTTGCGAAGCGCGCTATTACGCTCGACCGGCTGATGCCCATTCTGAAGCCGGTACAAAACGCACCCATGGCGGAGGAATACAAGACGGACATCGGCTTGTTGGTGATTGAGTGCCTGATTCGAGCCATCGAAGCCCGAACGCCGGCCGATCCTAAAATGCCGGAGGGAGCGCGCGAGGTGCTGGTGCAGCGCGACGAAGCTGAAGGATTTGTCCTGACGGAGTACTTCTACCAGCAGTTGCGTGACTTCGAAAAAGACGCCACGGGCTTGCAGTTCGCGTTTCCCGACTGGCTACACAACATAGACCTTGCCCACGAGGAGAAACGGGCCAGGGAAATTCCTTTTGCCGCCAAGTCGGAGCCCGAAGTGATGCAGGCCTCGAAACGTGCATCTCAAAAGAAGATCGTTTTGGCCGAAAACGCATTGGCCAGCGGCAACCCAGCAGAGGCCGGCAAACTGGCGCAGGATAGCCTTCGGGCCAATGAAGACCCCGCGCGCGCTTACTTCGTACTGGCCAAAGTAGCCAGTTTCGGCGGGGACATGCAGGGCGCGCAGACCGATTTCCAGAAGGCGTTGGAGGCGGGTAAAGATCCGCATGTGGTCGCGTGGTCCCATATTTATCTGGGACGTATTTTTGACTTGCAGGGCGAGCGGGACAGTGCGGTGGCACAATACAAAGCAGCACTTGCAACCGGTGACGTGCCGGCGGATGCGAGGACCTCGGCTGAACGCGGCCTGCAACAACCCTATGAGCCTCCAACGGCTCCGCACCAGGACCAATAGGCCCGGCATTGCGAAGCGGCGGCCGGCTTCGACCAGAAAGGGAAATCATGAGATCGACAGCAATCATATTGGTTGTTTTCCTGACTGCGATAGCGTCATTGGCCCAGACATCAGGGCAAGCATCGACCCAGAGCACGACTCCACCGTCACCGCCCACTGCGCCCAGCTCAGCGGGCAATGCCCAGGCCAGTCCCGCGAGCAGCGGCCACCGGGTGCTGCAAGCTAAATCGCAGGAAGAGCTGAAGGCGTATCAGGACGCGTTCGCCAAGACCGAACCGGCGCAACTGGAAGCCGCGGCCGACGACTTTGCCGCTAAGTATCCCAACAGCGAGTTGCGCGCCTCGTTGTACCAGCGCGCCATGAATCTTTTCGCGCAGGCGAACGACACTGAAAAGGTCATCATCACGGGGCGTCTGGCCATAGCCGCCGACCCGACGAACCCGGTGCCGCTGGTGCAAGTGGCATCGGCTCTGGCTGAATCGACCCACGACACCGACCTCGACCGCGAACAGCGCCTGGCCGAAGCCGCCAAAGACGCGCAGGCCGCCATCGACAACATCGATACTGGTCTCCTGGTGCCGGCCAATGCCGATCCCGCAAGAGTTGAGGGGGCCAAACGTAGCATCCTGACCATGGCGTACGACACGCTCGGCATGGTTGACTTGAACAAGAGTGATTACGCTTCGGCGGAACAGAATCTGCAAAAGGCGGTTGTCCTGAGCAAAGACAATCCCGAGGCAGTACTCTATCTGCGACTATCAGTGGCCCAGGACAAGTTGAAGCAATATCCACAAGCGCTGGACTCCGCCAATAAAGCGATGCAATATGCCAAGGACGGGACTCCGGCGCAGAACCTGGCGAAGCAGCAACATGAGCGGCTACAGAAGCTGATCAGTGCTCAGGCTTCCGCGGGCAATCCTGCAACGCCGGCACCGGCGGTGCAACCAAGCCAGTCACCGGGCCAGGCATCACCCAATACACCGCACTGACCGGTGGCAATAGCCTCCACGTGCACCGAGACCTATCAAGATGACGACGGATGCCAACGATACGAGGGCTCTGGAGGAGGCGCTGGAGCACGTCTTCCGTGACCACGATTTCCTGGACCAGGCCCTCACCCACGCGTCTTATGCGCGCGAGTTGGAGTCGCAGAATTCGGCAAGCGGCCTTCCCACCGCGGAATTCGATAATGAGCAGATGGAATTCCTGGGCGATGCGGTGTTGTCCTTCGTCATCAGTCAGGAGCTGTTCCGGCGATTTCCCGAGTACCAGGAAGGAGAGTTGTCGAAGCTGCGGGCCCACATCGTGAGCGCGCGCCGCTTGCTGCGGCCAGCCCGCGAACTCAAGATTGGCGACTTTTTGCGGCTGGGTAGGGGAGAAGAGCGAAGCGGCGGCCGCAACAAGAGTGCCTTGCTGGTGAATGCCCTGGAGGCCATTATTGCTGCGCTGTTTCTCGATGCCGGCCTCGAAGTGGTGCAGCGCTTCATCCTGCGCAACATCCTGGAGCCTGAACTCGCCGAAGTTCACCGGCACGGAAGCGAAAGGCTTCCCGTCATGGACTACAAGTCGGCCTTGCAGGAGGCCATCCATGCCTGCGGACGTCCGCAGGCCCGCTACCTGATGGTGAAAGAGGAGGGCCCTGACCATCGCAAGATGTTCACGATTGAGGCGCATATCCTGGCATCGCCGACGGGGGCGGACGCCTTTGTCTGCCGCAGCGAGGGAAGCACGAAAAAAGCTGCCGAACAAGCCGCCGCGCGTCTGGCGTGGGAACGTCTACAATTGCTGGAGGGCCGCTCCGCAGTTAAAGGGAATGCCACGAGCAACAAGAGTTCCGAGCCGTCATGAGTGAAGTGGGTACGCCAGAACAAATCAAGACAATCTGTGAAGAGCAGCCAGCGGTGGCCCCGGGGCAGGCCAGGCGGGGCCTGTATTCGTTGCAGTCCTTCGCCGGCACGGTGGTGATTGCTGTGTTCGTAATTGCATTTGTGGTGCAAGCCTTCCAGATCCCCTCCGAGTCGATGGAGAAGACGCTGCTGGTTGGCGACTATCTGCTAGTTGACAAGGCGCACTACGGACATTCGGAGTTGTGGGACTGGTTGTTCCCGTACCGGCCTATTCATCGGCAAGACATCATCGTTTTTCGTTATCCAGTGAATCCGCGCCAGCATTTCGTAAAGCGGGTGGTTGCCGTTCCCGGCGACCATGTGCGCCTGGTCAACAAGCATGTTTACGTCAACGGAGTCCGCCAGGATGACGGCTATGCTACGTTCAACTGGGCCTGGCGCGATCGCTTCCGCGACAACTTCCCCGACGGCGGTTTCTACGGCGACAAGATTTCGGCAAAATGGTTTCTCCAGGCGCAGAGGCTGATGGACGATGGCGATCTGATCGTGCCGGAAGGATCGTACTTCGTCCTGGGAGACAATCGCGATGACAGTTATGACTCGCGCTATTGGGGTTTTGTGCCGCAGGAAAACGTAGTAGGACGTCCTCTGCTGATCTACTGGTCGATCAATCGAACGGAGACGACGATGGCAGCTGGGCAGCGGTCTGATAAACTTTCGAATCTAACAGTAAGTGTCACGCAAATGTTGAGTGGCCTGCGCTGGCATCGAATGCTGCGGATTCCACAGTAGGGCGCAGGACGTTTAAGCAATGGTCTCTTTGAGGGGCAACCGGGGCTTCAGCCTTTGAAAGAACGCTTGCCGTCAGAGGACTCCTGAAACCAGGGCTAAAGCACAATTCTTTTATGGAGTAATTACGGACGACCTGAAGTCGTCCCCTTCAAGACCTGACGTAATCAGCGCTCTCTTAAAGGCTGATCGGATCAGCCCGCTCGTAAGGGAACGTAGTGTTCCGAGGAAAAACGAATTTGCCTACGACCAAGAAAGCTGTGAAGGCCGCGCCGGAAAAGGCGCAACCGGTAAAACCGCAGAAGCCGGAGGCCGCGGAGACCCCCGAGAAGCCCAAGGAGACCACACCGGAGTTTATCGCCTCGATTGCCGTGATCCTGGTGACCGGGCTATTCATTATTACCTTCACCTTGCAGGCCTTCACCATTCCGTCGGCCTCGATGGAGAACACGCTGCTGATCGGCGACCACCTCTTCGTGGACCGGATTCTGCTGGCGCCAATGACCAAATGGATCGGCAAGCTGATTCCTTACCGCGATCCGCAACATGGCGATGTGTTTGTTTTCATCGCGCCGGCCCAGCCTGGCCTGTATCTGGTGAAACGGGTTATGGGTGTTCCCGGTGATCGCATTCATCTGAAAGATGGCGTGGTATATCGCAATGGCGAAAGGCTCAACGAGCCCTACGTCATACGCTGCGATCAGAAGGCGAGCAATGAATCGATGTGCGTGCCATACGATGACTACCGCGACAACTTTCCGGATATGCCCCCCGGCGAGAACGAACAGCTGACTCCAGAGTGGCGAGACTCGCTGCCATCGTATGTGCAGAATGGCGATCTGGTGGTACCACCCGGACACTACTTCGCCATGGGCGATAACCGCGACGTCAGCCTGGACAGCCGCTATTGGGGCCTGGTTCCGCGCGAGAACCTGATCGGCCGTCCTATGTTCATCTACTGGTCGTTCCTGACGCCGCGCGACGAGTACGAGCGCCAGAGTATTGGCGACCGCATTGCGTGGACGTTCAACATCGTGATCCACTTCTTCGACCACACCCGCTGGTCCCGAATGTTCCACGTGGTGCACTGATGCTGCGCCGTACGTCACGGCGGATGATGTGGGGTGGCGGGCTGGTTTTAGTGCTGGCCCTGGTGCTGCTGCCGCCGTTCGTTAACGTAAACCGCTATCGCGGCCGGGTAGCAGGCGCCATCGGCCGCGCCCTGGGGCGCGAGGTAACCGTCTCCAACATCGAGCTAAAGCTGCTGCCGCGTCCGGGAGTGGTGCTCTACAATTTTGTTGTCGCCGACGACCCCAGCTACGGCGCTGAGCCGATGCTACGGGCGGACGTGGTGACGGTGTACCTGCGGCTGACATCGCTTTGGCGGGGCCGGTTGGAGAGCGGTACGCTGGACCTCGACAATCCCAGCCTGAATCTGGTGCGTCGTGCCGACGGCCACTGGAACCTGGAAGAACTGGTGGAGCGGGCATCGCAAGCCAGTTCAGCGCCCACCGCCAAGAGGCGGCCCGAGGCGCGCCCACGTTTTCCTTACGTTGAGGCGTCGAGCGGACGCATCAACTTCAAGCTGGGCGACGTTAAGAAAGCATTTGCCTTCACCGACGCCGATTTCGCACTGTGGCTGGAGTCGGAGAACCTGTGGGGATTCCGGGTAGAAGCGCGCCCGGTTCGCACCGATCTGTCTATCAACGATACCGGCACGCTAAAGCTAGAGGGGCGCTTCCAGCGCGCTTCCAACCTGCGCGACACTCCGATCTATCTGAAGCTCAACCTAAGCGACAGCCCCCTTGGGCAATTGACGAAGCTGTTGTATGGACGCGATCGCGGCTGGCGTGGAGCGGTTCGCGCCAATGCGGTGCTGACCGGCTCGCCTGCGGCCCTGGGGATTACTGTGGACGCCAGAGTCGACGATTTCCGCCGCTACGACATTGCCCTGGGCGAAGCTTTGCCATTGCGCACGCATTGCACGGGCACGTACGCCTCCATGAATGACGCGCTATTTGATGTCCGCTGCGAATCGCCGGTCGGCCCCGGACTCCTGCGGGTGCGGGGAGACGCGCAAGGCTGGGGAGCGGCGGGAGGGTATGAGTGGGACATCGCGGGAGAGCACATTCCGGCCGAGCGAGTAGCCGCGTTAGCTCGCCACGCCAAGAAAGATCTGCCGGGAGACTTGACCGCTACGGGTGAAGTACAAGCGGTGTTCTCGGTTCGTAAGCCGCCAGGCGGCGCGCCGCAGTGGTCGGGCGGAGGCAGTACCAGATCTCTGGCGCTACAGGCAGGGGTCCTGAAGATGCCGCTGGAACTTGGAGAGGTGGAGTTTGCTGTCCCGGGCAACGAGCCAGAAGGGCCGGGCGCAAAACGCAAGCGCTCGACCCACCAGGCCCCCCCGGCAATTACAAAGGCCGGGTTTCAACTTGTGGTGAAGCCCTTCGCCATGCCGCTGGGTGCGCCATCGCCGGCCACGGGCAGCGGAGAGATCGACGCCGACAGCTACAGTTTGCACTTGAGCGGCGGCGCGGAATTGGGACGGCTGCTGAACGTGGCGCAAGCATTTGGCATTGGAACGCCTGGCATCGGACTCGCGGGTATCGCCCAGGTGGACATCGGCACCATGGGATCTTGGATGGGATTCGCGTCGCCCGCACCCTCGGGCAAAATGCAAATTCGGACGGCGACGGCCGAGCTGCAAGGTGTCTCCGAGCCGCTGCTGATCGACTCAGCCTCCGTTCAGCTGGCAGACCAATTGGCGAAAGTTACGTCGTTCTCCGCGGCCTTCAAACAAGGCACGCAGGTGGTTGGGTCGGCCAGTTTTCCGGTGCACTGCACGGTGCCGGAGAACTGTGTTCTGCAATTCGATGTTCACTCCGGGGATGCCTCGCTCGCCCGTCTCAGCCAGCTGTTGAATCCCGCGTTCAGGCGTCAGCCCTGGTATCGTCTGCTTTCCATGGGAAAGCGCAATGACGATGCCTTGATGAAATTGCGGGCCAGCGGACATTTTTCCGTGGCCCGTTTCGCACTTGGCAGCGTAACTGCCAGCAATCTCGACGGATCACTGGAACTCGCCTCCGGCAAATTGCGAATACATGAGCTGCGCGCCGATCTTCTCGGCGGGCATCAGGACGGCTCCTGGCTCGCCGATTTTACGGTTTCGCCGCCGCGATTCACCGGCAATGGAATTATCAATAAGCTGTCCATGACCCAGCTGGCATTGTTGATGCACGACAACTGGGCGGCCGGACCTGTGGATGCTGAATACAGCTTGACCTTGTCGGGGCTAAGCGCTGACAAGCTTAGGAGTTCGGCTGCGGGCACGGCAGATTTCACCTGGAGCGGAGGTTCTCTGAGGCACGTCAGTCTGGACAGCCGAGGAATCCCCATAGTGTTCTCGAAATTTGCCGGCAAGGTCTCATTGCAGGATGGAACGTTCGCGCTGTCGGATTGCAAATTGCAGGCGAACGGAGCCAGCTACACCGTGAAAGGCACGGCTTCTTACGGACGCAACCTTGCAGTGCAAGTGGAGCGCTCCGGCGGGCAGTCGTATGTGATCTCTGGAACGCTGGACAAGCCACACGTGGAAAGCGTTACGAATCCGGCGGCAGAGGCGGCGCTGCGATGAACTGCTGGCGTTGCCTGATTGCATTTGTGGCCCTGACGCTCGGTATGGCTGCTGGCGGCCAGCACCCTGCGACGCCACACGACTCTCACAGCGCAGAATTTCACGCGATGGAGCAGAAGCTCGCCTACCTGAAGCTGAACGGGGCGAAAGCCCATCCTGATCCCAGGCCGACGGAACTGACCGAAGCGGAGGCGAACGCCTACTTCAACGAAGGCGGAGTGAAGCTGCCCAAAGGCGTGAGCCAGGTCCATCTCGCGTCGCGGCCAGGTGTGCTCGATGCTCACGCCAAGGTCGACTTCGAGGAGATCATGCAGGGGCGGGGATCGACTAACCCGATGTTCGCCATGTTCAGCGGGAAACACGATGTTGAGGTGGTGACAAAGGCGGGCGGGACTAACGGCAGCGGAAGCATCCAGGTGCAGTCGATTCAGCTGGATGGTTCCGAAGTACCGAGGTGGTTGCTGGATTTCTTCGTACAGCACTACATCACGCCAAAGTATCCCAACGTCGGAATGACGACCACATTCAAGCTGCCGCTGAGGATCGAGAGCGCGGTGGTGGATACCGGGAAGGTTCGGCTGGCGCAGAAATAACACCGGTCTACGTTTCTCAGAAAAAGCGTGCCTCAACTCGGGTCAAAATCCTTGCAACTCCCTGCACTGCCGTAACATCTAACAACTTGACAGTAGATGACTCAAGTTCTATAGTGGTTGTGCTATAATGGCTTGAGTGTTCTTATATGCACTTATTTATCAATAAGTTAGATTAGCTTTAACCCTGAAGGAGGGTGGTTGCGATGGGAAAGATTATCGGAATTGACTTGGGCACGACCAACTCTGTGGTCGCCGTGATGGAAGGCGGCGAGCCCAAGGTCATCCCCAACGAAGAAGGCGGGCGGACAACGCCCTCGGTCGTCGGCTTCACCAAGAACGGCGAGCGGCTGGTCGGCCAGGTAGCCAAGCGCCAGGCCATTACCAATCCTGAGAACACGGTTTACTCCATCAAGCGCTTCATGGGACGCCGTTTCGACGAAGTCAATGAAGAAATGAAGATGGTGCCCTACAAAGTCGTCCAGTCGGGCGATCACGTGGCCGTGGTGGCGCAGGGTAAGGAATACACCCCGCCGCAGATCTCGGCGATGATTCTGCAAAAGCTGAAGAAGGCTGCGGAAGACTACCTCGGCGAAAAGGTGACCGAAGCGGTTATCACGGTGCCGGCGTACTTTAACGACGCGCAGCGTCAGGCTACGAAGGACGCGGGCCAGATTGCCGGCCTCGAAGTGAAGCGCATCATCAACGAGCCGACGGCGGCCGCGCTGGCCTATGGGCTCGACAAGAAGAAGGACGAGACCATCGCCGTGTATGACTTCGGCGGCGGCACCTTCGACATTTCGATTCTGGAAGTGGGCGAGGGCGTCATCGAGGTGAAGTCGACTAACGGTGACACGCACCTGGGCGGCGACAACATCGACCAGCGCATTGTCGACTGGCTGATTGACGAGTTCAAGAAGGACGAAGGCCTGAACCTGCGCGACAAGGGCAACGAGATGGCCCTACAGCGTCTGCGTGATGCTGCCGAGCGCGCCAAGATCGAGCTCTCCACGACGATGCAGACCGAAATCAATCTGCCGTTCATCACGGCGGATGCCAGCGGCCCCAAGCACCTGGTGAAGACGCTGACCCGCGGCAAGCTGGAAGAGATGGTGAAGGACATCATCGATCGCTCCATCGGGCCGTGTAAGGCAGCGATCAAGGACGCGGGCATTTCGCCGGACAAGATCAACGAAGTTGTGCTGGTCGGCGGCCAGACGCGTATGCCGCGAATTCAGCAACTGGTGAAGGAGATCTTCGGCAAGGAGCCGCACAAGGGTGTGAATCCTGACGAAGTGGTCGCGATCGGTGCTGCCATTCAGGGTGGCGTGCTGGGCGGCGAGGTGAAAGACCTGCTGCTGCTCGACGTAACGCCGCTGACGCTGTCGATCGAGACGATGGGCGGAGTGGCGACGGCGATGATCCCGCGCAACACGACCATCCCGACCAAGAAGTCGGAGATGTTCTCGACCGCGGCCGACAACCAGACGTCGGTCGAGGTGCACGTGATGCAGGGCGAGCGGCCAATGGCGCGCGACAATCGCACGCTGGGCAAGTTCCACCTGACCGGCCTGCCGCCGGCTCCGCGTGGCATTCCGCAGATCGAAGTCACGTTCGATATCGACGCGAACGGCATCCTGAACGTCAACGCCAAGGACATGGCCACGGGCAAGGACCAGAAGATCACGATCACGTCGTCTTCCGGTCTGAGCAAGGACGAAGTCGAGCGCATGGCGAAGGACGCCGACGCGCATGCAGCCGAGGACAAGGCGAAGCGCGACGAGGTCGAGGCCCGCAACCAGCTTGACGGGATGGTGTACAGCATCGAGAAGATGCTGCGCGAACATGGCGACAAGATCAGTGGCCAAGAGCGCAGCGATGTGGAAAACGCTTTGGCCGACGCCAAGAAGGCGCTGGAAGGCACCGACGCGGCGGCGATGAACAAGGCGCGCGAGAACCTGACTTCGGCTTCGCACAAGCTGGCCGAGGCCATGTACAAGGCGACTTCAGCGCAGGCGCCTCCGCCAGGCGGGCCGGCTCCGGGAGCTGATGGACAGGCGGCTGGTGGCGCCGAGCAGAAGAAGGACGAAGGCGTGATCGACGCCGAGTACGTAGACGTGGAAGACAAGAAGTAACCAGCGACTGGCTACGAGCTGTTAACTAGTGGCTGTTTACGCAGGCCTGAAGAGT
The DNA here is from genome assembly GCA_963849815.1 of uncultured Acidobacteriaceae bacterium. Classification (GTDB taxonomy): domain Bacteria; phylum Acidobacteriota; class Terriglobia; order Terriglobales; family Acidobacteriaceae; genus Bog-257. Next base: position 754,544 of record CAWKIR010000004.1, on the reverse strand, counting down.
ATGGGGCGCGCAAGCGCCCCCTGCTCACAAAGCGTGGTCCCTGAATCGCCTGCGTTGCTGCAAGGGCTCGGATAGCTATTAAGCCAGCCGCGCAGCGGCGGAATCGCAGTTAGCCCGGGGCGTAAGCCCTGGGGTGGCTGGTTAATGATTGCGAGCCGCGTAGCGGCGACACAAGAAGGACTCCCCAGAATCGTAGGAAACAATTGAGGTTTGAAGTAAACAATCAGTCGTACATGTTGAGTTTCAACCAGGAAGACAGACGTTGGTATCTGATCACCTCCGAGATAACCGGCAGGATGAAGGCGATTCCGGTGATCAGTGACGACTTTGGGTTCGTCCCAAACATCGTCGTCCCGATGGGCGACACCGGGCAGGCGGGCGTGAACTAGATCGACTGACGGCAGCAAGCGCTGTGCATGAAGTTGAAGAACGATAAAACGAGGCCCGCTCTGCGGGACGGAATAACTTAGCCAGCACGGAGCGAAGCGGAGGGCTGGGTACGCTGGAACATGAAACCGAGTCTCTTCAGGGACGACACAAAACCCAGGTCCCTCGACTCGCGACCGCCGGACTCGCAAGCGAGTCGGAAAAAAGAGGCGGTCGCTCGCACGGGATGACAAATTGTAAAGGGAGTGAATGGGGCGCAGCTAGAGCTGCGCCCCTTCAAAGCGCCGCTTCGAGTATCTGGCGAAAGGCGAGTGGCGAACAGCGAAAAGCGATACTCTGGCTGAAGGCTGAGAGCTGACGGCTGATAGCTAACCATGGCCACAACCACCAACAAGGACAAAGATTATTACGGCGTACTCGGCGTCAAGAAGACTGCCTCGGCGGAGGACATTCGCAAGGCATTCCGTAAACTCGCGCGCAAATATCATCCCGATGTGAATCCCGGGGACAAGACAGCAGAGGAGAAATTCAAACAGCTTTCCGAAGCCAACGACGTTCTCAGCGATCCCAAGAAACGCAAGATCTACGATCAGCTCGGCTTCTACTCAGACAACATTGACCCCGCGGCCGCTGAGGCTTACGCGCGCGGCGGTGGATTCGGCGCCGGCGGATTTGGCGGACCGGGACAAAGCGCAGGTGGCGGCGGAACGCGCGCCAACACTCAGGAAGTTCCTTTCGACTTCAGCGGTTTCGACTTCAACGATTACTCCGAGGGCGCGGGAGCAGCCGGCCGCCGGGCCGGGACGAGCGGCGGATTCCGCGACATCTTCTCTAACATCTTTGGAGGCGGCGGGCGCGGCGAGGCGAGGCAGCATGCCGAACCCGGCTCCGATCTGGAGTATCAAGTCAATGTCGGTTTCTGGCAGGCGATCAAAGGCGCAGAGATGCAGCTCACGATTCCGCGCCTGGAAGTTTGCACCCATTGCCACGGCCAGGGTTATATCGAGAGTCCTGGGCAATGTCCGGAATGCAAGGGCAAAGGGCAGGTGACGCAGAAAAGCGGGAGCATGAAGTTTAACGTGCCGTGCGGGCGCTGCGGCGGCAGCGGCAAGAACCGTACCGTTTGCCCCGTGTGTCACGGCGAAGGACGCATCGAACGCAACGAGTCGCTGAAGGTACGGATCAAGCCGGGAACGCGTGACGGACAACGCATCCGTCTGGCGGGCCGCGGCAATGCCGGCACCATGGGTGCGCCGGCGGGCGACCTCTACATCATCGTGCGCGTGGGCGAGCACCCGGTGTTCAAGCGCGAGGGCGACGACATTCACCTGACCGTTCCCGTGACGCTAAGTGAAGCGGCGCTGGGGGCAAAGGTTGAGGTTCCAACGATTGATGGCCGAGCGTTGCTGCGAATTCCGCCGGGAACGCAGTGCGGGCAGAAGTTGCGCCTGCGCGAAAAAGGCGTGCCATCGGCGGCGACCGAGGGCCAGCGCGGCGACGAGATCGTCGAGATTCATGCGGTCACTCCGAAGGTTGGCGACGAGAAATCAAAGGAGATCCTGCGCGAGCTGGCGAAGCTGAATCCGGAAGATCCGCGGGAAGAGTTGTGGAAGAAAATTCAGTAACTAGTCGCTAGTAACTAATTAGCTCGCGAACTGCGCGCTTTTTTTGGGTTTTGGCTAGTTGCTAATTACTAGTTACTAATTACTGAAGATTATGGCCAAACGCAAAAAACAAGGCGCGTACATGATTAGCTCGGTGGCCGAGATGTATGGCATTCATCCACAGACGCTGCGTCTTTATGAACGCGAAGGGCTGTTGAAGCCGTCCCGCACCGAGGGCAATACGCGGCTCTACACTGACGAGGATCTGGAACGGCTGGAGTTGATCCTGTCACTGGCGCGCGAGCTGGGCGTGAATATTTCGGGGATCGCCATCATATTGCAGATGCGCGAGCGTATGGACGAAATGCAGCGTCAGATGGCGGAGTTCGTGAGCTACGTTCGCACCGAGGTAATGGCGCGCGCCCAACACGCCAGCGTCGATGCCAGCCGCGGGGCGATTGTGCCGTTGCGGCAATCGCTGGTGGTGAAGAAAAAGCAGTGAAAATCAGTTTCGAGTTTCCAGTTTCCCGCAGCAGAGGCGCGTCGCCTTATAGCTAAAACTTGTCTTTCACTTCTGCGCTGTTTTCTGCTTCAGCTTGCTGAGTGCCTCCCGAGCCTTCGGGGCGTAAGGCCCATTCGGCAGGATCTTCAGATAGGCTTCGTAGTTCTCCCTGGCGCCGGCGGTATCGCCGGTCTTGTTCAGCGCTTCAGCCAGCTTGAAGGTGGCTTCGGCGTCGTGGGGCTTGAAGTCCAGCGCCTCGCGGTAGCGGCTGATGGCGGCATTGTAATTTTCCTTCTTGTAGTAGAAATCGCCAATCTCGACATCCTTCATCGCCTTCATAGGGTTGTAGGGAGTGAATTCGTCGACGCCGGTGTCACTCAAAACAGCCTCAGGATGGGCCTTTTCATCGTTTGCCGGCGGAGACACGTCGATTTGCGACTGCTTGCTGGAACTCTCGCCAGCGGGAACATTATCGGTGCGAGGAGGGTTTGCGCGGTTGTCTTTCGGAGCAGGCGCCGATTTGTCAACTGGGACTCGTTCAACAGGTTTGGTGTCTTGTGGCGAGGTGTCCTGCTCTGGTGGGTTTTGCGCTGGCGTATCTTGTGACGGCGGATTCTGCGGCGAAGTGTCTTGCGCCGCGGCCGGGCCGATCAAAAAGAGGCACAGAATTGCGAGAAGAAGGTAGCGAAGTCGCACACTCATATTGTATGTGAACCCGCGAATTGCGATCGAGCCTCGGTGCAGTGCCTCAGACTCTACCCAGCACTGCGCCTCCGGCTTGTGCCGGGCTAGATTATGTCGCGCCTCCGGCGCTCGATTTTCCGGCTTCCTGCTCCGCTGCCGAAACGCAATTTTAGTTCGCACGTTGACTCTGAAGGCCGTTCCCCTTCCAAGAACGGTATGACCGGATTGGTTGCCCCTTCAAGAGCGGCGTAATCAAAGAGGCTCTTACCCTATTTTCGCCGGACGTGGAGGACCTTCTGCACCTCGGCGACTACGTCGCCGGCTTCGTCTTTTACTTCGACCAGGAACGTGGGCTCGTGCTTTGGCTTGGTCGTGAGCTCGGTGCGGATGTCATCGAGTTGTTGGTCCGTCAAACGAAATTCTGCCTTGACCCTTCCCTTCCCCGGCTTGCGGAAACGAATGGATGCTGCCTTGTCCCAGACGATGTAATCGGGGCCGAGGTGTTCCATCAGCATCAGCATGTAGAACGGGTCAGTCATGGAGTAAAGCGAGCCGCCATAATGTGTGCCGACGTAGTTGCGGTTCCAGAGGCGGAGCTTCATCTCGACGTCGACGGACTTGCGGTCGGGGCCCCACTTGGCGCGGATACCAGCGCCCATTATCGGCGGCCAGATGTTGATGGCGCGCAGCATCAGACGTTGCAGTCTTGTAGCCATGATGGGTTGTATCGATCATAGATGCCAGCGTGGAATTTCGGATGCTCTGAACACCAAGGCCGCCCATTGCTGGACGGCCTTTTCTCCAAGGGCCCTGCGGCCATTGGCTCCGGGCTGAGGAGAACCTGGCTAACGCGCGACCGCGCCAGCGGCCGCGCCTTAGATCATTGCTGCTGCACGGACGGTTGCGGGCTGGGAGAGTTGGTTCGCGCTGACTCGGTCAGACTGTTCGCCATTAAGCGAACATCGACACGGCGATTCTTGGCACGTCCAGCCAAGCTGGTATTTTGCGCCACTGGATTGTCCTTGCCCAATCCGATCAGGAAAATCTTGTGCACCGGCACGTTGTACTTCTGCGCCAGGTACTGAATGACAGCGTCGGCGCGGCGCTGGCTGAGCTGGTAGTTGTAGTCGGCCGGACCGGTCGAATCGGTGTAGCCTTCGACCTGGACGATGTAGTGCCTTTGGTTCTGAAGGCGGGTGGCGAAATCGTCTAGAGTCTGCTTGTCCTTGCGCGTCAGGTCGGCCTTGTTGAAGGCGAACAGTACAGTGGAATCCGCAACGGACTGATAGTTGTCCAGATTCTCAACCGTCCCGGCGAGACTGGTCACGCGCTGCGAAGCCAGTGTGGCATTCTGGTTCGCCTGGTCGGCAGTCCGTCCGGCGGCCAGCGCTTTCTGGTCGGCGGCGGCGGACTTGCTGTTTACCTGGGCGATGCCCTGCTGGGCGTGAGTGTCAGTATCCCTGATGTCGCGAGTATTTTTCGCCGTCTGATCATCTAATTCATTAACGTCGTTTATGACCGGAGCGGTCTGGTTGCGAACGTAGTTCTTGGTAGCGCAACCGACAGTCAACAGGCTGCCGGCGACCAGCACTGCGAGGGCGGAGAATCGATTCATGGAAACGGCTCCTGAAAGACTGTCGGCCGCGGCATGAGCCGCTGGCCTAACATAAAAGGAGCAAATCAGGGGCCATATCGGGCGCCAACGCTGACTGAAGTTCGGCATGCGTTTTCAATCGGTTGGAGAAGGCGTCCGACCTGGAAGATAGGTTCGGAAGCGGCTGCCGGATAATCCTGACGCGGAGAGTAGAATTTTTACCATGCGATCAGCGCGGTGGAAACAGGGGTCGCCAATATGGGGATGATCGATTTTGGCGGCTAAAATCGCCCCGCCGCTCGGGATGATGACACTGAATTTGAGCTGATGGACCTTCACCAGAAAATTCGCACTCTGCCGACATCGCCGGGCGTGTATCTGTACAAGAACGCCGAAGGGCAGATCATCTATGTAGGCAAGGCCAACAACCTGCGTTCGCGGGTGCGGTCGTATTTTCTGGAGGGTGCGGCGGCCAATGCCAAGACTGGGAGCCTGCTGCGCGAGGCGGTCGATCTTGACTACGTGGTAGTCGACAACGAGAAGGAAGCGCTTGCCCTCGAGAACAACCTGATCAAGCAGAAGAAGCCGCGGTACAACATCCTTCTGCGCGACGACAAGACGTATCCCTACATCAAGCTGACGATCGGCGAGCGCTATCCGCGCGTTTTCCCGACGCGGCGCTGCGCAAGGACGGCTCCCTCTACTTCGGCCCGTATTTCCCCACCAGCCTGGCTTACCGTTTGGTTGACCTGATCCACCGGCACTTCCTGATTCCCTCGTGCAAGCTGGACCTGAGCCGTTATTATCCGCGGCCCTGTTTGCAGTACTACATTGGGCGATGCCTGGGACCGTGCGTCGAGGGACTCACAACGCCAGAGCGCTACGCTGAGGCGGTAAATGACGTGAAGTTGTTTCTGGAGGGCCGGGGCGCGGACCTGACGCGATCCTTGCAACAGCGTATGAGTTCGGCGGCGGAGCGCGAGCAGTACGAACTGGCGGCGAAGTATCGTGACCTGATCTCGACCGTAGATTTACTGGAACAGAAACAGCGCATTGCGGCGGTGGAGGGGGATGACGCCGACGTCTTCGGCTATCACTACGAAAACGAGATGTTGGCGGTGAATCTGTTCCACATGCGCCGCGGCAAGATTGTCGACAAGCGCGAGTTCTTCTGGGAAGATCTGAGCGAGATGATCGGCGCTGACGGTTTCGCGCCCGGAGAATTCTTCTCGGCGCTGCTGAAGCAGGTGTATCTGGACCAGCAGTACGTGCCGCACACAGTTTATGTACCAGTCGATTTCGAAGATCGCGCGACCCTGGCGGAAATCCTATCTGAAGGCCAGAAGCGACATGTACAGATCCATGTCCCACAACGTGGGGACAAGCGATCGCTAGTCGACCTGGTGGGGCAAAACGCGAAGCAGGCCTACGATCAGCGTTTCCGGGTGATGAAGCCAGCCACCAATGCGATCCAGGAAGCAGTACAGGATGCGCTGATGCTGCCAGAACTGCCCAAGCGTATCGAGTGCTTCGACATCTCGCACATCCAGGGCGCCGAGACGGTTGCCTCCATGGTGGTGTGGGAAGAGGGCAGGATCAAGAAGTCCGACTACCGCAAGTTCATCATCAAGAGGGTTACGGGTGTGGACGATTTTGCATCGATGCGCGAGGTGGTGACCCGGCGCTACAAACGCGTGCAGGAAGAGAAACAGAAGATGCCAAGCCTGGTGCTGATCGACGGCGGCATCGGGCAATTGCATGCGGCAGCGCAAGCGCTAGAAGAACTGGGGATTGTGAATCAGGCGCTGGCATCCATCGCCAAGCGCGAAGAGATCATTTACATACAAGGGCAGGAAGATGAGCCGGTGGTGCTCGACCGGCATTCGCCCGTGCTGCACCTGGTGCAGTTGGTGCGCGATGAGGCACACCGGTTCGCCGTCACCTTTCACCGCAAGCGCCGCCAGATGCGCGATCGCAAGACGGAGCTGCTGGACATTCCCGGCATCGGAGAGCGCACGACGAAGCGTCTGTTGCAGCACTTCGGGAGCTTGCAGGCGGTGAAAGCTGCGGATGCGGCGGCGTTGGCGTCGGTGGTAAACCGGTCGCAGGCGGAAGCGATCCTGCAGCATTTCAGCGAGAGCAGCTAAAGCTGCGCCCCTTCAAGAAGGACGCGTCAGATTTCCGCGTCTGGAGCTGCGAATATGTATCCTGTCCCGCTTTCACATTGTGTTAACGGAACCTTTTCCCGCCTGGCTCGTATAAAGCTGCAGAAGTTGATCTAGCGAGTGCAAGAGCACTCGCGAACAACTCCAGGGTCCTCAACAACTACCCATTGAGATTGTTGACAGAAGCCACTTCTAAAGGATAACCAATCATGGACGCGAAATATAACTGGCTGATTGACAACGGTGCGATCCGCGTCACCTTGAACACGGTGGCCTTTGCCCTGTGGATGGTGATGGCTTTGGGATTGCTTGAGCTGGCTGCGAAGGTCTAGCCACGAAGAGTGCCGCCGGCTGAAGCCGGCTTCAAATTCACAAACGGAGGTTACCCAGGGCTTCCAGATTGTTACAAAACTGTGTCGTCCCGACGGGACTCGGCGAATTTTCCCCACCTTACCCAGCACTCCGCCCGCGGCTGCGTGCTGGGCTAGATTATTTCGCGCCTCCGCCGCTCTTGTTGCCGCGCCTTGTTCCACCGATGCAACCGCGAACGGAGTTTCGTAACAGCCTCTTTCGCCCTGGACTAACTTCGCTTTCGCCCTAACGAGCTCGGTTGCGAAACGTCCTACCGTTCCGCAGTGATGAGCTCCATCTGCGACTCGCTCGGCGCGCTCCACACTTCTCGCTCAATGCTGCCGCTTCAGGTTCGCTTAAGTGCGGGTGGTTTCCACTTCGCGCAGGCGGGCGGCCTTGCCACGCAGAGCGCGGAGATAATACAGCTTGGCGCGGCGGACGTGCGCCGAACGCAGCACATCGATCTTGTCGATGACCTTAGAGTTGATGGGGAAGATGCGCTCCACGCCCTGGCCAAAGCTCATCTTGCGCACGGTGAAGCTGGGCTGCGCGCCCCGGCTCTTGGCGATGACGATTCCTTCGAATGCCTGGAGACGTTCCTTGTCGCCCTCCTTAATTTTCACGTGGACGCGGACGGTGTCGCCGGGCTTGAAGTCGGGAATATCGGTGCGCCGCGTCTTTGCCAGCAGGCGATCAATGATTTGCGAATTCGACATGGTGTTCCTTTCGGGACGTAGCAACTAGCAGCTAGCTTTTAACATTTAGCTCTTAGCTTGTAGCAAGAGGCCCTGATAAGCGGCCGCTGACTGCTAGTAGCTAAAGGCTAAGAAATAATTCCTCTTAATCTCAACCCTGTTGTTCCAACTCAATCTCTTCCAGCAATTTGCGATCCTCCTGGCTCAACTGCGCTCCGCGCAACAGATCTGGCCGGTTGCGCAACGTCTTGCGCAGTGCGCAACGACGACGCCACCTGCGAATCTCTTCGTGGTTCCCGTTCACCAGCACCTCGGGAACCTGCATGCCGCGAAACTCTGCCGGCCGCGTGTAGTGCGGATAATCCAGCAATCCGCCGGAACCGCACGTCGAACTTGGCGGCTCGCCCGGCAGTTTCGCGCTTCATCCGCGGCGCCCGCCGTAAATGACTCCTGCTGCGACGACGCCGCATTGCCCAGCGCTCCCGGAACCAACCGCGTCATCGGCATCCACGATGATCGCGGCCGCCAGCTCGCCGCCGCTGAGCACGAAGTCACCAACGGAGATCTCGCGATCGGCCAGGTGCTCGCTCACGCGCTCTCAACGCCCTCATAGCGGCCGCAGATCAACACGATGCGCTCGCGAGCCTCATCTCTTGCGCGACCGCCTGCGTGAACATCTGGCCTTGCGGCGACAGCAGCACAACCGATTCACGCCCTCGCGCGCCGACGCGTTCTTCGCGTGGCGAATCGTCGAGCGACTCCAGACATTCGAAGATCGGCTCCGGCTTGAGCACCATGCCTTCGCCGCCGCCGAACGGCCTGTCGTCTACCGTGCGATGCCGGTCGTGTGTAAACTCCCGCAGGTCGTGAATCCCAATTTCAATGAGCCCAGCTTCGCGCGCCCGGCGCACGATTCCGTAATCCAGCGGCCCGCGAAAAAAGTCCGGAAAAATCGTGATGATCTCGAACTTCATGTCAGCGACCCAACGACTTGTGCTTCGCACGAGCTAACCGGCAAACCCGAAAAGCAGATCCCTGCCGACTACTGTCGGCTCGTGCATGACAAAACAACCGAAACGTCTACTTGCCGCTTCCTGGCTTCGCCCGCCGCTCGCGCCTCGTCCGCTTCCGGTTTCTGGCGCTGTTTCTCTTCGTCGCTCAGCGGCGCGTCCAGCTCCAGCATGCCTTCCGGCAATTCCATGTCGATGCCGCTTGCCGGCAGATCAAACTTCTTCACAAACTCCTCCGCAAACGGCACCAGCACTCTTCGTTTCTCGCAGCGCCCTACTCTTGCGCCGCACAGACCGGCAGACTTCACCACCAGCAGCGGCGCCTCCCCGGCTCCAAACCGCACATCGCTCACGCGTCCCAAAAACCTGCTGGCCATCGATCCACACGTCGCTGCCCACGATCTCGCTGACGTATGCCGAACCCGTTTCCAACTTGGCTGCGCTGCTCTTGCGGAACCTGCAACTCGCATCCGGCGAGCCGCTCGGCATCGCTGATGCTGTCCACGCCGGCAAACTTCAGCACCACGCCACCCTTGTGAAACCAGTGCTCCTCGAGTTGCAACTCGCGGCGGCTGCCGTTCGGCGCCAAGCCCGACAACTCGCGCGCTCGGCGAATCGCTCGCGGAAAATCCGTGTGCAGCTCCGCCAGCACTTCCCCGCGCCGCCCCTGCGGCCTCAGCACGCGCGCGATCGTGATGAACTCGCCGGCTATTCCACGAATCTCCAACTGATAGCGTTTGCGGGTGCGCAGGCTGGCGGAATGCAGGATGGTCCGCAGGCTGCGCGCGGTCCGTCCGTGGCGTCCGATGATGCGCCCCACGTCTTCCTCGGCCACATCCAACTCCAGCACCGTCTGCCCGTTCTCCTCGAAGGGCTCGACCGTGACCTCGTCCGGCGCCTCCACCAGGCCTTGGCCAGGTATTGCATCAACGCAACGATGTCCGGCTTGCTATCCGACATTGTGGGACTCTCCTTCACCCCGTAGCGCCTTGGCTCAGGGCATCAGGCAGTTAGGCTACGCTCGCCTCACTCGAAGGCGCCGGCGCGCTGGCCGCCGCCGGAGCCTTCTCCACCAGCTTCCTGACGCGGTCCGACAACTGCGCGCCCTTCGACTTCCAGTAGTCGATGCGCTCGCGCTTCAGGTCCACGCTCGCGGGATTGGTCCGCGGATTATAGGTGCCCACCACTTCCACCGAGCGGCCATCGCGCGCCCGATCCTTTTCAATTACCACGATGCGGTAGTACGGCTGCTTACGCGCGCCACGGCGCGAGAGACGAATCATCAACACAGAGAATGTTTCCTTTCCTGCAAATGAGCGGCCGTACGGGCAAGCGCTGGGCTTGACAGACACGTTCAGGCTGAGCGCTTAAGTCCTGGCGGCAACTTTTCCTCAGGCGAGATGACCAGCCGCCAAGCTCGGTTTGGGCTTGGCGAATCGGGCGCTCCAGCGATCAACGTCGCTACCGCACCCCAATCAACGCAGCTTAGGCGTTCATTGGACCTCATATACCTGGAGGCAACAACCTCTCAATTATTGCGGATGGAGAGCGGTTTTGGCAAGCGAGCCAGTCTGGCGGTAATGCCACAGTTTCCCTCTGGCCTGCGCGTTTGCCTAACCGCCAACACAACTCTACAATAATTGTTTACCCTTCCGTGGAACCGAAATCATGATCCATTTTCCTGTCCCTGAGGCATTGACCTTCGATGACGTGTTGCTACTACCCGCCAAGTCCGACGTTGTGCCGGCGCTGGCGGACACCACCACCCGCCTGACCCGCAACATCGAGCTGCGCGTTCCGCTCATCAGCGCGGCCATGGACACGGTGACGGAGTCGCGCATGGCGATCGCCATGGCACAGCAGGGCGGCCTCGGCATCATTCATCGCAATCTCACCATCGAGCAGCAAGCCAGTGAAGTCGACAAGGTGAAGCGCTCGGAGAGCGGCATGATCGTCGATCCGATCACGGTGTCGCCGGAACAGAAGATATCGGACGCGCTGGAAGTGATGCGGCATTACCGGATTTCTGGCGTGCCGGTCACCAAGAACAAGAAGCTGGTCGGCATTCTGACCAATCGTGATCTCCGCTTTGAGACCCGCACCGACATCCCTATCAGCGAAGTGATGACCAAGGAGAACCTGATCACGGTTGCGGTCGGCACCACGCTCACCGAAGCCGAGGCCATCCTGCACCAGCATCGCATCGAGAAGCTGCTGGTGGTCGACGATCAGTACAACCTCAAAGGCCTGATTACGGTGAAGGACATTCAGAAGCGACTGAAGTATCCCACGGCCGCCAAGGACGAGCAAGGGCGACTGCGGGTGGGCGCGGCTGTCGGCGCCACCGGCGATTTTCTGGAGCGGGCACAGGAGTTGGTCCGCAGCAAAGTCGATCTGCTGACCATCGACAGCGCACATGGACACTCGACCCGCGTGATCGAGGCCATCCGGAAGATCAAAGCGACGCTGCCCCAGGTTGATCTGCTTGCCGGCAATATTGGCACCTTCGATGGCGCCTGCGAATTGGCGCGCGCCGGAGCTGATGGCATCAAAGTCGGCATTGGGCCAGGCTCTATCTGCACGACGCGCGTGGTGACCGGCGCAGGCGTGCCGCAGATCACGGCGATCGCCGAGGCGGCCCGTGCCACTCGCGACAGTGACGTTTCAGTCATCGCCGATGGCGGCATCAAGTACTCCGGCGACATTACCAAGGCGATTGCCGCGGGCGCGCACTGTGTGATGATCGGCTCGCTGCTGGCGGGAACGGAAGAGAGTCCCGGCGAAACGATTCTGTACCAGGGCCGCTCGTTCAAGGCCTACCGCGGCATGGGATCGCTGGCGGCGATGGCGCAAGGCTCCAGCGAGCGCTACTTCCAAAACACCGACTCGGACTCCTCAGTGCCGGTGATCTCGGAAGACGGCGGCGACGGCAATCGGCTGGCCAAGCTGGTGCCTGAAGGCATTGAGGGACGCGTGCCGTATCGCGGCACCGTCGGCATGATCGTGTATCAACTGGTGGGCGGTGTAAAGAGCGGCATGGGCTATGTGGGCTGCGGCACTATCGCGGAGCTGCAACAGAAGGCGCGCTTCGTGCGCATCAGCGGCGCAGGTCTTCGCGAAAGCCACGTGCATGACGTGATGATTACGCGCGAGGCGCCCAACTATCGGGTTGAATAGTCCGTGTCAGAGTGCGACTCACTTTTCCGGCGCTTCGTGTCAGGGCACGACTTCCAGTCGTGCCGAACAATAGCACCATTGACTCGGGCTTTAGCCCCCGCGGGAACGTTGTTTTTCAGGGGCTAAAGCCCGGTTTCTTTCGCGTCGAACGGCACGACTGGAAGGTCGTGCCCTAACACAAATCGCGGATGCAAACCGACACAGGATAAATTTAACTCTTGCTGAAGCCCTCACTTCAATCTCTGGTGCGCAACTGGTGGCTGGTCGTCGTATGGCTGGGTGTTATCCGGATGGAATCCACCGACACGGCCTCGGCAGCCAATACAACGGTCGTCTTGTACAAGGTGATTGCCGTCGTTGTTCCGCATGTGGAGCCGTCATTTGTGCAGCAGCTCGACGAAGTCCTGCGCAAGAGCGGACACTTCCTGGGCTACGGGATCCTCAGCGTGCTTGTCTTTCTCGCGCTGCGCAACACCAATCGCGACCGGTTGCGTCCGTTGCTGCAACGCCCGTGGGGAATCTATCTCAGCGACTTGTGGCGAGCCGAGTGGGTACTGATCGGCATGTTAACGACCATCGTCACCGCGTCGTTCGACGAGATCCACCAGACATTTATTCCTTCGCGTACCGGGCGCTGGCAGGATGTGATGCTGGATACCTTCGGAGCGGCCGTGCTTCAGCTGGTGGTCTACCTACTCTCGACGCGAGTGCTGAAGCAGCGCCAAGTAACGGCTCCCCAGCCGGAACTGACCTCGACGCGGTGAGCAGATGCCTCGCCCACAATAAACGAGAGTTGAGATCCTAGAGCAAATTCCTGTAACCAGAGGCGTAACAAAAGACCTAACGATGAGCTAAGCCCTTATTATTCAATATCTTATTGCAAAATCTTTTTGAATCAATATGATGCACTATCGGGGAGGGGGTAGCAAGCGCATCTTATCCGCGACTCTGGCGGCTCAGTACAGCAGGTACTTCACCCGCAGATCCATAAACTGGTTGAGCTGCTCTCGCCAATCCGCGGCAATGCGGTTCGGGTCTTGTCCTGCCTGTAAGGCGGCGAAGACCGCTTTGTTCACCAGCAACTGATTCATGTGGCTCAGGTCGTATCCCAAAGGAGAAAGTTTGTGGAGCGCGGCAGCCAGCTCTAATCCCAACTCTGGAGCGTCCAGTTCCTCGCGATTGGTCACGATGATGTTCACCCCGTAGCACTCGCGGCGAACGAACGGTCCGGATGTCGGAGTGAACGAGACGGGCACGAAGCGCACTCCGGGAATGTTGCGGGCATTGAGATAGCTCGAAAGCTCTTTGGCGGTGAAGTAGGGCGAGCCCACCAGTTGGAAAGGCATGTCGGTGCCGCGACCGACCGAAACGCTCGTGCCTTCGATGAGCGCCACTGCCGGATACAGCGTTGCCTGGTCAAGGCTGTGAATATTCGGTGTTGGGTTCACCCACGTGATTCCAGTGGAGTCGAACCAGTCGCCGCGCAGCCAGCCGCGCATTGGTACCACGGTGAGGTCGGCGTCGATATGCTTCTCCTCGTTGAACAGCTTCGCCAGTTCGCCGATGGTCATGCCATGACGCACCGGAAGCGGATAGTAGCTGACGAAGCTCTCCTGCCCGGCATCCGATAGCGGACCTTGCACGTAGGCTCCGGTGATGGGGTTGGGACGGTCGAGCACGACAATAGGCTTCTTGGCCTTGGCCGCGGCCTCCAGAAAATATCCCAGCGTGCTCTCGTAGCTGGAGAATCGAGCGCCAATGTCCTGCAGATCAACGACCAGCACATCGAGCTTGCGGATGACATCCAACGATGGGCGGCGTTTGGCGTCGGTATCGCCGAAGACGCTGTAGATGGGCACGCCGGTTGCAGCGTCCTTAGCGTTTGCGTCGCCACTCGCCTCGGAGATGTCTTGCAGTCCGTACTCGGGAGTGAAGATTGCCGTCAGCTGCATGCCGGGCGCGCGCGTCAGCACGTCGATGGTGCGCTTGCCGCGGCTGTCAACGCCGGTCTGGTTGGTGACCAGTCCAATGTGCGGAGACGGGACGCTAGGAACTTTGAGCGGCTCGAATTGGCGCTCCTCGAGCGCGTCAATGCCAGTGAGCACTTTGCCATTGCGGACAACGATTCGCCGCTCGGCCATTTGGGTTTCGTTGTAGCCGGTGATGCGCGCCAGCCGCGTCTTCTGCGCTTCGCTTGGGCTTAGTTGCAGGGCCGCGGCAACCGCTGTCGCAATCTCAGTGCGCAACCCGATCACGTTGCCATCCTTCAGCAATGTTGAGTTGGTTAGCAGAATGAGGTAGGTGTTGGTGGTGGGGTCAATCCACAGCGAAGTGCCGGTGAATCCGGTATGGCCGAAGGAGCCAACCGGCAGCAGTTCGCCGCGCGTGGACGAGAAGGGCGAATCGATGTCCCATCCCAGGCCGCGGACGTTGGGCATGTTCGACGGCTGCTGCGGCGTGGTCATCTTCTCCACGATGAGCGACGACAGAATGGGCGCACCGCCATTGAGCAAGGCTTGGGCGAATTTCGCTACGTCCTCGGCGGTGGAGAAAACACCGGCATCACCCGCGACTCCGCCCATCTGATGCGCGGTGGGATCGTGGACCGTACCCCGCACCATCTGGCCAGTGTGCTCGTCCCGCTGCGTAGGCGCGATGCGCGGCCCCCACGACGTTGGGGGATTGAAGCGTGTCGAGGTCATGCCCAGGGGACCGAAGACATACGCTTGCGCGTACTGGTCCAGAGGCATGCCGCCGACTCTTTGCACCAGCTCGCCGAGGACTACAAAGCCGACGTCGCTGTACAGAAAGGTCGAGCCCGGAGCGTTGATGAGCTTCGCGGCGTTGGCGCGGCTGTAGCCTTCGTCCGCACCATTCCAGGCCTCCTTCAAGTCGATGTCAGCGGGCAGGCCCGAGTAGTGCGTCAACAACATCCGGATGGTGACATCCTGCTTGCCGTTTTGCCCGAAGTCTGGAATGTACTTCGCCACCGGATCGTTGAGCTTGATCTGGCCCAGTTGCTCCAGGCGCATGACGCAGGTTGTCGTGGCGATTACTTTGGTCAGCGACGCCAGATCGAAGACAGTGTCCGTGGTCATCGGCTCCGGGTTCTGCCCAGCCGTGCGATTGCCGTAAGCCTTCTGATAAACGATGGCGCCGTTATGCCCGACCACCAAAACCGCGCCCGGAGCGTTGCCATTCTTTACCGCGTCTTTCAGCACGGCGTCGAGCGGAGCAAAGGCGGCAGCATTCGATACGGCGACATTCGCGGACGGTCGCACAGAACTGGAACTGCCGGGGGTCGTGGTGACTGAAGTCGCAGCCGTTGGACTTTTCGCGGTCCCAGACGGTGGTGACTGTTGCGCTGTGCTAAGCGCGCTGACGAGAAGGATGAGGCAAACATACACCAGCACATTGGCTGGCCGGCGCAGACGCAGGCTCAAGAGAATCTTTCCATTGATGGATTGTGACCCGCACTTGTGCGGTAAAGCTATTATAGGTTGCGTTCCGATATCGCTGCACGCAAGAGGACCTGTGAATTCGCCGCCGCCAGAATTCGTCTCGCCTCGTCCCGCCTTCGAAGGGCAGGAGCGGCAATTCGCGCGGGCCTTCGCCATCATCCGCCAGGCCATCGCTGAGCGTGCTTTTCCCGGCGCGGCGCTGGCCATCAGTTATCACGGAGCATTGGTTGCCGCGCAGGGATTTGGGCGCTTTACCTATGACGAGAGTTCGCCAGCGGTTCAGCCCGATACCATATTCGATCTCGCATCGTTAACCAAAGTGGTTGCGACAGCCGCGGTTGCGATGCTGCTTTACGAACGCGGCGAGTTATTGCTGGACGAGCCAGTGGCGCAGAGCATGCCTGAATTCGTAGCGCTCGCGCCCAAACATCAGCAGGCCAAACGCGAGGCGGTAACCATGCGCATGCTGCTGGCGCATTCCAGCGGATTGCCGGCGTACGAGAAGCTGTTCGAATTTGCCGCGAATCGCCAGGAGCTGATCAATGCCGCGCTCACCACCCGTCTAACCGCAGCGCCGGGCACACGCGCCAGCTACAGCGACATTGGGTTCATCATTTTGGGCGAACTGCTGGCCAGAAAAGCTGGGCTGGCGCTCGACTTGTTCGCTGCGCAAGAAATCTTTGCGCCGCTGGGCATGAGGCAGACGCGCTTCCAACCGCCGTCTCAGTGGAAAACCGGGATCCCGCCCACCGAGGACGATCGCAAGTTTCGCCAACGGGTGATCCAGGGCGAAGTGAACGACGAGAACGCTTACGTCATGGGCGGTGTTGCCGGTCATGCCGGCCTCTTCGCGCCCGCAACCGACGTTGCCCGCTTTGCCGAATGCCTGCTTGGCGGCGGCCCGCCGCTGATCAGCAAGAGCACGGTGAAGGTGTTCACCCGTCGCGAGCCGTCGCCACCCGGGACTACTCGCGGGCTGGGTTGGGACACGCCGTCGCAGCCGCATTCTTCGTCGGGCAGATTGTTCTCGCTGGTGTCGTTCGGTCATCTTGGCTTCACCGGAACTTCGCTGTGGATCGACCCTGGCCGTAAGCTATCGGTCACGCTGCTGACCAATCGCACCTGGCCCGATCGGGCGTCGCAGCTGATTCGCCAAGTTCGCCCGCAGGTGCATGACGCCATCGTCGAAGCGCTGGAAGGGAGCTGAGCGCTCGGCAGTTGGGAGATGAGGACTGCAAGTAGTGTGTACTTTCCTGCTTCCCCCATAATCTTAATGATTGTGGGCAGTAGTGGAGGACGATATGTTGTCGCCAGGCGCCGCGTGGAAGAGTTGGCGTCGGATCGAGGAAGTTCCGATGCGCCGCTGGTATGTACCGTTAACGGTTTTGGGGGTCGGCGGAGTAAGCGTGTTCTTGCTCAGCGAGCGAGGACGAAGTGCGCTGCGCGCTATCTCCAGGCGCTTTCAGCAAGCGCCCGACCGGCTGCTGGAATTGAATGACAGCTTGCAGAGCGATCTGGATCGTATTCAAGCCGCGCTCGATCGCATCGCCGACGCGCTCGATCCTCACCCCGAAGCTGGACACTAGAAATCGCCCCCCCTCTTGTGCGTGGCTTCTACTCCTCGGTCACATCTTCAAACAAATCGGTTTCCAGCTTCGCCTCGCGGGGCTCGCGGGTCGCGGCCAGGTGAAACATCTCGACTGTGCCTTCCAGCCGCTGGCTGAAACTCTTTCTCACCTTCTCAAACAATGGCTTCTGCGTAGTGTGTTGTTGGAAGGCCATGTGCTTCTTCTCGAAACGTTCTTTGCCGATCTCGACGCGCGTGGTGACCGTCGGAGGCGAAATGGGCTGTCGATCCGGTAGAAGAAAGTCCGCTGTATGGTAATAGAGCTTCTGCGTGCGATGCGGCGCGACCCCTTGCTGAAGCTGTTCGGGATAACGATCGGGACGCCCAGCCCACTCGAAGGCGATGGTCGCGAAAGTTCCTGCCATCGCGTGATCGAGGTGTCCGGTGAGCCCGCCATCGGGCCCGAAGGTGAGCATTACCTGCGGACGAATCTGCCGAACGCGAAGAACAAGGTCGCCTACGGCCTGGTAGAGATCAACGCGGTCTAGCTTGCCGTCAGGATAGTCGAGCACTCCGCCGCGCGTGATGCCGAGCATCTTGCATGAGGCCGCGAATTCCGCGCGCCGCAGGTTGGCGAGTTCTTCATCCGTGCGGGCAGAGCCGCGGTTGCGCGCCGCCGTTCCGGCCGTCATGCAGACGACGGAGGTCTCGACCCCGCGCTCGTGATAGAGCAGCAGCGTTCCACCGAATGCCCCGGCTTCATCGTCCGGGTGAGCGGTGACACAAAGAAGTTTGCGCATAGACTGTTTTGGATGAGATGGCGCTGCTGCCAGTTTCAGGTCCGGAGGACGTCGACGTCGCTTTGCGCAGGCCACCTCTCTCTTGAGTTTCCCCTCGCGTAGGCGTATATTCTAGGCTTGTACTGTGGTTTGAGGTTCCTGTCATCGGCTCCCGGCGGCAGCGGACCGGTGCAGATTCGGCGAAGCACACCGGTGGGCGATCGCCCACTTTTTATTTCCACCCCGTAATCCGCTGTTACACGGCGAGTCCAGGTGGTAGCGAGAGCCTGACGGGCGCTCTTCGCTTAGGGTCGGGAAGCCCGGGGCCTGCGGAAAACGCCAGTTCTTGGGTTTCCTGGGGTGAAAAGAACCGTTACAGAACGCAATGGCAGCCGGGTTGGACAAAATTCGCGAGATTGCCGAGCGTGTGGCACAGTCCAGCGGCTTGGAGTTGGTTGATCTGGAGCTGTCCGGTGGGGGCAAGGCCCGCATGTTGCGCGTGTTCATCGATAAGCCGGGCGGCGTGACCCACGAGGATTGCGCGACCTTCAGCCGTGAAGCCAGCGTCATTTTCGACGTTGAGGACGCAGTGCCGGGAGCCTCGTACCTGTTGGAAGTTTCGTCCCCCGGCCTGGATCGCAAACTGTCGAACGCGCACGACTTCCAGCGCTTCACCGGCAACCTGGTGAAGCTGATGACTCGCGATCCGGTAAACGGCAACCGGCATTTTGAAGGACGCCTGAAGGCCTTTCAGGATGGCCGCCTCAGCCTGGAGCTGACCGGCAGGAAAAAGTCGAAGAAGCACGAAGCGGTTGAACCGGGAGCGGAAGTCGAGATCGAGTTGAGCAACGTCGAGAAGGCGAACCTGGTTCCGGAGTTTTGGCCGCAAGCTTCTAGCCGCGACCCGGGCTAAGTGACGCTGAGCCTCTGGACGCTAGGCCCGAAGGGCGAAACGAACTGCCCGAAGGATGGAACGAATTAGCCCGAAGGGCGAAAATAGTTAGCCCAGCGCGGAAGCGCTGGGGTAGAGGCGCACAAGAAATGCTGGAGTCCCGTAGGGACGGCACAGCTTAAGCGAACGCGTTTGGGGATCTAGCCGCGTAAAACGAGCGCCGTAAGGCGCGAAATAATCTAGCCCAGGACGGAGCGCAGCGGAGTCCTGGGTAGGACGGAACAAATAACCCGAGTCCCGTAGGGACGGCATATGACCAACAGGCCTTGAGGCCTGCGCAATCGGTAAGGTGGCGCGAATTTATGGCGAGTGAACTGTACAACGTAATCGACGCTCTCAGCCGCGAAAAAGGCATCGATCCACAGATCGTGGTGACGGCGGTCGAGGATGCGATCGTCGTAGCCACCCGGAAGTATTACAAGACGCAGGAGAACCTCCGCGCCGAACTCGACAAGGAGAGCGGCCAGATCCGCGCCTTTGCGGTGCGGTCGATTGTGGAGGGCCCCGACCAGGTCGAAGACCCGGTCGCGCAAATCACCCTGGACGATGCCAAGCGTATCGACCCGGCTGCCGAGGTCGGCGGCGAGCTGCGTACCTACAAGGCCACCGATGTCCTGGGACGCATTGCGGCGCAGCTGGCCAAGCAGGTCATCTTCCAGAAGGTACGCGAGGCCGAGCGCGACACCATTTACAACGAGTACATTGGCCGCGTCAACGAGATCATCAACGCCACCGTCAAGCGCACTGAAGGCCAGGACGTCATTGTCGATCTGGGCAAGGCCGAGGGCCGCATGCCCCGTAAGGAGCAGTCGCGCCTGGAGTCGTTTGCTCCCGGCGAGCGTGCCCGCGTCATGATCGTTCGCGTGGAAAAAGCTTCCAAAGGCCCGCAGGTGGTGGTTTCTCGCGCCGCCCCGGAGTTGGTCTCGCATCTCTTCCAGACCGAAGTGCCAGAAATCTACGACAACACCGTCGTCATCCGCGCCATCGCGCGCGAGGCCGGCGAGCGGACCAAGATCGCGGTCATGTCGAAGGACAAGGACGTCGATCCCGTGGGTGCCTGCGTCGGCATGAAGGGCATGCGCGTGCAATCCATCATTCGCGAACTGCGCGGCGAGAAGATCGACATTATCGAATACCACGAAGACCCGGTGACCTTCGCCGAGAAGGCGTTGCAGCCTGCTAAGGTCAGTCGCGTCACCGTTCTCGAAGGTCACGAAAAGCACCTGGAAGTGATCGTCGATGACAGCCAGTTGTCATTGGCAATCGGCAAGAAAGGGCAGAACGTTCGCCTTGCCGCCAAGCTCTTGGGCTGGAAGATCGATATCAAGAGCGAAGAAGAAAAGCGGCAGGAAGTGGAAGAACAGATGCGCGGCATGATGACGCCGCAGGCCACGCCGCTGGAGTCGGTGCCCGATCTGGAACCCGGCATCATCGAGAAGTTGGTCGCGGCCGGCATCACGACCGTGGAGATGGTCGCCGACATGACACCCGAGCAGTTGGAAGAGGTGCCCGGCATCGGCCCCAAGACCGTGGAAAAAATCAGTATCGCCGTCAATAATTACTTTGCCAGCCTCGACGCCGCCGAAGCCGTGCCAGCCGAAGGCGAGGTTTTGGCCGAAGGCGAAGCGCTAGCCGAGGGTGGAGTCTTAGCCGAGGGCGAGGTGCCGGCCGAGGGCGTTGCTCTCGCCCAGGACGACGAGGAAGGCGGCGAAGCGATTGGCCAGGATGTTCCCGCCGAGGAAGAGGCACGCGAGTTAGAGCAAGAGGAAGCCGCGGAAGACGACGCTGTCGCTGGCGAAGCGGCGGACGAATCCGATGTCGAACCGGGCGACGAAGGCGGCCAGTCGGGCGACGAAGAGGGTCTTTCCGACGAGCCGGAAGCTTCTCCCGAAAGCGTCGAGGAGCTCGCGGACGAAGGTCAGGCGTTCGAGGCCGAGGTTGTCGATGGCGTGGAGAACGCTCCTCTCGCCGACGAGGGTGAGAGGATTATCCACGAGCGCCCTGAAACGCCGAACGAGAATGTTCCCGACGAAGAAGAGCCGGGAGAGAAGCGCTAGATGCAGTGGCCAGTGGTCGGTGTCCACAGTGGCCAGTTGAAGATCGGATGGCGCACGCGTTCAGACGTGCTTTGATATCACCAGGTAGAGATTTCGTATTTCAGAGGCTGAACTAAATTCTGACTGGCCACTGGCAACCGGCCACTGGCCACTGAACCGTGAGGATGCTATGCAGGCTTAAGCGGACGAGGACATAACGGAGGAAACGGGGCGGAATGCAACACAAGATTCGAATCAACGATCTGGCCAGAGAGCTCGAGGTCAAGAGCAAGGAAATCCTCGATGTTCTTCTCAAGGTCGGTGTAACCGAGAAGAAGACGCACTCCAGTTCCATTGAAGTGGACCAGGCTGAGCGCGTCAAAAAGTATTATCAAGAGCATGAGCCCAGCGCGGGCCGCAGCGCGCGCGTTGCGCCGGCGCCGGACGAGTTCAAGCCGAAGATCGATCTTTCGCACATCTCCAAGCCCGGCGATGTCCTGAAGGCCATCACGCAACGGGCCGCCCAACCGGCCGCGCCGGCGCGTCAAGCCGCGCCTCCCAGCCATGCCGTCCCCACGCGGTCCCCTGTGGCTCCGCCGTCGGCTGTTCCGCCCAAGCCCGCATCTCCACTTACCGCAACTGCCAGCACCCTTCCGGCAACGCCGGTGGAGGCAAAGCCGGCGCCGCGTTTCATCACGCCGCAGTCGGTGGCCCGTCCGCCGGCCGCAGTAATTGTGCGGCCTAAGCCGCCAGCGCCTCCGGCCGCGCCGCCGATCGATGCATCTGCCGTTTCCGAAGCTGCAAAGCCAATCGAGGCCACCATTCAAGATCAGGTAGCAGTCCTGGACGAACCCGAGACTGCCGTTGTACCCGAAACTCTCGTCCCAGAAATTGGGACTGAGATTGACTCGCCTTCCGGCGCCGCGGCCGGTCAAGCGCGTCCCGCTGCTCCAGCAGCACAACCTGGCTTGCGCCCTCCGCAGCCCGGAGCTCCCGCTCGTCCAGGGCAACCGATACAGCCCCCCGCAGCCGCCCGGCGGCTGATTGTGCCGCAGACCGGACCGCGTCCGGTTTATCTGGCACCGGTACGTGCGGCAACAACCACGCCGCCGCGCCCCGTCATGCCCGAGCGTGGCAAGCCCATCTTCCAGCGCCCGCGTCCCGGAATGCCACCGACTGGTGCTCCGGGCACTCGGCCGCCCATGCGGCCCGGTGAGCGTCGCGGTCCGCATCCTACGCGTTCTGGGCCGCCGGGAGCTCGTCCGGGATTTGCCGGCGGTCCCGGTGTTGGAGCTCCGCCTCCGCCCACGGGACGTCCCATGGGACGTCCGGCACGTCCCGGGCAACGCTATGTTCCGCGTGGTGTGAAGGAAGGCCCGATGAAGGGCTTCGTTCCGCCGCCCCGGCTCTCGCTTTCTACTGAACCGCTGCCCATCACGCGCGCCATCACCATTCCTGAAGGCGTCAGCGTGAAAGACCTGGCTGAGAAGCTGGGCATTCGCGCCAAGGACCTCATTGCTCGTTTGTTGGCGCGCGGCGTATTCGCCACCGTCAACCAGACGCTCGATTCCGATCTCGCCACCGACATGGCGCGTCACTTCGGCGCGGAAACTTCGGTAATCACCTTCGAAGAGCAACTAGCGAAGGATGAAGGACCAGCCGAAAAGGCAGGCGAAGACGGTGGAGCGCAAGCTGTAACCCGTCCGCCGGTGGTCACCATCATGGGCCACGTCGATCACGGCAAAACCAGCCTGCTCGACGCCATTCGCTCCACCAATGTCGCCGGCGGCGAAGCCGGCGGTATCACTCAGCACATCGGCGCATACAAAGTTGCCATCACCGATCCCAACTCACCTGCCTTCGGGCGGCAGATCGTTTTCCTTGACACCCCGGGTCACGAAGCCTTCACCCGCATGCGTGCTCGCGGATCGAAGGTGACGGACATCGTGGTACTGGTGGTCGCCGCCGACGACGGCGTTATGCCGCAGACGCTGGAAGCCATTGATCACGCCAAAGCGGCCGCCGTGCCGATCATTGTCGCCGTCAACAAAATCGACAAGCCTGACGCCTTGCCCGAACGCGTCAAAAAGCAACTCGCCGATCGCGGCTTGATGCCGGAAGATTGGGGCGGCAGCACCGTCTTCGTAGACGTCTCCGCCAAGCAGAAGACCAATCTCAATCTGCTGATGGAAATGATTTGCCTGGTCGCCGATCTGCAAGACCTGAAGGCCTCGCCCGATCGGTTGGCCAGCGGCACCGTGCTGGAGGCCAAACTCGACCGCGGCCGCGGCCCAGTGGCAACCGTGCTGGTACAGAACGGCACGCTGCACAACAGCGACAACTTTGTCGTGGGCAACGTCTTCGGTAAGGTCCGCGCCATGTTCAACGATCGCGGCGTCGCGCTGGAATCTGCCGGCCCGGCTACTCCGGTCGAAATTCTCGGCCTGGAAGGATTGCCGCAAGCCGGCGATCAACTGGTCGCCGTGGCCGATCGCGAGAAGGCGCGCGGCATCTCCGAATATCGCGAGGCCAAGGCCCGCGAAGCCACGCTGGCCAAGAGTTCGCGTGTCTCGCTGGAAGGCCTGGCCGAGCAGTTGAAGACCGCCGGCCAGAAGGAACTGTTCGTCATCCTTAAGGGCGACGTTGGCGGCTCCATCGAAGTGCTCAGCGATGTGCTCGGCAAGCTGTCGAACGAGCGCGTGAAGATCAACATCATGCGCGCCAGCGTGGGCGCCATCACCGAAAGCGATGTGTTGCTGGCTTCGGCGTCGAATGCCGTCATCATCGGCTTCAACGTGCGGCCGGAGCGCAAAGCGCAGGAGTTGGCCGAGCAGGAGAAAGTCGATATCCGCCTGCACTCTATCATTTACGAGCTCCAGGACGAGATCAAGCGCGCCATGACCGGCCTGCTTGAGCCGATCGTCAAGGAGACTTACCTGGGCCGCGCCGAAGTGCGCGACACCTTCCGCGTTCCCAAGGTTGGCGTCATTGCCGGCTGCCTGGTCACCGACGGCGTGGTCAAGCGCGACGCCGAAGTCCGCTTGCTGCGCGACAACATCGTTGTCTTCAAGGGCAAGATCGGCTCGGTGCGGCGCTTCAAGGAAGACGTCAGCGAAGTCCGCAACGGCATGGAGTGCGGCATCTCGATCGCGAACTACGGCGATATTAAGGTCGGAGACGTGATCGAGGTGTTCGTGATCGAACGCGTCGCTGCCGAAGCGTTCGTCTAAGAACGGTTGCCAGTTGTCAGTTGTCAGTTGTCAGTGAACGGATTTTGAGCCGCGCAAGCGACGGTATTTGTGTTAGCCGCGGGCGTAAGCCCGCGATGCATACGAGAAAAACAGCGGAGCCGCGGGAGCGACGGCACGGGCTAAGCAAGTAACCCAGAGCCATTCGTGGTTTGTAACAGGGCACGACTTTAGTCGTGCCGATGACAGCCTTCTATTTTGTCATCCCGAGGAGGACTTTAGCCCGACGAGGGATCTGCTTTTGAAGCCGCGGAGCGGCGGCACAAAGAACATCGCGTCCCGGAACTGAATCCTCCGCAAAGAGGAGCCGGTATCCGGGACGTTTGCAACAGGCCTGCCCTGAGCTTGCCGAAGGGACCAACCATGATCGCGTATCTCATGCTCGAGATTCGCATCGAAGGCGCGCATTCGCTCAAGGACAAACGGCAAGTGGTGCGCAGCGTGAAGGACGGGCTGCGCAACCATTTCAACGTTGCCGTTGCCGAGCTCGACCCGAGCGACGCCTGGCAGCGCGCGACCCTCGGCGTGGTCAGCATCTCCAGCTCACGCGAGTATCTCGAGGGCCTGATGCACAACGTCGAGCGCCACGCCATGCGGGTAGCCAACAACAGCGGCGGCGAAGTCACGGATTCCTTTCTGGACTTCCTCTCGGAAACGGAATTCGGCGATCATTTAGCTGGGGAATCGTGATAGTTATCACCCCAAGCTTGAGCGACAGGCGTATGCTCTAGCGTTCGGCTTTTGCTTCTGGCTCTTAGCTTTTAGCTTTTGGCCCTTAGCAAGCCGAGTGTCAGCAGCTCATGGTGACGTAACGGGATTCGTTGGCAGCGAAGCTTAGAGGTGGAAGAGCAATCTACCAGCTAAAAGCTAACGGCTAAGAGCTAACAGCTATGGAAAACCGGGGACAAAAATATCATCGCGAACGCATAGAAGAGGCGTTGCGGGAAGAGATCGTCGCTCTGGTCGAGGGCGAACTGGGCGATCCGCGTATTGGACTGGTGAGCCTGAGCGAGTTGCATTTGGGCCCGGGCGGCAAGACCGCGCGCGCCTTCATCGTCGCCGCCGGCAGCGATGAGGAAGCCCGGCAAAGCATCGAGGGATTGAATGCCGCCCGCGCCTACATCCGGCACGAGCTGACTCGGCGTTTGGGACTGCGGCAGGCTCCGGAGATATTCTTTGAGCTGGACCGTTCTGAGCTGTACGGCGGACGCATCGAACAGCTGTTGCAGCGAATTGAGAAAAGGAGAAAAGGCTCTTAGCTCTCAACCTTTAGCTTTTAGCAAAAGTCGGGGTTACGATGTCTTTGCTAAGAGCTAAGGGCTAACGGCGAAAAGCCCTGGTTGGGCCCATGTTGAACGAAGTCCTCCACGAAATCGGTCGCCGCCAGAAGTTCCTTCTCACCTCCCATGCCCGTCCGGATGGCGATGCGGTGGGATCGACGTTGGCCTGCGCCCAGATTCTGCGCAGCATGGGCAAGCAGGCCAGCGTCGTACTGAGCGACGGTGTGCCCGGCATCTACAGCCCCCTTCCCTTCAGCGACACTGTCCTGTTAGACACCGAGCAGGCTCCCGAAGCCGAGGCGGTCATTATCCTGGAATGCGATAGCGTGCAGCGCACCAAGCTTACCGGCCTGGAGCAGCACTACCTCATCAATATCGACCATCACGCTACCGCGCGTCCCTTTGCCGACGTGAACTGGATCGATCCGGATGCCTGCGCGACGGCGGAGATGATCTTCCGCCTGGCGCGCGAGGCTGGCGTCAAGATCTCGCCCGAGGTCGCTACCTGCCTGTATACCGCGGTGCTCACCGACACTGGCTCTTTCTGCTTCCACGGCACCAGCGAACGGACATTTTCTTTGGCACAGGAGTTGGTGCGCTGCGGCGCCGATCCGGTGCGCATCGCGCACAATGTTTACTTCTCTACTCAGATATCGAAGATGCGCCTGCTGGGTGCGGCCCTCACCAGCCTGCACCGCGACGGCACCCTGGCCTGGATGCACGTTGATCGCGCCACCATGGAACGCTGCGAAGCCAGCGACGAAGATTGCGAAGGGCTGGTCAACTATGCTCTCGCTATTCAAGGTATTGAAGTGGCGCTGTTCTTCCGCGAGGAGCCCGATGGCCGCTTCCGCGTAAGCCTGCGCAGCAAGGGCTCGGTCAACGTCGCAGCCGTGGCCGCTGCCTTTGGCGGAGGCGGCCACGAATGCGCCAGCGGTTGCGGGGTCGATGGCCCGCTCTCGCTCACCATCGAGCGTCTGGTGGCGCAACTTCGCCTGCGCGGCTATGATGCCACCGTGCAATAGCAGGTTATGAATCTGAAAGTTAGCGCCTGTTTACTTCTCTCGCTGTGCCTAATACTCTCCGTGCTTTCGATCAACACTGTTGCTGCTGGTCCCCAGCGCTCCACTCTGTCAGTACAGACAATAAAGTTAGCGGCTGGCGAACGAATCGTGTCGTTCGAGATCCGCATTACAGCAGGGGCATTTCGCACAATCTCCGATTTGCCATTAGGATGGACAGTAGATATTGACAACGACCCTTCGTGGCATACGAAAGTGACGGGGAGTCTAATGGTCGGAGCGGCGGCGCTCTCTCCTGAAGAACTCAAGAAGACAAAGTTCCTTATTGAGAAGGAGGAGTTCGAAGACTTGAGATTTCAAATTGAGGGCACAGTGGTCGTGACAACAGACTTCGTCAAGACCAGAAACATACAGCTTAATAGCAGCGATTTTCGCCTGACTCCTGCACAATAGAACCTGAAAGTCGTCTCCCGGATAACAAATCTTGAGACTCACTCCTACTCCCACTCCCAACCCCAGTGACCGCGCCCGCCGCTCCACTGATGCCCTGGCTCTCTTCGCCTTCTGCGGGTTTCTCTTCATTCTGGGGCTACAACTTGTTGGGTTGGTCGGCGTAGATGAGCCGCGCTATGCCCAGGTTGCGCGCGAAATGCTGGCGCGTCACGACTGGGTCACGCCTGTGCTCTACGGACATCCCTGGCTGGAGAAGCCGCCGTTGTATTACTGGTGCGCGATGATCGCCTACAAAGGCGCGGGCGAAGTCAGCGATGTGGCGGCGCGGCTGCCGTCGGCAGTTCTCTCCATGCTGCTGATCATCTTCATCTATGTCTGGTCGCGACATTTCCGGCGCGGCATGCAGCTGGATGCGGCGCTCATCACCGCATCCGCCGCCATCATCATCGGCTTCGGACGCAGCGCTTCCACTGACATGCCGCTGACAGCAATGTTCACCGCCGCCATGCTCTGCTGGTATGGCTGGTATACCAGCGGGCGTCGCAACTGGCTGCTGGGGTTTTATTTCTTCAGCGCGCTGGCGACATTAGCTAAGGGACCCGTCGCTGTTTTTCTTGCGGGAGTCATCATCATTGCGTTCGCTGCTCTGCGCCGCGACGGGCGCCTGCTGCGGCGCACGTTGTGGCCGATCGGGATCGCGCTCTACCTCGCCATTACCGCGCCGTGGTTCATCGCAGTACAGCGCGCGAACCCTCAGTTCTTCCGCGTCTTCTTTCTGCAACACAACCTGGAACGCTTCGCCAGCAACCTGTATCACCATCCCGAACCATTCTGGTTTTACTTACCCGTAGCACTGCTCGCTCTGGTGCCGTGGACCGTCTTCGTTGTGTCCGCCGTTGTCGACGCGATACGCGACTGGCGTTTCTCAGTGCAGCAGCCAGCCGGACAGGAAGACCTGCGCACCTATCTGGCGCTGTGGTTCCTGCTGCCTATCGTCTTCTTCTCGCTGTCGCAATCCAAGTTACCGGGATACATTTTGCCTGCAATTCCCGCGGGCACCATCCTGCTTGCCGATTTCATTTTCCGCCGCGAACAAGATGGGGTGAAGCCGGCCATGTTGGTGGTCCTGATTCACGCCCTGCTTTCGGCGGCGATGCTGGCGGCATCCTTTATCGTTCCGTTCAAGCTGCTGAAACTCGGACTGCCGCGGAACGTGATCATGGTGGCTGCGGCGCTGGCGATCGCGACCATTGTCATGCTGTGGTTCACGCTACAAAACCAGGGTTATCGCGTGCTTCGCTTCGCTACCCTGGTTCCAGTGATCATCGCGTTCTCGCTCACTCTGCGCGGCACGGCGCCCCTGATCAACATCCTGCTATCGGAGCGCTTGGTGCAGGCATCACTTCAGCAAACCGAAATCGGCCGCATTCCAGAGATCGCGGTCTACGACGTCCCCCCAGCCGTTGAATATGGCCTGGCCTTCTACCGCAATCACCCGGTCGCCAGCTTCGAGCGCAACGAAATTCCTGCCGGCGATCACATCGTCGTCGCCGCCAGCGGTACCAAAGCTGAACTTGAATATTGTGTGCCTGGGCGCAAGGTCATCCAGTTTGGCGGCTTCCGATTGCAGCACCTCGACTTTTATCTGATAGCTGCCGCCGGAAAGAGCCAGCATCCATAAACGTTGGTGATATTGGTAATTTGAACAAGCCATGAATATTTACTATCCGTGTCCCAATACCATACAAACCGCTTGACCGAATTGCACCCGTCGTAGAGAATCAATGCGCTTCCGTTAGTTCATCGGTTCAGAAACTGGCCTGTTGTCGAGCTACGTTTTGCGTCTCTCCGTTCTAGTCGCGCTGCACTGAGGGCCACATCAAGTCCTTATTGCGTGATCGGCTCACGTTAGAACTTGTTTCTCGGCGTGAAGTGTGTCCGCGGTTCGGCGGGAGACGCTCATAACTGTGGATGAAGTCCGTTTGTCGGTGATCGGGCCATCACGAAACTCCGATCTTCCGTTGTACTTTCGTAATTTCAGTTCATAAAAGCACGCGTAGGCTTCTGGTTGAGAACGTGTTCGTGCGCTTCTGCGCGTGAGGGTCTGGTGACTGTTTGTGGAAAGGCGCCGATGGAGAAGGCGAATTTTGCATTCTCTGGTCGAGAAAAGGAAGCAACTTGTGATATCGAATCATGACGAATCAGGAGACAGGATCTTTAGTCGCTGGCAGTCGGAGCGAGGTTCACCTGCTCTGCCTCAATTCGTCGCGATTGCACTCATTGCAATCCTCACCGCCACGGCACAAACCGGCCTCGGGCCAAACTTTCAGTGTGATCCACGACTTCACGGGCGGATCGGACGGTGCTAATCCGCTCAACTGGCTTAACCATCGACGCCGATGACAACATTTACGGAACGACCTTTGGCCGCGGCGTACCGGCCGCTATGGAACAGTTTTCTCATTGGACAACGACGGGGGAGGCTGGATCCTGAGCCCACTCTACAGCTTTGCCGGAGGCGATGACGGCGCTGGTCCGCTTGGCCGGCTTGTTATCGGGCGCCGGACGGCATTCTTTACGGCTCAACCTCAGCTGGCGGCGGAGGTCCTTGCATTCAGTCCAACGGATACCACGGTTGTGGCACAGTCTATAGCCTAAGGCCGCCTGCGCAAGCTCCAGCCACCGTCATTTTCAATTGGGACTTCAGCTATCCTCTATCGCTTCTCGGGCACTGACGGACAGTATCCCCAGGGCGATCTCACCTTTGACCAGGCGGGAAACATTTATGGCACGACCGTCAATGGAGGCTCTGCCGGCTGGGGCCTGATTTATAGCCTGACCCCAGCCAACGGTGGCTGGACACAGAACATTCTCTATCAAGCCCAAGGCGACGGCGATGGAGAGTACGCCTGGGGTGGTGTTGTCTTCGACCAATCCGGCAACCTTTACGGAGTGTTCGCACAGAACGGCCCGCACGGTTACGGAGCACTGTATAAGCTGACGCCGTCGGGTTCGGGCTGGTCGGAAAGCACCATCCACGGCTTCACCTACGTCGGCGACGATGGAGGCTTTCCGCAAGGAGGATTGATTCTCGATGCATCCGGCAATCTCTACGGAACCACGGTCCATAGTCTAATCGGCGGTGGCACTGTGTTTGAGATGGTGGCCTCAGGTGACAGTTGGTCCTACGACTTCCTCTACGGCCTCAGCGGCGGGATTGGTCTGGGCCCCTACGACAAGCTGTTGATGGACGCTTCCGGGAACTTGTACGGAACCACCTTCGCTGACGGACAGTACGGCTTTGGATCAGTCTTTAAGCTGACGCGATCGGAAGGTGGCTGGAGCTACACTTCCCTGCACGATTTCACTGGCGGCAACGACGGAGCTAGTCCGACGTGCAGGCTGGCATTCGATTCCAGCGGTGAATCTGTACGGCACCGCATCCGGCGGCGGCGCTTACGGCAAAGGTGTCGTGTTCCAGATAACACCGTAAATTTCGGCTTTGCGAGCGCTCTTTCCGCGCAGGAGAGCCGCAAGTAAGAACCTTGCAGATCACGGTAACCCCGAGATGGAACCGAGTCTGCTGCGCCGCATTAAACGACCCACTCCGGCTTTGGCTTGAGTGGGTCGTTCATATCGTTGCAAGTCTCGCGGAAAGGCCCTAGCGAGGCTCCTCTTTCTTAGGCGGTGGAGCGGCATGCTCTGCCGGCGGACGAGGTGCTGGAGCAGCGGCGTGTTGCGCTGGCGGGGCAGATGCTCTGCCGGCGGGCGAGGTGCTGGAGCAGCAGCAGCGTGTTGCGCTGGCGGAGCAGTGTGCTCTGCCGGCGGACGAGGTGCTGGGGCCGCAGCATGTTGCGCTGGCGGAGCAGTGTGCTCAGCCGGCGGACGTGGTGCTGGGGCCGCAGCATGTTGCGCTGGCGGAGCAGTGTGCTCAACCGGCGGACGTGGTGCTGGAGCTGCAGCATGTTGCGCTGGCGGAGCAGTGTGCTCAGCCGGCGCTGGAGGACGCGATGTCTCAGCAGTACTCGGACGCGGCGCGGTTCGCTGCGCTGGCGGATGCGGGACCGTTGCCGTGCTCGGATGCGGCGTCGTCTGTCCCTCCGGCGGACGCGGAACATTGTTGGGGTGCGCCGCATTGTTATTCGCCGTAGCCGGTCGCGCAGTATTAGCATTGTTCGGCCGCGCCGCGTTGTTTGCCGCCACCGGACGCGTTGCCGGAACGTTCACGGGAGCATTTCTTCGCAGCCACTACGCCGGCTCCCTTGAACGCTCCCGGCTTGGCGGTTGCCGCAATCGGCGGCTTCCCATGGTTCACCGAAGCTAACAGGGAGCGGTCCTGGCTGGCAGCCGTTCGTGCTGCGTTTGTGCGCTGGTCGCGGCGAATGTGCCGCTCGTTGGCCGCCGCTTGCTGTTGTGCGGTAGGCCGCGCGGTAATTCCGCCGTTTCCGCCGTTATAGCTGACCCGGTTCACGGTAACGTTGTTGACGACCGTCTTATTGTAGACGTTGTGAATGTTGGTGACGTTTACGTTGTTGACGGAGCGGTTGTAGTAGAAGGCTCCATTGCGCCATTCCCCACCGTAGTAACCGCCGCCGGTATAACCGAAGCCGTAGTTAACACCGCCATAGAAACCGACCGTCGGGCCCCAATAACCGACATTCCAGATGAAGGCCGATCCGCCCCATCCCCAGTATCCGGGTGTCCATAGGAAACCCACCGTGGGAGCAACTACCCAGGTTCCAGGTACCCAGTAGTATCCATCGGGACCATAGGCCCAATAGCCCGGAGTCCAAATGTAGTTCGGACCGGGGCACAGCGGTTGTGTATAAACAGGTAACGGAGGCGGTGCAATGCCGACCGAAACAACGAGTTGCGCGCTCAGCGACATCGACACCGCGACCAGGACGAGAGCTACCGCCAATAACCGACTACAACGAAATGCAGCCATATTTGTTTTCCTTTCTTTTCGTTATCATTGATCGCCCGGCCAAGCGTCTGAATTCGACGGCATATCCATCGTCGAGCTTGCAAATTTGAATTTCACCTTACCGCTACTCTGAGAACCCCAGTTATAGGAAATTAGTTGCGGTTTTCTCCGCGACTGTCTGATGCAAAATCTATTTATTAGGATTCCTTTGCCGAGGCAACCAAAATGCTCTCTTGGCAATGACGGGTTTCACCTTGGCTTTTGGCTTTTCGCCGATAGGCTTTTGGCTTCCCGTTCGCGCGGGAGGGATATCGAACTCAAGCCAATCGACGGCATCCGCTTCCAGACTTGAGCTAAGAGCTAACAGCCAAGAGCCAGAAGCCGAAGAGCGAATGGCGAAGAGCGGAGCTCTGCGCGACTACCGCAGCGTACCCAGCTTGGCGAACGGCCAATAACCAAAAACAGCCTTCCCATAGATGAAGCCTTCGTCTACGGAACCGAAATCGCGGCTGTCGTTGGAGAGGTTGCGGTGGTCTCCCAGGACGAAGTAGCAATGCGGCGGCACCACGGTGTCCGGATAGGAGCGGACGTCTTCATACATTCGGGGCAGGTACTGCTCGGACAGGCGATGCCCATTCACGAACACAACGCCAGCTTCGATTCTGACGCTGTCACCTGCCACGGCAATTACCCGCTTGATGTAGCTCTTGGCGGGATCGCGCGGATAGCGGAACACAATCACATCGCCGCGCTCGATCGGCTCCAGCTTGTAAACAAACTTGTTGATGAATACGCGCTCCTGGTCCTGCAGCGTCGGCATCATGCTGGTGCCTTCCACCTTCACCGGCTGATAGAGAAAGATGATGAAGAATGCCGAGACCGCCAGCGAGATGAATGACGTCTCGCAGCCAGCCCGAGACAAGCCCGTTTCCGGCTCGGTTGCACCGGAGCGGTCGCCGCGCCTTCCGTCGAAGCCATCCTGAGCTTGGAAGAATGAGGCTCGGCCGAATTCTCTTGCCCGGATTGCGGAAGTCATATCACATTAGACGATGCCGTCACTCATTATAGTTTCGTTGCAGCATAGCAAGTACGCGGCGGCTCGCTTTGCCCTATCGCCGGCCGAGAAATGCCTCCAGCTTCTCGACTTCGTGGTTCGCCTGGTCGAGATACTTCCGGGCACGGTCGGTATCCGACGCCTCCAGCGACTGCTTGGCCTTCGCCAGGTCTGTGCGCAAGCTGGCCCGCGAAGCGACGACGTCGCCGCGTAGACCAAGGCCGCTCTGTTGCATTTGTTGCTCCAACGCATCCAGGCTGCTCTCGACTGCGGCTGCCCGGCTGTCAAGATGGTCGATCTCCGTCCTCCATGTCATCGAGCAGCTTCTTCTGCGCGGCAATCTCCTCCGGCGAAGGTCCCGACGGCGCGGCTCCTTGCGCTGCCGAGTTCGCATCCTGACGAGTCGTCCTCGCGCTACGCGGCGGCGCAGCCGGATTGTCTGGAGCGGCAGCTAGCGGGGCGGGAACTGCGGCAGCAGACTCAGCCTGAC
This sequence comes from uncultured Acidobacteriaceae bacterium, assembly GCA_963849815.1. Lineage (GTDB taxonomy): Bacteria > Acidobacteriota > Terriglobia > Terriglobales > Acidobacteriaceae > Bog-257. Next base: position 721,106 of record CAWKIR010000004.1, on the reverse strand, counting down.
CGGACGGCGCAGCAGGCACAGGAGCCAGATTCGCTGTGGCAGCTCGCGGCGCCACCGTCCGACTCGACTGCCGGCACCGCGGCAGAGTTCTGGTTGTGCGAGCGATAGACTTGCGTTCCCCCAAAAACCGCTACCAGGATCACGATGGCAGCAGCCAATATCCAGCCGATGTGTCGACGGCCGGGCTCGGCAGCTCGCGGCTGCAATAGCGCGCGGCCCTCCTGCGGAGAAACAGGTGTCGCCGCGGCAGCCGGCAGCGGCGTTCCCACCGGCGTTTGTTGTACCGGCGGAGGGGCAACTGGTTGTTCCTGTGGCACTGCCACTGCCGCCGCGGGCGCTGCTGCGACGCTCACCTGCGACAACGCATTGCGGAACGCGTCTGCCGTCTGGAAGCGCTGTGCCGGATCTTTGGCCACCGCCATCACGATGATGTCGTTCAGCGCCTTGGGAAGATTGGGCTGAAGCTCAATCGGTGGATGGGGAGTCTCTTTGACGTGCGCTTCCATGATGGAAAAACTGCTGGTCGCACTGAACATGTTGCGGCCCGTAACCATCTCGTAGAGCGACACGCCGGCAGAGTACAAGTCCGAGCGCGCATCGATGGGCTCTGCCTTCACCTGTTCGGGAGACATGTAGCACACCGAGCCCATGGTCGTGCCAGTAACCGTCATGCCCAGGTCCTGGGTGGAGCGCGCGATGCCAAAGTCCATCAGCTTTACAACGCCCTGTGGTGTCAGCATCATGTTGGCGGGCTTGATGTCGCGATGAATCACCCCTTTTCCGTGGGCATAGCTCAGCGCGGCCAGCACTTGTCCCATGTAGTTCAAGGCGTCGGGAGTGGAAAACGCTCCTCGCTCCAGGCGCTGGGCCAGGGTATCGCCCTCTACGTATTCCATGATCATCACCAACTGATTGTCAGCCGTGAACGCGGTCCTGAGCTGGGCGATGTTGGGATGCTCCAGGCTGGCCAATACCTTGATCTCGCGCATGAAACGATTCGCCAGGTCCCCTTGCTGCGCCAGGTCGGGAAGCAGGACCTTCATGGCCTCGACGCGGTCCGAGATCACGTTGCGCACCAGGTAAACCTGGCCCATTCCTCCGTGGCCCAACTCGCGAACGATTTCGTAATCGCCAATCCGCTTACGTGTCTCTCCCGCCATAGCCATGCCTCCTAAGCCTACTTCTTAAGCGGAGCACCCACACCCGCTATCTCCCAGACCACGCCGCAGCCCTCGCCGCAGCCCGAACCCGTACCTCCGAATTCCGTTATGCCGTAGAGATTGCCGTCGGCGTCGAGCACCGGGGCGCCCCAAGGGCCCGCGCCGTCACTACCGCTGAAGTCATGGAGATCAGCCACGATGCACATTGTGCTGCAATTGGTCAGCTCGAAGATCCAGCCGGCGCCAGCGCCAGCAGGACACACCCCGAATAAATCGCCGGCTGCGTCCATGGCTACGCCGCCGTAGGGTTGGCAGTCCCGCTGGCCGGTGCCGAAGGAGTAGAGCACAGAGTAGTTCCACCCTCCGTTTGAGGGGGCTAGCTTGAAAACTAGGCCATTGTCATTCTGTCCGCCGTTGATCGTGGTGCCATAGAGGTTGCCGGAAGCATCGATGATCAGATTACCCATTGGGTTTACCCCATTCGCCCCGTCGAAGTTAACCAGGACATTCTCCACCCACTCTCCGCCTGAAGGCATGAGTTGGTAAAGCGTTCCGTCTCCTCCGGTTCCTCCGATGGCCGTAGTTCCGTACGCATTACCGGCTGCATCGAGGACCACGCCCGCAAATGGGTCCGCACCGTCAGTACCGAAGCCGAAGCTATGAAGAATGCTCTCCGTGTATCCTCCGCCTGAAGGGGTCAGTTTGAACGTGGTGCCGTACATAAAACCACCTCCCCCCAATGTCGTGCCGTAGATTTCCCCCGCCTGATCAAAGGCTAGGTTCTGCATATACGGGTACTCCCCATCCGAGGGTCCCCTAAAAGCGTAAAGTACGGTTTCGTTCCAATAGCACATTATCGACCTGCAAAACGCAGCCGGGGGTCTCAGTTCGTACACAGTCCCGTAGCCCCGGCCACCACCGTACTGGGTGGTGCCATATAAAGCGTCATTTGGGCCGATCACCACTCCGCCGATCGGTCTGTATCCATCGTTGCCCCCGCTGAATCCGTACAACACGCTAAAAATCCAACTCGAATTGACTTGTCTTAGCTTGAAAACTGTGCCGTACCCACCGTTTCCGCCTTGTGACGCTGTTCCGTACAGCACTCCGCCTGGGCCGACAGTCACGCCCGCAACGGGGAGGGATCCGTCTTCGCCCCCCGTGAAATAGTGAAGCACACTGAACGTCTGTGCCTGCGCCGCCGGGGTTGTCAGGAGCGTAAGCCCGAAAACCATCGCGACGGTTTTTGCGAACGTACCCATGCGCGAGCTGACCTTGAAGCCGAACTTGCGAAAAGATGCTCTGTGCCCGTCCATAGCCCTTCCCTTGCCGAGATCTCGCCGGAAACGGCCTCCCGGGTCGACGAACTTGACCCACAATTCACCAAGTCAAACGCGGCGCAATTATGCGCCCCTGGCCCGTGAGGGTCAAGGAGAACCCGCGACCTGACCGGCGAATCATCGGGCGGACGAATCGGGGATCACTCGGGCGAGCGTGGTTGGCGGCCGCTTCCAGCGACCCTTGTGCGGCGCCGCCCTTTCTCCGATACAATTCATCGCAGGGTTTTTCCTTCATGAAAAAATCTGCGCTCCTCCTGATGATCGCACTGTTCGCCGTGGTTTGCGTGGCCCAAGGTGACCGCGTGCCTGCTTACGGCAATGGACCACTTAAGCCCGGCGACGCATTGCCCATTCTTCCCAAAGACCAGTTGCGAGGCGATGCCTTCCAATATCCCTATCAGGTCCGCGCCTATGAGTTGGCGGCCAAAATCCCCAATGTCATTTGCCAACTGCCCTGCTACTGCTTCTGCGACCGCATTGGGCACAGCAGCCTGCACACTTGCTTCGAGAGCACTCACGGGGCACACTGCGGGCTTTGCATGAAGGAAGTCTTCTACGCGTACCAGCAAACCACGCTCAAAAAAACTCCAACCCAGATCCGAGCCGGGATCATCAGAGGAGACTGGAAGGCGGTTGACTTGGATACGGCGGCAAAGCGCGATTAGCGAGGCTCGACGGTCTTGCTCACGAAGGTGGGTTGACGAAGCTCCTGCGTTCCGGTTATAACTCAGCGCAACCGCCTGCACGGGATTTGGGGGTTTTCCACAGCCCAGAGTGGTTCTTTGTCGCAATGATCTAAGGGCAGCTTACCGGATGAAGAAGAAAGCTACAGAAAGCGTCAAAGGAAGCGCTCCCAAGAGCATCAAGGCAAAGACCTTGCCTGGGTCCACGGCTGGCTTCGAACCGTCAGGCCGAGGTGCCAGGCCCATGAAAGTCTCGGAGGATCCGCGTTTTTCACAGGCTGTGCAAAACTATGAGATCGGCCTGAAAGCCATGCAGGGCCATAAATATGACAAGGCCAAGGCTTATTTTGAGAAAGTTGTCGCGGGTCCAAGTCCTGAACTCGCTGACCGTGCTTCGGTGCACCTTCACAGCTGCAACCAGCAAATGAGCCGGGCTTCCAACACCTTCAAGACGCCTGAAGAACAGTACGACTATGCGGTGTCGCTGATGAACCTGGGCGACTATGTAACCGCACGCGATAACTTCGACCTGCTGACCAGGAATTCTCCCAAGCTGGATTTCATCTGGTATGGTATGGCCGCGCTGAATTGCCTTACCGGCCACTTTCCCGAAGCCCTCAGCAACCTGGGCGAGTCCATCCGGCTGAACCCGGCAAACCGGTATCAGGCGCGCAATGACTCCGACTTTAAGAACCTGGCCGACGACCCACGGTTCACTGAACTGCTCTATCCTGATAACAGCGCCGAAGCCGCAATCGAACCCGACAAGTGGCGCTATTAGCTTTCGCAATTTCAGCTGACCATGCCGAATCACGCAAATTCCGCCGATGTGCGTCCCATCAAAGTTGTCGCGATGGGCGGTGGCACTGGCCTGTCGACGCTGCTGCGCGGCTTAAAGCATTACGTTAACTCTATGGCGGAAGGTGCTCAACCTCAAGCCCTATCCAACATTTCTGATCTGTCTGCGATCGTCACCGTCAGCGACGACGGCGGCTCCAGCGGACGTCTCCGCAAGGAGCTAAATCTTCCCGCCCCTGGCGACGTGCGCAACTGCATCGTCGCGCTCTCAGAGGAAGAGGCCCTGCTCTCGCGGCTCTTCCGCTATCGCTTTCCTTCCGGCGAGGGAGTCGGCGGACACAGTTTTGGCAACTTGTTTCTGTCGGCTATGACTGCCGTCAGTGGCGACTTCAACCAGGCGATTGAGCATTCCTCCACGATTCTGGCCACGCGCGGCCACATTTATCCAGCCACCACCAGCAATGCGCAACTGTATGCCATCATGGACGATGGTTCCGTAGTCCGCGGCGAAACCAACATTACCGCCAGCGATCGCCGCATCGTTGAGCTTCGCATGACGCCTGACGACGCAGAGCCCCTGCCCAAGGCCATGGAGGCTATCGAGAGCGCCGACCTCATTACCATTGGCCCCGGTTCGCTGTTCACCAGCCTGGTTCCGAATCTGCTGGTGCACAACGTGGCCGAGGCAATTGCCAGCTCGCCGGCGGTAAAGGTCTTCGTGTGCAACCTCATGACCCAGGCCAACGAGAGCCTGGACTTGACGGCTTCCGATCACATTCGCGCTCTCTACAAACACGCGCGCCATCAGTTCTTCGACTATGCTCTGGTGAATCGTACGCCGGCGTCGCCACAGCTGGCGGCCAAGTATGCCGAGAAGCGGCAGTCGCAGATCGAAGCCGATGTCGAACAGATTGAGGCGCTAGGCGTAAAGCCGGTGCTGGGCGAATACTTGATGGAAGAGGAGCATCCCACCGAGGGTCTGATCGCTCGCCACGACACCCACCGTGTCGCGCAAGACCTGCTCCGGCTTATGATGGAATTGCGCAACTCGCCCGTAGCCGCATTGCACGTAAAGCAATAATTCACGACGGAGACACAGAGAGCACAGAGGAACTAGCGCTGTCTTTCCTCGATCGCGGCAATCAGTGCTGAGGTTTTATCCAGGGAATGTGGAGCAGAAGAACATACCATGCAGTGGTATTGCCGTTAATCGAAGGCTCGGCGCATGAGATATCGGTGTCCTTGCGGAACTTCCCGATTCGAGAGGCCGATGACGGCTCCGGGCATCGCAGGGAGCTCCATGGCGATTTCAACATGCTGCTCCTAGACCAGATTTGGGGTGGGATTTCGTCGCAGGAGGCCATCCTATTCGGCGGTCGTGGTGCCTCAGTTGAGCTCGACTTGAATTTCGATGGTTGTTCGCCGATACTCTTCCGAATCCGAGTCGATAAGCAGAAATCCGCTCGGCAATTCACTGCCGAATTACCTGATGCGCTGATTGATGCTTTCGAACGTGCGGGTATCAGTCCTCCAATCAGTCTAGAGGGCTTGCTTTGGAACCTATTCCGTGGTCTTCGTGCCTCCGTGGTGAATAAGAAATGACGAAACCCTCGTCTAAGAATAAACAGCCCACTTTCGCCATTGCGATTCTCGCCGCCGGTAAAGGCACGCGCCTGAAGTCCCGCCATCCCAAGGTGCTGCATGAGATTGCCGGCAGGCCTTTGCTGGCTCACGTCGTCGCGGCCGCCATGCAAGTTGTGCCTCCACAGAACATCTTCGCTATCATCGGGCACGAAGCCGACAAAGTGCGGTCCGCTCTCGAAGCCACCGGAATCGGCTTCGTCCTGCAAAGCGAACAACGCGGTACCGGACACGCCATGATGCAAGCTCGCGAAGTGCTGCGTGGCTTTGCGCACGTTCTGGTTCTGTCCGGCGATGTCCCGCTCATCACGCCGCAGACGATCGCGCGCGTCCGCGATTTCCACACCAGTCACAGTGCCGCGATGACGATCCTCACTGCCGAACCACCCGATCCCACAGATTATGGACGCGTCTTCCGCCAAGTAGTCAGAGGCAAGGAGACCGACGAGGTGGAGCGCATCGTCGAGCAAAGGGACTTGCGTGGAACAGAGGCAGAGCGTCGCGAGATCAACTCCGGCATTTACGCCTTTGCGACGAAGCCGCTATTCGCGCATATCGGCAAGCTCGGCACCGACAATGCCCATCATGAGTACTATCTGACCGACATTGCCAAGCTGCTGCGGAAGTCCAAAAAGAAAGTGCTGGCGCTGCCCGCGGACGATTCGCACGAAGTGCTGGGCGTCAACACTCGCATGGAGCTGGCGCAGCTTGATGCGCAGCTTCGCGCCAAGAAGGCGCGTGAGCTAATGCTGGCCGGCACAACCATCTTTCGTCCCGACAGCTGCGATATCGACGCCGATGTCGAGATCGGGACTGACACCGTGATCGAGCCGTTCGTACAACTCATCGGCAAAACCAAAATCGGCGCCGATTGCCGCATCCGCTCCTATTCCGTCATCACCAATTGCGAAATTGGCGACAAGGTCCTGGTTCAGCCCGGATGCATCCTCGAAGACTCTATCGTGCGCAGAGACGCGCAACTGGGGCCGTACTCGCATTTGCGACCCGGCAGCGATATCGGCGAGAGCGCGCACGTCGGCAACTTTGTTGAAACGAAGAAGACGCGCCTGGGCAAGGGATCGAAAGCCAACCACCTGAGCTATCTGGGTGACTCCGAAATTGGAGAAGGTGTGAACGTCGGCGCCGGCACCATCACTTGCAATTACGACGGCGTACACAAGCACAAGACCGTGATTGAAGACGGCGTCTTCATCGGCAGCGACAGTACCCTCGTTGCTCCGGTTCGCATCGGACGCGGAGCCTATGTCGGCGCAGCATCCTGTATCACCGAAGACGTTCCCGAAGATGCGCTGGCGATCGGCCGCGGTCGTCAGGTCGTAAAGGAAGGCTGGGCCAGGCAACGCCGGACGAAAAAGAAATCGTCATCGCAGTAGCTGCTCGCCGACAAACTTCTCCCATCATCCCGAAGCGGCCTGGCCAACGCTGCTCTACAATGAGTCGGTATGTACGTTCCTATGCGGTGTCCACTCCGGCGATGCCGCCTTCTGGTTTTCGTCGCCACCGCGATTTTGCTTCTCGCCGGCTGCTCCCATCAACCCGCCGCCAAGCGTTATGAATTGCAGGGCCGCGTGGTGGCAATCGACGCTGCAAATCGCCAGCTCACCATTGCTCACCAGGAAATTCCTGGATTCATGGAAGCCATGACCATGCCTTACCTTGTCAGCAGCAGCAATGCGTGGGTGTTCCGCGCGATTGCGCTCGGCGATCAGATTCACGCGACCCTGGTCGTCAGCGATCGCGCGGAGCTTCAGGACATCAGCTTCACCAGAGGCAGCGACAGCGCTGGCGATGGAACTTCGCAGATGCACATCCCGCAGCCCGGGGAAGAAGTTCCCGACTTCACCCTGACCAATCAGAGCGACGAAAGCATCCATTTCAAGCAATTCCGCGGCAAGCCGCTGCTGTTGACCTTCATCTACACGCGCTGCCCGTTTCCCGACTACTGCCCGCGTATGAGCGGCAACTTCGCCCAGATCCTGCGGCAGTTGCAGAAAGATCCCAAGGCGTTCGCGGAGGCACAGCTGCTCAGCATCAGCATTGATCCCGAACACGACACGCCCGCGACCTTGCGCCTCTACGGCAAGCGCTACGTTGGCCGCATCGATCCCAACTTTCAGCACTGGCAGTTCGCTTCAGGCCCGCCCGAGCAGGTCCGCAAGGCTGCCAACTTCTTCGGGCTGGCTTACAACACCAAAGATGGGCAGATCGTCCACGGGCTCAGCACTGTGCTGATAGGCAAAGACGGAAAAGTGCTCAAGGTATACTCAGGAAATAGTTGGAAGCCGGACGATATCGCTGCCGAAATTGTCGCCGCGATTTCTGGCGGATGAGACGTTTCCGCGCGAGCCACTGCGGAAGTCGTGAGGATTATCAGGTGTGGAGTCGATGGCGTTCCGTGTCCATCCACCTCGCACGATGTGGTGCGGGCCGATATCGAATACAACTCAAGGAGCTTACATGGGACAAACCTACAACCCAGTTGCCAAATTAGACGAGCTGATCTCGGGCATCGAACTGGCCATCCTGACCACGATTCGTCCGGACGGTAGCCTGCATAGCTGTCCGATGGCGGCCCATGGAGTCGATCCCACAGGATTACTCTGGTTTATCTCCGGCAGCAGTACCGAGAAAGTCGAGGCCGCCAGAAGTAACCCGCGCGTCAATCTCTCTTTCGCCGACCACACGACCGAGCGCTACGTTTCCGTCAGTGGCTTTTGCGAACTGGTGCGCGACCACGTCAAAGCCAAAGAGCTGTGGAATCCCACCTACGCGTCCTGGTTCCGGGGCAGGCTCGACGATCCCGACCTAATCCTTCTGAAGATTGCCGTGCAGCAAGCCGAGTTTTGGGATGCATCGGCCGGCTGCATGGTCGACTTGCCTGGGTTTAACAAGCCGGTGATCCAATAGCAAAAGCCGCTTGACGTCTGGCGAGGGGAAGACCAGAACAACTTATGCCCCTTTACAGGGCGCAATCCGCTCTAAGGTAGGATTACCGCCGCTCCGTCGATGGCATCCTGCTTGACCGCAAGCAACGCTTCATTGGCTTGATCCAGCGAAAACGACTTCACCTTGGGTCGAAGATCGATCTCAGCCGCAAGCTTCAGAAAGTCGCGAGCGTCGGCGCGGGTCATGTTCGCGACGCTGCGGATCTGGCGCTCGCCCCACAGCAGGCTGTCATAATCAAACTGGGGAATATGATCAAGGTGGATCGCATTGATCGCAACCACCCCGCCCTTTCGCAGACTCGCCAAGGCGGCCACCACTACATCTCCGCTGGGGGCGAAGGTTACCGCGCGATCCAGCGCGACCGGGGGCCTTTCGGTTGCCGTTCCCACCCACTTGGCGCCGAGAGATTCCGCCAGCTTGCGATGGGAAGCTCCTCGCGTGGAAACGTATACTTCGCACTTCCAGGTACGGAGCACCTCAATCGCCAGCGATGCCGATGCGCCGAATCCGAACAGCCCCACGCGCTCGCCGTGTTCCACTCCCGCAACTCGCAGGCTGCGAAAGCCGATGATGCCGGCACACAACAGCGGCGCAGCGTGCAAATCGTCCAGTTCAGGCGGCAAGGGAAACACAAAATCAGCACGAGCTAGCGCATACTCCGCATAACCACCGTTCACGCTATAGCCGGTGAACGTCGGCGCATCGCAAAGATTTTCCATCCCATGCTTGCAGTACCAGCAACTGCCATCGGTCCCGCCAACCCACGAGACGCCGACTCGCGTCCCGGTGGGAAGCTTGGCTGTAGCGCCATCGACAACGTCGCCCACAATCTGGTGACCAGGAATGACATGCTCCAGGCGCATCGGAAGCTCACCTTCCACAATGTGCAGATCGGTGCGGCACACGCCGCAGGCGCGGACCTTCAGCAAGACGTGGCCGGGTTCGGCCGCCGGCTTCGGTACGTCTTCGATGCGCAGCGGATGCTGGCCGATATCTGCAGGAGTGGTTAGGACGGCGGCTTTCATGCTCTTCCTTTAGCAACGACCATCTGATGATTCTACAACTCAGGCCGGATAGCGCCGACTTCCCCGGTTTCTGGGACAATGTTGTGCATGACCATGCAATCCATTCGGGCCTCGTTCCTTCTCCTGCTGTTGCTCTCATTAGCTGAAGCCGGTCACGCTATCGACAAACCAACCAGTCTCGCGCAAACGCTCAGCGACGTTTCTGCTGCGTATGCCAAGCTGGAGCCACAGTCCATTCGTCCCTCCGAAGGCTTCATCAAGTACGACTACCTCATTCCCGCGGGCTACTACAAACAAATGTGGGACTGGGACGGATTCTTCATCGGCTCTCACCTGGCCCAGCAAGGTAAGCCGCAGTATCTCAAGTGGTGGGTGCTGGATTTTGCCGGCGCCATCGATCAGGACGGCTACGTCGCTGGTTGCATCACTACCAAAGGCCCGCGCCCGCTGATGGGCAAGTTCGCCATGAAACCATTTCTGGCGCAAGGCGCTGTGATCGCATCGGAGGGCCTGAACGACTACCAATGGGTGAAGCCCATCTGGGAGAGTCTGCGCAAGGTCATCGTCTACCGCGAGCAAACCCAGTACGACGCAAAGTACGGACTGTTCTTCTGGGAGAACGCAATCTCCTCTGGCGCAGACAACAACGTCGCGCTGACCAACGATCCCAACGACAAAAGCGCCATCCTGGCTGCCGACATCAGCACCTTTCAGTTCCGCGAGTACAAAGCCATGGCGCAACTGGCTGACAAACTCGACAAGCCCGACGAGGCCGCCGAATATCGCAAGAAGGCCTCCGATCTGAAGGCCGCGATGCTGGCTCACATGTGGTTCGGGCAGGACGGGATGTTCTACAACATCCGTCGCGACACGGGTAAGCCGGTCAAGCGCATCAGCTATTCCAACTTCGTCCCGCTCGTCGACGACATCCTGCCGGAAAAAAGCGCGCAGGAGATGATCCGCCGTTATCTCTGGAAGAAAGACTACATGCTCGCGCCCTACGGAGTTCGCAGCCTCAGCAAGCAAGATCCCGACTATAACAACGCCGCGATCATCGTCCCCTATTCCAACTGGCAAGGGCCAATCTGGATCAACGCCAACTACCTGCACTACATTGCGCTCAAGCGCTATGGCTTCGACAAGGAAGCCGCGGAGTTGTCGGGCATTCTCGGCCGAATGGTGCTGGCCGACATCCAGAAGTGGGGATCGATGCACGAGGACTACAACGCCGAAACCGGCGAAGGCCTCGCACCTACTCCGGAACAATCACCGAATCACGTCTTCGCCGGCTTTGTCGGCTGGAACCTGCTGGCGCAGGACCTGCTGCAATGTGAGGTGAAGGGCGAATGCCAGTTTCTGCGAACTTACGGGAAAGGCGGAAGCCGGTAGGGTCTTTCAACCATCCCTGCCCTTTACAGTTTGGTGAACAACTCCTCGCGAAGGGGAATTCACGGTCGAGCCAGCCTTCAGGGCGAAGAAGAACTAAGGTAGAGCCAGCCTTCAGGCCAGCGTCCAAGCCCTTTTCCTTTCATCCTGAGCCGGCTTCGGCCGAGGGCCCACGATGACGAGGAGTTGATAGTGTTTCTGGCGAAAAGCGAAGAGCGATTTTGCTGACAGCTGATAGCTGACAGCTCCCTACGGCGTCCCGTATACCTTCTTGTACACCTCGGCGTTGCGCACGATGGCCTGCACGTACTCTCGCGTTTCGGTGAACGGAATCGACTCCACAAACTCTTCCACGTCGCGATAGTTGCCGGAAGCGCGCCAGTCCACCACACGCTCGGCGCCCGCATTGTAGGCTGCCAGGGCGTACTCCACTTGTCCGCCGAACTCATCCACCATCTGACGGAAATAATGTGTCCCCAACTCAATGTTGGTTGTCGGATCCAGCAACGAATCCGTGCTGTAGTGTTGCAGTCCTTCTTTCTTGGCCTCGCCCTTGCCCGTTCTCGGCAGCAACTGCATCAACCCATAAGCGTTGGAGTGTGAGACGGCGCTGGGATTAAACTCCGACTCCTGCCGAATGAGCGACGCCACCAGGTAAGGATCCAGTCCGTTCTCCTCGGAATACGTCCGCAACGCGTCCCAGTAAGGACGTGGGAACAAGCCTTGCCAATACGGAGCGGGCAACGCGTTTACGTCCATCGAGAAATATCCGCTGATAGCGTGCTTGAGCGCCTGCAGTGCCCGGTAGTATTCGCCGCCGCTGGAATAAATCTTGGCAATCTCCACCATCTCCCAGCACGGGCCAGTCGTGCTGCCTGCCTGCAACTCGTGCACGGCCAGGTCGGTCATGCCGGCGTTCTCCAGCAGCTTGGCGCGGTTGTAATGGAGATCGTCTTCCGGAGGATCGACAATCTGTGATACCGGATCCAGCGGAGCCGCCGACGGAACGTGTTGTAGCGCGGCCACCGTTACCGCAGGCGCTACCGGCAACGTCGCCAGGCGCCGCCGCCCCAGGACCGCATAATAGTAGTTGCGATATCGCTCGGAGAGTTTCAGGTAATACGCGCGGGCGACGCCATAATCGCGATCGTCCTCCGCCATCCGGCCGCGCCAATACATCGCATTGGGAACTTCAGTTCGTCCCCGGATAAAACTCCACCTGCTCTTCAAAATATTTCTTGGCTTCGTCTTTGCGATTCTGCCGGTAGGTCAGCCACGCGCACTTCCAATGCGCATACGCAGCCTTGGTCCCGTCGGGAAACGCTCGTGAATCTCGCGGTAATAGTCGAGGGCATGATCGTAATCCTTGCGCAGCAGATACATGTTGCCGGTGCTCAGCAGTGCCTCTTCCAGCCACGGCGACTTCGGCGTGGATGCGCGCATGTGTTCCAGGATGTTGCTGATCGACGCGTCGTCATTGGTCTTGCGATGCAATCTCGACCTGCTGATACCACTTCTCCGCGCTGGCCTCGCTGCCATCGTCCGGAATGCGATCCAGCGCCTGCCGCGCCTGACTTGTGTTCCCATCATGCATGTAGGAGTTGGCCAGCTGAATCAGTCCAGCAGACTGCTTCCCTGCCGGAGCAAGATCGACCACGTAGCGGTACTCATCGGCAGCCGCGGCATAATGTCGCGCGGCATATAACGAGTCGGCTCGCCGCAGGTGCTGCGCATACGTCACCGGCGGCAGCGATGGTTCCTCTGGAATCTTCCTCAGATCGGCTTGTGCCTGGTCGGCGAAGTAGCTGGTCGCAAATTCGTAGTAAACGCGCTGCAGAATCTCGGCCCCATTGCGGCCTTGTCCGGCCTGCACGTAGGCTTTGCCCAGGAAGTATTCCGTCTCCGCCTTGGCAGGCCTGCGATGCGCCTCCAGCAAGCGGACGGCATCGCTGGGCCGATTCATCGCCAGCAACGCCTTGGCGTTGGCAATGGTCGCATCGTGCTCGTAAAGCGAATCCGGAAAGCGCGTCCCAAAGTCTCGCAGATAGGCAAGCGCCTCCTCAGGATTGTTGCTCAGCACATACGAGTTGCCGATGAAGAACGCGACGTAGTCTTTGAGCTCGCCGATTTGCGGTTGCGCCTTTTGCAGCGCCGCAATTGCCGCGGGATATTGCGCGTCGAGATAATGAGCATAGCCAAGAGCAAACCAGGCCAGCGCGCCGGCTTCGGTACCAGCATGGGTGTGGGCGTAGTTCTCGACTCCGGTGTAGGCGGCAGGAGTGCGGAGGTCGACCAACTGCCGCGCCATGGGCCGCAGATCGCTGGAGGCCACAAAGCTCCGCCGCATCTGGTGTGCGCGCGCCGTCGTAACCGTCTTTCGCGAGCGCGCATGGGCCGTCGTCGAAGTCTTCTTCTTCGCCGAACTGCCCGGCTTGTGTGTACTGGACGATGAGGTTGACGATTTTTTCTTCGGAGTGGTCGTGGACGAAGCGCCACTGTCCTGCGCAAGCATTCCATTGCCTGGCACAACCAACTGCCAGGCTAGAAGGATAACGAGAAGACGGCTCGAAAAATTCACTGCACTCAGTTTAGCGCGATTGCCGCACCGAGCCTACGACGGTTCGTTGTCAGAATCGGTTCCTGCGCCCCCCTTCACACTTCCTGCCCGCCACCAATCATTTGGCCACGAGGAGCCTGAGGTAGCGTGAATACGATGATGAGGCTCACGAGCGCCAGGATGGCGATGATGAAGATGCTGCCTTCCGGACCAGTCGCCCCGCCGCTGAGGATTGGCTTTCCTACCGGATGTGTGGCGAACAGATGATGCTGGACCATCAGTCCGCTGTCGGCAACGCCGTAGAGGAACGACTGTGCCCAGTCCCAGGAGCAGTGAAAGCCGATGGCCCACCACAGCGAGCCGGTGCGCCACAGGCTCAGGCAAAAGACCAGGCCAGCCATTCCCGCCGCCAGCAGTCCGATGGGCGACTCACCCGGATTGCCGCTGTGACCCAGTCCAAAGAGGATCGAGAAAACCACCGCTGCCGTCCAGAATCCCAACACTCCGCTGTATCTGGTCTTGAAGATCCACTCGTAGATGCCGGCCAGACCGCGCGTCAGCGTGTACTGCAAGTATCCGCGCGTCAGATACTCCTCCATCAGTCCAACCAACAGGAAGCCGAGCAACCAGATTGCTCCGTAACGCAGAACGTCACTGCCAAAGATAAGGCGCCTCTCGATTACCAGCAGTCCCGTCTTCCACAGAATCAGGACTAGCAAGGACAGGCAAGTGACTCCCCACGCAAGGCCGGCGAAAAAGTGCGGCAGTTTGCGACTACCGCCGAGGCCGTAAACAGAGTTGGGGCGTCGCTCGATCTTCGACATGATCCAGGTAACGAGCAACACCAGCACGATAGGGATGGATTCCTGGATGAACCCCGCCTTGATGGTTATGACTGAGGCGTCATTCGCGGCCTTGGGATTGCGTGGAAAGAATTTGTGGCCGATAACGTTCACAGCCACCACCAGGACGGCCAGGATACCAAGGTAAATAAGCAGGCTCCAGCCCGCACGAAGGCCATCCCTGCCGATGAAGATCTTGTGCAGCGTGGAGGGCTGTGGTGGTGGCGCTGGCTCGCTGGATATCAGAGTCGCATCTTGTTGGGGCAACAGTTCGCCGGTCTCAGTATTCAAGGAGATTCCTCAGTGTGACAGGTGTTATACGCGCGCAGCAGCGTAATGGTTCCCGGCGCACGATAACTCAGCCGCAAGGCGCGACTGCCGTCGCATCATCCTAAGTATCGCAAGAAGGCCTGCGGCGAGTTTTCGAAACCGGGAAATACGGTGTTCAAGTTATGGTTACCCAGGTGCCGAGCGACCGCCTCACCGAGAACGCGGCGGAAATCCGTGGTCAATGCGAGGTCGCGACCTTCGTTGAGCTGCGACGGATCCAGGCCGGGCCAGCTTCCGTAAACGCGCCCGCCCTGTACCGGGCCGCCCAGAACGAACATCACATTAGCATGCCCATGGTCCGTTCCGCGATTGCCATTCTCTCGCGCCGTGCGTCCAAACTCTGACATGGTAACCACCACGGTGTCTTCCGTGAGCGGGCCAAGATCGGTCCAGAACGCAGCGATCGACTGGGAGAAGTCGCGCAGCACATTAGCCAGCTGACCTTCGCTTGCGCCTTCGTTCACATGGTGGTCCCATCCGCCGATATCGGTGAAAGCGATCTGCACTCCCAGATTCGACTTGATGAGCTGGGCGGTCTGTCGCAACGCGTCGCCGAAACGGCCCTTCGGATAATTCGCTCCCGGCGCTGGCGTGTAGTGTTGCGGATCGGCGGACTTCAGCATCTTCACTGCTTCAAATGTTTCGCGGCCAGTGCCGTGCAACACGCTGTCGACGGATTGGTCGTACATGGCTTCAAACGTATTGCCCAGCGGCGCAGCGGCGGCATTCCCGCCGGCAATGGAGAATCCGTTTACATTGCTCACCGCTACCGCGGACGCCTTGCCCGAGAGAATGCGCGGCAGCGATGTGCCCAGCGCGATGCCGCGGAACGGACTGTCGGCAGCTAGCCGTCTCCGACTGCAGTGTGCGATTCAGCCAGCCATCGCTGGTGATCTTCACCCCCGGCGTGCCCGACTCCATGTAGTCCTGCGCGTCGAAGTGCGAGCGCGTGGTGTCGGGCGAGCCCGCCGCATGAACGATGGCCAGCTGCCGCTGATCCCACAGCGGCTTGAAGGACGACAGCGCGGGATGCAGTCCAAAGAAGCCGTTGAGATCGATCACCTGCCGTTGCGGAATATTTATGCTGGGCCGCATCGCGTAATACGCGGGCTCGGCGTGCGGAATAACGATGTTGAGCCCGTCTGCCGCGCCGCGCTGAAAGATGACCACCAGCCGCTTGTTGTTCGCGCCGCCCTCAGTTGCGCCCCATGCTGCGCGCGTCAGGAACGAAGGGATGGCCGCGGTACCGACTACCGCCATCGCACCTTTCTTAAGGAATGTCCGTCGCGTGATGCTCATCGGTTGCTCACTTCACTTACGTTGAAATTCGGGCGAGCCCAACAACAACCCGGCAATGACATTGACGTTCGCCGGACGACCAGGATTATCGAATTGCGCCATCGCCTGCGGATCAACGATTCGACTCTCGATCGTCTCGTGCGTCTGCTTCGAGATGTCTCCCGGAACCAATGCCTGCTCTAACTCCAATTGCACCTGATATGGATCGGCGTTGGTAACAGTCGCATCGTTCAGCAGCCGTGCGAGATCGAAGCTGGTACCCTGCACCCGGTTCGCCGCCAGCGCCAGCCCAAAGTTCATGCGATCCAGCAAAGCCGCCGAGTTCACCCAGACATCCGCCTTGGTCGAGTAGCCTGTAGGCGGCTGTGCGCCATAAAGCTGCATACCCATTTTATTGAGCGTGCCCAGCAGCGGCTGCGGGTCGCTGATATCGGCTTGCGTCGCGCGCAGCGACTGACACCACGAACTCAAACGGCGTTTTCACTCGTGCGCGATACGCCTCGGGCGCCCAGAACTCCGGCGAGTGGAACATGGTTTCGAGCACCGCGCGCAAATCGCCGTCGGTCTTCAGGAAAGTCTTCGACATCGCGTCAATCAACGATTTTGGAGGATCGTCAGAGACAAATCGCTGCGCCAGTTCGGTCGAAATGAAACGTGCCGTCGAGGGACAGTGCGCGAGAATCGCCAGCACTTCCTTTCCCTCGTTCTCGCCGCCCTCCTTGATTTTGTGTCCCAGGACCATTTTGTCGCCAGGCTCATGCAGACGAGTCCGGTAGACAAAATCGCCACCCTGGCGCGGCTCCTCGATCGTCCAGCCGGTGAAAACTCGCGCCACCTGGGTCACGTCCTGCTGGGTGTACCCGCCATTGACGCCAAGCGTGTGCAGCTCCATCAACTCGCGCGCGTAGTTCTCGTTCAGTCCGTTGCGCCGCTTCTGTTGATTGTTCTGCGGGTTAGGTTGCGGGCGTGGCGCGGAGCGTGGAATTCCGCCCAACGGGCCGCCCATTCGCGGATACTGGGGATGCGCCGGAACTCCCAGGGCCGCATCGGAGTTCGGGCCTTCGCTCTGCCAGTTGTCGAGATAGAACAACATGGCCGGACTCTGCGCCGTTGCCAGCAGCAGGTCTTTAAACTTGCCCAGCACGTGCGGACGAATCACATCGCGCTCGTAGGCGGTCACAAGGTAGTGATCGGCGCCTTTCCCGATGAAAATGTTGAAATGGTTGAACCAGAAATCGGTGAGCACCTCTTCCAGTTGGCGGTCACTGTAAACCGCGCGCAGGAGCTTGCCCGCCTGCACTTCGTTGTTGATTACGCCCACCGGATTATTGAGCGCCAGCACGGTTTCACGCTGCTCGGGAGTGAGGCCCGCGAGCAACGCCTGCCGTTTCTCGAAGCCCAGACCCTGCGTCAGATCACGCTGCTGCGCAACCGGCAGCGCCAGAATGTGCTGCATACGCGTGTCGGGCGGTAGCAACGCGAGTTCATCCACAACGCCATGGGCTTCGCGTCTGTCTTGGCGCCGTTGCGTAAGATCTGCCGGCTGGATTGCTGCCTGAGATTGGTGCACCCGAGGACGGTGCTGAAGCATTTTGCGCAGAGGCCGTAGTCGCGGCTGCGTTCTGTTTTTCCTGCTGCTGCTGATTGACGCGGTCGATTGCAGCCACATAGACGGCGTGGTGATAGGGATTCCGCGGCATGGGCGCCTTCCCGTCCATCACCGCTCTTACCACGGGGTTGGGAGGAAATTCGAACAGCATCTCGCGGCTGCTCATTTCCAGTGTGCGATATTCCGCCAGCCGCGCCTGCATGGCGCTATTGTCAATCTTCTCCGGATGCAGTTGCAGGTCAATCCACTTGTCAACGCCCATCGCCGCTACAGCTTGCACATCCCCGGGCCGTGGGCCGAAGGTGAGGCGGTCGAGCGCATGCAACGCGCGCTTTTGTTGATCGACCGCATTCGCTGGCCTTGTTTTTCTTGGCATAGAGGCCAAGCGCGCCCAAGAGCACCAGCGCCAATGCAGCCGTCCGGCGCAATCGCGATTTACGACTGGCGTCGTTGCGGCCATGGCTGCTACCCGACCGTGCCATGCGTATCTCCCTCACCAGGACTCAGTTTGTATAAACCTGACGGGCCGGAAAAGTTGTGCATCGCTGACAGCTTTGAGGCCATTCTACTTCGCCAACTGCTTCTCGATGTCGGGGCCGATGCGTTCAGGAGGCGTGGTAGGCGCGTAGCGCTCGATCACGTTGCCCTGCTTGTCGACCAGGAACTTAGTGAAGTTCCACTTGATGGAGTCGCCCAGCAGGCCGCCCTTCTCGCTCTTCAGAAACTTGTAGAGCGGGTGAGCGTCGTCGCCATTCACTTCGATTTTGGAGAACAACGGGAAGTCGACGCCATAATTCAGCTCGCAGAATTCCTTGATCTCATCGTCATCGCCGGGCTCTTGATGGCCGAACTGGTCGCAAGGGAAGGCCAGCAACTCGAAGCCCTTGTCCTTGTACTTCGCATACAGCTGTTGCAGACCTTTGTATTGCGGCGTGAAGCCGCACTTGCTGGCAGTATTGACGATCAGCAGGACCTTGCCTTTGTAGGCGCTGAGCTTCTTGTCTTTGCCGTTGTTCAGAGTTGCGGACAAATCGTAGAGGGCCATGAAATCCTCCTAATGGGCCAGGGACTGGGGGTTAGGGGCTAGGGACTGGTAACGGACGACGAATTGCTGACGTGGGTCTAGCCGCGGGCCGCCAGCCACCAGTCCCTGATCCCCATTCCCTCGTCTTCAATACGCTTTCGCGATCACCACGCGCCGGTCAACCTGCTCGCCGGTGACGATGCACTTGCCTGGACCATCGTACTCATCGACCAGAGGAATGCATCGTATCGTCGCCTTGAACTCCTTCATGCGCGCGTCGCATTGCGCATCGTTCTTCACGTGCGCCATGACGAACTTGCCGCCGCCCCTCTCGGCCGTCACGTCCTTAAGGACCGACTCCACTTCGTCGATCGAGTTCGCCAGCACCGTGTTGTCCTTCAGGCGCTGCTTTGCCGCATCGTACATGGCTTTCTGCATGTCGCCGAGAAGCGCGGGCAGCTTCGCCGCGACGTCGGCCTGCGGCATCGGCTCTTTCGTTCCCGTATCGCGCCGCTTCACAACCATGTTGCCCGACGGCGAGATCGCGCGGCCCCAGTTCCAGCACAACCGGCACGCCGCGGCGCTCCCAATGGAAGAATTTCGCACCCGGAGACTGACCTTCGCGATCGTCCACCTTCGCGCCCACATCTTTCGCGATGCGGTGCGCAGCTTCCAGCACTCTGTCCTTCTCTTCGTCCTTGCGGTAGATCGGCACCATCACGGCTTTCACCGGCGCAAGCTTCGGCGGCAGCACCAGTCCCTTGTCATCGGAATGGCTCATGATCAGCCCGCCGATCAGGCGCGTGCTCACGCCCCAACTGGTCTGCCAGACATATTCCAGCTGGCCTTCCTTGTTCTGGAACTGCACGTCGAACGCCTTGCCGAAGTTCTGCCCCAGGTCGTGACTGGTGCCCGCCTGCAGCGCGAAGCCGTTCTGCATCATGGCCTCGATGCTGTAGCTTTGCAGCGCGCCGGCGAACTTCTCCGACTGCGTCTTCAGCCCCTTGATCACCGGCATGGCCATCACGTTCTCGGCCACGTCGGCGTACACGTCGAGCATGCGCAGCACTTCCTGCACCGCTTCGTCGTGATTGGAGTGCGCGGTGTGGCCCTCCTGCCAGAGAAATTCCGTGGTGCGCAGAAACATGCGCGTGCGCAGCTCCCAGCGAATGATGTTGGCCCACTGGTTCACCAGCATGGGAAGATCGCGCCAGCTCTTGATCCACTTGGCGAAGAAGTGGCCGATGATGGTCTCCGACGTCGGGCCGCAGCACGTAAGGCTCTTCCAGTTGCTTGCCGCCGGCCAGCGTGACCACGGCCAGCTCCGGCGAGAAGCCTTCGACGTGCTCGGCTTCCTTATGCAGAAAGCTCTGCGGGATCAGCATGGGGAAATAGTAGTTCTGATGGCCCGTGGCTTTGAAGCGGTCGTCGAGCTCGCGCTGCAACAGCTCCCACACAGCGTAGCCGTTGGCCTTGATGACCATGCAGCCTTTGACGATTTCCGCGGGCTCGGCCATGTCGCCTTGCAAGACGACGTCCTGGTACCAGGTTGCAAAATCCTGAGCGCGCGAAGTAATAGGAGATTCTGCCATGAATGCTCTTTCGTTTGGATGAATGAACTTCCCTTACATTATGACAGGTGGATTGACTGCACCATGGCTCGAGCTACCGGGCGCCGTCGTTGTCTGCTGCGAGGATTTGGTTCTGCTGATGCGAAACCGGTATTTGACAGACAAGCCATCGGAAGCTCTAACGAAACAGGCGGGATCCATTTCAGGTCGATTCACTTCAACGCCCCGAGCAACTGCTTCAAGATGACGATCAGGGGAATCTCCGCAACAACCACCGGCAACGCGGGAATGGCTACTGAAAGAGCCAGCGCCTACCAGTGCGCTCCGGTCCGTGGGGAACGGCTTCATGTTCTCGATCCGGTCGTAAGCCTGACCATAGTCACAGAGCGTGCTGATTTCAGCCGCATCGATCAGTTCGTCTTCGCGCCCAGCCCGGTTAAGAATCCATTTTTCGTGGAACTCTGTGCTTTGCATCTGCCCCAGGATCGCGTACTCCAGGATTCCCTTGCGACGCACCGCCGCCAGCCGAGGAACGAAGAAAACCAGCGGCCCCAGAGCCACCACCGCAACGAGCACCACCAGCACGATGGCAGGTATGGCGAAGCTCGCCAGGTGCGCGCCTTTGTGCAGTATCTGGTTGCGGAACGTGGCTGCTATTACTGCGGCGGTAGCGAACGAGATGGGCGTGAACGCCAGCGGCGTCATACCCAGAAAACCCAGTCCGCCATTTCCGTCCGGGTGCGTGGCAACCAGCTGCAGATTCAATCGCGACACCTTGAAGGCAAACATTGTCCACAGCAGCCACTTCCAAAGATTAAGTCCCAGCAGAAACTGAAAGATCGTCCCACTCACTAAGACTGCATACCAGCCCGCCAGGGTCAGATGGTAACTATTGCCGACCGGGTAGGCCAGCCAGGAACTGTCGCCCACAACATTTCTGAACGAGACCGAAGTGTGGATCGCGATGAGTACTAAGATGAGCAGCTCGGGCACCACGGAATCGCGCAACTGGATTACCATCGCGATGATGTCGTCCATCTGAGCAAGCTCCGGACTCTTCAGCAAGCCTGCGTCGTAAATATGCCCCACAATTTTGCGGAATGACGACTCCATAATCGGCTGGGCGATAGAGCAGTACCGGCACGGCAATTAGCATGCGCGAGGTGATCCTGTAGTCTTTCAGCAAGAACAATAGACCACTCCGGTTGAACAGGAGCTTCATCAAAACCAGAGGTACCCATCCGACGGCAATCGCGAAGGTAATGCGACGGCCTACGTTCCATTCGTTCGTACCGATGAGTCGCGACCACTCCTGAAAGCGGTAGAATGGCCCACCTCGGATCAGGGACACGTCCAGTCGGTCGGTGGTGGGCGAGTCGCCCCCGGGATCACTATCGGCGGTTTCCGTCATCAATTCTTCTCAATGGCGTTACGGCTTCTATCTCTCGGTTAGAATTCGGAATTTTGCCCGAGCTACTCTTCCGTTCCCTCGGTTTCAGCGCGAACTTCTCCTCGCTGGATGGCGCCGACCAGCGTCTCATGGTCGTGCTCTGTTTGATCGCCATAGCTCTCGGCCCACTCGGCCAATGCCTCATCCAAGACACTTGAATTGCCGCAGTAGCCGGCAATACGAGCCGGATCGCCGGTCCGCGAATGTGCCCGGGCCAGAAGCGAGCCGCAGGCCCACGCGTAGAAACTAAAGGACGCCCCGGTCAGCCATTCCACGGGGATGGACGCCTTCAGGTTCTTCATCTGCCTTACGTAGTAGTCCCGGCCGTCGATCGAGGTGTATCCCAGCATCGGGTCCGAAGAAGCCTGCAAGGCCCGTTGTCCCATCAGCACTCGTTTGCCATTGTGGCGAAAATCGGTCGGCAAAGGCGGAAGGTAAGGCGCATGGGCAGCCTGCACCGATTCCTTTACTTGCAGGAACAGTGGATCGGCGTCCCCATTCCCGAACAGCAGCACCAGGTAAGCCCTGGTTCCTACGGAACCCACTCCCACTACGCGATGGGCAACATCCACCACGTTATAGCGGCCCAGCATCAAGCGCCGCTCTAGCGGCAGGGTCTGCGAATATTCATTCAAAGCTCCGGATGACCTTCTGCTTCGTAGCTGGACTTACGCGAGTCAGCACAGGCGGATCGTCGCGGAATCGCCAATCTCCGCCGCCCATTCGCTCGGCAACCTTGGGCAGCAGGTTGCGATTATCCGTACGCTGGGCCTTGGCGAGCACTTTGCTGATGACGGCGCGGGATTTCGGATCGGGCTTGGCGATCGGATTATCACGCCCCGGATAGGCATGCAGATACCAGGTATCCAGCACACCCATGTCCTGCAAGCGCTCTACGTTGAAGCGATAACCATCCACGCTCTTCCGCACCGCTGCGGCGCGCTCACGCCGATTTAGGCCATTCTGACGGCCAGCTACATTCACACTGGCCACCAGTCGCTTCAAGTCCCACTCCCACGGACCGATAACAGCTTCATCAAAATCGTTCAAGTCGAAGACGATTTCGCGCTGCGGTGTGCCGTACATGCCGAAGTTATTCAGATGGGCATCGCCATCCATCGCCACCGGTATGCCGCTTACGGGAGAAGTGGAAAGGTCGGACGCCATGACGCAGGCCGATCCTCGCAGAAAAGCGAACGGCGAAGCCGCCATGCGTCCCATGCGCAGAGGAACTAATTGCACCTGTCGTCCCTTATTGCTTTGGGCGAGGAGCCGCAATGGGTCGGGGCGCTTCGTTCCCGGCTTCCATTCGGCATGCGACTCGCGAGGAACAGCTGCGGCGCAAGTGCCTTCCCGTCATCGCGCCGTTGTTCCCATGGCACCAACTCGCTACCAAGGTCGAATTTTGGCATTGCTTCGATCTTGGCTATCGCCATTGTCTCTCCAGATCTCGTCCTTGGCGGCGGAGGCTTTCCGACCGTGAGCCTCGCATCAAACAGCCTGTTGAATGAAGCTCACGTCAGTCGTTTGCCTTCCGACATCTGCTTCATTACCTGATCGAGGTTGAAGCTGGCCGGCTTCTGCCGCGGAGGGAACTCCTTGAAGCTGGTCAGCCACTTCCCAACAAAGGCTTGTGCAGGCGTAAGCAGAAAGACCCGGTCGAGCCGCCAATGCGTATAGTCGATCGACTCCATCTCCGCCCTCTCGAAGGGATCGGCGTGGAGGTCGAACAACTTGGGTACGCGCAACTGAACGAAAGGCGTTTCCCACACCGAGAAGCCGTGAGCAGGCTGCTCCAGGAACAAGGCCTTCCACCTGTCGTAACGCAAGGCAGCGAGCTCGCCGTCGTCCGTCCAATAGAGGAACTCGCGACGAGGGTCGACCTGCGTGTCGCCCTTGAGATACGGCATCAAGTTGTAGCCATCCAGATGGACTTTGAATGTCTTGTCGCCGGCCTGGTATCCGGTCAGCAGCTTCTCTTTGATGTCAGGTACGCCCGCCGCTGCCAACAGTGTGGTCGCCCAATCCTCATGTGCGGCCACGTCGTTCACCATCGTTCCCGGTTTGATCACGCCCGGCCAGCGAATCACGAACGGTACACGATAACCGCCTTCCCAACTGGTGTTCTTCTCGCCGCGGAAGGGCGTGGTTCCACCGTCGGGCCAGCTCATCACTTCCGCCCCGTTGTCGCTGGTGAAGATGACGATGGTGTTGTCGGCAATGCCAAGATCATCGATCTTCTTCAGGAGCACGCCAACGTTGTCGTCGAGTTGGGTCATGCCCGCGCCATAGAGGCCCTTCTCGTTTTCCATGGCTGCATACTTCGGTGGCAGGTGCGTCCAGATGTGCATGCGGGTGGTGTTATGCCAGATGAAGAATGGCTTGCCCGCCTTCACGGCACGATCCATATCTTCAAGCGTAACCGCCAGAAACTCGTCGTCGGCGGTCTCCATGCGCTTCTTGGTCAGCGGGCCGGTGTCTTCGCACACTTGCTTGCCCCATGGGCCGAAGCGAGCATCGGAAGGAGCGGGATTATCGGTTGCGGTGGCTTTGCACTTGAACACGCCGCGCGGTCCGAACTCTGCCTTGAAGGTCGGGTTTCGCGGGTAGTCCACGTTTTCGGGCTCTTCCTCGGCATTCAAGTGATAGAAGTTACCGAAAAACTCATCGAAACCGTGCACCGTGGGCAGAAACTCATTGCGATCGCCCAAGTGGTTCTTGCCGTTCTGGAAGGTCATATAGCCTTGCGGCTTGAGCAACTCGGCAATGGTTGGATCTTCTTTCTGGAGTCCGAGTGTCGATCCCGGCAGGCCAACCTTGAGCAGACCGGTGCGGATCGGGCTCTGTCCAGTGATAAACGCCGCTCGGCCGGCCGTACAGCTCTGCTGCGCGTAGTAATCGGTGAAGAGCGCGCCTTCATGGGCGAGGCGGTCGATGTTGGGCGTCTTGTAGCCCATCGCGCCCAGGTTATAAGCGCTGATGTTGAAGTAACCCACATCGTCACCAAAGATTACCAGGATGTTGGGTTTCTTTGTCTGTTGAGCATTGAGCTGACATGCTGTTACCAGCATCCACAAGCAAACCAGCCACGGAGTAATCTTACGTCGCTTCATTCTTGTGCTCCTCTGTAAGCCACGGCCGATTACCCCGGGCTGTCATTTTCATTCGGGACATCGCTTGGTGAATTCTGCGTGCCTTACTTGGCTTTGGCGCCAAAGGTGAAGCCCAGGCCGGTGGTAAACAAGATGTCGTTATTCTTGTTGCCCAGTACCGGCTGGCTGAAGTAGCGATCGTTGAACAGCATGTTCGCTGTCATCCAGCCGTTCAACTTCGTGGTGATGCCGAAGTTGCCAGTAACACGGTAGTTGCTCGTCTCGTTCAGCGAGGGCAGGTAGTAGAGGTTCTGCATGATGCTGGTGCGGGCGCCGAGCTTATGGGTAAACTCATCGCCCAGGGTAGCCGTTATCAGATTGTTTACGAGATACGTTGCTCCGCTGCTGAAAGATTCACGTGTGTATCCGAGACCGAAAAGCAGATCGAGCGTCGTCTTCGGAGTCGCAATGGCGTGGAAGCCCAAGCCGCCGCCCGGCATCAGGCGATAGTTCAGGTCTTGTAGTTCGTCATAGCCACCCGCGAACACCGCATAAGCGAACAGACGCTTGTTGATGTTTCGGTCGTAGCGGATCAGTCCCTGGAAGGAGTTGGCGCTGGTGACACCCGTGGCCCCGTCAGTGGTATAGATAGAGGCAGCGTTAATCACCCAGGCGTCGTTGGTGGTCTTGCGCGTAGCGTCAAAGCCGAGCGCGACGTTGGTGGTATCGCTGTTGCCGCGTGCCAGAGCCAGACCAAAATTGCCTCCGCCGGTCCAGCCTTCCATCAGGCCGGGATGCAGCGACTTTTCGTAAGCTGCCTGGTCGGCGGGCGAACGCATGACTGCCACCTCCGATTTGGCCAACGTTTGGGCGCCTTGCGGAGTGCTTACTACATAGTTGCCATCCTCGCTCTTCACCGTGCCGGTCACCGTTTGTTGGTTTGCCTTAGTGACCACCAGCGGTTGGTCGGAGGTGAACTGCTCGACCGAGTCCCAGTCGATCGATACGTCTCCGGCATAGGCCGTCTTCAACACCAGCTTCTTGCCGTCCATGCTGACGATGGTCCCGGTAAGATGGTCTCCGTTCTTCAGAGATACCTGCTCGGCGTTTACAACCGCGCCGGCGCTCAACACCAAAATCATTAGAGACTTCGCAAGTTTCAGCACAACTTTTCCCCCTCGAGGTGAAGATTTTGTGTTTTGAACGAAGCTGCCGCACCTTCCGTACACTTGTGAATTGACGCTTGACGCCAAGACAGTCAGCGTCCAGAAACCGCGCGCGCCATGCCTTAGCTTTCAAGCCGAGAGCATGGCGCTCCGTCTTAGGCCGAATGAGCCGGCGCAGTGGCTCCCACGGCCGCGGTGCGAACCATGTAGTGCTGTTCCGGCACGGCAAAACCTGCCTGACCGAACGCGTCTTTGATCAGGGTGTTGGTCGCGAAATAGACCTGCCAGTAGTCCTTGTTGTTGCAGAATGGACGTACCGCCAGTACCGGACCGGCCAGCGTAAAGGTCAGGATTTCGACGCTGGGCGCCGGATCCGTCATTACGTTGGGAATCTTGGCCAGCCCTGCCTTCAGAATGGCGATCGCCTGATGGGGATCCACACTGTGCGACAGTTGGGCCTGAAGATCGACGCGCCGAAATGGGTTGGTCGAGAAGTTCTGGATGACGTCGCCGAGGATCTTGCCGTTGCCGACAATATTCCGAATATTGTCGAGGGTGTTGATCGAGGTTACGAACAGCCCAACTTCTTCTACCGTGCCCATAACCCCACCCGCCAGGATGAAGTCTCCCACTTTGAAGGGCTGGAGAATAATGATGAACACGCCCGCAGCGAAATTGCCCAGCAATCCGCTCCACGCCATGCCGATGGCTACACCAGCAGCGGCCAGCAGAGCGGCAAAGCTTGTAGTTTCGACCCCGAAAAAACCCAGGATCGCGACTACCAGGACAATATTCAGAATGGCGGCAACCGTGTTATTGATGTAGCGGATCAGGGTTGGATCAATCTTCTGCCGCGTCATCGCCTTGCCGATCATGTTGATCGAAAATCCGATAAGCCAGCGGCCGACGATCCATAACGCGATCGCTTCCACAACCTTGATGCCAAGCGCGATCAGCAATCCATATCCTTGCTGCGCCAGACTGCTCATGTGGGTGAAATCCATAATCACTCTCCTCCAAAGTTAGGCCGCGAAGACCGCAGCCGCAGATTCGCGGTCGGTTGCGATGGACCGCTCAGTTTGCCTTCTTCTGTTGCCATTCAACCGTAGTGGTGTGGAGCACCAGATGGCTGTACCCTGACAGAACTGTTGCAGCCGATTGCCAATCCTGAATTAGCGCGAAAATGGCTGAGTTGCCAGGCTGCAGCAAAGCCGCCACGTTCCTCACAAAGTCCTTGTCCAATGACGGGTTTTTCAGCCAATCGGTGGCGGCCGAATTTATACCGCGAAACTCAAACTTGACCTCGGGCGAGCTCGACACCGGAGCATGCGGCAGCGGCACGATCGCACTCAGAAGAGCTTTCCAGCGCATCAGGTCATCTACGCCGGCGGCGGGATCGAGCATCTGGCTGTGCATCATCCGTAGCCTGCCATCCTGCTCCACCTCTACGGCGATGGCATTGTACAAATTCGAACTCCATGGAAACCTGAGCCTCTGTAACTGCGGCAACACTTCCAGAGCTCGATGCTTTTCCCCAAACCCCATCACTACCAGTTCTTCCACGGTCTAACCTCTTCGTTGATAAGGACCGCGCATCTTTGTGAAGAAAATGCGGACACCCCGCGCGTACCCATCATCACGATGCTGTTCCTACTGCTCATTTTCCTGTTCCTGCGCCTCGTCTTCCGTTTCCGCGCTGACTTTCCGCCAAGTGGAATCTGCGTTGAACGTCGTCATCACTTTGACTATGTCAGCGGTATGGGGACCGAGATCCTTCTCGTAGATGACGCCCTGGCGGTCAACCAGGAAGGTCATCACGCCCGAGTTTCGGTAGATAGCCGGGTAAGCCAGGAAACCAAAGCCACCAGTCATGGCTCCATTAACGATGTAGTTCTTGGCGCCACCGGGCGCTTTGGGGCCTTGGCTCGTGAGTGCGCTGAAGAAATATCCATGGAATGCGGCCTCTTTGTCCTTGTATCCTTCGCCGTTAGCAAAAGCGATGAGCGGACCGATGGGACTTTCTGGCTCGCCCTCGGCGGCCTTCCAGTACAGTCCGTTTTGTTTGCCGGAATCGCTGATGAGCTTCTGGGCGTATTGGTGGACCGTAGAACCATCGTGCAGTCCAGTGAAGTAATCGATCTGGGCGTCAGCCAGAACGCCGCAAATCCTAATGGCGGCGTATTCGTTGCGCCCTATCCGGCGGTACAGAATCTCTTCCAGCCCGGCCTTGGTGTCGAAGTACCATTGCCCGCCGGCGTCTTTCTTAAGCGGGATCGGAAAGGGCCAGTTCTCTGCGCCGAGAAACAGCGTCTGATCGCCATTGACTTCCTTCCCCCAGCGATTCATCTGCTCGTAGCGCCGAATGAAGTCGTCAGCGTTCTTCTGGTCCACTACCGCGTCACCGGAAGAAATGACACTTGCGGACGAGGCGCCTAACACGCTTTCGATCGCGGCCTTGTCGCCCGATTTAGCGGCCTGGTACAGCGCGGTAGAAGCATCCTGGAGCGTCACAAATGTCTTCTGTCCAGCTTCCTGTCCTTTTGCAATCGTGCCGAACATTACCGGCAGGAGTACGATCGCCAGGGTCAGCATGGTTCGCCATCCGTTCCGCCGCATGCTGTTCAATTTCTGTATTAGGTCGGTCATCATTAATCTCCACTCAATCGCTGGTTGCTTTTTCGTCTGAATGCCTTCGTGAGTAGCGAAGATAAGTACTAGCGCTTCCGTCCGCCGCCGCCACCACCGCCGCCGCGCGCCGCTGCCGGCTTAGCTTTGGCCGCACCGCCCCCACCACCCATGCTCTGACGCCCGCGATTCCCGTCCGCGCGTGCATTCCCCCCCTGCTTAGCTCCCCCGAACGCGCCGGAGTTACTACCGGCCGCAGGCTTTTGCCCGTACCCGCGGTTCGCCATGTTCTGGCCGCTGTTATTACCGCCGGGACGATTGTTGCCGCCGCCGTTCGGCCGGTTGCCAGCGTTATTGTTGCCGCCCCCGTTCGGCCGGTTGCCAGCGTTATTGTTGCCGCCCCCGTTCGGCCGGTTGCCAGCGTTATTGTTGCCGCCGCCGTTCGGCCGGTTGTTATTGTTGTTATTCCGGTTACCAGTGTTGATGTTTACGTTGTTCCCGCTGATGTTGGTGTTCCGGTTGTTGCCGTTCACCCGGTTGTTGCCGTTCACCCGGTTGTTGCCGTTCACCCGGTTGTTTCCGCCGTTGTAGCGATTGTTGGCGTTGTAATGAGTGGGCCGGCTGCCGCCGTAATAGTTATTGCGATACTGCTGACGGTTGGAGCCGTAGAAGGTGTTGCTGCGTGAGACGTACACGTTGCGGTTGTAGGTCACGCTTCCGCCATGCCAGCCGCAACCCCAACTGTTCCATCCCCAGCCGCAGCAGCTGTTATTGATTGCTGCCCCTACTGCTATCCCCGCTCCAAAAGCGAGCAGCCCCGTGGCAACCATCGCGCCGGTGCTGTATCCCGGAGGGTAATACGGTGTGCCATAAACCACGGCAGGGCTGTACGTCGGGACGTAAACTACCTGGGGATTCGCCGGCTGAATCACAATCGTCTGCGGATCCTGCTGCACCACCTTGATCTGCTCGCTGGACTTCAGGTTCCCCGCCGCTTTTGCTTCCTGGCGCAGCCGTTGGATCGCCGCCATCACGTCTTTTTGCTGGTTGTAAGCAGCGTCGCCGAGCGCCGATGTCCAGGCCAGGTTCTTCGCCATCTGGTCCAGCACGGTGGGGAATTGCGTGAGTGCCTTCACGCTGGGATCCCACGGTTGTTTGTCTGCGGCTTGCATTAGTGCATCGCCCTGCAAACCTTGATTGCTGTTAACCCAGTTGCTGGCTGCGGTGACCTGATCGGGGTAAGTCGCAGCCCCAAGAATCTGCGCGACCAACTGGTCGGGATACAGCGCAATCGGCGAAACGATGGAGTCGATTTCGCTGGCGGAAAGGTTGGCTTGCTGCGCTTCCTGCGCCCCGGCGGCCGGTGAGGTCACCGCTATCAAAGTGCAGGTGAGCAGCGTCGCGACGAATTGCCTGATGATATTCATTCCGTATGCCTCTGAAATCTCCGTTACGAATCTTGTAGGCGCTGCCGTCGAATTCGGTTTGTACCGAACTTGCGGCGTCCATCAAGATATGAGTTTGCGATGAAGGAAGGAACCCGGAAAACTACGCAGTTTCGCCCCGGAATCTACTTGCTCATTCAGAGGCACTTCAGTGGCCCTTAGGGTTGGTCTCTTTGAAAGCGGGATATACTAGCCCCTAGAAAATCAATTCAAGCCCAAAGTAGTTGTGAACCATCGATGAAAGCTTGCGCAAATCTGAGGCGAGTGGTCGGCGTCGTGTGGCTGATGGTAGCCTTGTTCTCGCTCGCGTTGGCCCAGCCACTCCCCCCCAAGCGTATCCTGCTGGTCTTCCAGAACGAAGAATACTCTCCGGCATCGTTGGAATTGCAGAAGGGCATCCTGGATCGATTGCGGACCAAGCTGGGCCAGGACACAGAGTTTTTCGGTGAACAACTCGAGGCCACCCGGTTCCCGGAATCCCAAGGGCAGGCGCTCTCGTGGGTCCGGACACGCTATGCCGGGCGTGGCATCGACGTCGTTATCTTCGTGGGCTCAATACCCGTAGACATTTTGCCCGGCGTGCCAACTGTGTATGCCGGACACACTCCATTCAAGCTACCCAGGGATATCTCGAATCCCGCAAACAAAGTTACAGTCTGGTTCAAAGTCGACGTCAGAAAAACAGTTTCAGTGGCTCGCCTCTTGCAGCCAAACGCGAAGAGAGTGTTAGTCATCGCCGGATCCGGATATGGGGACCACATTCTCTTGGATGAGGTCCGCGATCAGCTCAAAGAATCAGACCTTCCGGTGGAATATCTAGCTGACGCCTCCCCGGATGACCTGCTCCGCCGCGTTAGCCACTTGCCGCGTGACACCATCGTCCTGCCCGTTTCCTATACCCGTGACTTGAAGGGAAATATCTACTACACCCGGGATGTGGTCGCCTCGCTGTCCCAGGTGTCCAACGCCGCCATCTATGCTATGGCCGACACCAACGTCGGAAGCGGAGCCGTCGGAGGCTACGTCGTCGATTTCGAGAGGATGGGGTCAGTCATTGCGGACATCGTCCTGCAGACTTTGGGCGGCAATACCGCAGCTCAGATCTCGGTCCCGGCGGAGAATGCCGCATCTTATATGTTCGACTCGCGGCAACTGAAGCAATGGGGGTTCTCAGAAAGCGATCTCCCAAATGGAAGTACCGTTCTTTTTAAGACAACCAGCGTCTGGGAGCAATACCGCTGGCGCATCGTTGGCACCCTCGCGCTCGTGGTTGCGCAGTTCTTCATGATTCTGGGGCTGTTGATCCTGCAAAGGAAGCGCGCCCGTGCTGAAGCCTCCTTGCGCGACTTGACCGGGCAATTGCTGGAGTCACAGGACGACGAGCGCCGCCGTATGGCCCGCGATCTTCATGACGGGACGGGCCAGCATCTTTCGGGTATGGCCCTCAGCATCGGACAGGTGCTCGCCGATTTTCCACCTGGCCATGACCGCCTGCGACAGCTGTTGCAGGATTCGCACCTCGCCAGCCGCCAGGCCTTGGAAGAGGTACGCACGGTTTCGTATGTCCTGCACCCGCCCATTCTGGATGGCCTGGGCTTAGTTGCCGCCCTGCGCTGGTATTTTGACGGATTACAGAAACGTACTTCGCTCAAGGTCTATTTCGACGAGCCCACTGATCTGGCCCCACTTTCTTCTGAAGTCGAGCGGGCACTGTTCCGTATCACGCAGGAGAGCATCAACAACGTTCTTCGGCACTCGGGCGCCACTGCCGTGATCATCACCCTGGCGAATCGGGGAAAGACGGTCGCGCTTGAGATCCAGGATAACGGGACCGGAATGAGCTCGGAGCAGATCGCGCAAATGCATGGGGTGGCTTCGCTGGGAGTTGGCATTGCCGGGATGCGGGAGCGGGTGCGGCAATTAAACGGCAAGTTCAGGATCACTTCAATCGCGAACGGCACCCAGGTTTTTGTTTCGCTGCCGGTCGACCAGGAGCAGCCCGTTGCGCATTCTGTTGGCCGATGACCATGAGCTGACCCGCTCAGGCCTCCGTTACCTGTTGGAGAAGCACGAGGACTGGAGTGTTTGCGGCGAAGCCTCCGATGGCAGGATGGCGGTGGAGATGGCCGAAAAACTTCGGCCGGACGTCGCCATCCTCGACATGAGCATGCCCGAACTCAACGGGCTGGAAGCCACTCGCCTGATTCTGAAGAAACAACCTCAACTGAAGATCCTGATTTTCACTATGCACGAGACCGAAAGGGTCATCGTCGACGTGATGGAGGCGGGAGCGCGCGGCGTAGTTCTGAAGTCTGACGTAGGCGAGAACATGGTTGCGGCAATCGAGAGCATTTCTAAAGGGCGGCGGTTTTTCACATCGCGCGTGGCCGAAACCGTCGTCGAGGCATACTTGTCGAAGAGATTTGACGGCGAGAAGGATGATGCTTCGAACCAATTTCTTCTGACCACCCGCGAGCGAGAGGTAGTTCAACTCCTCGCCGAAGGTAGGAGCAACAAAGAGGTTGCTGACCGTCTTGGCATCTCTGCCCGCACGGCTGAAGGCCACCGCAGCGAGATCATGCGCAAGCTTAAGCTCAGTTCCCTGGCCGATCTGGTCCGCTTCGCCATCCGCAACGGAATCGTGCAGGCGTAACCCGGCCACGTCAGTATGTGTAATTTGTCAGATTCTACTGCCCCAGGGATTCGAATTCCATGGACTTCGGGCGCGGAATGTTTCTGTCAAAGATCAACAATCAGATTCGAGTCCGGCTGTGAGCAGCATACAAGCACGTTCCCGGAGCGGGTCGCTCGAGTGGCTCGGGGGCATATGAAAGCGAGCCGCTAATCAGACCCGTCAGGCAGGTGTGGCACACCCCGGTGCGGCACGACCATCTGACAGGAACATCGCACGCTTCCGCCAGTTCGAGTAGGCTCCCGAATTTTGCGTCCCACGCGACCGTGATCCCGCTGCGAGCGAAAGCGACTGCGGGCCCGGGACCGGCCGGACCTTCCGGCAGGTGCGGTCTATGATCGACCCGCGCCACACCGGGCGTAATAGTCTCCAGCGTACCGAAGATCTCCATGTGCACGTTGTCGGAGGGCACGCTCAAGGTTCGAAGGCCCTCGCGCATGCTTTGTAGGAAGGAAGACGGTCCGCATAAATAATAATCAGCGTCGCGCGGAGCGCCCAGCTTTGCGAGCAGAGCGGCGTCAACGTGACCGGAAGCATCGAAATCCACGCCCATCTGGTCTGTTGCAGTGGGCCTGCTGTAGACGATGCAACTTCGGGTGCCAGGCAGCTGTTTCAGTAAGGAACGCGATTCGTCCGCGAACGGATGTTCGTCGCGATTGCGCGCTCCATAGATCCACCACACCGGCCGCTGCGATCGTTGCGCGGCGAGGGAATGCAGCATCGATAGTACCGGCGTGGCGCCCACGCCGGCACTGAGCAGAACCACAGAATTTTCGCCGGATCGCAGAGCAAAAGTTCCCCGCGGTGCACTGACATCGAGTACGTCGCCTGCGCGCAGCCGGCTGCAAAGGAATGAACTCGCAACCCCATTCGGCTCGCTCTTAACGCTGATGCGGAAGTGATCGACTGCCGGCAGGTCTGACAGGGAATAGCTGCGAAGAACGGGCGGCTTATCCGCGTCTACTTGCAACCGCACAACAACATATTGACCCGGCTGGGCAAGAGAAGGCAGTACTCCTTCGATCGGCACCAAAATGAAGGAGGTCACGCTGTTGCTTTCCTTACGGATATGCCCGACCTGTACCTTCCTGAAGCCGGGCCATGCCGGCGCTGGCTCTTCCTTTGCGAGCCCGGAATTCCCCTCAGCGGTCGTTGCCGCCGACTCTTGCTCCAGGATCGCCTGAAAAGAAGCCTGCCATCCCTTGCTGAGTGCGGGGATCCGAATCGCTCGTTCAATTTGCTGGCGAGAATGTCCTGGCAAATACAACAGAGCATCGATCTCCGCAACCGTGATCCGTTCCGGACCATTCGCGACTTTTACGATTTCGTCGCCCGCACCGACGTTCCCTTCCTGCAGCACGCGAAAATAAAATCCCGGCCGATGATGCGCTACCAGCAGCGACGGCATGCGCGGCTCGTTCATGCGAATGCCGACTCGGAAGCACGTTACGCGTGGTTGGCTTACTTCAAAAATGGCATCGCCAATGCGATATCGGTCACCGATGCAGACCTCATTATCGGGAAGCCCGTCCACCGTGAGGTTCTCTCCGAACTGACCGAAGCTGAAATCGTTGCGGCCCAGAAAGCGCTCCCAGAAGTGGTAGGAGTCCATCTGATAAACGAAGACCGCGCGCTGTTCCCCACCGTGGCCGGCGAGATCCGCCTGCCCATCGCCATCAATGTTGAGCCGGCGTACCATCCGCCGTTCGTTGACTGGAGACTTCCAGACCGCGGTACGGACGGTCTTGCCCTTCCACGTCACGTCGCGCGGGAGACCGACGCTCACTGAAAGCAATCGGGGCATGCGTACCTCGTCGAAGTCAGCGTGTGGTTAGCATCCGTTTACTGAATTGCCCTGGGCTACCAGCGACGGGCCGGAGCAGCGCCATCCACATAGAGAATCTCTCCACTCACATGACCCGCCTGTGCCAGATAAAGAACAGCATCGACAATATCCTTCACCGTCGCCTCTTTCATAACCGGCTGCAACGCGGAGTCGTTGGGAGCATTGCGGTGCATTGATGTATCCACAACGCCGGGGGCTACGGCATTGAAGCGGATGCCGTCGTTAGCATACTCGACTGCGAGATTCTTGGTCGCTGAATTCAACCCACCTTTCGTAATCATTGAAATCGAGCCATTTTCGCCGGCGATTGGACGATCGGCAAGTGCCGCAGTGATGCTCACAACGCACCCCGATTTCTGCTTCAACATCTCTATCACAGTGCGTTGAGTGATGTAGAAGAATCCGAGCAGATTAGTCGAAACCAGGGCGTCGAAGTCCTCGATCGTGAAGTCGGTGAAAGGCTTGGTCAGGAAGATGCCTGCGTTATTTACCAAAACGTCGATGGCTCCGAAGGTGTTGATTGCTGCCTCCACAGCATAGGCAGCAGTTTGCTGCTTGCCGATATCGCCGTCAAAGACAACCAGGCCGCCCGAGGTAGTCAGTTTTCGAGTGACTTCACGAGACGTCGCGACAACGTTGTAGCCTTCTCTCAGAAACCCTTCGACCAAACCCGTGCCAATACCCCCGATGCTCCGGTTATGATTGCTGTTTGTTTGCCCGGCATAAGTAGCCTCTCGTTTTAAGCGTCGAACCTAACACACAGATGGGCCCCGGCCCTCTCAAAGTGGCTTTATCCCGTCCGCCGAGCCGAGAACCCCTGGCGTGAAGAACCCACGAATCTTTCACCAATGCGGCGACCTGATCTGCAGGGCCGCGCGTCGGCCAGCCGATTTGCCAGCCTTGCCGAGGCAGCGATCGTGACCGCCCGCCAGTCTCGATTTGTAGATCCAGGCGGGCCGTCCATTAGCGCGGCCTCCT
The DNA here is from genome assembly GCA_963849815.1 of uncultured Acidobacteriaceae bacterium. Taxonomy (GTDB): domain Bacteria; phylum Acidobacteriota; class Terriglobia; order Terriglobales; family Acidobacteriaceae; genus Bog-257. Next base: position 685,580 of record CAWKIR010000004.1, on the reverse strand, counting down.
CGAGCCAGTCCTCCGTCGAAACCTTGGCCTGCTCCGGACCAAACAGTTCCGTCACTGCCCTGAGGAACGCCGACAACTCCCGCTCCGCAATTTGGATCAGATCCTGGTGAGTTGAGTCGCAAAACGATTCTTCCGTGTTCATGGGATTCCACATCAACAGCATTTCGATTCATTCCGCTCGACGCGAGTAATCAAAACAGAACCTTGGGAGAGGAACAATTGGACGATAGTATCGTCGATACCTTGGTATCGGCCACCCTGCCAAATGAGCGATTGCAACGTGTCTTCTTAGTCACGCGAACCTCTTAGCGCGATTTCGGATTGCGGATTTCGACACGGGCTGCTCGGTATCCTCCCACGTCAATCCGTACACCTCTGATAAAATCCCCCTAAACAGTAGGGTTCATGGGCCAATCGTAGACACTTAAATATGGGTAGAGCCGACGCAACGTTGGCCGAGGATGGGTTTGACCCGTGTCAGATGCTACGCCGATCGTGTTCGTTGTCGATGATGACGTCTCTGTCCGCGAATCGCTGGAATTGTTGATCCGCTGTGAAGGCTGGCAGCCGAAGACATTCGCGTCCGCCCAAGAATTTCTCGACCACCCACGAGTTCCTCTTCCGAACTGCCTCATACTTGATGTTTCGCTTCCCGGTCTTAATGGGCTAGACCTCCAGGGGCTTGTCGCAGGCGAACGGACGGATATGCCGATCATCTTCATCACGGGCTACGGCGATGTGCCCATGACGGTCCAAGCTATGAAGGCGGGGGCTGTCGAATTCTTGACCAAGCCATTCAAGGATGATGTGCTGGTGGCCGCCATCCGGGGAGCCCTCGAACGCAGCCGAGTTGCTCTTAGTCTGGAAGCGGAGATGCGGATACTCCGCGATTGCTACACGTCATTATCGCAGCGCGAACGGCAGGTTATGGGGCTGGTGGTGTCCGGGCTTTTGAATAAACAAGTCGCCTTTGAGCTTGGTATCAGCGAGATCACGGTGAAGGCACACCGGGGCAAGGTGATGCAGAAGATGAAGGCTGACTCTCTTGCCGACCTGGTGAAAATGGCCGCTCGACTCCACCTCACACCCGGAGCGATTACGGCGGCGTAACGGCCATATTACCCTGGTGCCCTTCGTGGACATAAGGAATTAGCAGCCGCGGTGCTTCAAGTCTCTGACCGAGTGGTGGGCGAACTACCTATAGGGGGAAAAACAGCATGAAGAAGGCCGCGGCACCGATTTCCCTTGCCGGTTCCCAGCTCGGCGAAGTACGTCATGTGTGCGCATTTTTTAGTAGCGACGACGAAGAATATCGCGTGCTGCTTCCGTTCATTAAGGACGGCTTCAAGTGTGGCGACAAAGCGGTCCACGTCGTGAATCCGGACCAGCGTCACGACCATCTGGAACGGTTGGCCGCGGCAGGCATCGATCCAAGAGCCGCCGAGCAGAGTGGGCAATTAGAGGTTCGGATCAACACCGAGGCTTACATTCGAGACGGCCGTTTTGATCAGGACCGGATGCTGACGGCGTTCGAGCAGATGGCTAGCGGCAATGCCAAGGGAGGTTTCCCGCTCAGCCGGATCTGCTGCCGGATGGATTGGGCCATTGAGGATCAATCGTACATAGACGATCTGGTTGAATTCGAATCGCGTGTGAATAATGTGTGGCGTAGTCACGACGACGCGGTGATCTGCACTTATCATCTCGGGAAGTTCGGAGGCGACACCGTGATCGACATCATGCGGACGCATCCCATGATCATTATCGGGGGCATTCTGCAACGGAATCCGTTCTACGTGCCTCCCGAGGAGTTCCTGCGCGAGGTCCGCCAGCGTCGGACCGTACGGCCTTCCTCGTCCTCCACGGCTGCCTGATATGGAAGTCCAACCCGAACTTGCTTCCGGCGAAATCAAGCACCTGCAACGATGCATCAGCGATCTTGTCAGCCTGCTTGCTCTTCCCGCCATCTGGAGTGGCGGCGATCCATCCCAGGTTCTCCATACCCTGCTCGATGCGCTCATACGGATGCTGCGGCTGGACCTGGTCTCGGTGAGGCTGACAGATCCAGTTGACGGGACGCCCGTTGAGATCGTCCGGATCGCCGCACTGCGCGGACCGATGCCTTCGGTGCACGGGATTTGCGACGCGCTCAGCCAGTCTCTGGAAAACGACTCGCGAAAATGGCCTCCTCAGCTTCGAAACCTTATGGGTGAGGGAGACGTTTCGATTGTGTCTCTTCCACTGGGGCTGCAAGGCGAACTCGGCGTAATGGTGGTAGCGGCTGAGCGCGAAGATTTCCCGCGACAAACGGAGGCGCTTCTTCTGAATGTGGCAGCGAATCAGGCGTGCATCGGGTTGCAGGAGGCACGGCTCCTGAGTCAGCAGAAGCGGGTCGCTGACGAGCTTGATCAACGTGTCGTGCAAAGGACTGCCGAGCTTGCCGCCGCCAACCAAGAGCTCAAGAAGGAACTTGCTGAACGCAAACTGGTAGAAGAGAGGCTCGGGCAAGAGGAGAAAGAGCTGAAGCGAAGTGAGGTCCGCAAGGCAGCGATCGTGGATACGGCGCTCGACTGCATTGTGATGATCGATCACGAGGGCAGTATCACCGAGTTTAATCCGGCGGCGGAGCACACCTTCGGCTACCGTCGGGACGAGGTCTTGGGAAAGCATCTGGCAGACATCATCATTCCCCCGTCTCTCCGGGAGAAGCATAGGCAGGGCTTTGCCCGCTACCTGGCCACCGGCGAGGCGCAAGTGCTTGGTAAGCGTATCGAGATGACGGCGCTACGTGCGGACGGAAGCGAATTCCCCGTCGAACTGGCAATCACACGCATTCCGTTGGAAGGGCCGCCGTCCTTCACCGGCCATCTGCGCGACATCACGGAACGCGAACGGGCGGAACGGGAACTACGGCGCAGCGAGGCGTTTCTCGCGGAAGCCCAGCATCTGAGTCGAATCGGCAGTTTTTCCTGGCGTGTGGAGACCGACGAAATCACATGGTCAGAGCAGCTTTATCGAATCTTCCAGATCGACCGGGATGCGCAGGTGACCTTTGAACTGATCGGTACCCGAATCCACCCTGAAGATTTAACAGTATTCCAGAAACATATCGAGCGCTCTCGCCGCGACCGCAGCGATGTACAACTGGAGTTCCGCCTGCGGATGCCTGACAGCGCGGTCAAGAATGTTCACGTCGCCGCCCACATCCGGGGCGATCACGGACAACTGGAGTACATCGGCGCCGTTCAGGATGTGACGGAACGCCGAGCCTCCGAAGAGGCACTCAGCAAAGCCCGATCGGAGCTCTCGCACATGGCCAGGGTCACGAGCCTTGGAGTATTGACGGCCTCCATCGCACACGAAGTCAACCAGCCGCTTTCGGGCATTGTCACCAACGCCAGCACCTGTCTGCGAATGCTGGCCGCCGATCCTCCCAACGTGGAGGGCGCTCGCGAAACTGCGCGGCGCACGATTCGCGATGGCAACCGCGCCTCTGAGGTGATCTCTCGATTGCGTTTACTCTATGGCAAGAAAAATCCCACGATCGAATCGGTAGACCTGAACGAAGCTACGCGAGAGGTGCTGGTGCTGTCCTCGCGCGAACTTCAGAGAAATCGCGTCATCGTGCTACAGGAACTTGCCGCCGGGCTCCCGCTCGTCGCCGGCGATCGTGTGCAGCTGCAGCAGGTCATCTTGAACCTCATCCGGAATGCATCCGACGCAATGAGTGCGGTTGACGATCGTCCGCGGCAGTTGCTGATCACAACCGAAAGAAACCCAGACGATCATGTGCTTCTGACGGTGAAGGATGCGGGAATCGGATTTGCCTCTCAGGCTGCCGACAAACTCTTCGAGTCGTTCTACACCACCAAGAATGACGGTATGGGTATCGGACTCTCTGTTAGCCGCTCCATTATCGAGAGTCATCATGGTCGACTGTGGGCGACACTCAACGATGGTCCGGGGGCAACATTTTCATTCTCTATTCCACACGCATCCGAGGGCACGACCCTCGCCCGCAACGACCGCGACATTCGGCCTTCTGACGTCACGGATACGGCGTGAGGAAACTGCGTCCTGTACAAGCCGTTGAAGGACTTACCTACCTAAGGAGTTTCGGCTTGACAGCATCGCCTTCCGATCTGCCGTTCCTCGCCCCTGCTTGGCAGACCAATACTAAGGTGCAATAGACAGTAGGTCCCGGAGTGGCGCACCCTCGTTGTGTGGACTCCCTCCGAGAAGATGCGCCGCCCGATTTGGTATGGACAGCACTCCCTGGCGGGCACGTCGACCCCGCCACCAACGCGAGCGTGATTACCCCGGGTTTAGCGTTGCCGAAGCCAGTGACTGCGGACGCGGCATGACAGACATGCCAGGCACGCGTTCGCTTGTGTCGGTAGTGGATGACGACGAATCTGTGCGCGAGTCGCTACCCGATCTGCTGATAGAGTTCGGCTTTGCAGCCCGCGCGTTCTCGTCGCCGGAAGAGTTCCTGGCGTCCGATAGCGTCGGCCAAACCAAATGCCTGATCCTCGACATCGCCATGCCGCGGATGAGCGGACCCGAGCTTCAGCAGGAATTGAAGCTTCGCGGGCAGGAGATTCCGATCATCTTCATCACCGCCAGCACAGATAAGTCTGTTCGCCCGCGATTACTCGAAGAGGGTGCGGTGGAGTGCCTGTTCAAGCCTTTCAGCGATACGGCTCTGCTTGCGGCGCTCCGTGCCGCACTTCCTGGCAACTGAACAATTGGCGCTCTGATGTGCGCCGGAGCAGGTCGTCTGTCTGAGCTGCACTTAGTTTGATCCCGCCGGTTTGAGCAAGCATGGCTAATTGAACCCTTCACCTTCACCTATACCAACGTATCGCCAACACCATCGTCCAATTGCACTCCCTTTTCACTTCTGGCTTAATCCAAATCAGCAGGAGCAAGAATGATCGACCGCGACGGCGAAGGAAGAATAGCGTTTGGCTCGGAAAGGTGCCCCCGATGAATTCGACAGCTAAGACTGAGCAGATACATGTAAATCGGCAATCGTCGTCCTATTGGCGAGTGATATTTGACAACCCGCCGCTCAACCTCATGGGTCCGGAATTTGTTCTGCAGTTCAGGGAAATCATGACTGAGATTGAGAACGACGAGAATGTGCGGGTCGTGGTTTTTGAAAGTGCTGTCGACGGCTTCTTTCTCAATCATTCCGATTTCCTCGTACCACTCGAGGATCTGACCGGCATACCTCAAGGCCCGACAGGCCTGGAGGCGTGGCCGGACATCCTTGTCCGGCTGACCCGAGCACCGGTGGTGTCGATCGCGATGATCCGGGGACGGGCAACTGGAAACGGAAGTGAACTTACACTTGCATGCGACATGAGCTTTGCAAGCCGAGAAAAAGCCATTCTGTCGCAGTGGGAGGTGGGTGTCGGCATGGTAGCCGGCGGGGGACACATGGCGCGACTGCCGCGGCTCATGGGAAGAGGCCGAGCCCTGGAAGTGCTGCTCACCTCGGACGATATCCGGGGCGACCTGGCTGAACTCTACGGCTACGTGAATCGTTCGTTGCCGGATGCCGGGCTCGATGCCTTTGTTGAGGCGCTCGCGACTCGGATCGGCTCGTTCGAAAAGTGGGCGATCAGCAATACCAAGCGCCTGGTAAACGCGAGCTTACCGCTCGACGTCGAAATCGCAGCAGGGTGGGATGCTTGCATTGATTCGATCGCACGGCCGGCCACGCAACAAAGAATGAAGAAGCTATTTGCCGAGGGCTTCCACCAGCCGGGAGATGCGGAAAATCGCTTGGGATTCTACGTGGGAAAACTTGAGCGCTAAGCGCTGGTCAGTTCAAGCCAGAAGATTCCAGTTCACACGCTCGCAGTTCTATTTCTGGGGAAGGAAATAACATATGGATATGCTCGCGCTCGCGAAGGATGTTGCAGGTCGCGTGGAGGCAAAGGCGACGGAAGCTAAGGTACCGGTTTCGGTGTGCGTCATTGACATTCACGGAAATATTGTCCTTAAACACCGGATGAATGGAGCGCCGGCCTTTTCGATGGATCTCTCCGAGCGGAAAGCCTATACGTCCGCGCTGGTTGGGATGCGGACGGCTGACCTTCTTCTTCTGGTGCAACCAGGACAGCCGCTCTTTGCGCTAGGCACGGTCTCTGGCGGCAAATACTGCGCTATGGGGGGCGGAGTGCCGCTCACAAGAGAGGATGCAGTGATCGCCGGGGTCGGAGTGAGCGGCGGCACAACGGAGCAGGATATCTCGATCGTGGAAGCGGCCCTCAAATAAATTGCCAAAGCGCACCACTACCCGAAATTCTAGAGAGAGGGTCCGGTATGTCAGAAAAAAAATTGGCAAGCGTAACGGAAGCCCAACGAGGCGTCGCAGAGCCTCATCAGCTGGGCCAGGACGTTTTCAGATCGGTCCTGCCGGAAGAAATCGACTGGAAACCCTTCGCGGCTTTCCCACCTTCGGTTCGCCTGGCAGTCGTCGTCGGTCAGCCATCGGAGGCCGGGCCGTACACGATCAGGGTGAAGGTACCCCACGGCGTCAAGCTGATGCCGCACCGGCATCCGGAAGATCGAGTCTACACAGTTTTGGCCGGCGTTTTCTACATCGGCCTCGGCGATCAGTTCGACCCCGATAAACTGCAGGCGTATCCGCCCGGTAGCGTCGTCGTGCTACCTGGCAATACATCCCATTTTCACTGGGCGAAATCCAGCGAGTACATTACGCAGGTTTCGGCGATTGGGCCTCTTGGTCTTGAATACCTCGACGCGCAAGACGATCCCCGAAACCAACCCTCTTAGGTGGAATCACAACCACTTCCCGAGCGGCTGGCAGGGCGACGTTGGGATTGATAGCGGACGCGAAAGAGTTTGGAGAAGTAACCGTGATTGAATCTCCTGATCTTCGGCTGACGACAATGTCGCTTATCAACGGAGCTGGTTACATGCCCGCACTCGGCTTTGGCACTCTGATTCCCGACGCCGCTGTTACGAAAATTGCGACCAGGGACGCTCTGGACGCCGGATTTCGACACTTCGATTGCGCGGAACGATACCGGAACGAGCGCGAGGTAGGCGAAGCGTTACAGGCAGGACTTGCCGCTAATGCAATCGCGCGCGATGACATTTTCGTTACCACGAAGTTGTGGAACTCCAACCATCGGCCCGAACGGGTGGAACCTGCCTTTGAGGCGAGCCTCGAAAGACTCGGGCTCAAGCGTCTGGATCTTTACCTCATTCACACTCCCTATGCATTTCAACCGGGCGATGAGCAGGACCCGCGAGATCAAAACGGCAATGTCATTTACGACAACGGAGTGACTTTGCTCGACACCTGGAGAGCGATGGAAAGTCTGGTGGACCACGGCAGGTGCCGGGCCATCGGGTTATCGGACATTAGCTTGAATGAATTGTTGCCCATCTACAAGGCTGCAAGAATCAAGCCAGCCGTGGTCCAAGTCGAGGCACATCCGTATCTGCCTGAAACGGAGCTTCTGGAATTCTGCAAAGAAACGGGCATTGTGTTTTTGGCTTTCGCGCCATTGGGTCACGGAATGAGGCCGGGGCTGCTCGAAGATCCAGTGATTTTGGCAATCGCGGCACAAGTTGGAAAGACACCGGCACAGGTGCTGCTGGCATGGGCGGTGCAGCGCGGCACGGCTTTGCTTACCACGCCCAAAACGGCGGCTCGCGCGCGAGAGAATTTTGATATCTCTGCCCTTCCGGATGACGCGTTGCACGAAATCAATCGCATTCAGACGAGGCGGAGGCTCAACGCGGTCGTGAAAACAGGTGTCCCTGGTTTCATCGCACAAGGTAGCTGAATATCGGGCCAAACAAACCTCCTTACCGTGGCTGGGTTGAATGGGCCAACTTCCAACCTGACCGCCTCGATCCATTCACCGCAGACAAACCAGTGGCGCGCTGGATCGCAAACGCGAGCTGCAATGGTATTGATCTATGCCTGTCTGGGAGAACGTGCCTTTACGGATACCGAGACCTGTGCGGACACAGAATGCCAACTCAGCGCAGCCCGAGGATCACCGCACGACCTGCCATCTACCAGACTCCTTGTGCTAAGGATAGTGCAGACTGCAGCAGTCTCGTAGGGTGCGCAAGGCAATATCTTCGGCTGTCCCGAAATAACTCGACAGGGCGCTCACTGCATGTGCTGACCACCGTTTATGGACACGTTGGCGCCCGTGACGAACGCCGCTTCGTCCGAGCACAGATAAATGATCAAGCCCGCGACCTCGTCTGGTCTCCCGAGTCGGTTGAGCGGGATCTGGGGAAGAATCTTGCCTTCAAGGATATCCTTTGAAATGGCGGTCACCATCTTTGTTCCAATGTAACCGGGCGAGATGGTGTTCACTGTGACCCCCTTCTTCGCCGCCTCAAGCGCCAAAGCCTTGGTGAACCCATGCATCCCGGCCTTAGCCGCCGAGTAATTCGTCTGGCCGAACGCCCCCTTCTGGCCGTTCACCGAAGAAACATTAATAATGCGACCCCACCCACGAGTGACCATGCCGTCGAAAACCTGCTTAGTCATGTTGAAAACTGAATCGAGATTGGTGTGGATAACTGCATCCCAGTCAGCTTTCGTCATCTTCCTGAATGTATGGTCTTTTGTGATGCCGGCGTTGTTGACAAGGATATCGATGGGGCCGATCTCCTGTTGAATTTGCGACACGCCCCGCACGCACGATTCATAATCGGCCACATCGACCGGAAATGCTGAAAACTGATATCCACTCGCCTTCATTTGGGCGAGCCAACTCTCAGAGGTCTCATTTCCCGGAGAACGGGTGACGACAACGCGGTAGCCAGCATCGTGCATCTTCGTGCTGATGGTTTCACCAAGTCCACCCATACCGCCGGTAATCAGTGCAGTTCGCTGCGTCATATTTTATGTCTCACCCTTGCAAATTTTTGTTTTGAACGAACCGACGCCCCAGCTGTCGTAGACACCGGGCGGATCGGCTCAAGAAATTCGTCGTTTGGCCAACAAACAGGTTCCCTATATCTGCAGGTTCGATACGACTATTATCTTAGGCCACGATATATTTCTGTGTTCAACAGGTGCCTCCTGGGAACGGCTCGCGGACATCAGCTTCACGTTTGGTTTCCGGGTAACCACCATGCCTTTCCCTCTTCAACCTCGACCAGACCTTCAACATCGACAGCGATGGTGCATCGCCGGTGGATGATAACGACTACAGGGTTGCCGTTCAAATTCACCGGCACCATCAACACGGTGACCATCGCGCTCGATCCGCCGGTACTAACTCCGGCCGATATTCAAAAGCTCCAAGTGCCAACCGCTCCGCGTCGGACTAGCGGTAACAGGTACGCAGCATGCCAAATAGCCGGGGGGACTCGCGTCCCACGGCGCCATCAACACGCTGACCTACAAACTCGGGCCGATCCAGTTGTCGGAAGACGAACACTTCGGCTCCCGGATTACCAGTTGCCTGGACAAGGTAAAAGGGTGACGCGAGCAAAGGCCGCGTCTTGACCAGATCGAACTGGCAATCCGGGGAGCCTGGTTGGTTACTTGCCAGCGTAAGTATGGGGGGAACCGATGCCGGTGCACAGGTCCCAACCAACTTTGCAATGCGGATCACCCTGCGTGATGTCGTTGAAATCAGCATGATACTTGATGGGACTGGACAGCTCGTTGTACATCATGGTGAGCTCAGCGGCGGTCGACTGTTGCCGGCTGCCGGCCGCGTTCACGATGCCAGCAAAGGTAGGCGACGCCCAACTGGTACCTCCGACGGAACCCCAGCCCTGAAGGTAAATGGCCGTGCAACAAAAGTCGGAAGCGACGTCAGGATAGCCGCGCTGGGTTCCTACGATGCTGGCAATGCCATTCTGATAGCTGGGCCGCGGCTCGTAGGGACTGATGTCTCCCCCTCCGCCGCCCGTGTAGTACTGCTCGTAGGTAAAGTCTCCGTTGCTGTCGCGGTTAAAATAAGTACCTCCAACCGCCACCACGTTCGGTGATGCTGCCGGATAGCCGCTCTGGCCAAGTCCCGAATCGCCTGTGGCTGCAAAGTAGACGACTCCTGGGGTAGTGAAGTATTGATCAAAGCTGGTTTCCTGAGAAATCTCCGCATCGCCAAAGCTCATGCTCACCACGCCACCGCCGTTCTGGGCCACTAGAGTTCCGGCGAGCTGCACCGCTTGCCAAGTGGGATCGGTGTCGCACGCCTGGCTTGTACACAGGGCCGATACCACCAGGAACAGCTTGGCCTGCGGCGCCATGGCGTGGGCCCACTCGATATCTAAGGCTTCCTCGACCTCCCAATCCCCGTAAACGGGTGGGCGTATGGGGCCGGGCCAGACCTGCGTAATGGTCGTAGCCGGAATGCCGAAGTAGGAGTCAAAGGCGTCCAAGTCGGACTGCGCGGTGGGGTAGTAACCGGCGTCCACGATGGCAATGGCGCCAATACCACCGTTGGGCACGGTTGTGCTGGTGGCAATCGGGCAGCCAGCTGGTCCGGTTACGAATTTATATACGCAGGCTACTGAGCCTGGGGTTTCATCACTCGGGTCGGGATTCGGTTGCGGCTGGTCTGAGTCGACAAAAAAGTAATTCGTATGTGGGCGGCCGGGCTGGGGGATGCTGGATGCCGGATAGATAATCCTGTGTCCGTTGTAAACGGACTCGTAGCGGGTTTGTGCAGATGCTGGGCAAAGGGCTGCACCTGCAAACAAGACAACTGCAAACATCGTTAACATTACAATCTGGATGTTTCTGCGGAAAGTAGTCATTCATTGGCTCCTGCGTAACGCCCCGAGATCATGAAGGGAGTTCATGGAAAATGCAAGCTCGAAACCCATGCGAGTTGTTCTGTCTGCAAAAAGCGTGGCATGCGCGGCTTCTCCGCAAGGAGCCACGCATCGTGTGCGCTGCGACCTCCAAATGCCAAACGAGAATCAGCTTCGCGTTGCTCTCGATTTCCACGCAGCAGTGAGTGTCTCCTAACAGGTCTGTTTCGTAAGGCGCAGCCTTCGGAAACTGTGGGATCTGGAGGAGCACCGGACACGACGCGGTGAGATCAATTGCAAGTACGATTCCCGCGGCTCGCGACTGACGCACGTCTTGCTCCACTAGGGCAGGTTGGAAGAGGAACAGCTGCGCGGCTGTACTGGCCCAGGGAGACACCACCATCAATCCTCGATGGGCGTTGGAAGCCGCCGGCCGTCAACGAGGCAAAATAGGTTGGGCTTGATTTTGACTGGGGCCCCTGAGGGTCAAGGCTAATATCTGCTCACCGAACTGGTATCTCTAATGCAATCGGCCGTGGAGTTGGGCGAAAGTCTCAAGGCTAGCAAGCGGCTTGAAAAGTTCAAACAGAATGCGGCCGATGAGATACACCGTGAAGAAGATCAGCGCGAGAGTTACTGCTATCACTGTGATCAAGATGGAGAAACCTCGCGGCAGAACCTGGCCAAACTCGTGCGGGCGACTGGCCAACAGAGCAGGAGCGAACTTCCCCTTGAGTTCCGCTCCCCCTTCGGCTTTGGATTCAGCTTCGCAAAGCCTAAGGTGACCGAGTTTCGGCTGTCTGTGCAATATTGCTCACTTTCAGGATTGCTTGCGAGTTGGCCTGATATCGACAGCTATCCATGCAAACACCGAAATTGGTCCGTCCGCCGCTCGGTGATCTCCGATGCCCCATTCATGGTTGGCGCAATCTGCGACGAGGGTTGGTTTTGGGATCACGTGTGAAATGGCCTGTTCACGGAAGTAATCGTGCAATGACCCGAAATATTACGGCGTGATCTCCCACACCACGCCGTTGCTGGAAGATCCGCCCCCAGTGGTGGTCCCGTAGACGTTGCCGTTCTCATCGAGGGTCACATTGCCCTCCGGCCACCCGCCATCGTTACTGCCGCTGAAGCTGTAAAGATCGTTGTACGTCCGGCCCCCGCCATTCGATGGACTCAGTTCAAAGACACTGCCGTCGTTGTAGAGCCCTCCTTCGTAGGTCGAGCCGTAGAGATTGCCGGCAGCGTCCATCGCAAGGCCGCTAAAGGGTCCACTCGAGGGCGTGCTGAAGGTGTACAGGACGGCGAAGGTCCAACCGCCGTTGGAGGGAGACATTTCCCAGACTGTGCCAGGATTGCTATAACCGCCAGTGGTGCCGTAGAGGTTCCCGGCAGCGTCCGTAATCGGAGTAAACTCAGGCCACGCTCCATCGCCGTCGTCGGCGAAGGTATGCAGAGTCGTTTTCGTCCATCCGGATTCGCCGCGGGTCAATTCGAAGATAGTGCCGCAGCCTGCTGACCCGCACCCGTCGTTGCCTCCTTTGAAGGTTATGCCGAAGAGGTGATTAAACCCGGCATCGGGAAGCAAGCCTTTGGGATATTGCCCATCACTCCCCCCATAGAAGCTGTAGAGAACTGTCTCCGTCCAGTAACCGCCCGAACGCGTAAACTCGAAGACGTTGCCGGCACTGTACGTGCCGTAATCGGTGGTACCGTACAGGTTTCCTGCACTATCGAAGATCACAGCGCTGGGATACGGTCCCCCATCGTCATTTCCGGTGAAGGCGTACAACACCGATTCTGACCAATAATCGAGCACCGACGCCGGAGCCGTGGCGCCCGGGGTGAGGTTGAAGATTGTGCCGCAGCCATAGAAGGAGTAGGTGCAGGAACCGCCCAGGCTGGTCGAGCCGTAGACGCTGCCATTCGGCCCGAAGGTCACCCAGGTATCGGGATACCCGCCGTCGCTGCCGTTAAACTTGAAGAGCGGCGACAACAACCAGTCCCCCCGGTGGTTCGACAGCTTGAAGACCGTGCCGCAGCCTGTGTCCGAGAACAACTGGCAAATAGCGCCGTTATTGTCTCCGCCCACCGGTGCAGTGCCGTAGAGGTTTCCGCCCGGGCCGAGCGTTAAGCCTGCGACGGGACGACTGCCCTCGCCCCATTCAAAGCTGTGGATGACCTGAAACGTCTGCGCCTGTCCCGCGATAACGGTTACCAGCAAGATAAGAAGACCGGTCAACCCCGCCAGTCGAGCGAATCCTGAACTCACGTGTTGCTCCGAGCGCGTCATAACAATTTTCCTTGTCATTCGGCCTGCAAGATACGGTTCTGGGTGACGATGTTGTGCGCCTGCGGGCAAGAAATCAACTTAATTTCACATTACGGCGCAACAGCATAGAAATAGAGGCCTTCTCTTCATGCAAGAACCCAAAACGGTCTCGCCCGTCTATCCTCCGGTCGCCGTCAGCGCCACCATGTACTGAGTCACCACGCCGGATGTCTCTTGTCCCGGTGGCTCTTGGAGCTATCGACTGCTGCGAGATGGCGTTTTATCCCCCCGTGCAGCACAAAGACGGTTGATCCTACAAAGCGGACGGGAAGGACATGCTCGCCGGCGATGGTGGGTGTTGCCTGTTGCTGGTCAATGCCGCCCCTTTAGTGGGGTTGACAGCGTCCCGTTCTTCCCTATACTTGCCGGAATTGGGGAAGCGACCTTCGCTAAACAGCGATAGAATCTCCTGCCCAACAAACCAAAATACTGAGGGGGAGTCGTGAAACAAAGACGTTGGATATTACTGCTCTCGATCGCCACGTTTGTCTCCGCCGGCGTCATGATAGGCCGTGCGCAAACGCTCATGACGCGGCAAGTGCGTGAAGTAACGCTCAATGGGCAGGCAAAGGTGCTCGGGAAGCTTCCTGCCAGTCAAACCCTGCAGTTGGATGTCGTTCTGCCGTTACGCGATCAGGCCGGCCTGGACGCCTTCCTGGCGAACTTGCACAATCCGAACAGCGCCGACTACAGACAGTTCCTGACCCCGGTCGAGTTCATCGAGAGGTTCGGTCCCACCCTACAGGACTATGACACGGTCGTGCAGTACGTTCAGAACCACGGCCTGGTGGTTGTCGGCGGCTCGTGGGAGGGCATGGAAGTTCAGGTCAAGGGGCCGGTCTCGGCCATCGAGTCCGCCTTCCATGTGAACATGCTGACCTACCAGCACCCCGACGAGAACCGCGTTTTCTACGCGCCGGACCGCGAGCCGACTACAGGCCTGCCCTTCCCGCTCTGGCATATCTCTGGGCTGGACAATTACTCCATCCCGCATCCGATGTTCGTGAAGAAGGGCGACTATGCCAAGGCACATGGGATAGATCCGGATCAAATCATCAACGACGCCACGACGGGTTCCGGTCCCTCGAGCTCCTTCCTGGGCAGCGACATGCGCGCAGCCTATTACGGCGGCTCGACACTGACGGGCGCCGGCCAGAACCTCGGTTTGTTTGAGTACCTGGGCACCGACCTGGCCGACCTGAACACCTACTACACCAATGTGCACCAGACCAACAATGTGCCGATCACATTGTTGTCCACCGATGGCACCAGCACCAGCTGCCTTTATACAAGGAGGGGGGGCTATTGCGACGACACCGAGCAGACGCTGGACATGACCCAAGCCCTTGGAATGGCTCCGGGGCTGGCCAGCCTGGTGATGTATGTCGGCTCGACCGACACGGCCATCATCAGCGCCATGACCACGCACAGCCCGCTGCCGACGACTATCGGCTGCTCGTGGGGCTGGACACCGGCCGATCCCAGCACCCTGGATCCTTACTTCGAGAGGATGGCCGCGCAGGGCCAGAATTTCTTTGCGGCTTCGGGCGACAGCTCTACCTGGTCCTCCAGAAATGAAGCTTGGCCAGCTGACGACGCCCACGTTGTTTCCGTGGGCGGTACGGACCTGTCGACCAGCAGCGCCGGCGGTCCCTGGAAGTCGGAGACGGCGTGGTCGGATAGCGGCGGTGGCATCTCGCCAGACAAGATCGCGATTCCCTCGTGGCAACAGCTCGCGGGCGTGATCAACTCCAGCAACCACGGTTCGACCACATATCGCAACGGCCCGGATGTCTCGGCCAATGCTAACTTCACCTTCTACGTCTGTGCGGACCAGACCACTTGCACAGCCAACGAGTACGGTGGAACCAGCTTCGCAACCCCGATGTGGGCCGGTTACATCGCCTTGGTCAACCAGCAACTGGTGGCCGACGGATACACGACCCTCGGTTTCATCAACCCCTATCTTTATGCATTTGGCGTAAGTTCGAGTTACGGTACCGACTTCCACGACATCACCAGCGGCAAATCCGGCAGCTATTCAGCGGTTGTCGGCTACGACCTGGTGACAGGATGGGGCAGCCCCAACGGCCAGGGCCTGATCAATGCCCTGGTTGGCGAAAAGTAGAAGCGCCGGCGTTTGCCGGTCACTGAGGCAAGAGGGCCCGGACTTTCGAGTCCGGGCCCTTTACACGTTCGCCTGATTAGGTAGCAGTCACATGTTCGTTAGTCCTGGGCACGAGATAACGTTTTCTGGATGCAAGTGGGTCGGCGTTGTGCCGGAAGTCCTACGAAGGTAGGCGCGTATGTTACGGCGCTTATCGAACTGTAAGGATACAGAGAAGCAAAAGTAACAAATAGATTAGGGTTTGCGTGAGCTGATGTCTCCAACTCCCGGCTCGTCCCCTCAGCGGAAATGGCGTTTCTTGCCAATCCTTCGGATACTTAACGGCTAAACTACGATGATACAAGCCAGTTTCCGTCGCCACTGTTCGCGGACCCACTCAAGGAAGCCTTTGGGGCAGCCATCACGGGCACTGCGAAAAAGAGCGAGAACTTTTGGGCATTCGCCGCGCAAAGTTCGATACTCTCCCCCGTAGAGGTTATATTCGCACTTCTGGCCGCTGTCGCTACCGGCCCCACGCAAGACATCACAGCTGCTGCGTGTTCACGTCATCCCACGTTTTGGCAGAGGCGGCTGTCGGAAATCAAGCGCGAGGAGATCAAGACGTTCCTGGCGAACTTTCACGTGGACCGCCTTGACAACCAATCAGACCCGCAAAAATCCGCAAACAGGACGCAAACGCGAGACCCCGGAGCCAGGGGAGAGAGAACTTGGAAGTGATTGAAAATGATTGGCTGCCCCCCAGGGATTCGAACCCCGATATGCTGATCCAGAGTCAGCTGTCCTGCCGTTGAACGAGGGGGCAGTACGTGCAATTATTGTGCACGCGCATGATACGTGCGCTCCTTCAATTGTATTGCCGGGGCAAAGACAGCGTCAATCCAAGAGCCGCGCCTGCCAGGCAGCCACTCCATTTGAAACGGGTCCGAGACGCAGCAGTCCGCGCGGCCACATTCCGGGGATTGTGGAACCGCGTTAGAATGAAACTCACAAACGCCATCTTCGTGAAGAAGGCCTATGTCATCGATGATAGGGAACGTAGCAATCGCGAGCGATTTGACCGAGGTCGCGCGCCGACCGCTCGCAGCCGAACAGTGCGCGCTGGTCGTCGTCGATATTCAGGAAAAACTGTTGCCGCCAATCTTCAACAAAGAAACGCTGCTGAAGAATTCTCAGCTGTTGATTCGATTGGCAAATATCCTGTCGATTCCAGTTATGGTGACCACGCAGTACAGCAAGGGGCTTGGCCCGGTCGTGCCCGAAATTGCGTCGCTGCTGGCGGACGCGCCGGCGATCGATAAGCTGGAGTTCAGTTGCTTTGGCAGCGATCAGTTCCGATCAAGCCTGAAGCAGCTACCGGGGAATCGCAACACAGTGCTCCTGTGCGGCATGGAAACGCATATCTGCGTGATGCAGACCGCGATCGGGGCTCTAAACGATGGGTATTTGGTGCACGTCGCCTCCGATGCAGTGGGATCGCGCGCGGAGTGGAACTGGAAGATTGGTCTTGACCGCATGAAGGCGGCTGGCGCGGTCGTCTCCTCGACGGAGATGATGATGTACGAGTTGCTGCGCTGCTCGGGAACGCCGCAATTCAAGGAACTGCTGCAGTATTTGAAGTAGCTTCGCAAGCCTCTGTAATGAAGGCCTGCTCTACGACTTAAGCGTGCACCGGGGCAATCTGCACATAGTTCTGCGCGGCACGCGGCCGGCGGCGCACGGTGGATTTCGGCAAGGTGCCGCGGTACATCGCGATCTCATCGCAGGCGTTCTGGCGAGGGCAGCGCACGCAGTCCTTGAGTAGTTTGTCGGGAAGCGCTTCCTTTTTCACTTCGTCAAAGCCCATGCGAGCGAAGAATTGGGGAATGCGCGTGAACAGGCAAACGCAGGTCACACTTTGTTTCTCCGCTTCCTGCAACAGCGCATCGATGAGCACACGGCCCGCGCCGCTGCCCTTCGCTTTGTTGGTTACCGTGATGGAGCGGATCTCCGCCAAGTGCAGGCCGTACAGATGCAGCGCGCCGCAGCCCAAGATCTCGCCTTCGTGTTCGACTACCGTAAAATCGCGGATGTTTTCGCATATTTCTGCCAGAGAGCGCGGCAACAGTGTGCCATCGCCAACATGGACCTGGATCAATTGCTCTATGGCAAATGCGTCGGGAAGTTTCGCGCTACGTGCATGCATGGGCGACTCCAAAATATTGGGATAGTTTTTCCTTCGCCGTCTGTAAGGCCTCGCGCACACGAGATGCCGCAGTACCTCCGGGGACGTTGTGAATGGCCAACACTGCTTCGAGCGTCAGCGAGTTATAGAAATGCTCATCGGCGTCGATGCCGCAGAGCGCGTAGTCTTCCTTCGACAGCCGCTCCAGTTCACAGCCTTGCTCGACGCAGAGCCGTACCGCCCCGCCGATAAGTTCGTGCGCTCGTCGGAAGGGAATACCTTGCCGCACAAGATGGGCTGCGGCTGCTTGCGCATTCATGAAGCCGCACGTCCCAGCCTGCTGCATGCGGTCGTAATTGAATTCGACCGTGCTCATGAAGCCGGTGGCGACGAGGACGATGCGGGACACTTGCTGCGCTGCCGAGAACACCGGTTGCTGCGTTTCCTGTAGATCTTTGTTGTAGGCCAGCGGCAAGCCTTTCATACCGATGAACAGCGCCGTGGCTTCGGCAAATACTTTGCCCGCCTTGCCGCGGATTAGTTCCAGCGCGTCGGGATTCTTCTTTTGCGGCATCGCACTGCTGCCGGTTGAAAATTGTTCCGGCAGTTTCACGAAGCCAAACTCCGCGGTCGAGAACAGGATGAACTCTTCAGCCCAGCGGCTGAGGTGCAAGGCTACGAAGGATAGCGCCTGCACAAACTCGATGGCGAAGTCGCGGTCGCTTGTGGCATCCATGCTGTTCGCTGTCGGAGTGTCGAAGTCCAACTCGTCGGCAATCGCTGCACGATCCAGCGGCAGGATCGTTCCCGCGACAGCGCCCGAGCCCAGCGGGCAAACATTGACTCGCTGGCGGCAGTCGGAGAGACGATCGATGTCGCGAAGGAACATCTCGACGTAGGCCAGCAGCCAATGCGCCACCAGCACTGGCTCGGCTCGCTGCAAGTGCGTATAGGCCGGCATTGCACTGTCGCCGGCTGCCTCTGCCTGTTTCACAAATGCACTGGCAAACTCCGCCAGCATCTGCGTTGTTTCCTCAATCTGCTGGCGCACATAAAGCCGCAAGTCGGTAGCGATCTGCTCGTTGCGGCTGCGTCCGGTGTGCAGCTTGTAGCCAACTTCGCCGGCCAGCTCGACCAGGCGCACCTCGACGTAGTGATGCACGTCTTCGATCGCCGGATCGTCGACATCGAGCACGCCTTCGCGCCCGATCTGATCAAGCGCAAAAAGTGTCGTCGCGAGTTCATCGGTGTCCAGCACGCCTGCCTTCGCCAACGCTGAGGCGTGCGCTTTGCTGGCCGCAACTTCATAAGGCAGCAGCACACGGTCAAAGGGAAACGACCGCTGCCACTGCTCGAATTCAGCATCAGGCCCTTGACTGAAGCGGCCCGACCACATCTTCATTGCACTGCCTCCTTACGCGCGGTTGAACGCAAAGGCCGTACTCGCTCGGGCTGCTTGGCGTGAATGATGGCACGCGAGCGCGCCGGCAGACCGAGAATGCGGATAAACCCCTCGGCGTCCTTCTGGTTGTAGCTGGCTCCCATGGTGAAGCTGGCCACGTCGGGCCGGTACAGCGACGTTTGCGACTTTCGGCCTGCAACCTCGACATTGCCCTTATAGAGGGCCAGAGTCACCGTGCCATTTACGTCCGCCTGGGAGCTTTCGACAAACGCCTCCAGCGATTCGCGCAGCGGCGTGAACCAGAGACCGAAATACACGATCTCCGCGTACTTCAATGCGATGTGCTGCTTGAAGTGGGACAAATCGCGATCGAGGCAGAGCGCCTCAAGTTCGCGATGCGCATTGAGCAGCAATGTGCCGCCCGGCGTTTCGTAACAGCCGCGCGACTTGATGCCGACGAAGCGGTTCTCCACCAGGTCAACGCGGCCGATAGCATTGCGGGCGCCGATCTCGTTAAGGATTTCGACCAACGCCACGGGATCGAGTTCAACTCCGTTCACCGCAAATGGCAAGCCGTGCTTGAACTCAACCGTCACCTTCTCGACCGCGTCCGGCGCGTCCTGCGGGGACTTGGTCCATGTCCATGTTGTTGGCAGAGGCGCGTTGTTGGGATCTTCCAACTCACCGCCCTCATGGCTCACATGCAACAGGTTACGGTCGCGGCTGTGGATCTTCTCGCGGCTCTGAGCTACGGGGATTCCATGCTGTTCGGCATAGTCGAGACAGTCTTCGCGCGACTGCAGCGACCACTCACGCCAGGGCACGATGACTTTGAGTTCCGGAGCCAGCGCCTGGTAAGCATGCTCGAAGCGCACCTGATCGTTGCCCTTGCCGGTGCAGCCGTGGGAGACGGCTGTGGCGCCTTCGCGCAGCGCAACTTCTACCTGATACTTCGCGATGATCGGGCGGGCCAGCGAGGTTCCCAGCAGATACTTGTGCTCGTAGACCGCGCCGGCCTGGATCGCCGGGAAGACATAGTCAGTCAGGAACTCCTGCCGCAAATCCTCGACGATAACCTTGCACGCGCCGGTTGCGTAGGCTTTTTCCACGACCGCATCGATGTCGTCGCCCTGGCCGACATCGGCGACGAAGGCAATGACGTCGTAGTCATAGTTTTCCTTCAGCCAGGGGATGATGATGGAGGTATCGAGCCCACCCGAATAAGCAAGTACGACTTTTTCACGCATTGGCACTCCTCGGCGGGAAGCGGTGGCTACCGCCTTCCAGCAACAAAACAAGAATTGATTTCTGAACGTGCAGGCGGTTCTCCGCCTGCTCGAAGACAACGGAACGCGGCGAATCGATAACCGCGGCAGTAACTTCATCTCCGCGATGCGCCGGCAAACAGTGCATGAACACTGCATGTTTGGCGGCATAGGCGAACAGTTTCTGGTTAACCTGAAAGGGCGCGAAGATCTTGCTGCGGTCAGCAGCTTCATCTTCCTGCCCCATGCTGGCCCAAACGTCGGTGTAGACGGCGTCGGCGCCGGCCACGGCCTCGATTGGGTCGTTGACCACCGAGACACTCGCGCCGGATGCGGTGGCGAGCTCGCGGGCAGCTTCCGTGATGGCAGCGTCCGGCTCATATCCACGAGGCGTTCCGACCGAAATCGAAACGCCCAGGCTCGCGGCAGCCAGCATTAGTGAATTGGCGACATTGTTGCCGTCGCCAACGTAGGCGAGACGCACGCCGCGCAGATCGCCGAAGTGCTGCTGCAAGGTGAGCATGTCCGCCATGGCCTGGCAGGGATGCTCCAGTTCGCTGAGAGCGTTGATCACCGGAATGGCAGCGTACTGCGCCATCGTGGTAACGGTTTCGTGGGCAAAAGTACGCAACACGATGCCATCGATCCAGCGCTCCAAATTGTGCGCCACATCACTCAGGCTCTCGCGAGCGCCCAGACGCGACTGCGTCTGATCGACGAAGAACGAAGACCCGCCGAGGCTGTTGATGCCGGCTTCAAACGTCAGCCTCGTCCGCAACGAAGGCTTCTCGAAGAACAAGACGATCTGCTTGCCCGATAAAATACCGCGGAAATCCGCAGGGCGAGCCTTCAAGGCCGCCGCCAGTTCAAGCGCGCAGGCAAGTTCGTCAGCCGAGAAGTCCTGGATCGAGACCAAGTCGCGCCCGGTCACGCTACGATAAGCGGAAGAGGTCGGACTCAGTCCCGGAAGAACGGTAGCAGCAATCAATGTCGCACCTCGAAAAAGAAGCAATTAGCAATTAGCCCGCAATGAGCTGGGACAGTGGACGAATCGAAGGAAGGCTTATCTACGTCGTTCTAAGGCGCGATCGAAGCGCGGTCCGGGCCAGGCGCCATCCTTGCGCTCGGTCGGATGGAAGATGCTGGACGAGGTGTTTCACTAGGCGATCACCTCGGTGCCGAAATCGATGGGATGGGTGAAGAATCCGGGCAGAACTTCGGCGCGCGCCGCGGGCAAAATGCGCACGCGAGTGACGCCCTTCTTCAAGGCGGTGGTGCAGGCTTCCAGCTTGGGCAACATACCTCCACTCACCGTGGATTGCTGTACCATGGCGGCAACGGCGTCGACGTCAAGCCAGCGAATAATGGCTCCGTCGGCATCTTTCACCCCCGCAACGTCGGTGAGATAGACCAGAGCATCAGCATCGCAAGCCACCGCAAAGGCCGAGGCCATCTGATCGGCGTTCACGTTGTAGTATTCGCCATCGAAGCCGAGCGCGAGACTCGCAACCACCGGAACCACGCCAACACTCCAGAAACGCTCGATCCATTGCGCATCGACCGTGCAGACTTCCCCGACGAAGCCGAGATCGGGATCCTTCCGCTTCGACGTCAGCACCATGCGCAGGTCGCCTCCACAGAGTCCAATGGCAGGCTGACCTGCGCCGCCGATGGCCGCGACCAATTGCTTATTGAGATGACCCGCGAGGACCATCATGGCTACGTCACGGGTCTGGGCGTCAGTGACTCGAAGGCCGTTGACGAAGGTGGTCTCGCAACCAAGTTGCTTTAGAGTGCGAGTGAGCGCCGCGCCGCCACCGTGAACGATGACCAGCTTATGGCCCTCGCGGCACAGGCTCGGAATGGTCTTGGCGAACTTGCTGACAAGCTCCTTGTCGTCAAGGGCCGCGCCCCCGATCTTTACCACTAACTTCATTGCAGCCCTGCTTTCTCGTCGAGCCCGAACATCAGGTTCATGTTTTGTACGGCTTGTCCGGCCGCACCCTTGAGCAAATTGTCGAGACAAGACACCAGCACGGCGCGTTTGCCATCGGGCGATAGCGAAAAACCGATGTCACAGTAGTTCGTGTTCAGAGAAAACTTGATCTGCGGCAAGCGCGCCGCACCGAACACCCGCACCCAAGGTTTGCCGGCATAGAAGGCGCGTAGCGACTGCTCCAGTTCTTCGGCAGTCACCGGCTTGGCCAGCTTGACGTAAATCGTGGAAAGAATGCCGCGCGGGATCGGCAACAGATGCGGCGTAAATTGCAGCGATCCGCCGCCGATCCCGAGCTGCTCCAGCACCTCCCCCGAGTGCCGGTGTCCAAAAACACTGTAGGCGGAGAAGTCTCCGTCAACTTCCACAAAATGGGTCTTGCTCGAGGGCGTCTTCCCTGCCCCCGAGACCCCCGACTTGGAATCGCAGATAATGCCGTGATCGACATCGACCAAACCGGCGCGAATCCACGGCGCCAGGGCGAGGATGATCGAAGTGGCATAACAGCCGGGATTGGCCAAGAGTGCCGTTGCCTTGATCTTGTCGGAATGCAACTCTGGCAAGCCGTAGACCGCAGCGGTGTCGAGCTCGGCGTCTTCCGGCTTCTCCAGGAATCCGTAGACCTCGCGGTTGCCGGCCTGTTTCAGCCGCCATGCGCCACTCAAATCAATTACGCGAAAGCCGTTCGCGATCGCTTCGGGCGCCAACTCGCGCGAAAACTCGTGCGGCGTGGCAAAGAATACGATATCCACTCCCGCGTTCTTCATCTGTTGCCATGAGAAATCTTGAAATGGAAATCCGCCGTTCCCTGCCAGCTGCGGATAGGCTTCGCTAAGATCGGCATAGCCGCCGCTTTCGCCGTTGCGCCGCACTAATATCGGCTTCGACGCTGCGGGATGCCGTGACAGCAGACGCACCAGCTCGAAACCGGAATATCCGGTGGCGCCAAAGACCGCGGATTTTAGCGAAGCGTTCATGGTTTTAAGCAAAATGCTTGCGCAAACGATGTGCAAGCTGGGCGGCAGCTTTGGCGTTCGGCGTAATGGCCAGTATGGTGTCGTCGCCGCCGATGGTTCCCAAAACTTCCTCCCACTCCTCGGCGTCGATGGCCGCCGAAACGGGTTGGGCACTGCCGGCGCTGGTCTTTATGACCACCTGGTTCAGCGCCGTCCTCACGTCGTACACGAAAGTCTCGATGAGACGCTCGATTGACGGAAGAGACGGTTCGGAACCCTCTCCCTGCGGCAGCTTGTAACCTTCGTCGGTCTTCACCAACCCCAGTTCGTGCACGTCGCGCGACAATGTCGCCTGGGTCACGCGATGTCCGCGGCGGAACAGCAGTCGCCGCAGTTCGTCCTGACTGCCGATCTCCTGGTCATTGATCAACTCTCGAATTACGACCTGGCGCGACAGTTTCGACATCGGATAAATATACGCATCAACGTATATTAATACATTGTAGCAGCCGGGCAAGCGTTTTTGCAAGACTTTTGGAGGCTTTGCGACAAAAGTGGCGGCCCGGATCCGCGGCTGATTCCTGGAGTGCGGGTGCGCGCGCTTCTTTCAGGAAGCGGGAGCCACCGCTCTGGACTTTCCCGTCAGGGGATTCTTTCTCTTGCGCCCTTCAGCAGGAGTCGCGAAAGGATGGACAAGCAGCCACAAGGCAGCCGTCAAGTCTCAGCTACTTGTTGGGTATGAGGCGGCCGCTCTCGTACTGGCTGAAGACCGCGTTAGCGCCCTCGTGCGCGGGGGTGCCGGCGAGCAACTGCTCCTTGCGGTAGATCAGACTGCTGGCATTGTAGGTTGCCAGTTCGAAAGCCGTGACCGTGGGTGATGGCGTCGGTGGGACAGGCCTCCACGCAATAGCCGCAGAAGATGCAGCGGTTGTAATCGATGTTGTAGACCTTGGCGTAACGCTCGGCGCCGCTGATGCGGCTGGTTTCCGTGTTTTCCGCCGCTTCGATGTAGATGCAATTTGAGGGACACGCCGCCGCGCAGAGGAAGCAGGCCACGCACTTCTCCAGGCCGTTTTCGTCGCGCTGTAAGACGTGCATGCCGCGAAAGCGATCCTGGAACATCGCGCCGCGGTGGGACCGGGGCCATCGGGATAGTTCTCGACGATGGTGGGCTTGAACATCTCCATGAAGGTAACGCTCATGCCTTTGGCGATTGCGGCTATGTTTTTCACGATTCCCATAACGCTCTTCAGTATACCTGCGGCGCGCGATCCCGAAGCCGCCCTAGCCAAGAAAGGACAAAGCAGGTCCCTCGACGGCGCGGCGCTGCGCCCGGACAACAGAACGGGGCATTACGCTCGGGATGACAACAAGATCTAAGCGCGTCTTAGTAGCTTGTCCGCGAGCGCGATTTCAACAACTCATAATGATGCTGCGCGTGCCCGGCGACGATGTAAACCAGCGCGCGAACCGTCACGGGATTGCCGTTGGCCACGCCCGCTCGGGTGTCGCACGCCGGGCGGAAGCGAACTAACGAGAGCGATAGTCGCTCGGCGCACGCTCTCAAACTCGGCCAGCAAGTCTTCTGTGCTGCGCGCGTTCGAGTCTCGCCTCGCGGACGTAGTCATCCTGCTCGAACCCGGCCAGCTCTTGTGCATCGCCGCGGGAGAAGCGCAGGGCGCGATAGCTGATCACCCGCTCGGTATCGCAAATGTGCCCCAGGACCTGCTTGATACTCCACTTGCCAGGCGCGGCAACCGCGGTGGCGTCAACGTCGGAGACTCGGGCAAGGAGGTGACGGTAGTTGCCCGGCTGCCTGGCGAGGAAATCAAGGACCGGGGCTTCTGGAACGAGGGCAACGTAGTTCTTGTAGAAAGCGGCGTACTCGGTGGTGTCGGGACGGGAAAGCATGGCAGAAGAACTTTGCCACGGGCGACGAGGCCGAAGCAAATCGAGTTCTGCGGTTATAGGGTCCTTCGACACGTTTGGTTTGCTCGTTGCTCGCGGCCCGTAGCTCGCGGTTGGTTAATTTCCTGCCCTCTTCGCTGCGCGCTTCTTGCGCTGGGTGGGATGAAAGAGCCAGGCGATGCCGATGCTCAGAATGTACAGGACGATCATGGGCGCAGCGAAAATGCACATGTTCATGATGTCGGTGGTTGGCGTAATAATCGCCGCGATGATGAAGATCACCAGAATGGAGTAGCGGAAGTTGCGCCACATCCAACCGGCGCTCAGAATGCCCATGAGGGAGAGGAAGAAGACCAGGATTGGCATCTCGAAGACGATGCCCAGGCCGGCGATGATGGTCAGGAAGAGGTCTGTGTATTCCTGGACCGTGATCATGGGCGTGAACTGCCCGCTGAAGCTGATAAGGAAATCCAGCGCGGCGGGATAGACCATCCTGTAGCCGAAGTAGCCGCCAGCGAGGAACAGTCCTACGGTGCTGAACATGAACGGCAGGACGTAGCGGCGCTCGTGACGGTAAAGTCCCGGCGCGATGAAGGCCCACACCTGGTACAGCACGAACGGCGAGGCCACGAAGATCCCCGCCAGAAACGAGACCTTCAGATACATGTTGAAGGGATCGGTGGGGTTGAGGTAGACCAGCTTCTGATCGAGGTGATGGTTGGCCAGCGCCGTCATGATGGGCTTCTGCATGATGGCGAAGATCTTTTCGTGGAATCCCCAGCAGAGGCCAAAGCCCGCCACCATGTAAAGCACACTGTGGATGATGCGGCGGCGGAGCTCCTCCAGGTGAGCAAGAAAGCTCATGCCCGTCATTTCTTCCGAGGCGCGTTGCTGGGCGGTCTCCAGGACGGGGCTGGGCATGGTCAGTCGGTTTCCACTGTTCTAGCGGAGGAGGACGGCTGGGCGTCGGGCGGAGCCGGAGGCGCGATGGTCGTGACCGGCGCTGGCTGGGGGTTGACGATCGAAACCAGTTCCGCTTTTGTCCGGCTAACCGACTCCGTGATCGGCCTCATTACACGCTCCCATGGCTGCTCGGGCGCGAGCAGGTTCGGACTTTCTTCGGGCTTCCTGGAGCGCTCCTGCAGCTCCATGTTCAGCATTTCGGCCTCGAGCTGGCTTTTGAATTCATTGCTGGTGCGCTTGAACTCGGCGAGGAACTTGCCTAACTGCCGGGCCAGCTCCGGCAGTTTGCGTGGTCCCACCAGGACCAAGGCAAGTACAAGAATGAAGGTCATCTCTTGCAGGCCAAGGTTCATAGCATCATCATAATGCCCGCCGCCGTCAGCAGCAATTGCACGCGGCCAGGGCGCGTCCGGGCATGCAGGACGCCCGCAACCTAAACTGATCTAAAATGTCGGAATGAAGACGTCACGCGTGCTGCTGATCCTGCTCACTGCGGTCCTGATTTCCGCAACCCTGATGGCCAGCGGGAAAGATGACGGCCCACAATCGTCGCTGAGTTTTATGGTGTTGAAGGACGATACTGGCAAGCCGATACGCAACGCTGCGGTCGTGTTGCATCCGGTGGGACAGCACGGCAAGCAGGCGAAAGGCGGATTTGAGCTGAAGAGCGACAACGACGGCAAGACGCACTTTGACGGGATTCCGTACGGCACCTGGCGCGTGCAGGTAATCGCAAATGGTTTCCAGACTTTCGGCGGCGATTACAGCGTCAATCAGGCGGAGCAGGAGATTACGATTCGCCTGAAGCGGCCACAAGGACAGTATTCTATATATGACAAGCACGACGACAGTGGAAACGGGAGTTCAACTCCGCCGAAATAGTTAGGAGAGATTCTTGATCGAAGCGCGCGTGTTGTGGACCGACAAGGAGCGATTTCTGGGAGAGGCCAGCAGCGGGCACGCTCTGGTGGTCGATGCCGGCGCCGAAAAATCGGCCAACAGCCCCATCGAACTGCTGCTGATCGCCCTCGGCGCCTGCACCGGGAGCGACGTGGTTGGAATCCTGCGCAAGAAACGCGAGCCCTTCACCAGCCTGGAAGTCCGCGCCACGGGCGAACGCACTGTCGACTTTCCCCAAGTCTATACTTCCATCCGGGTAATTTATCGCATCGGTGGCAATGTAACGCACAAAGGGATGGAAGATGCCGTGCGATTGTCGAAGGAGAAGTATTGTTCGGTCTCTGCCATGCTGGAAAAAACGGCCGCCATCGAGTTCGTGATCGAATATGCCGGATGAATCCGCAGCACGCACTGCACGACCCGAGATGACCCGCACTTGCAAGTTATTGTTCATACCTATCATTCTTCTTCAGACCGGCTTTTTCCTGTTCGTTTCGCAGCACCGCTTTATCGACGGCGACGAGGGTTTCTATCTGCTGGCATCGCGCCTGGTGATGCAGCACAAGGCTCCATACTTGGATTTCTTTTACACCCAGGCGCCGCTGCTGCCTTATGCCTACGCCGCGTGGTTCAGGTTCACGGGAATTTCGTGGTTTGCAGCCCGTGCGTTTGCCGCACTGCAGACTGCTGTTCTAGGCGGACTCATCTACGCGCACGTCTGCCGTGAAACCGGCAAATGGATTGCCGGAGTGGTTGCGGCCGTCCTTTTTGCATCCAGCAGCTTCGTCTTTGCGTGGTATCCGATTGTAAAGACGTTTCCCCTGGCAGTGCTGTTTCTGTTTGCGGCATATGTCATTTTCACCCGCCGTTCGCAATCGTCCTCGGGATGGTGGATTGCGGCGGCCGGCCTGTTTTTCGGACTGAGCGTTGACACTCGTTCCTACGTGGTTGCGGTTGCGCCTGTATTCCTCTGGTGGATCTTCCGCCGGAACCGGGCGCGCTGGCCAAACCGTCTTTGTTGGTTCGCAGGCGGCTGCGCCATCGGCATCTTACCGTCCCTGATTTTGTTCTTCGCATCTCCCGACGCATTCCTGTTTAACAACCTGGGGTACCATGCGATGCGCTCCAAAGCCGGTTTGATCGGACTTTGGCAAGACAAACTGATGGTGCTGCTGGCAACCTTCGGCGGACGCTTCACCGGATTTCAATTCAGCGTCCTGACTCTGACTTGCGTTGGCTTCATCGTCCTCCGGCGCATGAAGAGAGATTCGTCGCTGCTGGCGTTTTGCATCGCATTTGCCTTGGGAGTAGTCAGCAGCCTTCCCACGCCTGCATCCATGCAGTACTTTTGCATGCTCATGCCGTTCCTGATTGTGGCCGCTGTCTGCTCGGTCAGCGATTATCTTGCGGGTTTGCAATCTCCACGTGAGACGCGTATGGCTGCGGCGCTATGTGTTGTTGTGCTGGTCAGCTTTGTAGGATTTGCGGTTCCAACCTTTCGCCGCTACCTTTTCACCGGCGACAATGTTCCAGGCATTGAGGATTCCACCGACGCGACAAACTGGACCTTGCCGCAGGTGACTACTGTTTCCAGGACAATCGACCAACTCGCCGCGCCCGGCGAAAAAGTGGTTAGCTTCTGGCCTGGATACATTTTCACCTCGCAGGCAGATCCGTACCCCGGGTTCGAGAACGACTTCGGGCTGGTTGTGGCCAGGAAGTTAACTCGCGAAAAGCGCCAGAAGTACCATGTCCCCAGCTCAGCGGAAATTGTCGACGAGTTTGCTTCTCACGGCCCGCGGCTGGTGGTAATCGGTAACCAGGGGCCTGCGAGCGGTGGCCCTAAGTACTCAGCCGCGGTCGCCGTTGTGCGCACCTATGGCTACACGCTGGTGCGAATGGTGGGAGAGACGAGCATTTACGAGCGCTCTGCGGCGCCTTAGTGTTTCCCGGCTACCGGCTTGGGGCTGGTTGCCGTAGCCATGTTGACGAAGGCAATACCGTCGTATAATCGTGAGTTTGCTTATGACTACTACACAGACCGAATTGCACCTGGCCAAGCGGATGTCGCGGCTGGGAACGGAAACCGCCTTCGAGGTGCTGGTTCGCGCCCGCGCCTTGGAACGGCAAGGGAAAAACATCATTCACCTCGAAATCGGCGAGCCCGACATGGACACGCCCGCTAACGTGGTCGACGCTGGCGTTGACGCCTTGCGCAAGGGCTACACCCACTACGGCCCGGCGGCCGGACTGCCGGAGTTGCGCGAGGCCATCGCGGCCGAAGTCTCCAGCTCGCGGGGCATCACGGTGAGCCCCGAGGAAGTTGTCGTCGTCCCCGGCGGCAAGCCGATCATCTTCTTTACCATGCTCGCCTTGGTGGACGAGGGCGACGAGGTCATCTATCCCAACCCCGGCTTCCCTATTTACGAGTCGATGATCAACTTCCTGAGCGGAAAAGCTGTGCCCATTCCGCTGCGCGAAGAGCGCGACTTCCGGCTCGACGTCAACGAACTGGCAGGTCTCATCACCGATCGCACCAAACTGATCATTCTGAATTCGCCGCAGAACCCAACCGGCGGCATTATCACCAAGCAGGATGTTCAGGACATTGCGGCGGCGATTGGCGATCGCGACATCATGGTGCTCAGCGATGAGATTTACAGCCGGCTGCTCTTTGAAGGCGAGCCGTACAGCATCGCCTCGGTGGACGGCTTCAAGGACCGCACCATTATTCTCACCGGCTTCTCGAAAACCTATTCCATGACCGGCTGGCGCCTGGGATACGGCGTGATGCGGCCCGATCTTGCGGCCCAGTTTGCGCGCCTGGCGACCAATTCAACCTCCTGCACGGCGACTTTCACGCAGATGGCGGGCATCGAGGCGGTGCGCGGCGACCAGAGCGAGCCGGAAAAGATGCGCCAGGAGTTTCAGCGGCGACGCGATGTGTTCGTTAAGGGCCTGAACCAGATCAAGGGATTTTCCTGCCGCCTGCCGAAGGGAGCGTTCTACACCTTCCCGAACATCAAGCAGACCGGCTGGCCGTCGAAGAAGCTGGCGGACGCGCTGCTGGATGACGTCGGCGTCGCGGGACTGTCAGGAACGGCGTTTGGTTCGTTCGGCGAAGGCTATATGCGCTTCAGCACCGCGAATTCGATTGAGAATTTGCAGGAAGCGCTGAGCCGCATCGATCAGTGGACGAAGAAGAACCTGTAATGGCCTTGTGGCGGCCTCTAATCGTTAGGGACCAAGTGCCAAATGCTAACGGCTAACTGCCGCTTCTACCAGTGACCGAAACACCTTCGCGCCGTCGGTCATGCCGAGTTCAGGCTCGCTGGCGCGCTCCGGATGCGGCATCATGCCCAGCACATTGCGGCCTTCACTGCAAATTCCGGCAATATTCTCCAGCGATCCGTTGGGATTGGCTTCGGGCGCGACTACGCCCGCGGGCGTAGTGTAACGGAATACGATGCGGTCCTGCTCTTTGAGCTCGGCCAAGGTGCGCTCGTCGCAGAAGTAGTTGCCTTCCATGTGGCCGATGGGAATCTCCAGCACTTCGCCCTTCGTGAGTAGCTGCGTATACGGCGTGTTGGTGCTCTCCACGCGAATGTGTACCGGCTTGCAGACGTACTTCAGCCCGGCATTACGCATGAGCGCACCCGGGAGCAGCCCGGCCTCGCACAGAATCTGAAAGCCGTTGCAGATGCCGAGCACCAGGCCACCGTCGGCAGCAAACTTGCGCACCGACTCCATTACCGGCGAGAATTTCGCAATTGCTCCAGTGCGAAGATAGTCGCCATAGGCAAAGCCACCGGGAATGACGATCGCGTCACAGCCCTCAAGATCGGGCGAGTCATGCCACAGGAAGGTCACCGGCTGCTTCGCAACCTGGGAGATCACCCAATACGCGTCGTGATCGCAATTAGAGCCGGGGAAGATGATGACGCCGAATTTCATAAGGCAGCCATTAGCAATTAGCAGTTAGCAATTAGCCGCGAGCTACGGGCGGCAATGACTCCTGAGCCAAAGACGAACTGCTACCCGGCAGAATCTTGGGCTTCCCCAAGAAACAAGCGGGGCAAAAGTACCCGTTGGCTCGAGGCTCGCAGCTCGTAGCCAAATGCTAATTGCTAATTGCCAAGTGCTGCCTTTTCGAGTGTAGCATGGGTTTTGCGCCCACTATGGCACGCGCGCATCCAAGAAGCTAATGGCATTCTCACGGCACATCAACATCACCGGAGACGCCCTGCGCCGCTGGTTGGTGGCGCAGTGTTACGACGCGCTCGCCGTGGGCGCGCTGTGGTGGGCGGGTCTGTGGTATCTGCATGTACCGTTCGCGTTATTCTGGGCGGTGGTTGCGGCCGTCCTGCAATTCATTCCGCACTTCGGCCCGGTGATTGCGTTCTTCGGGCCAGCTCTGACGGCCTTGTTCACGGATGGCTTCGAGGGATTTCTGTATGTGCTCATCCTGTACGGTGTGGTGATCGTCGTCGACGGACTGGTGCTACAGCCGATCATCATGCGCCGGACCGCGCGCGTGCCCATCTGGGCGTCGCTGATCGTGCCCATCCTGCTGAGTTTAGTCTTCGGATTCTGGGGATGGCTACTGGCCGCTCCGCTGCTGGCGGTGATCTTCGCCTATCGCGCCTATGCCAAATCGCGAGCCCCGGCCCCCGCTCCTCTTCGCCGGCAGACGCCGCCAGGACAGATCATCACTGGAGGTCAGCTGATCTCGCCGGGAGGTGCGAGCGACGTGCAGCATGGAGATTCGCAGTAGCAATTAGCTACGAGCTGCGAGCCTCGAGCAACGAGTCTTTCGCATAGGTCCTGACCCAAAACGATGTATGAAGCGGGTTGTAGCAAGTAACTCGAGGAATGGCTGCTAGCTCGGGGCTCGAAGCTGGCGGCTAACGGCTAATTGCTTCTTTCGGCCGCAGCGTCTTGTCATAAATCCACAGCAGCAGCGCCGTGACTACGCCAACTGCGACGATCACCACCCACATCATCTGCGGCTCATGCTTCACCTCACCGAAGTAGTGGATGAGCCAGCCGCCAAATGGCCCCCCGATCAGCGATCCGATGCCTAGCGGCAGAAATGCGAAGCCCATATAGGTTCCCTGCTGCCCCGAGGGCGCCAGGCGCGAGATGTACTCATAGTAGCGCGGCGATTGGGTGATCTCGCCGAGCGCGACTGCAATCAGCGTGATCACGACGCCAACTACCGTTGGCCTCAGGATCAGGATGATCCACGCCAGCGACGTGATCAGCGTCCCGATGATGATTGCGTTGAAGGCATGCAGCCTTTGCGTCAAGAGGTTGATCGCGACCGTGAGCGTGATGACCACCAGCGGTCCGGTCGCCAGCAGCAGCTCGGTGTTGGCGCGAGCATCGACATAGGCGTGGACGTAGAGGGGCAAAGTAATGAACAGCTGCCAGTAGACGATCCAGTAGCCGGTGAAGATCACCAGGAAGAGCATGAAGCGCGGATTGGTGAGGACGGTCCAGAAGTTTCGTCCGGCCTGGGCCAGACTGGTGGTTTCCACTTCGTCATGCCGGCGCGGTTCGCGGAAGAACAGCAGCACCGCTATGAACATCAGGAAGACGCTAAGGGCCGCGACCCGGAAGACGTTCTCCACCCGCATGTGCTGGTGCACGTAGGAGGCGACTAGAGGCCCAAAGAAGCCGCCAATGTTTACCAGCGTGTAGTAAATCGAGTAGCCGATGGAGCGAACGTTCTCTTTTGAGCAGCGCGCCGTGGTTCCGACCACACTGGGTTTCACCAGCGCTACGCCCAAGGCGGGCAGGGCTAGCACGACGGTCACCAGCACAACTAGCGGTACGTGGTCGCGTATTGGAGCCAGCCACGGCGCGCCCAGCGATCCCAGCATGAAATAGGCGCAGCCGAGGATCAAATAGGCGACGGACAACGCGCGGCGAAAACCCATGCGGTCGGCGAGTGTCCCGCCGAACACCGGCAGAAACCAGACCAGTCCGCCGAAGAATCCGGTAAGTGTGCCTGTTTGCTCGATGGGGAAATGCAGGACCTCGTGCAGATATCGCGCCAGCGAAGCGAAGGCCGCGTAGTACGAGAGTCGCTCGAATAGCTCGCTAAGATTGGCGACCCAGAAGGGCCGCTCGAAGCCGGTGCGGATGTCGCGCCATCGTTGCGCAAGAGTCATATCAGTAGCCTGTTGTCAGTTGCCAGTTGCCAGTTGTCAGACAACTGCTTACTTCTTCGACAGCCTGTCTTCGACCTGCGTCGGCCGACATCGCCGACGACGCGAATCACTTTGTTACGGCTGCTTTGTCCGGCGGCTATCGTAACCGACGAGCGCGATATATTCAAAAGCTCGGCGAGAAAAGCAATGCAAGCCTGGTTCGCCCGACCCTCGATTGGCGGCGCCGTGAGTGCCAGCTTCAGCGCCTCGCCCACTTCGCCAGCCACGGCGTTCTTCTTCGCGCGTGGCTGTACCCTTACCTGAAACGTCGCGCCGTCGGGAGTGTCGCGAATAGAGATCAAGCACTACCTTGGCTATTAGCTCTTAGCCTTTAGCTCTTAGCAAACCTATCCCGCGGCGCCACCAAAATCAGATTGCTAACACCTAAGAGCTAGCCCGATTCCCGAGTCGCAGCGCAGTCACTCCTGCTTCAGAAACACGTTGTCGATCATCTGGCGCATGAAGTGGCCGCCGTTGGCGCCCGCGCTGGCCGCCAGGACCTGAAGAAAGGCTGCGTACACCTGTCCCCGGTTATGCGGCCAGCCAACCACGAACTGATAATAAGCCAGCACGACCGGGACGCCGATCCACACCAGCACGAGCCATCTCCAGGGCCGTTGCTTCTTCCACACGCCCATAAACATGCTGAAGGCCAGCACGCAGAGAGCGGTCAGCAGCGCGTCGTCCGCCTTCTGGTTGACCCATCCGGAGAATAGACCGAGCGTGATCGCTATAGGGTATGCGAGAAGGTCCCTGTGTCGCCGACGAAGTTGTCGGGGACTCAATCGGCAGATGGGCAGGGCCCTGCAAACAAGAGAGTGTAGCAGAGCGTCGACGGTTATCAGTGCTCCGCTTTCCAACGATAATTCCCGCACCGCCAGACGCCGTCCCGAACCAGATCAATTTGGCAGACAAAACAATTACTTCCCCAGCGCGGAGCACGCGCCTACAATGTCGGACACAACTTAAAGTTCAGCTTTTTCCGCGGCGGTGATGTCAAGTCAGCGTCACAAATGTCCCGCCTCGATGAAAGGATCGAGTTATGCAAACGCCACGAGAAAAGCAAGCAGCAATTCAGGAAGGTCCCGTTGTCCGCTTCGGCCTGGGCCTGGCGAACTGGAGTGAGCGCTGGTTTCCAGACCCGCTGATTTTCGCGTTGCTGGGAATCGTGGCGGTCTTTGTTGTCGGCTTATTGCTTCATCAAAGCCCCGGCAAACTCGCGATCCAAGGAGGAAAGAATTTCTGGGCACTCGTTCCCTTCACCATGCAGATGGTGATGATCATCATCGGGGGATACGTGGTGGCTTCGACGCCCGCGGTGTATCGCCTGATCCGGGCTTTGGCGGGAATTCCGAAGACGCCGAAGGGAGCGGTCGCGATGGTGGCATTGTTCTCAATGCTGACCTCGCTGATCTCCTGGGGCTTGAGTTTGATCTTCAGCGGGCTGTTTGTTCGCGAACTGGCTCCCCGCGTTAAAGGAATGGATTACCGTGCTGCGGGCGCCGCCGCCTATCTCGGACTGGGAGCTGTTTGGGCGATGGGATTGTCGTCGTCCGCCGCCATGCTGATGGCGACCAAGTCTTCCATTCCTGCTTCGTTGTTCAGCATCAGCGGCCTGATCCCGCTCACTCAAACTCTCTTCCTGTGGCAAAGCATTGCGACGACGGCTATCCTGATTACGCTTTCGGTGGTGATTTGCTACGTATCCACGCCGTCGGCGGAGAACGCCAGGACCGCCGAATCGTACGGCATCGAATATAAGCCCATCAGCTCCGCTCTGGAGCCCAAGAGCAAGCCCGGCGAGTGGTTGGAGTACAGTCCGCTGCTGACAATCCTGGTAGCCGCATTGTTGTGCTGGTATCTGGTCGACGTGTTTCGCACTTCGCCACAAGGCGCGCTAGCGGCGCTGGACCTGAATACCTACAACTTGATGTTCATCACGGTTGGACTGCTGTTGCACTGGCGCCCTAAACGTTTTATGCGGGCGGTGGCGGAGTGCATCCCCGCGACCGGCGGCGTGCTGATCCAGTTCCCGTTCTACGCCGTGATCTTCGGAATGATTGTGGGAACAGGCATCGCAGACGCGCTGGCGAAACTTTTCGCCTCCGTCAGCACCCACAACACGTATCCCTTGCTGGTTGCAATGTATTCCGCGGTGCTCGGCGTCTTCATTCCTTCCGGCGGCAGCAAGTGGGTCATCGAAGCGCCGTATGTCTTGCAGGCTGCGAATCTGCATCAGGTGCATTTGGGCTGGGTGGTGCAGATCTACAACGCGTCGGAAGCGCTGCCTAACCTGGTCAATCCTTTCTGGATGCTGCCGCTGCTGGGCATATTGCGGTTGAAGGCGCGGGACATTGTGGGCTACGGGATGCTGCAATTAATCGTTCACGTGCCGGTCGTGTTCTTCCTGTGCTGGTTGTTTGCCCACTACATTCCATATATTCCGCCGATGAAATAGAGCGATTGCCACAGTGGACAACGTCGACCCATACGACGTAAAGTCTGCCTGTGATCAGCCGCCCCACCCATCTTCCGCTCATTGCTCATGCCGAGCGGCATGGTAGACGTACGGCTGTTGTCGATTCGCAAGGCTCCTTCACCTACGACGATTTGCTCGTGGCATCGTCACGTGTGGCAGCGGCGTTGCTCTCCGGTCGCGATGACCTGCGAGGAGAACGCGCGGCATTTCTGGTGGCGCCGGGATTCCGATGGGTTGTTATGCAATGGGGCATCTGGCGCGCCGGTGGCGTTGCGGTTCCGTTGCCGCTCAACTCTCCAAAGTCTGAGCTGGAGTATTTCATCGACGACACCCAGACATCAACGTTGGTGTTCGACGCTCAGGCAGAAACTGCGCTGACGCCGATCGCCGCCGCGCGTGGCATCCGAGCATTGTCTTGCGATCAGGTTCTGGCCTGCGAACCAACGGCATTACCCGACACAGCGAGCGAGCGGCCCGCCATGATTCTCTACACCAGCGGCACGACGAGTCGTCCCAAAGGCGTCGTCACAACTCACGCCAACATTACTGCGCAGATTACGAGTTTGGTGGAGGCGTGGGAGTGGTCGGCGAACGATCGAATCGTACTGTTTCTACCGCTGCATCACGTGCACGGAATCATCAATGTGATTGCTTGCGCTCTGTGGTCCGGCGCCACTTGTGAGATGTTGCCGCGCTTCGACGCGAATGCCGTTTGGGACCGGATCGCGTCAGGCGGTCTGACACTCTTCATGGCTGTCCCTACGATCTACGTGAAGCTGATTGCGGCCTGGGACGCAGCTCCGCCGGAACGCCGCGCGGTTCTGAGCGAGGCATGCGCCAAGCTGCGGTTGATGGTATCCGGCTCGGCAGCGCTGCCCGTGAGCACGCTGGAACGATGGAAGGAAATCACCGGCCACACACTGCTGGAGCGCTACGGCATGACCGAGATTGGGATGGCTTTGTCGAACCCGTTGCGCGGACAGCGCGTGCCGGGCAGCGTGGGGAAGCCGCTGCCGAGAGTTGAGGTGCAACTTGTCAACGAGGACGGTAAGGCGGTGTCGCCGGGAACCCCGGGCGAGATCGAGGTCCGTGGTCCAAGTGTGTTTGCGGAATACTGGGGCAAGCCGGACGCAAGCCGCGATGCCTTCCGCGAGGACTGGTTTCGTACCGGTGATACTGCTGTCATCGAGAACGGTGTTTATCGCATTCTTGGCCGGACAAATATCGACATCCTGAAGACCGGCGGGCACAAGGTGTCGGCGCTGGAAATTGAGGAAGCGCTGCGCGAGCACCCGGCAGTTGCCGAGTGTGCCGTGGTTGGCATCCCTGATCCGGAGTGGGGCGAGCGCGTCGCGGCTGCGGTGGTGTTGAGAGGCGGCGATGGCCTCGATCTGCAAGCACTTCGCGACTGGGCCCGGGAGTTGCTGGCGCCACACAAGCTGCCATCACGGCTACTTGTGCTGGATGCGCTGCCACGCAATGCGATGGGGAAGACGATGAAGCCTGCAATAGCGACGCTGTTTCAAACTGCCGGCGACGAAGGGCCCGGCACTTAGACCTAGTGCTGCGTCGTTTCGGCCGCTTTGGTATCAAATCGAAATAATGCTTTTGTGAAGGGGTCTGGTATGGATCATGCAATCCTGGGAGCGGGAGCGATTGGCGGGCTCATGGGCACGGCGCTGGGATCGCTCGGCGAAGACGTAACGTTAATTGTGCGGCCAGAAAAGCTGTCGGCGTACCCTGATACTCTGACGCTGGAGCAGCCTTCAGCTACGCTGACTGCAAAGGCGAAAGTTGTGGACAAGCTGACCAAGCCCGTGGATGTGCTGTGGATAGCCACCAAGACTTATCAGTTGGAAGCGGCGCTGGCCACGGTGGAAGCGACGCCGAAGATGATTGTTCCGCTGCTCAATGGAGTGGACCACGTCGCAGTCTTGCGGGCGCGCTTCGGACGCGATCGTGTGGTTCCGGCAACCATCGCAGTGGAGGCCGAGCTACTGGCGCCAGGCCGCTTCGTGCAGCGATCATCGGTCCTTCTGAACATTGCAGCCGGCGGCGAGCCCGTCTTGGGAGGCGTAGTCCAGCGCCTGAGCGAGATAGGATTCACCTGCAAGTTTGTCGCTGACGAGCTAAGGCTGCTGTGGGGCAAGCTTTGCTTTCTGGAGCCGTTCGCCTTGGTGACTTCCGCTTCCGGCAAGAACCTGGGTGAGATCAACGCCGAGCCGGTGTGGGAGGCCAAGCTGGAATCCGCTGTTGCCGAAGCCTGTGCCGTCGCGAAGGCATCCGGGGCCGACGTGGACCGGGCGAAGCAACAAGCCGCGTTTGGCACATTGCCGCCAACCATGCGCAGCTCCATGGCGAAACACCTGGCGGCTGGGCTGCGACTGGAACTGGATGGCATTGCCGGTCCTGTTCTTCGTGGCGGGGAACACTACGGAATTGCTGTTCCGGTTACGCAGGAACTAGTGTCCACGGTCGAAGCCTTGGCCGCTGCCCGGCGCACCTGACTGACCTTACGATCGCTAGGTCATAACGCTCGCGGGTGCGGGATTAGGCCAACGCAATCTTTCCTGGTCAGCTTGCAGATGGCGACGCAGCGTTTCGCCATCGCCGAATCCGGTACGCTGAGCGATTGCCTCTAATTTCGCCGGGGCTGCCGCCAGCTTCGCCTTTGCGGCTTCGGTTCGCAGTTGGACAACGAAGCGGGCGGGAGTTGTGCCTACCTGTTGGGTGAAGACCCGGCTGAAATTCCGTTCGCTCATCCCAATTCGCCGAGCCAGAGCGGGAACGCAGAGATCAGCGTCCAGATGTTCTGAAATCCACGCGATCAGTTCACGGATGGGTTGATGGTCCGCAGCCTGAGCTGCAAGTTGCGAGCTGAACTGGCTCTGACCTGCGCCGCGCCGCATAAACAGAACCATGCGGCGCGCGATCTCCGAGGCCAAGGCGTGGCCGTGGTCTTCCTCAACCATCGCCAAAGCAAGATCGATGCCCGCAGAAACTCCCGCGCTGGTCCAGATTCTTCCATCGTGAGTAAAGATGCGGTCACCATCCACGGAAATCCGCGGATACCGCCGAGCCAGCAGATCAGCCAGTTCCCAATGGGTGGTTGCCTGGCGTCCGTCGAGTATCCCAGCCGCTGCCAGGACAAAGGCACCGGCACACACCGAGCCGATGCGCCGCACATCGTTTGCGTGTTCACGTATCCACGC
This sequence comes from uncultured Acidobacteriaceae bacterium, assembly GCA_963849815.1. Classification (GTDB taxonomy): domain Bacteria; phylum Acidobacteriota; class Terriglobia; order Terriglobales; family Acidobacteriaceae; genus Bog-257. The sequence continues at coordinate 646,878 of CAWKIR010000004.1, read as the reverse complement.
CAGTAACGCGGGGTCGAGACGCGATTGAGCGGTATCCAAGCTCCCCAAAACCAACAAGGTATCGATCGGAAAACTAGCTTTCGTCCACAGCACGCCGCCGCCCACCGACAATCCGGGCCCGGTTGACAGTGGCGATTCGTCCTGCGTGAGGAGCTGCATCTCGTAGGCGGGCGAGCGTCGTTTTCCAGAGCGACTCAGAACCAGAGATGCGCGGGTAAACACGTCGAAGGGGCCAGCCAGACTCATCAGGTGACCGCTGGAGAGCACCAACAAAGCTACGCGCCGGGTTGGCCACTCCTTCAATTGGGAAGGTCGCGCCGCGCCACTCGAAGTTCTTAGATCCATGTAAGACAGATGCCCGGGCCGGGTGCGAAGCTACATGAAAATACGTGCGGGTGGGAATCAATCAGCGGGAATAAAAATGCTTCTCGAAAGTTGGCATAAAACGAGGACAAGTTGTCCGTGCTAAATACGGGTCAGCGAAATCCTATATATGCAGCAAGGAGGACGATTATGAAAACCTTAAAGCTCATTTCGATTAGTGTTCTGCTGTTAGTTTCCGTGGCCACCTTGTCGGCCCAAACCAGTCTGCCTAACCCGCACGACGATGCCTGCTGGTCGAGTCTGGGCGCCCTGAGGGCCTGCCAACTTCAAGCGTTTGACCAAGCCGTGGATTACGCGCAGCGCTGCACTTCTTATCCGGAGTACCAGTGCAACGACTATTACCAGCCTCAAGCAAAGGCGGCGAAACCTGTGGCCAAAGCCGCTTCCAAAGCGACCAACACCGCGCCGAGTGTTACCGCAGATTCAGTCTCTGTATCGGACACGGACCTATCCGGACAGTAAAGCGAGGTAAAAGCCGCCAGTGCGATCTACGGCGCTTCACCCCGGCGGGTGAAGCGCTTACCTTTTGTACAGCTTTTGCGTGCACTTCTATCGCGCCGTGTTATCCTTCTGCGCGCGCCCATAAGGCTGGAATCGTGAGGTGAGCACTCGCGGTTCGGTCATCGAGCCGGTTTGCAGCTCTCGCGAATGCAGCTTGGATGTCTTTTTTGCTTACCCGCCTTGCAGAGGAGGACATCATTGGCGAACAACGCAGCCACGCTTCCCGCGCCGTCAACCCACACCAAACTCTCACGCCAGCAGATCACTGGATTCTGGGGCGCCTGGACCGGCTGGACTTTGGACGGCATGGATTCAGTGATCTATGCGCTGGTCCTTAGTCCAGCACTTACGGAGCTGCTTCCGAAGTCCGGCATTAAAGCTACTCCCGCGACGGTCGGTTACACCGGATCGATTCTGTTTGCCCTGTTCCTGGTGGGATGGGGTCTGTCGCTGATTTGGGGACCGATTGCCGACAAGTTCGGCCGCACGCGAGTACTGGCCGCAACCATCTTTGTGTATGCGATATTCACCGGCGCTGCCGCGATGTCGCAAACGGTATGGCAGTTGGGATTGTTCCGGCTATTGGCGGGCATTGGGATTGGCGGTGAATGGGCGCTGGCCGGCACCTACGTTGCTGAAGCGTGGCCGGAAGACCGCCGCAAAATGGGCGCGGGATATCTCCAGACTGGTTATTACGCAGGCTTCTTTCTGGCCTCGGCGCTTAACTACACCGTGGGAGCGCATTTTGGCTGGCGCGCCATGTTCTGGTGCGGCATGACGCCGGTCGTCGTGGCCTTCATGGTTCTGTTTCACGTAAACGAGCCGGAGCGCTGGAATCAAAAAGCCAAGGTCAAAGCCCCCGGCGGACTTTCTTCTCTGAGCAGGATCTTCAGTCCGGTTTACATGCGGCGGACGCTCGTGAACACCGTCCTGCTGACTGCGGCCATTTGCGGACTGTGGGCGGCCGCGGTTTACGCGCCTACGGCAATCATCAACTTATCGAAACGTGCCGGAATGTTGCAGGCGCAAGCTGTACGCACATCGTCGCTCGGCATGGGCTTGCTGTCGCTGGGCACGATTCTGGGATGTCTGGCGGTTCCGGCGCTGGCCGAACGCGTTGGCCGCAAACGAACTCTCGCCTTTTATTTTCTGGGGATGGCGATCTGCATCGGGCTCAGTTTCGGATGGGCATTCTACCTGCCGCAAGGGCTTCATCCGTTTATCGCGGTGTTGTTCTTCCTGGGATTCTTTGGCGGCAACTTCGCCGTGTTCAGCCTTTGGCTGCCGGAGCAGTATGGAACCAGTGTGCGCGCGACGGCGTTTGCGTTTACTACTTCATTCGGACGCTTCCTGGCGGCTGGAGTCAACTTCGCCATCGGCGCTCTGGTCAAATCGCATGGGGACGTTGGCAAGCCGGTTGCATTCACCGCGATTGCGTTTGGAATCGGACTGCTGGTCATTCCCTTTGCAGTAGAAACCCGGGGCGAAGTTCTGCCCGAATAGGCCTTCAGCTAATAAAAATGGCGGCTCGCTGAGGCGGGCCGCCAAATGGTCAAGTGGTTCCGGGTTAGAAGGTGAATACTGGGCCGAACTCGGTACGCCAGTCGGTTGCATTGCAGACTGGCTGATTGCCGACCTTGGTGGCATTGCAGACGCCGATATCGCCACCGCTGATCGCGGGTACCGCGTAGCTGGAGTAAGCGCTCTCTTCAAAGCCAAACTGCACCCAGGGGTTCATCTTGTAGAAGACGGTAACAGCTTTGACCGTACTCTTGATGGGACCGCCGCCGTCCGCGCCTATGTCCTTGTCGTGATAGAAATCAGTGGCGTTCACCGCGTCGATACCGTATGCGAAGTAAGCCTGCCATCCGGCATTTCTGCCTTTTGGATCAGCGTTGAACCAGCGCGAGATCGGGAATCCTGCTTGAAGGAATCCGCCGTAACCGCGCACCGGCAGTTGCGGCGCAACCGTGGCTACGCCATCCCTCTTGCCAAAGACCACGGGGTTGTAGTCGACCGAGTAACCGTCTGAGGTATTGGTGAGCCCAGCCGCCTGGTTGTAGTAGGACAAGCTCTGGCCACCAAAGAAGAATCGCAAGTCAGATCCCGCATTAAGCGCTGGCAACGAATGTCGCCCAGCGGGTGGGAAGCGAGACTGCGAACTGGTTGCCATACCCGTTGCTGTTGAGGTCGACGCCGTTAGGAAACGCCGACAGGTAGGCTGCCGGAACGCCTGCTTCGGTCACGGTCATCTGCCGGCCCGCGTAGAAGCCGCTCCACAGGATCTGCGCCGGAACTACGCCGGGAGCTTTATCCAGTTGGAACTGCAATACAGCCCTGGATTCCACCTCCGGTTTAGCGTTGTCCGCTCCCTGGCGTTCGCCTTGGCCAAGCTGAGTGGTGATCCCGAGGTTGGCCGCGGTGCAAACCGGCGACACTCCCGTCTCGGGCGCAGGACAAGTAATCCTGGTGCCCGCAAGATTGCCCTCGGACGGCATCATGATGGCAAACTCTGGTGAGAGCTTCCAGTCACGCGAGCCGCCTAGTTTCTGCACCAGGCCCACGCGCATCTGGGGAGAGCGCTCGTAAAGGTTGCCAAAGTACGCGCCGTAGAATGTGGTCTCGAACAGGTTCATCATGGCGCTGGAGCCGAAAATCGTCCAGTCTTGTCCGGCTTCGAAGAAGACGTCCGAGTTCGGCGCCACAGTCCAATCGATTCTGCCGTAGGCCAGACGCAGAGACAGCGCATTGCTCCGAATGCTGGAGACGTTGCGGTTGTCGGCGGCGCTGAAGTTGCCCTCGAAATCGGCTTCGATTTGCCCGGTGATGGTGATGTTCTTGGAAACATCAGGCCACTCGAACTTGGAACCCATGCGGGTAGAACGTGCCTTCAAATGGAATTCCGGATTGCTGCCCGGACCGGAATTGGTACCCCCGGCGAGGAACAGCGGCTTAATGAAGTCGTCACCGTAGGGTTGGTAGGAGTCGTACGCTGCGGTGGACTTGATGAAGCCGTAGGGCGACAGTATCGCACCCGAGCCGAGCTTGATGCCCAGCAGTCCATCTTTGGTGGGAGGATTCAGAGGCAGCACCCGTACTGGCGCGATGGCCGGAATCACGGTGGGGCCACTGGGCTCCGCAGGCTTGGTCTGCCCGGAAGCGGTGGTCAAGTTTGCCGTCGTCATGCCTGGTTCGATATCAACCAAGGAATGCATGGTGTCAGCGTCCGGGCTGGCGGCTTTCAAGTCTGCCGCTTCCGTGTCACTGACAACGCCCTTCGACTTCAGCAGAAGGAGCAATTGTTCCATGGCTGCTGAGCCGGAGGCATTGCGCAGACTGCTGGCCTCTGCGCTTGTGAGAATTCCCTTCTTCACCAGCAGATCGACGAGAGAAGGATTGATCGCAGAGCCGGGACCAGCGGCCGGCGCCGCGGCAGTTGCCGTGGCCGTCGCCGTGGTGGTTGACGCTGCGGTGGGATTAGTTGAATCGGCAGCAAATGCAGTTGCGGCCATCACAAGACATGCGGTGGCAACCCAGAACCCTGCCTTTGACCGGAAGGAGTTTCGCATCGTTTCGCCTCCTAGAGTTGGCACATTTCTTTGTCAGGTGGGAAAGCGTAAGGCGCTAGGATCGGTAACCGGGTAAGGTCCACCTGGTGAATGGCCTAGAGCGAATCTAATGGAGAATTGAGGATGCGAAATGTGACGTACAACACAAGTTGCATGTGACGGAAGTGGCCAAGCAAACATCCGATTCGCTGCAAATCATTGATAATGCAATCGATAGCAAAATATGGCGGGCGCTCAGATGGTTCTACCACTTTACGGTTATGCGCCGCGCCGTGGCGGTTGTGCGCCTTGTATCGAGTATTTCCTTTTCACCATTAGTGGAATCAGTACGTCGCTGAGATCTCTCAATGGGCCTTGCCGCGATGGCATTATCCGTTGACGGGAGGACTCAACCTTCCTAACATGGCCTGACGCTGCACGATGCGTTATAAGGAGATTTCCAGTGCGCAACACATTCATGCTTTCCCTGGTGCTCTTGATCTCAGCGGTTGGGTTGCACGCGCAAGATGCGAGCCAGGCCACCGGCAAGACGTCGGATGGGAATACGATGCAAGGGTGTCTACAAAACTCACACAATACTTACACGCTCACCGAAGAGAACGGGACGACGCATCAACTTGTCGGTGCTGTGGGTAAGCTTGGCCGTCAGGTCGGCCGCCAGATTGAAGTCACGGGCAAGCCGGGGTTGAGGATGGCGGATAGTACGCTGGTCGGGGGTGCATCAAGCGCGCGTGAGCAGGAAGTATTTGAAGTAAAAAGCGTGAAACGTCTAGCCGACGAGTGCAAGCCTTGAGATTCCGCTAGATCGTTGGCGGGAAGGCACACGCTCTTAGGGCCGCTTCCCGCGCTGAACCCTTGATCTGCCGCTTGTCATTGCGCAGCGAAGTGCCATTTTGAGTTGGCATGCGGCGTTTCCCCTTCGACGAAAAAGAAACGCGCCCGAACCGCTCGGATGGGTATAGTATGCGGCTGTTGGGAGCTAGAGCGAGAATTCCGGCCGATTCCTTTTTGTGCTTCGTTAGTTCCCAGTTGGGCTGGAAAAATTGCGCGCCCAGTCGGCAACCGACAGACCTTAGATTGGGGGCTTTATGAATACCTTTCCGATCATGCTGGGGACACTCTGTGTCTTCGCGCTCGGCTATCGCTATTACAGCGCGTTCATCGCCGCCAAAGTGCTTGCTCTGGACGACAGCCGCACCACTCCCTCACACGTTTATGAAGACGGTCACAACTATGTGCCGTCTCCGAAGTGGGTGCTGTTCGGTCATCACTTCGCGGCGATTGCCGGCGCAGGTCCGCTGGTGGGACCGACGCTGGCGGCGCAATTCGGCTTTGCTCCCGGATTTATCTGGATCCTGTTTGGCGCAGTTTTGTGCGGCTGCGTTCACGACTTCACCGTGCTGGTGGCATCGGTGCGGCACAAAGGACGCTCGCTGGCCGATGTAGCGCGGACCGAAGTCGGCCCCTACGCCGGGCTGGTGACGATGATCGCGCTGCTCTTCATTCTGCTGGTCACGTTGGCCGGACTCGGCATCGTTGTGGTCAACGCTCTGGCCAACAGCCCGTGGGGAGTCTTCACCATCGGGATGACTATCCCCATCGCGATCTTGATGGGCATCTACATGTTCAAGAGCTCGCCTGGGCAGATCAGGATTGTCGGGCCCAGCATAGCGGGAGTGATTCTGCTGCTTGGCGCCGTCATCAGCGGACGCTGGTTTGCCGATTCCGCCTACGCCCATTTTCTGACCTTCAACGGTCATCAGATCGTGTTCGCTATGGCCACTTATGGCTTCGTCGCGTCGGTCTTGCCGGTCTGGTTCCTGCTGGAGCCGCGAGACTATCTGTCCACTTATATGAAGCTGGGAACGATTGCTCTGCTGATCATCGGCGTCTTTATCGTTCACCCCAACATTCAGTTTCCCGCAGTAACCGAGTTCATTCACGGCGGCGGCCCCATCATTGGAGGCAAGCTGTATCCCTTCCTGTTTGTGACCATCGCCTGCGGCGCAATCTCCGGCTTCCACGCGCTCATCTCCTCCGGAACCACCCCGAAGATGTTGTGGAAGGAAACCGACGCGCGCTTCATTGGATACGGCGCCATGATGTGCGAAGGCATCGTCGCCGTGCTGGCCCTGATCGCCGCCTGCTCCATGTATCCCGGCGACTACTTTGCCATCAACTCCGCTCCTGCCGTATTTGCCAAGCTAGGGCTGCATACCGTGAATCTTCCCATGTACTCCACCGAGGTCGGCGAGAAGCTGGCTGGACGCACCGGCGGCGCGGTTTCGCTGGCCATCGGCATGGCGCAGATCTTCCGCGGCATTCCGGGCATGAAGACGCTGACCAGCTACTGGTATCACTACGCCATCATGTTTGAGGCGCTGTTTATTCTGACGACGGTCGATACCGGAACGCGCGTCGCTCGCTACGTCCTGCACGAACTGCTGGGGAAGGTGCATAAACCTTTCAGCAATACCGCATGGCTGCCCGGTAATCTGATGACATCCCTGCTGGTGGTGGTGAGCTGGGGATATCTGATTTATACCGGCTCCATCTCCACTATCTGGCCGCTGTTCGGCACCGGCAATCAACTGCTGGCTACCATCGCGCTCGCGGTTGTGACCACTTTCCTGGTCAACATGGGCAAGGTGAAATATGCCGCGATTACGGCCATCCCCATGTGCTTCGTCGGCGTCACCACGCTCACTGCGGGAGTGCTCTCCATCAAGAATATCTACCTGCCGCTGGCGCAGAAGCCGGGTCACGAGTTCCAAGGTTACCTGGATGCCACGCTGATGGTGATCTTCGTGACTGGTGTGGTTCTGGTGCTGATTGAGTGTGGGCGGCGCTGCTGGAAGACGCTGCATGGAGTGCCGATCCCAGAAGAGGCTTTCGGGCCGGTGAAGGACACTGACGTCAAGATGGCGTGCTGCTGAAGCGTACGAATTCTATCTGAGGGTGATTGAGCAGGCTTGAAAGGAAAGATCATGTCGACAAAGTTGGGCTTGAGATATCTCGCGTTTGTGATGTTCGCAGTCGGAGCTTTGCAGGCCGTCAGGGCGCAGATGCCGAATCCCTATGGCTTGCCCATCACCGTCGAGGACGCCAAGAAAGCAGCGGCCCCAGCGCTGGCGGAGGCGGCAAAAAATAACTTGAAGGTCGCGGTCGCCATCGTGGATCCGGGGGGCAATCTGGTTTATTACGAGAAAATGGACAACACGCAATTGGCCAGCACCAACGTCTCAATTGATAAAGCGCGGTCCGCTGCTCGATTCAAGCGTCCCACCAAGGCATTTCAGGATGCCCTGGCCGCCGGCGGCGAGGGACTTCGCGTCCTGGGGCTTGAGGGCGCCGTGCCGGTGGAAGGCGGCTTTCCACTGGTGATGGACGGCAAGATTGTGGGCGGGATCGGGGTTTCCGGCGCTACCAGCGCGCAGGACGCTCAGTGCTCCAAGGCTGGGGCAGACAGTCTGAAATAACGGCAGCGCGCTGCCTAAACGGACGAAAACAGGGCTCTATTTTCGGGGAACGGTAAAGCGGCCAAGAAAATCTTACTGGTAAGACGGTCTTACTAGTAAGACGATCTTACTGGTAAGATTTTCTGCTTGGCGCCGTGCTTCACCAGCTTGAGGAATTCCTGGTGCACGCGCTTGTCGGCGGAAAGCTCAGGATGGAACGTCGCCGCCATCACTTTCCCTGCCGCACCAGCACCGGATCATCGCCGCGCTTGGCCAGGACTTCAACATCTTTACCCACGCTCTCAATACGCGGCGCGCGGATGAAGACCATCTCCAACGGCTCGGCGCCGAACGCACTCGCGGCTTCGACAATCGTGGAGTCGATCTGGCGGCCATAGGCGTTGCGGCGGATAGCTGATGTCGATAGCGTTCAGGCCAGGCTGATGCGGATTCTCTACTTCGCGCGCCAGCATGATGGCGCCGGCGCAGGTGCCGAAGGTCGGCTTCGCATGTACGAACTCGTTGAGCTTCCTGGAAAGTATCCTGTCCGAGCAGCTTGAGGAAAGCGCTCGACTCGCCGCCGGGAATCACCAGGCCGTCGAGACCGTCGAAGTCTTCAGGATCGCGCACGAGCACGACTTCCGCTCCCAGTTCTTCCAGCCGCTTCCGATGCGCGTCAAAATCGCCTTGTAGGGCGAGAACGCCAATTTTCATAGCAAGCCGTCAGCTATCAGCCGCCAGCCCTCAGCCAGAACATTTCGCATGTTTCAAACGTCCGCGGACATTCAAGAGATGCATTAAGACAGCAGAAAGGCGCGGACTAAGCCGCGCCCAACTGAAAGCTGATAGCTGACGGCTGACAGCTTTACCATCCTCTGGTCTGCAGCAAATCCTTCTCTTCAATCGCCGCCACCGCCAGCCCCTTCATTGCGCCCGTCATCTGCGAGCTGACTTCGGCCAGCACTTTGGGATCGTCGTAGTGCGTGGCCGCCATCACGATGGCACGCGCGCGCGACTCGGCCTCTTCGCGCTCGGCCTTCACATGCAGATCGAGAGCGATTGCCCCGCCCTTCATGAAAATGCCCGAGCCCACGAAAACTGCCTCCGCGCCGAGCTGCATCACCAAAGACGCGTCGGCCGGCGTGGCGATGCCGCCAGCGGAGAAATTCGGTACCGGCAGCTTCCCTGCTTTGGCCACCATGCGCACCAACTCGTACGGGGCCTGGTGATCTTTGGCTGCGGCGAAGAGTTCCTGATCGCTCATCACGGTGAGCTGCTTCATCTCTTTCACAATCTGCCGCATGTGTTTCACCGCGTGAATCACGTCGCCGGTCCCGGCTTCGCCCTTGGTGCGGATCATGGCCGCGCCTTCGGCAATGCGGCGCAACGCCTCGCCCAGATTGCGCGCTCCGCAGACAAATGGCGTGGTGAAGGCCTGCTTGTCCACATGATGCTCTTCGTCGGCCGGCGTCAGCACCTCGGACTCGTCGATGTAGTCCACGCCGATTTCCTGCAGGATCTGCGCCTCGGCAAAGTGGCCGATGCGGCACTTGGCCATCACCGGAATCGAGACGGCGGCCATAATCTGCTTGATCAGCCGGGATTGGCCATGCGCGAGACGCCGCCTTCGGCGCGAATGATGGCGGGCACACGCTCCAGCGCCATGACCGCAACCGCGCCGGCCTTCTCGGCCACGTTGGCCTGGTCGACGCTCATCACGTCCATGATGACGCCGCCCTTCAGCATCTCGGCCAGGCCGGTCTTCAGGCGCAAACTGTTGTTGTTACCATTGTTCTCTGCCATCGTCTTCTCCTGATCGGAGCGTGTGCGTGGAAGTACTTGGCCGCGGACATTTGACACTCAACAATTGGCCAAGCAAGCGCGTGCACGTCGTGAGGTTGCGTAACTTTCTATTTTACCCTGCGCGGACGCCGCGTAACCCCGCAGCATCTAGAGGCCATCGGCCATCTCATAAATGCCTTGTATCAGGGCACGGCTTCAGCCGTGCCGACAGCCACCCCCAAAATCATGGGCTTTAGCCCCTGCGGTGCCCCGTCTCCCCCGCCGTGGGATTTATGAGATGAGCCCTAGCCGAGATTCGTCCTGCGGTGGGAATCTATACTCTTATTCGTGGACACCCGTGCAATGCATTTCGACATCCTGCCGATGACGGAAAAACACTGGGACGCGGTGCGCCAGATCTACGGGGAAGGCATCGCGACCGGCAAAGCCACGTTCGAAGAGTCGGTTCCAGACTGGACGCAGTGGGACGCGCGTCACCTGCCAACGTGCAGGCTGATTGCACGCGGCGGCGATGCGGTCCTCGGCTGGGCCGCGCTTAGCCGGGTTTCCTCACGGCAGGTTTACCAGGGCGTAGCTGAGGTCAGCATCTATCATTGCCGAGCGCGCCCGAGGCCGCGGCATTGGGGCGGCGTTGCTGACGGCGCTTATCGCCGAGTCAGAGCGCAATGGCATTTGGACCTTGCAGGCCGGCATTTTCGCTGAGAACGCAACCAGTATCCGTCTGCATCAACGAGCGGGTTTCCGCATCGTGGGCACGCGCGAGCGGATCGCCTGCCTCACGGGCATATGGCGGGATACGGTGCTGATGGAGCGCCGAAGCACGATCGTGGGCGAGTAATTGTTCTTGGAAGTCTGTTCAACATCGCTTAGGACTTTGGAAAATCCATCGAGTGTCGATGGGCAGTCTCTATATCGTCTCGCCAACAGAAGGCGAGATGGATAGCCACGGAGACTCCTAATGTATAGTTCCCAGATGAAATAGCGGGCCACCGCCAATTGCGGGGCACATGAAGGGCAGGTAATCGGATGGTAAAAGTAATGACCGGCAGCAATGCATTCATTCTGACGAGTGCCAACACCGATCAGTCCGTTGAAACCCCTAACATAAATGGACGGGAGTTCAAGTTGACGCTCACGATTCATTGGGAAGAGTATCGAGACCCGTCTCAGCCTGCCGGAACTCTTTGGCTCGAGTATCAACTGGGCAAGACCACGCCCTCGCTTCCGGGAATCGAGGCAGTCGTACCAATCGTCCTTGCGGCCCCGGAAGATTGCAAGACGTTCCTGATCGTGACCCGTGGTGATGTGGACATTCATTACAACGGTCAGGCTAAGGCACATGTTTGGTTGAGCTACTACGCAGAATACGTTGATTAGCTTCCATCCGGCGCGGAATACTGTGATGCCGAAAAACCTTACGTCGCGTCGCTGTGCGTCTTCTTCAGATACTTGGCGAACATGCGATGGGGATCGATCTCGATGAACTTTCCTTTGCTGCTGGCCAGCACTTCGCCTTTCTCATTACGAATCTCCGCCCCATGGATGTGTTCCCGGCCGCTTACCTCCATCTCCCAACCCTCGGCGATAAGCGGAGTGGCCAACGGGACGGGCCTGAGGTAGTCGACTTCCATGCGGCCGGTTAAAGCGATCACGTCGCGCAGCTTGTTGACCTTGCCCATGGCCTCGTCGAGGATGGTGGCGATGATGCCGCCATGGGCGTGTCCGGGCGGGCCGACGAAGCGGTCCGCCAGTTGGAAGTGGCAGACAAAGCGCTGGCGCTGCTTGTCGAGGACAAACTCCAACCGCAATCCGGCTTCGTTGCCGGGACCGCAACCGAAGCAGTTGTTGGTGATCTGCTCCTTTTTTACCTCATGACCATCAACTCGTTCGTGCTGGGGCATGTACTCAAGATGTAGCAGAGGGCATGGAAAATGCAAGCGGCGCTTACCGTCGAGTCGTGGGGTGACGTCGTTCCAGGTTGATAACGGGATAGTGGTAAAGCGTCTTCTTCAGCGTTCCTGCGCATCCGGTCAAGCCAAGGGCGGCGAGCGTGAGGAGTAGAATCCATGCTCTTGACCGGCATGTTTGTTTATCCATATGGTAGCTCGCGCACGATACTTGAATTTCTGTTTTTGAAAACTCGAGCCGCTTAGTAGAGCATCCCGGTCGGCCGCAGCTCTGTTCAGAATTGCTCATCGTGGACAAAAGATTATTTGGGAGAGCTGCGTCCAGCACGTAACAGGCGTGGCGATTGCTCGCGATTGGCCTGATTTCGTCAGCTATCTCGTTTTGCAAGCATGCTTAACGTGCGATCGTGTCAGAGACGGACATGGCGAAAGCAATGAGAAAGCTAGAGGTCCAATAAAACGGGCATGGTTTCGGGCATGGTCGGCAGGAAGAGGCCAAATCTCAACATTCTGCCACTAAGTCCTTGCCACAGTGAATGGTGCCGGGAGGGGGGGTCGAACCCCCATGAGGTTGCCCTCGGCGGATTTTGAGTCCGCTGCGTCTGCCAGTTCCGCCATCCCGGCTTGATTCGAGAGGCTCTGAAACAGATTAGTTTAGCCGTTCCGGGTTTGCAACCCGAGCGGGCGCTTCGGTTAAGTCGCGTACCGACCCGTGACTAATCATGGCTTTCGCCGCGGCGCGTTTTTAAAATCTCCGGCACTGCCTAGATCCACCCTGGACTCGTAAACATGGCTCACTCAATTCAGCCTGCGTTCAGAGAAGCCGACGAATCCGCTCATTTTTCGGACGCACTGGCATCTCCGCGGCTGGCTAGCGTTTGGGCTTTGGCCAGCATCGCGTCGAGCGCAGCACGTTGGAAAAGCCTGCCGTTGAGCACGACCGCTTGAATGGAGCGGGTGTTATGAATGTCGGCGAGCGGGTCCTTATCGAGTAAAACGAGATCGGCGGTCTTGCCGACCTCGATAGTGCCACGGCTGTCAAGTTGGCCGACGAACTGGGCGGCATTGCGAGTGGCGGCCTGGAGAGCGGCGAGGGGAGATAAACCGGATTCGACCAGCAACGCGAGTTCGTCATGAATGCCAAAGCCGGGGAAACAGTACGGGTTCATCGTGTCAGTGCCGGCGAGGATGGGAACCCCCGCCTGATACATCAGACCCACAATCTTCTTGGATTCGTCGAATTCAGCTTTGGCCAACTGAATCATTGCGGCTCGAGCCGGGGGAGGAAAGTGACTGTAGTAACCGGCATCCCATTTGGCCCGCACGTCTTTGCTCAGAAATTTCAATCGTGGGTCATTCGGACTCAGGGGATCGTCGATATGTGCTTGCAGCAAGGTGAGGGTGGGAGTTTGCCAGGTACCATTCTTAACGAACTGGGCAAATAAAGACTGGGCCGTGGGGTCGTCGAAGGTTTCAACTACATGAAAATTGAGTCGAATGATACTTTGGCCGGCGGCAATTTTCTTAGGCATGTCCGCGTCCGGCGCGTGGAACAAGGCCTCCAGTCGCAGCCGTTCTGCGGCCATGGTCTTCTCATCTTTTGAACAGCCCTCAGCCACCAGCGTAAGATGCTCGATGCTTTTCTGGCCTGCGTGGGATGCTTCGGCGGCGCTCACGGCTTCTGGCACATGCCCTTCGAATGGGATGCCGCGTTTTTGGGACTCTTCGGCGATCGCGAAGTAAACGTTGCGCGACAGCCCACTATAGACTTTGATGAAATCCGCGCCACGTTGCTGCTGCTGATCCACTACTTCGCGCCCCTGCGCTTCATCCGCGGCAACAATTGAATCCGGCCAAGTTGGGTTTGGACCATCAACGATGGGACTGCCCAGATAAATGGTGGGCGACGGACCAGGATTGGAGGCCTGCGTAGCGCGCCACTCATGGGCGTCGGGCGGACCTGACATGTCACGAACGCCTACCACTCCATTAGCCACAAAAAGCAGATGGCTCCAGGGAGCGCGGCTGTCTGACGCGCCGTGGACATGCATGTCCCACAAGCCGGGGATGAGGAACTTGCCCGTGCCATCGACGATTGTGGCGTTCTTGGGAATGTGGGCCTTCTTCGACGGACTCACGGCAACGATATGATCGCCCTTAATCTCCACGGTCATATTTGGCTGGGCCGCGTGACCGGTGGCGTCGATGACGGTAACGTCTTTGATCACGAGCGACTGAGACCAGCCGGGAAAACTGCATAGAGCGAGCAGGAACATCAGGGATAAACTGAAACGCAAGCTACATCTATGCACAGACCGCGGCCGGTCTGGCGTGAACAGGGGAACCAGAATTCGAGTCATTTCCATTCCTCGGGGTCATTCCTTCTGCGAGACGGGGCCGAACTCAATGGTCGCCTGGACCTTTGCGCGCAATAACTTAACTGATTCCGTAGATCATACCGCAGAACAGCTAAACGTAAACGCATCAACGCAGAAGTCAATGTAGTGTCTTCCGATACCCAATTCTGTATGAATATTCGGTGAAGGACCGGTAGATAGTTCCGACGCGATGGCTTGCCGGATGTTCAATCCCACACGACCGCATTACAATGAAACATCTACCTTTGTGGCTAAACAACCTATGAGCACACCCGCCAAACTCAGTCCTGCCAAAGCTCGACGTACATCTGCCCGGGCAGCCGCAGCTTCCGATTCGCGTAATCATAACGGCGCCCAGAGAGCGCGATCGCTTGACGATGCCGCCCTCTACATCAACCGTGAGTTGAGTCTGGTGGACTTTCAGCGGCGGGTGCTGGAGGAAGCACAGGACGGCCGCAATCCGGTACTCGAGCGCCTGATGTTTTTGTCGTTCGTCGGCTCCAACATCGACGAATTCTTCATGGTGCGTGTTGCCGGCTTGAAACGGCAGATTGAAAAAGGGGTTAGCGAGGCGGGTCCCGATGGGATGACACCGCCGGAGCAGTTGCGCGCCATCCGCGCCGCCGTGATACGCCTGTTCCGCAGTGCCCACGACTGCTGGACCAAGGAGCTTGTGCCGGCCCTGGACGACGCGGGAATTCACATCAAGAACTATGCTGACCTGACGGAAGAGCAGCAGTCTACGGTAAATTCCTATTTCCAGCAGACAATTTTTCCTGCGCTGACGCCGCTGGCTTTCGATCCCGGACGCCCGTTTCCACATATCTCGAACCTCAGCTTGAATCTCGCGGTCATGTTGCGCGCCGGCGAAGGCGAAGAGCACTTTGCGCGAGTCAAGATTCCCGATACCCTACCGCAACTGGTTCCGGTGAGTGGCGCTGCCAAGACCAGAAGCCGCACCAAAGCCGTGAACAAGGACCAAACCTTTATCTGGCTGGAGCAACTGGTGACGGCCAACCTCGCGTATCTGTTTCCCGGCATGACGATTCTGGAAGCGCATCCCTTCCACGTGACGCGCGATGCCGACTACGAGATCCAGGACCTGGAGGCTGGTGACCTGTTGGAGTCGGTGGAAGAAGGCGTGTGGCAACGCCGCTTCGCTGATGTGGTGCGGGTGGAAGTGGACGAAGCCATGCCCGGCCCGATTCTCGACATCCTCATCAAGAACCTGGAGCTGGAGCGCGAGGACATCTACAAGGTCAGCGGGGGGCCGCAGTCGCTGGTTCGCGTCCGCACTCTAACCAAACTCGACCGGCCGGACCTGAAGTTCCCCACGTTTGTTCCCGCCTTGCCGGCGGCGCTGATGAAAGAAGGTGAGGACGAGGACATTTTCGCCAGCATCCGTCACGGCGACATTCTGCTGCATCATCCTTTCGATTCTTTTCAGCCGGTAGTCGGGCTTCTGCAACAGGCTGCGCGCGATCCCAATGTCCTGGCCATCAAGATCACGTTATATCGTGTGGGACGCAACGCTCCGGTTGTGGATGCGCTGTTGGAGGCAGTGGAGAATGGCAAGCAAGTCGCGGTGCTGCTGGAGCTGAAAGCCCGTTTCGACGAAGAGAGCAACATCGTTTGGGCGCGCAAGCTGGAAGAATATGGCGTCCACGTCGTGTACGGTCTGATGGGATTGAAGGTGCATTGTAAGGCGCTGCTGATCGTCCGCCAGGAGGGGGATACGATTCGCCGCTACGCCCACCTTTCCACGGGAAACTACAACAGCGTGACCGCGCAGCTCTATACCGACATAGGAATGATGACCTGCGATCCGGAGATCGGCGCCGATTGCACCGACCTGTTCAACTTCCTGACGGGATACTCGGCCAAGACGTCCTATCGCAAGCTGTTGGTCGCACCAGTGACCATGCGCGCCGGCCTGGAGCACCTGATTGAGCGCGAAATCGAGCATCGAAAGAACGGCCGCGGCGGTCACTTGATCTTCAAGATGAATGCGCTCGTCGACAAGAAGATGATCCAGCTTCTGTACCAGGCGTCGCAGGCGGGAGTAAAGGTTGAGCTGCTGGTCCGCGGAATTTGCTGTCTGATACCAGAAATTGCCGGCATCAGCGACAACATTACGGTAACCAGCATCGTGGGCCGCTTCCTGGAACACAGCCGCATCTTCTACTTCAACAACGGCGGGAAAGAGGAAGTCTATCTGGGCAGCGCCGATCTGATGCCGCGAAACCTGAATCACCGCGTCGAGGTAGACTTCCCCGTGCAGGACAAGGAATTGATTCGCGTGGTTCGGGACGAGATTCTGGCTACCAACCTTAAAGACCAAGCCAAGGCACGGCACATGACGTCCGATGGCAAGTATGTTCGGGATCCTGGCTACGACAAAAAGGACGCTCTGAATAGTCAGGAAACTTTCCTGGCGCGGGCTGCCAAACGGCAGGCCGGTGCAGCCATGCCAGGCCGCAAGTCGTGAGCGGTTGTCACTACTAGCTGTTGCTTGCCCTGGTTGGCAAAAAATCCCGTCCCACCTCGCTCGCCGATCACCCAACCGGGAAAAGTTCTCACCGCGAGTTAACATAGAGATTCCAGGGTTTGAAGGACTGTCACGGCGCTGGATTATCGGTCTTCTATGTTGATTCGGCCACGGATCATCGTTCGCGAACTTGATCATGATTGGTTGACGCTGATGCGTAGGCGTATTTTGCCGTGCGCGCTGAGGTCAACCGCTGTCCTTATACTTTGCAGCGTGGGGCTGATTCTCTGCCAGGCGGCGGCAGCCCAGATTTCATCTCCATCCGCGAACGCTGAGACGTTCACCTTGAGCGGTACGGTCGTGAACTCTGTAACCGGCGAGCCGATTGCCCGCGCCATGGTGCGGACGAATGGCCAGGTACAGCGCAGCGCGTTTAGCGACAGCGAAGGGCACTTCCAAATCGATGGACTGCCTCCCGTACACGTCACCCTGACCGCGCAAAAGCCCGGCTACTCCACTCAGCATATCGGCCCGAACACCGGGGCGGAGTGGATCCAGATCGGCCCGAACACGGGCGCGGTGGTGGTGAAGCTGGTTCCCCAGAACGCCATCTACGGCCGGGTCACCGATACGTCCGGGCAGGCGGTCGAGCACGTGCCGATTCGCCTCACCGCCAGAAGCGTGCGCGACGGGCGCAGACTGTGGGAGCAGCGCGGCATGACCGAAACCGACGACGACGGCCACTTCCGCTTTGCCAATCTTATGGCGGGAACCTACTACGTGGCCGCAGGACCAGTGGTTGCAGAGCAACTGCTTGCGGCCGGCGAGAAATCTAAGACGGGCTTCGCCCATGTGTATTATCCGGGCGCTCCAGAGCTGGCTTCAGCTTTGCCCATCCAGCTCAACGGAGGCCAGCAGACCGAGGCCGATTTCTCGCTTAATGCTGTGCCGGTTTACCAGGTCTCCGGCAGCATCACGGGACATCTCCCTGACCAGGGCGTCGGCTTTCAGTTGCTCACCTCCTCGGGCGAAGAACTCTCCTTGCCCACCAGCTTCAACATGGAGACCGGGACATTCAAGCTGGAGGGTCTTCCCGCAGGTTCCTATATTGTGAGGGCCATCTCGCAAGTCGATGGTCAACCCACGCGCGCCGAGCGGCAGATAAACGTCGCCGCAAATGTCGAAGATCTGCGGCTTGCGCTGGCGCCGACGGTCTCGATTCCCATCGTTGTTCGCATGGAATCGCGAAGCGCCTCGAACGCGGGCAGCTCTTCGCGGAGTCTGGACAGGCCGCCAATCTCGGTGCGGCTGCTGCCGGCGGATGCCAACGCTTCCGAATCGTTTTCCAGCGTGCAGCATGGAAACTCCGCTGTGGTGCTACAAAATGTCGCCCCCGGAACTTACACCGCCGAACTGATGCCGCAGCTTCCCTGGTATGTGCAGTCCGCGACCTACGGACCCAGCAATCTGCTGTATGACGATGCCGTCGTCGCGGGCGGCCAGAGCTATCCGATGGAAATTGTGCTGCGCGACGATAGCGCAAGCCTGAGCGGGATGGTGAAGAGCTCCGATGCCAGCCAGCCTGCGTCGGCAACAGTTGTGGTGGTTAATCAGCCCGCCGGGAAGATGACGCCTCGGGTAGTGCGAGGTATTGGCAGTGAATTCAGCGTTTCCGGCATGGCTCCTGGCGACTATCTGGTGTTCGCCTTCGATAGCATTGACGGAATGGAATACGCCAGCGCCGAATCTTTTGCACCCTACGCTTCGCAGGCTGCACATATTACCTTGACCGGCAATCAAAGAGGACAGGTCTCGCTCGATCTGATACAGGTCGGGAAGGGAGAATGATCTCAGTGCTGGCCCGCATTGCATGTGCGCTGCTCTTGATGGCGAGCCTTTCTGCGCAGCAGGCTCCGCAATCACAGCAGCAACCATCGCAACAACCTCCTCTGCCCAGACAGTTGCCGGCGCAACCGCAGTCAACCGCTTCGTCCACACCCGTTCCGCAGGGATATCGCATCTCCGGGACGGTAGTGAACGCGCTCACGGGACAGCCTGTACCGTCGGCGTCAGTTGCCATCGCTCCCATCACGCAAGGCGCGGACCGAGACATATCCAAGTCGCTCACCACCGGAGCTGACGGACGTTTTTCCTTCGTCGCGCTCAGTCGCGGAAAGTATTCGCTGATGGCAAAGGCGCGTGGCGCCTCGCTGCAATATTTCGACCACCACGATCCTTTCGCCACCGCTATCGCTGTCGGACCCGCTCTGGATACCGATCATCTGGTCTTCCGCCTGCAACCGGACGCTTCAATCGAAGGAAACGTCACCGACGACAACAACGAGCCCATCCCGAACGCGATGGTGCGGCTGTTTCAGGCGAGTACTGAAGGCGGACAGCAGAAGACGGCCCCTATGAACCAGGATCAGACGGACGATCTGGGACACTATCGCATTGGACACCTCGCGCCCGGCACGTATTACCTGTCGGTCTCTGCGCGGCCCTGGTATGCGCAGAATAGCAATCCTCATCACGGTCCAGGCAATCCCAATCCCAATCCGAAGAGCGACCCTCAGGCCACGCAGGACGCCACCGCGCTCGACATCACTTATCCGCTGACGTTTTATTCCGGCACAACGGATTCCGCCGGCGCAACTCCGCTGCAGTTGACGCCGGGCGAGAAGGCGACGGCCGACGTCACGCTGCACGCCGTACCCTCGCTGCACCTCCAGGTCCGCACCGCGTCAGCCGAAAACGCGGTGCTCGGCAGGATGGTTTTCCCGCGCATTTCGCAGCGTATCTTCGACGGTTATCTGGACTCCGTCTTCAATGCGCCGGTGTCGTGGGTCGCTCCCGGTGTAATCGAGATCTCAGGATTGGCGCCCGGTCACTACATCGTGGAGATGCCGCCCTCGACCGGCCTTAACGATAAAGGCGGCGTCCGCGCCTGGTATCGCGACATCGATCTGGCGGGCGATGCCGAGATCAGCGCATCGGACGGTCCCAGCTTCGCTTCGGTCAGCGGCTCCATCTTTTTTCAGGACGTACCGCGCGCTCCGCGGCAGGCTTCTATTCAGCTCACCAATCCGGAAACCGGAGAAACCTTCCGCAGCGACATTAACGACAGGAGCGAGTTCGATTTCCGGTCCGATGAGGTCAGACCCGGCCGCTACGTCGTCGCGCTGGAAAATACTGGCAGCTTTTTCCTCCAGAAGCTTTCCGCAACTGGAGCCAAGGTGATCGGTCGCACCATCGACATTGGCAGCACCGGCACCGTGCATATCAGCGGCGTAGCTTCGCGCGGAGCAGCCCAGGTGGACGGCACTGCCGTGCGCGAAGACGAACCCTTCGCCGGAGCGATGATCATTCTGGTCCCGCAAGACCCCGCGAACAATGCGCCGCTGTTTCGGCGCGACCAGAGCGACAGCGATGGAACCTTCACCCTGCCCAACGTTGTCCCCGGACATTACACCGTGATCGCCATCGCCAATGGCTGGGACCTGGAGTGGGCCAATCCAGCGGTGCTGCAACCCTACATGAAGAAGGGCGAGACCGTTCAGGTTCCGGCTGGCGGCAAGATGCAGGTCAAGGTGCAGGTGCAGTAGCGAACGTCATCAACTGGATCAAAAGTCGACCGCCGCGAGCCTTCTAATTTTTGTCCATCATGAATGAGGCCTTCAGGTTCCTGTCATCACGAGGAGGCCTTCACGTTCTTGTCATCACGAGGAGGCCTTCAGGCCGACGAGGGATCTGCTTTTCTAGTTCTTACTCAGGGCAGGCTCGCCAAATGCGAGTTCTGCCTCCCCGCTGGTTTGTACCCCCTCCCCCCACATGCTTAAAATCTTTGTTTTTAATATTTTGCCCGCAAAATATTAAAAACACTAGACTTACTCATGGACGTAACCTTCATGTTATCAATAGCTTGCCTTGGTGCCACGCAAAATATTGATAACAAAAGATGATGCTTAAGCTTTTTGAATCAACAACTTGCCACAGCCGTGGCCGGAAAGGCAGAAACTGCGTTGTATCTCCTAAGGAAGCTCTGATTAAGTCGGGTTCTGAAGGGCGCGGCCTATGCTGGGTTTCGAAGGGGACGGCCTTCAGACAGTGTCGCGGCCGACAACCGGATTTTTCGGTGGAACAAACGGCTCGACAACCGATTCAACCAGCCGCGAAGCGGCGGCACTTGTGTTAGCCGCGGGCGTTAGCCCGCGGTCAAGTGGAAATAAACACGAGCCGCGGAGCGGCGACACTGGGTTGCTACACAGTCTCTTCAGGCCGTCCGTAACCGCCGCAATATCAATCCGGCTTTAGCCGCTGAGGGACTTCGCCTTGACTTGATCAGGCTTTTCCTAACGGACACTGTCCCATTTTTCAAAGAACATTTCGCGCCTCGTGTCTGCTGTCACACAACGAGACGGGTTCGGGCGCTGGCGCCCTGACACCAGCCTATAGGCAGAACCCTCACGCCACACAGATGTCAAGCCATTTTCCGGAACGAAGGTAACCACAATTCCCACAATGGGATCATCGCCACAATGGCTTAAAACACTGGTGCCCCACTCATCCGCGATTTTCGGATGAGTGGGTTCCCCGAATCACGAGATTCCGTGACGTCTCGTACGGAGGGGCCCGACCCATCTGAGCCTTACAAGCAACTCCACGACCCTTCCCCTTCGCACACCCACTCATCCGGACCCCGCGGATGAGTGGGGCACCCGGGTGTCTCCATTATCAAAAAACTGTGCTAACCTGAACGACTAACATGGGCTACACAATGTTCTGGACCATTCTCGGCATAGTCGCGACCGTCCTCCTCGGAGTATGGAGTCTAGCCTATGCTATTGCGGGGAGACACTATCCTGGGCGTATCACCTTCGTTAAGGAAGGATGTATCGGTCTCTTTGACTCGATAGTGAGAAACTTCCCGGAGATCGTAATTACCTACGATAATAGTCCCGTCGGCCAGAATCTGGTGCTTCTAAAGGGAGCATTCTTAAATACCGGCACAAAGGACATTACCAAGGAGATGGTCGCGGAGAGGCTTACCATCGCCCTGCCGCCTGAATACGCTTGGCTTACGGCGCGAGTTGGTGGCGCATCGCCCGAGGTTACTGGCGCGATCTCTCGATCGGAGGATAGGTCGAAGTTGTCTTTTGACCTGGGGCTATTCAGGTGCGGCGAGTATATTCGCTTTGAGGCGCTCGCAGAGGTCCCTGTTCCTTCTGGAAAGCAGGGAGGCTCGGCATCAGATAACTTGAAGAAGGCGCTGTCATTTGAGCACAGGATCGCCGACACTCGAAAAATTGACAGCCGAGAAATCTCGATCAGCGACTACCGCCGCAAACGGATTTGGATACAAGTTGGCGTGCTTGCCGCGCAGGCAATCGCAACCACATTTCTCCTCGCGATGGAATTTCGCACTGGCGATCCCTTGCAGGCCGGAGATCTGCAGTTTTGGCTCACAGCTGACAATTCGAAAACCGTTCTAGTGAGCGTGACGCCCATTGCCAATGGAAACTTACGCTTGCGTGGTGTTAAAGAAAAATTCGAAACCGTAATGCCCGTCGAAGAGTTCTTCTATCGGCGCAAGTGGAAGCCCACCATAACCAAGTGCTACTGCGGCATCGCGAGTGTCCTCATGTTTGTTGCTATTATTTTGCTTTCATCCGGATTGGCCGCCGCGCTCCTGCGATCGCTACGTCGTGAGTCTCGACTTCGCAGTGTGTTGGCGTTATCAAGAACAGCTGAAGGAGTGACGGCAGCCGCATAAGCCTTGGTGCCTCTCGCCAGAGAGCCCCACTCATTCGTGGTTTTCGAATGAGTGGGGACCGGGTTAAACCGACACTACTTGCTTCGCCTGCGGCGCCATGAAGCGTATCGCCTTGGCCAGCAGAATGGTTTCGATGCCGCGCAGCCCATCGAGCGCTGGGTCGGTGATGTCGCCATCCACCTGCACCACCGCAACCGCCGATGTCTCCGCCCCAGCCTTGCCGCGGCCCAGCGAGAAGTTGGCGATGTTGATGTTGTGCTTGCCCAGCACCGTCCCGACACGCCCTACCACTCCGGGCACGTCGATGTTGCGCAGGTAAATGACATTGCCTTCCAACGGCGCCTCAACGTGAATGCCATCGATCTCCAGCAGACGCGGCAGGCCGTCGGGCTGTACGCAACCAGCCACGGTGTTCTCCTGCTGCCCGCTCTTGAAGGTCATGCGCAGCACGTTGGCGGCAGCACCGCTGGCCTCGCGCGCTTGCTTGCGCTCGGTCAGGCGGATGCCACGTTCTTCGGCGATGGACGCAGCGTTCACCAGGTTCGCCCGCTCCTGCGCGTGCGCAATCTGGTTGAGCGCGCCGGCAACCGCAGCATTGCGGATGAGCGCGGTCTTCCACTCAGCGATCTCGCCGCTGTAGCTGAGGCCCATCTCATCCACTCCGCCCTCGACCGATTGCGCCAGGAAGGTTCCCAGCCGCTCACCGAGCGCGATGTACGGCCGCATCACCTGGTACTCTTCCTCGCTGATCGACGGCACGTTGACTGCGTTCTGGATCACGCCCTTCAGCAGATACTCGCGCACCTGGAGCGCAATCTGCACGCCGACAGCTTCCTGCGCCTCGTGGGTCGAGCCCGCGATGTGCGGCGTCAGTATAACGTTGGGCAACGCTGCCAGCGGCGAGTCCTTCACCGGCTCTTGCGTGTAGACATCGAGCGCCAGGCCGCCCAGTTGCCCCGACTGTAGCGCCTCGATGACGGCAGGCTCGGTGAGCAGCTCGCCGCGAGCGCAGTTCACCAGCCGCACGCCTTTCTTCATCTTGCCGATGGAGTCGGCGTTGATCATGCCGTTTGTTTGCGGTGTAAGGCCAACATGCAGCGTGATGTAGTCCGACTGGGCATAGAGTTCGCCCAGCGGGACCATGGTGACGTTCAACTGCTGGGCGAAGCTGGGAGCCACATAAGGATCATGCGCCACCACTTTCATCCCGAACGCGAGCGCGCGACGCGAAACTTCCACACCCACCCGGCCTAGTCCAACAATGCCCAGCGTCTTGCCGCGTAGCTCGGTGCCTTGCAGCGTCTTCTTCTCCCATTTGCCGGCTTTCATGGTCGCATCAGCACGCGTGAGGGAACGGGCCATTGACAGCATGAGAGCGAAGGTGTGTTCCGCAACGGCAACCGCATTGCCGCCAGGAGTGTTCATCACCACGATGCCGCGCTTGGTGGCGGCGTCGAGATCGACGTTGTCGACACCCACGCCGGCGCGTCCGATGACGCGCAGCTTGGGAGCCTTGTCCATCATGGCCGCATCGACAAAGGTCGCCGAGCGCACAACGATGGCATCAGCGTTGGTCAACTCGCCGGCAAGCGACTCCCTGTCGGGACTGACGACTGTCCAGTCGCCGTTCTCGCCAAAGACCTTTAGCGTGGAGGGAGAGCCCTTATCAGCAATGACGACTTTCATACTTTAACCGCCTCGGCGAATTGCCCCGCAAACACCTCTTGCACGGCGCGCACGCCAGCGCCCAATTCGAAGTTGTGAGATGGCGCAACCTTTGCCAACACATGCTCCAGTGCGCCGATGACGCCGATGGCGTCCATATAATCGTAGTAGCCGAGATGGGCGATGCGGAACAACTGGCCCTTCATTTCGCCCTGGCCGTTGGCGACGACCATAGAGAAGCGTTCGCGGAATTCTTTCACGATCGCACTGGAATCCACGCCCTTAGGCGCCAGGATCGCCGTCACGGCTGCGGCCGGACACGTAGGCGCGAACAGTTCCAGCCCCAGCGCCTGCACGCCGGCGCGAACCATCGCAGCGGAGGTTTCCGCGTTGTGGATAAGCGCATCCCGGCCATCAGCAAGGTTGCCGTTGCCATTGCGACGAATGTAATCCAGCGCCGCCGCGAGGCCCGCGATGAGCGCAACCGCCGGAGTGAACGCCGATTCGCCCTTCGTCTGTGACTTGCGCTCCTTGCGCAGGTCGAAGTAAAAGCGCGGCTGCTTGGCCGTCTCCATGCGCTGCCAGGCGCGCTCGCTCACGCACAGATAGGCAAGCCCGGGAGGGATCATGACGGCTTTCTGCGAGCCGCCGATGAGGATGTCGATGCCCCAGTTGTCCACCTCGAAGTGCGTGGTGCCGAGACCGGTGATGGCGTCGACCACCAGCAGCGTGTCGGTGCCCTTCAGCAGCGAAGCGATGGCCTTCACATCATGACGCGCGCCGGTAGAAGTCTCCGTCGCCTGCATATAAAGGACGCGCGCGCCGTCAAGCTTCTCCTTCACTTCGCGGAGGTCGAAGGTCTGGCCGTAAGGAACCGAAATCAACTCGATCTGGAGGCCAAAGGCCTTGGCCAGATCGCGCCAGCGCTCGCCGAACTTGCCGGCGCTAAGGACAACAACTTTCTCGCCTGGCGAAGTGAGGTTGGAAACTGCTGCTTCCATCGCTCCGGTGCCGGAAGAAGCCAGCAGCAAAACATCGTTGTTGGTGCCGATGAAGGTCTTCAGGTCGGCGAGGGTACGGGAGAAGATTTCGCGGAACTCCGCTGTGCGATGGTGCATGTCCGCGGCCGCAATAGCGTTTTGCGCGGCAGGCAGCAGCGGGGTTGGCCCGGGAGTAAATAGCCGTGTCTTACGAAGCATGGCAATACCTCTGAAGATTGATTGCGGCCTGTGCGAGCGCCGACTTCTTAACTATAGGCTTACACGTCAGAGCAGGCTACCTCAAGTGGGCACTGACCATGTGCCCTGAATCACAGGCTCGGGTGACTATAATTGCCCTATGAGCCTGAACGAACTCGTGCAAAAAGACATGATTGCTGCCATGCGCAGCAAAGAAGAGCTGCGGCTGTCCACGCTGCGCATGATGAAGGCCGCGCTCCAGAGCAAACGACTGGAGCTGCGGATCGCCAGGGACGCCGGCCTCGACGAAAAGGACGAGTTGCAGGTCCTGAGCACCATGATCAAGCAGCGCAAAGATTCCGTCGAACAGTTTACGAAGGGCAACCGTCCTGAGCTGGCGCAGAAAGAGGCCGACGAGATCGTAATCATCGAAGGTTATATGCCCAAGGCGGTCGGTGAAGAGGAGATCGTCGCCACCGTCCGCGCCGTCATCGCCGAAATGGGCTCTCCCACAATGAAAGACATGGGCGCGGTAATGAAGAATGCCAAGGCCAAGTTTGGAGACGCACGCGTCGACGGCAAGTTACTGAGTGAAGCGGTGAAGAAGCGGTTAGCGGCGAGCAGCTAACAATCGATATTCGGCCTTAGACACTTGGTTCGCTGACGTTTTATGGCTTGAGTGGCAGCTTACGGATGAGCGGCAAAGCAGCTGAGTTATTGAAAGAAGCCCTGGCGCTGCCTTCGGAGGAACGAGCCCAGCTTGAAAAAAGGGTGTGGGATGATCCGCACTCTTTTCTTACTTCTCTATGTCGGAAGTTCGCGTCCGGTGCGCCCGACAGTTTCAGAGCCGTTAGTCGTGGCCATCTGGAATAACCACTCCGTTGCGCTCGTCGTCCCAGGCGATGGCAGACATTTTCCACTCTCCATGCTTTCGCACGAATTGAATTGTCATCATGCCACGGGTGTCGAAGCGTTCCCCGCACAGCACTCCCGTCTTGCGGTACGCGAGGAACCGCTGTGCCATATTCCCGAAGATGTCCGTAGTTTCCCATTCCTCACGCTCGCACAGATCCACCAGGCTGCCATCGTTCAGCAATAGTTCGCGCGGCGCAATGAAGTCCGTGATTGAAAACACCTCTGTGTTTGGTCCGCAGGTCCTCACGATGATGCCCTGCGGGATGAACAGATCGTGGAGTCGCTGGAGGCTAACGGTTGCGCCAGGCGTGGGTGAGAAAAGCCGGAAGAATTCCGCGGTGAGTGCGTCAATACGGCGCTTATCTCCGTCAATGGATGGGACTGACGGGGCTTTTAAACCTGGCATGGATCGCTCCTCCCCAGTCAAGCGATCGTCTCTACTCATTGCGCAGCTCTTTCGCGGTGGACTCGCCTTCCTTCTTTGGAAGGATCGGATACGCGATCTTAATCAACAGTTTTCTTGTCAAGGAGGAAGCTCATTGTAGCTAAGTCAATCACCCAAGCGCACGGTCAAGTTCTCGCTGCCGTCATTTGCCATTGTCGGATGGTGTTCGGTGGGAATTACATTTCGCCCGTCACCGAAGCCGTCGGCTCGGCGTGCGCTTGTTCCGGAACAAATGACTCCTTCTTATAGCGCCCATTCATATCATTCCAACGCACCGCCAACATCTCAGTCCCCATCTTGATGCCGTCGCGCAGCGGGTTGATCTTGGAGCGATGATCGTGGGCCCACTCCACCGGGACCTCGACGGTGCGCAGCTTGAACTTGTTGGCCAGAAACAGCAGCTCCGGATCGAAGCCCCAGCGCTCGATTCGCTGCCGAGTGAAAACGGTATGCGCCGCCCCTCGGGTGAACGCCTTGAAGCCGCATTGCGTGTCGGAGTAATTCAGTCCCAGCACAATCCGGAGCGCGAGGTTGAAGCAGCGCCCAAACAACTGCCGGTGCCACGGCTGACGCTCGGTTTGCAGCTCCGCTCGCAACCACCGCGATCCGATGGCCACATCCGCGCCCTGCTCCAGTGCGGCGAACAGCTTCGCGGCCTCGTAAATTGGCGATGACAGATCGGCGTCGGTGAAGAGCCTCACATCGCCGCGCGCGTTCAACATTCCATTGCGAACGCTATATCCCTTGCCGCGGTTTCCGGGATTTTCTACCAGCCGGAGGTCCGGATAAAGCGACATGAAACGCCGGACCACCTCCGCGGTGTTATCGCTGGAGCCGTCGTTCACTACAATCACCTCGCTTGGCAACTGCTGTTGGCGAATGTAGTCGAAGATTTTGGGTAGCGATACGGTAAGGCGTTCACTCTCGTTGTATGCCGGAACTACGAAGCTGTAGGTCAAAGCCATCCTCAGGCCACGCAAACGCAAATTCATTGTATGACAGTTGTCGGGTGGTTAATATCGAATGGAGAAGTTTGCGGTAGGCCACGCTGGGGCAGGAACTTTCAGCCTCTCGTGACCGACCTGGTTATTGAGCGGTGGGATTCTATGCGTGCTGTCTTCCTCCTTATCGCGCTGTTGCCGATCGGTCTGACGGCCGCAGCCGCATCAAAGCCGCACGTTGTAAGCCTGGGAAAGTCGACACCGGTCAAACTCTTCGTCGGGACCGCGGAAGACAGGACAATCGACATCTCGGTAAGGCCGCTGTACGTCGATACCAAGTTGAAGGATTTCACCACCGGCGATGCACACGATGTCACCGATCGCGAGTTCGTCGTCCGCCGGGCCTATCGCATCAACGACGTATTGCCGGACGACGCGAAGAAGTCTGCCAAGTGGCTTTGGCAGCGAGGCGGATGGTTGCTGGTGGACCGCGTGTCAGGCAAGATCGCGCTGGTAAAACTGCCCGACTTCGACGCGTTCTATTCGGAGGTCAGCTGGTATCGCGACTACGCCGCGTATTGTGGAATCACATCCAATGGTGAGCGCGTGGATGCCGTAGTCGCCGAGATTGGCGGCAAAAAGGCGCTGTTTCGCAAGGAATTGGGCAAGGTCAACACGGGAGACTCGTCCGACAAGAATTGCGTGGTGCCGCGCTGGGACAGACAGCCGCCGCGCGTGACCTTCCTGCCGAAGACGGGCGAAAAGTTCACCGTGAATGTGAGTGGCCGCTTTGCGGATGAGGCCCCCGACAACGACTCAGACGAAGAATAACGGAGTAACTTGTGTTGAAGAGCTTTGACGAATTGTTGCGCGATGCAGAAGTAGCTCACGGCCATCTGTGTGCCGGACAGATACTCGGCGTTCGTCTGGCGATGCGCGGCCTGGAGCTGCTGGGCATCGAC
Organism: uncultured Acidobacteriaceae bacterium; assembly: GCA_963849815.1. GTDB lineage: Bacteria > Acidobacteriota > Terriglobia > Terriglobales > Acidobacteriaceae > Bog-257. The sequence continues at coordinate 618,511 of CAWKIR010000004.1, read as the reverse complement.
GATCCCCATGGCAAAGACCGCAAGCGGCTGATCACCTTTGTTGAGATCGATCGCTGCGCCACCGATGCCGTCGCCGTGGTCACCGGCTGCCGCCTGGGCAAGCGGGCGCTGAAATTTCGCGACTGGGGCAAGGTCGCCGCAACGTTCGTCGATCTCAACTCTGGCCGGGCGGTGCGCGTGTGCGCCAAGGAGAGTTCCAAGGCGCTGGCCCGTCAGATGCATCCCGAAATCGAAAACAAAAACCAGCAGCAGATGCTTGCCTATCGCGAGATTCCGAATGACGATCTGTTCACCGAGCAGTGGGTGAAGGTGCAATTGCCGCCGGAAGAGCTGCCGGGCTACAAGGGCGAGCGCATCGTGTGCGCCGAATGCAGCGAGGGCATCAACTTCCAGCGCGAGGTGCGGCGCGATGGCAGGATTCTGTGCCGCAGCTGCGCCGGAGAGCGCTATTACGAAGAGATCTCCTGATTTTGTCGACAGTTTATTTTGGAGCTTGCTGAGTTTGGGTAGCGTGCGGTTCGGTCATTGTCGGTGCTTGACCATAGGTCAGTTCGTGGCGCCGGCTTGACTCAGCCGTGCGAGAGCTGGCGCTGGAGGCCGCAACGGGAGTGCGGGTTGTCGCCGAAGTTCCGGTCGTGGTAGCTGGATGTTTCGTCGTCGTGGCTGGCGCCGGACGATGAAAAACAGTGTGATCGTGCTCCGGGTACTGCTGCCCGAAGAACGGCGCAGCAAACAAGATGGGGATCGCAAGAATAGCAAGACGAACTCGGCCCGGCATAAACATCATCCTGAATTGATTGAAACTGCTCTGATTTTACGCTAAAGGCAAAACGGTAGATAAGCCCGCAGTCGGGATCGTCTACAACTTTTGGTGCAAACGCTTGGCTCTCGCGCTGACCTTGGCGGCCTTCCGCTGGCGTTCCGCCGGCACGAAACGGTGTTCGAATTCCCGCAAATCCACCCGTCGCCCCTTGAACCGAACGCCTTCAGCTTCCAGCAGAAAACGCTGCTCCAGGGCATATTCGCCGCGCAATGAGATGCGGCCGCCGGCGCCCAGAATCCGCTGCCAGGGCAGTCCGCCGACTTGCTTCAGGACTCGGCCTACGTGCCGGGAGCAGCGTGGGTATCCCGCCGCCTTGGCAATCGCACCATAGGTGCTGACCCGGCCTCGCGGCACCCTCCGGATCGCCTCGCAAATAGCAGCCGCTAACGGCGGCTTCGATTTCTGTTTGCTCCGCGTGATCATAGGTCACGATACGATATCATTTTGCCATGCCTGAACCAGTTGGCGACCCGCTTGTCCGCTTCTCCGATCGCGCTGAAGACTATGCGAAGTATCGTCCTCGTTACTCCCACGATGTGGTACACGCCCTGCAACAAGCCTGTGGCCTGACGGCCCAGCACCTGATTGCCGACATCGGCTGCGGCACCGCGCTGCTGGCAGAGATCTTCCTCGACAACGGCAACCGCGTGATTGGCGTGGAGCCCAATCGTGAGATGCGGCTGGCCGGCGAGAAAGGCATGGCCGGCTACGCCAACTTCAGCATGGTCGAGGGCAGCGCTGAGGCCACCACGCTGAAAGATGCGAGCGTGGACTTCGTCATCGCCGCCCAGGCGTTTCATTGGTTCCGGCCACCGGAAGCGCGCGACGAATTCGCCCGCATCCTGAAGCCAGGCGGATGGGTCGTGCTGGTGTGGCACCATCGCGACGTGCAAGCTACGCCGTTTCTGCGTGCCTACGAGGCCTTTGTGGGGAAGTATTCCATCGATTACGAACAGGTGTCACGGAAATACCTCGCCAACTACAATGCCCTACAGCGCTTCTTTGCACCTAATAAGATGGCGCTGATCCATCAGCACAACCGGCAGCGTTTGGACTCTGACGGTTTGCGCGGACGACTGCTGTCGTCGTCGTACATCCCTAAGTCCGGCGGGAAGCACGATGCGATGTTGGAAGCCCTGCCGGAACTCTTCGGAGCGCATGCGGAAAACGGCGTGGTGACGCTGGAGTACGACACCAACATCTATTACGGGCATCTTGACCGATGAACGCCGCACCCGGCGCGGTGATCTTGCGGACGGAGCACTTGGGACGCCGCGTCGGCGAAAAATGGATTGTTCAGGACGTCTCACTTGAGGTGCGCTGCGGCGAGCTGTTGGGCATCGTCGGGCCTAGCGGCTCAGGCAAGAGTTCCCTGCTCCGCCTGCTGAATCGCCTGGACGAGCCCACCAGCGGCACCGTGTTCCTGGAAGATCAGGACTATCGCCAGATTCCGCCGCAGGAGCTGCGCCGGCGCATCGGCATGGTGACGCAGCGGCCGTTTCTCTTCCCCGGCGACATCGCCGCCAATCTACGGTTTGGGCCCGCGCAACGCGGCGAGACACTGCCTGATACTGAAATTGTCAGCCTGCTGGAGCGCGTGGGGCTTCCGGGATTCGCCTCGCGCAACGTCGCCAACTTATCCGGCGGTGAGCAGCAGCGGGTTTCACTGGCGCGAGCACTGGCCAATCGGCCGGAAGTTCTGCTGCTCGACGAACCGACCTCGGCGCTGGACGAGCAGGCCAAGACTGGCATTGAAGATCTGGCCCGCAATCTGGTCAGTGCGCATGGCTACACATTTGTTCTGGTGACTCATGATCACGGCCAGGCGCGCCGCCTGTGCGACCGGGTTGCCATGATCGAAGCTGGACGACTGGTCCGCCAAGGAACTCCGACGGAAGTGCTCGGTGGTTTGTAGCTGCTCGGGGTTTGAAGGGGCACGGCTTTAGCCGTGCCGATGGACGTGTTCGGAATTGGCCTTTAGGCCCTGAGGGAAGTATCCCAGTGGCTAAAGCCGGACCCGATAGCCCTCCTTTACGGCACGCCTGAAAGGCGTGCCCCTTCAAAGCAGCGATCTGCGGGCGGCCGAACGCAGGCCCTTACATTTTCGGAGGTGCTGGATGCTTAAGTCGCTGTTTCACTCGCAAGTTGCGCTGGGATTCGCACAGGCGGCCATCGCCTCGGTGTTGGCTCTCGTCGTAATTCTTCTGGCGCGCCGTCGCAATATTCACCTCGAAGGCGATACGGCGGTAGCGTTACTGCGCGGGATCGTGCAGATCGTGGTCGTCGGCTCGGTCTTGGTGTTGCTGTTGAAAGCTCCGCGCTGGAGCAGCGTTTTTCTGCTGGCCGGCATGATCATCGCGGCCGGATCGATCTCGGCCAAGCGCGCGAAGAACATTCCCGGCGCGCGCAAGGTCTCGACCTACTCCATCGCCGCGGGCGCGGGGCTGGTGACGGCAGTGATGACATGGGCAGGTGTGATCGATACTGCGAGCACGTCGCTGATTCCGGTGGGGAGCATGATCATCGCCAACGCGATGAACACCAACGGGCTGGCACTGAATCGCTTCCGCTCTGAGGTGCTGGCACACGCGGGCGAGATCGAAACCGCGCTGGCGCTGGGCGCTGCGCCGGAGAAGACCATCGCAAGCTATACCGAGGCGAGCATTCATTCCTCGCTCATTCCGGCCATCGACAACTTGCGCTCACTGGGCATCGTCTGGATTCCCGGGCTGATGACCGGCATGCTGCTCTCCGGCGCCGACCCGCTCTATGCTGCGATCTATCAGTTCGTGGTGATTGCGATGATCCTGGCGTCGTCGGGGCTGACCTCGCTGCTGAGCACGATGATGATCCGCGCGTATGTATTCTCGCCTGCGGAACAGTTGATGCTGAGGGAAAGCGCGTGAGAGCAGAACTGTTTGGCCGCCGCGAACGTAAGTAGCAGCATGGGTTTCCGGCAACAGCATCGAAAGCTGTATATCGCAGTCGTGGCGTTGGTTCTCTTTTCTGTAGTCAGCGTCGTCGACGGCATCGTCCTCGCGGAGTTCGCGGTCCATCCACCGCGTGAAGGAAGCCCGTCCAGCACCGTGCGGAGAATTTTCCCGCGCTATCTGGGAATCTCGGAGGAGGCGGTTGAGATACGAGGCAGAGATGGAGCCGTTCTCCGGGCAACGTATGCACAACCCAATTCGGTCGACAACGGAAGCACCGTAATCGTTCTCCATGGCGTCGCTGATGACCGATCAGGCATGATCGGCTTCGCCAGGCTGTTTCTGGCGAATGGTTATCGGGTGCTGCTACCCGATTCAAGGGCGCAAGGAGCCAGCGAAGGAAGGTTTGCCACCTACGGTGTGCTGGAGCGAGACGATGTGCATCGCTGGATCGATTGGGTGGACACGACGTCCCACGGTTCCTGTGTGTATGGCTTGGGAGAATCGATGGGAGCGGCGATTCTCTTGCAGGCAATCGCCGATGATCATCGCATGTGCGCGGCAGTGGCGGAGTCCACCTTCGCGACCTTCCGGGAAATCTCCAATATCCGTGTTGGTCAGTTCACCCACACCGGTCCATGGCTTGGAGAAACACTCGCCCGGCCAATGATTGACTCAGCTCTCTGGTACGTGAGGCTGCGCTACGGAGTTGACCTAGACCAAGCCAATCCCCTGAATGCTATCGGGAAGACCTGCACACCCTTGCTATTGATCCACGGCTTGAGCGACTCAAACATTCCGTCGACCAGTTCCGTCGAGTTGTACCGGGCGTCATTGCACTCGAACGAACTGTGGCTGGTGCCAAATGCCGGACATTGTGGCGCTTCGGCCGTCGACAAGAGTCAATTCAACGAGCGAGTGTTGCGGTGGTTTCAGCAACATACAAGTCCATGCCAATAGCGACATCCGTTTCAAAGCTATAATGTTTTACGTTAGCTGCTGGGCCGGACGGTCGCTGCTGGCGCAAGCTGGTAGAGGAAAGTCCGAACTCCACAGAGCGGTGTGCCGGATAACGTCCGGGCGACGGCCCTCAAAGGGCCGTTGACGGCCAGTGCCACAGAAAATATACCGCCTCGCCCAACTTCGGTTGGGCGGGGTAAGGGTGAAAAGGTGCGGTAAGAGCGCACCGCGCCGCCAGTAATGGCGGTGGCAGGGTAAACCCCACACGGAGCAAGACCAAATAGGGGAGGATTCCGCCGTTCTTTCGCTTCAGGCGACCGGGATCGCCGGCGAGGTCAACTTCCCCGTCCTAGCCAAAAGATGGCTAGAACGGCACCCACAGGGCGTGGTTGACGGCGCCTGGATCGGAAGAACGGCGGATACGTGCCGGCTCGGTGCGTCACAACTTCCGGGTAGGTCGCTAGAGCCACGCAGTAATGCGCGGCCCAGAGGAATGACCGTCGTGCCGCTCTTTGTTTCCGCAAGACGTGTCCCACACATTTCGAACAACGCCGGGTGCCCCACACATTCGCGCTGTTCGAATGTGTGAGATACGTCCCTGCGGGAAGAAAGAGCGGCACACAAAATTCGGCTTACAGGCCCGGCAGCTATACATTTGAGGTCCTTCGCTGCGCTCAGGATTTCGGCAGCGGGCTTCCGCAAGGGCCCAAGGAAATCTTATTTGTAAGATCGTCTTACTAGTAAGACGATGGCAGTTATTCTTACTAATAAGACTGTCTTACTAGTAAGAATAACTGCTCGGGCATGTCGTCTGCTGCAATTGGTTCCACGTGAGCGCATTGCAATCGCCCGCTAACACCTTAAGAACAAAGAACCTGCTGCGAGGTTGTTGGAAGTCGAGCCGCTTTGCTCAGCTGGGTTTGGCGACCTCTCGATAGATCTCCAACATCCGACGCACGCTGGCGTCCCACGAAAACTTTCCCGCCTGCTCCAGCCCGCGGGCCTTCAGCTTATCGCGCAGCGGCTGATCGATCAGTACGCGATGCAGGGCGCGCATGATCTCGAAGACGTTCTCCGGATTGACCATGACAGCGGCGTTGCCTACGACCTCGGGGATAGAAGAAGTGTTGCTCGTCACCACCGGAGTGGCGTGCGCCATCGCTTCCAGCGGCGGCAGGCCGAAGCCTTCATAGAGCGAGGGAAAGACGAAGATCTTCGCCTGGTCGTAGAAAATGCGCAGGACATCGATGGGCACGAAGCCGAGGAAGCGGACATCGTTCTGCACTCCGGCCTTCACACAAGCGCGGCGAAGATCGGGATGCTTGGACACCTCGTCGCCGATGATGATGAGCTTCAAGTCGTCGAATCTGCCTTCCTTGCTCAGTTCGCCCTTGAGCGCGGCGAACGCCTCGATGATGCGCACCACGTTCTTGTGCGGGCTGATGCGCCCGGCATAGAGCAGAAATGGCGTATTCACCTGATAGCGCTCGGCGATGAATTCGCGCTCGGCATCGCTGGCGTGGCCCAGGCGGAAGCTGTCGTCGATGGCGTTGTAGATAACCTCAATCTTCTCCGCCGGCACCTGGAAGAGGCGCACGGTATCGGCTTTAGAAAAATTCGAGACCGCAAAGATACGCGCGGCTCGCTGTAGCACGCGCCGGGTGAACTGAAAGTGCATACTGCGTTTCACGCCGGACTGGCTGTTGACGCGGTACATGTGGTCGAGCAGATCATGCACCGTGACCACATAAGGACACGGGATGCCCTGCGGCTTCCAGAACAGGTGCGGAACGTGCAGCAGATCACAGTTGTTCTGCTTCAGGATGCGATGCAGTTCGAGATAGCTGGCAACCGAGAATTCGTTGGGCTGGCCAGGAACGGTGATGAAGTTCGGCGGCAGTGCCCCCATGTCGCCCAGCATGCCGGGAATGCCGATGAGGAAATATTCGTTCTCGTGATCGAGGCGCGCCAGGGTGCGGATGGCGTTGCGGGTATAGGTCCCAACGCCGAACTCGGTGATGCGGCGAATATCGATGGCGACGCGCACACCGTAGTGTAAACCGGAGAGTCCTCCAGCCCATCATCTGACCGCCGCAGCGCCTGATGCCGATCATGCGGCATACTATAAGCGCCGCAATCATGGAAAGCTGGTACAAAGTTGGTTTCGTTTTTTCCGAAGCTGGCGTGCGCGCAAAAACCGTCAAGCTGCAAAACGAATATTCCCGGACCTTTGTTAAGCATAGCTGCCCCAAGGATGCCTTGGTCTTCACCGATCGGGAGCACAATGCCCAGCATTACGACTATTATTTTTCCCCGGGCGCGATGCGCATCGCCAGCCCTCTGGTGCTTTCTTCCGGCGGCGTTCCCTGCGCGCGTCCCGATCGAAATCAGGTGACGCTGGCGGTAGGAAGCATCCACAGCGTGGAGCGTGTGCTGCCCGGACAACATGACTGACGGCGGTTTGTTCTGGGGGTGCAAATGGGTGGGTGATAGTCTGGGATGTATTCCTGTAGCGCCAAACTTCGACTGAGAAGCGGGAGGCCCCTTGCTTGGAACTGATTTCATTCTCGATGGCCTGGCTCGTGAAGGTATCGATCACATTTTCATGGTGCCAGGCGGATTGGTTGATCCGTTCCTGCCCGCATTGGGGCGACAGCGCGCTCTAACGCCTATCGTGGCTGCGCAGGAAGGCGGCGCAGCTTACATGGCCGACGGCTACGCGCGAGCCAGTGGCAAGTTCGGGGCGGCGTTGTGCATCGGGGGACCAGGCCTTACCAACACGGTAACTGCGGTGGCCACGGCACTCACGGACGGCTCTCCGCTGCTGGTGATCAGCGGCGAGGCCGCCACGGCACTTGAAGGGGTGGGTATGTTTCAAGATGCCAGCAGCCAAACCCTGGACGACATGAGTTTGCTGCGGCCGGTGACCCGCTACTCAAGTTCGGTCGACAACCCGAAGAATCTGGCGCATCTGTTTCGCCATGCCCTGATTCATCTGCGTAGTGAACCCAACGGACCGGTGCACCTGTCGATTCCCCAGGATAGCCAGGTCGCCGTCATCGACGTTCGCCATGAGCCTCTCAACCCGGCGCTGTTTCATGCGCGGGTGCTTTCACTGGAGTCCGCCGAAGCATCCCTCAGCCATTTCAAAGCCGGCGAGAACGGAAACCCGCCTATGCGCATCGTCATCCTGGCGGGCGCCGGTGTGGAACATGCCGCAGCCGCAAAGGCTCTGCTGAAGTTTGCCGAGAGCTGGGACATCCCGGTCGCGACCACGCTTCGCGGCAAGGGCATTTTTCCTGAGGACCATCCATTGTCGCTGGGAGTGTTCGGCTACTCTGGCACCCATCATGCCCGCATGGCGATACTCGATAGCCCGCCGGACCTTTTGCTCATCCTTGGCTCGGGCCTCAACGAACGCGACACCATGCATTGGACCTTGCGCCTGGCTCCGGAACGCGCAGTGGTCGTCAATCTCAGTACCTTGGCAATGGCAATCGCGCGGGATGAGAGGAATGTCGTTGGCGATGCGGGCGCATACCTGGACTGGTTAGAGGGGCAGACCGCTCATATCAGCTCCACCCTGGATGCGACACGGGCTCCGCGCAAACAATGGTTGGCGACCATCCTCGCGCAACCGCGCCTTCAGGAACCTGAGAACTGCAATAGCCCGGCGATTCCCATCCACCCAGCCCGGGCGATCAGTGCATTACGCAAGGCGCTTCCACGGGACGGGATTGTGTTGATCGATTCAGGTGCGCACCGCGCGTTTGCCGGTCACTATTGGCAATCGTATTCGCCCCTGACCTATATCTCAGCCACGAACCTCGGCCCTATGGGATGGGCGATACCCGCCGCAGTTGGGGTACAGTGCGCCCAACCCGGCAAGAAAGTTGCCGTCATCACCGGAGATGGCTGCATGCGTATGCATGGCATCGAAGTCGCGACCGCCGCTCGCTATAAGTTGCCCATCATTTACCTGGTGATCAATAACGGCGCGCTGGGTAACGTGTGGTTACGCGCCCATCAACTCGGTCCGGTGCCGGCTGCGCTGACGACCCTACCCGATATCGACTGGGCGGGTTTTGCACGGGCACTCGGCGGAAATGGGATCACCGTTACCAACCCGGAGGCGCTTGATCAAGCCCTTGAATCTGCCCTGCGGAACCAGGGGCCGACCGTTATTGATGTCAAGGCCGACAAGCAATATCCAACCCCGGTGCATGACTGGGTGGTCGCCGCCGCGACCTGGTCGTATCACGAATAATCACAACGGAGCGCGAAGTGGCTGAACTACCCTTTGACCCTGCTGCCCTCAGTCCTGAGGACAAGGCAATTTACGACGCGATGTTGGCTCGGCGGAAGAGTCAGGGCGCGGCCTTCGGTGGTCCTTACGCCGCCTTGATGAACCACCCTCAACTTTGTCAGCGAGTAGAAGAGTTGGGCTATTACCTGAAGTTTGAAGGCCACCTGGCGCGTGACGTCTATCAGTTCGTTGTTTTATCCGTGGCGCGCGAAACCAGGACCGCATTCGAATGGGTTGATCACGTTCAGCACGCCTTGGCCGCAGGCGTCCCCCAAACTGTGATCGCTGCCCTGAGAACTCAGGGAGTGGCAGCGAACGACTTTCCCGACCCCTATCGCTTAGCTGCACTGGTGTTGCAAGCAACCTTGGCTTGGCAAAACATCCCAGAGCAGATTCAGGCTGACTCTATCCGAAGCTATGGACTGTACGGTTTCGTGGAGATGGTGGTGCTCTCCGGCTTTTACCAGATGTTTTCTGCGATCAATCAGGGCTTCGCCGTTTCGCTGCCCAAAGGCACAGCAAGCCCGTTCTAAAGGCAGTTGTCCTCTCGCCGATCGCTTAGCTTTACGCCTTCACCGCCTCGGCATGTTTCGCCCGGCGGGATGCGTACAGCGGAAACGCCTCGGCCAGTCCCAGCACTTCGCGGCGGATGCGCGTCAGCACCGTTTTGTCGGTGCGGTTATGCAGCGCCTCGGAGATCCACTTGCCCACCTGCCGCATCTCGCTTTCTTTCATGCCGCGCGTGGTAAGTGCCGGAGTTCCAATGCGAATGCCGCTGGGCTTCAGCGGCGGATTGGTGTCGAAAGGAATCGCATTCTTGTTCACCGTGATGCCGGCTTCGTGCAGGGCGTTCTCGGCCTCGCTGCCCAGCATGCCCTTGGCGAAAACGTTGACCAGCATCAAATGGGTGTCAGTACCGCCGGAAACGATGTGGAAACCTTCATCAGCCAGCGTCTGCGCCAGACGGCGGCATTGGCCACGATCTGCCTCGCGTAATCCTTGAAGTTTGGCTGCATGCCTTCTTGAAAACACACTGCTTTAGCCGCGATGATGTGCACCAGCGGCCCGCCCTGCATGCCAGGAAAAACAACCTTGTCGATCGCCGCCGCGTATTCGGTTCTTGAGAGAATCAATCCGGCACGTGGGCCGCGCAGCGTCTTGTGTGTGGTCGTGGTTACGATCTGTGCGTGCGGCACCGGCGACGGATGCGCGCCGCCGGCAACCAGTCCGGCGAAGTGCGCCATATCGACCAGATAGATGGCGCCAACCTTGTCGGCAATCTGCCGCATGCGCGCAAAATCGATGATGCGCGGGTAGGCGCTGCCGCCGCCGATGATCAGCTTGGGGCGCTCGCGTTCGGCAATCTGCTCGAGTTCGTCGTAGTCGATGGTCTCAGTTTCGCGCGTCACGCCATAAGGAACGATTTTGTAGGTCTTGCCGGAGAAGTTCAGCGGATGTCCGTGCGTAAGATGCCCGCCGTGGGCGAGGTTCAATCCAAGAATCGTGTCGCCGGGCTGAATCACGGCGGCATAGGCAGCCATGTTCGCCGTCGATCCAGAGTGCGGCTGCACGTTGGCATGTTCGGCGCCGAAGAGCTGTTTGGCGCGGTCGCGCGCCAGGTTCTCCACTACGTCGGCGAATTCGCATCCCCCGTAGTAACGCCTGCCAGGATAGCCTTCGGCGTACTTGTTGGTGAAGACCGAGCCGGCCGCCTCCAGCACAGCTTCGCTCACAAAGTTTTCCGAGGCGATCAGTTCCAGCCCTTCGTGCTGACGGCGCTCTTCGTTCTCGACAGCTTCCGCGATCTGCGGATCGGCTTCCGCCAGCGAACGTTGCAAAGGGTTGTTAGTCATGATTTCGTCCTTACTCAATTGATATTGACTTAGCTCGGGTGCATACACATTCTAGCGCGTGCTTCGATTCGGGCAGAACGCACAAGATGAAGCTGCGCTTTCAGTTTTCCAGTTCCGGAATACTCTTGCTTAGGGCCAAGTCCGTTATAGCGAGAACCACAAGCGCGGACAGCGCCACCCAGGTAATCCAGTCTCCTTGCGGCGTATGTCGCCGGTGAAGTTCCCAAAGCAGCATGACAAAGATGACATTAGTTGCGATCCACCAATATTGTTGGCGGTATGCCTGGCCCCGCGTTGCCATAGCGACGACAATCCACAAGGTTGAGACCGAGATGGCCATGCCGGCCAAGAAATACGCGGTCTGTGGATTTGGGAGCGCCCATGCAGCAAGACCCCACAACATCCAAGATATAGCGCCCAGCAGAAAGCCGGTCTTAAATGTGCGGCTCTTGGTCTTGGCGAAGCCGAAATACTTGTGATCATCCAAGCACATCTTCAGACGAAGGAAGAAAACGAATGAGACAAACAGCCAAAGACTGTGCGGCAGGCCTTCTATTGATCCCGGATATCGGTTGACACCGCCAAAAAGAGCCGCAATGGTCAAACCGAACACGCCGACATTGAGGGATTGGAAGATGTTCATTTCGAACAGTCCTACCGGTACTTCTCGGCCGCCGCGCGCTCTTCCGGCGTCATCTGCTGCCAGATGAGGTCGCGGTTCTGCTGCGCCCAATCGCTGTGAGGATTGGCCGCCAGCGCCGAACTCAGCCAGCGATACGCTTGCACCCGATCGCGCTGCACGCAGCTCCCGGTCGCGTACATCGAGGCCAGCCGGTTGCGGGCGCGGGCGTTATCCTTTTCCGCCGCAGTCTTCAGCAGCACCATGGCCTGTTCGCAACTGCGAGGCACGCCTTGGCCGTCGATGTACATGTCCGCCAACTGCACCGGCGCATCGGGATTGCCTTTCGCAGTGGCCTTCCATAGCCAGGCAGCGGTTGCCGCCGCATCGCTGGCATTCTTTGCCTTCGTCATTTCTTCAGCACCGGCAAAGCTGGGCTTGGGAGCCGCTTCCTGGTTGGCCGCGCCGCTCGCCGCCGTGGTCACTGGCGAAGTTGGAGATGTGAGCGCTGCCTTCGGCGGCTTGGAAACAGAAGTTGCCTCCGCACTATTGCTCGGCGGCAAATCACTGCTCGCCGCTTCGTCGGTTGCGGTTTCATTCGGATTGCTGCTCGGCGCTGGACGCGGCGGCCGCACCGGCTTGGAATTGGCGGTATCAGAACCTCCCGGAGCCGGTTCGCTGACGGCCAGCGCCGGAATGCGTTGCCTCCACTCGCGGACCTTTGCCTTGGCGATTTCGAGGGGGCCGTTGTTGGCATGGTTAACCTGCGAACGATACTGCATCACGCCCAGTCCCGCGAATATCAGGATTAGAATGACCGCCGACCAGGCTCCCCAGTGGCTCTTGCGCAGCTTCCGAGGTTTTGGCAGGCGCTTCTTGGCAGTTGGAGGAGGGTCGTTCAATCCCAAAAACGACGGCCCGGTGATAATCGATGTCCCTGACGTAGCTGGTCCGCTCTGGTCACGCAGGTCGTCGAGATCAAGAAACTTTGGGCGCTCGCTGCGCACTTCCTCCTGCGCTTCCGGCTCCAATCCCAAACGGCTTTCAACCGTATCGGGAGGAACTTTCTCGATGATGGCCGGGGCCTTGCTTTTGGCGGCGGGAGCTGAAGCGACAGCGTCGTCCAACGTAGTCACCTCAGACGCTGCCGGTGGTGCAACAGTCTCGTTCTCCGCAGGTGCAGCTTCCTGCTCGTGGACCGAAGCATCGCCGTGCATCGCAATTTCATCGGGCTCGTCCGGGGGCTGGTAATGAAAGCTTTGCAGATACTGGTCCAGAGGAATATCAGGGACTAGCTCCGCCGGCTGCGCCTCGGACGTTGAAGTCTGCCCATCCGCGATCGCTTCCGCCGCAGCATTGCCTGCATCCCCCGGCAGTTTTGCCGAGGGTGAATCTCCATTGGCTCGCGGCATCTCCGGCGATACCGCCGTGCGGGACGAGGCGGGGGAACTGCCGCTCTCCTGCGGCACCCGGGTGAGACTCAGGGTACTTTGCGCGCCAGGCGTAGTGAGCGGCCGGTGAGGCAGCGGCGTTCCGCACATGCCGCAGAAACGCATTCCTGCCAGGTTTTCGAATCCACAAGCGCTACAGACCAAGACTCCTCCTGCCAGTCGATCATCCTACACGAATAACGGCAATCATAAGGCCTTTTGGGATGAGATTGAGTGCGTCTCCGAGGGGTTGTATCGGCCCTCCGACCCTGCAACCGAGGTTGCAAACTCTCCTCGCCAGTGACCGAGATCACAGAAGGATGTTCGCGTGTTTCATTACAATTTCCTTATATGTTGAGCGAAAAACAATTCCGCGAGCGTGCCCGGATCGAACTTCGTCAGATCGGCGATCAGGTTCTGGGCCTGGCCATCGACCGGGACATTTATTGGAAGCTGGAGCGCGAGATCGTCCAGCCCAACCCGCAGCTTTGCGAGGCACGCAGTCCGTTCCTCGACCTGTTGCGCGGTTGTTATGCCGATGCGATGGCCGCACGCGTGCTCCGTCTGCTCCAGGGCGAAGACGGTGGCGTGTCGCTGCCGCGCGTGCTGGCACAGCTGGCGGAATATCCCCAGTTGCTCCACGACCAGATCACCGAGCGTGAGTTGGCGGTTGATCGCACGGCGCTGCTCCGGGCCGCTGCGGACCTGCAGCACGCCGTCGCGCCACGCGTGGGACATCACGAGCGAACTCTCTCGGCGCTCGCCCCAACCCACCGCGAGCTGGACGCAGCCGTTGATCGGATGATCGCAACGGTGAAAACCTATTACTGGATCGTCACCGAGAGCCACCTTGATCTGGACGTCAAGCACGCGGAAAACCCGCTGTTGATCTTTCAGTTTGCCTGGACAACACCCGTGCTGGCGAAGTAATAGGCTGGTTGATCACTCGTGCCAGGCGCTTCCACGCCGCCGCTTTATGCGCAGCAGTCCTTTGCCAACGGACCGATGGAGGTTGATGTGACTTCCGCTTGGCCAACCGCTCACAGAACGACGTCTGTTACTAGTCCACCCAGCGAGACTTCTGGAACGAACATTGACTGCTGTGTTCAAATGTGGGCTGGCGGGTCTTCACGATTTACTCCGACTGGAACTTCTGCGCCATGCGAGTTGCCCTTCTCACTAGCTTCGCGGCCAGCAGGAAAGAGCCGCTGGCCGCCATGATGGATCGAGTGCGCCAGGGCTTCCTCGATTCCGGGCTGCCTGAACCCTTTGTCCGTTTTAACTTTGCCGATGGTCAGGTCGTGAATTTTTCGTCCGTCGACCGCGTACTGAAGCGTCATCCTGAACTGGCGCGATTCGTGACCGACGCTCCGGCGATGCCGGGTTTCCCAAGTCAGCGGCGCATCACCAATGGGTCGATGTCATCGGCAGCGGACGATGCGGTACCGTATACGACGTTGCGAGCCATTGCCGCGGGCGTGCCCCGATCGTTCCCGTTTCACGGCGTCACCATTCACTTTCATTCGCCGGAGTTCGGCGAGGCGATGAGCACTCCGGCGCACGCGGCCAGCGTGATGCCAGGAATCACGATCACCGATAGCTGGTGGGTCAACGGACGCAATCGTTCGCTATCGGCGCGCACCATCGTGGAGGTGGAAGCCGGCGATAAGAAGCTGCCATCACCGTCAGGGCCGATCGCCATCGTGCTCGCTGCGTGTGGCAAGGCGCGCAAAACCATCCAGGCGCCATTAGCCGAAAATCTCCCTGTCGGTCCGGTACCTGCGGTGCGTCTGCCGTCGGGAGTTGCCGTCGCCAGCTCCAATCCAGAAACAGCCCGCGCGGTTCATGAGGTCGTGATCAAATACCGCGGTCGGCTGCCGGAGATCATCCAGCAAGCTGGTCTTCCGCACCATCTCCCCAGCCGGGCAGAAATGGCGGACGCCGCGCTGGGCCTGAGGGCGGGGCCGAAAAAACCTGCGCTGGAACGGATCTTCAAGCCCATGGGGTACAGCGTTCGCGGTGGCACGGCCAGCGAAACCGGCAGCTTCACATTGCGTCGGCGAACCGCCGCCAATCTGACGCTGGAACTTAGTCTGGACGTCGGCACCTGGAGCCATAATGTAACCGCAATGTTTTTCGTGTGGGGATTAGGATTCAAGGGCACACTGATTCTCCCGCCCACCGCGAAGGTGGTGCCCGGCGCGCAGTACCCCATCGGCGATGCCGAGCAGTGGCAGAAGATCGTGGAGAATCTGGGAGCGTTGGTAGCGGAGTTGGAACGCGCCTTCGTTCCCGAGGTCGAAGCCGCCGCAGGTCCGTCACCCGAGTGGTACCACCCGGAAACTTAAGCGCCGCCCGCGAGCACACAAAACCATCCGACGGCCGGGGCAAGAGGCCGAAGAATGTCAGTTACGGCGTGATCTCCCAGACGACACCGCAACCCAATGTGTTGCAGTTGTTGCCTCCCTGCATGCCGCCGAGGGAAGTCGTTCCGTAAAGATTCCCATTGCTATCCAGGGTGACTCCGCTAAGCGGATTTGCCCCGTCAGCCCCGCCAGTGAAATCGTGCAGGCTGGTGTATGTCCAGACGCCGTTCGTCGGTGTCAGTTTGAAAACGTTGCCGTCGTGATGGGCGCCCGCATCGTACGTCGCACCGTATAGATTTCCTGCTGCATCCATTGCGAGGTTGCCCTGGGGGCCTGAATTATCGCTGCCAGCCGGCACACTGCACAGGACGGAGAAGAACCAGCCCCCTCCAGAAGATGTCAACTCAAACACTGTGCCACTGTCGTCCAAACCTCCGCCTGTGGTTGTCCCGTAGAATTTGCCCGATCCGTCAAAGGTCAGTGCGCCTTGCGGGAACGAACCGCCATTTCCTCCGTCAAAATCGTGCACCGTGCTCATCGTCCAGCCTGACCCGGAGGGCGCCAATTGGAACACCGTTCCAGCGCTAAACGAACCTCCGTCAACCGTCGTCCCATAGAGGTTTCCAGCGCTATCGAAGATCATTCCAGTCGCAGGATAGCTCCCATCGCTGCCGATACCGGTGAAAGTGTGAAGGATGTTTTCCGTCCACTCGCCGCTGTGAAGCGTCAGTTGGAAAACTATTCCTTCGCCAGCCAAGCCGCCCCGCGGCGTGGTCCCATAAAGAGCGCCTGCGGGATCAAAAACCAGAGACTCGTTGGGGTCGATCCCGTCACTGCCTCCTTGAAAGGAATAAATCGCGGTCTCTGTCCAATCGCAAAGAGCGGTTTTGCAGGCTCTGGCCGGAGGCATCAGATTGAAGACGGTGCCGCACCCATACTGGCACTGGCCACCGCCGGAGCCAGTTCCTCCATAGTAAGTTGTGCCGTAAAGCGTGCCGTTGGGCCCAAACACTACTCCGCCGAAAGGCAAAAATCCGTCATCGCTATTAAGAAACGTATACAGGGTATTCAGGATCCAGTTCTCGTTGGAGCGTTTCAGTTGAAAGACCGTTCCCGGGCCACCCAGGTCGGTGGTTGTACCGTATAGGTTACCTGCTCTGTCGAGTGTGAGGGTGCCGGTGGGTTGGTATCCGTCGTCGCCACCGGTGAAAGTGTGAATTACGCTGAATGTCTGCGCCTGGGCGCAGTATGGTCCGGCGACTGCCGGAACGAACATCGCCACTATTGCTAGCGCGGATCTCGCTGACCGCAGGCTAATCCCAATTATCCGCGTTGGCGGCGGTCCCGACTTTCGCATGGTTGTTCCCCTTGGCGGAACGCGACCCTTGACGATCGCAGTTCGGACGCCCGCACTTTACACCCAGACCTGCTCGACTTCCAGCGGAAAGCAAGCAGCTAGTGTAATCAGGCCTGGCTGTTGAAAATTCCTACGCGCCCGAACCAGCAGAAATCAGACCGCGCCAGGATGCCGTATGAACGATCTTCTCGAATTCCGAGACATTTCGGGTCATCCGATTTCCCCCGAATAAGCGGCCAGAAGGAGTCTTTCAACAGCCACAAGCGATATCGCAACCCATCCCCACCGTCCTGCTTTCCTGGCTTCCTAGCCGGGAAAGCCTAGCGCGTGGAAATCAGCGCGACCGCAACCAGCGCTCCCAAGATGCCCACCCCTTGCATTCGCGAGATGCGCTCCTTCAGCAAGACTCGCGCCAGGATCACGGTGCTTGCGGGATAGAGCGACGACAGGACAGCGGCCACATCCAGCCGTCCATAACGTGTGGCCGCGATGAATAAAGCATTGGCGCCGGAATCGCACAAACCTGACAACATAATGGGAAGCAGTGCCGGACGCAACGAGCGCGGATCACGCGGCAAGAAGCCAACAATCAGCAACATGAGCAGCGTGGACGCGGCGCGCGCCGCCACCAGCGGCCAGAAAACTCCACCGTGCCCTGCTTGTTTGCCGGAAATCAGAAACAGCCCGAACATCACGCCGGCGAGGATCGCCAGGCCAAGCCCGCGGTGTGAATCGCCTTTGCCCTCCGGCCGGGCGATCAGCCAGATACTCACCAGGGCCAAGGCAAATCCAGCCAGTAGCCCTCGATCCGGCAAACCCTCGGTGCGAAGTCCGAACAGTACCGGCAACACTGCTGTAATCACCGAGGCCACCGGAGCAACCACTCCCATGCGGCCAATGGCGAGGCCTTTGTACAGCGCCGCGATGCCGAAAGCGCCGGTAATGCCCGCTACCACTCCCCAGGCTAGCGATGAGCGAGGCGGCATCGCCTCATGCGTCAGGCACGCCAGCGCCAGCATCAGGGCCAGACCACAGGCATGTGCTCCCGCTACCACGCGAAAGACGTTGGCCCGCCGGGTGGCAATCCCACCAGCGAAGTCGCCTCCGCCCCAAATAGCGGCGGCACTCAAGCTGAGCGCCGCTACGGTCACGGTTCCAGAGATCATGCGTCCTTAGGCTACACGGTTCGGCAAACCATGAGTTCTTTCGGTGAGTTCTCTCGAACCAGGCTACCGCTTGAGGTGCATCGAATCCACGAAACCGTACCCCGGAACTACTTGTTTGGCTGCGGGTTACCATATACCGGTGGTACATGTACTTTAGTAACCATCACTGCCTTCAGAATTTCACACGTTAATTCCAATAATAATATTTCTCCCTCTATTGCAGATTTATAATAGTGGAAGCTATTAAAATATCTAGGTTTAGCCGGCTGCTGTGGTGGAAAACGTGGCATCGAAGTTGCTCATAGAAGATAGGCCGGTGGGAGCAGTCCCACCCGTTCGTCTTACTCATGGGCCTGCGGCTTCGATGAACCGAGACCTGCACACACGCTTTTTCGCGATTTTCCTGGCGCTGCTCAGCGTAGCCGCCATCGTCCTGGCGTGTATTAATTTTCAGAAAGACCGCGAATATACCTCGCCTTACGATGGCGTTTGGTGGGTGGAAGAAGGCGGACATCTGCGTGCCCAGCGCGTCGATGTCGACGGCCCCGGCCAGAAAGCGGGCATCAAGCCTGGTGACCTGCTGGTTGCAGTGCAAGACCACAACGTAACCAATGTCGGCACTTTGGAACGCCAGATTTACGGCGTGGGCATCTGGTCTAAGGCGACCTACTCGCTTGTTCGTCAGGGTGTTCCGCTGGAAGCGCCGCTGATTCTCGCTCCCGCGGATCGCTCGCTCTATGCCGGACTGCGGCTGATCGCGCTGGTCTATCTCTGCATCGGCATGTACGTCCTGCTGCGGCGCTGGACCGCACCCAAAAGCGCCCACTTTTATATCTTTTGTCTCGTCTCATTCATCTTCTACTCCTTCCACTACACCGGCAAGCTGAACGACTTCGACTGGGCCATTTACTGGGCGAATGTCGTGGCCTGGCTGCTGCAGCCGGCCCTGTTCCTGCACTTCGCGCTGACCTTCCCCGAGCGCAAGGCGGTAGTCAATCGGCGCCGCTGGCTAATCCCCGCGGTATACGCTCCCGGGGCGGTCCTGCTGGCGCTGCACATCTGCGTCTTCTCCTGGTTGCAACCGAGCGAACTGCTCCGCTGGAACCTCGATCGCCTGGAGTGGGTCTATCTGGCCGCGTACTTTATCGCTGCCACGGTCACTCTGTGGCACAGCTATCGCGATGCTCAGTCGGCAATCCTGCGCCAGCAGATGAAGTGGGTCACCCGCGGCACCATCCTGTCGGTTGCGCCCTTCACGCTCTTCTACATAATCCCGTATTTGTTCGGCGTGATGCCCGGCGTGGGGATGAAGATCTCCGTTCTCTCTCTAGTGTTTCTGCCGCTGACCTTCGGCTATGCCATCTTCCGTTACCGCCTGATGGACGTCGACCTCATCTTCAAGCGCGGCATGGCGTACACCATTGCCGCCGGCGCCATCACCGCCGCATACTTTGGGGCTGTCGGCGTGGCTTCGGTGCTGTTCCACCAGAACTTCCCCAACGTTGGGCCCATCGGACTGATGGTGGCCATCGCGGTGACGGCATTGCTCTTCGATCCCTTCAAGAACTGGGTGCAGGAGAGCCTCGATAAGGTCTTCTACCGCAAGCGCTATGACTACCGCCGCACCCTGATCGAGTTTGGCCGCGATCTGAACTCCGAGACCGACCTCGACAAGATGCTCAGTTCGATTGTCGACCGCTTGTCGCATACTCTGATGGTTGATCGCCTGGCCATCTTCCTCGCCGACGCCGGGCAGCCGGAGCAGTTTAATCTGGCCAAGTCGTACGGCATTGCCAACACCAGCGGCCTTAGCTTCGACTTCCTGCATGTGGAGCGGCCGGAGTGGCAGGCCGGTCATCTGTTCTTCGACAATACCAATCAGGCAGTCCGCGAGGGCCCGTCAGCTCGCGAGACGATCCGTCGCCTGGAGCTGAATTACTACATTCCCTGCACCGTTATGGGCCGCATGATTGCCGTGCTTGGCCTGGGCAAGACGGTGGAAGGTGATTTCCTGTCGAGCGAGGACGTGCAGCTGCTGGAAGCGCTGGCCGGCTACATCGGCATTGCCGTGCAGAACGCGCGTCTGTACCAGTCGCTGGAAGAAAAAGCCGGTCAGTACGAGCGCTTGAAGGAGTTCAGCGAGAACATTGTGGAATCCATCAGCGTCGGCGTGATGGCAGTGGACCTGGAAGACCGCATCGAGTCGTGGAATTCTCAGATGGAAGTGATGTTCGCGTTGCCGCGCCGCGAGGCACTCAGCCGCTCTTTAAACGCGGTCTTGCCGGTGGCATTTCTGGAAGAGTATTACCGGGTGCGGCCCACCCAGGGCATTCACAACCTCTACAAATTCCGCCTGGGCACGGCCGGCGGCGAAACCCGGGTGACCAATATCGCGATTGCGCCGCTGGTGAGCAAAGACTTCAGCGTCATTGGCCGCCTCATCATCGTCGACGACATCACCGAGCGCATCGAACTGGAGTCGCAGCTCTCGCAGGCGGAGAAGCTTTCCTCCATCGGATTGCTGGCTGCCGGCGTGGCTCACGAGGTCAACACCCCGCTGGCCGTGATCTCGTCGTATGCGCAGATGCTGGCCAAGCAGGTGCATGGCGACGACAAGCAGTCGGTCTTGCTCGACAAGATCACGCGCCAAACCTTTCGCGCCTCGGAGATCGTCAACAGCCTGCTGAACTTTTCGCGCACCTCGACTACGGAATTTACCGATGTTGACCTGAATCGCGTCATCAAAGACACGCTCACCCTGCTGGAGCACCAGTTCAAGACCGCACGTGTGACCGTGCAGCAAGACTTGCATCCCGAGTTGCCAACGATCCACGGCAATACCGGCAAGCTCCAGCAAGTGTTCCTCAACCTCTTCCTGAACGCCAAGGATGCCATGGCCGGCGGCGGCACCCTGACCATCAGCACCAGCAACGGGCATCGCGTCCAGGTTAAGGTCTCTGACACCGGAAGCGGCATCGCACAGGAACATATTCACCGCATTTACGATCCCTTTTTCACCACCAAGAACAAGCCCACCACCGGCCACACCGGCGGTACGGGACTGGGACTGTCCGTAACCTACGGCATCATTCAGGAACACGCCGGCAAGATTCGCGTCGACAGCGCGCCGGGACGCGGCACCACCTTCACCATGGAGTTCCCTCTGATTAGAAAGGCCGTCAGTGCCTGAAGCAACCATCAGTCGAGTTGACGCCGGCCGCGAGAACTTCGTCTCACCTGGCTCGGTGCTGATCATCGACGACGAAGCTGCCATTCGCGAGTCGCTTCAGACTCTGCTGGAGTTTGAAGGCTATTCGGTGGAAACCGCCGATGACGGCGAACAAGGCCTGACCCGCATCGCCGAGCGGCCCTACGATCTGGTGCTGCTGGATTTTGCCTTGCCGGAGCGCAACGGCATCGAGGTCTTGCGCGACATCCGCGAGCGCGATGCCGAGTTGCCGGTCATCATGATCACCGCCTACGGCACAGTCGAAAACGCGGTGAACGCCATGCAGGCCGGCGCCACCAACTTCATCCAGAAGCCGTGGGACAACGAGAAACTGCTGGCCGATGTTCGCACCGCAGTGGGCCGCCGCCGCGCCGAAGAAGAAGTCATCCAGCTGAAGCGCGCCCTGAAGCAGCGTTACAACTTCGAGCACATCATCGGCAAAAGCGAGCCCATGTTGCGCATCTTCGATCTGGTGGCGCAGGTTGCTCCCAGCCGCTCGACCGTATTGCTGCAAGGCGAGAGCGGGACTGGCAAGGAGCTGATCGCCAAAGCCATCCACATGAACTCGCCGCGCAAGGATCGCGCGTTTGTGCCCGTCAATACCGGCTCAACTCCGGCCGACCTGCTGGAGTCAACCCTCTTCGGACATGTCAAGGGCGCCTTTACTAGCGCCATTGCCAGCAAGAAAGGCCTCTTCGAGGTTGCCGATCGCGGCACACTCTTTCTCGACGAAATCGGCACCATGAGCATGGAGACCCAGGCCAAGATCCTGCGCGTGCTGCAAGACCGCAAGTTCATGCACTTGGGAGGAGTAAACGAAATTCAGGTCGATGTGCGCATCATCGCCGCCACCAACGTCGATCTCCGGCAGCATGTGAAGGAAGGCAAGTTCCGCGAAGATCTGTTCTACCGGCTGAACGTCATCACCATCGACCTGCCTCCGCTCCGCCAGCGCAAGAACGACATTCCTCTCCTGGTCGAACACTTCATCGTGAAGTTCGCGCAGGAGAATGGCAAGCATCCGCTGCACCTGACTCCGGAAGCGTTGCGTCCACTGATGGATTATGACTGGCAGGGCAATGTGCGCGAGTTGGAAAACGTGATCGAGCGCGCCGTGGTGCTGGCCACGCGCTCGTCGTTATCGCCCGACCTGCTTCCCGAAAACCTCACCGGCCGCGGCACGCGCTTCGCCCTCATGGACCACCGCCCCGACGCTTCCCTGTTCGAGATCATCGAAGAGAGCGAACGGCGCGTCATTGCCGACATGCTGGAAAAATGCGGCTGGAACCAGACCGAAGCTGCCGACCGCTTCCACATTCCGCTCTCCACTCTCAACCAGAAGATCAAGCGCCTGAACATCGAGATCAAGAAGAAGGGCAGAGAGAACGGGAGCAATTAGCCCTCAGCAATTAGCCTTGCCCATCGGCCTGTGTCGGGGCACGACTCTTACAGGCTGCCGAAAACTCCGCTTTTTTTACAGGCTGCCGAAAACCTCTACTTGAGACGCTTTGTGTCAGGGCACGACTTCAGAGTCTGCGTGAGAACTCGACTTATCAGATTGCGGTGGAACGTAAAGCATCGGAACTGGCAGCACCAGCCGCACAGCGGCGATGATGTTAGCCCGGCGCGTAAGCGCCGGGTGAAGTGGGAATCGAACCTGAGCCGCGGAGCCGGGGTCCCCATCGAGCGCCGTTTTTGCGCTTGATGGGGTGGAGGAGCGGCGGCACGGTTCTCACGCAGACTCTTCAGTCGTGCCGATAAGTCATTTATTTTTTCTCTGAGCCGGCTTCAGCCGGCGGCACAATTTTTTGTTTCCGATTCTTTCCACAGCCTCTTTCGGTCGTGCCGAACGGCCTACAAAAAAAAGACTGCGATTCGGCCCGTGTGAAATTCACGAGCCACGCAAAATCGTTGACGTCGTATCAGGACCCGATTCTCCGCCGGGGATCCCGCACCGCTGCCGGATTTGGGTATTTCACTCCTCGCAGCCAGAGCGCCAAGCCAAGACCCCAAATCGTAAGCAATACCAGGCTAGGCACACTCGCTTCCTGCCCGAACACCCCGCCCGTAAGCCACACTGGCCCGTGCAAACTGGCATTCAGGAAATGCGGATGCCCCGTGAAGCCGCTGGATGGTACGCCGTAGAAAAACACTTCGCCCCAATTCCACGCGGAATGAATTCCCAGCGGCATCCACAGGTCGCCGGTCCTTCTCAAGACGAGGCAAGTGACCAGACAATACTCGGTGGCTGCAACCGGTCCTAAACCGTGCCCGCCGGGATTGAGGTAGTGCATTCCGCCCATAAACAGCGAAGTCGCGATCGCCGCCGGCCAGAAACCAATGCCGGTCGTCAGCGTGAACAGCATGTAGCCGCGGTAGAAAAAGTCCTCCAACAGCGCGGCGAGAAACAGCGGCACTGTCCAGATCGCACCGTATTTCCAGATGTCCGCACCATGTAATGTGGGAGAGCCGAAAGAAAAAACCCGGGCAAGACGTAACACCCACAGCAGGATGGTCAACGACACGATGCTGATGGCTGCCCCCTGCCAGTACTGGCGGCAGAAGGCGCGGCGCCAGGGCAATCCGTAGTCGGCGATGCTGCGGCCTTCAATCTTCGCCATGATCCAGCTCACCAGAAAGACTGCAACGGCGAAACTTCCCATTCCGATAGTGATCCCCAACGGAGTATAAGGGTCAACGTTGAACCTGTGCGTCAGGGAATCGACAATCCGGCCAGCCGCGTAGCCCAACGGCAAGAAGATCGCAGCGAAAATCAGCAAGCGCCATCCCGCGCGAATGCCATTGGGTCCAGCTAAAATGTTGGACACGCCGACGTGCTTCGGACTGAGAACTTCGGAAGGACCGTTCATCGGCAGGCCTCAGCGTGGGCCTGTCCCGCAGCGCTTCTCATACGGCATCCAAACTAGCAGTGTCCGGCAGGACAGGGTATGACTTTTTGCGCCAATTCTTACTGTGCTGTGTTTTCGGAGCCGATCAGCGCTGCGACACCGGGATGACGAAGCGCAAGGCGGTATGGGTTTCGGAGAAGCGGCAAACCTTGTTGTCGGTCAGGCCGGCGGACTTCCCTGCGTTGATAACGTCAATCTCCCGAATGTGATTCTGACCTTTCGGATAGACCACCCAGATGGCTCCGCTCCTGCTGATCCACTTCACCAGTGATTTCAGCTGCGATAGATCGTCCCGCGCTTCCGCCGAGAAGAAAATCAGGTCGGCGCCTTTGATGCGTTCGCCGCGTGAATATTCCGGTACGCGAGCAGCGAGCCCTGTCATAAATTCCGCGCCGTCGACGCCCAGCACCGCAACCCGCTGCCCGGGCTTCACTTCGAGTTTGTCAATCAACAGACGGTGCGAGTAATCGCGCTCCGGCGCGCGAGGCTTTCTCGGTTCAGGTGTCGAACGTGTCATCGGTCTCCCCAAAAACCCTGTGGATTGGCCCCCAGCACTCTTGTACACTCTACATCGATCCAGGCATCAAACCCATGTTGACTGTTACTCAAGACTTTCTGATCATTATTCTCACGGTCGCTGTCTCCCTCCTGTTCCGGGTAGGACTGAACTGGCTCTGGCCGTGGGAGGTCCGCCGCAACCACAATGACCTGATCGGCTGGCAACTGAGCGTTCTTGGCACCACCTACGCCGTCATTCTGGGCTTCATGCTGTACACGGTATGGACTGACCTCGGGGTGGCCAACTTGAACGTCGATCTGGAAGCTAACGCGCTGGTGAACGTTTATCTTCTCGCTAACGGCCTGCCCGCCGAGCAACGCGCGCGAATCCAGCAACTGTCGCGCTCTTATGCTGACGCAGCCATTAACCGTGACTGGCCGGAAATGTTCAACGATCAAATCCCCGACGGAACGGTCCAGATCGACGCCGCCATGTGGAATACTTTGATGTCAGTCAAGGTGGCTTCACCCAATGAGATCACGGCTGAAGATCATGCGCTCTATGAGCTGAGCTCTCTCACCGAGCATCGCCGGACCCGCATACTGCAAAGCACATCCCGGCTTCCTACCGTGCTCTGGTGCGTCCTGATTATCGGAGGCACCGTCACCATCGCGTCCAGCTGCATGTTTGGCTCAGCCAATACCGGGCTGCACATATTCCAGGTCTTTGCCTTTTCCCTGCTCATCTCGCTGGTACTGGTAGCCATCGTCAACATCAATCGTCCTTTCCAGGGAACGGTCCGGGTCAGCGACTACGCCTTCCAGCGGGCGCTGCAGAATATGCAGGAGCATTAGTGCGCTGGCGGTTAAGTTCTTCCCATCGCATCTGCACCCAGACCGGACGCCGGAAATCCAGCACCCAAGGATTCGACCTCGTATTCATCATTCTGCAATCGAATTTGAGCATAATGGATAACACCGACTCATAATCCGAAACAAATTGCACTTACTGGACGTATTCGGCAATAAGGAATGTTTACGGGGCTCGATATGTTGAGAATTGATATTCAGAGTGCGCCAACCGTCGTGAAGCTTCTTTGCTCGGGCCGGATCGTACTCGGCGTGGAAGCCGAAACTCTGCGCTGTATGGCGACCTCGCGGCCGGAGCGACGGGTGATGGTCGACTTGCAGCAGATTCACGCCATGGATGCGGCCGGACTTGGGCTTCTGGTCGAACTTCATTGCCGGGCCCGGCGGCGGGCCTGTATATTGACGATCGCCAATCCATCGCCGTGCGTTCGCCGGTTGATGGCGCTCACCCGCCTGGAATCGGTATTGCAGGTTGCCGGCTCGGCTGCGGCCCAGGTTGCCCAAAGTGACGATGATGCATGCCAGCAGTGTGCCATGACCGCCTAGCGGAGAAAGCTATTGTCAGGAAGCGGTCAGTCCGTGGAGCCTAAGGCGCTTGACGCAGAGCTCGTCTTCACCGGCGATTCGGCGGCCATGATCGCCGTCCGCGACCGGATCATGGACTTCCTGCACGAGCACTGCGCCGACGAGCAACAGGAGATCGATATCATGATCGCCTTGCAGGAGGGCCTGGCTAATGCCGTTCTGCACGGCTCTCGCAATGATCCCAGCAAAATCATTCGCTGCTCGGTTGACGTCACTGCTGAGGCGATCACCATCGTTATACGGGATTCCGGCGAGGGTTTCGACACTGCGGCCGCCGCCGACTCCACCGACGATGGCACCAATCTCACCCAGCACGGCCGCGGCATCCATCTCATGCGCAGCCTGATGGATGAAGTCAGCTATCGGCATGCCGGCTCAGAGCTGCACTTGAAGAAGCTGCGAACTACGCAACCGTAAGCCCCGCGCCGTCCGCGCCGCTACTTCTTCTTCTCCCCCAGCTCGCGGGCGACACTGTCCAACACTCCGTTGATGAACTGCACCGACTCCGGCGTGGAAAATCGCCGCGCGATCTCCAGCGATTCATTGATGACCACCGGCCTCGGGGTTTTGGGAAAGCCCAGAAACTCGGCCACGCCGGCGCGCAGCAGGTTGCGGTCCACCGCGGCCATGCGGTCCATCCGCCAATGTTCCGCGTTGCGCTCGATGATGGGGTCAATCTCTTCGCGCCGCTCGCACGCAATGCGAAACAGCTCGTCCGAAAACTGGCGCACCTTTTCGTCCAGATCGGTGCGCTCGCTCCAGAAGGTCTGCCGCACCAGCTCCGGGTCCTGATGACCCATGTCCAGTTGAAACAACATCTGCAAGGTCAGTTCGCGCGATTTGCGGCGAGTGCCGGACTTGGTTGTCATCGCTTGCCATCCGTCGGCGAGATGTTTGTCGAATTGTCATCCCGACCGGAGCGAAGCGGAGTCGAGGGATCCGCGGTTTTCTTTTCTTGACTGCGGCGCGACCGCTTTGCGACTGCCTGGCGCAGCGACGCCATCTCCACCGCCGCCAAACCAGCTTCAAAGCCCTTGTTGCCCGCCTTCAACCCGGCGCGGTCAATGGCTTGTTGCAGGGTATCGCAGGTGAGGACAGCGAAAGCGTGCGGCACACGCGTCTCTTGCGCTGACTGGCCAACGCCCCGCGTCACTTCGCTGGCGATCACTTCGTAATGCAAGGTCCCACCACGCAGCAAACATCCGATGCAGATAATTGCGTTGTACTGCTTGGTCTCGGCGAGCTGCCGCGCTGCGGCGGGGATTTCAAACGCGCCGGGCACATGGACGATCGTTATATCTGATGCGCTTGTCCCACATTGTCGGAGTGCCTGAACCGCGCCGTCCAGCAGGCGCTCGGTGATGAAGGAATTGAAGCGGCTGACAACCAGAGCGAAGCGCTTGCCCCGGCCATCCAGCTTGCCTTCCAGCCCACGGGTTTCGCCGGGCTTCTTCGCATAGGTAAGGAATCTGATCCGTAATCCACTGACTTCGACTTCGAAGAGCCGCGCGCCGGAAGGCGTATCGTGAATCTCCCGCCGAATCTGCAACACGGGTGCCCCATCCTTGTCGCCAATCTTAGGCGACAGGGTGGGAACAAGTTTCTCCACGATCTCGTAAGCCGCGTCAGCGTCGACGACTTCGACAGTAGCGTCCACCGGCGGTGCGCCAGAAGCAGCGATGAACTCAATGCCGCCGCTGGGCGCCAACATCTCGACCCCGTGACTTCCGCCCTCATGCCACTCATTGCCGGGCGCAAAGCCAAGGGCGCGAAAAAGCTCGAGCGCGGGCTTCAGGTCTTCCAGGGATTTGCCCAGCACGCGAGGAAAGACAATCGAACGGATCATAGATCCCTATTGTAGCGGGAGGCGGTGCGTAGGATAATTCCGAATTATGAGGGCGAGCCTCACCGGATGATGCGTCACGCGTTTCTTCTGTGCTTGTTTGTCTTCGCGGCAATCGCGCTCCCGTGCGCGGCCTCAGCGCAGCACCAGTCCGCGCAAAGCACTCCCACATGGCTATGGGTGAAGGATTACTTCACAGGGATTGGTGTCGCTGGGGCAGCCGTGGACATTGCGGCCAGTGACCAATGCCTGGGACAGACACAGGCTGGCGCTGTGAAGTGGACTGCCCATTACACCACCGATGCTGCCGGTCGCGTCCTCACCCACGGTTTGCCGCTGAAGCTGTCCTGTCGCGTAACGGTTAACGGCACACCGCTGTATGTCCTGACGTATGGCGGCGAATTTTCACGGGCAAGAGATCTCCCGTCGTGGATCCAACTACGCAGCGCATTCGTCACGACAATCAACGTGAGCTCCCAGCCCAGAGATGACCGGACGATCTCGGAAGATTATTGGGGGACAACCGACGACCCCACACAGTTCCGTTCTTACATTCAGAATCCGGATACCGCCGAGCTAATCTCCGGCGTCAAGATCACGGCGCTTCCCAGCGGCATCACGACCACAAGCGATGGCAATGGCCTTTTCACACTGGAAATTCCTGCGAGCTATCGCAAGGGAAAGCCTCCGTGGATGGCGACACAGACGCTGGTCTTCTCCGAGCCCGGGTACAAAACGTTGGAATATCGGCAGCTGGTCTTACATCCGGGACTCAGGCCGCTCGCTATCTTTCTTCCCAAGGGCACTGGTACCCTGGTGCGCACGAACGGCTCGATCCATCCGGGAAACCCCTACGACGATAAGTTCGCTGTTTACTCGGGAAACGCGCCTAAGCACCCGCCCGCCGGACGTGGCGAGATCATCTCCTTCGAAATTACGCCGCCGATCTCCTATGACGGTACCTGGATCCATTGCGATGAGGGTACCTCAGCCGTGCTCAAGGCGCGTAACCTGACGCAGGCATACATAGGCTGGACGCCTACCGGGACTAACATGGCCGGCAATGGTCAGTCCCTGTCCATGAAAAAAGTGGCCACATCTCCCGACGGAGACACCTGGGAAGTGGAGCTCCCCAACGTTATGAGCACGAACTTTGCGGCAGGTGGGACCGATAAGGACGGCAAAAATGTCAGCACCATGGATATAGGGAATGTCGGTTGCGAGTAGCGCCATCCGCTACCGGCCGATGAGGCTTCGGATATTAATTTGAGCTCGAAACTCGAAACCTGAAACTCGAAACTATTCCCTAGCCCCCAGCCGCTAGTCACTTCCCTTTAAACTGCGCCGGCCGCTTCTCCAGAAATGCCTTCGTGCCTTCGTTCTTATCTTCGGTTGAACAGCAGACGCCGAAGAGCGTTGCCTCCAGAAACAGCCCGTCGGCTAGCGGCATATCGTATCCATGATTCACGGCTTCCATTGCGTACTGAATGGCCAGCGGTGAATTGGCAATGATCTTCGCTGCGATCGCTTCCGCTCGCGGCATCAACTCAGCCGCGGCGGCAACTTCGTTCACCAATCCGATACGGTGTGCTTCCTGCGCGCTGATCATCTCGCCCGTGAGGATTTGCTGCATGGCGAGCCCCTTCCCTACCAGCCGCGGCAGGCGCTGCGTGCCGCCGTAGCCGGGGATCAGGCCGAGCTTCACTTCGGGCTGGCCGAGCTTGGCATTGTCGCTGGCCAGGCGCATGGTGCAAGCCATCGCCAGTTCGCAGCCTCCGCCCAGCGCGAAGCCGTTGATGCAGGCGATGACCGGCTTGCCCAGGTTCTCGATGGAGTCGATGATCGCCTGGCCCTGGTGGGTGTACTCCTTCGCCGAGACCGGCGTGTGTTGCGACAGCTCGCCAATGTCGGCGCCCGCGACGAATGCCTTCTCGCCCGCCCCGGTGACGATCACGACGCGCACGTCGGCGTCGTCCTTGATGGAGGCAAACGCCTGCTTCAGTTCCTGCATGGTGGCCATGTTCAGCGCGTTGAGCACCTTTGGCCGGTCGATGGTGACATAGGCAATGTGGTTTTTCTGTTCGAATTTAATGTTCTGGAAACTGCTCATGATCTTCCTCTCCTTGCCTACACAAACTTTCCCGGCACCGGCATGTTGGGGTCGGCGTAGTCGTAAAAGCCCTTGCCTGACTTGCGACCTAACCAACCTGCCATCACCAGCCGCTTCAACAGCGGCGGCGAGGCGAAGCGGCGCTCTTTGAATTCGTCGTACATCACGTGCGTGATGTAGTACGTGGTGTCGAGTCCGACAAAGTCGAGCAGCGTAAACGGCCCCATCGGGTAGCCACAGCCCAGCTTCATCGCTTCGTCGATGTCGGTGATGGAGCCGACCCCTTCTTCGTAGGCGCGAATCGCATCTAGCAGGTACGGTACCAGCAGGCGATTTACGATGAAGCCCGTCTTATCGCTGGTGCGCACCGGAACTTTGCCGAGCTTCGTACCGAACTCGACTGCCGCGTCGTAAACCTCGGGCGCCGTCGCAATCGTCTTCACCACCTCCACCAGCTTCATCATGGGCACGGGATTGAAGAAGTGCAAGCCGATGAAACGCTCGGGGCGCTTGGTCGCCGTCATCAGCTCAGTAACCGAGATGGACGACGTGTTGGTGGCAAAGATGGCGTCTTTCTTGACGATCGCGTCGAGCTGCGCGTAGGTCTTGCGCTTCATCTCGACGTTCTCGATGATGGCCTCGATCGCGATGTCGCAATCGGCGAGGTCCTGCATGTTAAGCGTCCCGGTCAGATGCGACTGCGCCTCGGTCTTCTGCTCGGCGGTCAGACCGCCCTTGGCCGGGCCGCGCTCCACCATGCGCGACAGCGATTTCTCAATGCCGGCGAATCCCTTGTCGAGGAATTTCTGTTCCTGTTCGAGCACCACCACGTCGAGACCCGCGGTGGCCGCAACCTGCGCGATGCCCGAGCCCATCAGACCACAACCTAAAACTCCGATTTTCTTGATATTCATGTGTGCCATTTTCCTTAATTAATTAGAATGTGCCGTCCCTACGGGACTCGGTGTCAATAATGAAGCCCACCCAGCACTGAAGCGCTGGGCTATCATCTTCCGTCCCACTGCGTGGGACTCGATATTCGCGATACCAGCAGCTTGCCCCACTTTCATCATCGTGGGTGTCACCCGAGCGAACCCGCCGCGGTGGGCGAGCCGAGGGATCTGCGGTACGGTGTCGCCGCTAAAGCGGCTCGAGCTTGAACCACTGACGCAACGCCGGCCTAAGGGCTGGCTCTACCACCCCCGCCCACCTCGCTGATCCTGGTGTTCTGTAGCGCGACTATGCGCCACCTGTCATCCAGCTTCTCGGCGACGATTGTCGGCCTGGCGTCGAGTTCATCGGCCACGCTGCCTTCGGCGAACTGCAAGTGCTGCCGCAGAAAAACAAGCGCGATGTCCGCCCGGAGAAACTTGATCTTCTCGACGCTGTAGTGCACGGTGCTGCCCTTGTAAATGGTGCCGAAGATCATGCGATGCCCGGCGCGAATCGCGTCGCGCCCGGTGTAGTAGCCGCCGAGGATGTGGATGACGTCAGCGTCATCGGCGAACAACCCGGCGAAAGCGTCGCCATCTCCGGCATTCCATGCCGACTCCAACTGATAGACCAACCTGTGCAGCGCTCGTTCTTCGTTTGTCATGGTGTGTTGCCGCCATCACTGGTGCGCTTTCGCAGCACGTACGACCATCCGCCAACCACTATGGCCGGCCCCATGAACAGCAGTGCCGCCACCTGCGGCCATGCCACGCCATCGTGAATCATAATGACGACGGCCGTCAGCGCAACCAGCACCCCAACGGTCCACGCGGCGGTAAAGTGCGGCCGGCCGCCGATGAAGCTGGCGACATACCCGGCCAGCAGAGCAAACAGCAACCCAAACACAATGGCCCCCGCCTGGAAGCTGATGCTGGCGGGCGCGTGGCGATCGGTGTTGGTGACACGAAACACTCCCAACCACAACAGCTCGAACAGCAAATATCCGAGAATCACGCCGCTGAAGACGCGCATCTGCGCTCCCTGCAACCAGCCCTGAGGAAAACCCGAGCAGGGGCCGAAGCCCAATCTCTTTTTGCGCTCCGCCTCGGCACGAGTACTCGTGCCCTGACACAAACCTGATGGCTTTTCACCGCTGAAGATTTTCCACGATCACGGCAATGCCCTGCCCGCCGCCGATGCAGGCCGTCGACAACCCGTACTTCGCTTTGCGGCGGCGCAATTCATACAACAGGGTAACCAGCAGCCGCGAGCCGGTCGCACCCAGCGGATGGCCCAGCGCGATCGCACCACCATTTACGTTGACTTTGCTGGGATCGAGTCCAAGCTCTTTCTCGACCGCGAGACACTGTGCTGCGAAAGCCTCGTTCAACTCGATCACGTCGATATCGTCGAGCGTGATCCCAGCTTTCTTCAGGGCTATGCGCGTCGCCGGGACTGGCCCCGATCCCATGATCTTGGGATCGACGCCAGCGATGCCCCAGCTCACAATTCGGCCGAGCGGCTTCAAGTTGCGTTTCTCGGCGTCGCCAACGGACATCACCACCATGGCTGCGCCGCCGTCGACGATTCCGCTGGCGTTGCCGGCAGTCACCGTTCCGTTCTTGCCGAACGCTGGCTTCAGCTTGCCCAGGCTTTCCATCGTGGTGTCGGGACGCCGATGGTCGTCTTCGGTGAACATCTCGCCGGTAGGTTCGCCCCGGCGATTGCGCAGTGCAACTGGGGTCAACTCTTCCTGCAAGCGGCCGGCTTTGTACGCATCGTCGGCCAACTTCTGCGAGCGCAGCGCAAACTCATCCTGCATCTCGCGCGTGATGCCCTGCTGCTCGGCGTAGAGCTCGGCCGTGTTCGCCATGTAAAGGTTGCAATAGCTGTCGAGCAGCGCCACCATCAGCGAATCTTCCAGCTTGCCCTCGCCCAGTCCGACGCCCCAGCGCATACCGCGAATCACGTGCGGCGCTTGCGACATCGATTCCATGCCGCCGGCAAGCACAGTCTTAGCTTCGCCAAGCTGTATCATCTGCGCCGCAGTCACGACCGACTGCATGCCCGATCCGCAGAGACGATTGACGGTGAGCGCGGGCACCTCAATCGGCACGCCCGCCTTGAGCATGACATGTCGCGCGCCGTAGATGGCATCGCCTGAGGTCTGCTGCGCGTTGCCGAAGACTGCATGGTCGATCTCGCCAGGCTCGACGCCGGAGCGTTTCATGGCTTCGACCGCAGCGACCGCACCGATTTCCTGGGCCGTAAAATCCCGTAGCTTCCCGCAGTAGCGCCCCATGGGCGTGCGGGCGCCGTTAACAATAGCGATATCAGTTCCGTTTGGCATATTTATATGGATGAGAAAAGAGGTCCGTGTGAACTATCGAGTCTACCAGCCGCGTCAGAAGCGCGGCAAATGCGAGCCGAGCGGCATTGCATCAGGCACGAGGGGTTGATTTGCAGAAATACTCTGGAATGTGCGTGCAGGTTCGGTGTCGCCGCTCCGCGGCTCCCGAGTTAATTCCTGGTCCACCGCGGGCTCACCAAGCTGTTACGAGATCCTGTCGTCCCTACGGGACTCGGTGAATTTTTCTCCCTCTAGCCCAGCACTGCGCCTCCGGCTTGTGCTGGGCTAGACTATTTCGCGCCTACAGCGCTCTTTTGGTTGCGGTTTGTTCTACCGATGCGATGGCCAGCCGAGTTTCGTAACAGCCTGCCACATCCAGCGGCTAACTCAAATGACGCCCTCGGGGCTGGTTACAGCTCGTCCGTTTGCGGACAAAGAATACCGAATTCGGACGCGCGCTTCAGCTCAAGGCTCGCACCGGAAAGACCTATCCTCGCTGTTTCCAATGATTTGAACAATCCTGCCGATGGCCACTGACGTGTACTTTAGTTGTGGCTATTCGCCTTTCGCTCTTCGCTTTTCGACGAAGTACGGCTAGAAGGCGAATCTGCAGGAGCGGATCCCGATTCTGGAGAACTTGATGCACAGCCTGCTGCAAGACCTGCGGTTTGCGATTCGTCAATTACGCAAGAATCCGGGTTTTGCCATCACCACAACTTTGACGCTGGCGCTCGGCATCGGTGCGACCACGGCCATGTTCAGCCTGATTAACGCGGTCGTGTTGCGGCCTCTGCCCTTCCCTGAGCCAGACCGACTTATGTCGGCGACGATGTTGCAAAACTCCGCCGGCAAGACCAACCTCCCGGAGAGCCTCAGCTATCCGGATTTCTTTGACTGGCGCACTGAGAATCATTCCTTCGAGGCCTTGGCCTGCTACCACGGCGACAATCGCACCGTGACGGGTGCCGGGACTCCGCGGCAGCTGGAGTCGCAGACCGTTTCGGCGGAATTCTTCCGTGTGCTGGGCGTCAACCCGCTGCTCGGCCGAGGTTTCATCGCCGACGACGAGAAGCCGGGGACCCACGTCGCGATGCTAAGCCATGAAACTTGGCAATCAGTTTTCGGTGCCGATCCTAGCATCGTCGGCCGCGCCGTCACGCTGGACAACAATCGCTATACCGTGGTCGGCGTCATGCCTCAGGGATTCCAGTTTCCCATGCAGCACCCTGTGCCGGCGGTGTGGACTACGCTGGCCGATGACGCAACCGACAAGGACCCCGTCACCGCGCAACGCGGAGCGCACATGGTGAACTTGGTTGGCCGGCTGAAGCCAGGCGTCAGCGTTGCACAAGCTACCGCGGACCTCAAGCTCATTGCACAGAATCTTTCATCTCAGTATCCCGACTCCAACAAGCAATTCAACAGCGCCACCGTGGTGCCACAACTGGATGACCTGGTGGGCGATACTCGTCCGGCGCTGCACGTGCTGTTTGCCGCCGTGGTGTTTGTGCTGCTGATCGCCTGCGCCAATGTTGCCGGGCTGATGTTGACGCGCGCCGCCCGCCGGCGGCCGGAGATGGCGGTGCGTTCGGCCATGGGCGCCACCCGCTTCGAGATCATGCGCCAAGTATTGGTGGAGTCGGTTGTGCTGTCGCTGTGCGGCGGCGCGCTGGGGGTAGTGCTCGCGGTCATCTTCCTGAAGACGATGTTGCGCTTTGTGCCCCAGAACCTGCCGCGCCTCGACCAGGTTGGTGTGGATGGCGGGGTGCTACTGTTCGCCGCATTTGCCTCGATTCTGACTGGCGTGTTGTTTGGCGCGCTGCCGGCATGGCGAATGTCGCGGCTCGATCCTGCGCTTGCCTTGCGCGAGGGCACGCGCAGCGTCACCAGCGGCCGCGGCCAACATCGCCTCAACGGTGTTCTAGTTGTCGCGGAAACGGCGATTGGACTCGTGCTGCTGGTGGGTGCAGGATTATTGATTCGCAGCTTCATGCAGGTGTTGAACGTCGATCCCGGCTTCAATCCGCACCATGTTCTGACCGCCAGCATCAGCCTGCCAGAAAATCAGTATCCTGACCTCAAGAAAGCCCAGTTCTACGATGAGCTGCTGCCCCGGCTGGCCGCGCTCCCGGGTGTGAAATCCGTGTCCAGCGGCTATCCTTTGCCGCTGTCACACAACAACATCGGCATCAGCTTCACCATCGAGGGCCGGCCGGTTACCAAGGGAGATGAACCAGCCGCGCCGGTCACGATCGTCACCCCCGACTTCTTCCGGGCGCTTGATATACCGCTACTCTCCGGTCGCGCCTTTCTGCCGACCGATGATTCCAAATCGCCTGCGGTGGTCGTCGTCAATCAGGCTTTCGCACGGAAATACTTTCCCGGCGAGAATCCTGTCGGCAAACGGATAAAACCCGGTCTAGGCGACGGCGTAACCAATGAGGTGGTCCGCGAGATCGTAGGTGTGGTGGGCGACGTGAAGCGTAAGGGCATCACGGCGGCGATGCCGGCGCAATATTATCTGCCTTTCAAACAGGCTCTCATCCTTGACCCGTCAGTGGTCATCCGCACCGACGGAGACCCGCTCAGCCTGGTCGGTCCTCTGCGCGATCAATTGGCCCAGGTCGACGGCAAGGTTCCGCTGTTCGACATCAGCACTCTAGACGATTACGTCTCGCTCGCGGCGGCGCAGCCCCGCTTCCAGACGGTGTTGATCACCTTCTTCGCGGTGATGGCTCTGCTGTTGTCGGCCGTCGGGCTGTATGCCGTGCTTTCATATATGGTGACGCAACGCACGCTGGAGATCGGGCTGCGCCTGGCGTTGGGCGCGCAGCGCCAAGATGTGCTTGGCCTGGTCCTTCGCCGTGGCCTGATACTGGCCGGCGCTGGTCTGGCAATCGGGATTCTTGCTTCTCTGCTGCTGACCCAATTTATGGCAGGGATGTTGTATGGAGTGAAGCCGCTCGATCCGCTGACGTTTGTGGGCGTCAGCTCGGTGCTGCTGCTGGTGTCGGCTGCGGCAAGCAGCTTGCCGGCATACCGCGCCGCGCGGCTGGATCCAATGCGTACGCTGCGCGAGCAATAGGCGCAAGAAAGTATCAACCGTGGGTGAGGGGGATCAGGATGGCAAAGCTGGAACGCATTCGTCAGGAAGCGCCGGCCTCGTTCGGGCCGGAGGAGATCGCGCGGCAAGCCCAGCAGGGATGGAAGCTGGTCGCCGTGGAGTGGGAGCGCGAGATGCCCGAAGCCGAGGCCGCCGCACCTGCGCCCGAAGACGTGCCCTTTGGACTACGAGTAGCCAAAGACGAGCCGCGTCTGGAAGAGAATCCCAGCGAGCAGGATGTGCTGTTCCTGATGATGGAGTTGACGGTGCAGGACGGTCCCTACACCGCGATCGCGGAAGAGCTCAACCACCGGGGCTATCGCACGCGTCAGGGAATGAAGTGGACGCCAATCTCCGTCTTCCAGATGTTGCCGCGGCTGATTGAAGTGGGGCCACGCATCTTCGCCACCCAACAGTGGCAGGAGCGTAGGGCGCGGCTGGCAAAGCTGGCGAGCCGCTGACCTCCGTTTTCCTCGCCGGAAACGGCCCCTCTTAAGTAGCTTTCTCTCTATTCGCCTTCCTGCCTCTTGGGTTATGATTGGCCGCACAAAGGGGGCGTGATGAAAAATCTGTTTTTCCTGACATTGCTGTGCTTAACCTTGCTCGCGGCTCGGCCCGCCGTTTCCCAAAATGCCTTTACTCCCGACCAGATCAAATGGGGACCGGCTCCTCCGTTCTTAACCACCGGCGCGCAACTGGCTGTACTGGAGGGCGACCCGATGGCCGCGACCGGAGATTACACAATTCGGCTGAAGATGCCGGATGGCTATCGCATTCCGCCGCATTGGCATCCCAAGCGGGAAAACGTGACTGTCATTTCTGGGGCCTTGAAGGTCGGCATGGGAGACAGCTTCGACGCGGGCAAGATGATGAGCTTTCCGGCAGGCAGCTTTGCCTACCTCGACCCCAGCATGCACCATTACGCGATGGCCAGCGGAGATACCGTGGTCCAGATCCACGGGATGTCGCCGGTGGAGTTCGTGTACGTGAATCCTGCCGACGACCCGAGCAAGAAGAAGTAAAGCTTCGCCCGAATGACTATTCTGGCTGCTGCCGCTGCGTCCTGTTGTTGACGTTGCAGTGGACGTGCACATGCACGTGGGCGGGCGCACCACTGTCGTCGGTCACCTCGACGATCGGTATATCCAGGTTGTCGATTCGCATTGAGGACTGACGCAATTTGTCGGCGAGAACTTGCAGCTTTACATGGTTGGCCGCCCTGCTGGACACCAGCGCGGCATTGATGCGCTGGTCAAGGTCGGTGGGCAGATTCACTTCCAGGGCCATCGGGCCTATGCTGGCCAGACTTTGCTGCACTTGCATGGCTTCGTAGCGAGCGCGCTCGGAGTCCCGCATCGCCCGGGCCCGAGCACATTGGGCGATAGCGGTATTCTGCCGGGCCATCTGCTCTTGGATCGTTGCCTGCATATTTGCCAGGGGGACATTCATCTCGGCCAGCAACTGCGCCTCTTCGGGATAGCGGGGACGGAGATGGGTGCGAATCTTCGCGAGGGCGCGCGTGGCGCAATTCGGTGCGTAGGTGGAGTGAGCCATCGCTCCAGAATGTCGAACGCGCATCACCGACATCTGCTGCAAGGCACGGAAGCCGTGGGACGTCGCCGCGAAAGCCGTGATCATAGCCAACGCTGCAACCAGGTATCTGCGTTCCATACTGCCTCCTGACCTTCAGACGACAGAGCGACCGGACCGTTAGGGAGATTTGTGATTAACTGCACGGGCTCTGGGTCTAACTTATGAGATACACGTCGAAGGCCATCGCACACCGGCTGTAAGTGTTTGCATCGTAAGACCGTTAGCGGTTGTTCGGAGGTTGTGATGTGAGCACAGATGTCCGAAATTAGAAGGGATTGTCCACCGCTGGACAAGTATTTAGCGGCGCGCCGCTGAAGATGTCATGAGATGACTTCTCGCGAAGAGCGAAAGGCGAATAGCGAAGAGCGCGATAATCTAATCTGCCGCGCGCACCACTGCGGTCTTCAACTTGACCGCAATGTCGATGAAGGCCAGTGCTGCGCGGCTCAGGGCCTTGTCCTTGCGGAAAACCAACGCCAGCTCGCGTTGGATGCTGGCGTCTGAGAGCGTCACTGCGACCAGCGCCTTGGCTTGCAAATCCTCCACCACGTTCGAACGCGGGATGAATCCGACCCCCACGGAGACGGCGACGAAGCGCTTCATCAGTTCGCTGGAATCAAGTTCCATCGACACCGTCGGCTTCAGACGCCGCTCGTGGAAAAGCTCCTCCAGCGCGTCGCGCGTACGGCCAACTTTGGGCAGGAGCAGCGGATACTCCACCACTTCGGCAACCGTTGCCTTCTCGCGCCCGGCCAGGGGATGATCGGGAGGCGTGATGACCACCAGTTCATCGCGATGAATGGGGACAACGGTGAGCCGCTTGTCGGGCACCGGCATGGAAACCACGCCGAAATCGCAGGAATTTTCGACGATGGCCTCGAGGATTTTGTTGTGCTCCAAACGCTTGATGCCAACTCCCACATTGGGGTACTGGCGTTTGAATTCGGCGAAGACTTCGGGGAGGATGTGCAGGCAAGTGCCTTCGTTGGCGGCGACGACGATCTCGCCGCGCGGGATGCGGTGCATCTCGGCCAGGGCAATCAGCACTACCCGGCGCCCTTCCAGCGTGTCTTCAGCATATTTCTGGAAGACCTTGCCAGCCGCGGTGATGGCGACCTTGCCGCCGCTGCGGTCCAGCAGCTTGGCGCCAACCTCTTCTTCCAGGGCGCGGATTTGCGCCGAGATCGCCGGCTGGGTGCGGAAACGCCGTTCCGCGGCGCGCGAGAAGCTGCTCAACCGCGCGACTTCCAGAAACGTCTCCAGTTGATCGAAGTCCATAAGGCAGCAACTAGCAGCTAGCAATTAGCCGTTAGCTTTCGGCTCTGAGCTCGAAGCTCGCAGCTCGTCGCCCCTAATCGTACCGCATCTTGCGCCTTGTGCTGTGGTACGATTCGACCACCTGCCCTAATGGTGATGCCGCGTCGCTGAAGACGTCCTCTTGGCTTGAAGCGGCGCCACTGCTGGACACGCAAGAATCGCTTTTATGCGTCCTTCCCAAATTCGCGTTTTCATACTTGCCTTAGTGTCGCTGGCCTT
The DNA here is from genome assembly GCA_963849815.1 of uncultured Acidobacteriaceae bacterium. Classification (GTDB taxonomy): domain Bacteria; phylum Acidobacteriota; class Terriglobia; order Terriglobales; family Acidobacteriaceae; genus Bog-257. The sequence continues at coordinate 579,142 of CAWKIR010000004.1, read as the reverse complement.
TCTCGGTTGGGCCATCCCGACGGCCGCCAATTTCGTCATCGAGTACAACTGGTGGAAAGAGGTCGCGCAGGTTAATACCTGGTTCAGCATGCTGTGGTACAGCATTGCGCCTGCAGCGGCGGGAGCGCTGGTGGCCTTCATCGCGCTTTATGTGGCGCATGCGCGCGGCCTGCACTTCGCCGGCATTCCGTCAGCGCGATTACCCCTTTTACTCGCGGCTGGTGCCTGTCGGCCTGGCCGTGGTCGCGCTGCTGTTCGCGTCCTCGCTCCATCGACTTCTGGACGGTGATGCGCTTTGTCGGGTCGCGTGGCCTGGCAGCGCCTCATGACGCCTGGCAGGACCATGTTTTCTCGCACGCCTTGCCGTTCTACCTGTTCGATCTACCTTTCTATTCGGACCTGCTGGGATTTGTGTTTGTGCTGGCGATTCTGTCTGCGGTGCTGTTCTGGGTCACGGCCCGGGGATGGCAATTGGTCGAGCGCTTCAAGTACGGTCAGCTGCTGGATGGGCCGTCGCGAAATATCAGCCTGGGTAGCTACCTGCGATTGCCGGGCGCGACCCGCACGCCTTTCGTCCGCGTTATGGCAGTGATTTTGTTGCTTGGCTTTGCCGGTTGGGTTTACCTGGGCAACTACGAGCTCCTGTTCAAGTCGCACGCCTTCATGACCGGCGCAGATTACGTAGACGAAAAGTTCACCCTGCCATTGCGCTGGCTGCTGATTATTTCCGCCTTCGCAGCGCTGCCGCTGGTGTGGATGTCGAAATTCAAGCAGGCAGTCGTCCTGGTGTTGTCCTGTTTCATTTTGCAGGCGGCGTTGCCGGCCATCGTTCGCGCCGTTTATGTGCGGCCGAATGAGATCTCGATCGAACGGCCCTATATTGAGCGCCATATTGAGGCGACCACCGCTGCCTTCGGCCTCAATCGCAACGCCACCGAACAGCCTTTTACGCCGTCTGGTCAGGGCGTGGTCGATCCCGTTCAGGACGCTACCTTGCTGGAGAATGCCCGGCTGTGGGATCTGCGCGCCTACAACGCAACCATCACGCAGATTCAAGCGCTGCGCCCCTACTACACCTTCCCCGACACTGACGTTGACCGCTACTTCGTGAATGGCCGCATCAAGCAGGTGCTGCTGTCGCCGCGCGAAATCGACGTCAGCCAGTTGTCAGCCGAGGCCAGCGAGAGCTGGATCAATCCTCATTTCATTTATACCCACGGCTTTGGCGTAGTGGTCGCAGAGGTCAACAAGATTACGCCCGATGGCCTGCCCGTCCTGCTCATCAAGAACGCTCCTCCGGAGATCAAGTCGCCGGCGTTTCAGCTCACGCGGCCGGAGATTTACTTTGGCGAGAGAACTCAGGACCCAGTTTTTGTTCACACCGCGCGCGAGGAGTTCGATTACCCTTCCGGCGATCAAAACAAGTATTCGACCTACCAGGGCACAGGCGGATTCCCGGTTGGCTCATTTCCGATGAAGGTTGCCGCCGCGATCTCGCAGGGCGAGCCGAACATTGTTTTCACCGGCTACCTCACCGGGCAAAGCCGCATGATGATTTATCGCAACGTGCGCAGCCAGGCTGGAGCACCTGGCTGGCTTCCTGCACTGGGACAAGGACCCTTACCTGGTGATTACCGATGACGGCCAGCTGGTTTGGATGGTGGACGGCTACACAACTTCGCTCTCCCATCCGTATTCGGCAGTACTTCCGGTGGCCGGAGTTGACGAAGGCGCGAATTACATTCGCAATGCGGTGAAAGCTACGGTGGATGCGTACACGGGAAAGATGTCTCTATATGTATTCGATCCCAGCGATCCGATTATCCAGGCTTACGAGAAGCTGTTCCCTAAGTTATTCCAGCCTGCGTCGGAAATGCCCGCCGATCTGCGCAAGCACGCGCGCTATCCCGAAGCTCTGTTTCAGACGCAGGCCGAAGCCTACCGCATCTTCCATATGCGCGATCCTCAGGTGTTCTACAACAAAGAAGACATTTGGGAGATTGCCCGCGACCTGTTCAGCCAATCGGGACAACCGGAACCGGTGACGCCAACCTATGTTGTGGCCACTTTGCCGGGGGAGAAAAATCCCGAGTATCTGCTGATTCTGCCGTTCACTCCGCGGGGCAAGGACAACTTGATCGGATGGATGGCCGGTCGATGCGATGGCGACCAACTGGGAAAGCTGGTCTTCTATCAACTTCCCAAGCAGCAATTGATGTACGGGCCGATGCAGATTGAATCGCGCATCGACCAGGACCAGAACATCTCCAAGGACCTCACGCTGTGGAACCAGCAGGGCTCGCGCGTGTTGCGCGGAAACATCATCGCTCTGCCTGTGACCGGCGGATTTCTCTACCTTGAGTCGATTTACATCCAGGCAACCGAAGCTCGCATGCCGCAGCTCAAGAAGGTGGTGCTGGCGATGGGCGACCGGCTGATTTATCGCGATACCTTCGACGAGGCCTTAGCCGACCTGACGGCTCAGCACCAGCGCCGGCAGCAGTCGCGCCCGCTGCCAGCTACCGCCGCTGCGCCCAGCGAGAAGAACGCATCTTCATTGGCGGAGCGCCTTCACCAGCTTCGGGATCAAGCTGAACAATTGGCCCAAGAGCTGGAAAAGCTGGAGAAGGAAACGGTCAAGAAGTAGCACTTGATCAGGTAGCGGGGCGCTTTAGCGCCGCGTCGACCGGAGCAACATAAAGATGCGGCCTTTAGAGACTATGTCACAACCGGTGTCGCCGCTCCGCGGCTCAGCTCAATTTCCCGCTTTACCCGGCGTTCACGCGCCGGGCTAACTTTATGCCGCCGTTGCGCGGCTCGTTTGATCGGCTTTCGGGCGATTTATCCCGACGGCAAGTTCCTCAGCCAGTTGCGACGCAGTCTCCTTAAGGCCGGAGATATCTTGCCGATGTCATGCCGCGCGCCGTGTCGCGGCTTATACAGAGCTACCGCAGTGGCTAAAGCCAGTTTGCTTCGAATCGCCTTAACGCCGGCCTGAAGGCCAGCTCTGCCCGAGCTACCCCAGCGTGCTGACCAGCAATTCCACGGGATGCATCACCTCGCGTCCCATGCCTGCCCACAATTGTTCATGGCACGAAGTACCGCTGGCGACCAACGTTCGCGGTCCGTCCTTGTTGCTCCGCAGCGCGCACTTGCGCGAACAAGTCCTCGCCGACGGCCATGCTCAGTTCGTAGTACTCGCGCTTGTAGCCGAAGCTTCCGGCCATGCCGCAACATTCCACCGACGACGTGACCACGTCGAAGCCACACGAGCGCAGAATCTCGATGGTCTGCCATGCGGCGTCGCAGCTTCGCTGCTGGCAATGCGAGTGGTAGAAAACGCGGTTGCCGTGCGGCGACTTGCTCGGCGCGAAAAATCTGCGACAGATCTGTGCCGCGTTCCTTAGCGATGGACAATACTGCCTGCAGAGGTTCGAGGAAGCTGGCGCGCGCAAACTTCTCCCACGTCGGGGCATCCAGCAGATGCTCATAGTCGGAGCGGAACATCGCAAGCACGCTGGGCTCCAACACACACACCGGCGTTCCCTTCTCCAGATAGGGCAGCAGCGTCTTCGCCAAGGCACTCGCCTGCTGGCGCGCGGTTGCGATCATGCCCTGCGAAATGGCTGCTCGTCCGTCCGGCAACGAAGGACTCAACTCGACGTTGACGCCGACTTCGCGCAAAACACGCATCGCCGCCATGCCTCGTTCCGGCGAACCATAGTTGGTAAACACGTCGGCGAACATCAGCACTTCAGGCGAGCCGGAGCTTGGCCGTGCGCGCCGATCTGCTGGTCGCGATACAACTGCTGCCAGGTCTTGTGCGGAAATGGCGGCAGCTTGCGGCGACGGTCGAGCCCGACGACGCTCTCCATCAGACCGCGCACGAAGGGCAGACCGGTGACAGCATTCGACAGCGACGAGAAGCGTGTAGCTTCTCGAGCCATGACATGGTAGTTGGCGAAGAACTGCTTTTGCAGCGGAGCGACGCGATCTTCCTGCGCGCTGCCCGTCATAGCCGCGAAGGCCGACTTCGCTGCTGACGACGGCTGCTCGAAGTTCATGCGCTGGCGCAGATTCTCGTTGAGCCAGGGAATGTCGATCCGCACTGGACACTGCGTCACGCAGCGCGAGCATCCGGTACACAGATTCGCTGAAGCGGGCATTCATCAGCGTGCCAGTGCCTGCTTCCCACGAACCGCCGATTCCGCCGGAGTACGTTTCTCCGCCGAAGGCGTGGCCGCCGACGGTTTCGAAGTTAGCGCAGCAATTCATGCACGCGCTGCAGCGGATGCAGTACAGCGCCTCGTGCAGCACAGGGTCCTCGCGCATTCGGCTGCGACCATTGTCAATCAGCACCAGGTGGAACTCGCGCGGCTTTGTCGCTTTGCCCGGCGCAGCGAATGGCGGCGCCTTCAGCGGCGGATGCAGGATGCTGACGTAGGAGGTCAGCGGCTGCCCGGTACCGCTGCGCGGCAGCAGCTCGATGAATGTCCCGAAATCGGTGCGCGAGGGCACGACCTTCTCGATGCCGGCAAGGGCGATGTGCAGTGGCGGCAGAGTCATGGTCATGCGAATGTTGCCTTCGCTCTCCACCAGCATCAGCGAACCGCTGTCGGCAGCAATGAGGTTTGCGCCCGAGATGCCGGCATCGGCGGCAATGAACTGCTGGCGCAGCTTCTCGCGCGCAAATACCGTCAGTTCCTCGCCTGTATCGAGCGGCAGGTCGGTATTGAACTTGCGCTTGAACAGCGCCGTAATGCGCTCGCGCGAGTAGTGCAGCGCCGGAGCGATGATGTGCGACGGCTGCTCGTCGGCCACTTGCAGAATGAATTCGGCCAGATCGGTTTCGGCGACGGTGATGCCCGCTGCTTCCAGCGCGTGGTTCAGCTTAGTCTCTTCCGAAGTGATGCTCTTGCCCTTCACCACCAGCTTGACTTCGTGGCGCAGCAGGACATCGCGAATGTATTGGTCAGCATCGGCCGCCGTCTTCGCCAGATAGAAATGCCCGCCGTTAGCGCGCACGCTGGCTTCGAGTTGCCGCAGCAGCTCGGGCAAGTTGGCGATGGCTTTTTCCTTGATCTGGCGGGCGCGGTCTTTGAGTTCGTTGTAGTCGGGGAGCAGCGCGGTGGCGGCGTAGCGATTGCGGTTGAAGGTCTGGGTGTTGTGGCGGACGGCTGGGCTCTGCACGCTCAGCGTCATGCGGATGGCATCCAGCAGAGCTTTCTTGTCGCTCTTGTTGGCCACCTGGCGAGGATTGATGTCGGCGGGATTCACCGGAGTAGCCACGCTCACCTCAACACAATGATGTGCAATTTATGCGGCCCGTGAACGCCGCGAACCAGAGGCCCCATGTCAGCGGTAGCGCTGGGACCGGTGACGAATACGAAGTCGCGCTGCAATCCGCGGCCGTCCAGCACGTCGGCGCGAAACAGATCGCGGGGCTGAGGAACGATGGTCTCGGCAGCTACCACGGCGACTTGCAGCGGCGCCATCAGGCTCACGATCCCAGTGCGCTCGAAGCTCGTGTCGATGCACACCGAACCGGTGCTGGCCACGGCGGCGAAAGCTTCCGTGACGCCAGCAGCGCTGTTGACCATCTCGTCGGGTGTGGCATTGGCTCGCACCCGCGGATCAGCTGCGAATTGGCTGAACAACATGGCCGGAAGCTCCTGCGGAGGCGCGTAGAGAACGCGGGACGCATCACCAACCGCTTGCAGGATTGCACTGCGCAAGGCTGCGGGTGAGCGATCGATGACTTGCACCGTAGCAACTGCCTGGATGGCAGCGGCCGTGAATTCCTCGATAAGCGACGATTGCGCCGTGGCCTGCTGCATAAAGAGCTCGAGCTTGCACCCTGGGACGTAAGATCGTGGGATGCGGTGACTGATACCGGTCCCGCATAACGTAAGGGGACGCGCTTTTATCTGCGCCGCCATTTTGAAAGCGAGCGAGGGAGCAATGCGATTGGGCGCGGCCGAGGGATCCGCTCTCGCTTAAGCTCCCGTGGGCTCCTCGGCTCAGAAGAGTATCAACAGAGGCGCTATCGATGTGACTTCGACCTCCAGTCGTCTGACCGGGGGCCGACCATGAATAGACTGCGCATGAACAACGAGCAGCGCGCTGAAGTTTTACAAGTACCAGCCTACTTGCTGCACGTATCCGCAACGTGGGTCACGGTCTTTACCCTGATAACGGGCGTCTCTTTTACGCTCGATTCAACGCCCTGCTGACTGGTATCCCTGGTCCTTACGCCAGGCGTACCGGTGATTTTGACCTCGTGGCCAACGTGTTTGGCCAGCTTATTCGCTTCATCGGAGAGTTGGTAAACCTTTCCATTGCTGTCGGTCAGTGTGTAGTTATTGCCCACGGTCGCCAGGCAACCTGTGATCGTAGTCGGGCCGGACTTGGACATCGAGTCCTGCGCCTGCAACCACATCGCGGAAACTAGCAGCACCAGGGTAATCAAGAGTGTCTTGCGCACGAACAGCCTCCTCGTCTTACGGGATTTTCACTCGGCCCCAAACCAGCGATTATATTCCTTTCCCCGAGAAAACGGCCTATCACTTCCTAGGGAGCGCTCACTGGAGGCTTGTCGCCCGGCCGCTTGGCTTGCGACGCCGCTCCGTTGGGCACTCGAATCAGCACGCACGTCGAATTGTCTTCTCCTCCACCTTCGTTGGCGGCGTCGATGAGGGTATCGCAGGCAGCCTGGAGCGAGGGCAACTGAAGCAGGATGCTGCTGATCTCTTCGTCGTCCACATGGCGCAGAACCCCATCTGTGGTCAGCAGCAGCAAATCGCCGCCCTGCGCGGGAAATTCGCCAAGATCGGGAAGCGTACCCTCGTCGGTGCCCAAAGCGCGGGTAATGATGTTCTGCGCCGAGGAGTGCTTGGCCTGGTCCAGCGTGATCATGCCGCGACGCACCTGCTCCATCACCAGCGAATGGTCTTCCGTCAACTGCAACAACTGGCCTTCGCGAAACAAATAGATGCGGCTATCGCCCACATTGGCGATGCTGAATACGCCCTCGGCAAAGCGGACGGCGACCAGCGTGGTGCCCATCCCGGAAGTGTTCTTATTCTCCTCCGCGTAAGCCAGGATGGCGTCGTTGGCCTTCTTCACCGCCTCGGCCAGCAAGCGCGCGCCCAGCGGCGCGTCGTCCAGATACGCGTTGTCCTGCACGCTGGGCTTCCGCTCGCGAAAAAAGCTGAGCACGGTTTCGACAGCGATTTGGCTGGCGATCTCGCCGGCCGCGTGGCCGCCCATCCCATCGCACACCACGAACACGCCAAGCCGCTCGTCGTAGCCGAAATGGTCTTCGTTCGACGGACGCACCCGCCCGACATCGGTGCGTCCCGCCACTTCAATCCCTGGTGACATTCGGGCAACAGTTTACCCTCTTAGTCGAAAGCGTGCGAGTCTCTAAAGTGGTGGCAGCCCCTTCCCGCCGCAACTGGATTAAATTTGGGATTCGAGCCTCCTTTCGGCGGACGCCTCGACTGCCCGCGCTCGCAACTGCCTTTGAGTGTGACGCGCGTCATGGCGACGTGGCCCGGCGCGCCGTATAATCGCGAGTTTTGCTGGACTTGAAATATGCCTGACCGCGGATCGGACCTGCTCATCATCGGCGCTGGAATTGTGGGGCTGGCAACCGCCTTGGAAGTCACACGCCGCTTCCCGCAGATGCGTCTCATCATCGTGGACAAGGAGACCCGCGTGGCCGCCCATCAGACCGGCCACAACAGCGGCGTGATTCATTCCGGCCTCTACTACAAAACCGGGTCCCTGAAGGCGCGCAATTGCGTTGCCGGAGCAGCCTCGATGAAACGCTTCTGCCAGGAGCAGGCGATTCCATTCGAGGAATGCGGCAAACTGGTGGTTGCCACCACTCGCGACGAGGTTCCGCGTCTGGAGGCTCTGCATCAGCGCGGCGCCGCCAACGGTGTGCCTGGACTGGTGATGCTGCAACGCGAGCAGTTCCGGGAGATCGAGCCGCACTGCGCCGGAATCTGTGCCCTGCAAGTGCCTTCCACCGGCATCGTCGACTACACCGTCGTCGCCCAGAAGTACGCCGAGTTGATCCTGCGATCTGGCGGCGAACTCGTCCTGGGCGCCAGGGTCGTTGCGCTGCGCCGGGACGGTGGAACCAACATCGTCGAGACCTCTGCCGGAACCTTTCGCACGCGCTACGTCATCAATTGCGCCGGACTTTACAGCGACACCATCACGCGCATGGCCGGCGTCGAAACCAATCTGGAGATCATCCCGTTTCGAGGCGAGTACTACGAAGTCCGCCCTGAACGGCGCGATCTGGTGAAGGCCCTGATCTACCCGGTTCCGGATCCGCGCTTTCCCTTCCTCGGCGTGCATTTCACCCGGCGCGTTAACGGCAGCGTTGAGGCCGGCCCGAACGCGCTGCTGGCCTTTCGACGCGAAGGCTACACTGGCGCGTCGCCCGACATGCAGGAAGCGACGGAAACTCTGCGCTTTCCCGGCTTCTGGAAGATGGCCCGAAAATACTGGCGCATGGGCTTGGCGGAACAATACCGCGCCTGGGTGAAATCCGCGTTCGTGGCGGCCTTGCAGAAAATGGTGCCCGAGCTTCAGGAATCGGACCTGGCGCAGGGCGGCTCGGGAGTGCGCGCGCAGGCTGTCGACACCAACGGCAACCTGGTCGACGACTTCCATTTCGTTCATAGCGGGAACATGATCCATGTGTGCAATGTGCCCTCGCCGGCTGCAACCGCCTCGCTCGAGATCGCCAAAGAGATCGTCGAGATGATGGCCCAGCGCTTCAACCTGGCGTAGTGGCTGGTGGTCAGTGACTAGTGGCTAGCTCTTTTCGCTCGATACTGAACCGCAATCGCCTGAGAGCGTCATCCGGGACAACTAACCAGCCCAGCGCGGGCGCCCCGACCGTGTCGCCCTAAACTGACCGACCACGCTGGGCACTGGCTGCTGACTGGCTTTTGACCTCAGAGCCATGCGGAGCCTACCCTAACCATCCAGTATTCAACTGCACTACAATCAGGTCAGGTTACGGGAGTGCCAGTACATTTCTCGGTTTCCCGGAACGGGTTCCGACAAGACCACAGAAAGTGGTCGAGCGCAGCGCACATTGGTGCTAACATTCGCCTTATTTCAGAATGTTTCGGTCCAGCGCCAAAAAGTTATGAGTGAGGGTCGCAGTTTTCCAGCACTGCGGTTCTAGCAATTCAGCAATGGCAAGTGTCTGTTGTAGGGCCCATAGCTATCACAGCGAAGAGTTTCTCGGAGGAAGCCCATGAACGCCGTGCACTGTCTGCCGTTGGGAAAAATTAGCTTATCCAGGATGGCATGCGTCCTCTTCATCCTCACGGTGGCGACCGCCACTAATTCGCCTGGACAAGGCTTCACCAGTCTTTATAGCTTTTGCTCTCAAGCTAATTGCCCTGACGGCAGCGGCCCGAACGGATGGCTGGTGCAAGGCTTTGACGGCAACTTCTACGGCACCACCGGGGCTGGCGGAGCCAATGGCAACGGAACGGTCTTCAAGATTAGCCGGGCGGGCACGCTAACTACCCTGCACAACTTCAACGGCACTGACGGCAACGCTGCGTCAGCCCTGATTCTGGCTACCGACGGAAACTTTTATGGGACGACCACCCAAGGCGGCGGCTCCACTTGTCCCCGTGGTACTAATCTCTGTGGCACCGTCTTCAAAATCACGCCCGGTGGCACGCTAACGACACTTTATGTTTTTTGTTCCCAGACGAACTGCACCGACGGCTTCTATCCGACGGCAGCCCTGGTGCAAGGCCGCGACGGCAACCTCTACGGAACAACGTCGCAGGGCGGTGCCGCCGGCCAATGTCCCCTGCATGCTGGCTGTGGCACGGTCTTCAGAATTACGCTCAGCGGCACTCTAACTACGATTTACACTTTTTGCCCCCAGGGAAATTGTCCCGACGGCGGTCCTGACGGCGCCCTTCCTGGCGATGCTCTCGTGCAGGGAGCCGACGGAAGCTTCTATGGGACAACCACCCAGGGAGGCAGCCTCAACGGATGCACGTTTGGCTGTGGCACCTTCTTCAAAGTCAGCTCAAGCGGCGCTTTCACCGCGCTTTTCACCTTCAATAGTACGAACGGAGTTAGTCCCGGCCAGATCATGCAAGCCACCGACGGAAACTTCTACGGCACCACCGAAGGCACTCTCTACCAAATTAGCCCCGGAGGCGCTTTTACCACCATCCACACCTTCGACTTCATGGACGGGTACACCCCCGTAGGCCTACTGGAAGCTGACGACGGGAATTTCTATGGGACAGCCGAACAAGGGGGCAACAATAGCTGCATCTTTGGGTGTGGCACCGTCTTCAGAACGAACTCTAGCGGCGCCATCACTACCCTGCACGCCTTCGACGGCACCGACGGCGGCGTCCCATTGGGCGGCCTGGTGCAAGGCACCGACGGAAACTTTTACGGAACAACCAGCAAAGGGGGCACCAGCACCAACTGTCAGGGCGGTTGCGGCACGATCTTTAAGCTGGCTGCCGGCCTTACTCCGTTTGTGCTAACCGAGCCTTCCTTCGGCAGCATCGGAGCGCCCGTCACTATCCTCGGCACGAACCTGATCGGTGCGACCAGCGTGTCATTCAACGGCACCGCGGCGACCTTCAATGTTGTCTCGGCTTCCGAAATCACCACCACCGTGCCCACCGGCGCAACTACAGGCACGGTCAAAGTGGCAGTACCCGGTAGCACATTGGTCACCTACCTGGACTTCCAGGTCATCGGGCCTCTTCAGTTTGTTCCAGTCATACCTTGCCGCCTCGTCGACACGCGGCAAACTCACAATCCCATCCAGGGCGGTACGTCGCGGAACTTCCTCATCCCGCTGCTAGGCGGCTGCGGCATCCCTAGTAACGTCGGTGCCTATTCCTTGAACGTAACCGTCGCACCGCATGGGCGATTGGGGTATCTGACCATCTGGCCTGACGGCCAGATTCAGCCTTACGCTTCCACCATGAATTCCCCCGATGGCCGCGTCAAGGCCAACGCCGCGATTATCCCTTCCGGCAATAATGCGGTGAGTGTCTATGTAACTGACACCGCGGACGTCATTCTCGACACCGACGGCTACTTCGCCGCTCCGTCCGCTCAGACCTTCCAGTTCTTCACCCTGACGCCCTGCCGCATCGTGGACACTCGTAACAATCAGGATGGAGGGATGCTACAGGCGGGGGTGGAACGTGATTACACGATTCCTCCCAATTGCGGTGTTCCCAGCAGCGCCGTGGCCTATTCCTTCAATGTCACCGTCCTCCCGTCCGCGGGAGGGCTAGACTACCTGACCGTGTGGCCCAAAGGTGAGCCCCAACCCACGGTCTCGACTCTTAACGACAGCACCGGGACAGTCGTAGCCAACGCAGCCATCGTAGCTGCGGGCAGCGAAACCGCAACCGCCTTCTACGCTCACAACAACAGCACCAACCTATTGGTTGATATCGACGGCTACTTCGCCGCGCTCACCGGCGGGTTATCGATGTATCCGGTGGCGCCGTGCCGGGTACTGGATACGCGCCAGAACAACGGTCAGCCCTTCAGCGGCGAGAAAACTGTGAATGTTGTCGGCAGCGCCTGTGCTCCGCCCAGCAACGCGGCGGCATACATCTTCAACGCGACCGTTGTGCCGCCTGGCCCCATGCCTTACCTCACCTTGTGGCCTGACGGCGAGCAGCAACCCGTAGTCTCGACGCTGAACGCCATGGATGGTTTCGTCACCTCGAACATGGCAATCGTGCCGACGAACAACGGTTCCATCGATGCTTACGCTGATGCTCTGACCCAACTGGTCCTCGACATATCCGGCTATTTTGCGCCATAGCCAGGTAGGCATAAACCGGTGTCCAGCAGCGCCCAGCGAGTGCCCCACTCAAGCTGCTTTTGTTTGCGTGGTCTTCTTGTGTGATCACGAGCGGGCCTTACAGGCTACTGAAGAACTCTGGACTGCGTCCCGCTCGGGTAGTGCGGCCATTCAGCGGCGCGTTCAAACCCTTGTTGCCCTTCCTGCGTCGGCCTCAGCCGGCGGCACAAAGCCCTTTGCGTCCGGTTGGCTCCATCTAGCAGAGGATTATTCGTGAGGAGCAGGAGGCCAGGCCGGGATTGGCCTCACGGCGCTCATCAGCTAATCTGGATTCGAGCGGGTCCGCAATCGGAGGCCGGCTTTGAAGGGGCCTCAAGGTCTGCCGCCAAGCCAAAGTTGAGGATATGGCTTTAGCCACTGCGGGAATCGACCTATGGCGGCGCATTCGCGAACGAAAGGGGCGAGTCGAGTGGAACATTTGCAGATACCGGTTCCGAAACAGGCACTGGCGTTGAGGGGGTTTGTCCCAGCCATACTTCTCTTCGCGCTTGCCCTGTTCGCCGCGGCAACCGTCCGCGCACAGTCACCCTCCGGCGTTTCTGAACTGGCGCCCGGCAGCGCGCAACTAATCAATCCTGACGAATTGCTGTCACTGCTTCAGTCAACCACCGGCGAGAAACCTCTGGTGCTGAGCGTCGGCCCTTCGCTGCTCTATATGCAGGCCCACATTCCAGGAGCGGAATACATTGGCGCCGGCTCCGCCAAACCAGGGCTGGACAAGCTGCGGGCGCGCGTCAAGTCTCTGCCTCGCGACCAGCTCATCATCCTGTATTGTGGATGCTGCCCGTGGAGCCACTGCCCCAACGTTCGCCCCGCTTACAACCAGCTAGCCGCGATGGGATTCACCCACGTGAAGGTGTTGTACATCGCCGATAACTTTGGGACTGACTGGGTCGACAAGGGATATCCCACCATCAAAGGCCAATAATGCCTACGCGAAAAATTGTTCTGAGTATCGTCGTGATCGCGATTGCGGTCGCTGTCTATGAAGGCGCGCAACACCACTCGCATTCCAAGGGCGCGCCGCCGGGCGCGGTGGATTCGCCGGCCGCCACTTTTGCCGTGCAGGACTTGGATGGCAAGCCGCTTTCGCTTGCCGATTATCGCGGCAAAGTCGTGTTGCTCAACTTCTGGGCGACGTGGTGTACGCCTTGTCGCGGCGAGATCCCGCAGTTTATTGACTACCAGAGCAAGTACGGTCCACAGGGGCTGCAGCTCATCGGCATCTCCATGGATGACGACGCCAAGCCGGTGCACGACTTCTACCAGCAGTTCAAGATGAATTACCCGGTGGCCATTGGCAGCGCGAGTCTCGCAGAGTCCTACGGAGGAGTTCTGGGACTGCCCGTAACCTTCCTGATTGGACGCGATGGCCGCATCGCCGCCAAATATGTGGGCGCGGCGGAGATACCGATCCTCCAGCAGAAGATCGAATCGTTGCTACAGTCGAAGTGAGGCATGCTTAAGCGAAGTCACCCGAAACGGCCAGCTCGAGTGGTTTCCTGACGGAGATGCCAACGCGAAAGGTTGCGAAACCGCAGCGCCTCAGGTTGCGCTCGCGGAAGCCGTCGGATCTCAGCAGAAGCAGTACCCTGCGGCGCATACGCCCAGGTGCGAACCTGTGTCATCACCTCAGCGAACCGCATGCCCTTGAGCACCTGCGGGTAGCCGCTCTCATCGAGTGCTGACCTATCCTGGACTGGCCACGGCGCAGCAAGCACCACGGAAGCAGCACCGCGTTCAATGAACGAGCCGGCAAAACCCCCTTAGTCCCGCCAGGGCCAGAACCCGACCTCCAAACTCGCACGCATTCAGGAATGCCAGCGGGCCTTCTTTCAAACGCCGTTTGAAAGCCCTTGTGCGTTCGTACTCGCGGCGGCCAAACTACAACGAGCGCAGGAAATTCAGCAGGTCCTGCTGATCGGAGGTGGAGAGATGGTTATAGTTGGTGACTACACCATTGCCCTCCGAGCTCTGATACTGGCTATTGCCCTGGCTGAAGTGCGCGAGGATGGTCTGTACCAGATCGGCGGTGCGGCCGTCATGCATGAAAAAGATTCGCTGGCCCAGTCCCCAAAGCGGCGCCGTACGGAATTCGTCGCCTTCGGCAATTCCCTGACTGACGTTGTCCGCAAGGTTAGGACCCATGTGGTGCAACAGCAGATCAGAATACAGGTTCGCCTGGATATTGCTGAGCGCGCTGATGGTCGATTGTCCCGTTTGCATCGACGGGGTGTGGCACAGGGCACAGCCAATCTGGACGAAGACTTGCTGTCCATGCCGGGTTGAAGGCGAGCTCTGGCCCGGCGTCGGCTGGTCCAGCATCCTCATGAACATGGTGGCAAGGACGACATTGCTGGGCAACGCTGTGCCGCTGGAATCAAAGTTCGTGCTGTCCTCCGGCGTGGCGTTGAACTGGCAGCCTATCGTCTGATCGCGCTCGGTGTTGAACATCTCATTCGTAACCCCGATTTCCACGTTAAAGGCCTCACCGGCAAACACCTCCATCGACTTGTTCTGCGCCTTCCAGCCGAAGCGCGTAATGGTGCCATCGTTGGCGCTGGTGTTAGGCCGGCCGGCAATCCCCAGCTGATGCTTCTGCGGCTGATTGCTGGTCATGCCAGTCAGGATGGTAGCGTCCGCGATCGTCTCGATGAGGCCGGTGCCGAACACCGGAGTCGGAACGCGGAAGATCAAGTCGCCAAGGTTTTGGGCTTCGGTGAAGTTTGGCTGCTGGATATTGCAGCCGGGAGCGTCGCTGCGTCCAGTGATTGTGAACAGACCATGCACGCTGCCATCAACCTGCCCCGTGAACGTGTAAGGAAAGCGTACCTCGCGCACCGGACCGCCATTTGTGATGAAGGACGGAATCTGATTGGTCGCGCCTTGGTCGTTGGCGACCGCGACCTGCGGATTGGGAATCGGGCTGGTACCCCCCGTGGCCGGCTGGGCATGGCACTGCCCACAAGCTTCGGCATCGAACCTCGGTCCCAGACCTTCGCTGGTATTGCTTATGGATCCGGTAACTGAGTGTACCTCTGCAAAGCTGGCTCCCCCCGCACTGAAGAATGCAAGTTGGTTGGCGGTAAGACCGGCTATCGGCAGCCCGGCACCGGGAGCTCCCTGGCGTACGCCGGGATCGTGAGCGCCCGCGTTGGTTCCCGGAGTCTCCCTCGGCGCTCCGGTAAGCCCGATGACTAGCCCAAACACTAGCGTCGGCAAGACCAGAAACATGGCGGCATTGCGGTGACTGGACGAATGAGCACTTGCGCAGACAAGTGCCTTGGCCTTCCGAAACATAAGCACCCCCTTGGAATAGAACGAGTCGGGTTGTTCGCCAAGGCAGGTGGCGGCCCGCGCCGGCGCAATGGCACCGGCGGTCACGTCCAGATTAGAAAATCCGGACAATGAAGCTGTCGGCTGCGTTCACCTTGGCCGTGACAATGTCAAAAGACTGTACCAGCTTTCGCTCGCGAGTCAATCGAAATCCACTTTGCAAAATCGGCTGCCCATCGAAAGGCCTCCACTAAGCGTGTCTAGAGCCTCGTTGGATCGAATTCGCCGCCCGTGACTGCTGAGGGTCCGGAGTTCCAAACTTAGCATGTTTAGGCTAGTATCAAGCAGTCAAAAGAAGGCTGATGCGGCGATAACGATTCGCGTTCTGCGAAGCACACAAGTCAACCAGATAATTCTTCCGGGTTGTCACGCTGGGAAGCGCGTGTATCACTCATTGCTCGTGTTTGAAACACAATAAGGAGATTCGAAATGAGTTGGGTTAATAGGATTTCGATGCGAGCAGCGGTTCGGTTTGCGGCGTGTTGTCTCTTGGCTCTGATAGGCGTGGCGCACGCTGGAGACAAGCCTCGCTTAAGCGGTAGCTGGAACTTCAACACGGACCAAAGTGACGATGCTCAGCAAAAAGTGCAACAGGCCAAGCAGAGTAGCCAAACAAGAAGCGGCGGTAGCTATCCGGGCGGCGGTGGTGGGTACCCGGGAGGCAGCTATCCAGCAGGTGGCGGCGGCTACCCGGGCGCCGGTGGATATCCAGGAGGCGGAGGAGTGGGGCGTGGTGGAATGGGCGGCATGGGCCCTGGCGGCCTTGGGAATCCCGGCGCAGCAGTTAGCAATCAGGCATGGGAACAATTAGCCGCGAATCCCAAATACCTCAACATCAGTCAGCATGACGATCAGATCCTGATCACTGATTCCGAGCACACTACCACCCTTTATCCCGACGGCAAGAAGCACAAAGCCACGGATGAGAGTGGAAACAAGATCTCCACCAAAACCGAGTGGCAGGGTGACGAACTGATCGCCGAGACGAAGATGGGGACGGGTAGACTCACAGACACCTACCGGGTTAGCTCTGACGGTAAACAGCTCATCGTGATTTCGCGCTACGAAGACCTGGCGCTGTCGCAGCCGCTCAGCATACGGCGGGTGTACGACTTGGGGGACCAGACTCGTTAGCGGAGAAAATGCCTCGGCATTTTCTCCCTGTGGATGGTGGCTATGCTCGGTCAATATGCGAATACCCGTGACGGTTCTTGGCATGGTCCCCTTACACCTTAGCTTCCCAGCCGGTCGCCTGCGGTCCAGCGGCAAAACACCCCTCGGCGCCGCCCACGACAGCCGTATCTCCGATACGTACAGCACGGCGCTCGCACTGCCTACTCGACTAAGCAGGTCGGTTTTGAAGTTCCACTTCCGGTTCGTGCTTGTGAGCATCTTCGGTGCTTTGGTTCTGTGCCCTTTAGCGTGGTGCCCGGCGTCCCCGGCAGAATCGGCGCAAACGCTTGCCGTCTGTGGCAGCTCTATCGACCTTAGCTTCGCAGGCGAGACTGCAAAAGTTTCGCGGGATGACTTGCTGACCTGGATCAAGCGTGCTGCTACCGCCGTTTGCACTTACTACGGCAAGTATCCCGTCTCCAACGTCGCCCTGAACGTGCACACGCATGGCGCCCCCGGAGTCCATAACGGTGTCACCTACCCCTCGAATGGCGGCGGCTTGATCACCATATCGGTAGGCCCCGCGACCACAACCAGGCAACTGGACCGCGACTGGATGCTCACGCACGAGATGATTCACCTCGCGTTTCCGTCGATGGCGGACAATCATCATTGGATCGAAGAAGGCATATCGGTCTATGTCGAACCTATCGCCCGAGTGCAAGCCGGCCAACTCTCAGCGGCAGATATGTGGAAGGACGTCGTGCGCGACATGCCGCAGGGCGAACCACGGCCCGATGATCGGGGGCTCGATCACACCCCCACCTGGGGACGCACCTATTGGGGTGGTGCGATGTTTTGCCTCGTGGCCGATGTTCGGATCAGGAAGCAAACCGGCAATCGCAAGGGCCTGCAGGATGCGCTCCGGGCCATCCTGGATGCCGGCGGTGTGATTACGCAGGATTGGGACATCCAACGTGCGTTGGCTGTGGGAGACAAGGCGACCGGTACCACCGTCCTTACCGATCTCTACCGTGAGACCCGCGACAAACCCGCACCGGTAGACTTGCCGGCGCTGTGGAACCAGCTTGGCATTCAGAGCAAAGGCAATGGATCCATCGAGTTTGTTCCGGGTGCACCCCTGGCGAAAATCCGCGAAGCTATCACGCGGACGGCAAATCCAAGTTGACGGACCGTTTGCCCTAGCCAAGCTCTACCGGCGGGCCTGATAGATGCCCGTTTGTCGGCCCAGAGACGCTAGCGGCGGAACGTATCGAATTAATTGGTGGGCCCGGAGGGATTCGAACCCCCGACCAAGGGATTATGAGTCCCCTGCTCTAACCAGGCTGAGCTACAGGCCCAAATCGATGTAACCTACACCATGCTAATAACTTATCCAGCTAACGCTAGTTCTCGTTTGACTGTCGTTTTGCGCTTGGTGTCAGTTCTGGTGTCAGTTGATCTTTTCTGTGCAGCCTCAGTCTCGCACAACCGCTCCACGGCTGCCAACTGATGCTCTGGAGCGAGATGAGCATAACGACACGTCATCTGAATTGTCTTGATTGTTTTGTGGTCCATGAATTGTCGGAAGGTTCTTCGCCTCCTGCGTGTCTGGGTTTCAAATTTTTGCCCCTGGGTATTGTTGATTGACGCGCGAATATCGTATCCCTAAGATGAGGTGACCCTAAGGTCACGAATCCTGATGATCGACAAGGTGATCTCGCACTACCGCATCGTCGAGGAAATCGGCGGCGGTGGCATGGGTGTGGTGTACAAGGCCGAAGACTCCCGCCTGGGCCGCTTCGTCGCCCTTAAGTTCCTTCCCGACGATGTTGCCCGCGACCCTCAGGCCCTGGAACGCTTTCGCCGCGAGGCTCGCGCCGCCTCGGCCCTCAACCATCCCAACATTTGCACTCTTCACGACATCGGGGAGCAGGACGGACGCGTGTTCATGGTCATGGAGTTCCTCGATGGCGTGACGCTGAAGCAGCGCATTGGCGGGCAACCCCTGGAGATGGCAGACCTGCTCCGCATCGCCATCGACGTGGCCGACGCCCTCGAAGCTGCGCACAGCGAAGGCATCTTGCACCGCGACATCAAACCCGCCAACATTTTTGTCACCAAGCGTGGCCACGCCAAGGTCCTTGATTTCGGACTGGCCAAGGTCACCACACCCAGCGGTTCGTCCAGCAAGCACACCTCGGCCACAGAACTCTCTGCCACCATCACCCTCGAACAACATCTCACCAGTCCGGGATTTGCCGTCGGCACCGTGGCGTATATGTCACCCGAGCAGGTCCGCACCCGAGAACTCGATCATCGCAGCGACTTGTTTTCCTTTGGGGTGGTCCTGTACGAAATGGCCACCGGTATCCCTCCCTTCAGGGGAGAAAGTTCGGGAGTCATCTCCAAAGCCATTCTCGATGCTTTACCCGCTGCCGCCATCCGTTTCAATCCCGATGTGCCGGCGGATCTGGAACGAATCCTCAACAAGGCATTGGAGAAGGACCGCGATTTACGCTACCAGCACGCCGCGGAAATGCGCTCCGATCTGCAACGGCTGAAGCGGGATATAGACAGCGGCCTCAGTTCCAGCGCGACTACGGTCATGGTACAACCGCCAACTTCGCCGCCAGCCTATCTCAGCAAGCTTTGGAAAGTCGCTCTTCCCGTTCTTCTGGTCGCACTCCTTGTCGCGGGCTGGTTTTACTATCGCCCACATCAAAGCAAGCCGCTGACCGACAAGGACAGCATTGTCCTCTCCGATTTCGTGAACACCACCGGCGACAGCGTCTTCGACGACACCTTGAAGCAGGGACTATCCGTTCAACTTGAGCAGTCACCTTTTCTCGATCTGGTTTCCGAACGCAGGGTAAACGAGACGTTGAAAATGATGGGCCGTTCCACCGGTGACCGGTTAACGCCGGAGATTACGCGCGAAATCTGCCTGCGCACGGGAAGCAGGGCCATGCTGAGCGGCTCAATCGCCGCTCTGGGCAGCCAGTATGTAGTCGGCCTGAAGGCTGTGGACTGCAACACCGGGGACGTGCTGGCGGAGGCGCAGGAGCAGGCCGCCAGCAAGGAAGCAGTGCTGAAGGCTTTGGACCGCGCGGCGGTCAGCTTGCGAAGTAAGCTGGGCGAGTCGCTCAGCTCGGTGCAGAAATATGCAACCCCGGTGGACGAAGCGACTACGCCGTCGTTGCCAGCCCTGCAAGCCTACAGTCTGGGAAGTAAGACCCGCGCTGCGAGAGGAGATGCAGCGGCGCTGCCGTTCTACAAACAGGCGGTGGAGCTCGACCCGAATTTTGCCATCGCCTACCGTGCCCAGTCGGTGGTGTATGGCAACCTCGGCGAGTTGGGCCGGGCTGGAGAGAATTCGCGCAGGGCTTATGAACTTCGCGCGAAAGTGAGTGAACGGGAGCGCTTCTCCATCGAAGCCGTGTATTACACCTACACCACGGGGGAGCTGGAGAAGGCGATTGAGATCTACCGGCTCTGGCAGCAGACCTACCCTCGGGACTATTTGCCTTGTACGAATCTGGGAGACATCTACGGCAGCCTGGGAAGCTGGGAGAAGGCTTTGCAGGAATCCCAGGAGGCCCTGCGCCTGGAGCCGAACGATGAGAACAACTATCTCAACCTGGGCAGCGACTACGCCAGCGTCAATCGGCTGAACGATGCGGAGACGGTGTATAAGCAGGCTGCGGAACGCAAGCTGGAAAGTGAGTACCTGATAGCAAATCGCTACCAGCTGGCCTTTCTGAAAGATGACAAGCCTCAGATGGCGCAGCTGGCGGCCGCCGCGATCGACAAGCCCGGCGCGGAAGACCTGGTGCTGGCCTATCAGGCGGACACCGCGGGCTGGCATGGAAAGATGAAAACCGCTCGCGCGTTGTCGCAGCGGGCGATGGACGTAGCCGAGCACAACGATGCCAAAGAGCAGGCTGCACTGTACCAGGCCGCTGCGGCGCTTCGCGAGGTAGAATCCGGCGACCGCGAGCAGGCCCGCAGCGATGCTACGGCCGCGGTGAAGCTGGCGCCCAACCGCGACGTGCGGGCGATTGCGGCCCTGGCCCTGGCGCGCGCAGGCGATGAAGCGGCAGCCGACAAACTGGCGGCGGAACTCGACCAGGCGTTCCCGCTGGACACGTTGATCCAGCGCTATTGGCTCCCCACCATTCGCGCCGCCACTGCACTACAGCACAAAGACCCCAGCCGGGCTATCGATACCTTGCAGGTGGCGACCGCCGTCGAGCTCGGCGAAATCACCCAAGTAACGGTGTTCCTGTGTCCCGCGTATGTGCGGGGAGAAGCCTATCTCATGCTCCACGACGGCAAGGCCGCCGCTGCCGAATTCCAGAAATTCATTGACCACCCCGGACTGGTGGTCAACTTTCCCTGGGCGGCCCTGGCTCGCCTCGGTCTAGCCCGCGCTTACGCCCTCGACGCCGCTAAGGACCCCGCTGCCCGCGACAAAGCTCGTGCTGCCTATCGCGACTTCCTCGCGCTGTGGAAGGACGCCGATCCCGGCGTTGCAAGCCTGAAACAGGCCCAGGCAGAGTACGCAAAGCTTCAGTAATTCCGGTTACTGAGCCGTCGACTTCTTTCTCTTCTTCTTGTGGCGAAAGCTGCTGCGATGCCCTTCCCGGTCTTCTCTCTTAAAGCGCGCCTTCTTGGCTTTCGAACCCCACTCTGTTTTCTCTTTCCCGTTCACAAAGTAGCTCTGGTATCCGCCTTCGAGTAAGTCGAATGGCCGGTCCAGTGCTCCCATGTGGTCGAAACGCGTGGATCCCTTCTTGTGGAACGCCTCGAAATACGCGGGATACACGAAGTTGGTCATGGGTATTGCGTCAACCTCGAAAAACAATTCCTCCACCGGGTCCGCTACTTCGTAGTCATACAGGTGGTTCTTCTTGGGCCCGGTAGAGTACAGATTCGCGTTGGGATCCACCAGCATCTCGGCCAGTTCATGAGAAGCCGCCACGCTGACCTTGTCCTTTTGGTCCAGGATGTTCTTGACGAACACCTTTGACATCGGCAACCCCTCGGGAGTCACATCGTGGTAGCCCTCCATGGACGCGTCGTGCGTCTTGTCGAGAAACGCCATCGCCCAAGCGCCTTTTAGAAAGCCTTTGGACTTTACCAGTTTGGCCGGCGTTCCCCACACCGGGGCGAAGTGCTCGTCCACGAATTTCTGCATTGCCGCAATAAGGGCATCGAACTCCACGCCCATCGGGGTCTCAGCTTTGTTGAAGCAGGCGATCGTGGGGACGTGAAGCTCAAGGGACGGCAGATGCTTTGACGACTTTCCAGGCATGGACTTCTCCCGCTACAACTCCCTCACCCGCTATCCGCGAGGCGAGGCATTAACGGCTAACTAGTAAAGCTTGAGCAGGCAAAGGATGTCACAGCCTGAACCTGAAAACAATCACAGAATTTTATTGCACGGCGCGACGTATACCGGCTTTACTGGGCCACCAGGTAACTTGAACTGAACTGGTGAAGTCAGATTGCCGGGTGGCCGCCAGCACCGGTACCCACCAGGTTTCATATTGCAGCAGAGGCTGGATTTCCAGGTCTTTATGCACCCACAGCATGCCCGAGACGCTCCAGTCCCACTGCGTGCTGCCGCCGGGAATGAAATCGTTGGCAATCTTACTGTTTCGAACGGCAAACTGAATGCTGCTCCGCGGACTCAGATGGTAAGTGCTCCACGCCTGATAACCTTTGCCTTCGCGGCCTATCCAATTTCCCATCAGGAACCGGTTGTCAAGATAGACATCGTGATAAACCACTTCCCAATAGATGAAACGTCCCCCCATACTGGCTATGGTAGGAGGATCGGTGTAGACCGCTTCCGCCCGGAAGTCGAGCTTGGGAAGACCGGGAAAATGACTCAGATAGATGCCGGGATTGATGGCCGAGCGCCGGGGCGCGCTCACCGGGTTCACATCGTCGTGAACCAGCGAGTCGGTGTAGAGCGTCAGCCAGCGGCGCACAAAGGGCAAGCGGTAGGAGAAATCAAAGCTGGCGTGGCGGGCGCCGGGATCGTTGCGCGAAAACTTGACCTCAGGCGTAACGTCGTTGAGGCTGGTAAACGCATTCCAGAAAGAACCAAACGTTACAGGAACGTGGCCCTCGCCACCAAACACATCATCACGGGTAAATCCGAATTCCAGGTTCTCGGTCGGCTTAAAGCTGGCCTTCTGTCCGAACATGTAGGGATTCGGAGGAAACTGCTGCCCAGCTGGAGCCCCGAAGAAGTTGCTGAACTCGAATGGCCCCAGCAACCTGGATAACAGCGGAATATTCATCGGTATCGTGCGATTGATTTGCAGCATCCAGAAGGGCGCCGCGTTATTGCTCATCAATAGAGCGCCGCTTTCTCCCGGACCCCACCACATGCTCTGCTTACCGACAGAAAAATCCAAGCCTGCATACTTGGCCAGGGCATATGTATTGAGGAGCGTGAACTGGTTGGCGGAAATCGGCGTTGGCGGCTGCAATGGGTTCTCGTCGACGTTGGCGATTACCTGCCGGACCGACAGCGGATAAGCCGGGATAGTGGGCGCGTGCTGATACTCTCCATCGACGTAGAACGCGAAGCGGCCGTCGTTGGCGCTGGCGCTGAACCCCGTGATGTTGTTCACGCCTTGCCAATAGGGACGGCCGTAGTCGTTGATGAGGGTTTGCCCGAAGTGATAGCTGTCGTTCACCGGAGTGCCGGCGATGTCCATCACCTGGGTGTACACCGAATCCAGTTGCAGCGACTCCGTCGGGTGTCCATCCCACGCCTCGATCTCAGGCGCGAATTCCTCATCGAGCGCCTTCTTGAGCTTCCAGATTTCCGAGGGAACGTCGGTGTGGTACTCCACCTTCGCATTCATCGCCATCAGCATCTGTGCGCATGCCATGCGGGTCCAGGGTCGCAGCCCAACATAGGCGGTATCGATATAGGCGCCGCCGATCAGGCGCTCCATGGCCTGATAAGTCCAGCTATCCAGCGGGACGTAAACGCTGGCGAAATTCGTGGGACGCGGCGCTGAGGTTTGCTCAGCCACGATCTTCAAATCGTCGTCGATTTCGGGATTGTGCCGCTGCTTGTAAACATGCCGCCCGATCTGGTAGCCCAACAGGCCTCCGATAAAAACATCGGACAGGAAGTGCTGGTCTGCGGCAGCCCGCGCCAGACTCACTCCAAGCGCCAGACCGTAGGCACCCAATTCCGGCACGATGTGCGGATACTCCTGCGCAACCACTGAGGCGAACGCCCACGTTACAGCCGCATGGTCTGACGGAAACGACGTGCCGCCGTGAAAGAAAATATTCTGAAAGTTCGACGGGAACGGCTGCTCTCTGCCGGTAATGCCCTTCAGCGCGTAATCCACTCCGAGGGCGTTGATCATGGCTTCTGTGGCCAGCACCCCAGTCTCTCGCGCGCGCTCATTATGAGTGATATGCCCCCAGATATACGCCGCCCCGGTCAAACCGCCGGCGGTAGCCAGGCCCGCGTTCGCGGCAAGATTCAGCGCGTGCTGATTGTCTAGTCGCATGGCATACGAGCTCTGCGGGTCGGTGACGAAGAGCCCCGTAGCGATGCCACCCATCGGAACCAGCCACTTGGCATCGGCTGGATTCAGGTGAAACGGACTGGTCCAAATGTCCTTCTGGTCTTCAGCCAGGTGGATGAGGAACTTACTTTCGTTGGGATGAGGAACGGTCGCGGCAGGGGAAGGCGAGGCAGATTGAGATTGTCCGGACGAAGCACCGGAGGGCGGCGTCTGCTGGGCAAATGCTGCGAGCGTAGCGCAGCTGCAAATAAAAATAGCCAGGCGTAGACGGTTCTTCAAACGCGTCCCCGGAAGTTAAACACCACAGTGCAGCTCAGGCTCGAATTCATGCCCCAGCTTTGTAGTACCGAAAAATACGGGCCAAAGCAGTCGCCACGTCTTCCACGTCCTGCTCCGACATGGCGGGCGACAGCGGAAGTGAAATCGTGCGTTCTCCTACAAACGTCGCATTGGGAAAATCAGAATCGGCAAGTCCGAAGCGCTCACGATAATAGGGCTGCTGATGAACGGGAACGTAATGGATGCCGACGCCGATGTTCTCGGCGGCCAGCGCAGCGATGATTTTCTCCCGTGGCGCGCCTGTCTCCTCCAGCGAAAGCAGCGGCGTATACAGATGACGGGCATGACGAGTATCGGGCTCGGCGGGCGGCGGCAATACCAGTGGCATCCCGCTGAGCCGCTCGTTGTAGGCCTGCCAGACTTGATCACGGCGCTTCCCGTGTTCCTCGATCATGCCCAGTTGCGGCAGAGCCAAGGCTGCCGCCAGGTCGGTCATGTTGTACTTAAACCCGGCGGCAACGACTTCATAGCCGCTGGGTCCACCGACGAACCGGCTCCACGCATCAGCCGTCATGCCATGCAGCGAGAGGACTTTTCACCCGCTCCTGCAACTCAGGGTCGCGCGTGATCACCATGCCCCCATCGCAGGTCGCCACGTTCTTGGTGGGATAAAAACTGAAGCAGCCGGCATCGCCCATCAGTCCGGCAGGCTGGCTGTGATAGCTGGACTCGATCGCATGGGCGCAATCCTCGATGACACGCAATTCATGACGCCTGGCGATCTCGAGATCGCATCCATCTCGCAGCAGCGGCCGCACATGTGCACTACGAGGAGCGCCTTCGTGCGCGGCGTGATCTGCTTCTCGATGAGGCCGGGATCAATGTTGAAGGTGCTTCGATTGCAGTCCACCAGCACCGGCCGCGCTCCAGTGTGCACGATGGAGTGGATCGTGGAGCAGAAAGTCATAGCCGGCGCGATCACTTCGTCGCCCGCACCAATGCCCAACGCGACCAGAGCCAGATGGATAGCGGCCGTTCCGCTGCTTACCGCGGCTGCGTAAGGCGCGCCTTTGTAGCGAGCGAACTCCTGCTCCAACTGCTCGACTCGGGGCCCCAAACCGATCCAGCGGCTGCGCAGACACTCCACGACCGAGGCAATCTCGGCCTCGCCGATGACCGGCGCCCCAAACACCAGCCGGGCGTCACGCGTACGGACCGGCGTCCCGCCGGCAATCGCGGGACGATCGTCCTCTTGCAATGGGATGGAATGTCCGCCAGCCAGCGGAGCGCGTTTCATAGGTTCCTGGGCCCAGTCGTGAAGTCGTAGTGACTGCTGATTGTAATTGATTTCGTGAAGCATGCCTGCGGGCGGGGCGGGCCACCGCTCCGCTATACTTGAGGAACTGGAGTTCGTCCGTTTTTAAGTTACCCGAATGCCCTTCACGGTTTCTCATGCTGCCGCCGTTTTGCCCCTGCGAAAACTCAATCTGATTTCGTCCGCCTTTATTGTCGGCAGTATGGCTCCGGACTTCCCTTACATTATCGGAAACACCGGATACCGCGATCTGGGACACCGGTTTCCCGGACTCCTCGTGTTCACTCTGCCAGCTTCGCTTCTCGCCCTATGGCTCTTTCATAACATCATTAAGCGGCCGGTGATAGAGCTGCTGCCCAGCGGCATGCAGGAGCGGACTTCATCACCAAACTGGAGAATTCAAGTTCCTCCCGGCGGCCCGCTTTCTGGCAATCCTGGGGTCAATTTTGCTGGGCATCCTGAGCCATGTGCTATGGGACTCCTTCACTCACGCCTACACCTGGCCGTGGCAGGCGGTTCGAGTGGCTGCGAAGCTTCGTAAACCTTCCTCTCGTACACCATCGCCTACAGGTGTTCCGCGCCCTGCAATACGGCAGTACGATTGTCGGAATGCTCGCGCTCGCCATCTGGGTGGCGCTGTGGTACTGGCGATCGGCTTCTGGCGTCAGGGCGCCGCTCAAGTCGCCTCCCCCGTCTCGCTTCGGTCTGGCCGTCGCGATGTTTGCCCTGGCGGCGCTTGCCGGGACCCTCCGCGCCGCGCTCTTAATCGGCCCGCCGGCCAGTATCGGGAGGGCTGACCGTTTTCTGCTGGTGTGCGGGGTAACGTCTCTGGCGGCAGCGTTCTGGCAGCTTCTGTTCTATTGTGTGCTGGTGTCTTCCTATCAGGTCTGGATCCTCCCCTAAGCGGTGCGCCCGGCCTTATCCTATGCCTCTGGTCAGCATCATCATGAACGTTCGCAATGGCGCGCATTTCTGCGCGAAGCCATCGACAGCGTGATGGCGCAGACCTTCACGGACTGGGAGCTCATCGTGTGGGACGACCGCTCAACCGACGCCAGCGCGGCCATCGTTTCGGAATACCGTGACGCCAGAGTCCATTACTTTCTTTCGCCGGACGATGCGCCTCTCGGCAAAGCCAGACGCGATGCCATTCGCCAGTCCAAAGCAGAGTGGATTGCTTTTCTCGATCAGGACGACATCTGGCTGCCGGGAAAACTCGAAAAACAGTTGGCGCTCGCCGACGCCAACACCGGTCTCCTTTATGGGCGGACGGTAAGGTTTTATACCGGTGGCCGGGAACGCGATTACGATCAGGCCCATGAGTACAAGCTCCTGCCCGAAGGCGACATTTTCACCCAACTCTTTACCAAGTCCTGCTTCATCGCCATGAGCGCAGCCGTGTTCCGCCGTTCGGCCATCGTAGCCTCCGGGGGCATACCGGAGGAAGTTCGCATCATCCCCGACTATCATCTTTACGTCGCGGTTGCCCGCAAATATCGTGCGCGCGCGGTGCAGGAAGTGATTTGCCGCTATCGCGAGCACTCCGGCAGCATGTCCCACGCTGTGGCCGTCGAGATGAATCGGGAAGCCCTAAGGCTCATCGACCAATGGGCTGACCAGCTTGATCCCCGAACTGTGGCCCTCTGCCACCGGCGGCACTTCACCGCCATGGCGCTGGAAGAAATGCGCAACCCCACCACGCTGCGCCAGGGAGTTGTCCGCTTATTTACCAAAGGCTCGGCAGGATCGCAGTTGACGCGGCCCTTCGCCTTTGTATTTCACCTCGTCCGCCGCCATGTCCGGCGACCGTACTGGCAAAGACCGCCTATCCAGTCAAGCGTGTAGGATCGATCCAGCAAGACGCAATTCCTCATGCCCCTGGTCAGCATCATCATGAACGTTCGCAATGGCGCCGCATTTCTCGGCGAAGCCCTGGACAGCGTGATGGCGCAGACCTTCGCCGACTGGGAGCTCATTGTCTGGGACGACTGCTCCAGCGATGACAGCGCAAGAATTGTCGGCGAGTATTGCTACCGCGACCACAGGATTCGCTATTTTCTGTCGCCTGAAGAGACGCCGTTGGGCGAAGCCCGCAACCGGGCGATCCAGCAAGCCACGGGAGAATGGCTCGCATTCCTCGATCAGGACGACATCTGGCTGCCGCGCAAATTGGAAAGCCAGATGGCGCTCGCCAAGGACAATGCCGGCATCATCTATGGGCGCGCCGTGCTCTTCGACTCGCGGCGCGGAGACCTGCGCGACTACGACTATGCCCATGAATTCCAGCTGCTTCCCGAAGGCAACATCTTTGCCGCGCTGTTTCGTGACGCCTGTTTCATCGCCATGAGTTCGGCCGTTCTGCGCCGGTCGGCGGTCGCCGAGGTAGGAGGGATACCCGATACGATTCAGGTTGTTCCTGACTACTCTCTCTACATTGCAATCGCCCGCCGCTACCAGGCGCGCGCCGTGCAGCAGGTCGTCTGCCGCTACCGCATTCACCCGGACAGCATGTCGGCGTCGCACCAGCACCGCCTCCGGCTCCATGCCGAACCGCTGGCGATCGTCAAGCAATGGGCCGATTGCCTGGATCCTCGAATCGCAACTTATCGCCGCATGACCTACTCGACGGTGCTGGCGTTGGAAGAGATGCGCGAGCGGCACACCTCCCAGGCCGGATTGCGAAGGCTGCTGTCCGATGGCTCCTTGCTCTGGCTTATGTCGCGACCTTTTGTCCGGGCTTGGCGAAAATTAAGGCGACAACTACAACGGCCATATTGGCGAAAGCGCCAACTCAGCGGCGAGTGATGTAGAGCATGGCAAGCGACGAATTGGTGTGCGCGGAAGGGCCCTACGGGCCAGGCTAGTCAGACATGGAGGCAGCATCGGAACCAGGCCGGACCGGAGCGACCGTCTTCTCGTCCATGCGGGCATCCCGAAATCCACGCCCCTCCGCTCCGACCACCATCCGTTTGGCCTCAGAGGCTACTTCCCGCTTAGGGGCGCCTGGCCCTTTAATGACGCGTTTATCGGAACTCAGATAGTATCCCAGGACCTTCGTGTAGTAACGGACTCGAACCCCAAAACGCACCACCGCTTTTGTGAGGCGACTCTTTCCGAAGTAGTCGTAGGCTTCGCTGAAATCGATCAAGCCCTGACACTGCTCGCGCAACGCCCGGAGCACGTCCTGGCTGGCGGTCTGCCCGCTGAGGTGGACAACTTCCGTGCAGGGCGTGTAATAGACCTTATAGCCCAGCCGATGCAGGGTGTAAGTTGTAGGCAAGATCGGGCATCGCCCAACGAAAGCGCTCGTCCAGCAGGCCCACGGTTTCCCAGGTAGAGCGGCGAATCATGTAAACGCTGGTTCCGATACACTCCACCGGCTGGGCCGCGGAGTAATCGAAATCGGTGTTGTAGTAGCGATTCATCAGCTTGCTCTTGGGAAACAGCTTATGCCAATTAAGCGTCTGCAGAAAAAACACACCCAAGCCGGCGAAGCTGCGAATGTGGTGCTGCACGCTGCCGTCGGGATTCAGCAGCCTGGGCCCGCAAACCGCGATCTCCGGATGTTCGTCCATGAAGCGCACCAGCGGCTCAAAGGCGTTCTCAATCAGCAAGGTGTCGCTATCTAACAGACACGCATACCGTCCCCGCGCCAGGCGCAGACCTTGGTTCACGCTCCGGGCATAAGATTCGTTGGACGTGTTCCTGATAAGAACTACCTCGGGAAAGTTCGCAGCCACCATGTCGGCGCTGCCGTCCGGCGAGTTGCCATCCACGCAGATAATCTCGAGGCTGATTCCTTCCGCGTGCCGGTAGATCGACTCCAGGCAATTACGCAACAACGCTCGCGTGTTGTAGTTGGGGATGATAACCGTGAGATCGAGGGCCGACTTTGTCATTCCGAGGTCCTTGTCATGATGGTACTACCCGAGCGGGCACTCCGAAAACAGTTTGATTCGATGCAACCGAACTTATCAAAACCGAATTGGCACTTACTTTGAGATTCTTCCCGATATTGTAGGGCCCCGGGATCTTACAACCCGGCCCCCCAACGCATACTGTCGTCGCTTTCGCATCGCAGTGCCTTAGCGAAACTCACGTCCGGCTTTGGCTGCGACATCTCTCACGAAAACCTCGCAGGCGGCCGGGGCTGGAACGAGTGCCGTTCCGACATTGTCGCAGATTACTGGCATTGGCGGTATAAGGCCAGCGTCTGTTGGCCGCATTTCTCCCAACTGTACTGATTCGCCACCTCCGTGCCCCGTCGAACCGATTGTTGGCGCGCGGCTTCATCATCGATGGCCCGCAACAATTCCCGATTGAAGGAGTTTTGCTCTTCCGGTTCAAAGTACAACGGAGCGTCCAGACAGACTTCCCGGGTAGCCGGGATGCGGCTCGCCAACACCGGGCAGCCCAGCGACATGGCTTCCAGCGGAGGAAAGCCAAAACCTTCGCTGAACGAGGGATACACGAACAGTTTCGCTCCTGCATATGCCTCAGCGAGCAGTTCGTCGGAGACCGCCGGCAAGCTAATGACGCAATCTCCGACCCCCAGGCTGGCAATCCGCTCCTTTTCGGCGGCCGTGAGGGGCTTGCCACCCAGCAGCAACAAGTCAAACGACTCAAGCAGCCCCGTATCGTGGAAGGCTTGCAGCAGACCGTCAAAATTCTTAAAGGCGTCCCTCATTCCAACATACAGGATGTAATCGCGCCGCAATTGTTTTCGCAGTCCGGCAGCCGCCTCCGGGCTGCGCGGCAGCTTCGTAAGCCCGTGATGTATGACGCTGGTCCTGGCCGGATCCACATTGTAGAAGCGAAGCAGGTCCTGACGGGTTGCCTCGGAAACGCAAATGATCGCGTCCATCCTGGGGAGAAGCCACTTCCGCGCCCAGAAAACTTTCCGGGCGTCGGGAAACATCTGCGGAAACCGCTCATGAGTACAGTCATGATGGGTGGCCACAACGCGGCGCGATCGCACCGTGGGCACCAGCATGTAGTTTGTCGGATGATAGACATCCAGTTTCCCGTGCAGCGGCGCCGCCAGGTTACTCCAGACCTCATTGGCGACGTAGCGCAGCGTTCCCGGCGGCAGCCATCTGCGAAAACCTGTTACCCGCGCCCGCGAAGATGCCAGATCGGCAAACGGATACACCGTGCCGCTGATGCCCAGCATCAAGTCGGTTTGGGCATCGGGAACGGTGATCAGGAACTTCATCAGCTCATAGAAGTAGCGTGACATGCCCCCGGCATCCTGTAGGGAAAAGACCTGATGGTCGTAGAGTATCCGCACCCGGGCCTACGCGATCAGCTCGGGCAGGGGCTCAGCCCCGGCCTTGAGCTCCCTGGCGAAGCGTCCGGCCAAGGCCAGGCCCGCCAGAAAAATTACGTAGCTGATGAGGGTATTGACGGCGGCCGCAGTGGCGCCATACACCGGAATCGAGAACAGGTTCAAAACAATGTTGCAGCCCGCGGCTATCGCCGTACAGATCAGGATCTTCTTTTCCATGCCCCATGCGATATAGGCGTTGCTCAAGTAAGAAGTCAAAAAATCCAGGGGAATGGCCCAGGCCAGCAGAAGGAGCAAGCATGTCGCCGGCAGGAACTGACGGCCAAACAACAGCAGCAGCAAAGGCCGGCGCACCGCCGTCAGCAAAGCGGCAATCGCCGCGCCCGCTCCCAGCAGAGTCAACAGGATTTGCGGCCTCAGCATCCGCAGCCGCTGCCCCTGCCCCTGGCGCGCCAGTTGGGGATAGAGTACCTGGGTCAGCAGATAGTAGGTGAACAAGACCTGGTTCATCACGCGATACGAGGCGCTATAAAGTCCCACTTGCTGGGGGTTGGACATGACTCCCAGCATCAGCATGTCAATCGTGTTGAAGGCCAGATTGCACAGCCAAGCCAGCCCCATGATGCTGGTGCGCGACCACGCTAAAGACTCGCCAATTACCGGCGGCGGTAAGGCGAGCTCCCCGGTTGGCCCGTGCTTGCGCCACCATTGCCAGAACATGATGCCCTGAAGAGCGTAACCGGCCGCATTTCCCAGTACCAGCCACCACAGGAAGTGTTCGCTCTTGCCCCCCAGGAGCAGAAAGAAAAGCACGCTGCCTGGAACAATTACCCTCCCCCATCCCACCAGGCGAAGCTGCTCTTTCCCCCAGGCGGCCCACTCCAGCGACAGGGCGTACAGACAACTGATGGCGGAAAACAGAAAGAGAAAGATCCTGGCATCGGTAGATAGGTTCGTCACCCATGCGTACGCCAGGAGAAATGGGGTGATGGCGACGCCCATCAGCATGCGTCGTCTTTGGACCTGGCCCACGATCTCCTGACCCGCTTCCGGGTACCGGGCTATCAGCCGCGCTCCTACATGCCGGAGGCCGAAGTCGATGAAGGGGTAGGAGTACTGCACCATGCTCTGGGCCAGGGCATAAACTCCGACGATCACCACGCCGGACCGGCGGGCCAGCAGCAGTAGCGTCGCAATGCCGCACAAACGCGCAGGTATTTCCCCGGACGCCAGATTGATAATGCTGCGGACAGTGTGGCGAACGCAGCTTTGACCGATCATCGGCTGACATTGTGCGGCGAGCCCGCGCAATCCCCGGAAGTGAACGCGTATCCCCGAAATTGGCCGGCGGCGCGCAGGAGGTAGAGATAGCCCCCCCCAACGTCGCCGCGGCACAGGTTGACCGCCGCCCCGCCAAGCGAGCGAACCACAACGTTCCCCAGGCACCACCACCACGAAAAACCATGGATGCGCCAAACGTACCCCACCCCCAATGCATAGGAGTATGTCGTTCGCCGGAGTCGCTCCCTGGCCTTCAAGTCGGGATGGTGTACGGTCAACCCTGGTTCATACCAGACGCGCAGGCCGGTCTCTAAGGGGCGGAGGATGTAGTCGAGGTCCTCGCCCGACTGATAAGGCGATGAAGTACCGGGCCCAATGTCCTCGCGGAAGAACCCCACGGCTTTCGTCACCGTGGCGCGCAGGAAAGCGTTCACCGCCATGGCGCACCGCAGAACGCTTTTCTTGGTGCAGGGGCCCGGGCGCGGCGGAAACTTGGGCGCCAACAGCCGGTTATCTGCGGTCCGCACACCGGTAAACAGGCCATCAAACTCGGGATGGGCGTGCAGCCACTCCACCACGCTGGACAGAAGTTGACCGGGGTACCAGCAGTCGTCATCGGGGAAGGCGATGATCTCACCTTTCGCGGCGCGCAAACCAAGATTGCGCGCCCGCGAAGCTCCCGGCGGACAGCGGAGATGGACCAGGCTCAGGTCAGGATGTTGCGCCAGGGTGCTGCGCAAACGATCATCCGGATTCTGGTCAACGATAACGACCTCGAAGTCGGCAAAGGTTTGGCCGTCAAGGCTGGCCAGCAGCCGCTCCAGCTCGGCGACGCGGTTCAGGGTGGCAACAATTAACGACACCGTCGGGTCAGCCATGGCTCGCCCCGCTGTCCAGTCCGGCAGCGGCACGCGGGGTCCGTCTCAGCCAGACTAGCGTAAGCCATAGCACCCACCCGAAAATGAGAATTGCGATGGAAATGGCGCTCCGAAAGAGCTCGGACAACCAATCCAGCAACTGCCCTCTTGGCATCAAGATAACCAGCGGCAAAATCAGTGCGACGACAAACAACGACAGTGCATTTCGGCTGAGAGAATGGAGCAGGTGCAAACCCCCTCCCAGCAACAGCGAGAGTAAGACCACTCCCCCGAGGCCGCCTAAGAGATAGAGTTCGGCCAAATATGAGCCGGCGGTCCCCAGCCCGCTGGAGAACGCCGCCGGATTGAGCAGCACGGTCACGTCATAGCCCAGAAGTTTGCCCGGAGCATAATCGCTCAGATCGCGGGGCACGAAGGCTCCCTGCAATTCGTTCCAAAGGTAAGCAGGCGCGTGCGGCGCCAGTAGGTCCTTATACTTGACGGCTACGGATGTAACATCCAGCGAGTTACCCTGCAAGCGGACGAACTCCACGGGAGCGAAAACGTAATCCGAGAGGGTAGTGTCGGTATCTTCCCGCAAGGTCTGAACCACGTCTCCTACCAAGAGCAGCGCGAAGGCCAGCGCGGCAACCGCAAGGACTTGGCTCCTGCCGGTGGATTTCACCGCCGCGACGTACCACAAGGTCAGAACCATGGCGAAAACACCTCCCCGCATGCCCAGCAGCAGGGTCGGGATGGAAGTCAGGAGGTAGGCTGCGGTCGCCAGGTAAAGATATTTTTTTCGTTTCTCGAAGACAAAAATAGCGACAAACGCGGGCAGGCTTATGAGAATGACTGCGCGGACAAACAAGGGAACGCTGGCGGCAATATCGCCGTGGTTCACCCAGAAGTGCAGATATCCGCCGTGCCCCTGGATGTATTGGTAATACTCGTAGTTCTTATAAAGCTGGATAGGGAGTGTGGCGCAGAACAGCAGGTACAGATAAAGTAGATATGGCCGGACCGGAACATCGCTGGGCGGCGCCAAGCGGCGATAGTTCCAGCGGCAGGGGGCATAGATGCAGATGGCCGACAGGGCCAGGCACAACAGAACCGTCCCTGCCTGATCCCGGGTGAGATCGAAGGGGTAAGGGCTAACTCCGCGTATCCGCAGCGGATCGGCCTCGCCCCCCAGGCAATAGGTCAGCAATCTTCCACCCTGCAACAATAAGAGGGTCGAGAGAAACAGGAAGCAGGGATGCCGACCCTGATCGAAGCGTTTCCACGCCAGGACGACCAAAGTCACCAGCAACAGCGCGGTCAGAACTTCGGCTTGGCTGATGGTCAGCCCGCCCAGGACGAAGGCAAGCGAGGCGATGGCCACCCCGGCAAACAGGGCAGCGACCTCGACCGCTGCCGCCGGCGTCGCCAGGAAAACTTTCATCCTCTGAGAAAAGCCTGGGGCCAGCGGGTTCATAGGGAGGAAGACTTCAGCGAGCGGCGCAGCAGCGCCAGACGCGCCCTATCCAGCGGGTTCTGCTCTTTACGACGAATAATTTCCGCCAGCAATACCGCCAGGCAAGACACGAGGAAAGCCGCGATCGCCGTCACCAGCACAATCAGCGTGCGGCGCGGACTCGATTTCCTCTCGGGCACAACAGCCTTGTCCACCACCTGGACCACGACCGCGTCCTTGGCTTCGTCGAGCCGGGCGGCTTCTAATTGCTTGTTGAGAAAGTCGTAGAAGGCTTCGTGATACTTGAGGTCACGGGCCCGCCGGATATATTCCAGCTCCGCTTGCGGCAGCTGCCGGGTTGGCACCTCCAGATTGCCGTTGCCAACCTCGCCGGTATTTCGCTCCAGCTTGGCCAACTCCGCACGCAAGCCGGCCAACTCCTGCTCCGCCCGCCGCAAGTCGGGGTTTCCGGCCGTGGCATAGGTACGCATGGCCTGGAGTTGGACTTCATGCTGGGCAACCTGGGCCCGTATGTCGGCCACGCTCTGGATGATGGCCCGGGCCTGGGCGTCGGGCTGGAGCAGTCCGCTTTTCTCCTGCGCTTGCTTCAGCGCCAGCTCGGAGAGGGACAACTGTTCGCGTTCGGCATCGAGTTCTTGCTGATAGAAGACGCGGCGCTGGGCGGCTTCGGAAACTGCCAACTCCGAATTCATCTCATGCAGTTGTTCCACGTAGCCGTTGGCCAGGTCGGCAGCCCGCTGGGGATCGCGGTCGGCAACGCTGACCGAGATCAAGCCTTCCCGTTCCGCCACAATGTAGCTGCGGCTCTCCAGCTCCTTACGAGCGTCCTGGTAGCGCTTCACCCAGTACACCTTGCGCAGATCGAAACGATCGATCAAGCGGTCCTCAATCGTACGGCTCTTCAACATGGCAATAAACAGGTCGGCAGGATTCTTCAGTCCCAGGTCCGACTCATTCAGCCCCGCCACCGAGCTCAGCTGCCCCAGCATGGCGGTTAACGCCGACTGGCTTTGCTGTGGCGGCAGGATGGTCGACGTCGCCGTGTACATCTTGGGAAGAAGCATGGAGACAACGACCGCTACCACCACCGCGGCCAGCGTCAGCTTGAGGATCGCCGCCTTCTTCCGGGAGAGAATGAGGAGCAACTCGATCATGTCGATGTGGTTGCCGCCGCCATTCTCTGCCTCCAGTTGCGGCACCACAACGGCATCGTTCAGGGGGTCGCTGCCGGGATGCAGCTCGGAAGTTTGTGGACCCTCGCGCATACGCTCCTTTCCAACTTGGGTTCGCTGGTTTCCAGCGGGCAGGCCCCGCCGCCTGTTCTGAACTACGGAGTCAGCACCTTGACTGCGGCAGCCGCCAATCCGAAATTGAAGAGAATCTGCGACCAGTCCTTGAAGTTCCTGAGGGCCGCACCCGGATTCAACTGCTCGGGAACGATCACCGAATCTCCCGGCATCATCACCATGCTTTCGAAGCCGCCCGACCAGAAGCCGGAAGCAGCATCCTTGCTTACCACCGCGCCATTGGCGCGAACCACGAAGATCCTGCCTTTGTCAGCATTGCGCGTCGGGCCTCCGGCATCGCGCAAGTAACCCGACACCGTCTTTCCCGGATGCTGGATGAACGATCCCTGGTTATAGACGTCACCCACCACGCTCACCACGATGGGGCGGCTGGGGATGTAGAACTGATCGCCGTCCTCCAGAGGAATGTCGGGGATAGCATCCACGCTCAGGTCGTCGGGATGCAGGCTCAGCACGATCCTGCCATCCGCCTTCAACTGGCGCAGCTTGTCGAGACTGGAGCGTTGCGCCTCCAGCGCCGCGCGGGCGGCATTGGCTTCATCCGCGGTACGGGCGTTTTGTGACGACTGTGCCGCCTGCCGGGCCAGGTCTCGTTCCATTTGCGCAATCACCATATCCAGGCGTTCCTGCTGCTGGATGCGGGTGGACTCGCGGGTGAAAACTGCCGCGTAAAGATAGGCCGAGGGCGCCAGACCTCCAGCTTGGGCCACCAACTGGCGCAGTCCCTGGGCCGGTTGGGCCCGGTAAATTCCGGCCGAGACAAACTCTCCCTCCAGCCGCACCAGCTTGGTTTGCTGCTCGCGGGGCACGCGCAGATCGGCCTGCGAGAAGATGGTGACGATGTCCCCGGGTTGCAGGAGCAAATTGCTGGACTCCTGGTGTTCCAGCACTGCTTTTCCCAGATTGAAGGGGACCAGCTCCGTGGACAGGTCCTTACTGCTCATCCTCTGCACCACAGCATAGTCCCAATTAATCTCGGGAGCATTTCTCCTGACATCGTTCAGCTCTCCGCTGAGCCGGGTTCCGCTCTCCTGCATCTGGAGGTTGATGGCGTTCTGCTGGCTCCAGTACTCGCGGGTAATCAGAAACTCGCGATTGGGAATCAAATCGGCGATCCGCATCCCTTCGTACCAGGGATAACGTCCCGGAGAGGCGACGTTGCCGCGCAGGGTCACGGAGTTCACGAAGCGGGGTGAGATGGGGTTGAAGTTCAGCACGTCCCCGTCCTTCAGGGGAAGAGCCAGTCCAGCGGCATCCAGCTTGATTTCCTCGATGCTCCGGTCCTGCCGGTCCTTGATTTGTTCGACGTAGACCTTGCCGCCATAGGCGGTGGTGCCCAGTCCCCCGGCCAGTTGCAGAACATCTCCCAAGCTGGCTTCGGTCTTGAGCTCATAGATCGCGGGATTGTTCACCTGTCCACCCATCGCAACCTGCGCGCCGATGGGGGCGAAGTAGACCACGTCTTCCGGTTGCAGGAGCACGTCCTTGCTCTTGTCGCCCTTAAGGAGCAGGTCATACAAATCGAAGTCGGCGATGACCGTGGAACCGCGTTTCAACTGGATGTGCCGCATAGATCCGCTGGGCGACGGGCCTCCGGAAGCGAACACCGCATTGGCCAGGGTGCTCAGCGAACTGACGGTGTAACGGCCCGGACGCCTGGCCTGACCCACGACGAAAACATCAATCGAGCGGAGTTCGCCCATAGTGACGTTGAGATCGAAATTCTGATAGATGCGTCCGATATGGGACTTCAAGAAGTCCTGGAGCTGGTTGTAGCGCAGGCCGGCAACCGTCAAGTTCCCCACCTTCGGGATATAAATCGACCCATTACGGTCAACCCTGCTGTGGATGTCGAGATCAATCTGGCCCCAGGCGCGAATCAACAACTCATCGCCTGGTCCGAGCGCGTAATCGGCGGTCACGGGTACGCGGTCCACGGGAGCAAACGTCGTGGGGACGTTCTCGAACAAGTTTTCTCCGTAGATGGGCAGCGTCTGGCCCAGCGAAGTGGCAACTAACTTCTGGAAGTCGGTGAGTTCAGCTGTCCTGGTTCCAGTCTTGGGCGCTGGTTCCCCCGGCGCTGGTGCCGTGGTTGGCGCAGGTTTCCGGGTATCGTCCAACACGACGGTGGGAGCCGCGCCCGGTACTCCCTCCGGCGTCCCGCTAGTCTGTTGCTGGGCCAGGGGTTGCGCAGAGAACGGACTAGAGGATTTGCTGTCAGCCTGGGCGCCCAAGTAGCTGGGTGCGCTAACTGCCGTAGCCGCCAGCGCCAGCACAGTCAGCAGCATTCTGCGCCGGAGGCGGCGGCTTTCGGGAGTAACCCTTACCGGGGAATTCTCTTTCCTGCTATTGCTCAAAGAAGATCTCAAGGTCCTGCTCCAGAATCTCTTCTCATAGATAAGTAAATCTTGCAGCTTAGAAAGTGAAATCAATCATCGCACCCGGTCCGCATCGTCTGCGCGCGGTTAGCCGGGATTGCCGCGGTCGACCGAAGTCGGCACCTGTCGCAGGGCGTTCAACCAGAACTGGGCATAGGCGGGAGCCAGGGTTTCGATGTCCCATGGCAGGTCCTGCCCGGTAAACAGCTGGTGCAGATTGCAATGCGCGCTGACCGCCCCAGCCAGGCCAAGGGTGGCGAATGTGGGCTCCAGGTTGCCGATCGCGCCTCGCGCAGCACACCTGCCGAAGTAGGCGTTGACGGCATCAAAGATAGGTCCCAGATGCTCGCGAAACATGCTATCGGCTCCCGGCAGCTCAAAGCCGGCGACGTAGACCAGGCGCATCAACTCAGGATACTGCGCCACCATGTTGACCACAAACTCCGCCAACATGGGAACAACCACTTCCGGCTCCAGGTCCGTTGCCAGCCCGTTCTGCAGCTCGCGACCCAGCTTCAGGCGGATCAATCTGGATTCGGCTGCGGCCCAAAAAAGACCGGTCTTCCGAGCAAAGTAGCGGAACAGGGTCGCTTCATTCACCCCCGCCAAGTGTGCAATCTCCCGTGTGCTTGTACCTTTATATCCCTGGCGGGAGAACAGCTGCACCGCCGCCTCCACAATCCGTACCTCGGTAACACTTCTCGCCGCTGCCTTTTTCACACCCTGAAATCCTCTAGCGTGGATTGAACCTTAAGAAAGGGCATTACTGTTTGACGGGTTCGATCTCTTCGATACCGATTTCCACGGCAACGCTCTGCATAATCAGCTCCAGCGTGAGCACCACCCGGCAATCGTTCTTCCTGCGGACCAGCACCCCGATCATGCCTTCCAGAGAGCCTGCGGTAATGCGCACCTTCTCACCGACGACCAAGTATGGATGAGGTTCAAAATGGCGAAGCGGCAGACTGGAGCGCAACGATTCAATTTCGGAGCTGGGAAGAGCGGCCGGCTCGCGTCCCGCGCTGACCAGAGAAACGACGCCGGGAATCTGCAATACCTTGACCGCTTCGCGCCGGGGAATATGAACGAAAAGGTAGCTGGGAAACAGCGGTTGTTCGACGGCCACGCGGCAACCGTTCTTCCATCGCCGAACCGAACTATACAACGGCAGGAATGATTCGATGTGGCGGGATTGTAAATGGCGGGCCACCACCTTTTCATGGCGGGGCGTGGTATAAGCCGCGAACCATTTGGCAGGCTGGTCCGGCGGTGAAACCTGGGAGCTCCAGCCGGGAGAAAACTTCTGCATGGCCGTGGAGCAATCACCTGCAAGAGACAAAGCTTCGCCTTCCTCAACGAGAGAGGTTATCTGTTCAAATCCAGCGTCCGACTGCAACCGCGCGCTTCAAGACGTAACATGCCTAACTTGATTCGCGGTAAAACTCACGTGCTTTGTGGCACTTCCCTGACGGAACCGAGCAAGTACCCGCTTGCTTTTGCCCGAATCTGCCATCAATCAGTCGAGTGCCAGCATAGGAAATACGGCAACGCAGGTCAAGAGAAAAAGCCCACTGATGCCGGTATGATGCACCAAGGTGGGACGGCGACGGAGTTTGGTTCCGAATTGGATGGGCGAGGGTTTCCGCGGTTTCGGCCCAAAGCTGATTCCTGCGGTTTTTTCCCGCATCCAACCAGCGCAGCTTGCGAGCGCTAGTTCACTCAACCAGGGAGCAGCAATGGACAAGAATGCGCCCACCCGTGTCGTCGTAGTGGGCTTGGGCAACGTCGGAGCCACGTTGGGCTACACCCTCCTACTCAGTGGGCTGGCGGCGGAAATTGTGCTTATCGATAAGAACCATGCCAAGGCCGAAGGCGAGGCCATGGACTTGAATCATGCCATACCCTTCGCACATCCGACGCGCATCTGGGCCGGGACCTACGAGGACTGTGCCAGTGCAACCGTGGTCGTGATCGCTGCCGGCGCTGCCCAGAAGCCAGGGGAAACGCGCCTCGATCTGCTGCAACGCAATGCCAATATCTTCGCGGAAGTCGTG
This sequence comes from uncultured Acidobacteriaceae bacterium, assembly GCA_963849815.1. Classification (GTDB taxonomy): domain Bacteria; phylum Acidobacteriota; class Terriglobia; order Terriglobales; family Acidobacteriaceae; genus Bog-257. Next base: position 538,979 of record CAWKIR010000004.1, on the reverse strand, counting down.
CCCCGCGTGGTGGAGCACAATCGCGATTGCATCCTGCTGATTGCCACCAATCCGGTCGACGTGCTGACTCAAACTTCCTTGCGCCTATCCGGCCTCCCCGCACAGCATGTGATCGGCTCCGGTACCATTCTCGACACCGCCCGCTTTCGATACATGTTGAGCCAGCATTTCGGAGTCGATCCACGAAGTGTGCACGCCTTCATCATCGGAGAACATGGCGACAGCGAAGTTCCGGTATGGTCGCTGGCGAACATCGCGGGCATGCGACTGGAGGAATTCTGCGCCGCCCAAGGCCGGACGTGCGACTGGAAGGCCTTGCATGCCATTTTCGAGCAGACACGCGACGCGGCCTACCAAATCATCGCACGCAAGCAGGCAACATATTTCGCAGTTGCAGCGGGACTGATGCGGATTATCGAGGCCATTCTGCGCGATCAGAACACCGTGCTATCGGTGTCCAGCCTGGTGAGCGGCGCGTACGGGATCTCTGACCTCTGCCTGAGCCTGCCATCAATCGTCAATCGCGGCGGAATACAGAAAGTGCTACATATGCAGCTCAGCACCGAAGAGGATCAAAAACTCAAGCACTCGGCCCAGATTCTGAGAGAAACGCTGGAGCAGGTAAAAGCTACATGAGAAAACAGTTTGGCATGTAGAAGCTACATCATTGGTCTATATATCTATACTGAAGTATAGAATGCTATAATCACTGTGTCATGGCACTGAGTATCAAGAATCAGGAGGCCGAGCGCCTCGCCCGGTTAGTCGCGGAGCAAACCGGCGAATCGCTTACGGGTGCAATCGAGCAAGCGCTGCGAGAACGTCTGGAACGATTACAGCGGAAGCAACGGGCTCCGGTGCGGATCGAGAGGCTTCTGGAGATTGCCAATCGAGTCGCGGCGCTTCCCAGACTTGACAACAGGACGCCGGACGAGATCCTCGGATACGACGAGAACGGACTGCCCAGCTGATGGTTATCGACACATCAGCAGTGGTCGCGATTTTGTTTCGGGAACCAGAGCAAGAGCATTTCCTCGAACTCATTTACGGCGCCGACTCGCGCTTGATGTCAGCCGCCAGCGTGCTGGAGACAAGCACAGTTGTTGAGGCGTCATTTGGGGAGATCGCCGGCAGAGATTTTGACCTGTTTCTCAGCGAGGCCGAAATCAACGTCGTCAGTGTGGATCGCGAACAAGTAGAAGCCGCCAGGATGGCCTGGCGGAGGTTCGGCAAGGGGCGGCACCGCGCTGCACTCAATTTCGGGGACTGTTTTGTGTATGCGCTCGCGAAAACGACAGGAGAGCCGCTGCTGGCCAAAGGAAACAACTTCGCGCAGACCGACATTCCGGTGTGCCAACCTTAGGCCTTGTCCCGCCTATTCTCCCTTGCCCAGCGCCAATGTGATCAGCGTCTTCTGTTCGAGTTCATGTGCCTTTGCCGATCCCGTAGCAGGCGTCGAGTTCGGTGCTCGCTTGATGCTGCGCAGCTTGGAGCCCAATATCCGCTTCAGCCGCGGCGTTACGAATGACAGCGCGCCCATGTTCGCCGGCTCTTCCTGCACCCAGATAAACTCTATGGCGTTCCTATAGAGTCCCAGGACTTCTTTAGCTTCCGTCTCGGGGAACGGATACATCTGCTCCAAAGAGACAATTGCCGGCCCAGGATACTTCAACTTCCTGCGTTCCATCCGCAGTTCCTGGCCAATCTTGCCGGTGCACAGCAGCACACGTCTTGCGTCCAGCGCTGTCTCGTCGGGGATGATGTTCAGGAACCGCGGCCGCTCCAATTCGGCCAGCGGCGACGATGCTTCGGGATGCCGCAACATGCTCTTCGGTGTGAAGCAGATGAGTGGCTTGCGCCATTTGCGCAGCGCCTGCCGCCGCAGTAAATGGAAGTATTGCCCCGCCGTGGAGGGCTGGCAGATCTGCATGTTGTCACGTGCGCAGAGCTGGAGATAGCGCTCGATGCGGGCACTGGAGTGCTCCGGCCCCTGGCCTTCGTGCCCGTGCGGCAGCAGCATCACCAGCCCGGTAAGCAAGTCCCACTTGTCTTCGCCGGAGGCGATGAACTGGTCGATGATGATCTGCGCGCCATTGGCAAAATCGCCGAATTGCGCTTCCCACGCTACCAGCGCCTCGGGATAGTCGCGCGCAAACCCGTACTCGAAACCCAGGACGCCGGCCTCCGACAACTCCGAATTGTAAATTTCCACGCGCGCCTGACCGGGCCCCAGGTGGCAAAGGGGCACGTACTCCTTCTCGTCAATTATGTCGATCAGGACCGAGTGCCGCTGGTTGAAGGTGCCGCGCCGCGTGTCCTGTCCGCTAAACCGAATCGGCGTTCCCTCCAGCGCCAGCGATCCCAAGGCCAGCGCCTCCGCCATTCCAAAATCCACGGCACGATTGCCATAGCCCATCTCGCGGCGCTGCTCCAGCAGTTTCTGCACCTTGGGATGAATATGGAAATCCTCGGGATATTTCACCAGCCCATCCGTGACTTGGTGCAGCTGCTCCGCCGACAGTCCGGTGTCAACTTCGTACTCAGGCTTGTAGGGGCCACCGTGGTACGGGGCCCAGTAGCTCGGCATCTGCCGCATCGCCGGCTTCTTCACCATGCTCTTGCCCGCTTTTTCCGCGGCATCAAGCTCAGCCTGGAACTTCTCCACGTAAGGCTGCGCATCCAGACCTACGTTCTTGGCGTAGATCTGGTAGAGCATGGGATGGTCCTTGATTTTGCGATACAGGATCGGCTGCGTGATGGTGGGGTCGTCCACCTCCGAGTGACCGTGCCGGCGAAAGCCTATCAGGTCCACCAGCACATCACTGCCAAACTCGTAGCGATATTCCAAGGCCATTCGGCCGGCACGTACCACGGCGTCAACATCTTCGCCGTTGACGTGGAAGATTGGTATCGGCAGGCGTTTCGCCAGGTCCGAAGAGAATCGTCCGGAATAGGCATCGCTGGGATTGGTGGTAAACCCGATCAGGTTGTTGACAATGATATGCACCGTTCCGCCAACCGTATAGCCACGCAGGTTGGCGAGGTTCAACGTCTCCGCCGTGATTCCCTGCCCTGCAAAGGCGGAGTCCCCGTGCATCAAAATCGGGAGTACGCGATTTTTTCCCTCGCGACCCAGGCGTGTCTGCTTGGCGCGTGCCCGGCCCAGCGCCACCGGGTCAACCGCTTCCAGATGGCTGGGATTGGAGACCATGTGAATGCGCACCGGGCGCCCACTTACTCCCGTGTAAATGCCGGTCGCACCGATGTGGTACTTGACGTCGCCGCCACCCAGAACGCTGCGCGGATCGACGTCCTCAAAACCGGCGAAAATCTCTGCTGCCGGACGGCTCACGATGTTGATGATGACGTTCAGGCGTCCGCGGTGGCTCATCGCGAGCACCGCCTGCTCGGCTCCATATCCCGTCGCCGAGTTCAAAATCTCGTCCAGTAAGGGAATCAGCGCGGTGTTCCCTTCCAGCGAGTAGCGTTTGGTTCCGATGTAGCGGGAGTGGATGGTCTGCTCAAAGATGTCAGCCCGCACCAGCTCATCCAGAATGCGTGAGCGGTTCAGCTTCTCCCCCTGCTCGGACTCCATGCGTTCCTGGATCCACTGCCGGCGCTCCGGATCGGCGATGTGCATGAACTCCACGCCGATACTGCCACTGTACACACGTCGTGCTGCATCGGCCACATCGCCCAAGATGTCCAAGTCGGGATGGGCCTGGGGAGCAAAGTGCCCCAGAGGATCGAGATTGGCCTGAAGATACCCCCAGCGCCGGAACACGTCCAGAACGCGCTCCTGTTTCTCGGTGTCAACGTTCATCATCACAGTAGACAAGAATCGATAGCTCCTCGGCTCCGCCCGGCCCTTCAGGGAAAGATAAGGCGTTGCCAGACACGCTAATAGTTATAGATTCCGTACCGGCCGGGCGGATGCGCTCGCCACGTGAACGGCGACGATGGTCGCCGCACCTTTCAGTATATAGTGTCCAAGTGTTCGCTGAGCAGAGCCTCTGTGCCGTAATTCCTCCAGCCCGTGTGGCCTGCGCATCCCGACGGAGGCCGGAATGATTCGGGCGCTGTCGCCGTCCGATCGTGTTTTCGTGCTTACCGGTGCCGGCGTAAGCGCTGAGAGCGGATTGCCTACGTTTCGCGGCGCCGATGGACTGTGGCGCGGCTCCCGCGTGCAGGATGTGGCGACGCCGGAGGCTTTCCGCGCCAATCCGGAGATGGTCTGGCAGTTCTACTCGGAGCGGCGTAAACGACACGCAACTGTTATGGCCAACGCGGCCCACTCCGCGCTGGCTAAGCTGGAGGAGGCGTTGGGCGAACGCTTCTTCCTCTGCACCCAAAATGTCGACTCCCTGCATGAGCAGGCTGGCTCCCAGCGCATCGTGCACATGCATGGCCGCCTGATGCAAACCCGCTGCTCGCGAGAGAGCTGCCGCACCAAACCTTTTGACGATGAACGTCTGTACATGCAGCGGGCCGAGATTCCCACGTGCCCGCAATGCGGAGCGATGATGCGGCCGCACGTGTGCTGGTTCGGCGAGGTCCCTTACTCAATGGATCGCATCTTCGAGCAACTCCGAATCTGCACGATGTTGCTCACCGTAGGAACTTCAGGCGTAGTCGAGCCCGCCGCCAGTTTTGTGCGTATGGCTCGCATGAACCGGGCGACTGCCATTTACGTCGGCCCCGAGGAACCGGCGAATCGTGCATTCTTTGACGCTGTAGTCCTGGGCAAGGCGGGAGAAGTGTTGCCTGGGATGGTAAAGGAACTCGTCGGCTGATTTCAGTGGACGAAATGTCCGACGATGCGGTAGGCGGCGAAGGCAGCCACGTAGGCCACGACCGTCATGTAGGTGAATTGCAGGATGGGCCACTTCCAGCCGTTGGTTTCGCGGCGGACCACCGCAATAGTCGACATGCACTGCATGGCGAAGGCAAAGAAGATCAGCAAGGCCACTGCGCCCGCGGGCGTCAGTTCTTGCCGCAGCGCGGCTTGCAAGCCGGTGGCATGCGATTGCGGATCGATTCCATTCAGCGTGCCCAGGGTAGCGATGATGACTTCGCGCGCCGCCAGCGAGGTCAGCAGGCCGACGCCAATCTTCCAGTCGAAGCCTAACGGCCGAATTACCGGCTCAATCGCATGTCCCAGCTGAGCCACGACGCTGTTCTGAATCTCAGGTGGCTGGCCGTGATGCATGGGGAAGTTGGTAGCCGCCCACAGCAGCAGCGAAACCAGCATGATCACCGTCCCCGCGCGGTACAGAAATGCTTTGCCGCGATCGACGACGCGCAGCGCCAGCGATGCCGGCATCGGCCAGCGATAGGGTGGCATCTCCAGGATAAACGGGGCGTCCTTGCTCTTGAGGATGGTTGACTTCAGTAGCCGGGCGGTAAGCACGGCCATCAGAAATCCCAGAACGTACAAACCCAGCATGGCCGTCGCGCGCGTGCCCAGAAACACGCCCAGCAGCGGACGTGCCGGCAGAAACGCCGCAATTACCATGGTGTACACCGGCAGACGCGCGGAGCACGTCATAAACGGCGCTATCAGAATGGTGGCGATGCGGTCCCGTTTGCTCTCGATGGTACGGGTTGCCATGATGGCCGGCACGGCGCAGGCGTAAGCAGACAGCAGCGGGATAAAACTCTTCCCGTTTAGACCCACGCGTGACATGGTGCGGTCGGCGATCACTGCTGCGCGCGACAAATATCCCGAATCTTCCAGAATGCCGATTACGAGAAAGAGCAGCAAAATCTGCGGCAGAAAAACGAGCACCGACCCAGTGCCTTTCCACACGCCGTTGATGATGAGCGACTGGAACATCCCCGCCGGCAGGTGAGCGCCAAGCTGTGTTCCCGTGGTGTCGAGAAATTTCTGTAGCAAGTTCGAAAGCGGCTGGCCCAGAGCGAAGATGCTCTGAAAGACACCAATCACGACCAGCGCGAAAATAATCGGTCCCCAGACGCGATGCAGAAAAATCGCGTCCAGCCGGGCCGTCCACACTGGCGTGGCCGGACGGCGGTATCCCGCGTTGGTCCCTACGCGAACCGCCCACTCGCGATAGCCGCGCGCGCTTCCCACTACCGGCAGTTCCAGCGGTTCGGGAGTGACCGCGGCGGACGACAAAAAATTCTGTACCGCGATCATGCCCTCGCCAGTGGTAGCGCTGATCAACGCCACCGGAGTTCCCAGCTCTCGAGCCAGCGAAAGCACATCGACATGGCCGCCCTGCTTGCGCAACTCGTCGGCCATATTCAGCAGTACCAGCGTCGGAATACCCAGTGCGATCACCCGTGCCGCCAGCACCAGGTGGGTGTGCAGATTCGTCGAATTCAGCACCACGATGACCGCATCCGGACGAGCCATTCCATGCATCTGCCCGGTCAAAACATCAATGGCTACTTTTTCGTCTTCGGATTTCGGCGTAAGGCTGTAGACACCGGGGAGATCGATCAGTGCGATCTCTTCCCCGTTGCCGTCGCGCAGGTAGCCGGTGTGATGTTCGACAGTAACGCCGGGAAAGTTGCCCACTTTCTGGCGAAGCTTGGTGAGGCGGTTAAACAGCGTGGTCTTGCCGGAATTGGGAGGTCCGATAACTGCAATGGTGCGGTACGCGGAGCCTGGAGCTTCATCCCGCAGGGGCGCCGCCGCGTGACAGCTGACCGTCGAAGCTCCCATCAATTAATCTCCGAACGACGGCGCGCCCAGCAACTCCACATGAATGTGACGGGAGAGATCGCGGCGCATGGCCACTTCGGCACCGTCCACCCGATACACCCGGGGATCGCCACCAGGGCCGCTGCGCAGCACCTTCACCACCAGGCCGGGAACAAATCCCAGGTTCATCAGGTGCTCGGCAATGGGCGGAGACAACTCTAACTCGGAGAGAATTGCACTCTCCCCGACCCGCAAATCCGCCAGGGCGCTGGCTTGGGTGTGGCGTTCTTTCTTAGCACCGCCGAATATGAAGTTGAAAATCATTTTCAATTCCAACTCCATTCTAAACCCTCCCCGCTCCCGGGCAACGACCAATGTCACACCTGCTTGTGACATCTGAACATTTTGGGGAAGCTGGAAAACCCCGCCCAAACCTGGGTTTTCACATCCTTTGCGCGAATTGTTGCAACAAGGTTGAAACTATTTCGAGGGTTTTTCGCTTATTTTATCGCACAGCCGATCGCACGCTCCTCCAAATCTGACTAGCGAACATTCACCCTGACGCCGAACGTCTTCGCCGGCGCCACGTTATATTCCCAAGACCGGTGGTAGATGATTTGGAGCGTCGCTATCCCAGCAGAACTGGCGTCGAAGCGAAAGACCTGCACCCCGGGAGCGCCAACCACTTTCGACGATGCCGTATTCTTTCGATAAGAAGTTTTCTCCAGCTTCAACGGCGAAGGATCGCCCGCAACCGCCCAACTGTATCCCGTCGAAGGATTGCTCTTGAGCTTCACGATCAGCGTGCCGCCAGATGTAAGATCGACATCTTTGCCCTTGTCTTCATCGGTAATGCTGACCGCATCAGAGTCAGCCTTAGCCGGCGGCTTGGCCGGCGGCGACTGCCAGGCTGCGGCGACGCAGCCGAACACCAGACAAAATGTGGCAACGCCGACAATCCATACGCGAGGAATCATTGCGCTTTCCCCTCAGAAATAAAGCCGTTGACGATGAGAAGACTCCGCATGTCACAGATATCCGTTCCTGAACGTCTCGTTAATCGCCCTGTCCGCATTCGCCATGGCCGTGTAAGCAATAGTCGTAGCCGGAATACTCGGGAAACTGCTCGCGTCCAGAATATGAATTCGGCTAAGTCCGGCCGGCCGGCCAAGCAGGTCTGAGCCATACAGGGTGTTCTGCTTGCCCATCGGAAAACTGGCCCCGGCATGAAAGCTTCTCCCCAGAGCGACCATAGTAAGGTTGAGCGGCGGAATGACGCCAAATCCTGCCAGGTTTCTGCGCAACACAGCTTGAGATCGCTTCGCTACGCGCATTGAAGCCGGGTTGGTTACTCCTCGCACGTGTATCTCGTCCCTGTTCACTTGAGTCGAATTCACGGTCAGCTCCAAGTAGCCCGAATCAGACGAATGAAGGAAACCTTGAAACAGATAGAAACGGCCTTCGACGTTATCGAGAAAAAATCGGCTCCGAAAGAGAGAAGGTAGTGTCGACTTTATGGTTTGCCGGAATATGTCATTCACACCATACACTTGATAATGTACATAGTAGTCGCTGATTTCCGGTCTAAGTGCCTCAAGGAATATTTCGGCTAAGGTAAAGCGCACACTCGAATCTTTGGCCTTGCGATAAGACAAGAAAGGAAAGAAAAAGTACTGACTATCCAAGATACGAACTGGCTTATCGAATATCTTTATGGACCTGGCAATAAGGCGGGTCGTGGAAATGGTTCCCATACCGACGAAGAGTCGCCCCGCGCGCAACTTCCTCAATGAGCCATCTCTTACGTCCACAGCAGACAGGGTTACCCCCTCCGGTTCTTCCTCAAATTCGATCGCGTAAAAGCCCTTGTGGATCTTTATTCCTTCCTGTTCGAGTTTCTTCCATAGCAGACGGGGATTAAATATAGAGCCATACGGACAGCCGTCAAGACAATAGCCGCAGTAACGGCAAGTAGAAGATCCACGAGACGAATCTACCGCGACCCGCGCGCGGCCAAAGGCTATACCCTGGCCTCGCAATGCAGAACCTTTCTTAGTTAGAAATCTAAGTAAGGTCTCGGTTTGTTCTGACTTTGTAAGTGCAGTTGTTTGGTCACGATATAAGGGGAATGTCTCGTCCAAATGATCCAATTCACCGCTCATCGGCACAAAGTGCGACAGATTCCTGTACGAGTCGGCCAGATCGGCGGAGGAAATAGGCCAATCGCCCAAGTCCTGATCCGTATAAGGGAGCATGGCGGCGCCCCAAACATTGCCGAAGCCCCCCAGACCATGAGACAGATCGATCTTGCATTGGGTTGTAATGCAAGAGAGACACTGCGGCCGCTCATAAGGAAAGTTGGAACCGAAGGTGAATCGCTTTTCAACGCCTTGCGCAGAAGTTACTGGTGGCGGAAACAAAGCCTCGACATAGCTGGGCGGCCAATCTGCCGGCTCAGTCGCCGCGAGCGTTTCCACCATCGCATCTCTTTCAGGCTCCAGGTCGTAGGCGACGTCCAAGACTTCAAAAGGCACTCCGAGGCGTCGAAACGCATAGGCTGCGGCAACCGCCGTGGGGCCGGTTCCCAGAATAAGATTCGGTATTCGCGCGGGCTTCATTGACTCCATTGTCAGACCACGGTTCCCTGTTCCTCTACGATGCCAAGAACTTTACACCAACGGCATAGCCACGCACATCGCCCACCTTGCATTCGCCAGCGGCACGATTTAACCTGATTGACACTCCCACGGATGGATGTTTGGTTACAATCCGGGTTTGCACTCTGCGATCGCGGCCGGTTGCCGGGACGACTGCGGATGAACATGCCTTCGTCCTGGCTCTCCTTATGACTGACTAAATGCTTGCAGCTGGAATCATGCGTACGGATTGTAATTGTGATGCCGAGCACTGCTTCTGACCCGAGATCGATTACCGGACATCCGCCTCCGCAGAAGGGTCGCCAGACCGTCGCGCCTCTTTTTTTCCTGCTGCGGCCATACCAGTGGTCGAAGAACATTCTGGTGTTGTTGCCGGTACTTCTGTCGCACACCTGGAGCGATCGAGCCATCGCCAGCAAAGCACTGCTTGCGACCCTCTGCTTCTGCCTGACCGCATCCGCGACATATATCTTTAACGATTTCCTCGACGTGCAATCTGACAGGAAACACGCGCACAAGAAATTACGGCCCCTGGCAGCCGGTACAGTAACCACCAGGACGGCTATGATGCTGGCCGCCGCTCTCCTTGCTGCTTCCATCTTCCTTGCTGTTAAGCTTCCGCTGTCTTTCGGCGTCATGTTAGCGGTATATCTATTGTCCACCGTCCTTTATTCACTCTATCTGAAGACAAAAGTTATCTTAGACATCTGTACTCTGGCTGGACTCTATACAGTCCGTGTATTTGCTGGGGGAGCAGCGACTGGTATTCCCATTTCAGAATGGACTGCTGGTTTTGCGATGTTCTGCTTCCTGGGTCTGGCCGCGGTCAAACGCTACGCTGAGTTGCAGGCCCTACCGGAAACGGGAGAATTAACGAGCCGCCGCGGCTACGAGCGAGTTGACAAAAGCACCGTACAAGCGCTGGGTTTAAGCTCGATGGTGATTTCGGTCTTGGTTCTTGTCTTATATCTTCGAAGCCCCGAAGTTACGCTTCTCTATAGGCACGCGGAAATGCTGCGGCTAATATGTCCGGTCTTGCTGTACTGGTTTGGGAGAATCTGGATAATTGCCGGCAGGGGCAGAATGCACTCCGATCCAATCATTTTTGCGCTGCGTGATCGCACCAGCCTGATCACTGCAGCCGTGATTGTCGGCATCGGATTCGCATCGAGATAACTGGCTCAGAATCCTAAGGCCGTGTTGTTGGCTATATAGCAGGCTGATGGCTGGCTACCGGGCAGAATGGCATATATCTTCACTGCCATGTGCGGGTTTACGTCTCTAACATAACCAACATAACCTGTATAACTACTCGTAATCTGTGGATTGGCCGCCTTAATCGCCGGGCGCCAGTCGCCTACCGCAGCCAGGCCATTGATAATGCCGTCGCTGGTGGCGATGACCTCCGCCGGTGGCTGCTCGTGTTTATAGTCCCAGGCCCAGCCGGTGATTCGAAGTGCCCGCATTCCCAACAACCCCTCCATCGGCGTAGTAGACTCCACTGCGCCCGCGCACTCGTCCGGCGAAGCCTGGTGAAAGACCGCGTCCAGAGGTCTGCCTAGTTGGGAATAAGCATCGCCGTAGTAAATCGACAGGTGGTTCCCTTGCAGGTAGGGCACATCTCTCATCAGGTAGTCAGGTTTCACGCCCACCCCAAAATAAAACTGTCTCCAGTCATTCGTCGCGGTGAAGAGCGCCATGGATACCACGCGGAGTTGAAACCCATGTCTTCGCGCCTCTCGGATCGGGTACTGCGCCAGATATGCTCCGCGCGCCATGATGGCGAGCAGGCAAATCTGTACAACCATGAAAGGAACTCGGGTTCGCTTAATTGCCGCGACGCGCCCCAGTAGCATCAGGCCGAGACAGCACCAGAAGAGCAGCACCACGGTCTGGTATCGCGAGGAAAACGCGTAGCTCAGCCCGAAGTTAGATCTTCCCAGGGCGGTGGCGAAGGCCGTGCCAAGGCAAAACAGCAACGTGAGAACGAGTTGAATAGCGAATGCCTGCCTGGTGCGTATATACAGACGCGAGCGCAGGACGACGGCGCAAGCGGCTCCCGCACCCGCTACCCCAAATATGCCCGCCAGGACCGGACTTGCATGTGCCCAAACACTTCCCAGGTACACGGCTACAAACTGCAGAAACCTGAGCGGATCTCCTCTGAATGACCCCGCGTTTGCCTCGGCCTGGCGGCTGACGTAGTGATGCAGATAGAGCGCGATGGTGACAGCTCCCGTGGCAGCGAAACTCAGCACCACTGAGCGGCGCAATCCAAGGAATAGCGCTGCCACCACCAGCAGTGGCCAAACAAGGTTTCCGTTTGCCAACGAAAGGGTCGCTCCCAGCGCGGCAGCGATCGAAAGCGCAATAAATCTCCACGCAGACGGCTTCCCAGGTTGCCGCTCCGCATCGATCCAGTAGCGCAGCAATCCGGCAAATGACAGCGTCACAAACAAGCCTGGGAGCACGAAACACGGCTCAAAGCCCCAAACGAAGTTATGCCATTGCGACGGACAGAACAGGCAGAAAGCTGCCAGCCCGGTACCGGCAAGCCACACCCGCCCGCGCCAGCCGCCGAGTACTCGCATACTCCAACTCAGCACCACCAAGAACAGAAACTGAATTACCTGGATGCTGGTCAGCAGAAACCATTGCCGGGCGTGAAACATACGCAGGTCCGCGAGCAGGAACAGCTTCGTGATCACGAGTCTGTGGTCGTCGTGCTGAGCCCAGAGCCAATGGAGAGAGAGCGGGTTGATCCCGTTTACCAGCGGGTCAATCTGGATCCAGCCATCGTCCCAGGGCAGGCTCGAGTAGCTGACCACGACCATGTACACCGCTACCGCGATGGTAACGATTCCACCCAGAAGGATCGCCCAGGAGAAGGCCATAGAGGCCTGCAATACGCGCTTTTCCGACCTCTCTACAATGGCGTTGCTCTCAAGGTTCGAAATTGCCGGAGTACTATTCACCTGGCCAACCATCAAAAGAGTCTGGACTATTTGTCAGGTTGTCGCAAGGACGCCATGCTGGTCAAACCGATGGCGGGACTGTTTGACCGCGCTCTTGGCCGCCTGCTACCTTCGAAGGTTCGTCCTACCCGCAAATTTTCATAAGAGAGATCGCATCATGGCACTCAAGTTTCAAGGCGTGGATTTCATTGAGTTCGATACGCTGCTCAACGATGATGAACGCCTGGTCCGCGACAACACCCGCAAGTTCATCGAAGAAAACCTCATTCCCATTATTGAGCAGTGCAACCGCGACGGCCGCTTCCCCAAAGAACTGATCAAGCCGATGGGCGAGCTGGGTTTCTACGGGGCCAGCCTGAAGGGCTATGGCTGCGCCGGGATGTCGAGCGTGGAGTACGGCCTGATGACGCAAGAGTTGGAGCGCGGCGACAGCGGCGTGCGTTCGTTCGTCAGCGTGCAGTCGGGGCTGTGCATGTATCCCATTTACGCCTTCGGCAGTGAGGAGCAAAAGCAGAAATATCTCCCCAAGATGGCGCTGGGCGAGATTCTCGGGTGCTTTGGACTGACCGAACCCGACGCCGGCTCAAATCCTTCTGCGATGCGCACCCGCGCGAAGAAGTACGGCAACGAGTACGTGCTGAACGGCGAGAAGATGTGGATCACGTCCGGCTCGATCGCCGACATCGCCATCATCTGGGCCAAGGTGGAAGACGAGAACGACCTGATTCGCGGCTTCATCGTAGAGACCGACCGGCCCGGATTTAAGGCTGCGGATGTTCATGGCAAGTGGTCGCTGCGGGCTTCGGTGACGTCGAGTCTGTCGTTGCAGGACGTTCGGATTCCGGCAACGAACCTATTGCCTCAATCAGGCGGCCTGAAGTCACCGCTAAGTTGTCTGAATCAGGCGCGCTACGGCATTGCGTGGGGCGCCATGGGGGCGGCGATGGCGTGCTACGACTGCGCGCTGCAATACGCTCAGTTCCGCAAGCAGTTCCGCGATCAACCCATTGCGTCGCATCAACTGGTGCAGGAGAAGCTGGTGTGGATGATCAGCGAGATCACCAAAGCGCAACTTCTGGCATTGCAAGTCGGGCGTTTGAAAGACGAGGGCAAGGCCAAGCCGTGGCACGTCTCGATGGCAAAGCGAAACAATGTCTGGATGGCGCTGGAGTGTGCGCGCATGGGCCGCGACATTCTGGGCGGCAACGGCATCGCCGACGAGTACCCCATCTTCCGCCACATGGCGAACCTGGAGTCGGTGAAGACGTACGAAGGCACGCACGACATCCACACGCTGATCATTGGGGAGCACATCACGGGGCACGCGGCGTTTTAGAAGGCAGTGGTCAGTGGCTAGTGGCTAGTGGTCAGTTGAATATCCGGTGGACGCTCCGCTCAGGAATGAGAGAACCCGGCCAGCCGCATCGTCGTACCAGCCACCTGTGATGAAAGTCCTCGAACACTTTGCCCAACAGGTGTATCCTTTGCGCTTGTGCCGGGATTCTCAGGTGGTTACCTTGGGCATATCGCCGCACATCAGAGTCAGGCGCTGGGCTTGCGTAATCCGCCTTCGTAGCTCATAGTTCTGCTGGCAGGCCGCGCCTACGGAGGCCACATGGCAACCAAGGTTCAAACGGAAGAACCAGAAATGACGACACACACTCCCACCGCCAATTTTGAAACCGATCTCGCAATGGAGTTTCTGCGGGTAGTGGAAGAATCGGCGATTGCCTCAGCCAAGACGATGGGCCAGGGCGACCGCAAGCACGCCGACGAAGCGGCAACCGAAGCCATGCGCAGCGTCATGGACTCAGTGCCGATGGACGGCACCATCGTCATCGGCGAAGGCGAGCGCGACGAAGCCCCCATGCTCTACATCGGCGAGAAAGTCGGCAAACGGGACGGCGGCATATATCCCGCCGTCGACATCGCGGTCGATCCGCTGGAGGGCACGAATCTGTGCGCTACCGGCTCTCCCGGCGCAATTACGGTGCTGGCTGCGTCGGAAAAAGGCGGGCTGCTGCACGCCCCCGATTGCTATATGGAGAAGATCGTGGTCGGCCCGTCGTGCAAGGGCGTGGTCGACCTGGAAGCTCCCGTCTCCCACAACCTGCATGTCATCGCCAAGGTACTGGATCGCGACGTGGCTGATCTCGTCATCATCATCCTTGACCGTCCGCGCCATGAAAAGCTGATCGGCGAAATCCGCAAAGCGGGCGCGCGCATCCGGCTGATCTCGGACGGCGATCTCTCGCCCGGAGTCGCGGCGTCCATGCTGGGCTCAGGTGTCCACGCGGTTATGGGCACTGGCGGAGCTCCTGAGGGCGTGATCACCGCCGCAGCTGTTCGCTGTCTGAATGGCTACATGGTCGGCAGGCTGGTGGGCTACACACCGGAACAGGGCGAGCGCATGAAGGACATGGGCATCAACGATCCCAAGCGCATTTACACAGCCGACGAGCTGGCCCCGGGCAAGAACATAATCTTTGCCGCGACGGGAGTGACCGAAGGAACGTTGCTCAAGGGCGTACGGTTTTTCGGCGATGGCGTGCGCACCACCTCGCTGGTCATGAAGCTCAGCAAGGGCAAGGTACGCTTTATCGAGTCCATTCACCTCGACAAACGTCCCGACGTGAAGGTCAGAATTCCAGAACGGTAGATCGATACCAACTGCAACAAAAAGCCCTCCACGGCGGAGGGCTTTTTGTCTAACGGTCCCGCCCTATCCAAAAGCAGGCTAGAACGAGGCACTCTGACAGTTCGCAAAGGGGCTTCGCAACCCAGCCAACCCCTCATTTTCTTCTTGCTTCTGTATCAGGAGGAGTAGAATTTAGATAGAAAAAAGACTGTAGCTGCGGGTGGAAGCGGTCCATCCGGAGGGGCTTTTCATGAATATTCATATCAGCTACAAGATTTCCAAAACACCCGACCTCGAAAGAATCGTCAACCAACAAGTAGAAAAGCTAGACCGGTACCTGCATGTATTCCGTCCGGAGTTGGTGCACCTCAAGGGCATCGTCGAGGAGAACTCCGCCCGTCAAGGCATTGTGGTGTCGCTGAACCTCCGGCTGCCCTCAGGCCAATTAGCGTCGCAGGAAAGCAGTTCGACCGCGATAAGCTCTATCAAGGCTGCGTTCGACGACATCGGCGGTCAGGTGAAGCGGCACAAGGAACTTCTGCGCAGCCACCACAAGTGGCCACGCCGGCGCGGGCCGGGTCGCGTGGTTGGCACGGTTCCGTTCGAGCAAACCGTGGCTGCGGTTAAAGCGGATACGATCTCCGCCAGCGACATCGCGAGCTACGTCAACGTCAACCTGCCGCGATTGGAGCGCTTCATCCAGCGAGAGCTGCAACATCGCCTGGACCAGGGCCAGCTATCAGCCGATCAGGTCACGGTGAAAGAGGTGGTTGACGAAGCCATCGCGAACGCCCTCAGCGAGCAAGACGACAAGCCGGAACGAATGAAGCTGGAGCCGTGGGTGCATCGCCTGGCAAGAGAGGCAATCGACACCCTGGCGCTCGATGGCCGGGACAACGGCATGGTTTCGCTGGAGCGTTCGCATGGCCAGCAAAATGTGCAGGCCTCAGACGAGACGCAGCTTCAGTTCCATCAGCCGGACGAGCAACTGGTGGAGGAAAATGTAATCCCCGATCCCACCGCCAATACGCCGGAGGAACTGGCGGCACGAAGCGAATTGCTTAATCTGGTTGAAGCAACGCTGCGCGACGCGGGACGCGAAGAGCAGGAATCCTTCATCCTGTATACCGTCGAGGGCTTCACGCTGGAAGAGATCGCGGACATTAGCAATCACACCGTGGAGGAGGTGCGCGCAGCCATTCGCCGGGCAAGCGATCACCTGCAACGCTCCTTGCCCATCAAAGACCCTCTCAAAGATAAGCTTTTGGAGCATTCCAAGAGCGCCTGATCACGGGGGCTGCGTCGCGGTCCCCGCATTACTCATCCAACAAATAAATACCCTAGGAGAACCGGAATGATCACACGCGATGACATCCGTGAACTCGCCAATTTCAGGTCGCCGGAAGGTTGCGCTGTCACGTTTTACTATCAGCCCTCGACGCCCCTCAACAAATCGCACCGGGAAGAATCCATCCGGGTGAAGGACTTGATTCGTAACGCGCTCCGCGAAGCGGAGAAACACGGCAAGAACGGTTCCACCCGCAGCGATTTGGAGAAGATCAACATCATGGTGGATCCACTGCACGGGAGCGGCGGCAAAGCAAAAGCCATATTTGCCTGCGGCCAGCAGGGCTTCTGGCGCGAGTTCGACATTCCCGCGCAGCTGCTGACCCCAAAAATCGCCGTCAGCCAGCGCTTTCATCTGAAGCCTCTGGCCGCGGTGCTGGATGGCGAGCAGCGGGCCTGCGTGCTGCTGGCGGATCGTACCAAGGCACGCGTTTTCGAACTGGTTAACGATGAGGTTGTAGAGAAGGAGGACTTCATCAACGAGCTGACACGGCGCGGCAAGAGCGACGGCTATGCCGGCTACGATGCTGGGCATGCCGAGCGCAAGCAGACGAACGAGGCCATGCAGCACTTCCGCCTGGTCGCCGAGCGCATCGAACAGTACTTCGAGCACGGCGGCTGCGACCGGCTGCTGATCGGCTGCCGCGACGACGTGTGGTCGGAGATCGAGCCGCAACTGCAATCGCTGGCCAGACAGCACCTGGTCGGACACTTTCGTATCGATCCCAAGGTAGCCACGCCCGAACAGGTCAAGCAAATGGCCCACGAGCAGTTGGCACGCCACAGCGCCAACATGAAACAGGAGCTTATCCGCGAAGTAATAGGCGAGGCCCATCGCAACGGTCGCGGCGCGATTGGACTTCGGCGCGTGTTGCGCTCATTGGAGACCGGCGAGGTCTCGATGCTGCTGCTGGGATCCAGCTTTCATGCGGCCGGTGTAAAGTGCTATCACTGCGGACATATGGACCTCCACGTGAGTCCGATTTGCGCGGTGTGCGGCAAGGAGACCACGGAACTGGAAGACATCGGCGACGCCATCGTGGGCCATGCCATCCGCACTGGGGTTGAGCTGGTCTACATTCCCGATGACGAGGAGTTCGACCGCATTGGCCGCATCGCTGCTCTGCTACGGTTTCGTGCCGACCAAAACACGGCCGAGCGGGCCGCCAGCTAGAATCGCCAACTAGGGTCGCGCGAAGAACGGAACGCGAAGGCACAGCTACGAAGCTGTGCTTTTCGTGTTCTTAGACGGCGCTACTTATCTGATTCCAGCGTTCGACGCGCCTCGTGCTATCCTTCATGGCCGTTGAATTATTGTTGAGGGAATCGCATGAAGGTTTCACGCCGCGATTTTATTGCCACCGCAGCCATCGGTTCCGCCTCGCTCGCACTCGATCTGCACGGACAAAACAAGCCAGACGCAAGCGCTGCGCCGCCCGGTAATCCGCCAAAAAAACCGATCATCATCTCCGCCGCCAACGGCTACAACTATCTGGATCGCGGCTACGCCGTGCTGGCCGGTGGCGGCGACACACTCGACGCCGTGATGCAGGTGATCACCGGGCCGGAAGACGATCCCAATGACGACAGCGTGGGACTCGGCGGCCTGCCCAATGAAGACTGTGTGGTGCAACTGGATGCCTGCTGCATGCATGGCCCCACCCGCATGGCAGGCTCGGTGGCCGCCGTCCGCGAGATCAAGAATGTTTCTCTGCTGTCGAAGGCGGTGATGGAACACACCGGGCACGTGATGCTGGTAGGCGAAGGCGCTCAGAGGTTCGGTTTCGATATGGGGTTTCCGCGCGAGAACCTGCTGACCGACCGCTCCCGCAAGATCTGGCTGCTGTGGAAGGAGACCATGTCGAACAAGGACTGGTGGGGTCCGGGAATGGCGAGCCCGAACTACAAACTGCCGGACGAGACTCCGAATCATTCCGAGCTTCGCGAAGAGCGAATGCAGAAAATGGAGGAACTGGCGGGCAAATTGGGCATAGAGCCGGAGTTCCGGGCGGCGGCGGTGCAACGTGTGCTTCAGCCG
This sequence comes from uncultured Acidobacteriaceae bacterium, assembly GCA_963849815.1. Lineage (GTDB taxonomy): Bacteria > Acidobacteriota > Terriglobia > Terriglobales > Acidobacteriaceae > Bog-257. Next base: position 520,654 of record CAWKIR010000004.1, on the reverse strand, counting down.
CCGACGGGAACAATCAATTGCTCCGCGATCAATGAGAAAGGCGAGATGTCAGGGGCGACTACGACCAGCGGCCTGGCTTGGAAGCTTGCTGGACGGGCGGGCGATTCGCCCATCATCGGCGCTGGTTGCTATACGGACCAGGATGTCGGCTCGGCGGGCGCGACCGGCAACGGCGAAGAGAACATCAAGGTTTGCGGCGCGCACACCATCGTCGAAAACATGCGGCGAGGGATGTCTCCGCAGGAAGCCGGCATGGACGCGCTGAAGCGCATCGTGCGCAACTTCAACGGCGATATGCGCAAGATGCAGTACGTCGACATGAGCTACTACATCCTGCGCAAAGACGGCGCCTATGCTGGAGTCTGCATGTGGAGCGGTCCGCCAGATCATTTGCGGCGCTTTGCCATCCATGATGGAACCAAGCGATACGAGACGGCGGTAGCGCTGTTCCAGGGAAAGTCGATTGGCTGGCCGCCCATGCCGACGGCACATATGGCCCCGGAGCAGAAGAAGTAGGGACTGCGTTCCTAACCGTGTGACATGGATTGCTGTAACATCATATGTTACACTATCGGATTGTGATCAAGTCCTTCCGTCACAGGGGCGTCGAGAAGTTCTTTCTCACTGGTTCCAAAGTGGGGATTCAGCCGAAGCATGCAGCACGACTTCGCATCCTGCTAACCACTCTGAACCTGGCATCCACGCCGCTCGACATGAACCGTGAAGGTTGGGCTTGGCATGCTTTGAAAGGCGACTTGAGGGGTCACTGGGCGGTGGCCGTGAGCGGCAACTGGCGGCTGACGTTTTCGTTCGAGGACGAGGACGCGATCCTCGTCAACTATATGGATTACCACTAGGTGGAAAAGATGATCATGCACAACCCGGCCAGCCCGGGAGAGCTTCTTCGCGAGTTCATGGGAGATCGCAGCGTAACCGAATTGGCTGGGCACATCGGCGTTGCGCGAGCGACACTGTCCCGCGTGCTCAACGGGCGCAATGCGGTGAGCGTAGAGCTAAGCATCCGCCTGGGAGAAGCGTTATCGCTCTCCCCAGACTTCTTCGCCAAAGCCCAGCTTCAATATGACTTTTGGCGTAAATCGCAGAAGAGACGCCGCAGCATCAAGCCGCTTATGCCGGCATTTGCTTCCCGCTGAACTCTGCAAAAGCCGCCATCCAAGATGTGAAGGAGCACAAACGTCGAGTCGCGCGCCACAGATGACGCAGGAACCGCGCTACACCGCCACCGTGACCGTGGTCTCGGTGCGGGTGACGGGCCGGTAGAGCGTGTCGCGCTCGAACGGGACGCGGCCGGCCTCGGTGATGAGGCGGATCAAATCCTGGCGGCGCAGCCCTTGCGGCGTGGTCGCGCCCGCGTCGTGATAGATTTTCTCCTCCACCACAGTTCCGTCGATGTCGTCAGCCCCGAAGCGCAGCGTGATCTGCGCCATCTTCGGGGTCACCATCTGCCAGTAGGACTTGATGTGCGGGAAGTTGTCGAGCACCAACCGCGACACCGCGATCTGTTTCAGGTCCAACATCCCCGTCGTCTTCGGCAGGTGCTGTAGCGGCGTGTTTTCAGGATGAAAGGCCAGCGGGATAAATGTCTGGAAGCCGTGGGTATCGTCCTGGAGCGCCCGTAACTTCAGCAGATGATCGACGCGGTCTTCGTCATTCTCGACGTGGCCGTAGAGCATGGTGGCATTGGATTTCAGGCCGACTTCATGCGCAGTGCGCGCGAGTTCCAGCCATTGATCGCCGTCGATCTTGTGATCGCAAATGATGTGACGGATGCGATCGGAAAAAATCTCCGCTCCGCCGCCAGGCATGGAGTCGAGTCCCGCCTCTTTGAACTTAATCAGCACTTCGCGCGGCGTCATCTTGCCAATCTTGGAGAAGAAGGAGATTTCCACCATGGTGAACGCCTTGAGATGTACCTGTGGAAAGCGCTCCTTCAGCCCAGCGATGAGATCGATGTAGTACTGGAACGGCAGATCGGCATGAAGGCCGCCGACGATGTGGAACTCCGTGATGGCCTCGGTATAGCCGGAGGCAGCGGTGCTCCAAACTTCTTCCAGCGCCATGGTGTAGGAGCCGGGCGTGTTCTTCTTGCGACCAAAGGCGCACAGGCGGCAGGCGGCGACGCAGACGTTGGTGTAATTGATATGCCGGTTGACGTTGAAGTACGCAATGTCGCCGTGCATGCGCTCGCGAACATGATTAGCCAGCCAGCCGACAGCCAGAATGTCGCCCGAGAGGTAGAGCGCGAGTGCATCGTCTGAGGAGAGACGCTCCAGCGCCATCACCTTGTCGTGGATCGGGCGCAGACGCGGGTCGTCGGTCTGAAAGGGATGAAGCTTATTGGCGCTGCTCGGCATTTCAGGCATCTTGGCCATGATATCGCAGCAGGGCTGGCAAGTCACAGTCGGATGTAATCAGGTTTACCTGGCCAGCAGATCGCCGGCAATAAAGAAGAGAAACGCCATTGAAACCATGCCGTTCATGGTGAAGAAAGCCGCGTTCACCCGGCTGAGGTCGTCATGTTTCACCAGCGAGTGTTCGTAGATCAAAAGAAGCGCCACAAATATGACGCCCGCGGCGGCGATCTTTCCCAGCCCGAAAGCAACGACCATCCAGGCCAGCAGCAGGATGGTGATCACATGAAAGAGCCGGGCAATACCGAGGGCTGTGCGAATGCCGAAGGCCTTGGGGATGGAATAGACCTCGCTGGAGCAATCGTGGTCGTAATCCTGGCAGGCGTAGAGGATGTCGAAGCTGGCGCCCCAGAAGACCACGGCGCCGGTGAGAATCAGGATTCGCGGATCGAGCGAGCCGCGGACGGCAATCCAGGCCGCGGCGGGGGCGATGCCCATGGCCAATCCGAGCGCAACGTGGGCCCAGCGGGTGAAGCGCTTGGTGAAGGAGTACAGGAAGACAACGCCCAACGCCACCGGCGACAGATCAAAGGCCAACGGATTCAGCTCACGCGCAGCGAAGATGAAAAGCGTCGAAGTTACGACGACGAACCACGCGACAAATGATTTGCTGAGCTTGCCGGCCGGAAGCGCACGGACCTTCGTTCGGGGATTGGCAGCATCGATGGCCGCATCGGCCAGCCGGTTGAAGGCCATAGCCGCCGAGCGCGCCGCCACCAACGCAACGACGATCCAGATCGAAGTATGCAAGTTGGGGATGCCGCGCGCAGCCAGCACCGCGCCGGTCAGACCGAAAGGAAGCGTGAGGACGGAGTGCTCCCACTTGATCATCTCCAGGGTGGTTCCGATGCTGCGAAACAGCGGCACGGTTTGATTGTAACGTGGAGAGCGAGCAGGCGACCCTAGCTGCTGCCTTGGGGCAGCGGGCGGCTGGCCCATTGGCGCTCCCAGGCGGGAACGGTGATGCGTTCGGCAATCATAGGCGGCTTGCGCGCCCAGCACATGACGCGCGTGCCGAAGGGCAGATTGACATAGCGAATGAGATGGCGCTCAACGTCGAGCAGTAAAACCATTGCGGAGTCGGCCCAGTTCGGCTGACGGGCAGACTGTCGCTTGCGGTCGATTGACTTGGTGAAGATGTTTTTGCCGATGCGCTCGAAAACGGCTGGAAGAAAGCCGGAGGCAACAACGTACGAGACGCGCGTGACCTCGAAGCCGGCATTGTTCAGTTTGCGGCGCAGCTCGGTTGCGGTGTAACGGCGGCGGTGGCCCCTCACCTCGTCTGCTTCGCCCCACAGCAAGGGATAAGCGGGGACTGTGAGGCACAGCATTCCTCCATCTTTCAGTACACGCCGCACTTCGCGCAGCGCAGAAAGATCGTCAGCAACCGTCTGAAGAATGTCACCGGCTACGACTGCATCGAAGGAGTTCGAGCCGAAGCCCAGTTCTTCCAGGCTGGTACACACCAAAGCCCGGTAACCCTGAATTTGCTGGAAGGCCAGAGTCGATAGTGACGCGTGGGCGCTCAGCGAGCGAAGTTGAGGTGCGCGGGCAAAGACCAATTCGGCGGTACCGCCAAGATCGAGGACGCAGGCTTCGCGTTTGTCACCCAGCCCCTGCGCTACCGCCTCGCGCAGCAGCTTACGACGCGCAATATACCACCAGGAAGAGGTTTCACGCCGCCGGACATCGAATTCGAGTTGCGCGTCCACGTATAGAACATTTTATGGGATTCAGGGAGCAACAACGAATGTCATTCGTTGCGGCGGTGGTGCCGCCGGTTAAAGCCGGCTCAGGTAGAAAAATAAACCGGCTTATCGGCACGACTGAAGTCGTGCCCTGTTACAAAGCACTCCACAGGACGATTTTTTCAGGAGCCTGCGAAGCCGGCTCGAATATCAGATGGAGCAACCAACGGCGCAGCTAAGGCTGCGCCCGTTCAAAGCCAATTTCAAAGCTCTGTAGAAGGGTGCCCGTCGCTCTTATGCGCCGGCGCGAGTGGTCTGCACCGCCGAGCGGAAATAGTCGAGCGACATTTGCAATCCGGTGCGCAGATCGATCTTCGGCTCCCAACCCAGCAACTGCTTCGCCTTGCTGATGTCAGGACAGCGTTGTTTGGGATCGTCCTGGGGCAGCGGCTCGAAGCGAATTTTGCTTTTCGAACCGGTAACTTCCAGCACGACCCTGGCGCACTCCAGAATGGTGAACTCACCCGGATTGCCGATGTTGGTGGGCTCGTGCTCATCAGACTTAGCCAGCGCCAGGATTCCAGCAACTTCATCGCTGACGTAGCAGAAGCTGCGAGTCTGCGAGCCGTTTCCGTAGACCGTGAGATCTTCGCCCAGCAGGGCCTGCTTCATGAAGTTGGAGATCACGCGTCCGTCATTAAGCTGCAAGCGCGGGCCATAGGTGTTGAAGATGCGAACGATGCGTGTGTTCACCTGGTGGTAACGGTAATAGGCCATGGTGGCAGCCTCGGCGAAACGCTTGGATTCGTCATACACCGAACGCGGGCCGATGGGATTCACATTTCCCCAGTAGCTTTCTTTCTGGGGATGCTCCAGCGGATCGCCGTAACACTCCGAGGTGGACGCCAGCAGGAACTTCGCACCGTACTTCTTCGCCAGCTCCAGGCAGTTCATGGTTCCGATGGAGCCAACCTGTAGAGTTTCGATGGCGTGTTCCAGATAGTCCACGGGGCTGGCCGGCGAGGCGAGGTGGAAGATGTAATCGAGCTTGCCGAAATCGAAGGCCCGGCAGATGTCTTGCTCGTGGAACTCGAAGCGCGGCTCGCCGCGGAGATGAGAGATGTTCTCGAGGCGGCCGGTGAGCAAGTTGTCGGCACAAATGACGGAGTTGTCATCGGCCAACAAGGCATCGCACAGATGCGAACCGAGAAAGCCAGCACCGCCGGTCACCAGCACACGCATAGTCGAGCCTCAGGCGTGAGTCAACACGCCGTGTTCGCGCAGCCGAATCCGCTGATCTTCAATAATCCGGGCCAGCGATTCTTCCAGGGAAACCTTGGGCATGTAGCCGGTGAGGCAATTGACTTTGGAGATGTCGGGAACGCGCCGCATCATATCTTCGAATCCCTCTTCATAAGCCGTACTGTAGGGCACCAGAACGATCCGCGACTTCGAGCCGGTCATGGCTTTAATCTTTCTGGCAAGATCCAGAATCGTGATCTCATGATTACCGCCTACGTTGTACACCTCGCCGTTGGCGCAGGGATGGGCGGCAATATCCACCAGGGCATCCACGGCATCGCTGACATGCGTGAAGCAGCGGCTCTGAGTACCATCACCGAAGACGCGGATGTCGGCTCCGGTCAGCGCCTGGGTGACGAAATTGGGAATCACCATGCCGTAACGGCCGGTTTGTCGCGGCCCCACGGTGTTAAATAAGCGTGCGATGACGGTGGGTACCTTGCGCTCTTTCCAATAAGCGATAGCCAGAAACTCGTCGATCGCCTTGGAGCAGGCGTAGCTCCATCGCGCTTTGCTGGTCGCGCCCAGCACCAGATCATCATCTTCGCGGAACGGGACTTGGTCCTGCTTGCCATAAACCTCGGAGGTCGAAGTGATCAAGACGCGTTTGCGCTTGGTCTCCGCCAGCGACAAAACAATTTCGGTACAACGAATATTGGTTTCGATGGTTCGCACCGGGCTGTCCAGGATCAAACGCACTCCAACCGCCGCCGCCAGGTGATAGATAACGTCGCAAAGGTCAACCAGTTCCGCCATAAGATGAGTGTTGGCGACACTATCGATGTGATAGACAAATTGGGGATGGAGCTTGAGGTGCTGGATGTTGGCGACGGAGCCAGTTGAGAGATCGTCGATGATGAAGACCTCGTCGCCCAGGGCGAGGTGCCGTTCGGCAAGATGGGAGCCGATGAATCCGGCGCCTCCGGTGATGAGAACCTTCAATACCGTCCTCCAAAGCACTTAGAGTAATGGGTGGGCAGGCGGAAGCGCAATTCCATAATGCATTGCCGAAGTGAGTGAACCGTATCAGTCGCTAGTCATGCCTATCACGGGCGCGTTTTAGCGATGTCGGGTTCTTTGTCGCGTGTGGCCTGGGGATCCAGGTGGTGCGTGGTCAGATCCCGGCGCAGACATTCAAAGGCTTCCTCAGGGGTGTTCGCCCAGTGAAAGAGATCGAGGTCTTTTGGCGAAATCACCCCGGCATCCACCAGGGCCGGGAAGTTAACCACCCGATCCCAGTACTCCTTGCCGTAGATCACCACGCACATATGCTTCGCCAGTTTTTCCGTTTGCGCCAGAGTGAGCAACTCAAAAAGCTCGTCGAAGGTGCCAAATCCTCCGGGAAAAACGACGAGCGCTTTGGCCAGATAAGCGAACCACAATTTGCGCATGAAAAAGTAGTGGAACTCGAAGTTCAGGTCCGGGGTGATGTAGGGGTTGGGCATCTGCTCGAAGGGCAGATTGATATTCATTCCGATGGTCTTGCCGCCAGCCTCGGACGCGCCCAGATTAGCCGCTTCCATGATCCCGGGACCACCACCGGTGCAGACAACGAAGCGATGACGGGGCTGGCTAATGGACTTGGTCCAATGGGTAATGAGGAACGCCAGGCGGCGCGCGTCCTCGTAGTAGCGGGCCATCGCGACATCGGCCTTAGCCAGACGAATTCGCTCCTGTTCCTCCGGCGGAGCCGGGGTCGCCGAACCAGGCTTGTCGAGCAACAGCAAAGCTTCTTCGGCATACGAGCGGCTGTGGAAGCGGGCTGAGCCGAAGAAGACGATGGTGTCCTGAATGCGCTCGCGGCGGAAGCGGGCCAGCGGCTCCTGATACTCGGCGAGAATGCGCAGGCTGCGGCCATCGGGGCCGTTGAGAAACTTCTTGTTCTCGTAGGCCAGCGGCGAACGGTTGGAAGCGGGATGTTTGTCCTTCTTGTCTTTGTCAGCCATGCTGTGTGTGGTCCCGAGATGATGAACAGACGAAGAACTGGCAGGTCATGATGGCCGATCAAAACGATGTGATTACGACCGGGACGCGCCGAAGCCGATTGCAAGCTGCCCTGTCGCCGGCTGAAGCCGGCTCAAGCTAATAACGCGACTCATCGGCACGGCTAAAGCCGTGCCCTGTTACAAAGCGGCCCAGCCGTTCGCGATATCGGCAGCTAGCTGCCGCATGTTTCCACGGAAACGCGCGCTGCCTTCGGAAGCTCCTCCGCCACTTCCTGCTGTTGAACGTAAAGTTTGGCTACTTCAACCGCGAGCGCTCGAACTCGAGCGATGACTCCGACTCGTTCAGTCACCGAGATCGCTCCACGCGCATCTAGAACATTAAATAAATGCGAACACTTGAGGCACAGATCGTAGGCAGCCAGCAGTGGAGCGCGCAAGGCGCGAACTGCGGCTTCCTCACCTCTGTCCATTAGAACCTCAAGAACCTCTGGTGCAATCGCTCCGTGTTGGATGCGCAGGGTACCAAGATTATGGCTAAGTCTTCCCAAGAGCCCTTTGCACTCGGCTTCATATAGCTCGAAATGCTTCCACGCTTTCTCAACATCCGCCCACTCGAAGTTGTAGACCGAGAACTGAAGCTCATCCTGGAGGCGAATCTCGCCGTACTTAACTGGGCGGCCATCGGGATCGACGACCCAGGTGATGTCGTAGATGCTATCGACATCTTGGAGGAAGGCCGCGATGCGTTCCAGGCCGTAGGTCAGCTCGGCGGAAATGGGATCGAGGTCGATGCCACCACATTGCTGGAAGTAGGTGAACTGGGTGATCTCGAGGCCATCGAGCATCACCTGCCAACCGATGCCCCATGCGCCCAGCGTGGGCGACTCCCAGTTGTCTTCTTCGAACTTGATGTCATGTTTGCGGAGATCGATGCCAATGGCCTTCAGCGATTCAAGGTAGAGATCCTGCACATTCGCCGGCGGCGGCTTCAGGATGACCTGAAACTGCATATGCTTGAACAGGCGATTCGGATTCTCGCCGTAACGGCCGTCAGCCGGACGCCGCGAGGGCTGCACGTAGCCGACGCGATAAGGCTTGGGGCCGAGCACGCGCAGAAAGGTTTCCGGCGCCATGGTGCCCGCGCCGACCTCAACATCATAGGGCTGCTGGAGGACGCAACCGTTTTCGGCCCAGAAGCTTTGCAGCCGCAGGACCAGTTGCTGGAACGTCAGCGGATTTTGGGAAGAAGACAAAGCTCGTCTCGTTGGGCGGGAATTGAAGTCCCGGCGATTTTGTGCCGTCCCTGAAGGGACTCAGAACCATTATGACAGCTCACCCCGGGCTTCCGCCCGGGGCTAACGGCACTTCCGCGCTCCGCGCTCGCACTATGTCGTGCCAATGACCATGGCCACAGAGAGATGATGGTCGAGGACGCGGGAAAAGATCCCTCGTTTTCGATCCCGAGAAAATCCAAAAACAACTTGGACTCATCGGTTGCAGTGACGAAGCCACGCCTGCTCCGCTGGGGATGACACATCTCGATCTCTTCGCCGGAGCTCACAGCTTCGCCAGCATGCTGGCGGTTACCAGTTTCTTCTCGATGTGGCGCTCGATGATCTGCGTGAGAAACTTTCGCAAGTCGGCATAGCTGCGCCGCTCCAACGCCGCCGCGCATGACAGCATCACCAGTGGCGGATTCCGTCGTCCGCAGTTCTGTGAAGCTTTCCACTGGAGCGCGAAACATTTGCACCGCCAACGCGCGCGATTCCGGCGCGAGTTGCGATGAAGCCAGGCGCTTATGCTGCGAACACATCAAGCCGTCGGCCAGCACATGGTAGTAAGCCCGGTCGCCGTTCAGCGTCGCACCGCACGCGAGGCATTCTCCCATCTCCGGCAAGAATCCCACCAGCCGCACCAGCCACAGCTGAAAGTACGTCAGCGGCATCCAGATCGGCCCTGTACGCAACTGATGCAGCACGGAAACCGCCAGCCGGAAGATCGCGTCGTTGGCCTCGCGGTCGGGCAGCAACTCGTCCAGCATCTCCGCGACGTGCTCCAGCGCCACGACACGCGGGTAATCCACTGTTTCCGACAGCGGCGATTCCAGAATGTCGCAGGAGTCCAGCCGCGCCAGTTCCTGCCCTTCGCGATCGTCGTAGTACAGGCGAACCAACGTCAGCGGCTCCAGCGCTCCGCCGAAGCGCCGCTTGCGACTTCTTGGCCGAGCGCGCAACCCCTTTGACCTTGCCCTCGGCGCGAGTGAACAGCGTCACCAGCAGGTCAGCCTCGCGCAGCGGATAAGTTCGCAACACGATCGCTTCCGACTGCTTCAGTGACATGGAGATTCACGCAGGCGCCGCCAAGTTTCGATTCTAACGGCAGGGGTTGGGATGTGCAAAGCCGGGGCTGTAAGGGGTGGCGCCAGCTGAAGCCGGCTCGCAAGATGAAAACAGCTGAGCAACGCTGGCCTAAAGGCCAGCTCTACCAATTAACTTCGATGCATGGTGAGAATTGTACCGTCCCCAGGGGAGCTCTGATCCTTTCGCACTCTAGCCGGCACGCCTGAAGGCGTGCCCCTTCAAAACAGAGCTACACCGATGCGGAGTGGAAATAGAGTCGCAGATCCGAAATGTTTTCTGCCCGAACTTCTGCTTCAGCTTTGATGGGTGCGATGTGCAGGACTCTTCTTGTGAGTGACGCTGGCTGTCTTCACGGTGGCGGCGCGGCGCCGGTGGTGGTAGGGATGGACCTGCACACGCACTTTGTGCTCGGCTGCCCAGGGATCGCTCTGGTAGTTGCGGGTCGAACATGGCGATCACAGCTACGGCGCGAGTGCTGTAGCGCCGGGCCCAGTCGCTCTGGATGAGCATGTTTTGCACGTTCTTCCAGTGCTGGGCGTCGGTCTCCGTTTCTCCGGGCAACAGCGATGCGTCGCGATAGGCGGGATCGTCATTGATGGCGCCGAGGAAATGGGTGAATTCCTCAAGGTTCACGCCCATCTGAAAGACCAGCTGGCTGAGCGCCATCTGCTGGTAGCCGGTGAGCTGATTGAACTGACGGCAATAGGCGCGCGCGTTGTGAACCGCCTGAATGGCAGAGATGCGGAGCAGTTGCGTCGCTTCATCTTCCGTCAGCTGGGGCGTGAGGTCGTGAGTTTGGATCTTGCGCTGGAAATTCCTCTTGGTCCAGGCCGCAAGGTCCTCGTCGAATTGATTGAGTATGGCTTGAAGTTTCTGCGAATCAAGTCCGGCTGCCTGCCAAAGCTGGGCGCTGGACGGTTCGAGGAACGGAGTGGGATTCAAGGGATCGGACTGTGGATGCTCCCTGACGGGAACGTCGAGACTGAAACCAGCGCCAATCAAGGGCCGGCTGGTTTTGGGATCAGGATAGGCGGCCAGCACCCAGCCTTCGTGCCGAGTATCGCGCAGATTGCCCATCAGCTCGCCGAGGTTGAACTTGATGTCGGAGTCACTGAAGTCGAGCAGCGGCTGGAGCGGCGAAGAGACGCGCGGCGTGATTGCCAGCAGCAGCTTCGACTGGTTTTCCAGGGGCAGATTTTGCGGGATGGCCTGTGCCATCGCATCCTGGAAAGGGACCGACGTCGCAGACAGTAGCGCGGCAGCCAGAATGAATCGTCGAGTCGTCGTCATTTTCCCCAGCGCGGCGCAGCGCGCTATGGCATACACGATAACCGAAAATCATCGCATTATGAATAGTTATGTTGGTACGGTAGGGTTTGTTCTGACTTAAGGAAAGACCCACCTAAGCAAAAGCGACTTGGGTCGGGCACCCGACTACCAGCTATAGTGAACGCTATAGTTGACGGTCTGCTCCCCATCCGGAGAGATGTTGGCCGTGAACTCCACCGTGTGACTGTCCTTTTTCAAATAATCAACTGATTTGGACGTAATAGTCCAGTTGTCGCCGCGATACAGGTGCTCAACCACCTGGACCTGGACCGGCTCTTTTTTGTGATTTCGCAATGTTATCACGTAGGTTTCGTCGAGCCACTGATGGCGGTTGTCGGCCTTGAATTCCGTCCGTGTGCGCTCGGCGGTTATATCAAAAGCGTTGCCGGTGTACACCCGTATAGTTTCGTCTTTGGGAGTGTGTTGAATCTTGCTTTCGCCAATGAATTGCAGCCGGCCATCGCTGTCGCGCCGGTAGAAGCGCATAACGCCAGCCGGTAGCGGCTTGCCGAGGTGGTCCGACTCGGAGTTGCGAAACTCGCGCATTACGGCGACGTGGGTGTTGTTGGTCGCACCGACGGCCTGGTCAAACGAGAAGGATTCCCATTGCCCGGCTCTGAGATCCCATCGCTCTCGAATGTACCCGTCATAAACATAGAGCCGCTTGGAGGGAACACCGGATGCGCGCAGGAATTCCACCTGCTTGGTTTCCCCATTCTCGATAGTTGCCGTTCGCTCGAGGGTATAGAGGTGATACTCGTCGAAGACCTTCTCCGTAACCGCCGATCCGCCCCCAAACGCGCCTCCGGGAGCCCCATTCATGGACATGACGGGAGATCCGCCATAGGCGTCCCTAGGCTTAATCTTATTGACGTCTCCAGCCATCAACTGCAGCCGCGCATTTTTGAAGGTGTAGCCGCTGCGGTTTTGCAGGCTCACCCAGCCGGTGATGTCCAGCAGATCGCCGCTTTCCGGGGCGACGACGTTGTAGCTGGCTTCCCAAGTCAAGCCTCCAGTGATGTAGCTGATCTCGGCGTCGAGCTGCGCTGACTTGTCGGACTGAAGCTCCCAGTTGAGCGCGGGCTTCAGAAGAGCGGTATCGCCCATCGAGGGAAATAGTGGTTTGCCGGGCAATCCGAACTGGATCTTGCCGTCGACTTCGACAATGGGATCGATGCTGAAGCGGAGATCGCCGCTGAACGAGCAGGAACTTCCATTAATGTCGTATCCGAAGCAGCCCGTGCCGGCGCGAATGATTTTGCCGCGCACGACAGTCGCCTTGCCCTCGGCCCAGGATTGAAGGAAGTCGATTTCCTTGCCCTCGTTGGCGCGCAGCAGCTTGTATTGTGAAAGCGTCTCCGTGCGGTAATTCTGCTCAAGGATGTTCAGGTGCACCTTGCCGGCCAGGTCGCGGAGAATCACTGAGCTGGGCTCGAGATACGACGTGACGTTGTCGAAGCTCACGTCGTTAATGCCCGCCTTGAGCTGCAGCGGCACCGATTGCCGGACGACGGCAAAATCCTGGTTGTAGACGGTGAGCGATGGTCCCGGCGAATTCTGTTGGCACCATCCAATGGCGGAGAGCAGAAACAACACACCGCAGCATCGAGACATTCTGGCCTCCTGGAAGAGCCTGGGTACAGCGCGGTCTGTGTTCAACGGTAATTCTATTGTCTTAGAACCCGACTGTCATTTGGTTGTTCCCGATAAGAAGAACGTCTGCGCAATGACAATCTTGCACGGTTTGTCTGCTGTCGGGTTCTTCAGGCGCGTTCGAAGCGTGCTCGCACTGCTGGCGACAGAATGAGGCGCACAGCCTACAGGATGAGGGATCCTGAGGCACCGGGGCGCTAATAATTTGATTGTCATCACAAGCGGAGTTTATTCCGCGAGGGGCGGCTCATGAGAGCTCTGACCCACGACACGAAGCCTCCCGAAAACGCGCGGAAGCTTTTGGCTTCCGCGCTTCACCTCGACCCAACTTATGAGTTGTGCCGTCCCTGAAGGGACTCGGATTCAAAATCCTAACCCAACCGCGGGCTTACGCCCACGGCTAAAACAAATGTCGCCCTTCGGGCTTTCAAGAACTCCAACTGGGGGCACTGGACTCGGCTACAGCGATCCCATGTTCGACAGGAACTCGCCGTTGGAACGGGCTTTGCCGAGCTTGTCGATGAGCAGCTCCATCGCTTCCACCGGCGACAGCGGGTTGAGGATCTTGCGCAGTACCCAGATGCGCGCCAGGTCTTCCTTGGGGATCAGCAGCTCTTCCTTACGCGTGCCGGAGCGCTGAATGTCGATGGCCGGGAAGGTACGCTTGTCGACCAGCTTGCGGTCGAGGATGATTTCCATGTTGCCGGTGCCCTTGAACTCTTCGAAGATTACGTCGTCCATGCGGGAACCAGTTTCGATGAGCGCGGTCGCGATGATGGTCAGCGAGCCGCCTTCTTCGATGTTGCGGGCCGCGCCGAAGAAACGCTTCGGGCGCTGGAGGGCGTTGGAATCGACGCCGCCCGAGAGCACTTTGCCCGAGGGCGGAACGATGGTGTTGTAAGCGCGTGCGAGACGCGTGATGGAGTCGAGCAGAATGACGACATCGCGCTTGTGCTCGACCAGTCGCTTGGCCTTCTCGATGACCATTTCGGCGACCTGAACGTGACGAGCGGCCGGCTCGTCGAAGGTCGAGGAGATAACTTCGCCCTTCACTGAGCGCTGCATGTCCGTGACTTCTTCGGGACGCTCGTCGATTAGCAGCACGATGAGTACGATTTCCGGGTGGTTCGTAGTTATGGAGTTCGCCAGGTTCTGCAACAGCATGGTCTTGCCGGTACGAGGCGGAGCGACGATAAGGCCGCGCTGTCCTTTGCCGACGGGTGTGAGCAGGTCCATGACACGGGCGCTGATGTTTTCGCGAACCGTCTCCAGCTTGATCCGCTCCTGCGGATAGAGCGGGGTGAGGTTGTCGAAGAGGATCTTGTTGCGCGCCTCTTCGGGCGACTCGAAGTTGACCGCCTCAATCTTGACGAGGGCGAAATATTTCTCGCCTTCGTGCGGCGGACGGACCTGGCCGCTGATGGTGTCGCCGGTCTTGAGATCGAATTTGCGGATCTGCGACGGGGAAACGTAAATGTCGTCCGGGCCGGGAAGGTAGTTGTAGTCGGGCGAGCGGAGAAAACCGTAACCATCAGGCAGGATTTCCAGTACGCCTTCAGCGAAGATGTGACCTTCTTTTTCGCTTTGGGCCTGGAGGATCTTGAAGATGAGGTCCTGCTTGCGCAGGCCGCTGGCGCCGGGTAGCTCGAGAGACCGAGCTATGCGGGTCAACTCGGTGATATTTTTTTCTTTAAGTTCTGAGATTGTCATGTTCACCTACGGGGAATTTGCAGAAGGGCGGGCCGGAGGAAATTAGTGAGGAACGCGCCGAAGGCGCGGGCGCAGCCTTAAGCTGCGCGCCGCTGCGCTTCGGAAGCCGTCTCCGGTTCGAGAATCAGGGTCTGCCGATCCGAATCAGCAATCCGATGGAACACCTCGTTAGTAGTGTCCTGAATACGCGTGTTGGGCTTGTGGAACTTCCGGGTCGCCTTGGAAGCCAGCTGGCACAATGTGTAACGGTTGCGCAGGGTGTGCACTGCCTCAAAAACCAGTTCAGATCTCATCGCCATATTTCTCCTGTGTTTATGAAAATGTTCCGGAGCCCGATCAGAATGGAAACCGCTGCTCCTGTTGTACGAATGATTTACTAATTCAACCTTTGGTAGCCGGCAACCAGTGGCCGTGACAGGAGCCAACAGGTTAGATGCCGCTATTATGGGTTCGGCTTGGTAAAATTTTCAGGCTTGTAAATGGGGTGGCGTCCCGAGATACAAAAGCCAAATGTTTCAATAACTTGCGTCAGCCAATTCCCGCTTGTGGCACACTGGGTCGCCGCTGATTCCCTTATGGAGGCTGTCCGTGGGGGCCGTTTCGGGGCAAGATGTCTTACTGACAGGACCAAGTCCTACGCAAAAAAGTAAGGTAGTCGTCTCCGTCCTCCCAGTCAAGTAAAATCTACGCTTCGAATCCCGTCCGAACACGGCTCAATCAGAGTTTCTCCGCCGCTGCCCCTTAGACGCAGCAGCCAGTGTAATGTTGCCAAAATTTAATAACCCGCAAAGATTCAACAAGTTGCGACGGTACTAATATATTAGCCTGACCTGAAAGTCAAGGATATTAGTACCGTTGCGACCGCAAGAGCAGATTTCCTCCTTGCTTTGGCTGCATCACAGAGCCTGCGCGCCAAGCGACTCAGTGACAATTCTTTACAATTCCCAACGCTTGGAACCGGCAATTCAAGGCGATTCTTGCTTATTGACATGCCAATGTGCCGCCCCTAAAGGGGCTCAAACTTGAAGATAGAGCCTACCCAGCACTCCGCTTCCCCAGTTCGCCAAACGGCGGCGAACCGGGGACCCCGCTGCGTACTGGGCTATCCTGTCGCCGTCCCGCTTTGCGGGACTTGATTGCTGACACTCCAAACTTATCTGCCGACCTAGCGATTCGCTTCTGCCGACCTAGCGATCGCTAGTCGCACCCAGGAAGTCAATAAGGCCACGCTCTCTCTCACGCCCAGAAGGTTCGATCCAAAGTTCGATACTGAATGGCTTCGGCTATGTGGCCCGGCTCGATGATCCCGCTCCCGGCCAAGTCCGCTATAGTGCGCGAGACCTTCAGGATGCGATCATGAGCCCGAGCGCTCAGCCCCTGCTTCATCATGGCGCGCTCCAGCAGGTGCTCGGAGTCAGTTCCCAACTCGCAATACTTCCGGATATCGCGCGATCCCATCTGGGCGTTGGAGTAAATGCGTGCGCCTTCGGAGTGGAGGCGCTGCAACTGCACCTCGCGCGCGCGAATGACGCGGGCACGAATGTCGGCTGAGCTTTCGGGTACGACCCCGCTACGCAGCTCGCGATAGTTCACCGAGGGCACGTCGATGTGGATGTCGATGCGGTCCAGCAGCGGCCCCGAAATCTTGGAAACATAGCGCTGGATCATCATGGGCGAGCAGTGGCACTCGCGAGTGTGGTCGTTGAAATAGCCGCACGGATGCGGTTCACGGCAGTGCCGAACCCCAACTCATTTATGTTCCGCTGCTTCCTGGCCCTACCGGCCCCGCGGAGGCTCATCAATGACGGCGGCGCTCGACCTTCCGTCCACTGGCAGTTCAAGCGCCGTAGAATTGATTTCAGCAGTCCCGCCGCAGGCTTTCAATCCGACTGCGATGAGTCGGTCAGAGGGGCGTCCAGTTGTTCGTTCCTTAAAACAACTGCGGTTGCATCGCGCGCTGGAGGAACTCAGGTGGATCGGTGTAATGGACGAGTTCAACGGCGCTGCCCGGCAGAGGAACCCGACTGTAACCGAGCCGATTCTGATCACCACGAACGGGATGATTCTCGCTGGCTTTGGGCGCTGGCGGTCAGCGGTGTTCGAGGGTACACACGAAATCCGCTGCATCGAGTATCCGCTCAGCGACGACGAAGCTCTCCAGTTCATACTCACTCACCATCAAAGCCGGTGCGGGTGGAATGCGTTTGTCCGTATTCACTTGGCGCTGACGCTGGAGCCCAATCTTCAGCAGAGGGCGCTCGATAACATGCGCTCCGGGGGCAAGTACAAGGGTTGGGCAAATTTGCCGGAAGCTCAGCATATTGAGGTGCGCCAAGAGATTGCCCGCGTGGCGGGCGTAGGCGCCCGTAACGTCAGCAACGTCAGAACGATCCTCCAGACCGCCCACCCGAGACTGAAAGAAGCCTTGCGAGATGGCACGCTAACAATCAACCGCGCGATCCAATTCTGCAAATTGCCCCGGGCCGAGCAGTTGGAGCAGTTCATCCGTTACAGCGAGGAACGCGCAACGAACAAGGTCATCCGTCAGTCTATCGCTCGGGCCAAAGAGAAAAAGACCAGCCTCGAGGTCGTCGCGGTACTCGACGCCTTACGGCAGCAGGAGGCACGACAGCCTGGATCGGTTGCGGTCCGGGTCGGCCGGCATAAACGCACGGTCGTTCTCATAGGTCAGGATCTGTTAACCGGCCCGCGTTCTCAAGAGGATTTGAAACTGACATGAAATACCAACTTCCGCTCAAGAAGATTCTGTCTCAGGCGCGTCCGTACTGGGATCGAGATGAGACCCGTCCCGTAGTTCGTTGGGCGTTTGGTAAGGCGTTGCAGTGCCATACTCCAGAGTTAGGTGGCGAAGTTTACGGTTCGGAGAAAGAAGAGCGGGTCTTCTATCACCCGTGCAAATCGCGATCCTGCTCCAGTTGCGGCTACCGCGCCATGGTCCAGTGGCTGCGCGAGCGATGGGCCGCACTGCCAGATGTGCTTTACAAGGGGATCACCTTCACGATGCCGGATGTACTCTGGCCCCTTTTCCGCGACAATCCCCTCTTGGCTAAAGCTCTGCCGGCTCTAGCCGCGAAGGTCATTCAGGCACGGTTGAGTGCAAAACACGGCTTGGGGGTTGGCGTCATTGCCATCCTCCACACCTTCAATGGGAAGTTAGAGTTCAACTCACATGTCCACGCTATGGTTACCGGTGGAGGGCTGTATGGCTCTTCCGACACCTGGGTTTCTAGCGTCTACTATGAGCGGGACCTACTGATGGGCGCATGGCGAAGGGCCGTGATCGCACTTATCCGTGCGGCCCTACGAGCAGATCAGCTTCGCACCAATATGGCTGCTGACGAGATAGAGGAGATGCTTACCGAACAGGAGAATCGTTGGTGGAGCATTAAGATTCAGTCCTTGAAGTCGAAAGAGCATTTCCTGCGATACGCTGGCCGGTACGGAAGGCGGCCACCCATTGCGCAGCGTCGTATAACCGACATAGGAGAGGCGACCGTCAGGTTTTGGTACAAAGACAAGAAGTTGCGTCGCCGGGTTTACGTGCTGTGCTCGCTGGAAGAGTTCATCGATCGATGGGCGCAACACATTGCGGAGCGCTATCAGCACGCTGTTCGCAGCTTTGGACTTTTTGGCCCGCGCTCTCTCAGTCAAACCTCGGCAGCCATCTTTACAATTTTGGGACAGGAGCGAAGGCCACGCCCCAAACCTCGTCGCTGGGCGGATTCCCTCAAACGAGACTTTGGGCATGATCCCCTCCTAGATGAAACCGGCAAGAGGATGAAATGGGTGCGGCGACTACCGCCAAAGGCGCCCCGCTAGTCAGCCGACAGTGCTCCATGTTCCGAGGCGCAATCCCGCATGGGGCGCTAGCTTTCCGCCTTCTCTTGCCATTCTTCACCCACTGACCAGTCAGCGGTTTCGGTCCGCAGACTATCTGAGTTGCTTCTTCCGATCAACGACGCCGGTTCAACCCCTCCAAAATTGCTTCGTTTACGACGAACACGAGATTTTGATTTTCTTATACTTCCAGCCGCGTTTCATCCAGCAGCGCCATCGCTCGCCCCCCCCGCACGGCTCCGTTTCCAAACGGAAACACAGGTTTCCCCACGGAACCCCGGAACTTACGATCTATTGGATGCAGCGAGAGTTGCTTCAGACACACGCCAGGTTTCCCTAACACCACCCTCGGAGGGGTGGAGTGTCACCCCCTCCACCCCATGCGAAGCATGGAACGATTTTGATCCTCCACGGTACCGCGCGGAAACCAGCTCACAGCCGCAAGCTCATTTCGGCAGAATCTGCGACAGACTTATCAGCGCCGCCATCAGCCCGAAAAGAGCCATACCCAATCCTGTGTTCTCTAGGTAGGCAGCCTGTTCCAAGGCTGCATCAAGGCGCGTTTGATCCTCCAAGTCGGAGCCGCGCTTATTCGATCTGATTTCATACAAGTGGGAGTGAGATTGCCAAGCGCGAACCCACAGGACAACTGGTGCAGCGGCCGATAAGCACATCCACCATAAGCCGCCCGGACTTAACCGGGCATAGTAGTGCTTACCAAACATCAGTGCCATGCCAAGAACAACCGCTAGATAAATTGTGGCCAGCCAGAAATACAAGGATCTGAAAGGCGGCTTTGAGAAATATCGTCCACCGAAGTCTGTCATTCTAAGATTCCTCCTCGATGTGCAGGGTACAGAGAAAGAGCTTCGGGACCGGGGGACCGATCCCGAAAGCTCGTGCATGAAATCTATTCAGGCGTTACGGGCAAACAACCCACTGGGCCGCACCAGAAATTCCATTCAAAGTGCCTGATACAAATGCTGCTGGAGCAGCTAACGGCGCGACTGGTGTAGCGCTGGCTATCCCTAACCCAAGGTTAAACGCACCCCATGCACCGTTTATGAGATTCCAATTTCCGCAAATCCTTTGAAGCTTTGCGGCTTGCTGCTGTTGTGTTTGTTGCTGGGTCTGTTGCTGAGTCCCATTGTTTGGGGCAAGAAAGTCAGCCTCGGTGGGATTCACTTGCCTTTGACCCACCATATCCCGACATCCAGATCGACCAAGAGCCGAACTTCGTTCCTCGTGATCTCAATCGGATAGCCAGCGCTGTCGAGAAGAACATTGGGGGGCTTTCCAGGCACGATTCTCCAGGTGCCCTTCTTCTCTGACACCGCCTTGGTTGCTCCGCCTTCAACGAGGTCGTACGTTCCATCTGATTGCAGAACCAAGTGGTTCAGATTGTGATCTGCCACTCGGTTTTCAGGGCCTTTCGAGACGTAGGTGTAGCTTCCCACGAGGGCCTCGCGTGTGACTGGCGGCTGCGTCGTACGACACCCGGCCAGGGCACAACTCAGAAGCGCTAGCACTGGCAATTGAAATCGTAGCTTCATAGTCATTGACACGTCGCCGTGATGTTGAACGTCTGATGAGTATTCCCCATCGGGGTAGGGAACGAGCCACGCTGCCACTGAGGCCCGGCATCGTAGGTCAACGATCTGAAACTTGTGGTGTTCGTAAGCGACAGGTTGATGCCGCCATCAACCGGAGTGATGCTCCATCTGAATGACCCGACGAACTGAGCAACAGGATTGGCGCCTGCGGATACAAGACCAGAAAGGCCGAAGGTGTAAAGGCCACTTGTTTGCCCGGTCGTGTTATACGAGTTCATAACACTTTGAACCGAGCCGGATTGCGCCATCACTTGCGAAGTGGCTGAATTCGGGGCAAATGTGAGGTTTGACGGTCCTAGCCCTGAAAAGAACTGGGCTGTCATAGCCGCCACTTGTGCAGTTGCCGCCACGTATTGGCCTGCGCTTGCCGGGCCGACCGTGCAATTTGTACCGTTGTTTGCGGCTCCGCAGTTGGCCATAACGTAGTTGGCGCAACGCGCACCGACCCCTCCTAGGTTACTCCAAATAACGTTCAAACCCAGGTTCACGCCCGAGGGCTGGCTCACCCCAGTATCTACCGGAGAGACTGGATCTGGCGGAGGCGCAACAACACAGGCGTCATAAGCACAAGAGTCGCCTCCGCCATCGCCGCCACCCGCGTTGTCGCCATCGCAGAACGGGTCGTCCGCGTTAGCGGCTGGATCGCCGCAATCAAGATGAAGGCCGAGGGGATCGATATAACTTAGCGGATTGTTGGCGACGTAGGCATAGCGATTCCAGGTCTGCGGGTTGGTGAGGTCCACCGCCCCCAGTCCCGCCGGATCGGGCACCATCCAGCGCCCCTCTCCCGGGTTGTACTGGCGATAGGGGAACTCATAGCGACCGGTCAACATGTCCGCCGTTTGCCCGGTAAACACGCGATCGCTCGTCCCCTGCCCCGCATACTGCTCACCGAACGGGCCATACGCCCCATCAAAGTACACCGTCTGGGCAGGCGTGCTATCCATGCGCGCTGTCCCCTGCCAGTCGGAATGTCGCCAAAACGCCGGAGCGGCGGGCGTAGCTGCCAGGTACACCGCCTGCAACCCCGCCGTCAATGGCGCGATATATTTCTGCACCGTCTGTCCGTTCATATAAGCAAACTTGAAGCCGTCGGGTGCGTAGACGAGCTGCTGCGTGCCGCTCGAAGCCTGCAGCTCGACCAGCCGGGTGAAAGCGTCATAGACCGCCGTTGTGCCGCTCACTGTCGCCATGCGTCCTTCGGCATTATACGTGTAAGTATAGGTGCCGTCATTAGTTACGTGCCCATCACCATCATAGCTGACGCCCGTGATTCGGTTGCCGGAGGTATAGCTCGGATTGAAGGTTATTCCCGTATAGCCGGAGGGAATGCTCTTGCTAATGTTGCCAAACACATCGTAGGTGAAATCCTGCCCCCACAGGCTGCCGCTACATAGACCGCTGCTAGCCCGTTCCAGATCATCGTAAACGTAGTTGCAGGTCTGGCTGTTCGCGGTGTTTGACGTGTCGGCTATCGCCATTTGTTGCAGCGTCCCGTTGGCGTTCCAAGTCAAATTGCCAGTTTGATGGAAGCTGCCTACGTTGGAGGTCCAGGAGGTCATGCGGCCAGAATTCGGATCCCAGCCGAAGCTTTCCTGGTCTCCGCTGTAGAACTGAAGCTGGTTGGGTTCGCTGGCAGCACTGTAGGTCGTGCCGTTCCAGAGCGACTTGTTAAGGGTCTGGTCCATCAGACTATTGACTCGCCCCTCGCCGTCTACTCCGTAGGCAAGCACATTCGCGAACGGCGTACTTGTGCCGGTTCCCAAATAGCCGAACCGTCCTGATATCGCTCCATTCGCGGCATATTGATTCAGCATGTGATACCAGCCACCTGAATTCGGCGTCCATTCCCACGCGTCAGTCTTATCGCCCCTCGCAGAGTAACTGAACCACTCATCCGTGAGTGTGGGATCGCTTTGCGAACCGCAATTGTCCGTTTCCGCTTCTACCATGCGACCTATGGGATTGGCGATGCTGATGCCCGCTGGAATCGACCCCTTTACGCCCGTGCTGTTGTCGTAGCGAAATCGTAAGCAAGGATTGGTTGCGCTCTGATTATTGTTGCCAACAGCTGTGAGGCGATGCAGGCCATCATAGTAAAAACAAACACCATTTGCGCTTGCATCGCTCTTAGCAACTAAGTCTCCGTTCGAAGTGGAGGAGCAATAGCTCGCACTTAGAGAGTCATACGTGTAACCCGTCGTGCCCGATTCCGGATTGACTTCCAGAGTCACGCGGCTAAGACCGTCATAGGAATATGATCGGGTCTGGTTGCTCTGAGTGACACTCGTGAGATCGCCCAGCGGGTCGTACATATAGCTGGTAAAGAAACCGGTCTGTCCGGTCTGCTGTTGGCAGGTACCAGAACCGCTCATCGAGGTCATCTCGCAAACCGAGGTCAGTCGTCCAAGCGCGTCATATTCGTACTGGTGGCTCTTCGGGTTTTCTCCTGAGGGGGCAGGATTTACTGTTACTTCGACATCATTCAAAGAATATGTGTAGTGGATATCTAGGTTAGTCCAGGGCGACTGTTTGATGTCAACATAGCGGCCCAGGCCATCATACGTGTAGTTTGTAGCAGCCAAATTTCCTTGGGGTGTCCCGGCGGAGCCTTTGAACGGAAGCGTTACCCAGGAGACCTGACCGGAGTTGTTATAGAGATATTCTATCGTATCCCAAGTGCTTAACCCGGGGCCTTCTCGCGCTTGGCTCAGAGAAAGTCTTCCGAAGGCGTCGACCGTATTCAGCCTGTCAACGGTAGACGAATTAAACGTCAGAACCGACTCCGTCTGCCCGACGCTTAGTGCGGGGCTAGTTCCAGCATTATTCACACCGTAGTAGTTGTAATCGGTAATCACCCCGGCCAAATCAAAAGTTAAGCTCGGACGCCAAAAATAGGGATCAGTATACTGGGCTCCGCCGTAATGCCCGTTCGCATCGGTCACTTGCGTTACCACCCCGCCCTGGCAGTTGTAGGTGTAGCTGTAAGTGATAGGCGTTCCCGAAAAAGAAACGCCGGTGGGAAATGCCCCGTTGCAAATGCTATTGTTATAGGTATAGCTAGTGACGGTGTTATTTGGATCCGTAGCCGTCTTCAGCGTGCCGTTGCCGTTGTAGCTATGGTACTGGTTTAGATAGTTGCTGCCCGACACCCAGCGGCTTACTTCGGTAAGGTTCCCGTTTCCGTCATAGTATGAGTTGGCGAGAGCGACTTGATTGTTGTTCCCGTCTTGAACCTCCCGAGTTTGAACATAATCGCACAGATTCTTACCGCTGCAGAGACTGCTGTTATAGGTGACGGAAGTCGTCTGCAAAAGGCTGCCACTAAAGTCCCAGGCTTTGCCGCCAGTGACGAATCCATAAGTTGGGTCGTAAAACGTATCAATTTCAGAATTGATGGACCCGCCACCGGGGTAGTCGATCAGTCCACGGAAGGTAATCGGCTGTGTGGTCTGAACCGTTGCTGTTGAACACAGTGAATGCTGCTCGCCGTTGACATAGCAAATGTAAGAGTGATCGAGTAAAGTGGAGCTGCCCTGATATGTCTTTCTATCGGTTTCGTAGATGCCGGAAAAGAGCAGGCTGGTGAGGTTGCTGGCCGGGTCGGTTATGGAAGTCGTCGTCTGCGGGAGCTGCTGGCCCGACTGTACGGCACGCGTATAGGTCCAGGTTCCCGGCTGGTCGATGATAGGAGTACCATCTGCCAACTCTCGGGTCATGCTGCTCGGACTACCGTCGGCCATCATGCAATTACTGTTGTTGCCACACCCGGTACCTGAATACGAGTAGCTGATCTTCCCGCCAGTCGGAAGCGTAACAGAGGCGATGCGCCCGGTAACTGCACCGGACTGCGCATTACAGTTCGAGATACTTGCCGTGGCCTCGTAAGTAAATTCGTATGTTGTGGTGTCGGGAAGTTCTATCGAAGAGACGAGGTATTGACCCGGCGTGGCCTGGTATTCGCCAATGAGCGAACCGTTGTTCGAAACCACACCGAAGCAGGTTTGAACCGTGTAGGGCGAGTAATAGACAGTGACTATCGCATTGCCGCCACTGGGCGCTGTGTACGTGTAAGTCACGGCCCCTGAACCCGGCGTACCGCTCGTCGTGACAGCAGGTCCCAGCGTATCGGTAATGACGCCACCGGAAAGCGATATCTGGTTAAGGTTTGCGTCCGTCACGGTACTGGCTGGAAAGGCGATGGTGAGGCCACCCGGCGTGTACACGCTTGAGGTAGTCTCGTTAGTATTCAGAATATATCCAGAGTTGTCAGTGGCAGCAGCGTTGAGGGGAGCTGTAGAGTTTCCACCGCACGATGCGGGTTGGTTAATAATGGTGACCGAGCCATTGAACGAATGGAAGGCCGCCGGAAGGATCATGGTAGACCCACCCACTGTTATACAGTCTCGGTTCCTTGATAATTGCATACGATTTCAACGGTGACTTTTCCATAGGTGACAGCGCCTGTCAGCGCGGCGCTTTGTGCTGTCCAACCCCAGCTGTTAGGCACAGGGTGCCAGGTTGTTGTCCCATTGGAAAGCCACGGGCTCCCAAATGAGGCTGTCATAACTGAGATTGTAGCTTAGCGGCAGACCTCTCCCCGGTCGGCCAAACACTGGGACCACGAAGTGGACATTGAGATTTGCCGAGTTAACAATGTCGAATGGTCCGCCGCCGAAGCTGCCAAATGGCGGCAGACCAGTAGCCGGCGGTTGAGCCAACGAACAGACTGCCGCGAAAGCCAACATCCCGAGAAGAATCGGAGCTCGCAGTAGCACAGACGACGACCGGATCATTGTTGTCTTCCTTTCTTAGCCAGGCTAGGGATGGTGAACGGGCAAAGCCCTGCCCACTTAATTCCACGCTGCTGATCGTGATCTGATACACGGGCGAACCGTTATGCATTCTGCTGACTTGAAATGGAGTTACAATTCCGTCGACTGCTTGATACTGCGAAAACACAAGTACCACGGGAATGTCCAAGGTTGAGATCGCTATCAGCGTGAGTGGCGAATGCCATCGCTATGGGGATGGCTGTCTGCGAGTCAAGGTAGTAATCAACGGTACTCAGGAGAGCGAGAACGGGCGTGTTCGTGGAATCGACCTGTAAGCTTGAATGTGCTCTGACATTGTGGCCATTGTATTGCTCCGGTCCCAAGTCGTTGTAAACGATCGTTGGATCGGTGTAGTCGGAAAGCATAGACAGGGCTGGAAAAAACCAAACTGCATCAGTCCAGCAATTATGCTGCGCCATCTGGTGAGGTTGGCCGTTCAGGTCAGTCCATTGACCGAGCGGTACCGCTGCCGTCACTTGCCCAGCTGCGAGTTTCCGTGCGATTGCCCGCATTCGTGGAAAGTTGGATCTCGCTGTTGGTATTCGCCGACGACTGTAGGCTGATCGTGCCTTCTCCTTGGTTGTTACCAAGTTCCGGGCCAAAACCGCAGCCAAGCACAAACATGCTGAATGAAGCAACTCTGAACGCCCCACCAGTACCCCACGTCCTCGCGGCAAAAACTGCCAACTAGAACCCCTTATCTATTTTATTTTCATCAGCGTAGAACCCCACGTACCCCACGGTGGGGACTTAGGGTGAGAGCAGGCAGCAACGCTGCTTAGCCGCTGCAGCCACGAGGTTACCGAACATGGAATTTGAGAAGCTGAGCAGGAATCTGAAGTCGCTTCGGGAGCTCACTGGGTTATCGCAATACGAATTTGCGCGGCTCTCGGGCCTCTCTCGCGGCAGAGTTTCGCTTGTGGAGTGTGGACATAGCGAACTGAATGAGGACGAGCACTGCAGGGCCGAGCGGGTTCTACGGGCAGCTATTGCAGATCGATACAAGGACTTCAAGTCGATAGTTGAGCGCAGCCCGGAGACTTCCAGCAGGGTGGCAGACAGAGAAAGGTAGCGAAGGAACAGTGGCCAAAACAAATTCGTTCGCGGCGTGCAAAACGGTCCGCGTTTACTGCAGGACTGCGGACATTTCGTCACCCAAGGCTTTACATGCGAAAGTTCGCAGGGAGGCCGCGGAGCGCATGGTCGATGATCGCCGAGCTCGTTGGGTTTCACCTGATGCAATACAGCGCACGGAACTAGCTTCGGAGGAAGTATCCGATCAGCCGACCATCACGGATTCAGAGTGCGAGATTAACGCCGGCGCGTATGCGGGACTAAGGCGTGGGGCTGCCGAAGCGTTATCGGCTGCACAGGTGGAAGCGGTTCGTCGCAAGGTTGCGGTATGGCCGGAAATCTACGACCAGAAAGCGACGCTGCCCGGTCACTATCGAACTTCCGATTGTTGCACCACCGTTCGCGGAATCACCCTGATGAGCCGTGATGAACTGCAGAAATTAACGGACCAGGCGATGTTCTTTGGTTCAGAGACTCGGTCACCGAGCCGCCTACTCCGTAGGAACAGTGTGCGGGCCATGGGAGACGATTATGTTCTGCAGCACTACAGGGATGATGAGCCAGAGACTGTGACGGACATAGCTCTCGGCTATCACGAGCTCGACGATGGCGAGTTGGAAACATAAACCAGGAACACCCCTTGCGGGAATGACCCACGCCTTTGTGCGCATTTTGTTGCCCGACCGATAGAAGCGGTGAAGGAATGCCTTGACAACCAAGGCGTTCCGTCCGCCCGCGATAGCCTTCGGGAGAGATCGGGTTGGTGTTGGCTCTAGGAGACGCAACGTGGCATTGGCTACTTGGCCAGAATCAACGTTCCGAAAACCCGTTGCGATTGCCGCCTGTAAGTGACTGTGGTGCAAGGGGCGAAACAATATCTCCGAGTTGTTCTGAAAGCAGATGATTTTGGAACGCCAACATCGTCCGTCAATTCGGAAACGGAGTATCGAGACCAATGAGGCACGAGGATAATATGAGATGCTTGGTTGACGCAGCGCTAGAGATTAGTAGGCGAAGACGAGAGGTAGTGGCGTCTATGCGAAAGGCGCTGGAAGCCGGCGACGAAAAGGTCGTTCTCGACCTTGCAAAGCAGATATGTGGATTACAACATGAAACCAAAACGAGTAATCGAGCTAATTCGAGTATCAACTGAGAGCCAAGCGGGGGACGATCGCGCGAGCATTCCAGCCCAGCGCACTGTGAACCGACGCACCGCGGTCCAGTACGGACTCGACATTGTCCGCACTATTGAAATCTCGGATGTGTCGGGTGCTGCCGTCCTGCTGGCTCCGGAAATGCGGGAGCTAGTCCGTTTGATGGCCGCCCCCGAGGTTCATGGTGTGGTTGCGCGCGAGTTTTCGCGCTTGATGCGCCCTGAGAACTTCTCGGATTACGCGCTGCTTCAAGCCTTTGCCGACACGAAGACGGTCTTATACCTACCGGACGGTCCCATAGACCTCTCAAGCAAGGCGGGGCGGCTGATGGGCACTATACGCGCCGCAATCGCCGGCCTAGAAAGGACTGAGATATTGGAACGCATATGGAGCGCCAAGGAGGAGAAGCGACGTGCGGGCAAGATGCCACAAAGCGCCATTACTCTTCCCTTCGGGGTCGGCTATGACAAAGGCGCAGAACGCTGGTACTACACGCCGGAAGCCGAGAAAGTGCGAGCAGCATTTCGACTTTTCCTGTCTGGGGAGACGAGCTACTACTCCATAGGGAAGGCCCTGGGCATTGACCCTTACAGCCTGCGAGTCATCATGCGTAACCCGATTTATATGGGGTGGCGAGTCATAGACAAACGCCGGGATCCATCCGTGGCAGCCCATAAGGCTGGCAAGGACGGCAGGCAGGCGGATCGCCCGAAGATACTACGAGCTCCTGAAGACGTGATTCGTGTCCGGGTTATCAACGAGGGCCTGATAAGCGAAGCCGAGTTCCGTCAGGCTCAAGCGCTAATGGACATCAAGAAAACTCGACACTGGCGGAACCGGTCAAACTACGAGCATCGCTTTGTTTACAACGGCTTTCTAACGTGTGCAGCGTGTGGCGAGGTCATTTACACACACTGCCGCCGGCGTGACTACTACATCTGCTCGGGCCGTAAGCGGAAAGCAGGTTGCCTTACTCCGTACATGCGGCGGGAAACGCTAGAGCCCGTCATCGATTCGCTACTGTCTAATCAGCTTACTAGTCGCAGCTTCTTGGACACCTTGAGCGAGTCTTGGGCCGTGAAATACGAGAACAACGGATCGCAGGCGGAATCTGCGCGTTTGCAATCACAATTGACGGCCTTAGGGGCGAAGCGCGAAAGAGTCGTAGATTTGTTCGTTGAGGGTGTGATTACTCGCGGGACGCGAGACGAGCGTCTGGCGTCGATAGACCGCGATCTCCGGGTTTATGGTGACCTCTTGATGCGAGAGTTGCCTGTCCAACAACCAACGCCAGAGCAATTAGCGCGCGTCTTTGAGCCGTTCGTCGAATGGGAGTTCCTGTGCCGTGACGACAAGCGTCAGCTCCTGGCGGTCACTATGCCGGAAATTCGCGTTAGCGAGTACCGCATAGTTGGAGTCAAGCTGCTACCGTCCGCCTTCGGCACTGAAATAAGTCACACGGACAGGGATTCATGGCAGCCACCAGCATGAACCGGGCTGGGAAACTGAGGGACATGGCGGCGCGAGCGATGGTGACCGTGCCGTCTTCCAGGGGCTGCCGCATGACCTCGAGCACGTTGCGGGGAAACTCGGGCAGCTCGTCCAGAAAAAGCACCCCGTTGTGGGCGAGCGACACTTCTCCCGGCCGCGGAATCATGCCGCCGCCGATGAGGCCGGCATCGGAAATGGTGTGATGAGGCGAGCGGAACGGGCGCGTGCCGACCAGTCCGCTGCTGGCGTCCAGCACGCCGGCGACGCTGTGAATCTTGGTGGTCTCCAGGGCTTCGTCGAAGGTGAGCGGCGGAAGAATTGTGGCCATGCGTTTGGCCAGCATGGTCTTGCCGGAGCCGGGCGGGCCGATCATCAGCAAGTTGTGGCCGCCGGCCGCGGCGATCTCGATGGCGCGTTTCGCCGTCTGCTGGCCACGCACATCGCCAAAGTCCACGCCAAAGCTTTGCGAGGTCTCGAGCAGAGCATGGGTATCGACCTTCACCGGCTGGATGCCGTTGCCGGTGTTCAGCAGTTGCACTACCTCGATGAGCGAGTGCACGGGGTATACATCAACGCCTTCCACCAGCGCGGCTTCGCGAGCGTTGACCTCGGGGACAATCAAGCGGCGAATGTTGTTGCCGCGGGCAGTGACGGCGATCGGCAAAGCGCCACGCACTCCACGAATACCGCCGTCGAGAGATAGTTCCCCGACGAATAGCGCATCGTCAGGCGGCTTGTTGTTCAGCCCGCCATAAGCGCCCAGAATTCCCAGTGCCATGGGCAAGTCGAAGCCTGATCCCTCCTTGCGAATGTCGGCGGGCGCCAGATTGATGGTGGTGTAGGTGGAAGGAATGTCGTAGCCGCTGTTCTTGAGAGCGGAGCGAATGCGCTCGCGGCTCTCCCGCACCGTCGCGTCGGGAAGGCCAACAGTGGTGAAGATGTCTTTGTCGGTCTTGACGGCGGCAATATCGACCTCAACCTCAATGAGGCTGGCGTCGATGCCGTACACCGCGGCACTTAAAGTTTTGTAGAGCATGCAAGGGATGCACGCCTACCACGTGGTTAGAGATAGCAGATTGCGGGCGAGAAAGGTGTGATGGGTCTCACGGGGCAGGGTGACGAGTGGAAAAGCCGGCGAATAAACAGTTTGACAGTAGCGATAAGGGGATTTACGCCAACAGCCCTTGGAAGTGGTGTTATGCTGAGCGGCGGAACAGCCAATCGGCGTACTCGATATGATTCATCGTGAATCGCGAAACAGACTGGCTGAGGTGTTCACGCTTTACGTTAATTTTTAAGCGAGGTTCCTAAGACGGTTCGTCCCGATGCCCACATTCTTCTTTAACCTTCTCCTTTGACTAATGGCGATCGTGCAGCCCCGTAATCTCCCAGACCACGCCACAGCCGAACTTGCCGTATCCTTCGCAGTCGAGCACGTTACCGCCGGCATAGGTCGTGCCGTAGAGATTACCGTTGCGGTCAAAGGTGAGGCCGCCCAGGGGATAGCGTCCATCACTTTGGCCGGTGAAATCGTAAATGTCAGTGAGGTACCAGTATCCACCCGAATTCGTTAACTCGAAGACTGTGCCGTAACCGTGAACGCCGCCAAAGTAGGAGGTCCCGTAAAGGTTGGCGGCTGTGTCCACGGCGAGGGGTCCCGAGGGAAGAGATGCACCACTGAAAATGTAGAGCGTGGAGAACATCCACCTTCCGTCCGACGGCGTTAGTCCGAAGACGGTGGAGGGTGACTGTTCGTAAGCCGTTTGTCAGGTCCTCCCTCTTCCGTGATGCCGTAGCTGCGATATTCCTGCCCATTTGTCGACGCCACGGCGTTTCCAGGTACTGATCCGCAGGACGAAGCGGTAACGCCCCGTATTGGCCACGCGGGCACTTCCGCTCCGTCGCTTGAGTCCAAAGGGCTGGGCCTGCATCCAGGTAGGCATGGCAAACTTGACAGAATTCAGCCTGCCCGAGACCATCGCAGTTCTCAGCCGAACTCCCGCAACCCTGAATGCGCTGTTGCGCGGGCTGCCCAACGTGTGGGTGCGCTGCAACGAAGGAAGGGATACCTGGAACGCGTTCGACATCATGGGCCACCTCATCGTCGGGGAGCGTACCGACTGGATGCCGAGGGCGAGGATCCTATTGGAGAACGGCGAAGCGCGGCCGTTTGATCCCCTTGACCGCTTTGCACAGTCGAAAGAGGGTCAAGACAAATCTCTGGAGCAGCTCTTGGACGACTTCGCCCGCCTGCGGAAGGAGAACCTGGCTGCGCTGCAAGCACTGAATTTACAGCCCAAAGACTTGACCCGGCGCGGCACGCATCCAGCGCTGGGAGTGGTAACGCTATCGGAACTTCTGGCGACCTGGGCGGTTCACGACCTCACCCATGTGCATCAACTATCGCGAGTGATGGCGCACCAGTATGGTGAGGCAGTCGGACCGTGGAGCGCCTATCTGGGCGTGCTGAAATGCACTGGTCATAGCGCTGTGTAGGCCTTGGCAAGCACAAAAGAAAGCGGCGGAATCTCGTCCGGAAGCGCAGCGCCCAGTTGCACATCCGATGCCGTGAGGCCGAGAATTCCGCCAACCCGTAAAGTCAATCTAAGGAGGATCGACCAACTTGAAACTTTGCTATCGCCTTCCCGAAACGCCCCTCTCGGCAGCGCAAGCTCCTATGCCCGGGATTGTTACATCCCAGATGGCGGATTCCAATGCCCCATCCGCTGTAGGGGCGTACAACTTCTGTTGTAGAAGCAGCAGTTAGCAATTAGCAATTAGCAGTTAGCCAAACCTGAAGCGACTTGGCTAAATGCTAAGGGCCAAGTGCTAAATGCTAAGTGCCAATCTTTGATATCTTCAAGCCATGCCATTATCGTCCAGCATTTGCGGAGTGATTCTTGCTGCGGGCTTTTCCAGCCGCATGGGACGCGACAAGGCGCTTCTGCCCTGGCCGCCAGTGGCCGAAGGCACGCCCGCCGCGAACTGCTTTCTGGGCGCTAACATCGATCTGCTCCAGGCCTACAGCGAGCTCGTCATCGTGATCGCGGGCAAGAACGCTCCGGCGATCACGCCGGTCGCGTATGCGCACGGTGCGTTTCTGGCAGTCAATCGCCAGCCCGAGCGCGGACAGTTCAGTTCCCTGCAAGTGGGCATGCAGGAGGTGCTGAATCACGGACGCGATGCGGCCTTCATCGCGCTGATCGACCGGCCGCCAGTGCTGCCGCGAACGGTGAAGGCGCTGCGCGAAGCCTTCTTCGAAGCCGGCCCCGAGGTCTGGGCGGTCGTGCCGGAAGTCAAGCGCGGCGAGGAGTTGAAGCACGGCCATCCCATCCTGATTGGCCGCGAGATGATCCAGGCCTTTCAGCATGCTCCCGTCACCTCGACTGCCCGCGAGGTTGAGCGCCAGTTTCAGGAGCACATCCAATATGTGATGGTCGACGATCCGCGTCTCGGCATCAACATTGACACGCCGGAAGACTACGCCCGCCTGGCGAGCGCGGAGATGATTTCCTCGGAGAAAGAGTTTTGATCTCGTCCGGCCCCGATCACTTCATAGAGTCAGTGCTTGCCCTTAAGTCGTCGATCACGGTCTTCGATTGCGATGGGACGCTTTGGAGCGGAGACGCCGGCGCTGATTTCTTCTATTGGGAGATTGAGCGCGGGTTGGTCAGCCGCGAAGTTGGCGAACGGGCGCTCGCTCGCTACCAGGAATACGAAGCCGGACGGATTGGCGAAGAGCAGATGTGCGGCGACATGGTCACCATGAACTGTGGTCTTTCGCATGAAGTTTTGCGGAGTGCGGCGGAGGAATTCTTCGACGAGGTGGTCAGCCATCGCATCTTTCCGGCGATGCGCGAGTTAACTAACCAGTTAGTTAAACAAGGCTGCGAACTCTGGGCGGTTTCCTCCACCAACAACTGGGTGGTCGAAGTGGGAGCTTCGCGCTTCGGCATCGCCGGCGACCACATTCTCGCCGCCTCGGTTCACCTCGAAGACGACCGCGCCAGCGATCGGCTGATTCGTGTTCCCACCGATGAACTGAAGGCCGTCGCGATTCGCGAGGTCATTGGCAAGCCGATGGAAGCGGTCTTCGGCAATTCGATCCACGATCAGGCCATGCTGGAGATGGCGAAGTGGCCGTTCTGCGTGAATCCGAATCCTGATTTGGAGCGGGTTGCGCGCGAGCGAGGGTGGCCGGTTTATTGGCCGGGGGGTCGCCGTACTTTTTAGGCATGCGTTTTTACCACGGAAGCACCGAGAGCACGGAATTCGGGGAGATCAATTTCAATGTTCTGCTGCTATTCAGAGGCGTCGTTAGAAGAGTTCTATGAAGTTCCGTGTCTTCTGTGTTTCCGTGGTCAATAAAGCGCTCCATCGCCCGCACACTTCGCCGTACTTGTGAAATTCCATGTCTGCTGCTTGCCTGCTCCGCGAAAGTAAGGGACAATTATAGGGTAAGGAATTAGGTGTCTGTAAGGACTTAACGATGCTACATTCCACAGTAACCAGTAAGGGCCAGACGACCATTCCGGAGAAGATTCGGAAGGCATTACAGATCAGGCCGGGCGACCGATTGGAGTACGAAGTGGATGGCGAGCGCATCACCGTTCGCGTGCATCCTGGAATCCGCTCGCTCAAGGGGGCTCTGGCCAGCAAGAAGGGCAAAGGGATGTCCTTCGGCGAGGTCCGCGAAGCTGCGGCAGCGGCTGTCCGCCCGGTGAGGCGTCGTGGTGAGTAAGCGGCGGCTGGTCGATACCAATCTGATCGTCCGCTATCTGGTGCAGGACCATGAAAAACACGCGAAAGCAGCCGGCAGGATATTCGACGCCTGCGATCGCGGCGATGTCGTACTGGTAGTATTGCCCGCGGTCCTGGCGGAGTGCGTGTTCG
The DNA here is from genome assembly GCA_963849815.1 of uncultured Acidobacteriaceae bacterium. GTDB lineage: Bacteria > Acidobacteriota > Terriglobia > Terriglobales > Acidobacteriaceae > Bog-257. Next base: position 487,316 of record CAWKIR010000004.1, on the reverse strand, counting down.
TCCTGGAATCGTTTTATGAGCAAGCGCGCGCCGACATCGCCTCCGCGCTGGGCCGCCTGATTTCAAGCCCCGGCGTCGAAATCAGCGACACTGACCTGCCCCCCATCTTTAGTCCAGGGATAATGAGACTTTCTCCGGTCTTTGTTCGCCCCAGCGGCCGCTGTTGGGAGCGGGGATGGAGGTGTGGGGGAAGGGGCCGGCGTTTGAGGTCCCTTCTCCCACTTTATCCCCGTCGAAGCCTGCCGACTGCTGCGCAAACTCCATCGGGGTACGGTACTGCAAGCTGCTGTGTGGCCTGGCTTGGTTGTAGTCTTGCCTCCACTGCTCGATTTTCTCGCGTGCGTCGGCCAGGCTGGTAAACCAGTTCTCATTCAGGCACTCATCGCGGAAACGTCCGTTGAAACTTTCCACATAGCCGTTCTCCATTGGTCGTCCGGGTGGAATCGTGTGCCACTGCAAACCTTGCTCATAGGCCCACTGATCGACAGCGCGGCTGACGAACTCGGGTCCGTTGTCGCTGCGGATCTGCCGCGGCAGCCCGCGTTGTCGCTTCAGCTCTTCCAGCACGCGCACCACGCGCATTCCTCCCAGCGAAGTATCGCCCTCGATCGCCAAGCACTCCCGCGTGTAGTCATCCACGATGTTCAAGGTGCGAAACCTCCGTCCCGAGCTGAGCGTATCGCTCATGAAGTCGACCGACCACACCTGGTTGGCTGCCATCGCTGCCGGCAGCGGCTGACGCACCGTGCTGCGCTTCCGCCCACGCTTGCGCCGCAGCGACAGCTTCTCCTCCACGTACAGCCGATACACTCGCTTGTGGTTTACCTGCCAGCCTTCGCGCTGCAACAGAACCTGCAGCCGGCGGTAGCCGAATCGGCGCCTGATCTCCGCCAACTCGCGCAGCCGCACCCGCAGCGACTGGTCCTCGCTCCTGCGTTTCCGATAACGACACGTCGCACGATACAGCTCCATCAGCCCGCAGGCCCGTCGCTGGCTCAGCTCTACCTCTACCTGCATCACCAGCACCGCCTCTCGCCGCGCCTGCGGGCTCACCACTTTTTTGCGACTACCGCCTTCAACGCTCGGATGTCCACCGCCTGCTCAGCTACGATGTGTTTCAGCTGCCGGTTTTCTTCCTCCAGCTGCTTCAACCGTCTCGCTTCACTCAGTTCCAACCCACCGTACTTGCTCTTCCATCGGTAAAAACACGCCTTCGCGATCCCGTGCCGCCGGCACAGCTCGCCCGTCTCCACCCCGGCTTCGGACTCCTTCAGGATGGCAATGATCTGCTCTTCGCTAAATCGACTCTTTCTCACGACTCCTCCTCTGGCCCTGGCGGGCCATCGTAAATCGAGAAGTCACATTTTCGATGGACTAATTTCGGGGGAGCAGGTCAACACCGCTATCCATCTCGACGCCCTGGACCGCTATCGGAGGACCCGGGTCCATTTTGTGGACTGCCTGATCGCTGCCACAGCGGTCGCGAAAAATATGCCGGTGGCGACGTTCGATCAGGACTTCCGGAAGTTCGGGGACGTTCACGTGGGCGCCGAATAGGTATTTCGCGATGGCGCAGGCGGCCACTCGCCTCTCATTTCACAGCTTGCTTCCCAACTCGCGCCATGAGGTTACGAACGCTCGATCTTCTTCGTTTAGGACATTCGAAATCTCTTCGAACAGAATCCAGTAGTTGTAAAGATATAAGGCGGAACAAATGAAAAGTGGCTTCAGCATCGTATTCAAATTCGCCTTCGATGTTGGGTAGTCTGCTTGTGATGTCTGTAGATGGCCTGCACTAGTAGGATGCGTGTAGGATGAGAAGAAATTGTAGTAATTATCGGAACCTGCCTGTGAGAAACCGGCTTTCTCGAGCAATTTGCGTTTACCGCAAAAATACCATAACCCGTCCTTCCGGTACTTGGCCTTATGTTTTCCAGTAAGCGACTGATACCAACAACATCCTTGCAGTTCAGCGAAAAGTTGATCAATTTCTTGCCTCTCTTCTTCGCGCTTGTCCGCATGTCCACTTGTCTTATACCTTCCCCTGCCCACCAAACCCTCACGAAACCAGCTCCAGAATCTGAAATACGTTTCCTGGAAATCATTCGGGTCTCTATAGATATAGTAGAACAAAGAGTAGTTTTCTAAACATGCCCTTGTCAAGACCGCTACTGAAGCTAAAGGCGTTATTTCGTCCCCTCTGCCCTTGTATGCTACTTTCACCCCAGGAGCCAAGGTTCTAATAGAGACAAAATGCGTGTAATACTGCTTTAGGAACTCTTGTTGGAAATAGTCTAACTTTCCATGTTCTAATCGCTTTCCCTCCAATTGCGCAATCGACTTCGTTATTAAGGTCTCAAACCATTCGAATAATATTTGGTCACCAAGTGAGAGATAGTTAACAGTCATCATCTTCCCCTTCTGCCCGTACAACGCTTAACTGTAGCGCGTTCTCCCATGTCCTCAGCTTTACCCGGTCGCCCACGCTGTGCGCTTGACCGCATGATATGCGGCGGTTAACTGTGCGTACGCCTCGGGAGTAATCTCTTCCGGGAACTCGGGACCGTACTCAACCAACAGCCGCTCGATGCGCATTTTCGCGGGGTCTTGGAGCCACGCTGTCCCGTACCTCCAGAAATTCAGGACGTTTGCCATGCGAAGAGTCGCAACGATGATCTCGCGAGTCTGCCGGTCAGCTTGCATGCACTCCGCTGCCCTTTGTCGAACCTGGGGTAATATGGCAATAATCCAAGAGCGCAACGGCTCGTCCGAAACGCGGGCGATTTCGTCGATGTCCTCGCCCTTAAGGAAATTTACGACTTGCGCGGCGAGAGTTCCGGCCACATCACGGTCCATCTGCGAGGAGTAAACCTTATCAAGCTCTGCACATAGATCAACCTGTATTGGGCGCAAACACGTTGCGAATAGCTGTTGCGCTGTCTCCATGTCACATGATCTGCGGAAAAGCCGCGACAAAAACCCCATTTTGATGTCCTCCGTGATGTCCAGAAGGTAGCAACCAATCCGATAATTGGTAAACCCCGAGATCGTTACGATTGTAGAACCTCTTATCAAGTCCACAATCCTGACTTCTATCGCTCCTGGCACTCCTTGGTTACGAGTGCCAGTCTTGACAGGCGTCCCTCTGGCTCCCTAGAATAAAGGTGCAGGACTGTTTCTCGATACTGCTCATAAATAATTGAAGCGGCGCAACTTACAGTCCTAAGGTCAGCATTTTATGGGCACTCCGACGGGCATCGGCAAGCGCGAACGCGAAATCCTTACGGCCATCGTCGAGACGTATATCTCGACCGGTGAGCCTGTGGGGTCGCGCACCTTGTCGCGCAGCAATCCCGAGAGCCTGAGCGCGGCGTCCATCCGCAACGTCATGGCCGACCTGGCCGACGCCGGCTATCTGGAGCAGCCGCACACCTCGGCCGGACGCGTGCCGACTACGCAAGCCTATCGTTTTTATGTGAAGCAGTTGACGGGCGAGGCGCGGCTGTCGCCCTCCGATGAGAGCCTGATCCAGGGCAGCCTGCAAGGCACGCAGGATGTGCAGGAGTTCATGGAGCGCACCTCGCACGTGCTGTCGCTGATATCCCACGGTGTGGGAGTGACGGTGAGCTCGGCCGCGGGACAACGCAACGCGCTGGAGCATGTCTACTTCCAGCGTATGGCCGACAAGAAGGTGTTGGCCGTGGTGGTGATGCGCAACGGCCTGGTGCGCGACCGCGTACTGCGGCTGAGCAACGATCTGGCGATTGCCGATCTGGAAGAGGCTGCGGCGTATATCAATCAGAATTTCCGCGGCTGGGAGATGGAAGCGCTGCGCGAGGAGATTGCCAAGCGGGTGCAGCAGGAGCGCAGCGAATACGATCGCCTGATGACGTCGGTGGAGCAGCTTTACGCCCAGGGCGCGCTGGCCACTGAGGACGCGGCGCAATCGGTGTACGTGGAAGGCGCGGCCAACCTGGTGATCACCGAGCAGGACAAGGAGCGCCTGCGGCAGTTGCTGACGACGCTGGAGGAGAAGCAGCGCGTGGTGGATTTGCTGTCGGCGTATCTGGACGCGCGCCAGGAGGCAGTGCGCGTGGTTGTGGGTCTTGAAGACGCCATGCCGCATCTAAATAACTTCGTGCTGATTGGAACGCCGGCGCGCGTGGGCGATGAGGTGATGGGCTCGCTGGCCGTGATTGGGCCAACACGCATGGATTACGAGCATACGATTACCGCGGTGTCGTACATTGCGCGGATGTTCGATAAAGCGTGGAACGAGTCGACGTAGTAGCTGTCAGCTATCAGCTTTTTGGGCTCCTGGCTTTTAGCTGTTAGCCTTTAGGGAAATTCTGATTGAGTTCTGGCCTTGAAGGGGACGGTCTTCAGGCCGTCCGTAAGAGCTGCAAGATCAATGCAGCTTGAGCCGCTGAGGGACGTCGCTGTGACTTAATCAGCCATCGATGAGTTGGCTGCGAGCTGTCACCTTGTTGGAATGGTAGACGCGTTAGCTGATAGCTGACGGCTGAAAGCTTCTTAAGATTATGCCTTTCAAGAAACATAGCGGAGGCCCCGACGCGGGGTTGGAGCTGGACCACGAATTACCACCGGCGGGGCCGGATGACGAAAGCGCGTCACGGACTTCGGGTGAAGGTGGCAAGAGCGGTCAGCTAAGCGTCGCCGAGCTGGAAGCGGAGTTGGAGAAAGCTCGCACCGAGCGCGCGGCTTATCTTGACCGCGCGGCGCGCCTGCAGGCCGAGTTCGACAACTTCCGCAAGCGCAATATGAAGCAGCAGCAGGAGTACCGCGAATACGCTCTGGCGGAGGCGCTCCAGACGCTGCTGCCCATACTCGACAGCCTGGACCGCGCCCTGAAAATCAATGCTGCGTCGGTGGAGGATTTCCGTTCGGGCATCGAGCTCATCGACAAGCAGTTTCACGACGCGCTGGCCAAGGTGGGCGTGCAGCCGATTCCCGCCGAAGGCGAGCTATTCGATCCCAATCTTCACCAGGCCGTGCAGATGGTTGAGACCAGCGCGACCGAAGACAACCATGTGATCGACGAGCTGCAACGAGGATATAAGTTGAAAGAGCGCCTGCTGCGCCCGGCGATGGTGCGCGTCGCCCGCAATCCGAAATAGATGGCGTGCCTCGCTTTGTATCAGGGCGCGACTTTACAGGCTGCGGAGAAAGTCGTTCTTGGAGTGCTTTGTGTCAGGGCACGACTTCAGTCGTGCCGATAAGCCGTTTATTTTTGTCATCCCGAGGAGGCCTTTAGGCCGACGAGGGACCTGCTTTTGCTCGACAGGTTGTATTTTGTAGCGAGGGGTTACCACTTCTGGCCACCACAGTGAAGCGCGATTATTACGAGGTCCTGGGCGTCTCGCGCACCGCCGTCGATCAGGAAATCAAGAGCGCCTATCGCAAGCTTGCGCTGCAATTCCATCCTGACCGTAATCCCGACAATCCTGAAGCAGAAGAGCGCTTCAAGGAATGCAGCGAAGCTTACGCGGTGCTGGCCGACAGCGAGAAGCGCGCGCGCTACGATCGCTTTGGGCACGCTGGTGTGGGCAACGCTGGAGGCGCGGGCTTCGGCGGCTTCGATACCATCGACTTCCAGGACATCTTCGGCGACATCTTCGGTGACATGTTTGGCGGCCAGGGGGGTCGGCGTCGCACCCGGGCGCAACGCGGCGCCGATCTGCGCGAGGACCTGACGCTGGAGTTCGAGGAAGCGGTCTTCGGCGTCACCAAGCAGGTACAGGTTCGGCGCCAGGAACAATGCGAGCGCTGCAATGGCAGCGGCATGGCGCCCGGAAAAGCGCCGATCAATTGCACCACTTGCGGCGGACGCGGGCAGATGCGCTACCAGCAAGGCTTTTTCTCGATCACGCGCGCGTGCAGCACGTGCGGCGGATCGGGCAAGCTGATCGTCGATCCTTGCAACCAATGCCGCGGCCAGGGACGCGTGACCCGCGACCGCACCGTTACGGTGAAGGTCCCAGCGGGCGTGGAAGAAGGCGCACGCATTTTGTATTCGAACGAGGGCGAAGCCGGCGTCTTCGGCGGTCCGCCGGGCGATCTCTACATCGTGCTGCACGCTAAGGAACACAGTTTCTTTGAACGCGACGGCAAAGAGTTGCACTGCATGTTGCCCATCTCCATCTCGCAGGCGGCGCTGGGCGCGGAGATAAGAGTGCCTACGATGGAAGGCGAAGAGATGCTGCGCATCCCCGAAGGCACGCAAACCGGCGCAAACTTTAAGCTGAAGAACAAAGGCGTTCCGGTGCTGAACGGCCGGGGCCGCGGCGATCTGTTCGTCGAAGTCAAAGTTCAGACGCCGGCGAAGCTCAGCAAACGCCAGCGCGAACTGCTACAGGAGTTGCACAGCACGCTCTCGGTTGAGAACACGCCAGTCAGCCGCTCGTTGCTGAATAAAGTGAAAGACATTTTTGGGTGAGGCAGTAATTAGCAATTAGCAGCGGACAGCAAGTCTCCGCGTGAGAACTAAAATTTCGTTTCGGCAGTGGAACAGGAAGCCCGAGAATCCAGCGCCGAAGGCGCGAAATAATCTAGCCCAGCACGGAGCCCGCTGCGGGCGGAGTGCTGGGTGGAGTGGGAAAATTGCCGAGTCCCGTAGGGACGGCACGGTTTTCACGCACCTCACTTACGCCCACGCCTATCATCTCGCCGCTGCGCGGCGGTTTTGATCCCACTCAGTCAGGGCCGCTGGCTGGAGTGCGCTTCAGCGTGGGACGTCCACCGTCTTCCGGGCTGGAAGCGCTTCCGGAATCCTGGGTGGATGTTCCGGAGCCGCTGTCGCTCGATGTACCTGTTCTCTTCAGCAGCACCGGACGGCCCGCGTTGGGTTTCGCGCCGCCGATGCGCCGGCCGTTGTCGAACACCAGCAGTCGCGCCTTGATGCTCTCGAATTCGCTGGTGTCGAGGATGTATTCGGGACGGTCGGGCAGATACTTCCGAATTTCATCCTGCGCCGCTTCGATCCGCTCGACATTCATGGGATGAGTGGCAAACGCCTTGGCCACCATGTTCTGTTTCTTCTTCTCCACGTTCAGCTTCTCGAAGAATTCCACGAACGCCTGCGGATCGTAGCCGGTGGCGTAGTCATATTCCAGGCCGAGCAAATCGGCCTCGCGTTCGGCGTCGCGTGAAAACTTAAGGAAGCCTAGCGGCACCGCGAGACTGGCGACTTCGCTGATGGCATACGCCACCGGTCCGCCGATGAAGATGAGCGGCACCGAGGCCAGGTTCCAGATCTGGGCGCGCGTCATGTTCTTGGTGGCGTGGCGAGCGCAGACGTGGGCAATCTCATGCGCCATCACCCCGGCCAGTTCGGCTTCGTTATCCGCCGCCAGAATCAACCCGCTGTTCACGTAGAAGAAGCCGCCCGGCAGCGCGAACGCGTTCACCTCCTCGGTATCGAGCACCTTGATGACGAAGGGCACGCGCGCGTCGGAGTTGCGCACCAGGTTCTGGCCAATGCGATTGACGTATTCGGTAACAACCGGATCGGTGATCACCTTCGCGCTCGACTCGACCTGCTGCGACAACTGCCGTCCCAGCGCGACCTCGCGTTCGATCGAGTAGAAATCCAATCCACTTCCAACATTTCGCTGGCCGATAAGGGCGACGTTGTATTTCGGGGCCAGGGTCGAAGGCTGCGCCGTGCCATTCGCCGTAGTACCGGTCGCTGTCGACGCCTTGGGCGCCGGGGAACCTGCACTGGGATCAGGTTTGTCGGAGGTCGCTCCCGACGCAGCAGCTTCGATCTCCTTGGCTGTCGGGATTCCTACGCTGGTCGCCTCGGGATGGGCCGCGGGCGAAAGCGTTGCCCCGCTCGACGCAGATTGATCGCTCGGCGACGAGGTATTGGCAGGCGCAGTCTGGGCCCCGCTGAATGTGGGCCAGCACAAGGCGGCCGCCAGAACAGCCAGCGCGCACGACGAAGTGGTTCGAACCGCACCGGGGATGGACACGATCACACCTGAACCTGATCCGATTATCCCGCCAAAGTCAGGGTTATGGAACCCTAAAGTTTCACCCGCATTGTAGTTCAGTCAGGTTAATAGAAGAGCGCGACCCAAGCTCACCCAGGTTTTCGCAAAGTGCGAGACCCTTCGACAAGCTAAGCACAGGCTCCGGCGCGCCCGCCCCGCGGAAAAGCAGGGGGTAACTATTCGACGACTTCCGCGATATTTGGCAACCATAACGCTGCCTCACGACGCTAAGATTGTTGCGGCAGAAGGCGCGCCAAACAAAGCACTTGGGTGTTGCAAAGTTCCACTCGCGAGGACTTGTGTCTATGAAACGCTGCCTCTGGTTTGTGCTGCTGACGGCTGCATCGGGTTTTGCCCAGTCCTACAAAACGTGCGACGTAACCATGTGGGCGAACGAGACGTATGCGCAGACCTCGTATACGACGGGCAGCACGATTTTCTACTTTGTTCGGGTTGGAAGAATGAGTTATCAGATTGCGTTGCCTGGGCCCAATGTGGAGATGAATTCAGGACAACAGATACGTTGTCGAGTGGATAAGGGCTATATGTTCATCCGCGGCAGCAACGGCCAGGTAAGCAAAGCGCAGATCGTTGAGGCGGGGCAGCCGATGGAGACGCAATACTAACAAGAGCCTGGTCGTTTTGCGCCATCCGCCCAAAGGCCAAGGAGCGCGCCTAGGGTGTGATCTCCCAGACAGGCCGTTGTTGTTGATGCCGCCAGCGCGAGCTGTACCGTACAGATTGCCGCTGGCGTCAAGGACGAGATCGCCGCTTGGATCGTACCCATCACTGAGGTCGAAATCGTGGAGATCCGTAATTATCCACGACCCTCCGGAGTTCGTTAGCTCGAAAACCCAGCCGAAACCGTAAGCGCCGCCACCGGCGCAGGTTCCATAAAAATTTCCGGCTGCGTCTATGATTATTCCGCTTTCCGGGTCGCCGCAGTTAGGAACAATCTCGAGGTTATAGAAAATCCAGTTGCCGTTCTCCGGCGTCAGTTCAAAAACATTGGCAGGAATGGGATCTCCATATCCTGTGGCTACGCCATACAGGTTGCCGGATTGATCCATGATCAGGTTCTCTGGGTAAGACCCATTTGAGAGGTTGAAGTCGTGCAGGATGTTCTCAGTCCAGGTTGGGCCGTTGGGCGTCAACTGGAAAATCGTTCCGAACGTGCCGGTGCCACCATCCTCCGTCGTCCCGTAAAGGTTTCCGGCAGAGTCGAAGATGACGCCAACTGTTGGATCGTAGCCGTCGGTCCCGTTGTGGAGGAAGCTATGAAGCAGACTTACACTCCATCCGCCGCCCGACGGGGTTAGCTCGTACACGACGCCGTTGTTGGTCGGGCCCCCTCCCCGGTGGTGCCGTAAATGTTCCCGGCTTGATCGAAAATCAGACTTGCGTAGTCCGGACGGGCTCCATCGTAGATGCCGCCCTGAAAGGAGTGAATTACGGTTGGGGTCCAATAACAGAGTGCCGTTTTGCAGCTGGTGACTGGTGGCTGCAGCTCAAAAACCGTCCCGTTACCTGTGCTGCCGCCATCGGTGGCCGTGCCATAGAGAGCGCCGTTCGGGCCGATGGTTACAGGCGCGTCGGGATAATATCCAGCGCTGTCGTCCTCGGTGAATGAGTAGAGAGATTTGAAGGTCCAGGCGGAGTTCCGGTAAGAGAGCTCGTAGACCGTACCGCACTCTTCGTAGGGACAGCTTCCGTTCCCACCGTTCCACGTCGTTCCGTAGAGGGCTCCTGAACTACTCATGGTTAGACCAGCGGGATACCTGCCATCCGGGCCGGTGAAGGTGTGCAGGATGGTATAGGTTTGCGCCTGGGCCGGCACCGCCCCGAGCATGGTCAGCACACTAAGCATCGCCAGCGCGAACGTTGGAAGTGGCAGGTGAAAAGTGAAGCGTGGCCGGGTTCCCATGAGGATCTCCTTTACCTCTGTCGGGCTACTAATCCGACGTTGGTCCCGTTATTCGTCCGTGTTACGGCACAAATTTCGCGCCGTTGGAAAAGCGCGTCAACCTAGTCTTACGGCGTGATCTCCCACACCGTGCCCTCGCCACCCGTGCCTAAGACGAACGCGGTGCCGTACATATTTCCGCTGGCGTCAAAGATCAGCGCGCCAGTCGGCTCGGCTCCGGCCCCGGAGCTATTGAACTGGTAGTACGGGGTATAGAGCCATTGATCACCTGAAGGCGTCAACCTGAAAACCTCGCCTAGGTCATCGCTACCGCCGTTAGGCAGTGGTCCGTAGAGATTGCGATGTGAGTCGAAGGTGGGTGCAGCTATACCCCCGAATTCACCCTGGAATGCTTGCAAGAGGGTAAAGGACCAAGTGCCGTTTTGCGGCGTCAATTCATAAGCGGCGCCGCCGCCATCCTCATTCCCGGTGATACCGAAGAGGTCGCCGTGCGCGTCCATGATCAGACTGCCTGATCCGCCGCCGTTGTCGTTGTTGGTGAAGGAATAGAGAGTTGTCTCGCTCCATCCCGATTGCGTAGGCGACAACTCGTACACGGCACCGAGACGGTTTGAGCTTCCGGAGCTGGTGGTGCCATATAGGTTACCCGCGTCGTCGAAGATGACTCCACTAAGGGGATTGGCGCCGTCGCTGCCGCGGGTGAAACTCCAGGGAACACTCTCCGCCCAGCCGCTGCCGGATCGAGTCAGCTTGAAAACGACGCCAGCGCCAGAGCTTCCGCCACCGTAGGCAGTTCCGTACATGTTGCCGGCCTGGTCGAAGATCAGGTCGCCGTAATACGGATATCCGCCGTCCGCGCCACCGGTAAAGCTGTAGAGGATGGTCTCATCCCAGGAACACACAGCGGTCGTGCAGGCGGTTGCTGGAGGTCGCAGGCTGAAGACCGTGCCAAAGTTGGCGGTGCCGCCTGTGTTCGTTGTCCCGTAAAGCAGGCCATCCGGGCCGAAAACGACTCTGGAATAAGGAGCGGTCCCATCATGATCGTGGAAATTAAAGCTGTAGATGGGTGTCAGGACCCATCCCCCGCCTTCATGGACGAGACGATAGACCACACCGCTGTCATACCTGCCGTCGCCAGAGGCAGTACCGTAGATTCTGCCTTGCTGATCGAAGGTCACGCCGGCCGTTGGGTACGAGCCGTCGGCCCCGCCTGTAAAGTTGTGCAGCACGGTCAGGCTCTGCGCTAGTCCCGGCATCGCGAGCATGATCAGCACCCCAAGCATCGCGAGTGCGAACGCGGGAAGCGGCAGGTGAAAAGTGAAGCGTGGCTGGGTTGTCATGACGATCTCCTTTGCGACGGTCGGGGCACCATTCCGACGTTGGACCTTACCCGTTCCTGGTAGCGGCACGAGTGTCACGCCGTTGGAAAGATGCGTCAACTTAATTTTGCATTACGATTTAATGCGCTGGCAGGAAAAGGAGTTAGGTTGCTCAGAATCATCGGCTGAACAAGCCGGGTCTCGTAGTTCTGAGACCCGGCAGCTTGACAGGCGCGGTGCGAGTTAGGTATATTAGCACTCGTAGGCAGTGAGTGCTAACAGGCTCTCCCTCGCATCATTGCTGCACAAACCTCATACGTCGCCCAGCCGAGCGCAGTTCGCTTCGGCGGGGCTGATGGGTACCGTAATCCAACTGAGTTCGACAAATCGAAAGGAGTTCAAAGAATGTCTACCAAACTGACTCCCCTGCACGACCGCATCGTGATCCGCCGGGTTGAAGAGGCGGAAACCTCACGTGGCGGAATCATCATCCCTGACAGCGCCAAAGACAAGCCGCAAGAGGGCGAAGTGATCTCCGTGGGCCGGGGCAAGAGCAACGATAAAGGCGAGACCTTCCCGCTGGATGTAAAGGCGGGCGATCGCGTCCTGTTCGGCAAGTATGCCGGCACCGAGATCAAGATCGACGGCGAAGACTTCCTGATCATGCGCGAGGAAGAAGTGCTCGGCATCCTGGAAGGCGCCGCGAAGGCGAAGGAACACGCTGCCAAGAAGTAGTCAGTTGCCAGTAGCCAGTTGCCAGTTGAACCTGGCAGCGATGGCTGAAGCGAGAAGAACTCGCGGGCACTGACAACCGACAACTGACAACGATTTCAAAGATCCCGTAGTCACTCCAGTTCCGTTCTAACTGACAACTGGGTACTGGCTACTGACAACTAGGAGAGAACAATGGCAAAGCAAATTCTGCACGGCGAAGATTCCCGCCAGTCGATACTTCGCGGCGTGAATGTTCTGGCCGATGCTGTGAAGGTCACGCTCGGTCCCAAGGGCCGCAACGTCGTGATCGAAAAGAAATTCGGTTCGCCGCTCATCACCAAGGACGGCGTGACCGTAGCCAAGGAAATTGAACTGAAGGACCCGCTAGAGAACATGGGCGCACAGATGGTGCGCGAGGTTGCTTCCAAGACCTCCGACGTGGCCGGTGACGGCACCACCACCGCGACTGTTCTGGCGCAGTCCATTTACCGCGAAGGCGTGAAGACAGTTGCTGCCGGCGCGAACCCGATGGCCCTGAAGCGCGGCATCGAGAAGGCCGTTACCGCTATTTGCGGCACCGTCGACAACGATGGCAACCGCAGCGGCAGCGCCCTGGACAAATTCTCGCAGAAAGTTTCCGGCGAGATGATCGCGCAGGTCGGCACCATCTCGGCCAACAATGACCATACCATCGGTACGATCATTGCCGAGGCCATGAAGAAGGTTGGCAAAGACGGCGTCATCACCGTGGAAGAAGCCAAGACGATGGAAACCCAGCTGGAAGTCGTCGAAGGCATGCAGTTCGACCGCGGCTATCTGTCGCCTTATTTCGTCACCGATCCCGAGCGGATGGAAGCGGTTTACGAGAACGCCTACATCCTGATCCACGAAAAGAAGATTTCCTCGATGAAGGACCTGCTTCCGCTGCTGGAGCAGATTGCCAAGGGCGGACGCCCGCTGGTGATCATTGCCGAAGACGTGGAAGGCGAAGCGCTGGCCACCCTGGTGGTCAACAAGCTGCGCGGGACCTTGCAGGTTGCGGCCGTAAAGGCGCCTGGCTTCGGCGATCGCCGCAAGGCCATGCTGCAGGACATTGCCATCCTGACCGGTGGCAAGGCCATCACCGAAGATCTTGGCATCAAGCTGGAGAACGTGCAGTTGGCGGACCTCGGCCAGGCCAAGAAGATCACCATCGACAAGGACAACACCACCATCGTCGAGGGCAAGGGCAAGCATAGCGACATCGAAGGCCGGGTGAAGGAAATCCGCGGCCAAGTGGAAAAGACCACGAGCGACTACGACCGTGAGAAGTTGCAGGAGCGGTTGGCGAAGCTGGTGGGCGGCGTTGCCGTCATCAAGGTCGGTGCTGCCACCGAAACCGAGATGAAGGAAAAGAAAGCCCGCGTGGAAGATGCCATGCATGCTACCCGCGCTGCGGTGGAAGAAGGCATCGTCCCCGGCGGCGGCGTTGCGCTGATGCGCTGCGCTGATGCCATCGACGCGCTGAAGCTGGAAGGCGACGAGAAGATCGGCGGCAACATTGTGCGCCGCGCGCTGGAAGAGCCTCTGCGCCAGATCGTTGGCAATGCCGGCGAAGAGGGTGCAATCGTGGTTGGCCGCATCCGCGACTCCAAGGAACCCAACTTCGGCTACAACGCCCAGACCGACAAGTTCGAGGACCTGGTAAAGTCCGGCGTCATCGATCCCACCAAGGTCACGCGCACGGCCCTGCAAAACGCAGGCTCGATCGCGGCCCTGATGCTGACCACCGAAGCGCTGGTGGCCGAGCTTCCGGACGAGAAGAAGGAAGCTCCCATGGGCGGCGGCCACGGCGGCGGCGGCATGGGCGGAATGTACTAAAGGCAGCTACTAGCTATTAGCTTCGAGCTACTAGCTAAGAGCAAAAGACAAAGGCCTCGCACTGGTGCGGGGCCTTTGTTCTTCTGACCACTGGGGTGCTGGCTACTGACTACCGACTACTGACAGAGCAGCACCATTTTCCCCCGGGCGCCCGAGCCGCTCATGATCTCGGTATGCGCTCGCGCGGCTTCGGCCAGGGGGATCCTCTCGCCGATAATCGGATGCAATGCGCCGCTCTCCAGTCCGGCGACAAGCGCGGCATGCATCTCTTTGTACTCGGCGTCCGATGTGTTCATCAGGGTCACGCCGCGAATGTCGGCTTCGCGCGACATCGCATCGCGCGGATTGATCTCGATGGTGCCGCGGTTGCCGATCACCGCGACGCGTCCCCTCTTGGCCAGCACCGTAAGGTCACGCGCCAGATTCTTGTTGGCCAGCAGTTCGATGATGACATCCACGCCACGGCCTTCGGTTAGCTTCATCAGCTCGTCCAGATAGCCTTCTGTGGAATGATTCAGCACGTGTTGCGCGCCCTGCTCCTGCACCAGCTTCATCCCGTCTTCGCTGCCGGCGGTGCCAATGACGACCATGCCTGCCGCGCGCGCCAGTTGCACTGCCGCCGTGCCCACTCCACCGCTGGCGCCGTGCACCAGGACTGTTTCCGCAGGCCTGGCGTCGGCGCGCTGGAACAAGCCGCGATACGCAGTGCCGTAAGGAACTCCCATCGCCGCGCCCTGCTCAAAGCTGGTGTGCTCCGGCAGGCGTTGGACCTTGGCTTCGTCGCACAGCGCCAGCTCGGCATAGGTTCCCGTGATGGACGCGGTTGTGTAAACGCGATCGCCCGCCTTCACGCGCTTCACGCCGGGCCCAACCGCGACGACCACACCACCGGCATCGAAGCCCGGGGTGTACGGCAAATTGGGCTTCACAGCGTAGGTGCCGGTGCGGATATAGGCTTCCACCGGGTTCACGCCCGCGGCATGAACTCGGACCAACACCTGTCCGGGGCCAGGCTGCGGATCGGGCAGTTCTTCCAGCTTCAACACTTCGGGACCGCCGAATTGATGCACGCGAATGGCTTTCACAATTCCCTCCTACACAAGAACCCTAGGATTTTGCGACCCAAATGTCCAGCCGACGCAATCCGCAAATGGCGGCTTGACTTGCGCTCCCGCTTGGCATACTGTCCCGCTAATCTCAACCAAAGGAGAACCTGCGATGCGCCCAACCGGAGCGGCCCTGATTGCGATCTACCATTTCCTGAGCGCCTTGTTTCTCGTGCTGTTCGCCATCTTTCTGGCTGTGGGCGGCACCGTGCTGGGAGCGATGTTTGCCAGTGGCCATGAGAGCCCGCTGGGCGGGCTGGGCATGATGGTAGGCATGGTGGGTGCAGTCTTCTTCTTTTTCTACGCCGTGGTTGCCTTCGTGGCTGGCTACGGGATCTGGACGCTACGCGAGTGGGGCCGCATTCTGTCCATCGTGCTGGCCGCGGTTTCGCTGTTGTTTTCCCTTCCCGGATTATTCCTGATGGGTCTGCATTTTCATCTCTTCTTCGGCACCTATCGCCTGTTCCGGATCGCCATCAGCATCCTGATTATCTGGTATCTGATGCAGCCGCAGATCAAAGCGCTATTTCAGCGGGCCATCCCCGCCGCGCCTCGACCCTGAAACTGGCTGCTGAAAAACTCTTGGCGAAGGGAAATTCAGGTAGAGCTGGCCTTCAGGCCGGCGTCTGAGACCTTTTATTTCTCATCCTGAGCCGGCTTTAGCCGGCGACACCATCGCGGCTTTCAAAAGACCACAGCACTGATCTACCCTCCCGGCTGAATCTCCGTGGCCTTGCCGTTGGTGAAGGTGATGCGCAGCGGATGCCCGTTGTTGGGGAAATCCACGATTCGCGGATTCGACGTTCCCGCTCCCTCTGGGCTGCCAACTCCAATGGCAAAAAACGCCTGGATCTCGTTCATGCCGGGCTTCACTTCGTGGTTGTCGATCGCCTTCCAAACGTCGGCTGGCCAGTGCTGGTAAAGCTGGTGCGGGTCCTGGATAAAGAGGATGTCGTCGCTATAGATCTTGTAGCCGCCGTTGTCGTCCACGCCGATGGGAAACGCGTAGCGCTTGCCGCCCTTCTCGAACACCGCCATCACCTGCTTCTGCGACGCCGAACCGGGCGTGCGGTCTAGCACCACATCCTTTATGTCGAGCTTTTCGATCGGCCCCAGCGTTCCCGCCATATGCTCGAAGTCGCTATGGCCCGCGAAAGGATAGTACGCGTAGCGATAGCCATCCCTGACCCAAACCGGCTGCCTGGTCAGCTCTTTGGCATCCTTCAGGTCCTGGGGATGCAGCTTCTTCGGCGTGACGTAATAGTCGGGATCGAGCGCGACCTCGGCCGGCTTCGCCACCGTCACTCCCGCCCTGCGCTCGTGGAAGGTGAGATACAAGTTGATGCCCGCCGCCACGATGGCAACAAGCACGACAATCTGGACTATCCTGGTAGTCTTCGACATCTGCTGCCGATTCTCGCACTTCTGGCATTGAAACTGAAACCGCCTCCGACCCGAATGCTATTATGCTCCGCGGGAGAATTCATGTATTTCGAACAGTTCTACCTAGGATGTCTGGCCCACGCCTCTTATATGCTGGCCTCGGAAGGCGAAGCCATCGTCGTCGATCCGCAGCGGGATGTCGAGCTTTACCTGGAAGCGGCGCAGAAACAGAACATCAAGATCCGCTACATCTTTGAGACCCACCTGCACGCGGACTTTGTCTCTGGCCACAAGGAGCTGGCAGCGCGAACCGGCGCCACCATCTATATAGGCAAAGCCGCTGGGGCCACCTTTGCCCACGTTCCAATAGAAGATGGGTTTCAGCTGCAGGTCGGCAAAGTCCGCATCGACGCCTTCGAAACTCCCGGCCACACCCCGGAAAGCATCTCCTTAGTAGTTACTGACGAAGACAAGTCGCCGCGTCCCTGGGCCGTGCTCACCGGCGACACCCTGTTCATCGGAGACGTTGGCCGCCCCGATCTGTCAAAGACGCACACGCCACAACAACTCGCTGGGTTGATGTACGACTCGCTGCACCAAAAGCTCCTGACCTTGCCGGATGACGTGCTGGTCTATCCCGCACACGGTGCTGGGTCGCTGTGCGGCCGCAACATGCGCGCCGAACGCTCGTCCACCATCGGCACTGAGCGCCTCACCAACTACGCGCTCCAGATCAAGGGCCGCGACGAATTCATCCGGCAAATGACCAGCAATCTGCCGGCCCGGCCTGATTACTTCCTGGAAGACGCAGCCATCAACCGTGCTGGAGCTACGCCGCTGACGGAATTGCCGCAGTTGAAGCCGATTGCAGCAGGCAAACTTAATGACATGCTGGCGGGCGGAGCGGTTGCCCTCGACGTCCGCCCCACCGATCAGTTTGCCGCGGGACACGCGCCCGGCTCCATCAACATCGCGCTCTCCGGCCAGTTTGCTTCATGGGCCGGGGCCGTGCTCGGCCTGTCAGCGCGACCGGTGCTGATCGCTGAAACCGCCGAGCAACGGGACGAAGCGCGCCTTCGCCTCGCTCGCGTCGGAATCGAAGATGTTGCAGGTTATCTCGACGGCGGCCCGGCTGCTTGGCAGCAGGCGGGATTCCCCATGCAGTCGTTGCCCCAGATCACAGCCCAGGAACTCCACTCCCGCTTGCGCGACGACACTCCGCTGGTGCTGGATGTCCGACGTGAGAGCGAATGGGACGCCGCTCACATCAGCGGCGCGGAATGCTATCCCCTCGATCGCTTCAAGGCCTCCCTGCCACCTCTCGAAGCCAGCCGGCCGATTGCAGTTCATTGCAAGGGCGGCTATCGCAGTGTGATCGCGTGCAGCTTGCTGCAACGCGCCGGCTACAACAACGTCATCAACGTGCTCGGTGGCTTTGATGCCTGGCTCAACGCGCAACTGCCGGCTGAGACCCGCGCAGTGGTGAGCACCTGATTCCCGTCAACGCGCTTCTCGGGTTGTAACAGGGCACGGCTTTCTTCTCAGCATGGCGTGGCTCTGCTGACATCCTTGCGTCATGCTCGCATGCAGGGGTGGGCGCGCAATTTCGATATGCCGGCAATCGAGTCCCGCAAGGCGGGACGGCGACAGGATACCCAGCACGCAGCGGGGTCCCCGGTTCGCCGCTCTCTGGCGAACTGGGGGAGGCGGAGTGCTGGGTCAGGCCGGATAAGCACTCGAGTCCCCTAGGGACGACACGGTTCTCGGGCACACTCTTCAGCCATGCCCGAACCATGTGCTAAGAAATCAGGGCCTTTAAAGGCCCTGAGGCAAAACAAAAAACACGCACTAAAAAAGGAGAAATACTATGTCTCTTCAAATCGGGGATGTCGCGCCGGACTTCGAAGCTCAAACCACCCAGGGCGCAATTCGCTTCCATGATTGGATTGGCGACTCCTGGGCTATCTTGTTTTCTCACCCCAAGGACTTCACGCCGGTTTGCACCACGGAACTGGGATACATGGCGAAGCTGAAACCCGACTTCGACAAACGTAATGTCAAGATCATTGGCCTCAGCGTCGATCCGGTTGATAACCATGCGCGCTGGGCCAACGACATCAAGGAAACCCAGGGTCACGCGCCAAACTATCCCATGATCGGCGACACCGATCTCAACGTCGCGAAGCTCTACGGCATGCTGCCCGCCAGCACATCCGGGACCAGCGAGGGCAGGACGGCCGCCGACAACATGACCGTACGCAACGTCTTCGTCGTCGGTCCCGACAAAAAGGTCAAACTCATCCTCGTATACCCCATGACGACCGGCCGGAACTTCGACGAAGTGCTCCGGGTGATCGACTCCCTGCAATTGACCGCGAAGCACAAGGTAGCCACGCCGGTGAATTGGCAGCAGGGTGACGACGTTATCATCGCGGGCTCGGTCTCCGATGACGACGCCAGGAAGATCTATCCCGACGGCTGGAAAGCCCCACGCCCTTATCTGCGGATTGTGCCCCAGCCCAAGGCATAGCGATCGCGGCATTTCATGGCTGTGCCGGTGGAGTAGCACCTGCGAAAATCAAGCGCCGTTAGGCGCGACTTAGGATAGCCCAGCACCTAGCCGAAAGGCGGAGTGCTGGGTAAATTGGGGAAAAATGCCGAGCCCCTCGGGGGCGACAGGGTTCTCACACAGGCTAAACCCCGGGCCGGAATGAAAAATAGACTCGAGCCGCGCCGCGGCACCGATTGCGACACAGTCTCTTTAGGCCGACGACGGATCGGCTTTTGACTTTCTTCCGCAACCTGTAATAACTGATAATCAGCCATGGCAACAAAGAGGCCGCCCTTTGATCTTCAGCCAACCCTAACGGGCAAACTCCTGGAACTCAGGCCGCTCCGGCCCGACGACTTTCCCGCCCTCTACGCCGTCGCTTCCGATCCCCTGATCTGGGAGCAACACCCGGCGAAAGACCGTTGCCAGGAAAACGTCTTCCAGCAGTTCTTTCAGAAGGCTCTTGATTCCGGCGGAGCCTTCGTCGCCATCGATCGCAAAGACGGTCGCGTGATCGGGACCTCGCGCTTCCACGACTACAACCGCGAAAGAAACCAAATTGAGGTTGGCTTTACCTTTCTTGCCCGCTCCCACTGGGGCGGCGCATACAACCGCGAGATGAAAGAGCTCATGCTGCGGCACGCCTTCAACCATGTGGAGCGCGTTGTCTTCCTGATTGATCCGAAGAACTTCCGCTCGCAGCGGGCCGTGGAAAAAATTGGCGGCGTTCGCGCGGGCTCAACGCAAAACGCCGAAGGCCGCGACAGTTTCGTATACGAACTCACCGCGCCCGCTTTCGTGGATATGTTCGGGTAGCCAAAACGAGACTGAGCGGCACGGCGCCCAGCCTACTTTTTGGTTGGCCCGGATATATCCCGCCGCCTCATAAAATCATGATATGCAGGCTCGTAGTGCGCTCTCTATATATTCCCGGAATGGCTGAAGGTGGTCCTGGCCGGCTACGCCCATCGTCCTGATTCCGTTTTCAATTGAAATGTACGGGACCTGATCGCGCTCAAGAGACTGTAATCAAGTTCCTGCACCTGCTCCGGCCTGGTCAAGTCGGTGCTCGTGACATAAGCAAGAAATGCCGGACTCCTTAGCTGGAGAGGAAATCCGAAATCGTCATCGCCGAAGTACCAGTCTCCCGGCTTGGTGTGCTTTGCCAGGTAAGCGCAACCCTCATACCAGCTCTGTTCCTGCTTCAAGAACGCTGCTCGCCCGGTGGGCAAATCGAGCACCGCCTGCACGGACCTCTGCGTCATAACTGTTTCAACGACTGCGAGTCCGGCGAGCACCACGAGCCCTGCGGCTGCGACTCGCCCAGGAAGTAACCTGTGCTTGTTGAGCATCCACAAGGCAAGAATTACGGCCAGAGCACCGGTGATGACCAGCCTGATCAGGCTTGCCGAGTTGATCACTTCAAGGAAAAGTGCCGATCCCACAGCGGCTATCAGAACCACTCTGGATTTGGCCTCCGTGCTACACCTTGTGTCGCCCTTGATATCAAATGGAAACACGAAATATGCGAGCGGCAAGGCATGTAGGAACAGTGCGGCGATGAAGACTGGAAGCTGCCCTCTGTTTTGTGGCCACGCGCGCCAAAGGCTCCCAAAATCGGCTTGCGGCATTGTAGGAACCGTAGTATTTCAATGGAAAAAGAACGGTCGCGTCGAAAACTGTATATGGGCCGGCAATCCAGAGGAAATACGAAAGACCTGTTCCCAGCACGGTCGCGTAGGCAACCAGGAGCACAAGCAGCCGATTGCGAAACAAGTGGTCAGGGGCTTCTCGACCGCGTGTTTCCCACCAGAAAAAGACAGCCAAAGCAAAGACCACAGCCAGACCCCGTGTCTGGGTGAAAAGAGAACTCAGCCCACAGAAGGCGCCGGCCATCGCTATCCGGCCCAGCGAACGGCTGCGCAGGACGCAGGCCAACGCAGCAAAAGCTGCGACCGCACTAAACCAATGGTGGGCGGCATCCATCGTGAAGCGAAGGCCAAGGCAAACCGTGATCGCTACCGACAAAAGCGTAAGTTCGTCGTCCAGGACCGCACGCGCGATGCTTGTCACCAGATAAACGAAGACCAAGGCCATAACTAGAAACAATATGTTCGCGACAACGAATCTCTGGCCAAACAACAGGAACGAGCCGGCGTAGACCAGCTCGGTGCCTGGGGTTTGCATCTCGAAGAAATCCCGGTAGGGAATTTGCCCAGCCACCATGCGGGCGCCCGACTGGGCGAAGAACCATTGATCACCATCTCTCAAAATGGGCGTGGCGAGTGCGAAGAGATGGAAGTACAGATACAAAGCTGCACAGAAAAGCACTCCCGGCATAAGTGCTCTCGATTTCGTGGTCAATCCCGTTGCCGTCCGGCTTTGCGGTAATGCTGTCATGGTTCAATGTCGTGCAAAACGCTGCCTGTCCGTGTCGCGACCGCAACAGAAATCTTATGTCACGACTGATGAGCGCGTCCCGATTATTGTGTACAGCGATTCGCGGCTGCTCGCTACCAAGTCGCAGCGGCGTTTCAAGCTCTCCTGCACGTTGCGGCCAACGCGTGGCCCGGACGTGGGGTCACTCCCCTGATTCCGTTCTGCTTTCGTTACTTGTTCCTCCATTCCCGCAACCTATAATCAAGGTGCTCTGGACGAAAAAGTATCCGCCGGATCGCGTCTCGCACTGGTTGCGCAGATGGAGCGGGGTGTCCCACGTTGTCTCGCTCCGTGGGAGACCTCACCGCGCCAGTGCGGTATCCGAAAGCTTGTACGCATGGCGATCCCATTCCCCGCTGACCGCGGTGGAAGCCAGTTTTCGCGCCCCCTTTCCTCACCCTTTGGCGAGCTCAGGGCAAGCTCTCCTCCCACGCGTCGCTTGTGTGAGGACGCCTGCAATTCCTCGCTCGCGATTGCCCTGCTCTTCCTGCTAGGCCTCAGTCTCCACGCGGCTCCGCAAAGTCCCACCCTTCGCAAGCAGCAGGCGCGCGAGCAATTCGACAAGGCTGAGCAGATGCGCGAGGCCCTGAATGGCCAGCCCGCCGATCAGCGCACCCGCAAGGATTTTCAGCATGTGGCCGACGCCTACCGCAAGGTCTACTATGTCGCTCCCGCGTCCAGCAAAGCTGACGCCAGCGTCATTGCGGTCGCCGAGATCCTGGCCGAGATGGGCCGCCAGTTTCAGCCCGGCGAGAAAGACTTGCGCGCCGCCATCGGCGAATACGAGTTCCTGCGCCGAGAGTATCCCGGCAGCAAGTACCGCTTCCAGGCGCTGTTCACCATCGGCCAGATTTATAAGGAGGATTTGGGCGACGACGATGCCGCGCGCCAGACCTTCGAGGATTTCCTCAAGCACTATCCTCGCAACTCGCTGGCGCCGCAAGCCAAACAGGCTTTGGCGGAACTGAACCACCCTCCGCCGCCAGCCGCGCCGCCCCCCCCCCGGTCGAAGAGGCCCATGCTCCCGCGAAGTCGGAGACTCCAATTCGTCAGCGAAACACCCATCCCATCCACAACCGTCTCAGCCACAACCGCCTCCGCCACACTAAAGAAGAAGTCCGGCCTGATTCTGGTGACCGGAATCCGCCACTGGTCCACGCCCGATTACACCCGCGTCGCCATCGACCTCGACAGCGAGGTCAAGTATGAAGCGGGTCGCGTGCCCAATCCCGACCGCATCTTCTTTGACCTGTCCGATACCAAGCTGGCCTCGGTGCTGGTGGGCAAAATTTTCGACGTGCAGGACGGCTTCCTCAAGAAGATCCGCGTAGCCCAATACCAGCCGGGCGCAACCCGCGTGGTCCTGGATGTCGCCGATGTTTCCGATTACTCGGCCTTCCTGCTGCCCAATCCCTATCGCCTCATCATCGACATCCATGGCCGCCAGCCGCAGTCGCAAACGCTGATTGCCAAGGCCAATGCCGCCCCGGCTGCCGCCAGCGACGACCGATCGATTACCACCGTCTCGAACGAAAAGTCCTACCGCTCGGTTGAGAAGGCCAACGAAGCAACCAAGTCCGCAACCTCAGCCAATCCGAAGAAGCTGGCCGCTTCCAGCGAGACTGCGAGTGCGACATCTCAGCCTGCGGCGCCTCTTCCGCTGCCACGTCCTCCAAAGCCGCGCCCCATAAGGTCATTGTCGATGACGACGATGACGATGCCATTCCCACCGGAAGTAACAAACAAACGGCCACTACCGAATCCAATCCTGACCCGCTCTTCTCAGGTCCGAAAGACATCAGCGGGCCAGAGCTGAAGGCGACCACTCAGCCCACCACAGCTCCGACCGCCGTGGCTGTCGCTCCCCGCGCTTCCAAGAAGACGGCAAAGAACACGACCACCGCGGCAGCGACCCACGAAGCTGAGCCCACCTCCTTCGGCGACCGCAGCCTTACTCGCACCCTCGGCCTGAAACTCGGACGCATCGTGCTGGACGCCGGTCACGGCGGCCACGATACCGGAACCATCGGCCCCGACGGCCTCATGGAGAAGGACCTGGTCCTCGACGTCACCCTGCGTCTGGGACGTCTGCTCGAGACCCGGCTTGGCGCAGATGTCATCTACACTCGCGACGACGATACCTTCATTCCGCTGGAGACCCGGACCGCCATCGCCAACCAGCATCAGGCCGATCTCTTCATCTCCGTCCACGCCAACTCCAGCAGCGATCCCACGGCCCGCGGCGTCGAGACCTACTTCCTCAACTTCACCTCCAATCCCGAGGCCCTGGAAGTCGCCGCCCGCGAAAATGCGGTGTCGCAGAAATCGATCTTCGAGCTTCAGGACCTGGTGAAGAAGATCACGCTGAAGGACAAGATCGACGAATCTCGCGAGCTGGCCACCGACGTTCAGCAATCTCTCTACACCGGACTGTCCTCAAAGCACTCCACGCTGAAGGACCGCGGCGTGAAGAAAGCACCGTTCGTGGTGCTGATCGGCGCAAACATGCCCAGCATCCTGGCCGAGATCTCCTTTGTCTCCAACCCCACCGACGAAGCCAAGCTGGAAACTCCCGACTACCGCGAGAAGATCGCCGAGTCGCTCTACCGTGGCATCGCCAAGTACGCCGGTGGCCTGAGCGGCGTCAAAGTGGCAACGAAATTCAACAAGGACGCGAGTCAGTAGCTACTGTCAGCCGCGAGCCATGGGCTGTAAGCTGTGAGCTTCCCCATACAGTGTCATCCCGACCGAGCCGCTTGAGCGGCGAGTGGAGGGACCTGCTTTGCCGCGTGCGGGGGCGCACCCTGCGTCTAAACACAAATGTCAAAAGCGAAAGGCCACGAAGTGGCGGGAATTGGGGCGCGCATCATTCCGCTACAGGCAAACTGCAGGTCCCTCCGCTCGGACTAAAGTCCTCAGTCGGGATGACACAATTAATAAGAGTGCAGGGAACGCAGGTCTGAAGGCCTGCTCTACTTCGGACCTCCTCTTCCTGGAAACTTTGCTCCCGCCGCAGTAGTCTAATTGTTGCAGGTAAACTCTTTGTCTCGCTCCCTCATAAGACGCGTCCTCTTTGCCATCGCATTGGTTTGTTCGCCGCTATTGGCCTTTGCAGGGGATCCCTCTCCTGCATGTCCGCCGTCTGGCTGTGGCGTCCTCCTGCCCAAGTCCTTCGCCGGCTGGACGCAGGCCGGCCAGCCGCAAACCACCTCCAACGCTGCACAGGCCGACGCCGCCTATCCCGCGGTCCTGACGGAATACGGCTTCATCGACTCCGAAACCGCGACCTACACTCGCGATGACGGGCGCAAGCTGACCCTGAAGGCCGCTCGCTTCAACGATGCCACCGGAGCTTACGGGGCCTTCACCTTTTACCGCCAGCCCACGATGACCAGCGAGGAGATCGGTACCAAGGCCGCGGGGGCCAACAATCGGATTCTCTTCTTCCGTAGCAACGTCCTGGTCGACGCCAGCTTCGATCGCGTGACCGCGATGTCAGCGGCGGAGCTGCGGGAGCTTGCGGGCTTGCTGCCTTCGGCCCAGGGCTCGGGCGGCAACCTGCCCACTCTGCCCGAATACTTGCCGAAGAAGAACGCCGTGGCGAACTCGGCCAAATATATTCTGGGACCGCAAGCTCTTCTCGTCGCGAAATCCCCACTCACTGCCGAGCAGGTTGACTTCGGCCACGATCCCGAAGTCCTGATGCAGGACTACATGTCGAAGGACGGCGGCCTGACTCTGACCCTGCTTGACTATCCCACGCCGCAGATCGCGGGCGGGCGTCTGCGTGCGTTGCAAAGCGTGCAGCCGGCGAAGCCGGCTTTTCTCGTACGACGCACCGGCCCCATCCTCGCCATCGTCAGCGGAGCCATCGCCAGCAGCGACGCGCAAGCGCTTCTCAACTCCGTGAACTACGAAGCCGAGGTCACGTGGAATGAAGCGACAACCGTCAGCAAGCGCGACAACATCGGCAATCTGATTCTCGCGGTCTTCGCTCTCATCGGAATTATTTTGCTGATTTCTCTCATCTTTGGAGTTTTCTTCGGCGGCATTCGCATCCTGGCGAAGCGACTTTTCCCCGACAGGGTCTTTGGCCGGTCCGACGAAATAGAAATCATCCAGCTTCACTTAGAGGAGCCAGGCGAACGCTAAACTGCTGAAATAAAGCTTGTTAGCAGATAAATGTGGAAATCGGCCAAATTTCAGGGCTTTGTGTGAATTCTGGCAATCTACTGCAAGTTATTGAAAATACAGCAATTTAAGTCCCAAAAAACGCTTGACACGCACTTTCCTGAACCCTAGTATTTGTTCCAGAAAGTTTTGACGGCCTAGCCTCCGTTGGAACTATTCTCCCTTGAAGAGAAGGCCGCCCTGTTGCCGGGTGGCCTTTTCGTTTGTGCGAAACTCGTCTGAATTGTGGAAAACGCAGTTCAATTGTGTTCTGCGATCGTGTCGAAGAACAGATCGATTGGAGCAACACTTCGTCACAGACTTGGGCGGCTCGCGATGCTAAGTTCTCTTCGTGACATCCTGTTGAGGTTCCCATGTGCCGACTCTTGATATTTCTGTTGCTGCTACCTTTGCCTCTCGTCTCCCAAGTCAAGATCCTGATGCCGGTTGTAGTAAAGGATGCGAGTGGAAAACCTGTCACCGATCTGAAGCAGTCCGATTTCCAAGTCAGTGGACCGAAGAACGTCAGCATTGACCAAATGTGGCTAGTTCCTCCACTGACGGTGAGCGAGCAGGACACGAGAACGCCTGTAGCTATACTGTATGACGCGGCGAACGCGACCAATTCCTCCCCGGATCTGAGGCTGAAGTGGCTGCGGTCGTTCTTTGCCCAGCTCGCGCAGCATCCGCTTCCAATTACTTTCTATATAAATACTCCGCAAGGCGTACAAACTGTTTATGAGCCCACTACGCCGCCTGAGGTCTTGGCAGCGGCGCTCACGCCGACGGAAAAAAGCAATCTAACGACGAACGATCCCAAGGTCATCGACCAGGCCGAGAAACTCAAACTGCTTGATCCCTCCTCTCGCGCCGGTCACTTTGTCCCCTTCGGCCTATACGGACCCAATAGTCAAATGAAGAGCCTTGTCAACCTTGCGAAACAGCTTGGAGACTCTGGCAAACGTAAGGCTGTGCTCTGGCTGGCGGACGCGACCAACTACTTTTATCTTCCGCTGTACCCTCCAGACTCGCCCACGGTGAACGCCCTGATGCCTTTGTGGGAAGTGTCGACGGAACAGCTGAACGCCACGAATGTGAGCGTGTACCCGGACTACTTCGGATACCGACCAAGCACAATGGACCACAGCTATGACTGGTTACACGGCCAGCAAAATTGGCGGCCGCCACTGGCGGGTTGAGTCTTACTCATGACTCCATCTGGGACGCGCTGCAAGCCATGCTGGCGGACTTCGGTCCCTACTACATGCTGGCGGTCGCGGTTCCGATGCCGAGAGAAACCGATTGGATACCGATCAAGATTAAAGTTACCCGGCCCGGACTTACAGTTCGAGCGGCCACCGGATTTGAGGGTCTGAAACCACCGAAGCCGTCGAAGACGCAACCCGCCCATCCGTGATTTTGATCTAAATCACTTCCGTGTCCTCCATGCCGGAGCCTACCCTGAGCGAAGTCGAAGGGTGGCGAATAAACTCACCGCGATCTTGGCCTCAATTCGTAACTTGAAATTGAAATTCAAAACTCCACAACTCATTTATAATCACGGGGATTTTGCGCGCGAGCGCCTGGAGGCATGGCATGGGTCGTCCGGTGTTGCATTTCGAAATCGGGTGTCGCGACAAAGCGCGCACCGCGGAATTCTTCGGCAAGCTATTCGAATGGAACACGCAAGAGTCGGGACCGGCGACCATGATCGACACCGCCGCGGGCTCCGGCATCAACGGCCACATCACCGCCTTGGGTCACGAACCCAACAACTACGTCACCGTCTACGTCGGCGTGGACGACGTGCAGGCCTATCTCGACAAGGCAGTCTCGTTGGGCGGAAAAGCGTTGACGCCGGTCATCGCCATTCCGCAGGGCGAGTTCTCCTGGTTCGCCGATCCCGATGGCAACACCATTGGCTTGTTTAAGCCGTCAAAGTAACAGGAGCGTCCGGACGGGCGCTTCCGTTTCGTCACGCAGATCCGCAACTGGAAGGCTTCGGAGCTGTCGAACTCACGATTCCCAAACTAAGGAGCTCACCATGGCAGTCAAACCAATTCCCGATGGATACCACACAGTCACTCCCTACCTGACCGTGGATGACCCTGGCGCGGTGATCGATTTCCTGAAGAAGGCATTCGAGGCGACCGAGACCTACGCAATGCGTGATGCCAACGGCAAGATCCAGCACGCCGAGGTCAAGGTGGGCAACTCCATGCTCATGCTCGGCGGAGCGCGCGGCGAATGGACGGCGCGTCCGGGAACCTTCTATCTGTACGTCGAAGATGTAGACGCAGCTTACAAGAAGGCAATCGCCGCCGGCGGAAAGTCCATCAGCGAGCCCGCCAATCAGTTCTACGGCGACCGTCACGGCGGCGTGCAGGATTCGCAAGGCAACACCTGGTGGGTTAGCACCCACATCGAAGATGTATCTCCCGAAGAACTGGAGCGCCGCGCCAAAGCGCAACAGCATACCCCGGCGGGCGGCGCAGAAGCGAAGAAGTAGAGCCAGCGAATCGGAAGTTAGTTGCCTCGCTCAGAGCTTTGAATAAGGCCACGGCTGCAAAGGCTACGGAAAAAATCCGCAATGAGCGCTTCGTGTCTGGGCACGACTTCGCTGCTGAAAAAATCGCCTTTGAATTGCGCTCTGTCGGAGCACGACTCCACAGGCTGCTGAGAAAGTCGCCTTTGAAATGCTTTGTAACAGGGCACGACTTCTAGTCGTGCCGATAAGCTGTCTATTCCTATCTTCCCGAGCGGGCTTCAGCCCGCGAGGGATCTGCGGTTCCGACTCTTTCCGCAGCCTGCTCAGCCGTGCCGGAACATCGGCGGAACCGCATTGGCGAAAGTGCGTTCCCGGTTGTTATAATTCTCCTGCCGCAGCACGCAACACTCAGCGATTCCCGCTCCGTGGCCAGGTAGCTCAGCTGGTAGAGCGCAGCCCTGAAAAGGCTGGCGTCGGCGGTTCGATTCCGTCCCTGGCCACCATTTCTTTCAACGACTTCCGCAGTCCTCTCTTGTTCTAAAACCTCGATTTCTCCCGGCGAATCGGGAATACAAGTGGAATACGCGATGTTTCGTTGCGCCGCCGAATCACCCCAACCGGGAACGGCCCTGAGCAAATCGCCCAGGGCCGTTACAGAAGCCGATCACTCACAAGAGCGCGCCGGTTCCTTGGTTATTGGCAGCCGTTAAATTTCAGCTGCACCAGGCGGGTTTGCCAGTTGTCACCATTGCTGGTTGCGTAGTACTCCTGCGCATACCAGAAAGTGCAGCCGTCGTTGTCGATCGCCATACTGGAGTAATCGCCCCAGCGGTCGCCGCTGGTTTGCGCGCCCGTACCGGCGAATAGCGTGGTCTCGGTCTCCATCTGGCCGAGCGGATCTGTGGGCACGCGCCCGGTGGCGTAGACGGAGTCATACAGAGTGCCGCTGGCCTCGCTATAACCCAGAGCAATGTCACCCATCTTGTCCTGAGCGAGGGACGCCATCCAGCGATTGTTGGAGTCAGGAGCGAACGTTCCCGACTGAAAAAGCCTGACTCCCGTGATATCCACGGCCCTGACGTTCGCCCGGAGCTCATACCATCTGACGCCTGCCTGCCCACCCGAAGCGGTAGTTACGTGGTTCACGTACCAGTGCTGCTGTGGCAAGCGACCGGCGGTTGCGGTGACACTGGCCAGCGGCCCATCATCCCAATAGGAGAAGCGATACATTACGCGATCACCCAGCGCATCGACTTTTTCTGTGGTGCCGTTCTGGGCTACGCAAAACTCGCTTTCAGGACAGAACGGAGTGTAAGTCGGCACCGTAATGGGATCCGCCAGGCCGCTACCACTGAAGGTGGATTGGCTGGGATTGGAGAACACGGGATGCATGGAGTAGAGATAGAGGTGATTGTTGGAGCTGTCGGAGTCGTAGGCGCCGATGAAGAATTCGTCCTGATTGGCCGGCGGTGGAACGGTGGAGTCGATGTCACCCGGCAACAGGCTGGAGTCACCCGGCGTCAACTGGAAGCAAATCTGCTCGGCCGTGTGGTCGCCCACCACTAGTTTCGCGCTGTTGTAGCCGCAAACATAAGCCCCGTCGAAGTTGACCTCCCCAAAGTTATTGTTGGTCTGGAAGTACCCGCTGGGCCAGATGCCCCACTTGGGATAGTCGGGAAAGTCGCTGCTTAACGGGAACTGATACTCATAGTAGGAACCAGTGGCGTCGCTACTGGTCGATACCGCGACACAAGCATAGTACGGAGGTCCATTGAAGTCATTTTGTGCCAGCAACCAGCGGTGATTGAACTTGTCCCACTGGACGATGATGTCTCCATCGTTGTTCTCGTAGCAGGGGCCACCCAATGACTGCCACAGCAGATTGCCCTGAATTGGCCCAAGTTCCACCGCGCCGGTCGACTTGTTGTAAATCTGGTAGGCGACATTGACCCACTCCACCACCTGGGTATCGCCCACCGCTGCGTTGGTGTCTGGAGGCTGGCAGTCGCACGACTCGCTGTTGTCGAGACCAAGCAAATTGAGTCCGGGCGTGATGCTCGAGGGACTACCGGGAGAGGTCTGCTCTACCGGATCGAATTCATAAGGCCCGGCGGGATGAGGGTTGGTGCGACGGACCGAGTGGGCTTGATGAAAGCTGTAATAGGGCTTAACTGGCAGGGTGGCAAGCTCCCGAAGCGGTTGCGAAACGGCAAATGCCACGGCCTGGCTGGACCTGGGCTGCGGCGAAGAATTATCGGCCGCAACAACGGGTAAGCACGCAAGCAATAGTAGTCCTAAGGACACGCATACGACGGCAGAAAGACTGCCGCATTCCCGGCGATTTTCCACTTTATTTGCTCCTCCTCGGTTTTATCGCGCGCCAAATCATAACCCAAAGGTGTCTACTATCGCTACCGTTTTCCGCTGGCAAGCCAGTTCCAACTCGCGCAAAAAAAACAGGCGGAGCCGAAGCCCCGCCCGTTCGCCAAGCTGCCATTGATGGAGTTACAGCGGCTACTGTTTCTTCTCCTCCTGCGGCTTAGCCTGCTGTGGCCGTGGCTGTGGAGCAGGCCTGGCTTGCTGTGGCTGTGGCCGTGGCTGAGGAGCAGGCTTAGCTTCCTGCTGCGGCCGTGGCTGTGGTGCAGGCTTAGCTTCCTGCTGCGGCCGTGGCTGTGGTGCAGGCTTAGCCTCCTGCTGCGGCCGTGGCTGTGGTGCAGGCTTAGCCTCCTGCTGCGGCCGCGGCTGTGGTGCAGGCTTAGTCTCCTGCTGTGGTTTCGGCTGCGGCGCAGGACGAGTCTCCTGCTGTTTCGGTTGGGGCGCAGGACGAGTCTCTTGCTGTGGCCGTTGTTGCGGCGCCGGGCGCGCCTCCTGCTGTGGCCGTTGTTGCGGTGCGGGCTTAGCCTCTTGCTGTGGCCGTTGCTGCGGCGTCGGGCGCGTCTCCTGCTGTGGCCGTTGCTGCGGCGTCGGGCGCGTCTGCGCTGGCGGGCGGTTCACGGGCTGTGCCGGCCGCATTGCCGGAGCAGGACGAGCGGGAATGACCGGCGCGATCGGTCTGCTTTCACGGATGGGTTGCGCGGCCGCGGCCACGGCTGGACGTCCGTGATTGACCGAGGCAAACTGCTGGCGGTTCTGCGCCGCTTGTTGCTGATGCTGCAACTGCGTGGTCATGGGCGGAATCCGCTGCTGACGTATGCCCGCCATTTCCGCGGTCGTCGGCCGGCGATTGATCCCTCCCGGCCCCCCGTTGTAGCTGACACGATTGATGGTGGTGTTGTTGATCACCGTGCGGTTGTACACATTCGTAACGTTGGTGACGTTCACATTGTTGACGGAGCGGTTGTAATAGAACTGGTTGTTGTTCCAGTAGCCACCCTGATAGCCCATGCCGGTGTAGCCATACCCGTAATTAACTCCACCGTAGTAACCCATATAGTGGCCCCAATAGCCGTAGCTGAATTGGAACACGCCCGCGACATATCCCCAGAAACCTGGCGTCCACAGCAACCCTGGCTGAGGTGGTTGCGTCCAGGCGCCCGGCACCCAGTAGTAGCCCTGCGGAGCATAGCTCCAATATCCAGGCGTCCAGATATAGCCTGGGGCCGGACATGGCGGTTGCTGATATTCCGGCAACGGTGGCGGCGCCTGTTGCGCTTGTAAAACCGGCTGGCCGTAAGTTTGGTCCTGGACGGTGGAGTCGGAACCGTTATCGGAGTACGTTTGCCCCTGGTCGGACGCCGGCTGCTGATAGTTCTGGTCCGACGACGCCTGCTGTTGATTGCTCTGGTCGGACTGCGCGGGCTGCTGGTAGTTCTGCTGGGCAGGCTGTTGCTGCGCGGGCTGCTGATAGTTCTGTTGCGCAGGTTGCTGCTGCGCGGGCTGCTGATAGCTCTGCTGGGCCGGCTGCTGACCGGCAGCAGGCGCCAGGTTGCCATCTGCGGGAGCCAGGTTGGCGTCGGCCGGATTCGGCGACTGACCGTTCTGCGCCTGTTGGTTCTGCGCGTTGTTGTCCTGCGTACTATTCGACTTGCATCCTGCAGCTCCCAACATCAGTGCAATGGATGTCGCCGCCAGAAGAATAAGAAGAATTACTTTATTGGTCTTACTCATAAAAATTTTCCTCCGCAAAAGGTAGGATGCAGGATTTTGAGGACAAAACTCCCGGGACAAGAGTCAGCCTAAGTCCCCAAGACAGAACACGACAATGATACGCCTTGCTGCGGACAAAGCACGCTGCGGTCAGGTCCGAATCGGCGGACAAAGCACGCTGCGGTCAGGCCTGAATCGCGCGCGTTGGCATGGCGGAGAATTACGAAAACGCCCCGTCGGGGTTCTACACGCTACTAGCGAGCCAGCAGCCGCTCGCGCACATCATGATTCCTCGCCAGGTCGATGCAGGTCCAAGCCATGGCCAGGGCCCCATCTGCCAGCGCCTTGTCGGCGTCCGCCGTCACGCAGTGGGCGGCAAATTCCGGCTGGTGATTGACGGCAGGCAACGAGTTGATGCCAATCATGGGATGAATGGACGGAACGGCGCGCGAAATGTTGCCCATATCTGTGGAACCGGTCGGACGCGTCTCCCACTCGCCCAAGATTCGGAAACGGCCGCCCAAGGGCCTCGGAATTCCCACGATAAAGAGCCGCGATGTCCGCGTCGTGGTGCATTTCAGCATAAGGCTTGTCGCCTCCGGTGATGGCAACTTTCGCGCCCGTCGCGAGGCCGCCAGCCTCAAAGCAGCGGTAGACCTTGGGTTGCAGCTCGGCGAGCTGATCCAGGGTCTCGGAGCGAATGATGTATCGCGCCGAGGTATGCGCCGGAACTACGTTGGGAGCGACACCACCGTGGGTGACGATTCCGTGGATACGGTCCGTGGAGCGAATATGCTGGCGCAACAGGCCCAGCGCTATCTGGGAGATGGTTTGAGCATCCGCGGCGTTCACGCCCAGCTCCGGAAATGCCGACGCGTGAGATTCCTTCCCGGTGTAATGCACCTCAAACATGGAAGCGGCGATGATCTTTGCCCGCAGCATGTCAAACGGCGCAGGGTGCACCATCATGGCAGCGTGAATACCCGCGAACGCGCCACGCTCCAGCAGCAAAACCTTGCCGCCAGCATTGCCCACCTCTTCGGCCGGCGTGCCGATTACGTGGACGGTGAGTCCCACTTCGTCCGCAACTTTGGCCGCCGCGAGCGCTGCCCCAACCGCTGATGCAGCGATGATGTTGTGCCCGCAAGCGTGGCCGATGCCGGGCAGAGAGTCGTATTCGGCGCAAATGCCGACGTGCAGCGGGCCGGATCCCGCGCGGGCGTGAAATGCCGTGGGAAGGTCGCAGATTCCCTTCTCCACCGCGAAGCCGGCGTCAGCCAGCGACTCACAGAGCCACGACGACGCTTGCTCTTCCTCGAAACCCAGCTCGGGATGAGCGTGGATGCGATGGCTCAGCTTGATCAGCCCGTCGTGAGCGGAGTCGAAGCGTTCTTGCGCCGCGGATTTTGCTTCCATCTGGCTGTTCCCTTTCTGTGACGACGTTTCCCGTTCCTCCGGCGCGGTCTTTCACCGCCGGTCTCTCTCCTTGAGGAATGTCCCTTCGCTGCAGTTCCGTGAATGCCTGCCGCAGCTGCTCCTGGGTGTTCATCACGATGGGTCCATACCAGGCGACCGGCTCCTCGAGCGGCTTGCCTGATACCAGCAGAAACCGGATTCCATCCTCGCCGGCCTGCACCGTGACTTCATCACCGCGGTCGAACAGGATCAGCGAGCGATTGTCCGCCTCGACGGGAGGCGCCGTGTCCAGCCACTTGATCGTCTCCGTCGGCACCGCGAGCGGACCCGACGCATTGCAGAATTTTCCGCTGCCGGCGAAAACATAAGCGAAGGCGTGGCGCGTGGTCTCCACCGGAAGCGTCTTCCTCTTGCCCGCGGAAACCGACACGTCGAGATAGATGGGATCGGCGGCGACTCCATCCACGGGGCCGGTCTTTCCCCAGAATTTTCCGCAGACCACGCGGACGTGCGTGCCGTCGTCGTCGGTAACGTCAGGGATCTCGGCCGCCTTCACTTCCTGGTAACGCGGCGGCCGTCATTTTGAGCGACGACGGAAGATTGCCCCACAACTGAAATCCGTGCATCCGTCCTGCCTGATCGCCCTTGGGCATCTCCTGATGAATGATGCCGCTGCCCGCGGTCATCCACTGAACGTCGCCGGCACGAAATGACGCCGCTGTTCCCCATGCTGTCGCCATGCTCGACGGTCCCGGCAAGAACGTAGGTGATGGTCTCGATTCCGCGGTGAGGATGCCAGGGAAAGCCGGCCAGATAATCCTCCGGAACATCGTTGCGGAAGTCGTCCAGCAGCAGGAATGGGTCGAACTCACTTGGTATTTTCGAAACCGAAGGCACGGCGGAGGTGAACGCCCGCACCTTCCAGAGTCGGTTTCGATTTTGACCAGCCGCTTAACCGGTCGGATTGACATATGGAACTCCAGTGCAAAGAATCTATGTTTTCCGCGTAGAAGGCGCCGACGCTAAGTCACTCGTCAGGCCCGCGCTTTACCGATCGTGTCCGTCCAGACACCCTTCGCTTTGAGAACCAGTTCGACTGCTTCCCGGACGGCGCCATGTCCGGCCACGGCTTTTGTGGTGTAGTGAGCAGCTTTTTTTACTTCGGGGACGGCATCGCCTACGGCGACGGCCAAGCCTACGCGCTGCATAAGGGGAAGATCGGGAAGATCGTCGCCGATGTACGCGACCGCCGAATCCGGCACTCCCGCCTTTTGCAGGATTTCCTCATAGGCCGGTATTTTCAACGGCTGCTTCATGTAGATAAATTCCATCTTCATTTCCTGGGCGCGGCGCAGAAGTGCCGCACTTTCGCGACCCGTAATGCAACCGGTGCGCAGGCCCGCGCTGTAAGCCAGCGTCAGGCCCTGGCCGTCGTGCGCGTCAAAGGTCTTGATCTCGAGGACGCTGCCGTCGCTTTGTGAGAGCAAGGTAACGCTGCCGTCCGTCATCGTACCGTCGACGTCCATGAGAAGGACTCTAATTCGCGCGGCACGCTTTTTGAGCGCCGGAGAAACTTTGGGGGTCACGGACAAAGAAGCCTCCAGAAGAGAAGATAAGAGAGTTTAGGTTAAAGCGCTTATCTATCGCACGCAAATACTCTTGGCGCGGGAGTGGGTAAAACCCGTGCGCATCCCGGCGAAGGACACCGCGCGTCGCCTGCCGGTCCGCGAGCATCTAGATACTAGATGCCATGAGCACCCAGGTTCAGGATCGTATTTCTGTCGAGCGGCCGCAGTTGACGGGGGAGCTGATTGAATCGGTATGGTTGTCGCAACAGACTAAGCATCTGAAGCTCAGGATCAGCGGCGACGACGAATTCCGTTTCACTCCGGGCCAGTTTGTTTCCATTAAGCAGCCGAAGCTGGACGGAAAAGTCCACACGCGTGCGTATTCGATCGCTTCCGCGCCGCGCCCTGACGCAACCTTCGATCTCTGCTTGAATCGCGTAGAGGACGGCTTCCTGTCGAACTGGCTGTGCGATCTCGAAGTCGGAGCGAGGGTGAAGTTTCACGGCCCACATGGACTGTTTGTGCTGCGAGAACCGCGGCAGGATGCAATCTTCCTTGCCACCGGCACAGGCATCGCTCCCATTCGCAGCATGATCCAGTGGTTATTCGAACTGCCGGACCGCAACATTGGGCATGAATATTGGCTGGTCTTCGGAACGCGGCACGAGGAAAGCATCTACTACCGCGAGGAATTCGAACAGATCGGGAAGAAGAAGCGAAACTTTCACTATTTGCCCACGCTCAGCCGGGGCAACGCTGACTGGCAAGGCTGCCGCGGATACGTCCAGGATCATGCACGCGCAATCGTGGCTGGCCGTACGGACATGAGGGCCTACATCTGCGGGCTGCACCCAATGGTGGACGCCAGCCGAAAGCTGCTTCAGGAAGAAATGGGCTGGGACCGCAAGCGCGTCATCTTTGAACGCTACGACTAAGCATCAGGCCAGCCTGGCTAAGCAATCTTCTTCTGAGTTCGCTCTACACTCTTGCCCCAATCCCAGACTTGCTTGTCAGACTCTTTTCTCGTGAGTCCGTACACTTCCTGGAGCTTGGTTATGAGTTCCTCACGCTTGCCTGATATCTGACCAAGATCATCATCTGTGAGCTTGGTCCAGTTCTCTTTGGCGGAACTCATCAGTTGAGTCCATTTGTCTTCGACTTGATCCCAATTCATTTTGTCTCCTTTTGAGAAAATACTGCAATTTATCCGTTGGCTCGCGGCCGTCTTTGGCGCGTTGCTCGGCCGTTTGGATCTGGCTCTTGTCTGCAGTAGTTAGACATATAGCCTCGCTCTAGTTTTGTCCAAGACTGTAGAAGTATCTAGACGTCAAAACGCAGACAATTTAGGTTGCAGGCAAATATTGCAACTCTCCGAAGGTTGTAAGTGTGCTAAGAGTAGTGACTTCAGGTCGCTAACTTAGATCAGAGAACCTAAAAAGAGGAAAGGAACTACTCACTTCTTCTTCGACCCTAAGCTTGTCTACCTTGAAAGTCAAATACCGATCTCCAGCGGCTAACTGGCTGCGAAGGACTACATCGTCCTGAATTACTTACGCTTGCCCTCCAGCTATATCGCCGCGCTCCGTAAAATCTGGGAGGAACTCACATTAACGTGTTAAGATTGAACGTGTCTGAGCAGGATCGCTCACTGAGCAATATTGAACAGCTTTCTTCAGCTCTAACGGCCGATAATCAACTTTACAATCGGTGCGAACTTGACGGCATCGCACTGAGATCCAGTGCAACTATGCATTTCCTTTCCGCCCACTGCCGCGTGTGCAAGAGTGACCAGTTCAGAGCCGAACCTCCGGAAGATTGGATTGAACGAGTCCTTCTGCCGCGCCTGTTTCTCTGCCCGGGGCGGTGTGTAGTTTGCCATAAGCGGCGATATCTGCCGACATTTCAGCGGTGGACGGCTTTGCCTAACTCCTGGCGATAAAGCTGCGACGCTTTAGGGCATTTGCGGAATCGGGCAATAGCAACCATAAGGATCATCGACATGACGTATTACCGAGTTGAGTTTCTGGCCACGGAGACGGATCGGCCAGCCAAGAAATTTCTTACCCAGGAAAAGGCGCGGAAGCATGCCAGGCGAGTTCTTGGCTTGGCTGATGACAGCGGCCTCGGATCGAAGGTCGCAATCATCGCGATCAGCAAAGACGGGACCCCAGTTTAGCGGACGCTTCGAACCCAAGCTTGCGGACAGGGCGCCAATCACGACCAGTCTCCCGGCTTATCACTTGGAGAAAGCATGATGTCAGGATGAAATGCCCCATATGCAGCAGTGAGCTTTCGAAAGTGTGGCAACCCAGTAGCAGCGCCGCTTCCCGCGTTCCCCATTCCCAGTGGAAATGCGGAGTCTGTGGCGGCACTTTTACCCGGGCAGACTTACAGCAAGTCTCCCAGGCCCGGCCAATGCGCAATTAGCCATTTCGCAATCTCAACCTCCACGACCAGCCGTCGCAGTCTAGCCTTCGCGCGTTCCGCATGCCGCAGTAATCACAGGCCACTCACGAGCGTCACAACTCGACAAGTAGAGCGTGCGTTAGAGTGGTCATTATTGCTCAGACCTGACTAACGTCTACATGAGACAGTCACTAAGTGGACTGATCTCTACAGGCTGGCAATCAGAGCTAAAGAGATCCGGACAGAGTCCCTATCAACCCTTGTATAAATAGCGCATAACTTTACTCGACGGCGGCGCTACCGCAAATTAGCCTGAGGAGGCGTGTATGCTTTGGACCATCTTTGTCATCCTGTTGGTTTTGTGGCTTCTCGGCTTCAGCTTCCATATTGCAGGCGGGTTGATCCACCTCTTATTGGTCGTCGCCGTGATAGTCTTGGTCATTAATCTGATCAGCGGCCGCAGAACAGCTTGACCTTCAGGGCGACCGGTGCGCCCCCAAATGGGATGCGCCGGCAAACAACGCCCTTGAGCGCATGCTTGTAGTAGTGACAGGCCGGGTAACGCAGGTATCGGATCTATAATTTCTCGTCTCCGGGCAACTCCCTGGGACGATCCCCTTCCAATCCCCTCACAATTGCTAGTTCTTAAGGCTGTTATTGTCGCAGCCCTCCAGTACGGCGGGGTTAGCCCATCGTATTCTCGAAAGACTTTGAGGTAACAATGAAAAATCTCTACGTAGGCAACATGGATAAAAATACGACCGAGCAGGACCTTAAGACAGCGTTCGCAACTTATGGTCCGGTTGAAGTAGTAACTATCATTAAGGACCAGACAACCGGCCTACCTCGCGGATTTGGCTTCGTGGAAATGACCGCCGACAAAGACGCCCAGGAAGCGGTGCTGGCTCTGAATGGTTCGGTCATGGCGGGGAACACAATTGTTGTGAGCGAGGCGCGCGCGAAAACGAAGACCGCTCGTCCGTAAGATTGAGAGTGGTCCGCGAAGGTGATCTGCCGACAGCATGACCCTGGCGCTGGGATGATGATGGCGTCTTCCCGCACCCGGTACCATGGCGCGGGTCGATCATTTTGCCCTTCGCATCATAGCCAATGTAAGGGGGCTCCCTGGCCTGCCATTTCGTTGCGAAACCGCCGAGCTCTCTTGGATGACAGTATCGCGATCGCCGAAAACAACCCCAGAGCAACCCCAACCAGGACGCGGATGACCGGCCCTCCCCGCAACAAATAAAGGACGACCGCCATGACGGTTGCGGGCAGCAGATACTGCCAGCAGTCCCATGTCAGAGCACTTTCACGGGTAGCCAGATCGAAGGCAGATAAGGCGCCGCCGAGGAACAACAACTCCGTCGCCGCAGTAGCGAATCCCGCTGCGGTGAAGTTGTACAGGTGCAGCAGTACCAGATTCGTGGCGGCATTGACAGCCAGAACAACGGTGCCGATTTCCAGCAGCAGCTTCTCCTTACGGTCGGCCAGCAGGGCCGCAGTCAGTACGGTGGTCACGCACACCAGTCCGAGAGCAACGGCGAGCCATCGAAAAGCGTTCACGCAGGAGAGTGGTCCTTCCAGATACCGTCCGCCATAGAGCAGGGTGACGAGGTCCCGGGCGAGTAAGACGCCCGCGACCGAGGCGCAGGCGCCAAGACCCAAAGCGAACCCGCACACATCTCGCACCTGACTCACAAATCGCTGGCGGTCCCTGGCGGCCAGGGTCAGCACCGGCACCAGGGGCACCATCAGCAGCCACGGCAGAAGCAACAGAGGATTGATGGGACGAAAGGCCGCCGCGTAAGCGCCGAGTTCCTCTTTGCCGCGCAGCGCGTAAACGAAGAATACATCGCAATTGAAGTAGATTGTATAAACCAGGCTGGCGAGACCGAAAATCAGCGCCGGTCCGACGAATGCTTTCAGCGCGCGCCCGCGAAAACCAGGCTTAGGATGATAGCCGAGCAAATGCTCGGCCAATAGCTTGGTACCAACCAGCGTCACGGACTCACGCACAATCAGCAGCCACGCAAAGCCTGCTCCGGCAACGCCGAGCCGGTTGAATACCACACTTCCACCCAGCACCAGCAAACCACCAAAGACATTCAGCAGCGCTGGGGCGCCCTGCGCCTGACGCACTTGAAAGACGGGATCGAGGGCCGCCGGTTCAGTAAAAAGAAGGACCCAGCCGACAGCGAGCAGGATGGCGCGCTCCGAGGCCGACCCCTGCATTACGGCAAATATGGAAAGCGCAAGCGCCAGCACAACTCCGGCCACGCGGCGATATGCCATCATGCCTTCCAGAATCGGCCGCTCGCGACGGGTGTCGTCCGCAATGTCGCGGACGGCAACGTTACTGAGGCCGAGGTCCAGGAACTTGCGGGCAAGAATGAAGATGGTGGCGACTAGCGAGAAGAATCCGAAATCTGCCGCCGTCAGCACACGCGCCAGGTAAATGGTAATCAGCAGCGCCAGACCCAGCTGCGACAGCGTGCCGCCCAGCAGAACCAACTGCGCCATATGGGGACTGCGAAGCGGAGGAAGGTTTATGCGATAGTCGGGACCAGAGACCGTGATTCGCGAGTCGGCGATGATGGTCGATGCGTCGGCATTGCCAGGCGTTGAAGCAGATTCCCTGTCGTCGTTGTCGGTTCCGGCCATAGTGCTCCCGTTCCGAATACTACAATGAGCGGTTTCTTCGTCGGCGGGTTGGCACGGATGGATCGGGAAGCGGAGGTTCCACGCTGTCGTGCGGAACAAGCCGTTCGTAAAATCACCGGTATATCCTGGCTGGCTATAGGAACCCGCAACCGTTGAACAACCCTATCCCCGAGTTACGACGGAGCCCACCCTCTCGCCCATCACCACGCGGTGAATGTTGCCGCGCTTGTTCAGATTGAAGATAACAATGGGAAGATTGTTCTCCCGGCAAAGTGCGATGGCAGTCGCATCCATGACCCGCAAGCCCAGGCGCAGCACGTCCATGTAGCTGATCTCGTCGAACATGGTGGCGTCCTTTACCAGCACCGGATCGTCGGTGTAGATGCCGTCGACTTTGGTGGCCTTCAGGATCACGTCGGCCTTGATTTCCATGGCGCGCAAGGAGGCTGCTGTGTCCGTGGAGAAATAGGGATTGCCGGTGCCGCCGGCGAAGACCACGAGGCGGCCTTTTTCCAGATGGCGAATGGCGCGGCGGCGAATGAAGGGCTCAGCCACCTGGTAAATCTCAATTGCGCTCATGACGCGTGTAAAGACATGCTGTTTTTCAAGCGCGTCTTGCAAAGCCAGCGCATTGATGACCGTCGCCAGCATGCCCATGTGATCGGCCGAGACGCGGTCCATAAGCTTGGCTTGTTCGGCAACGCCGCGGAAGAAGTTGCCGCCGCCGACCACGATGGCGATTTCGGTGCCCAGGCTGTGGACCTCGGCGAGCTCGCTGGCAATCTCGTGGACGCGGGTGTTGTCGACGCCAAAACCTTGCCCGGCGGCCAGGGCCTCACCGGAAATCTTGAGCAAAATGCGTTTGTAAACGGGAGCGTTCATGCTTTCCATAAGAAAACTGAAGATTCAGTTTATCAGGATTGCCGGAATGATCGGCGATCAACAATGGTGCGAGATTCGCCAGAACGCGTCCGCGCCTGAGCCGGCTTGTCACTGCCGATGCAGGGCATCCGCGATACAGTAGATCTCGAAGCTAATTTCATGCACAGCATTGACGATCTTCTACAAAATGTCTTCTGCCTCTCGGAGTTCCGCCCTTACCAGCGCGAGATTATCCAGGATGTCGTGGCCGGCAACGACGTGGTCTGTGTGATGCCCACAGGCGCAGGCAAGAGCTTATGCTTTCAGCTACCGGCCCTGATGTCGCAAGGTCTGACCGTCGTCGTCTCTCCTCTGATCTCGCTGATGGCAGACCAAGTGAGACACCTGCAACACCTAAATGTTCCCGTGTTGTTCATGAACAGCTCGCAGAGCCACCAGGAGC
The DNA here is from genome assembly GCA_963849815.1 of uncultured Acidobacteriaceae bacterium. Taxonomy (GTDB): domain Bacteria; phylum Acidobacteriota; class Terriglobia; order Terriglobales; family Acidobacteriaceae; genus Bog-257. Next base: position 445,883 of record CAWKIR010000004.1, on the reverse strand, counting down.
AGCGCGAGGTCTTCGCCGAGCTCAAGCAAGGTTTTGCGGGACTGCTCTACGTAGCGCCGGAACGATTCTCCGCGCCGTCGTTCCAGCGGATAGTTCCAGAGTTGAAGACACGGCTTTTTGTAGTGGACGAAGCGCACTGTCTAAGCTTTTGGGGACACGATTTCCGGCCTGAATATATGCGGTTAGGTGAGGTGCGGGAGCTGATGGGCTCTCCTTCGACCATCGCTCTAACCGCGACGGCCACGCCCAACGTTCGCAACGACATCGTCCGCATGCTCGGGCTGCGCACGCCGAAGGTGCATGTCACCGGATTCGATCGTCCGAACCTTACCTATGCTTGCCGCAGGCTCGACACCGAAGCTGCGAAGGATGCCGCCCTGCTGCATGGACTCTCAAAACAGGCGGGCAGCGGTATCGTGTATTGCGCCACCAGACGGCTGACCGAACAATTGGCCGCCCTGTTCCAGGAGAAATTTCCGCAACGGACGATTCGCGCTTATCACGCGGGGTTGGATTCGGAAGCCCGCAAGAAGAGTCAGGAAGACTTCATGTCAGCTCCGGGCGCGGTCGTGGTCGCAACAAATGCCTTCGGCATGGGGATCAACAAGCCGGACATCCGCTTCGTAATTCACTACAACATTCCTGCCAGCCTGGAGGCGTATTACCAGGAGGCGGGCCGCGCCGGACGCGATGGCAAGCCGGCGCAATGCGTACTGTATTGCAGCCCACGCGACCGGCATACTCAGGAGTTCTTCATCGACAAGATTGGCGAGAACAATACTGCGCTTTCCGCGGCGCAAGTGGAGACTTTGCAAGCTCACGCTCGCCAGAAACTTGATCAGGTATTCAACTACGCGTATCGGTCGCGCTGCCGCCGCCGTGCCATTCTGGACTATTTCGGCGACAGCACTGCCGTTGCTCTTTGTGTCTGCGACGCTTGTCGTGGTCAGGTCCGCATGAGTAAACCACTCCAGGCAGATGCCGTCACCTCAAAGCGGCGTTCCGGCAATCGCAAGGCGCCGGGCATGGAGTGTGGGGAACTGGACCACTCCGGCCTCGGCCGATTCGAGCGCCTGAAGAAGCTACGGCTGAAGTTGGCCCAGGCGCAGGACGTGCCGGCGTTTTGCGTCGCTCATGATTCCGTGCTGCTGGCGGTCGCCTGCGCGGCGCCAAAGTCGTTGTCGGCTTTGGCGGAGATTAAGGGTATCGGACCGGCGAAGCTGGACAAGTACGGAGCGGCATTTCTGGAAGCGGTAAAGGGGAGCTAACACCCTTACACATCCCATAGTATTGAAAATAAAGAATATATTCGAGTCAGTGCCGCTTCTCGCGACTGTCTGCCTGTTTATGTGTGCTATGTTATGTTATTTTATGAATGTTGATAACTGTTAGGATGGGAGGATGCTCATGGAACCAACGTCCGCAGAAGCGATTCGTATGTACGCCCAGAAGGAGTACATTGAGCCAGCTCGAAGAAACGGCTCGCGTCGTGTCCGGATCATTGCAGGCGATGTACATCGCGGCATGCGCTTGAAGAACCGCGTACCGAACGTCTGTAGCGCTCTGAGCTCACGAATGTTCCTGGAGAAAAACGGCCTCGTCATAGAGGAAGTATCCGGCCCTCCTTCCGGGATGGGTACGCGGGTTGCTTACACGTATCTGCTTACCGAAGAAAAGGAATCGGTAGGCCAAACCGAAGCAGTGAGCAACTTCGGCCAACTACGCGGCCTGTTGAAGGAAGCCCTTCGCTCTCTGCGTGGAGGAGAAGCATACCTGCGGCGCGAGCGCGAGCGGTTCTACCAGCCTGATCGCGGGGACAACAAGTGAGTCTCGTCTACTGGGACACGATGTTGTTCCTCTATTGGCTGGAAGCCCATCCCCAGCATGCCAAGCAAGTGGAGAAGATCCACTTGCGTATGGCCGAACGCGGCGACCAGCTTTGCACCAGCGTCTTCACCGTAGGCGAGGTCCTGACCGGCGCCTACAAGACCGGGCGCACTGCTGAAGCCCAGAAAATACGTGCTTACTTCGAGAGTCGGGCCGTCCGTCTGCTTCCTTTCAATAGCGAGGCTGCTGATCGCTATGCCCGCATTCGCGCGCAATGGAAGGTCTCTCCGGCTGACGCCATCCATCTTGCGTGCGCTTCGGTTGCGCAGGTAGATCTTTACCTCTCGAACGACGCCAGTCTCAAGAAGCTGGTAATCGACGGCATTCACTTTATCTCCGGGTTGGATGCGACAATTCTGTAGACCGAATTTCGGTGAAATAGACAAAGGGCAGGATCTCTCCCGCCCTTTGCTTATTGTTGCGATGGATGGTTACTCGCTGGCGGTGTCGCCGGCCTTGCTGACGGCGATGGTCTCGGCGATGTCGCCGACCTTGAAGCGGGCGAAGCGGCGGACGGAGATGTTCTCGCCCAGCTTGCCAATCACGGTAGCGATCAGTTGCCCGACGGTGACGGTCTGCTCCTTGATGAAAGGCTGCTCGTACAGGCAGACCTCCTCGTAGAACTTGGCCATCTTGCCTTCCACAATCTTCTCGATCACAGGCGCGGGCTTGCCGGTGGTCGCGGCCTGGGCGCGGTAGATGTCCTTCTCTTTTTCGAAGTCCTCGGCCGTCACGTCTTCCTTGCGGATGAAACGCGGATCGGTGGCCGCGATGTGCATGGCGATGTCGTGGACCAGGCCCTTGAAGTCGTCGGTGCGGGCGACAAAGTCGCTCTCGCAGTTGACCTCGACCAGCACGCCGATCTTGCCTCCGGCGTGGATGTAGCTGGACACCGAGCCTTCACTGGTGGCGCGCGTGGCCTTCTTGGCGGCCGTCGCGATGCCCTTCTTGCGCAGGATGACAATGGCGCCCTCGACGTCGCCCTTGGCTTCGGTGAGGGCGTTCTTGCAATCCATCATGGGGGCGTTGGTTTTGTCACGAAGTTCTTTTACTTGTGCAGCGGAAATATTCACGGTTGTAGTACCCATCTTTCGAGAATCCTTTTCTTGAGCCGTCAGCTATCAGCTGTCAGCTGTCAGTTAAAACCCTAGCGCTCTGGTGTGTATACAAACAGCTAATCGTCTCTTAGCTGACGGCTGAAAACTGATAGCTGACAGCTAAAAAACTGCCCGCGCTCGATCGACACGCGGGCCATGGAACCACTCGTCAATCCAAACCGCTCAGGCGCTGGGGTTTTCGGCGCGCCGTCCGCCTCGGCCCAGCACTTCTTCCATGCTGACCTCTTCGGAGTCATCGATGGTCGAGGTAGCAGCCGCGACGCCGTCATCGCCTTCGGGGGTCGCGGCGGCAGCTTCGGCCGCTTCGCTGTACTGCACGCCCGCCGAGATGTCAGCCATCTGCTTGTCGGTCACAGCCTGCGAGCCTTCTACCACTGAGTCGGCAATCTTCGAGGCGAACAAGCGAATCGCACGCAGGGCATCGTCGTTGCCGGGAATGATGTAATCCACTTCGCTGGGATCGCAATTGGTGTCGACAACTGCGACCACCGGAATGCCCAGCTTGCGCGCTTCCTTCACTGCAATCTGCTCCTTGTTGGAGTCGATCACGAAGAGCACGTCGGGCAGGCGATTCAGGTTCTTGATGCCGGCGAGGTTGGCCTGGAGATGCTTGCGCTCGCGCTCCAGCTTGACAACTTCCTTCTTGGGCAGCAGCTCGTAGCGGCCATCGGTAGCCATCTCGTCGAGTTCCTTCAGCCGCTTCACCGACTTCTGCACCGTCACCCAGTTGGTGAGCAGGCCGCCCAGCCAGCGCTGATTCACATAGAACATGCCACAGCGCGTGGCTTCTTCCGCAATCGCATCCTGGGCCTGGCGCTTGGTGCCGACAAACAGCACCAGCTTGCCATCGGCTGCCTGGTCCTGCACAAACTTGGACGCTTCCTTGAACATCTTGAGCGTCTTCTGCAGGTCGATGATGTAAATCCCATTGCGTTCGCCGAAGATGTATTCCTTCATCTTCGGGTTCCAACGTTTGGTCTGATGCCCGAAGTGAACGCCCGCTTCGAGCAACTCCTTCATCGTGATGTTTGCCAAGCTACCTCCTCGGTTGGCTTGCATCCTTCGCGGCGGCCTTGGCCGGGTTCGCTCAGGATTGCTTTTCCCGTCAGCCCGCCCCAACTGCGAGTGCGGGAAGATTTCGTTCCGGTTAATGCTTCAGTGAACTCGCCCCCGGAACCACAAGGCGAGTGGTCAGTGACTAGTGGTCAGTGACTAGCGGTCAGTGGCTAGTTAAAACCTACCCTGACTCTTGTCACGACTGTCGATCAGCTATCCAGCAGTGCGACCCGCGATCCGTAACTAGGCACTAGCCACTGACCACTAGCCACTTCTTTAGCGCTTGCTGAACTGGAAGCGCTTACGAGCGCCCTTCTGGCCGTACTTCTTGCGTTCTTTGCCGCGAGCATCGCGACGCAGAAAGCCTTCGGCTTTCAGCTTGGGGCGGAGCTCAGGATTGAACTCCTGCAAGGCGCGAGCCACGCCCATGCGCACCGCACCGGCCTGGCCGTTGACGCCGCCGCCGTTCACCGTGCAAATCATGTTAAAGGTGCCAGCGGTCTCCGTGACCACGAAGGCCGATTTCGCCATAATGCGCTGGGCTGCGGTTACGAAGTGCTGCTCAAACGGTTTGCCGTTCACCGTGAGTTCGCCGCTGCCGGGACGAAGAAAAACGCGGGCCACGCTCGACTTGCGGCGCCCGGTACCGTAATACTGGATCAGTTCTGCCATTCGTTGTCCGCTGGGAGCTACGCTCCCGCTTGGTCCTTCCCAGAAATTTGTGCCGTCCCTACGGGACTCGGATTCGTTATCGAACCTACCCAGCACTCCGCTTCGCTGCGTGCTGGGCTAGACTATTCCGCGCCTACGGCGCTGACTACGTTATGCGCGCTTTGCAGCCGGAGCCAAGGCTTCGGGCTTTTGCGCCACGTGCGGGTGCTTGTCGTCTCGATAGACCTTCAGCTTGCCGGCCATGGCCCGTCCCAGCTTGGTGTGCGGCAACATGCCAGTGATTGCCTCTTCCACAATCTGCTCCGGCTTGCGCTGCAAACGCTTCTTGTACTCTTCGGACTTCATGCCACCCGGATACCCTGAGTAGTGGTGGTAGACCTTGCTGTCGGCTTTAAGCCCCGAGATGCGAACCTTGGCCGCATTAATCACGATAACGTGATCGCCCATGTCAAGGAACGGCGTGTACTTAGGGTTGTCTTTGCCAGAGAGGATGCGCGCTACACGTGTCGCCAGCCGACCCAGGGTCTGGTCTTCGGCATCAATGACAAACCACTTGCGTGCGATTTCCCCCTTGGGGAAATAGGTTGACATCTCTAAACTCTCCCAGAATTTGAAAAAACCGCGAAAGAGCCGCTCGGTTCAGGCGCTGGACGCGCACATCCTTCAGGCGGGCAAACGCAGGACTGCGAAAGATGTAAGGATAGCCGATAACAGCCTGCATTGTCAATGAAACCCTGTCTCAACAGCGCGTTGATGGGCCTTATTCGATCCACAGGAACGCTATATTCGTGATGTAGGCGTGGATGGCGGAATCTTCGCTGTCCTGGCGAGCATGAAACATCAGGGTTCCCTGATTGAGGGTCAATTCCGTTGCATCGTCGAAGTCCATAGGTTCCTGGGTAGGAGGAAATAACCTTACCTTTGCCATGAGTCTCCTTGTGAAATTTGAAGGCGGTCAAGCTAGTGATAGAACGGCTGTTATTTATTGTAATTATGATCGACGATGCGTGCTGGCCTCTGTCGATCCGCCAAGACTACGAGTTTGACACTACCTGCCTGGAGAACGGCTTGCAACTTAAAACCGGGCATTGCCATCGGCCATTTCAAAAAGTTACCGTGCGGGGGCCGCTCCCAACCCTTTCCCCGGAAATATCGTGCGCAGCCGGTTGTATTCGTTGATGGGGCGGTCGTCCTGCAACTCCGGCGTTCCCGGGGCCGGCGCGATCAGGCTCTGCGGCGTCACTTCACGCGACAGCAGGAGATCGAACTGCTCCTCCGGGGTCTTCGCCGGACCCCATTCCATCATGTCGGCAATCGCCGTGGCAGGCATGGGGGCCAGCAACTGCTGCGCATTGCGCTCGTCGATGGGACTCATGCTGGCCAGAAAATGGTAGCTGTGACCACCCCACATCGACCGATATACCCTCACGTAGGGAAAGACGGCCAGCAGCGCGCGCGTAACCGCCGCGTGGTCGGCATCATCTCCGTCATAAAGCCACTGCTGGAGAATTCCACCCGCAGCGAGGTGCTGCCTGGCCAGCGCATAAAAATCCCGCGAGTAAAGCAGGCTGGATCCGGCAGCGCTCACCGGCGGCGGCGGGTCAACAATAATCGCGTCAAACTTCTCGGACGAGCGGTCGAGGAAGCGCCGCCCATCATCGATCACCACATGGGCGCGGGGTGATGCCAGCAGCGGCCCGCCGTCGGGATGATAGTAGGTGAACATCTCGGGGACGCTGGGCACAAGTTCCACTGCGGTTACGGGAATTCCCCATGACATCGCCGAGCGGAATGTAGTACCCATTCCGAAGCAGATGATGAGTGCGTTGCGGGGCGGCCGGCCCAGGTGGGCGAGTGTGAAGTGCGCCATCATCTTGGTAACGGGCGACAGCACCGTCATTCCGATGCCGTTCACCAGCAGCGTCTTGTCCATGCCCTGCCCGGCGGCAATCACCGTGGCCGTACTGTCGCGCCGTATGATGCCGCCTTTGTAGAAAAACTCGTAATCCTGGGTAAAGAAAAACAGGGTGAGGGCGGCAATCAGCAACGCCGCACTGGCCACCATTTGCCGGCCAGACTGTTTTCTAGTTGCGCCGACCATCGCCATTCCAAACCACGGCAAGACCAGGATGAGCATCGACACGTGTTCGCCAAACCAGGGGAGCAGCAGGAAGCCAGCCACCACCGGGCCGCCGATACAGCCCAGAATGTTGATCGCATAGGCGCGTCCGGCACGATCGGGATCGCCCCCAGACCAGCGATCCACCAGCATCGGAGTTAGGAATCCTACCACCGCCGCGAAGGGCGCTATTCCCACGATGACCCGCAGCAGAGGAACCATACGGTAGCGGCCGTCGGCCGTCAGCAGGGGCAGGAGGCCAAGCAACGCGAGCGACACCCAAAGCAGTCGCAGTTCAGCCTGGCGCGGACGCCGGCTCCAGGTGCGATACAGCTTCGATCCTATGAAAGTAGCTGCCAGATACGTAGCCAGAATTTCAGCGAAGGAATACACCAGCGGACCAATGAAGAACGTATACAGGCGAATCCAAATTACCTCCATGCCCATGGTCGTCAGGCCGGTAGTGAAAAGCAGAAGCAGAGCGGTGTTGCCATTCCCGGTGCGAATCGAATGATCGGGAGTTGCTGCGGGCGGTGCCGCTGCGTCAGAAACGCGTTCCGCCGACAAGAAGCTTAGGGCAAACGCCGAGACAGCGATCGCTCCATTCAGCATCGCGCCAGTGCGCAACGTACCGTGGAACCCGTAGAGTTCAATGAGCGCGGGAGCGAGACAAGCGCCGGCAACAGCACCAATCACGTTTGCGAGATAGAGGAAGCTGAAGGAGCGCTCCGAGCCGGATCGTGAATCGTGGCGAATGGCGATCATCGCCACCGGGATGGTGGCGCCCATGCAGGCGCACCAGGGGATCAAAGTGAGGGCCAGCCACGCTCCCGACATCAAGTAAAAAATGCCAGACGAAACCGAAGCTTGTCCCGCCACGTGCTCCAGCAAGCGGCTTCCCCAGACCAATTCCAGCGGCACCATCAGCGCAGAAAAGCCGATGAGAAGCTCGATAATGCCGTAGATCCGAAGCGCTGGGGACTTGATCCGTTCGCCATAGCGCCGAACCGCCCGCCCGGCCATCCATGAGCCGGCTCCCAGACCTGCCATGAACGCGGAGAGGACGATCGACACCAGCGCCGTGGTCACGCCGAACCTTGCCATGGCCAGGCGCAGCCACACCAGCTCGTAAACGATGCTGCATAGCCCGGATAGAAAGAAAAATATGGCGAACCAGAACATGGCAGGACCGTGAGCAATGATGAAAGGTGCAAGTCAGTCTACAGTCCGTCGCATGAAACGACAAAGAGTGCCGTTTCGTTCTTCAAGTGCCCGCGTGGAAATTGAGACACGCGCGAGCGGTCGACGCCCCGTACCGGCAGAAATATTGCAGAGCCATTCCCGAAAAAAACGGTACAGTTACCACCATGCAAATGCCCCGCCCTGGCCAAAAACAGGCCGGAACGGGGCACCCTCCACCCTACGCGGGGGCTGTTACTTCGCCCCCACATTCGCCGGCTCGCCCACGCGCTTGGCCACCTTGAAGGTCAGCTTGTGCTGCTTCTTGTCGGCATCAACGGTTACGTGATCGCCGAGCAACACTTCGCCATCGAGGATTTTCATCGCCAGCGGATCCTGCACCAGGCGCTGGATGGAGCGTTTCAGCGGACGAGCGCCATAGTTGGGATCGTAGCCTTCGGTGAAAACCAGGTCCTTTGCCGCCGGCGTCAGCTCCAGCGAGATCTTGCGTTCCGCCAGCAGCTTGCGCAAATCCTCCAGGCGCAGATCGACGATCTTGGTCAACTGCTCCTTGCCCAGCGGATTGAAGATGACAATGTCATCCACGCGGTTCAGGAACTCAGGCTTGAAGTGCGCCCGCAGCGCTTCCATCACCTGCTTGTGGGCTTCGGCTATCTCCTCGGCATTGTGGTGCATTCCCAGGTCTTGCAGGTATACCGAGCCGATGTTCGAGGTCATGATGATGATCGTGTTCTTGAAATCGACCACGCGGCCTTTGCCGTCAGTCAAGCGGCCGTCGTCCATGATCTGCAAAAAAACGTTGAAGACGTCGGGATGCGCTTTCTCAATCTCGTCGAACAGGACCACCGAATAAGGCCGGCGGCGCACCGCTTCCGTCAGCTGACCGCCTTCGTCGTAGCCCACATATCCAGGAGGCGCGCCGATGAGCCGCGACACCGCATGCTTCTCCATGTACTCGGACATGTCGATGCGGATCATGGCGTGCTCGTCGTCGAAGAGAAATTCCGCAAGCGCCCGCGCCAGCTCAGTCTTTCCCACGCCAGTCGGACCCAGGAAGATGAACGAGCCGATGGGACGGCGGGGATCGCTGAGTCCCGCGCGCGACCGCCGGATAGCGTTGGCCACGCTCGCAATCGCTTCGTCCTGGCCGATGACACGCTCCTTCAAGCGGTCTTCCATGGTGACCAGTTTTTTCACTTCGCCTTCCAGCATCTTCGACACCGGAATGCCGGTCCACTTGCTTACGATCTTGGCGACGTCTTCCTCGTCAACTTCCTCCTTCAACATGCGCGACTGCTTGGTGTCCATCGCGGCGCTTAGCTTGGCAACTTGCTGCTCAAGCTGTGGAATCTCGCCGTACTTGATTTTGCCGGCGCGCTCGAAGTCGCCTTTGCGCGTGACTTCCACTTCTTCGGTCTTCAACTGGTCGATGCGCGCTTTCAGCTCGCGGACTTTTGCGATGGCTTCCTTTTCCTGCTTCCAGCGCGCCTTCAGCGCGTTGGCTTTTTCTTTGATTTGCGCCAGCTCTTTCTCGACGATCGCCAGCCGCTCCCGCGAGTTGGCATCGTCTTCGCGCTTCAACGCCTGGCGTTCGATTTCGAGCTGCGTGGCGCGGCGCTCAAGCTGATCGATCTCCGTCGGCATGGAGTCGATCTGGATGCGCAGCGATGCCGCGGCTTCGTCGATGAGGTCGATAGCCTTATCGGGCAAGAAACGGTCGGTGATGTAGCGATGCGACAGCGTTGCCGCCGCCACGATGGCCGAATCCTTGATGCGCACACCGTGGTGGACTTCGTACTTCTCGCGCAGACCGCGCAGGATGGCGATGGTGTCTTCCACCGTCGGCTCACCCACCAACACAGGCTGGAAGCGACGCTCCAGCGCGGCATCTTTCTCAATGTACTTGCGGTATTCGTTGAGCGTGGTTGCGCCGATAGCGCGCAGTTCGCCGCGGGCCAGAGCAGGCTTCAGCATGTTCGAAGCGTCGATGGCGCCTTCGGCCGCGCCTGCTCCCACCAGTGTGTGCAGCTCGTCGATGAAGAGAACGATCTGTCCCTGCGACTGCTCGATCTCTTTCAGCACGGCTTTCAGACGATCTTCAAATTCGCCGCGATATTTCGCGCCCGCCAGCATCGAGCCTAGATCGAGCGAGACCACGCGCTTGTTCTTCAGCTGCTCGGGAACGTCGCCGGAGATGATGCGCTGCGCCAGTCCTTCGACGATGGCCGTCTTGCCCACACCGGGCTCGCCAATCAGCACGGGATTGTTCTTGGTGCGGCGCGACAGCACTTGCACCACGCGGCGCACTTCTTCGTCGCGGCCGATGACGGGATCGAGCTTGCCCTGCCGCGCCAGTTCGGTCAAATCTTTCGCGTAGCGTTCCAGCGCCTGATACTTCGCTTCGGGATTCTGGTCGGTGACCTTCTGATTGCCGCGTACTGTGGTTAGCGCTCGCAGAATGTTGTCGTAGCTGGCGCCGCCGCGCGAGAGAATCTCCTGCGCCGGATCGCGCTTCAGCTTCGTCATGCCGAGCAGCAGGTGCTCGGTGGAGACGTATTCATCCTTAAAGTTGGAAGCCTCTTTGAAAGCGTTCTCCAGCATCTTTGAAGCGGCGTCGGAGAGATGTGCCTGGGTGGCGCCACTGCCGGAAACTTTCGGTAGCTTATCGATCTCGCCCATCGCTTCCGCCTGCACGGCGTTGGCATGCAGGCCCACGCGCTCCAGCAGGGGCGCGACGATGCCTTCATGGTCTTCGACCAGCGCCGCCAGAATGTGCACCGGCTGCACTTCAGGATTGCCATGCTCGCTGGCGAGATCGTTCGCCCGCTGCATCGCCTCCTGCGCTTTAACGGTTAATTTGTCCCAACGGATGGCCATGTGAAACTCCAGCAATTAGTAATTAGCAGTTAGCAATTAGCTAAAACCAAATCCAAGTAATGTCTGTCATCCTGAGCGGAGGCTCGCGTTTTTGGCGAGTCGGAGTCGAAGGACCCCTATTCTTACGAATCATCCCAAAGAAAACACTCGCCGCGGTTTTATAGCTGCTCACTTCCGATCTCACTTACAGGCGTCGGCTAATAAATTCTCAATCTTCGTATCCAGGTCCTGCGCCACCTTCAGGGCTGCCGCATTCCCATAGGGAGCGAGAAAACTCGCCATCCTGTCATAGGAGACGTGCACACCATCGGAGCGCTCGTCGATGAGAATTGTCGCCGGCGCATACGATGCGGCATCGGGAACGTGCGTGGCCATTTGTTGCATGATAACGGGATTGCCGATCAGCAGCCGAAAACTCCGTGGGGCTTGATTCCCCCGGTACATTCGCAGGATGGCTCCCATGTCGAAGCGCGCGAACTCCATCAAACCGGTTGGGCCGACGGCCCCGCTAACCAATGTTTCCAAATCCGCAGTCGTCTTCGCTGCCGCTACCTCGCGAAAGAAGGCGCGGATGTCGGGATGACCCACGGCCGGGTCCAGGCCCGCCATCACGCCGTCGATTGACTTGCCGCTGACCAAACTAAAGCGCTGAACCTCAACCTGCCTGATTCCCATGTGCTGGTCCCTCAGATTGCCGGATTGCCGCCACAGCACGATTGCACGGCACTGCGAATGGTGTACAGCTCAGATCAAGACTAGAGTCTATTCGCAGCGAGTCGTGGCCAGTGGTTTTGATTCGCGGGAGCAGATTGCGGCTCGCAAAAAAAAATCGCGAATCTTAGGCTGGTCCCAAGGCCTTGCCAGGCCTCAGGTGATTTCCACTGGCCACGATCGGCTACGGAAGCGTGCCGCCCCAGAAGGGGCTAAGTCTCGATAGGGCAGCCTACCCAGCACTCCGCTGCGCTGCGTGCTGGGCTAGATTGTTCCGCGCCTACGGGCGCTCAATGTTCTGGCGCATGCAATTAGCCGACGGAATTCGAGAAAGTCCCTACGGGACTCCAATTCTCTTTCTCCTGACCCAGCGCTGCGCTGCGTGCTGGGCTAGACTGTTCCGCGCCTGCGGTGCTGGAGGTTGCGGAGCTCTAGCCTTTCACCGAAGGCTGAGTTCGCTCAAAATCAGACAAGAAGGAGTCTGTGGCAAGAGCTCTGCAGCGCCTCGATTTGTCGCAGCCTGCAACTGAGTGCTGGATGTCCGACCGTCGGCACCCAGTAACTGGCAACTGACCACCGGCAACTGACAACTGCTTCTGACTGCTCTCGCCCCCCGGAGAGTTCCCTTTGGTAAACAAAAGGGAGGCAAGTTTGCACCCACCTCCCTTGAACTCCCCAGTTCGTCTCCCTCTGGAAAAACTCCCGAGGGGCGAAACCTGCGTCAGGCCGCCTGTGTCTTGCTCTGCGCCTGACCTTCAACCTTCTTGCCTTCAATCGGCTTCTGGCCGCCGACGCTGACCTTGATCTGCTTCGGCTTGGCCTCAGCCCGCTTCGCCAAGCGGATCTTCAGCACGCCGTGATCGTAATCAGCCTTGATGTCGTCGGTCGAGACCGTGTTCGGCAAGGTGAACGAGCGAGTAAAGCTGCCGTAACGGCGCTCCACGCGGTGGAAGTTCTCTTCTTTCTCTTCCTTTTCGAGCTTGCGCTCACCGCTCACGCTCAGGACGTTGTTCTCGACCTTGATGTCGAGGTCCTTCTCGTCGACGCCGGGCACTTCCAGCTTCAACTGAATGCTGTGCTCGTCCTCGTAGACATCGACTGCGGGGACGAACGCCCCGGCGGTCAGCGATTCCTCGCGGCCACCGCCATACTGCTCCTCGAACAGCCGGCCCAGACGATTCTGCAAAGCACTCAATTCACGGTAAGGCTCCCAACGGGTCAAAACGGTCATGGTTCGTTTTCCTCCACTCAAAACTACAATTCATTGTCGCAAGAGACGTGGGTCTGTACGTTCCTGCTCGCTGACTATTAGACGCATTTATCAGCGCAATGGAATCATGAAATATGAGTAAACTATTGTAAAGTTATTGGCTTGCCAACGTGTCTATTTTGATAAAACTACTGTATGCTGTTTATATAAAAAGACTTAACAGTAATTTATATTGTTTATACCTTGCAGGTAGGTAACTCTTACATGTCAATACTTAGAAACGCAACAATAAGCCGCAATCGCATGATTCTGCGGCAGATATAAAGTTGGCAAAGGCAGGACAAATCCCCCTCCAGTGTGATATAATGAAATTAGAATTGAAGTTGAGAGATCCTCAGCTGCCCCAGCCGAAACCGGCTGGGTTTTGTGTTTCTGGGAAACAGCCGAAAGCTATCAACCGCATTCAGAAACGTGAGCTGTTTAGGATTCTGCTCGGCAGATCACGCACTTCAAATACGCCGTCTCGGGGACGTTCAGCAATACAGGATGATCTCGCGAGGCGGTAGTGGTGCGTTTATTTCCACAGGGCTTGAACGCCCGTGCAGTCGGCGTAAACTGTCGGCATGGCAAACAAAACCACTCCGCGAGTTATTCCCGCAAACCACTTTGTTGCTGAATCGCTTGAAGAGGAAGCCAGTCGGTTGCCTCCGAGCGAGAAGGCTAAGGCCAATATTCTCCGCGAGGCTGCCAACCTGTATCGAAGCCTCCGCACGTCAAAACTCGTTCGGGTCTGGGAGGAGAAAGAAGACCTCAGCCAAGCCGCAGTGCGCACCGTCAGGGAAGCGACCGAGAACAAGTGATCTTAGTCGAATAGGCGCTCTGTCCCCTTCGGGGGATAGAACAGCCCTACGATAATCCAGACGTGCGGATGCTGGTGGACTGTCCCCACGTAGAAATGTGTGTCGTTCTTTTGAATCATTTCCTGCTCGTAGCGCAACCTGAATTTTTCCTCCCACTTGTCCCCGTATTCCGCTTTGCACTTCCGATACAACTCACCCATCTCCCAGTCGGTGCATATGATCTTGTGTCCGGTGCAGGAATCATCCTCGCACTTGAATTCATATCGAAACGCGAAGGGTATCTTCTGTAGCTCTTGCTTAGGGTTCTTGACGAACAGATGCCCTTGGCGTAGCGCGACGAGTTGCGAATCAGTCCAGTCACCGTCTACTGGCGTGATGTGTAATCGCTCAATTACTTTGGGACGGAAAATTCCAAGCGTCGGATGTCCGTGAGCATCGCGCTGTTTGATGAGACAGCAGAGGCAATGCGCCCGGAGCGGATACACGACATCCTTCCGCGCACTCCATTCGTGATCGGTTGGAATGGGATCGGTCAGAATCGTGATCCCATCGGACTTGAGCTTATAGCTTTCAGGGCGTGGGTCACTGGCCTTTGTCACTGTCACTTCGACCCATTGATATTTTCGGAATCGTTCGTCGGTCCCCAAGAGCCTCCACGGTACCGGGAACAAGCGCAGCCATTCGCCAGCGTCCGTGATGGCTGCCGTGCAGGATACCTCGACGCCCTTTTTCGATGGCGACGGGTACGTTCGCACTACGATTAGAGCCTTTTTCTTTCCTCTGGTGGCATGGTCGGTTCATAGATCGAATCCCTTCATGCCCAGATGCTCAAGGGCGAGCGAGAGTCGATGCCTATGGCACTCCTGCGGATCGATTTCCGTACACATTAGGGCGACGGGATGCTCGACACAATTTAAGAAAAAATGCAGGTTCCGACCTAAAAACGAAGCGATTACGTGCTGATCGTACCAGTCCCAGATCACATTGCGCGTGCCCGATTCAATAGCTTTCGCGCGTATGTCGCGCGGAACGCCAAGCTCCGGGAAGTGTGCATAGCTCATACCGTGCTCTGCGATGAGTCGCGCGAGATTGCTCTTACTCAGCTCCGGGCGATACATGCTGACGGCGTTTTGCCGAATATCAACCAACGTCCTTACGCCGTTCGCCTTGAGAATGGCGATTGAGTTCCTCTGTCTTTCTGCCGGTGTATCCAATCGTGAAGAAGTTGGCGCTATCTGCCGACCGCGCGTCGTTCCAATTCACCTTGTTCTCAAGCTGTTGTTTTACCGGAACTGTCGGAAGATTGAGTCTGTGGGCCTGTGGCATGTCCACAGTCTAACTCACACTCCACTTGATGATACCGTGTGAATCTTTGTTCCTCTTCAATCCGATGTCCGTTTCGAGACGGTGAACCCATTTGTTGTTTGGGAACGCCTGTGGCAGCTTGGCCGTGGTTCTGATCTCAGTCCAGGTCAGCGGCCCAGACTTCTTCAAGGTGTCCCGTATCTTGTCGCGGAAATCTTCGTAGGTGAGCATCGAAGTCGCTTTCCTCGGTCGGTTCCAGTAAGGACTCTTACAGCTCGGACAAACAGCCGGTTCTCGCTCACTGTTCGGAATCCATTCGTGATTGCACCGCTCGCAGCGGTATCCCATGACGGTGATCGGTATTCTTGCCATAGCGCCTCCCTTGCTTGATTGCAAGTTATCATATTCCAAAACCTCATACAACAAAATAATACATTCTAAAAGATATTCCTTCACAGTATATACTTTTAGAGTAATATAGTCACAACAGAGGCAATATGAACCGTCTGAGCCTGAGCAAACAAATTCAAGTTGTATCGGCACTAGTCGAGGGCGTTTCCATCAATGCGACGTGCCGAATGACCGGCGTCGCAAAGCACTCCGTCCTAAACCTCCTGCGCGACCTCGGTTGCGCTTCCGCTGCCTATCATCACCGGAACGTGCGCGGTGTAAAGGTTCGTCGGCTGCAATGTGACGAAATCTGGGCATTCTGCGGAGCCAAGTCGAAGAATGTCACGCTAGAGCAGGAAGCGAACGGATGGGGCGACGTTTGGACATGGACGGCGATTGATGCCGACACTAAGTTGTGCCTCACATACTACGTTGGCGACCGTGGTGGAGCAGCGGCTTACGAATTCATGCAGGACTGCGCAGAGCGCATCGTGGGACGCCCGCAGATCACCACGGACGCGCATGCGCCCCTATCTTAACGCCATAGAAGAGGCATTCGGCGCAGATTGCGATTATGCGCAAGCTGCACAAACTATTCGGCGCTTCCAACGAACCGACGAGTCCCGCTACAGTCCCGCAACGTGCATCGGTTGCGACATGAAAACAGTGAGCGGTGACCCCGATCCGAAGCACGTCAGCACGTCAGCTTCGTGGAGCGCCAAAATCTTACGATGCGTATGTCTATGCGCCGCTTCACTCGCCTGACAAACGGATTCAGCAAGAAGCTTGAAAACCACGGCACATGGTCGCGCTGTATTTTCTGCATTACAACTTCTGCCGTGTCCACAGCACGCTGCGAGTCACGCCAGCGATGCAAGCTGGAATTAGCGATCACGTCTGGAGCCTTGAGGAACTGTGCGCGTTGCTCCCGAAAGCTAAATCGTCAGCTCGGGAAATAGAGAAGTCGATGATTCTAAAAGCCTTATCTTGAAAAGTTGACGATAGTGCTAAACTGTTAGGTGTTTAACGCTCCCCTCTTTTACTGCACGACATCCAACAACCTGTACGGAGACGTTCATGGCAAGCGTACATGATGTAGCTGCATACATCTTGCACAAGACTGGCAAGATTACGGCGATGAAGCTGCAAAAGCTCCTGTACTATTGCCAGGCGTGGCATCTGGTGTGGGATGATGAACCCCTGTTTCACGCGAGAATCGAAGCGTGGGCCAACGGGCCGGTCGTTCCGCAGATCTATCGGCTACACCGTAGGGACTATGACGTTTTCGAGTGGCCGCATGGCGATAGGGCAAACCTAACGCCCTCGGAAAGAGGCTCTGTTCGCGCGGTTCTGGATCATTACGGCGATAAGACTTCTCTGTGGCTGAGTGAACTTACTCACCGAGAAAAACCGTGGCGGGATGCTCGCAAAGGGATTGATCCGCTGGAACCGGGTAATGTCGAGATAACTCAGGCTGCGATGGCACGCTACTACAGCAGCCTTCTCCATTAGCAACAAGAACAAGAAGCCTGTATTTGGCCTTACCCCAAAGGCCGAGAAGTCGCCTGTCACCACTCCGCCCGAGGAAGGCTACAACAAAGTAAAGGCTTGCTGGCGCATCCGGCGATTACAGTTGATCGATCCCTATGGTTGGCACAACCTGACCTCGCAAGAACTGAATTACGTCAGAGGAAAACTTGCCGACTATGAGGCGAAGGACTGGAATGAGATTTTCGTCAGGGAGAAAAAGCACAATCACGCAATTGAGGTATCCACCTTTGATTGCCCCAAAGCGCGAGAGTGGATGCGCCGAAATATGCCGACCGAGGATTTTCTTTGGACCCTGCGCCTGAGCGGTCCAGAGCGCATCTGGGGCATATTGCGGGACGGAGTGTTTCACCTCTTGTTCTGGGACCCGCATCACAAGATAAAGGTCAGCGCAAAACCGGGAACATAGCTGCCTGTGGAAATCAAACTGCACCACTACCCGCGAGGCGCCTCGCTTTTCCAGAATACGCAACTGGCGTCCGGAGTCGGCCGCGGCCGATCCGAGCATCTCCAGAAACTCCGCTTCGCTGACATGAAACGAACAGGAGCAGGTAATCAGGATGCCTCCCGGGCGAAGCATCTTCAGGGCGCGGAGGTTGAGTTCCTTATAGCCGCGAATCGCGGTGGTGACGGCGCGTTTCGTCTTGGCAAAGGCGGGCGGGTCCAGGACGATGGTGTCGTACTGCCGGCTGGCTGTTGCGTAATCCTTCAGCAGGTCGAAGGCATTGGCCTCGATCCATTCGATCTCGCCCGACCGATGCTGCTCGCGGTTGAGCTGCTCGTTCTGTTCGGCCACTTCGAGCGCCGGCCGCGAGGAATCGACCGCAGTAACTTTGTCGCAGACGCGCGCCGCATGCAGCGCGAATCCTCCCTGATACGTAAAGACATCGAGCGCCTCGCCGTGAGCGTACCGCGCCGCCGCAGCGTAGTTCTCGCGCTGGTCGAGAAACGCTCCGGTCTTCTGGCCGCTCAGGCCGTCAAAGTGGAAGCGCACGCCGTTCAGGGTGAAGATAGTGCTCGACCGCTCGCCCTGCAGGATTTGCGAATCGCGCGGGGGCAACTCTTCCAGCTTGCGAATATGGGCGTCCACGCGTTCCAGCACGCTCGCCTCCGGAAAATGTTCGGACAGCGAGCCGAGCACAACCTGCCGCAGATCATCGCGATCGAAGGCCTGCGTCAACGCCTGCATTGCCAAGACGTCGTTGTACTTGTCGACGATCAGCCCAGGCAGCAGGTCTGCTTCGCTGAAGATGACACGGTAGGAATCGGTGCCGCGTGCGGCCTGCCGGCGAAACTCGACAGCGCTGGCGATTCGCGCTCGCAGGAGGTCCGGCAGCATTTTTTCGGTGATCTCATCGGCGCTCAGCAGCCGGATAGCGATCTGCGAGGAGCTACTGTAGAGCGCCGACCCCAGCCGTTTGCCGCGCTCATCTCGCACGTTCACTAGCGCGCCAGCAGTAGCCTCAGCCGACATCAGATCGGACCGATAGACCCACAAATGTCCGCCGCGCAGTCGGGCCGCCGCGCGCTGGTTGACCGTGATCACCGGACTGGAATCGCCCAATATATCCTCCGTGAAATCAAAGACTTATCTTACGCGGAAGTTGGCAGCGGATTTCCTTCCCCAGTCGCAAATTGATCTAATGTCAAATATATTTGACATTTAGTTCGTTATTTCTTACATTATGTCCGTTGAACATTACTCAACGAGAGGAAATCGAAATGGATTTGTCCTATCAGGAAAAAAGCATATTGGGATCGCTGCTGGCGATGGTCATCGTGTACGGGTACTACTTTGCTAATGCTTTGCGTCATGCCGATGAACCTGAGTTCGGTGGCGGCGGCATCGGCCGTCTCATTCTTGCCGTAGTCGCCATTATCGTGATCCAAATCGTCTATCACATCATTCTCGCGTTGGAATCGAAGCCCGAACCCAAGGACGAGCGCGACGTTCTGATCGAATGCAAGGCGTATCGCAACGGCTATTTTGCTTTGGCCACCGGCGCATTTCTGGTGATTGGCGCCGTCATCCTGGCTGCCCTGGCACGCGATGCCGCTCCTGCGCGCATCATTGCCACCCCGTTTCTCATCGTCAATCTCGTGCTGCTGTTTATGGTATTGGCTGAACTGGTGAAGCTCCTCACCCAGCTGTTCTATTACCGGAAGGGCTTGCGATGAGCAAGGGACGGATCACAAACAACGTTCGCAGGCTGCGCTTCAACTCTTCCGAGATGACGCAGCAGGAATTGGCGGAGAAAGTCGGTGTCACCCGGCAGACGGTCATCGCCATCGAAGGCGACAAGTATTCGCCATCGCTGGAGGTGGCCTTTCGAATCGCACATGCCTTCGGCGTGCCACTGGAGGAAGTATTTCAGTACGAATCGAGCGAGGCGTAGAGCGTTCGGCTCTCAAGAGAGCTGATAGCCCACAGCCGCTTCACCTTCCATGCTGCCGCTTGTAGATCTGCTCCACCTGTTCCACAGTGTCGATCTCTTCCGGCAGCTTGTCCTGCCGAACGCGGACGATACGGGGAAATCGCAGGGCAAAGCCGCTGTCGTGGCGGTCGGAGAGCATGATGGCATTGAATGCCACCTCCAGCACCACCTTCGGTTCCACCTGGCGCAGATGACCGTGATCGGCCGTGGTGTGCGCCAGAAACCATTCCGTGAGATCGGCGATCTCCTTGTCCGTCAGCCCTGAGTATGCTTTGCCGATGTTAACCAACTCTTCCCCCTTGCGCACCGCGAAAGTGTAATCGCTGAGCACGTGGATGCGCTTGCCATGGCCAAACTCCGCCGCTGTTACCACCACGTCGAGCGTTGCCAGCTCGCGCTTCAGTTTGAGCCACCAGCGTCCGCGCCGCCCGGGCATGTAAGGAGACTTGATGTCCTTGATCATCAGGCCTTCGTTGCCGCGCGCCATTGCCTGCTCGAAATACTGCTCTAACTGTTCGGCTGAGTCCGCCCGCACGGACGGCGCGCGCAACACCCATCCCGACACGGCAGCCTCGTCAATCTGCGCCTCGAACAGCAGTTTGCCTTGCGGATTCACGACGGGACGTGGCGCGACGCGATTCGCGCCGGCAAACACGCGGTCCAGAACTTGCGCGCGTTCCGAGAGCGGCTGGTCGAGCCTGAGTTCGCCCTCGGCGTAAATCACATCGAAGACGACGTAGGCGACCGGCACTTCGGCGATGAGCTCCGGGCTGACCTGCTTGCGCCCGAGACGCTTGTGAATTTCTCCGAACGGCATGGCATGTCCGCCGTCCTGGTTGTCGCGCCAGGCAACAATCTCGCCGTCGAGGATCACCTCTCCGGCGAATTCGCTTAGCGGACCCACCAACTCCGGAAAGGACGGTGTCACTTCGTCGAGAGTGCGCGAAAACAACCGCACCTGTCCGCCGCCGCAATGCGCCTGCGCGCGAATGCCGTCGTACTTGTCCTCCACCAGGGCATCCTCGAAATATTGGAAGGCCTCTTCGGCGTCGGCTGCCGGGCTGGCCAGCATGAAGCCGATGGGATGGAACAACCTCATGCGGACTTCATCCAGACGATGCTCGGCGGCGAGTTGCAGCGTAGCACCAATATCGCCCAGCAGCATATTGGCGCGCTGCACCCGCGCTGGCGGCTCATCGTAGGCCTTGGCAATCGCTTCTTCTACCAGGCTTTCTTTCAGGCCAATGCGCAGCTCGCCGGTAATGATCTTCAGGATGTACTTGGCTTCGAGCGCGGTCGCGCGTTCCAGCAACGACTTCAGAACCGCAGCTTTGGCGGTCGCCGTCCGCGTCTCGGCGATCTGGTCGAATGTCGCGCGTACTTCTTGCAGGGTGATCGTCGAGGATGCCGGCGCTTTCCCCAGCAGGACATCGTAAGCCGCCGCGCCCAGATCGCCGCGCTGCCGATACGCGGCGGTCAGGGTGGCATCGCGGGCACCGGTCATTTCGGCGACCAGCTTCCACAAAAGCGATCCGCCGATTTGCAGCGTGCGCTCGTCGAATGCGGCAAAGGCGCGTCCGGAGAGAAAGACTGCGGAGATCGCGGCGTCGGGCAACTCCCGCGAGCGAAAGTACTCAGCCAGGGAGGCGATCTTCTCGGTCTTCTTGGTAGTAGCGGCGATGCGCTCGCACAACTGGGCTAGACGGTGCATGGGTCAGCAGCCGCTTTGGATGCGTTGACGTGCGATTGAGACGCAGATGGAGCCGAACATCATGAGTGGAGCACACCTTCAGGCGTGCACAACGGGCGGCAAAATTTCGGATCTGGCTTTAACCGCTAAAGCGATCCTTGTTGCGCGCTACTGCCCGCTGGCCTGGGATGGCGCGTGCTGCTGGCCCGCGTAGTAGCCGCTGCGCGTCCGCACCTGAAGCTTCTTGTAGCCCTTGGCCTGGGCTTCAACTTTCACCGTGCGATAGCCGCCCGCGCTCTGCGGGTTCAGGGGCTTGTACCCGATGGTGTACTGGTTTCGAATGTCGTGGGCAATCTGTTGGGTGATCGCCTCCACTTCGCTCAAATCCTTGGGAAAGAACGCGACCCCGCCGGTGTCCTCCGCCATTTCACGCAGAGCCCGCCGGGCCCGCTTGCCGTGCTCTTCACTCAGCAAGCCGATGGCGTAGATTGTCGGGCCATTTTGCTCCTGCAAGCGGCGGAGGGCCTGCTCCAGCGACTCGCGGCTGGCATTGTCTTCGCCGTCGGTCACTACCAGCAGCACCTTTTTCTCCAGGTCGCCGCTCTTCTTCAGATGGTCGGCTGAGGCCACGACCGCGTCATACAGCGCGGTGCCGCCCCGCGACTCGATCCGCTCCAGTGCGTCCTTCAGTTTGGGGATGCTGCCCGTATAGTCCTGATCGAGGAAATACTCTTCGTTGAAGTTGACAACGAAAACTTTGTCCTGCGGATTGCTGGCGCGCACCAGGTTGACTGCGGCGGCATTGACCTGCGGACGCTTCTCGCGCATGGAACCGGAATTGTCGATGACGATGCCCAACGCTACCGGGATATCTTCGTTGTGAAACGAAGTTATCTTCTGTGGCTTGCCATCTTCCAGAACGTTGAAGTCGGCCTTGGTCAGGTTGGTGATCAGACGATTACGATCGTCGACCACCGTGGCATGCAGGGTGACTTCGTCCACTTCCTTCTTGAAGACGTAGACGTCGTCATGCTGCCCGGCAGGCTCCTGTCCTTCGGTCGCCGGAGGCTGAACGTTGTCGCTGCCCGCCTGGCTGGGAGCTTTGGGGGCCGTGGGTTGCTGGTTCGCCGCCGGCTGAGCGGGGGGGGTGGTGGAGTTCTGGGCCGCCAGCCACGTGCCCAATATCAAAACCCAGGTAATCAGGAGAAGATTGCGTTTATTCCGTTGGTGCATAGTATCCAGTTTTGGCGTATACGTGCAGCGGCGGCAAGCCTCTGGGAGGATTTAGCTTAACTTTAATTTTGCGCCACTTGCCATCGCGTCCCGGATTAGTGGGACGATATCCCAGGACATATTGGTTGCGCAGCTCAATGCCTATCTTAGTGGCTACGTCCGCCAGTTCATTGGGCGAATCGATGACAAACGTCCTTCCCCCGGTTACTTCCGTAACCTCACCGAGCAGGGCCGGACCTTCCCGTTCCTCCGGGGTCTTGAAGTCGCGATCGAACAGCCCTATGCCATAGATTTGGACATCCGCTTCCCGCACCATCGCCTTGATCTCACCCTCAGTGTAGCGGCTGTGGTTGTCGCCGCCATCGGAGATGATCAACAGCGCCTTGCGCTCATAGTGCGCTTTTGTCATGCGGTTCATGCCCAGATAAATGGCATCCAGTAAAGCCGTTCGCCCCTTGGGAATGGCATACACCAGCTTGTTTTGGATGTCCTCGACGGAGGAGGTGAAGTCTACCAGCACCTCCGGCTTTTCCGAGAACGTGATCAGGAAAAACTCATCCTGGGGATTGGCGGTGCGGAAGAATTCAACCACGGCTTGGCGCGATTTGTCGATCTTGTCGGCCATGGAGCCGCTCACATCGAAGATGACACCCAGTGAAATCGGAGCGTCTTCACTGGAAAAGTGCCGGATCGTTTGCGGCTTGCCATTGTCGGTAAGGGCGAAGTTCTCCTTTTCCAGGCCGGTCACCAGCCGGTTCATGGGATCGGTAATGGTCACCGGGACCAATACCAGTTCCACATCCTTCTTCAACGGCTTGGTGTGCGTGCGCAACGAGGGATCGCCGGGAATGTCCGGAGCGATTGCAGCGTCGGCCTTCTTGGTCTCGCGCGGATTGATGTGGATGTCGTCGTTCTGAGCAAACGCGGGCAGCAGCGCGCAGCAGGCGACAACGCACAAACCAAGCAGCAGAAACAAGGTCCGGGAAACGCGCACGGCTGACTTGGACGGGCTGGCCGGGAAAAAGTCCCGCCGCACGATTACGATACCGAGGCTGGATGGCCGAGCCGCTTGACCCGAATGCCGTACTGCTACCGCGGGCCATAAGATCCTCTAAACGTGGGCTGAATGTTATCACAGGTTGCGGCGACCGCAGCAGCCGGTCCCGGCGCCAGATTCTGGGCGCAGTTCGTTTCTCTGCCGCCCCGTTCAATGAACCTTTGGATGTGATTCACGTCATTCTGGTTTCCTTATTGTTGTTGCTACAATCAGCCTTCCCGAGGCCCGGTCAGCTCGCCACGGAGACACGGACACCACGGAGGGCTCCTACATGTTGGTCACTCCGTGTCCTCGGTGCCTCCGTGGTGAACACAAGACTGACAACTCTGCGTCTCGGGTAGCAGGAACTTTTATGGCAGACATTCTTCCTTTTCGTGCTCTTCGCTATGACCCTTCGAAAGTTACCGCGGGCGAGGTAATGACGCAGCCTTACGACAAAATCACTCCGGCGATGCAGGACCGAGTATTACGCAGCCAGTCCTTATAACCTGGTGCGAATCATTCTGGGCAAAGTCGCAGCCTGACGACAACGATCAGGAGAACGTCTACACCCGGGCGGCCGCTCAGCCTGCGGCAATGGCAGGCCGAGGGCGTTCTGCCGACGCGACGCTGAACCCAGCATTTACGTTTATCTCCAGACGTTCAAGATTCCCGGCGATGCGGCCGGAGCCGAGGCGGAACGGCGCGGCTTCATCGCGCTGGGCCGCGTGGAGGACTACGACCGCAAAGTGGTCTTTCGCCATGAGCAGACGCTGAGCAAGCCCAAGGCCGATCGCCTGAACCTGCTGCAGGCGACGCAGGCCCATTGCGAGCAGATCTTCATGCTCTACAGCGATCCGGCGGACGAGGTCGGCAAGCCTGCTGAAGCCGAGACGCCGCCCACGGTCGAGCTGCGCGACGAATACGGCGTGCTGCACCAGATGTGGAAGGTCTCCGATCCGGCGACGGTCGCAGCGGCGAAGGCCAAGATGGCGGACAAGAAACTGATCATCGCCGATGGCCATCATCGCTACGAAACCGCTCTCAACTATCGCAATCAGATGCGGCAGCAGTCGAAGCGGCGATCTCGACGCTCCCTATGAGCGCGTCGTGATCACGTTCGTCAACATGGATGCGCCCGGGCTGCGTGATCCTGCCCGACCCATCGCGTGGTCTTCGGCCTGGAGAACTTCAGCATCTTCGAGATGGTTGCCGAGCTGCGGCAGTACTTCGAGGTTGAGGATTCGGGCCCGGTGTCGGACGCGCAAGACGCTGTGA
Organism: uncultured Acidobacteriaceae bacterium; assembly: GCA_963849815.1. GTDB lineage: Bacteria > Acidobacteriota > Terriglobia > Terriglobales > Acidobacteriaceae > Bog-257. The sequence continues at coordinate 421,258 of CAWKIR010000004.1, read as the reverse complement.
CCGCGGCTACGGGAAGCCGGCAAAGATCGTACCGCCCTGCTGGCGGTGACGGCGCACAGCGGCTTTCTGCTGCGCGCGCCGTAACGATGCGCAGCCCGCGCGGCTGAAAGATCTGTCTCCGAGCAGCAGCGCGGCCTCGACGTAGTGCAGTTGCACAAGCTGGTGCTGGAAGAAATCCTCGGCATGTCCGAGGAGGACATCCGCGCGCAGAAGCACCTGAAGTACATTCGCGACGCTGATGAGGCCGTGGATGAGGTGCGCAGCGGTGCGGCACAGGTAGCGTTCCTGATGAATCCGGTGCGTATTGAGCAGATGCGCGATATCGCCTTTGCCGGCGAAGTGATGCCGCAGAAGTCCACCGACTTCTATCCCAAGATGCTGAGCGGGCTCACCATCTATTCAGTGCAGGCGACCTAGGGGGAGGGCGCTTTTTCTTTTTGTCACCACGGTGGCGTCGTCAGGCCCGCGAGCGATCTGCTTTTCCGCCCTCTTTCGCGGAATCCTCCAGCGCCCATCAAAGCCACTTTCCACTGCTCTGCATTGCATATATCGTTGAGGGAACCCCGTCGCTCGGGTCGATCGGATGACTTTGAGGTTCCCGCTGGCAGATAACCGTTTCGCTTCTGGCTTGGCCTGATTTTGCCTGCCTTGGCGCTGGCGGCCATCATCGCGCATCTCGCGACCGTGCATGCCCAGCCAGCCGACCAGCTCACGGTCTACTCTCCGCAAACCTCGTACTCCGTTCCGCTGTTGGATGTGAAGGGTCCGCCTTACGCCGGGCTGGTGGACCTGCTTGAGCCGCTGGGCTAGATCGATGCCCGTCCTGACGGCAAGAAATACAAAGTGAAATTCACTCCGCCGGGCGGCCGCGCGGTCGAGGCGCAGTTCAACGAGGACAAGGACAAGGCGAAGGTTCTGGGACGAGAATCTAAAGCTGCCGGCGAACTTTCGTGCTGCAGAACGGGCGCGGCTACGTTCCGTTGAGTTCCGTTCCGGAGATCCTGAACAAGCTGCTGGCGAAGCCCGTCCAACTGCATGCCGCGGCGCGGCGCCTGTTTGTCGGCGACGTTCCCATTCGCTTCAGCCTGGAGCTGGACAAGAGCACCCCGCCGAAGCTGAGTGGTGAGCTTCCCCAGCCCGGTGAATCCCTACGGTTGCCACTGAGCCGGGCCGCGTGCGCTTCACCTTCCGCCGCGAGCCTGTGATCTCCAACGGACAAGACAGCGCCAACTTCGACGAACGCGGTGATCACCGGCGCGAGTCTTTCCGAACACGATGGACTGGCCGAACTCGACGTGATGGGACAGCCCCGCTGATGGCCAGCTTCGCCGACGGCGGCAAGACCATCATCGTGGCTCCCGCGCCGCCTCCGCCGCCACCGTGCCCCGGCGCCTCCAACGCCGCAGCCGCAAGCTCCGGCGCAAGCCCAGGCGCCGCAGCCGAAGCCGCCGTCCGGCCCGCGCTTCCTGGTGATCATCGATCCGGCTCATGGTGGCGCCGACAGTGGTGCGTCGATCACGGCGTCGCTGGTGGAGAAGGATGTGGTGCTGGCGCTCGCCCGGCGCGTGCAGCGCGAGCTGGCCAAGTCGTGGCATTGCTGCTGGCATGCTGCGCAACTCCGACGTGGCCATCCCGCTCGACCAGCGCGCCGCTCGGTAAACGCCGCGCGTCCGGCGCTGTACATCACGTTGCATGCCGCCAATACCGGGCGCGGTGTGCATGTCTTCACCTCGATGCTGCCGGCGGCGAACTTGTCGCGTGACGGCTTCTTGCCATGGGACACGGCGCAGGCGGCGTTCCTCGATTTGAGCGGCGTGGCGGCCGGATCGGTGGCGGCGGAGCTGGATTCGCGCAAGCTGCCCAACACCACGCTGGTCGCGCCGCTGCGCCCGATGAACAACATTGCCGCGCCCGCCATCGCGGTTGAAATCGCGCCTCCTGACGACAACGTGGATAACATTGCCAGCGCCGAGTATCAGGAGCAGGTGGCGCAGTCGATTGCCGCCGGAATTGCCGCCGTGCGCTCCAAGCTGCCGGAGGTGCGGCCATGACGCTGCCCCAACCCGATCCGCCCAAGATCCAAAGCGGCCTGGGAGCCCCGCTACATCCTGGTCATGTTCGCCATGCTCGCGACCGTTGCCATCGGGCTGGGCTTTTACGCGCTTGCATCTGCAGCGGAAGGTCGCGCGTGACGCGCAGGCCGCAGCCGAGCAGCAACTGATCGTGACGCCTCCGGTGAATGGGCCGCCCGAGCCGGTTATTTTGTACGTTGCCAACGACAGCGACGGCACCCTGCGCAAGACGCAACTGAATGTCGCCTTGCCCGCCGAGCGCAGCGAGCGCGCCCGCGCCGTGCTGCGGACGCTGATGGCACAATACTTGAAGCCGCCGATCGCCGCATCCCATCGGGCCGGCATCGGATGTCCGCTCGGTTTATCTGCTAAGCGAGGACACCGCCGTCGTGGATACGAATTCGGCGTTTGCTGACGCGCATCCTTCCGGCGTACTCGCTGAGGAACTGACGGTCGCGTCGCTGGTGTTGACGCTGAACGCGAACGACAGCAAGATCGCGCGCGTGAAGATCCTGGTGAACGGGCAGGAGCGCGAAACCCTCGCCGGACATGCCGATCTGAAGCGCTTCTACGAAGCCAGCACCATCGGCCAGGTCGTAAAGGACATGCAGTGACGCTTACCGCGCATTGGAGTATTCGACTCGGGTGTCGGCGGCCTGACCGTGCTGAAGGCCATGGCCGAGCAGCTGCCCGCGCACTATCTCTACTTCGGCGACACTGCGCGCCTGCCGTATGGAACGAAGTCGGCGGAAACGGTCGCGCGTTACGCCATCGGGGCGACGCGTTTTCTTGAGACGCAGAACATCGATCTGCTGGTGATCGCCTGCAATACCGCAACCGCGCTGGCGCTGCCGCAGATCAAAGCATGCCGCGCATGTGCCGGTGGTCGGCGTGGTTGAGCCCGGCGCGGCCATGGCCGCCGAGATCAGCAAGAACGCGCGCGGCCATTGTGATTGCGACAGAAGCCACAGTCAGCAGCCATGCCTATCGCGATGCGCTGCAACAGCACGGTCTGCAGTCGCTGGAGAAAGCCTGTCCGCTGTTTGTCCCGCTGGTGGAGGAGGGATGGATTGAGCATCCCGTGACCGAGCAGGTGGCGCGAATTTATCTGGACGAGGCGACGGCGCAAGCTCCCGAGGGCGCTGACGTTCTGGTGCTGGCCTGCACGCACTATCCGCTGATCGCGCCGCTGCTGCGACGGATCGTGCCCGAGGGGATGCAGATCGTGGATTCGGCGGAATCGACTGCGCGCGTGGTGAAGAAGATGATCGAAGAAAGCTGCGAGCCGCGGGCCTGAGCGCCGAGCTGGGAGCCCGGAGCGAAACCATTTCCAATGATGTGTCATCCTGAGCGCAGCGACGACGGCCCAGTGATTCGATGTGTCATCCTGAGCGAAGTGAGGCCGCCAGGCCGAACGGAGTCGAAGGACCCCTATACCGGCAGGAACTCGCCGTCGCAGCATCGCACCTTCCGCTTCTACGTGACCGATTCGACGGACAAGTTCAAACGTCTGGCCACGCGTTTCCTCGGACGCCAGGTGGATAATGTCGAGCATGTGGACTTGGAAGAAGGGATCAGGGACTAGGGCTTGGGAATAGCATGCCCTCGTGATTACAGCTTCTTCGGCGGCCGGATGCACAACGTAGTGATTGCTAACAGATGATGGCTGATGGCTGATAGCTAACAGCCCCAACTGACAACTGACAACTGACCACTGACAACTGACTTTATGATCTTTCGTTCCGACAATCGCTCTCCTGACCAGATGCGGCCGGTGAACATCATCCCCGACTTCATCTCCACCGCCGAAGGCTCGTGCCTCATCGAGCTCGGCAACACGCGCGTCATCTGCACCGCAACCATCGAAGACTCGGTGCCGCAATTCCTGCGCAACAGCGGCAAAGGCTGGGTGACCAGCGAGTACGGCATGTTGCCGCGCTCCACGCTGACGCGCACGCCGCGCGAGGTCACCAAGGGCCGCGCCGGCGGCCGCACCCACGAAATCCAGCGCCTGATTGGCCGATCCCTGCGCGCCGTCACCGACATGCAGAAGCTGGGCGAGCGCACCATCTTCCTCGATTGCGACGTCATCCAGGCCGACGGCGGTACGCGCACCGCGTCCATCACCGGCGCGTTCGTCGCCATGGGGCTGGCCATGCGCCGCATGGTCGAGACAGGCGCGATGACGGTCGCACCCATCCGCGACTACGTTGCCGCCACCAGCATCGGCATCGTCGATGGCGAGATCATGCTCGACCTCTGCTACGAGGAGGACGCGCGCGCCGAGGTCGACATGAACGTCGTCGCCACCGGCAGCAAGAAGCTTATCGAGGTGCAGGCCACGGCCGAGCGGCGCCCCTTCGACGATGCGCAGTTTGCCAAGATGCTCTCTCTGGCGCGGCAGGGAATCGAATCGCTGGTCGCACGCCAGCAGGCGGTACTGAGCGGGTTGCCGCTGCGGCAATGACGTCAGCGTTCGGCGCTACATTTGCCGGTGATGTATTTCGCAATTATCGGCGATGATCACACCGATTGAAATCATCGCCGCAGGTGTCGGAGTTCGCAAGCGCAAGCGTTGTGAGAAGCCTATGGCCGCAGATCCTGGCGGAAGCTGAACGGTCTCGCAGGCATCAAACTTAGCGATGGTCGCGCAGGTGATGGCGGAGTTACATTGGTACGAAGCGCATCGTATCGGCAAAAAAAAGTTCAAAATCAAACGGCTCCTCGCGTAAGAAAAGTAATCGCGAGGCATTCGGCTTTGTGTGCGCAATGGAGGCTACCCGGCCTCTCTTGAGCTGCGAAAACTGTATTCCGCGGTCCGGGATGCCTCCGCAGCGAACCACAATCTGGTGCGGGTTATAGACGAGTCCGGCGAGGACTATCTCTATCCGGCAGATTACTTCATCGCTCTCCGGCTGCCCGCCAACGTGGAGCTTGCTCTATCAAAGGCATCCTAAGTCTGCGTTCGGCTTGGCGACTGCTGGCCTAGCACGCTTCCAAAGGGTCAAACCGTGAGCAGAAGCCAAGCCGCTATGCCCTCGCACGCGCCTCCGTATTCATTTAGAATTTGCTGTCCTGCGGTTCTCGGGCCCAGCCGCACTCTGCGGGACTGCACTCAATCCTTATCTATCGAACCGGGCGATCTGCCCGTGGAGGTCTCATCATGAAATTGACTCCTGGAAAACTCGCGGGCATGAAGAATGTTTCCAACGATCGCGGCGTGATCGCCGCCGCCGCCATGGACCAGCGCGGCTCGCTGAAGAAAGCCCTGGGCGCCAATGCCGGCGACAAAGAACTGGAAGAGTTCAAAATTTATGTCACCGAAGTCCTCACTCAACATGCCAGCGCCATCCTGCTTGATCCCGAGTGGGGACTGCCTGCGGCGAAACGCCGCGCCAAAGGTTCCGGCCTGCTGCTGGCCTACGAGAAGACCGGTTACGACAAGCAGTTGCCGGGCCGCCTGCCCGACCTGCTCGACCTGTGGTCTGCCAAGCGCCTGAAAGAAGCCGGCGCGGACTGCGTCAAGATTTTGCTTTACTACACGCCGTACGACGACCAGAAGATCAACGACCACAAGCATGCCTGGGCGGAGCGCATCGGCGACGAGTGCCGCGCCAACGACATTCCATTCTTCCTGGAGCTCGTCGGCTACAAAGAGGGCATGGACGAGAAAGGCGCGGATTTCGCCAAGCTGAAGCCCGAGGTCGTCGCCAAGTCGATGGAGGAATTCTCGAAAGATCGCTACGGCGTGGATGTGTTGAAGGTCGAAATTCCCATCAACATGCAGTTCGTCGAAGGCTCGCGCTCGTTTAAGGGAACGAAGGTCTATACGAAGAAAGAAGCTCTGGATCACTACCGCGCCGCGGCGGCCACCACCAGCAAGCCGTTCATTTACCTGTCAGCGGGCGTGAGCAATCCTGAGTTCATCGAGGACCTGGAGTTTGCAGCCGAGTCGGGCGTGAAGTTTAACGGCGTGCTCTGCGGCCGCGCGACTTGGAAGGACGGCATTCCGATCTTTGCCCAGCAGGGCGGCAAGGCCTTCGAAGCGTGGCTGAAGGACGAAGGCGTGAAGAACATCAACAACGTGAACAACGCGCTGAAGGCCGCCACATCGTGGTTCGGCATCTACGAAGTTGGCGGGGCGGTAGGCACGCGGTAGATTCGAACTCGGATGCCGGGCTTTCGGTGGAGGAAGAGCTGGCCTTCAGGCCAGCGTCAAGGTCGGGTAGTGCGGACCTTCAGGTCCGCGTACCAGGGTTGTTAGGTGCGTCTGAGCCGGCTTCAGCCGGCGGCACTTCGCCGCAGAGTCTCTTTGCGCGCTGTCTTCATCTGGTGTCATCTCTCACTCATTCGAACACCGCGCATGAGTCGGGCACCCGCCGCGCTCCTTATTGAGCATGTTTGCTAAAAGCTAAGAGCTTCATTCATACACCGAGCACCCGCATCCCGGCGACGGCACATGCACCTTCAGAAAGTCCGACACCCGCTGATACGCGTCGATCTGATTTTCCACGCGCGCGAAGCCGTGCCCCTCGTCGGTGTAGATTTTCAACTGCGCGACCCCGCCGCGCTTCTTCACCGCATCGGCCACCTGCTGCGCTTCCTCCGACGGGCAGCGCGGATCATTCGCACCTGCCAGCAACAGCAGCGGCGCTTTGATCTGATCGACAAAGTTGATCGGCGACCGGTCTTCGTATAGCGCCTTGTTCTTTACCAGATCGCCCATCGTTGCCAGATCGTATTCGCGCAAGCTCGGGTCTTCATTTGCGATCTCGGTAAACCAGTTCACGAACGGCACAATCGGAACCGCTGCCGCCCACATGTCCGGGGCCTTCGTCACCGCCATCATGCTGAGATAGCCGCCGTAGCTGCCGCCCATCACGATTAACTTCTTGGGATCGACGAAGCCGCTCTTCTTGATCCACTCCCCCGCGTCCAGCACGTCGTTCAGCTCCTGGCCGCCGGCATCGCCCATGTTGGCGTCAGTGAACTGCTTGCCGTAGCCAGTCGAGCCGCGATAGTTCGGTGCAATCACCAGGTATCCCTGGTTCACGATGTACTGAATGAAGCGATTGAACGAATCCACCGACTGCACCGCCGGCCCGCCGTGAATGTAGACAATCGCCGGGAACTTGCCGTTGCGCTGAATATTGTTCGGAACATACGCGAACGCCGAGATCGTCCACTTGCCGTCACGGCTGGGGTAGTGCACCAGGTACGGCTGAACCATGTCGACACTGTGGAGTCCGCCGACCAGCGAGTGCGTGATCTGCTGCGATTGCTTTGAGGCGGTGTCATAAACCCACAGATCGCTCGGGGCCTTGGCGCCGTTGTGGTAGTACAACAGCCGCGATCCATCGCGCGCGTAGGCCGTCGGATCGCCGCCCAGCGAATTCACCCCAGTCTCGATCGGCAATGCGGTCGCTTGCTTACCGGCAATATCGTAGGAATAAATATTCGTCGTGCCATCAACGTTCGCAGTCCAAGTAAGCGACTTGCCATCAGGAGAAAAACCGCCCGCGCTGAACTCCCATTTCTCATCGGTCAGCCAGGCGATCTTCTTCGTCGCAATATCCACCATTCCCACATTCTCGTGGCCGTTATGCGCGTCGGAGGTAATCAGGACGGTTTTGCCATCCGGCGAAACATCAGCAGCGATGTAATTCTGCTGGCCGTCGTGCGGCGTCAGGTTCGTGCTCTGGCCGCTTGCCAGATCGAGCACGAAAACGCTGGCGTCCTTCCCGGTGGCGTGCGCCTGCGTGTAGACGATGGACTTGCCGTCGCGCGAGAAGATGGGGTGGTGATTGCTCAGCTCTTTGGGCGTGTTCTTGGTTAGGTGGCGAATGTGGCGCGTGGTCACATCCATCAACTCGACCTCGTAGCTCGATCCTGTCTTCGGCTTGGTGGTATAGGCAAGCTGGCTGCCGTCAGGCGACCACGCCGGATCGACTTCGGCCGATTCCGGCGAGATGGTCAGGTTCACCACATCCCCCGTCTTGGGCGATACCAGAAAGATGTCCCACTGCTCGTCGCCGTCGTGGTCGGAGGTGTAGGCGATCCACGCCCCGTCGGGCGACCACACCGGCTGCGACTGCCGCTGGTCGCTGATGGTCAATTGCGTTGGCCAACCGCCGTTCGCCGGCACCAGCCACAGATTATTTCGCCCGCTGATGTTGGAGATGAAGGCCACCTGCTTGCCGTCAGGCGACCACGTCGAGCCGCCCATCTGGCGCGTCATATAGAGCTTCTCGATGGAGAACGTCTGCATGTCGGCGACGGTCTTGCTCTCCAGCTTGGTGGGGTCGGTAATGGCTTGCGAGGCGGCGAGCGGTTGTTGTGCGAGTGCAGTAGTCGTCATAAGAAAAACGATTGCGGAGATGATGAGTTTCAAGTTTCCAGTTTCCAGTTTGACTGAAGCTGCGACCACAGGTCTCTATTGTAAAGGGGACGGACCGCGCGCATCAGGTGTGTACCGCTGGCCATGTCATTGCCCGCCGCCTGCCCCGGAGTTTATAGTCAAGGGTTTGGTTACCCGTCCGGAGCTCCCTGTGCCGGACACAATTGCGAACTGGCGCGGATTCTCCGCCCTGGAGTCCTCATGTTGAAAAGAACTGCCCTTTTGCTCTCCCTGCTTATGCTCTTTTCCGGCAGCTCGATTTACGCCGACGAAGGCATGTGGCTGTTCAATGCATTTCCCAAAGACAAAGTACAAGCCAAGTACGGTTTTGCGCCAGACCAGGCGTGGCTCGATCATGTTCGGCTTTCCTCGGCCCGCGCCCCCAATGGCTCGTCGTCGTTTGTTTCGCCGGACGGGCTCATCTTTACCAATCACCACATCGCGCAGGAATGCATTCACGACCTCTCCACCAGCGGTAAGGACTACATGAAGGCCGGCTTCTACGCGCCCACCCGCGCCGAGGAAGCCAAGTGCCCCGGCATGGGTTTTGTGGTGCTGGAAGATATCTCCGACGTCACCGCGAAGGTGAACGGCGCGGTGAAGCCGGGAATGCCCGCTGCCGATGCCGGCAAAGCGCAGCGCCAGGAAATAGCGGCGTTGGAAAAACAATGTTCCGGCGGCGATATCCGCTGCGACGTCGTCACCTTCTATTCCGGGGCGATGTACAACTTGTACAAGTACAAGAAGTACGATGACATCCGGCTGGTCTTTGCGCCAGAGTTCGATATCGCATTCTTCGGCGGCGATCCTGACAACTTTGAATATCCCCGCTACGATCTCGACATCTCATTCTTCCGCGCCTACGAGAACGGCCAGCCCGCACAAACTCACGATTATCTGAAGTGGTCGCCCAACGGTGCGAATGAGGGCGAACTGGTCTTTGTCTCCGGACATCCTGGCCGCACCAGCCGTTTGCTCACCATGGACCAGCTCGCGTTTCTGCGCGACCATCAGTTCCCGCTCCAGCTCAAATCGCTCAGCCGCCGGGTTGACGTGCTACAGAAGTTCAGCGCGCAATCGGCGGAAAACGAGCGCGACGCGCAGAGCGACGTATTCGGACTACAGAATTCCTTCAAGGCCATCACTGGTTACGAAGATGGATTGAAGGACAAGGACGTGATGGCGACCAAGGCTGCCGACGAGAAGAGCCTCCAGGAGTTCGTCGAGTCCAATCCACAGCGCAAGCAGGAGTTCGGCGACCCCTGGGCGCAAATTGCCAAGGCCGTCGATGTCCAGAAGCAGATCTACAAACAGCTGCTGTATCTCGACGGTATGGGCGGGTTCCGCGGCGATCTGGCAGGCTACGCCCGCTTGATCGTACGCGCTGCATATGAAAAGCAGATGCCCAGCGACCAACGCATGCACAATTATCAGGATTCGCAACTGCCAACGCTGGAGCAACGGCTTTTCTCCACCGCTCCGATTTACAAATCTCTGGAGCAGGTTCTATTGAGCGAAAGCCTGGCGGAAATGCGGGATGAACTAGGCGCCGAGAATGCTGACGTCCGCAAAGCCCTGGCCGGCAAGTCGCCCGACGAGCGCGCCCAGGCCGCGATCGCCGGCACCAAGCTCGAGGATGTTGCCGTGCGCAAGCAGCTCTATCAAGGTGGCGTGGACGCCGTGAACGCCAGCACCGATCCTCTCATCGTCATGATGCGGGAGGTTGAGCCGGACGCTGCCGCTATCCACAATCGCGATGAGAACCAGGTGCAGGCCGTACTGCGGCAAAGTGGCGGCAACATTGGTAAGGCGCTGTTCGCGCAGAAAGGCTTGAGCGTGCCGCCGGACGCAACCTTCACCCTGAGACTGAGCTATGGCTCGGTCGAAGGCTACAAGCTCGACGGCAAGGATGTATCGTGGTTCACCACCATGGGCGGAGCCTACCAGCATGCCGCCGAACATGGCAGCATGCCGCCCTATCAGCTTCCGGAGAGCTGGCTGAAGAACAAGTCGGCTATCAACCTGCAAACGAAGTACGATACGGTTTCCACGGCAGATATTATCGGTGGCAACTCCGGCAGTCCCGTCATCAATAAGGCGGGCGAGGTGGTCGGCATTATTTTTGACGGCAACATTGAATCGCTGGTATGGAACTTCGCTTACAGCGATAAGGTGGCGCGCGCCGTGGAAGTGGACAGCCGCGCCATTACGGAAGCGCTGCGCAACATCTATCACGCCGACGGGCTGCTCAATGAGTTGATGCCCGCGGGGTCGACGAAACCGAATCCCACCACCAAGATGAGGAGACCGGTTGCCCGGCCGCAACAGCAGCAATAGTTCCTCGCCTCAAGTGGCCACAAGCAAATCGGCGCGACCAATGGTCGCGCCGGTGTTATTGGTATGCGACTGGGATCGCCTTACGCCGCGGTTGCCGGCTTCTGCTCCTCGGACCGCTGCTGCGCCTGCGACGTCATAGCATGCAGCGGGCTGGCCTGATGCATTTCCCGATAGCGCTTGGGGGTGGCGCCTACCAGCCGGCGAAAAACGCTGGTGAAGTGGCTCTGGGTCTCGAACCCGACCTGGGTGGCAATTTCGGCCAGGGCCATCCGGCTCTCGCGCAGGTGCTCCTGGGCGCGCTCCACTCTTTGCCGCATTACATATTGATGGGGCGTTATGCCGGTGCTCATCTTGAACAGCTTGGAGAAGTAATACTGGCTCATACCCACCACGTGTGCCAGTTCGTTCACCGATAGGCCGCGGGCTACATTCTCCCGGATATAGGCAAATACGCGCTGCAAGCGCCGTGGCGGCAAACCGCCGATGACTTCAATGGGGGCAAGGGTGGCATTCAGATAGGCGTCGACCACTTCCTGCGCGTGCTGCTCCTCCAGTGAATGCAGCGCCAGCACCAGGACGTTCATGCCCTCGATCTTGGCGCCCACGTGAGCGGAATGGGCGTCGCCACAAAGCGCAGCCCGGACTCCGGGCACGCGGTTAGCGGCCACCGACGCCCCCACCCCCCGGCTGCTGATAATGATGCCGCGCTCGGAGTCGTGCCGCAGCACCGCGAGCGCAACCTGCTCGGCGTAATCGGTACGGCCCTGACCCTGCACCGGCGGCGCTGCATCCGTAACCGCGTGCCCGGCGGCAATCAGTTTCGCGGTCAGACGCTGTTTAGCTTCATGCCCTGTTTCATCGGAAGCGATCGCGATTTGCACTTTGTTTTCCTCCATTCCTTTCGAAAACGCACGTCTGCCCAATGGCCGCAATGCCGTCGGGTGATATCGGCGCAGTTCGTTCAGTGACCCTGGAGTGTTGCGCCCTTGGCCTCGTCGGCGGCTGCCCCGGAATCGCTGCCGGGTGCTGGCGACGAGGTGCCTCAAGTACACTCGTCGTGACGATTTGGCGCACACAGAGAAAGACCCCACCAGCCAATGGCGGTTCGCGATGGGATATAGTGTTACTACTAACCAATACCCACACGGGCAAGTTGGGAGCACTCTCTTGCCACATCCTGCTTGGGTTTCATGATAGCAGAACCAAAAGTTCCCAAAAATTTTCCCGCCCGCCCTCCGGCGCCGGTTAAACCAGTATTAATGCTGATTTCATAACCTCTTGACGCTCGCGGTACACTTTCCAACGCACCTGTATCGCCAGCCAATGCGGCTTAATGAGACGACACACTTCGGGTCTTCCGGGATCCGGCCCAGGGATTTGTGAAGTTTCAGTGACTCGTATAGCCAGCCGATGTTGACTCAGGTTAAGAATAGAAGCGCGTTTGACGCGGATCTCCGATTCTTCCTTGTTTCAAGTTTTAGGGGTCCGAGCCGTACGCGAGGAGAGCATTTATCTTGAGTGGCAAGAATCCAGCCCCGGGCGGACCGGGCATCGAACCCCGTTGGACGGCTGGCGCTAAAGACGCTGTTGGCACCGCATACGCCATTTCCAGCCGCATCTGGTACACCCTGGCCAAGGGTGTCAACACGGAAATCTACTATCCCACCATCGATTGCCCTCAGATCCGGGATTTGCAGTACTTGATCAGCGACGGGGAAACATTTTTCCACGACGAGCGCCGCAACACCGTCAGCACCGTTGAGCTTCTCGATCCTGGCGCCCTGGGCTTCAAGATCACCAACACCGATCCCGAGGGACGTTACTCCATTGAGAAGCAGATCATCTCTGACCCTCACCTCAACTGTCTCCTGATTCATACCAAATTCAACCCGGCGCCAGAGTGGCAGGGACGCCTGCACCTCTATGTGCTTTGTGCGCCTCACTTGAACATTGGCGGATGGCATAACAATGCAGAAGTATTGGAAGCGAAGGGCCGGCATTTCCTGATTGCCTATCGCGACAATGTACACATGGCGATCGGAACCAAGGCAGGGTTCAGCAAACTTTCCTGCGGCTACGTTGGTATCAGTGACGGTTGGACTGACCTGGCGCACAACCTGAAGATGGATTGGGAATACGACAGCGCTTTGGATGGAAACGTCGCGCTGACCGGAGAGATCGATCTGGCGCACGGCAACGAGTTCACCCTCGGCCTGGCCTTCGGCCGCAGTCAACACGCGGCCGGCGCCACCCTGTTCCAGTCCCTGTGTGTCCCCTTCCAAAACAATGTCAACAGTTTCATCGAGCAGTGGCACCGCACCCGCAAGCGTCTGGCTGTCATCGACATGAACCACGACAAGGTCTCCGGCTATGCCTCCTGCTTGTTCGCCCGCAGCATCAATCTCCTGCTGGCCCACGAGGACAAACTTTATCCCGGAGCCATGATCGCCAGCCTGAGCATTCCCTGGGGCGAAGACAAAAGCGATGACGAACTGGGCGGCTATCACCTGGTCTGGACCCGTGATATGGTGCATTCCGCCGGCGCCCTTCTAGCTGCCGGCGACACCACTACGCCCTTGCGCGCCATGATCTATCTGGCCATAGCCCAGCGCGAAGACGGCGGCTTCTACCAGAACTTCTGGATCGATGGCGATCCTTATTGGACCGGCATTCAACTGGATGAAGTTTCCTTTCCCATCATCCTGGCCTGGCGCCTCTGGAAGGCCAACGCGCTGGCTGAGTTCGATCCCTACATCACGGTTTGCCGGGCCTGCGCCTATCTCATCCGCGAAGGTCCCGCCACCCCTGAAGACCGTTGGGAAGAAGCGGGGGGCTACTCGCCTTCTACCCTCGCCGCCAATATCGCTGCTCTCATCTGCGCCGCCGAGATGCTGGAACACCGCGGTGACGAGCATACCGCGGAGTTCGTGCGTACCTACGCCGACTTCCTCGAATCGCATGTTGAGAAGTGGACGGTCACCAACCAAGGCACGCTGTTGCCGGCCGTCAAGCGCCACTACATCCGCATCAATCCCGCCGTCAGCCACGACGGCGCGGCTGGCGACGAGGACCCCGACAGCGGCGAACTGACCCTCTCCAATCAGAAGCCCGGCGATCGCTATCAGTATCCCGCAAACCAGATCGTCGATCACGGATTTCTGGAGTTGGTCCGCTTTGGTATCCGCAGGCCGGGCGATCCTCTCATCGAGGACTCGCTGAAAGTAATCGACGCCGTCTTGAAGGTCGACTTTCCCGCAGGCCCCTGCTGGAAACGGTACAACCATGACGGCTATGGTCAACGCGACGACGGTACGTCCTACAAGAAGTGGGGAGTCGGCCATCCCTGGCCCCTGCTTATGTTGGAGCGTGCTACGTATGAGTTGGCCGCCGGCCGCAGTATCGATCTCTATCTCCGTGCGGCTGAGGCGTTTACTACCGGCATCGGGTTGTTCCCTGAGCAGATCTGGGACCTGCCGGATATCCCGCACGAGCACATGTTTTTCGGCAAGGCAACGGGCGCGGCCATTCCCCTGCTGTGGGCACACGCCGAGTACGTAACCTTGCTGCGCTCCATGTTGGATAATAAAGTTTTTGATCGCATCGAACCGGTTGCCGCACGTTATTGCAACAATAACCCGCGCCCGGTAATCGAAGTATGGAAGATGAATCGCCAGGTCCGCAAGGTAGCGGCTGGAGCTCTACTGCGGGTGCAGGCGTCCTCGCCCTTCATGCTCCACTGGAGTGACGATGAGTGGAATACACCTCGGGATACCGGGTCTACTCCCACGGCTTTAGGGGTCGAGTATGTCGATATCGCTATCGATGCTGGACAGAAGGCGCCGTTACGATTCACCTTCAAGTGGCCGCAGGATCAGCAGTGGCAAGGCACAGATTACGCGGTCGAAGTCGAACAACCGACGCAACCTGGGGCGGAGAAGGCCGTTACGAAATCGACATCCGGGTAGCGGGACGAGGGTGTGCGCCGATCTCAGACGCCTGACGCCCGCGCGCTTCCAGTCCCGCCGCAGGCGGGACGGAACTTAAATTAGCCCAGCGCGGAAGCGCTGGGTATAAGCACGATATAAAATCTTGAGTCCCGTAGGGACGGCACATCGGTTTTCTTTATTCACGACATTGGAGAAAGGCGGTAACGGGTGAGTAGTCAACCAAGCATTCCTGTTCCAGGGAAAGAACAAGCCACAGCCCAGCAGAATCTCGAAAACCTCTGCATTAACACCATTCGTACGCTGGCGATGGACGCGGTCCAAAAAGCCAACAGCGGTCATCCTGGGACTCCCATGGCGCTGGCGCCGCTGGCCTTTGTGCTATGGGACCGTTTCCTCCGGCACAATCCTCACGACCCGCACTGGCCGGGCCGTGATCGCTTCATTCTTTCCAACGGGCACGCCTGCATGCTGCTCTACGCCATGCTTCACCTTACCGGCTATGACCTTTCGCTGGACGACATCAAACAATTCCGGCAGTGGGGATCGAAGACGCCGGGGCATCCCGAATACCATCACGTGCCGGGATTGGAAGTCACCACCGGGCCGCTCGGCCAGGGCGTATCCAATTCGGTGGGCATGGCGATCGCCCAACGCTGGCTGGCCGCGAAGCTTCACAAGGACGACTACACGCCCTTCGACTATCGCATTTACGCTTTCTGCGGCGATGGCGACCTTATGGAAGGCGTCAGCAACGAGGCGGCCTCCGTCGCCGGGCATCTCGGGCTGTCGAACCTGATCTGGTTCTACGACAACAACCACATCACCATCGAAGGCCACACTTCGCTGGCATTCACCGACGATGTCGCCACGCGCTTCGAAGGCTGGCACTGGAATATCCTGCACGTCACCGATGTCAACGATCTCAATCTGGTCGACGTAGCCATCAGGGCCGCGCAGCGAGAGCCTGATCGGCCAACGCTCATCATTTGCGATACCCACATTGGGTGGGGCTCTCCCGACCGTCAAGATACCAAGGAAGCCCACGGCGAGGCGCTGGGAGTGGACGAAGTCCGCAAAACGAAGATCGTCTACGGCTGGCCGCCCGATGCTCAGTTCCTCGTGCCCGACGAAGTGAAGAGCTACATGAGCAAGGCGGTCGATCGCGGCGCAAAGTGGGAGAAGGAATGGGACGCAAAATATCAAGCCTGGGCGGCCCAGAGTCCTGACCTCGCCAAGATGTGGCAGCAGATGTCAAACCAGGAGCTACCTGCTGGCTGGGACAAAGACATTCCGACGTTTCCCGCCGACGCCAAGGGTATCGCCACCCGCGACTCGAGCGCCAAAGTGGAGAACGCCGTCGCCGCGAACGTCCCGTGGCTTATCGGCGGCTCGGCCGATCTCTATCCCTCGACCAAAACCCTCATCAACAATGGCGGCGACTTTGAGAAGGACAGCCACTCCGGCCGCAACTTCCACTTTGGCATCCGCGAGCATGCCATGGGCTCAATCCTGAGTGGCATGGCGCTCTCCTGTGTGCGGCCCTTTGGAGCGACGTTCTTCATCTTCTCCGACTACATGCGCCCGGCGATTCGCCTGGCTGCGATGATGGAGCTGCCGGTCATCTACATTTACACTCACGACTCTATCGGTCTTGGCGAAGACGGCCCCACGCACCAGTCGATCGAGCAGCTCATGTCATTGCGGGCCATGCCCCGAATGATGACCATCCGCCCCGCCGACGCCAACGAAGTTGCCGAAGCCTGGCGCGTTATCATGCCGATGAAGAACCAGCCTGTGGCGCTGGTGCTCACTCGCCAGGGCGTGCCGACATTCGATCGCACCAAGTACGCCTCAGCCGCAGGCGTGGCTAAAGGCGCCTACATTCTGGCCGACTCTGTTGGCACGCCGGACATCATCCTGATGGGAACCGGCTCCGAGGTGCAGCTCTGTGTGGGGGCCTACGAGCAGCTCAGCACCGAAGGCGTGAAGGCGCGCGTTGTCTCCATGCCGTGTTGGGAGCTGTTCGAAAGGCAGCCCGCCGAATACAAGGCACAAGTATTTCCTGCTGCGGTAAAGGCACGTGTGTCGGTGGAAGCTGGCGCCAGCTTGGGCTGGTGCAGGTACGTTGGCGACAGCGGATATAGTGTCGCTCATGACGACTTCGGCGCGTCAGCTCCGTACAAGATAATTATGGAGCACTTCGGCTTCACGGTTGATAACGTCGTCGCCAAAGCACGCGACGTGATGAAGAAAACGAAAACGTAACAATTCAGGCTTACAATTTACGTGTTCCACAGCGCCGCACTCGGTGTCGGCGCTGTGTTATCTGCCGTGAGAACAGACGGGCTTGGTCCTGTTAACAACTCATACCGCCGGCGAATCCTTTCACCATCCCCGGCATCTGGAATTGAGCGCACCCGCGTTGGAGCAACTCGCATGACTACTCTCGTACAGGCCACGCCGTCAAAAGTCGAAACGCCTCATCTGCCGCAGGGCGATTCCTGTCTGGTGGTAATCTTCGGAGGATCTGGCGATCTTACCCGGCGCAAATTGATTCCTGCTCTGTACGATCTGGCGTGCGTCGGCTGCACCAACCGCAATTTTCAGGTCCTCGGCATCGGCCGCTCCAAGTTCGACGACGAAGAGTATCGCTCGCGCCTGCGCGAAGGCGCCGCCGACTCGAAAGACGCTCGCAACTTCACCGACCAGGGTTGGGAGGACTTTGCTCAGCGGCTGCATTACTTTGTCGGTGATGCCGACCATCCTGACTTTTATCCTCTCCTGAAGACGAAGATCGAGGACATGCAGAAGAACGGCGCCAGCAAGAACGTTATGTTCTATGTTTCGACTCCCGCATCGCTCGCGCCGCCAATTGTCGAAGGCCTGGGCGAAGCCGGACTGGCCCATAACAGTGAAGGCTGGACGCGCATCATCCTGGAAAAGCCTTTCGGCCGCGACCTCAAGAGTGCACAGGCGCTGAACGAAATTGTTTCGCACGTCTTCGACGAGCGCTCGGTCTACCGCATCGATCACTATCTGGGCAAAGAGACGGTGCAGAACATCATGATGTTCCGCTTCGGCAACTCCATGTTTGAGCCGGTGTGGAACCGCAATTACATCGAGTACATCGAGATCACCGCCGCCGAAACGTTGGGAGTGGAGGGTCGCGGCGCATTCTACGAAGAGACCGGAGCGCTGCGCGACATGGTCGCCAACCACATGCTTCAGTTGCTGATGCTGACCGCCATGGAGCCGCCCGTCAGCTTCGACGCCGACGCCGTGCGCGGTCACAAAGTGGAAGTGCTAAGCGCTATCGCTCCCATGTCCAAAGAGGAAGTCGCGAAACGCACCGCTCGCGGACAATACGGTCCGGGCCAGATCGACGGCAAGCCGGTCCAGGGATATCGTCAGGAGCCGGGTGTCAATCCCAACTCGCAGACCGAGACTTACGCCGCGGTCGAACTGCATATCGACAATTGGCGCTGGGCCGGAGTTCCCTTTTACATTCGCGCCGGCAAGCGGCTGGCGAAGCCAGTGACCGAGATCGCGGTACATTTCAAGCGCACACCGCAGGCACTGTTTTCGCGCAATCCTGACGACGTGCACCACAACGTCATCACCATGCGCATTCAGCCGAATGAAGGCATCTCACTCAGCTTCGGCGCCAAGAAGCCGGGCCAGGAGATGCGCGCCATTCGCGTAGACATGGACTTCTCCTACCGCGAAGCCTTTGGCACGGAAACCCCCGCCGCCTACGAGACCCTGCTGTTGGACGCGATGCGCGGCGACCCAACCCTGTTCACCCGCCGCGATGAGGTGGAAGCGGAGTGGCGCATCATCACTCCTATCGAAGATGCCTGGGCCGAGTTGCCACCGCCGCAGTTCCCCAACTACGCGGCCGGCAGCGAAGGACCTGAAGCCGCCAACAGCCTCATTAAGCACGATCACCTGCGCTGGCGGTCGCTGCTCAACCCGGATGGAAATCATTCGTAGGTTTTTCGTTGAGGCAGTGAACTGCAAGCGAGGTGAGCAGGGCGGAACGGACACCTCGTGCGCGGCGATAAAAATTTCCGGCCGTCTCAAGAACTACCGAGCACTTTCGCCAAACTCTTGCGGTGCTTTACCGGCAGCAGTTTCAAAGCTGTACCGGCCAGGGCAACGTACACGGCTCTCGCCTCCGGGAACGACTCAAGTTCGGCCAGATGTTTGCGTACGGTCGCCACGTCTCCGCGGACGAGCGGCCCGCTGAAGGCGGCAGCCGCATCGTGCTTCAAGTAGTTGCGCAGCGTCTGCCACAGCAACGGCACCATCATCGGTTTGATGTCCGTTTTGCGGATACCTGCCGCCAGCGCCACCTGTTCCAGCGAAGCCAGCAATGCGATCATCAGCGGCGACGCGAAGCTCCCAAAGACGTGGTATAGCACTTTATTCTGCTTCTTGATAACGAAGGCATCTCCACCCAGGTTTTCTACGATAGATCGGGCAGCCCGCACGGCGACAGCATCTCCTTCAACCGCGAAGGCCACGCCCGCCATCTCCGGCACAGCGCCGCGAACGAAGGTCATCATGGGATGCACGGATGCAACCCGCGCCCCCTTGTCTCGCAAGGACACAAGTTCATCGCTCGTGAGGGCTCCGCTGGAGTGCAATACAATCTTGCCCTTCCAATCCTGCGATTGCGCCAGGACGCGGGCTACGCCTGCGATTGCATCGTCGGGGACCGTGATCCAAACGACCCCGGTATCGAGCTGCTGCTTTCCTATCTCGACCGGGCGCGCCTTCGATCCGCGCAACAGCGCTCTCAGGTGAGGGCCGCGGAAACTCTTTCCACGCATCGCGAGGAATCGCACTTCGTAGCCCGCCGGAGGCAGAGTGAGGGCCAGTGCGCCGCCGAGACCTCCCGGGCCGACGATGCTGATCGCGGGACGGCGATCTGAAGACAATGGTTTGGACACGGCGGGCAGAATAGCAGATTTTCGGGACTTGAGCCGGCGCTGCGCCGGCTCGGCGGCGGAACGGCCGACAACCCCACATGCCATTTACAATGTCTTCTAACATGACGTCGAGGCTTCGCCGATTTTCTGCCCCCATTTTTGTCCTGCTTCTGATCGTTGCTCTGAGTACGAGCTGCAACAAGCAACAACAAACACCGTCGGAGGCCGCAGCTACAGCCAAGCCGGCTTCTGACACCAGTGCCCCGGCTGCGACTCAACCCGCCGGCGCGCCGGCAAGTTCCGCAAGCACGGGACCCACTCCGGACATCGATGGCAATCACGTGATGCAGTATGTGAAGGAAGTGGTCGCGTTCGGCTCGCGTCCTCCGGGAAGTCATGGACACGCCAAGCTGGAACAGTACATCCTCTCCAAGCTGAAGGGAGTGGATGTGGAGCAGGACAAGTTCACGGCACAAACGCCTGCGGGTACGTTTCCCATTAACAATATCATCGCGAAATTTCCCGGAGTAAAGGATGGGATCATCGTCGTCGCGGGTCACTACGACACCAACTATCCATTGCCGAAGACCTATGTCGGTGCGAACGACGGTGGCTCCTCAACCGCTCTGCTGCTCGCATTGGCTGATCATTTCCACGGCAAACAACTTGATGGCTACAGCGTATGGCTGGTGTGGACCGACGGTGAAGAAGCGTTCGTGAAGTGGACTGACGTGGACAGTCTGTACGGCACGCGACAGCTCGCGCAGAAGTGGCAGCAGGATGGCACGGCAAAAAGGGTGAAAGCCTTCATCCTGGTTGACATGATCGGCGACGATGATCTCGACATCCAGCGCGATACGAACTCTACGCCCTGGCTCACCGACGTGGTATCGCAGGCAGCCACCAATCTTGGCTACCAATCACACTTTTTCCAGCAGACGATTGGCATCGAGGATGACCACATTCCATTCGCCAAGATCGGCGTGCCCGTCGTAGATCTAATCGACTTTGACTACGGCTACAACAATGTCTTCCATCACACGCCCGATGACACTATCGATAAGCTCAGTCCGCAATCGCTGGCAATCACCGGCAACGTAGTGCTGGAAACCATACGACTGCTGGATGCAAGGTAGATGGAAACCATCCAGGGAGTCTCTGATTAAGTCCGGGTTTTGAAAGGGCACGGCTTCAGTCGTGCCGCAAGCATCGGAAAAATAAACGGGGCTTTAGCCCCTGCGGCACGTTCGGCAAGTTATTCAGAGCTCCCCTAGCGCAGATCACTTGAGGACACGACCCGCTCGTCAGCCGGTGTTATGCTGGTAACAACTGGCTTGCAACAGCGAACGAGAGGCTCCCTTCGGAGCACTGCTTATGCTCCAGAAACGAGTTGACGATCAGCCGACAATCTCGCGCCAAATGGTGCGCGAGGCTGAAGCCGTGTTCCACAATCACTTGAAAAAAGTGGGCTCGAAGCGCACCGGACAGCGCGACATCATCCTGCGGACGTTTCTCGACACTCGCGATCATCTTTCCACCGACGAACTCTACCGGCTGGTGAAGAAAAAAGACGACGGCATCGGGTTCACGACCGTCTACCGCACTCTGAAACTGCTGGCGGAATGCGGCCTGGCCAGCGAAGTAGCCTTCAACGACGGGGTCGCTCGTTACGAGCACCAGTACCAGCGGCGTAATCACCATCACATGGTGTGCACCGAGTGCGGCAGTTCGGTCGAGTTCTTCTCTGCCGACATCGAACGCATCGAGCAGGCCGTGGGCCGCAAGAACAAGTATGTCCCTACGCGCCATACCTTCCAGATTTACGGCATCTGCGAGAGGTGCCAGAAGAAGCCGAAGTGAGCGTAGTGTAAGATGCCTTTCCGTGTTTACCGTTACTGAAGCAGCGGAGCAGATTCGCACTCGTCGGCTGTCGCCCGTCGAACTGACGCGCGAGTGCCTGGCGCGAATCGAGCGGCTCAATCCCCTTCTTAACGCATTCATCACGGTGACGGCCGATCTCGCACTGGAGCAGGCTCTCCAGGCTGAATCTGAAATAAGCGCGGGAAATTATCGCGGGCCGCTCCACGGTATCCCTATCGGACTGAAGGACCTGTTCGACACAGCCGGCGTGCGGACCACGGCCGCCAGCAACCAATATCGCGATCGCGTACCCAAGGACGACGCCGAGGTCGTTCGCCGATTGAAGCAAGCCGGCGCTGTCATCATTGGCAAGCTCAACCTGCATGAGTTTGCTTTCGGCATCAGCGGCGTCGTAAGCGCCTTCGGGCCGACGAAAAATCCCTGGAACCTGGAGCGGATCTCCGGCGGATCTTCCTCAGGCTCGGCCGCAGCCGTGGCTGCGGGACTCTGTGTCGCCGCCCTGGGCACGGACACCACCGGCTCGATCCGCTGTCCCAGCGCTCTATGCCGCATTGTGGGACATCGCCCCAGTGCCGGCCTGATCAGCCTCAAGGGAGTAGTGCCGCTGTCGACCTCGTTCGATACCGCCGGCCCGTTGGCGGCCACGGTGCGCGATGCCGCTACGTTGCTCGAAGTGCTCTCCGGGAAGTCGGGCTACGACTCATCGCTGGAGGAGAATGTTTCCGAACTGAAGGTTGGGATTCCCCGTAACGCCTTGTTCGACGATCTTCATCCTGACCTAGCGTCGTGCCTTGAAGCCGCGATACAGGTAATCGCGAAGCTGACATCAGAGGTTCGCGAGGTGGACCTTGCAGTCGATGGCTTCCGCACCATCTTCGATGCGGAGATCTACGAGTATCACGAAGCGATGGTGACCAACAGTCCGCAGCTCTATGATCCACGAACCTTGTACCGCATCCAAAGATGCGCGGGAATCACCGCCAGCCAATACATTCGCGAGCGGCGGCGACTGGAGGAGTTTCGCCACACCGCTGAGCAGATTTTCGAGCAGGTGGACGTGGTAATCTCGCCGACGGTCCCGGTTCCGGCGCCGAAGCTCAGCGAATTGGAGGCGCTCGCGGTAGCAGATGTACGGCCATATGAAGTAAAGAATCTGCTGCGTAACACATCGCCGTTTAGCGTGATGTTTTGGCCAACCACGTCGGTTCCCTGCGGCTTCACCCGCGATGGACTGCCAGTTGGTATGCAGATTTCCAGCCGCCCGGGAGGGGATTCGATTTGCTTGGGACTGGCACATGCCTACGAGCAGGCAACGGGTTGGCCCAGGAAACCGGCGATCAGCAATTAACAATTAGCAAAACAACTTCGTCTGGGTTTTGCAATCGCCGCGAGAAGCGAAGAGCGACTCGCGAATTCAAAATCCCACGAACACCGGCTCGGGATCGAGCTTAATGCCGAAGGCGTCCATTACGTGCGCTTGAATCTCGTCTTTTAGCGCGATGATCTCAGCCGCGCCTGCCCCGCCGCAATTGATGATCGCCAAGGCGTGCCTTTGTGAGATGCCCACCCTGCCTTTGCGATAGCCCTTGGCGAAGCCCGCGTGTTCCACCAGCCACGCTGCCGGTAATTTGCGCAATCCGTCTGCGGAAGGGTAACTCGGCAGTTGCAGACCGCGAGATGCGAGCCTCGCCGACAGCTCCTCAAAGGTTGCTCGCGGCACAATCGGGTTCTTGAAGAACGATCCCACACTGTGGGCGTCCTCGTCGCCAGGAACAATCAGCATTGCCTTGCGCCGGCGGATTTCGCGAACTGCTTCTCTAACGTCGGAGAGGGTTGGCGCATTCGCCCGGCCCGCGAAGAACTGTTCGAGGTCGGCATAACGAATGCTCGGCTTGCCGCCCTGCTGGAGGACAAAGGAGACGCGCAGGACCACATAGCGCCCGCGCCCGGTCGTATTGAAGATGCTGCTGCGATAGCCGAATCCGCACCGCGGGTTGGACAGTGTGGTGATCTCCCGCGACTGCAAGTCGAGCGCACGCACTTCCTGGATGGTCTGAGAAACTTCCTGACCGTAGGCACCGACATTCTGCACCGGTGTTCCGCCCACGGTACCGGGGATTCCGCTGAGGCACTCCAGACCGGCGCAACTGGCCTGCACAGACTCCTTCACCAACGTGTCCCAGTCGTACCCTGCACCGGCCACAAACGTCACTTGATCATGTGATGAGGTAGAGTGCGAGACCTCGTTGATGCCGACCTTCAACACCAGTCCAGCGAACCCCGCATCTGCGATGACGAGATTGCTGCCTCCGCCGAGCACGAACAACGGCAACCCGCGCCCGGCGGCAAACTCGACGGCTTCCGCCACTTCGCGTTCTGCCGCCGCTTCGGCGAAATAACGCGCTGGGCCGCCGACGTTCAACGTCGTCAGGGGAGCAAGCGGAACATTCTCGCGAATCAGCATGGGGATGAAGACACTATAAATGTTGTGCCAGAGGTCCG
This sequence comes from uncultured Acidobacteriaceae bacterium, assembly GCA_963849815.1. GTDB lineage: Bacteria > Acidobacteriota > Terriglobia > Terriglobales > Acidobacteriaceae > Bog-257. Next base: position 397,188 of record CAWKIR010000004.1, on the reverse strand, counting down.
CGATTCTGCCGGTTCGACCTGCCGGCACCGACCCGGAGCAATGGTTTTTACGATCGCTTGTGACGAGTGCTGCAAATCATGCGGGCCTGTGACGCACGTCACAGGCGGTTGGCCCGTCCAAAAGCTATTCTGAGTCTCGCTGATCCGCCGGAGCCGGCCCACCTCAGGCGATTCGTCAAGCGCGAGTTCAACGGCGGCGGCTTTCTTGACTTGCGCTCTTGGCGAACTCGATAATAAAGAGTTTGCTTATACGCTCCGCGTTCATAAGGAGTTTGCTTCGTGGCTTCCTCGGCCAGTTCTGTTGAAAGCAGTGTCACCCGGATTGGAAAGGGAGTAGCTCCGCTGCGTGCAGGCCAGGGCTATTCTTTCGTATTGCGCCGGCTGCATTCGCTGTCCGGCATCGTACCCATCGGCGCATTTCTGATCGAGCACTTCATCTCCAATTCCGAATCGGCGAACGGCGTTCAAGCCTATAACGATCAGGTGAAGTTCCTCACCAGCCTGCCTTTTGTGCACGTGCTGGAGTGGGTCTTCATCTTTATACCGCTGCTGTATCACGCGCTCTACGGAATCTGGATCTGGTATCGCGGCGACTCGAACGTCAGCGAATATCCCTGGAGCGGCAACTGGCTCTACACCTCGCAACGTTGGACCGGAATCGTCGCCTTCGCCTACATCCTGTATCACGTCATCGACATGCGGTTCATGGGTGTGCACTTGATGGGAGGCGGATATAACAACGCGTTCTCGAAGGTGTGGTTCGACTTCCAGAACCCGTGGGTGGTGGCCATTTATGTAATCGGAATTGTGGCCGCCTCATGGCACTTCTCCTACGGCGTTTGGCTGTTCGCCGCCAAGTGGGGGCTGACCGTGGGCGATAGGGCGCGCCGCAAGTTCGGTTTTGTGTGCTTAGGGCTGGCGATTGCCTTGGTCGGCGTTGGCCTGTGGAGCGTAACCGGTTTTGTGCGGACGCCGGCGGACCAAGTTCCCTGGGTGGAACACGACTAATTGCTGATTGCTGGTTTTTCTTATGGCACATCCTAATATCATTGTGGTTGGTGGCGGACTGGCAGGACTTGCCGCGACCATCAAGATTGCCGAGATGGGAGGTCACGTCGACCTCTTCTCCATCGTTCCGGTCAAGCGGTCTCACTCGGTGTGCGCCCAGGGCGGCATCAACGCCGCCAAAAACCTGAAGGGCGAAGGCGACTCCACCTGGATCCACTTCGACGACACCGTCTATGGCGGTGACTTCCTCGCAAACCAGCCTCCAGTGAAGGCAATGTGCGATGCGGCGCCTGGCGTCATCGACCTTCTCGATCGCATGGGAGTTCCCTTCAATCGCACTCCAGAAGGGCTGCTGGACTTCCGCCGTTTCGGCGGCACACTCTACAACCGCACCGCGTTCGCCGGCGCAACCACGGGTCAGCAACTGCTCTACGCACTGGACGAGCAGGTGCGGCGCTACGAGTCTGAAGGCAAGGTCACGAAGTACGAAGCGTGGGAGTTTCTCTCCGCGGTAATCGATGAGAATCGGGTCTGCCACGGCATCTGCGCGCTGGACCTGCGCGGCATGGGAGTGCACACCTTCCCCGCCGAAGCCGTCATCATGGCGACCGGCGGCAACGGCGCCATCTTCGGCAAGTCCACAAACTCAGTCGTATGCACGGGCTCGGCGCAATCCGCGCTCTATCAACAGGGAGCGTTTTACGCCAACGGCGAATTCATCCAGGTGCATCCAACGTGCATTCCCGGCGAAGACAAGCTGCGGTTGATGTCGGAGTCGGCGCGTGGCGAAGGCGGCCGCGTGTGGGTACCGAAGCAACCCGGCGACAAGCGCGATCCCAAGAGCATTCCCGAGGGCGAGCGCTGGTACTTCCTGGAAGAGTGGTATCCCAAGTACGGCAATCTGGTGCCGCGCGACATTGCTACCCGCGCCATCCACAAGGTGGTTTACGAGCATAACCTCGGCATCGACGGGCAGCCGATGGTCTATCTGGATCTGACGCACATCGACCGCAAGATTCTCGATCGCAAGCTGGAAGGCATCCTCGAAATCTACGAGAAGTTTGTCGGCGACGATCCGCGCGACGTCCCCATGAAGATTTTTCCCGGCATGCACTACACCATGGGCGGGCTGTGGGTTGACTTCGAGCAGCGGACGAACATCGAAGGGCTATATGCCGCCGGCGAGTGCGACTACTCGATTCACGGCGCCAACCGGCTGGGCGCGAATTCCCTGTTGTCGTGCATCTATGGCGGATTCGTTGCCGGGCCGCACTCGGTCAAGTACGCGCACGGCATAATCAAGAGCGGAAAGCATCCCGGCCAGCACGTTTTCGACTCAGAGCGCAAGCGGCAGGAAGAGATCAACGCGCGGCTGATGAAGAACGAAGGCACGGAGAACCCGTTCCTGCTGTGGCGGGAGTTGGGTGAAACCATGACCAAGAACGTCACGGTCATCCGCTACAACAAGAACATTCGGGAGACCGACGCGAAGCTGGTTGAACTCCTGGAGCGCTATCGCCACGTAAACTTGAGCGACAAGTCGATGTGGGCAAACACGTCGTTCGTCTTCGCGCGGCAGCTTTACAACATGCTGCAACTGGCGCGCGTGATTGCCCAGGGCGCGGCGATGCGCGACGAATCGCGCGGCGCGCATTACAAGCCGGACTTCCCCGAACGCGACGATGCCAACTGGTTGAAGACGACGAAGGCGTATTTCGCGGCGGATGCCGACGAGCCGCGTTTCGAGTTCGAACCGGTGGACACGTCGCTGATTAAGCCACGGCCGAGAAGGTACGACGCAGCGACGTAGCAATAAGCTGTCAGCTGTCAGCCGTCAGCTGAGCTTGCAAGTGCAAATGTCTTAATCGTGGTTGAACAGTTGGCGGGCGAAGGGACGAGTCTCGCGGAGCGGGACGGAAGAAGATAGCCCAGCGCTTTAGCGCTGGGTGAGGGTGCATTATTGACCCGAGTCCCGTAGGGACGACACGCTTGGACCAAGATGGCTGGCGAGATAGGGGTCCTTCGACTCCAGCGCGCAAAACCGGCGCGCCTACGCTCAGGATGACACCTCGTTTGTGGTTGGCGAAGAGCGAAAAGCGAATTGCGATTTTGCTGACGGCTGATAGCTGAGAGCTGAAGGCTTTTTAAAAAATGGCAAACTCTAAAACCGTACTTATAAAGATCAAACGGCAAGACACTCCCGAGTCGAAGCCGTACTGGGAAGAATTCGAGCTACAGCATCGTCCGGGCATGAACGTGACCTCGGCGCTAATGGACATTGCGGCCAAGCCGGTGACGCGCCAGGGCAAGGCCACCACGCCGGTAACCTACGATTCCAATTGCCTGGAAGAGGTGTGCGGCTCGTGCGCCATGATCATCAACGGGACCGCGAAGATGGCCTGCTCGGCGCTGATCGATCAACTGAAGCAACCGATCACGCTGGAGCCGTTCTCCAAGTTCCCCATCGTTCGCGACCTGGCAGTCGATCGCAGCGTGCTGTTCGAGAACCTGAAGAAGGTGAAGGCCTGGGTACCGATGGATGGCACCTACGATCTAGGCGCCGGACTGCGCCAGTCGGCACAAGACCAGGAAGAAGCTTATCCGCTGTCGCGCTGCATCTCGTGCGCCTGCTGCATGGAAGCCTGTCCGCAATTCAACGAGAAGACCGGCTTTGTGGGCGCGGCCACCATCTCGCAAGTGCGTTTGTTCAACTCCCATCCCACCGGCAAGGGCCTGAAGATCGAGCGGCTGCAGGCGCTGATGGGCGACGGCGGCATCCAGGAATGCGGCTATGCGCAGAACTGCGTCGAAGTGTGCCCCAAGGATATCCCGTTGACCAAGTCCATCGCCGACGTCGGCGGACAGGTGATGTGGCAGGCGGTGAAGGATTTCTTCCGGACGTAACGGTCCTACACGCGAGTAAACATTTCGACGAGAGTCGCAGAGACCAGTGCTGCGGTCTGCGCCGATACCCTTCCGAGTTTCCGCACCAGCCGACGGCGCGCTACTGCGCGAACGTGATCCAGAGCGACTTGGCCGCGTTTGTTTTGAAACGACACGCTCACACGCATCGGATATGGCTGCTGGCTGGTCGTCATTGGGGCTACGATGACGGTTTGCAGGCGCCGGTTCATTTCGTCAGGAGACACAACCAGACAGGGCCTGGTCTTCTGAATCTCGGCGCCCACGGTAGGATCAAGAGCGACGAGCCACACCTCGTCCAGCCGAGGCGGGCCAGCGCTCACCACGTCCATTCCTCACGGTCAAAGTCGTCATCCAGTGTGGATTCCAGGAGGAGTTCGTCTTCCTGCGCTGGGGCCGCACGCCGGAGTGCCTCTTCCCAACCCTGGCGAGGCGTCCGTTCCGACAATATGATCAGCCGGTCGTCTTCGATCCGCAACTCGACCGTGTCGCCCAATCGGCATTGCTCAATGATTGGTTTAGGGATGCGGATGCCACGCGAATTGCCGATTCGTATAAGGTCGGTTTTCATATGCCGTAATTACATTGTACTCACATAGATACCGCATCGCAAGGGCATAGCCAAGCCACGACTCCATGGCTCGGCTGTCGCTACCGCCGTGTCGTTTACAATCCAATCGCACCTAATTCTTCCGGGAGCCCCTCATTAACCTCATGCGACATTCGTACCGACTCGGCCTTTTCCTGTGTCTTTCTGCCACAATTGCTCTTTCGCAGACCGCGCAGTCGCCGGCGGCTTCGTCCGCAGCGTCGCAAGCTACCCCGAACTGGGAGACGATTCACAACTCGGCGATCATCATCGACACCCACGCCGACACGCCAGGCCGTTTCGTCGATGAGAATTTTGATCTGGCGCAGGATGCAGGCACCGGCTATCTCGATTTCAACAAGATCAAGGCCGGCAATCTCGGCGCGGAGTTCTTCTCCATCTGGGTTGAGCCTAAGGGCAACAAAGGCCATGAAGCCAAGCGCGCGCTGGACATGATCGATTCAGTTCACGAGCAGGCGCGGCGACATCCCGACAAGATGATGATGGCGTATGGCACGCATGACATCATCGTCGCGCATCGTGAGCACAAACTGGCGGCGCTGCTGGGCGTGGAAGGTGGCCACGCGATTGAAGGTGACATCCGCATCCTGCGCGACTATTACCGCTTGGGCGTGCGCTACATGACGCTGACGTGGTCGAACACTAACGACATCGGCGACTCCAGCGGCGATATCAACGACAAGGGCGTTGAGCATCACGGCGGCCTGACTCCTTTTGGGCGCGAGGTGGTGACCGAGATGAACCGGCTGGGCATGATGGTCGACATCTCGCACGTGGCCGACTCAACTTTTTACCAGGCGCTGGAGCTGAGCAAAGCGCCAGTAATTGCATCGCATTCCTCTTCACGCGCGTTGACCAGTGCGGCGCGTAATATGACCGACGACATGCTGCGCGCACTCGCAGGGAAAAACGGGGTCGCGCAGGTGAATTTCTACTGCGCGTTCGTTTCGCAGAAGTATCTGGATACGGCCAAGCAACTCGCCGCCCAGCACGATGCCGATTATGAAATGGTGCAGGCGCTGTTCATCAAGGCGCAAACGCCGGATGTGGTGAAGGAGCTGGCCGCAACCCAGGCGCGGCTTGCGCCCAAATTGCCTCGCCCGCCGTTTAGCGACTTGATCGACCACATCGACCACATGGTGAAGGTCGCAGGGGTCGAGCATGTCGGCCTGGGCTCGGACTTCGACGGCATCGATTGTTCGCCGCTGGGGCTGGACTCCGCTGCCGACTTGCCGAAAATTACGGAAGCGCTTTACCAGCGCGGATATAAAGCCGAGGATCTTGATAAGATTCTTGGCGGCAATCTGCTGCGGGTGTTCGGCGACGTGGAGAAGGTTTCGCAGCAGATGCGGAAAGGCAGCGACTAGTGGCCAGTGGCTGACAGGAGCGGGAGATCAATCGGTCGAGCAATGCCACGTTCTTGCGCCTTACAAGCCACTAGTCATGGATCACCAGCTACTGGTTCTTGGAGGAATTATGACTAAGTTATTGATCGCGGTCCTATGTTTCGCCGGCTTCGCGCTGGCGCAGACAAGCGGCAGCACAACCTCACAGCAGCACGCTACAACGGAAAAGAGCACTCAGAAAACTTCTGCGCCGACGGCGGTCATCGAGACCAGCGCCGGAAGCATTCACTGCACGCTTTTTCCGGATAAGGCGCCAATTGGCGTGGCCAACTTTATCGGCTTGGCGACCGGCACTAAGGAATGGACAGACCCGAAAACCGGGCAGACGATGAAAGGTGTGCCTCTTTATAACGGCACCATCTTCCATCGTGTGATTCCCAACTTCATGATCCAGGGTGGCGATCCCATCGGCACCGGCACCGGCGATCCAGGATATAAGTTTAAGAACGAAGTCAGCCCGGGTCTCACCTTCGATCAGGCGGGACGCCTGGCCTATGCCAACGCAGGACCTGACACCAATGGCTCGCAATTCTTCATCACGGAAGTTCCCACGCAGTATCTTGATGGCAAATACACCATCTTCGGGCAGTGCCAGGACGTCGATATCGTGAAGAAGATCGCTCGCCTGGCAGCTGACCCTCGGAACAATCGTCCCTACGATCCGCCAAAGATCATTCGCATCAAGATCAACGATCCGCATCACCCTGGGGCAAGCAATTAGAGGTTGTGCCCGCCTCGGCGTCCGCAGGCAATTTCTGCCTGGGAGGGGCAGAAGATTTTTACACGATGCTTGCGGCGGACACAGATCACGCATGGAAGTGAGGTGCGTCACAGCCGGAAGGTGCAACCTCGGACACAATGGCAGCAGGGATGGGTAGCCGAAGGCGTACCTGCCGGGAGTGGAGTTATGTCCGAAGACAAGCGCGATGTGCTGGAAGTATTGCGTTACGAGCTGAATTTCCTGGAGCAAGGCGGCTATGGAAATTGGTACAGCACGCCCTGGGGACCGGCTTCTCTCTTCCAGGACTCACTTACCTGCCCCAATCACGGGGACCCAACGCGGCCGCACGCCTGCCATGAATGCCTGCTCTACGATTTTGTCCCTGAGGAGTACCGCACTGAGGACGTGCCGTGCCATCACATTCCGCTGAATCGCAATGGCATTACCGTAGCCAGTCCCGGCCAGACGGAAGAGGAGCTCCGCGAAAACGTAAAACACTGGTTGAAGCGCACCATTGCCAGAATCGAAGCGGAGCGGGCCAAAACAAGCAAGCAGGTTGTGTGATCAGGTAGTAGCGGATCGGGACCGGGCTGCCATTCCGTTCTGATCTCCTCCCATTTTGAAACCAGCGAGCAACTTCTGCGGGCGGATGGCGTCTTTACCTCCCTGTTTGCAGGTAGAATTCCCGGTACCCACACTTGGCGGAGAGTTTTCCATGAAACGAAGCTTTGCCTCCCTCAGCCCCCAGCAGGCGTTAGATGCCGCGATTTCCATCGAGAAACGGAACGCCCAGGTCTACCATCGGTTCGCGGAAATGTTCACCGAGTTTGGTGACGAGCCGTCGCTGGAGATCGGCGCCGTGTTCTGGGAGATGGCGATTGAAGAAAGAGGTCATCACGCCCTTCTGGAACAAAAATACATGGAGCAGTATCGAAGTTCGAGCAGCTCTCTGACCGAGGACGACCTGGTTGAGCTGATTGAAGTGCCGAGACTGGAAAATGGCGACGTCTTCGCAGCCGGCGACGATGCCACAATGGCGCGCGCACGTGCTCTCCAAGTGGCGCTGGGCGCCGAGCGCAGTGCACAAAGCTTCTACACGAAGCTGGCGGAACAAACCCCCACCGGAACTCTGCGGCAGATTTATTGCGACCTGGCCCAAATGGAGGATGGACACGTTGCCTACCTGGAGGCAAGACTCACCCAGGATGCCGACGGGAAGCCGAAGATGTAATGGGCCCTCCGCGGTTAGCGGGGGATGCGATAAAGCAAAAAGGCGCGCCATGACAGCGCGCCTTTCGCATTAACGAAAACAGCTTAGGTTAGTTGGGATCCGCCACCAGGGCCAGATACAGGTTGTTGGCCTGGAAACTGCCGATTCCGGTCACGAGATCATAACCGGTTGCAGCGGTGCAGTCCAATCCGCAGCTGCCATTGGTTCCCGACGTAATGTCGTGGAAGTCAGTGGCGTAGTCGCTGGAGTTGTAATACAGGGTGTACAGATCCTGGGCTGCCTGGCTGAGGGTGGTACCACCATTGGCCACACGCTTCGCGTTGACCAGGGTGAAGAACGCGCCCCAATCAGGTGTCGCTACGCTGGTGCCTCCCACCTGCACCCAGCCACCATAGCTATAGGTGTCGTATACGGGAACGCCGGTGCCAGGATTGGCATCGGACGAAATGTCGGGCACGCATCTATGCCCGTTCGGTGAAAACGGTGCGCACGCCGTGACCTGCCACGACGTCTCCGTCTCGCCGGAGTCGACGCCGCCGCCGCTGCCGTTCCATGCCGTCTCGTGGCCATAGTTAATCAGCAGAGGGTTGGCCAGCGGCGCACCGGTGGCCAAAGCCAGGGTCGTGCCGCCAGCGGCGATCACGTAGGGTGAAGTGGACGGCCAGCCGGTGCCGTGTCCGCTGTCGCCGGTGGCGGCGATAAACGTCACAGGTTGGCCCAGCGAGTTGGTGATGTTGTTGAAGTCGCTATCCAACGACGGTTCATCGCCGCCGCTCCAGCTCATGGAGACCACGGTAGCGTTGTACGGGGCCTGGGTAGCCGTTGCTACAGCCGTAAGCAGATCGGTGTAGCTGCTGCTGGCCGCTTCCACCAGGACAATGTTGGCTTGCGGCGCCAGGGCGCAGGCTTGCTGGACGTCGAGCGATTCCTCAAGGTCCCAGCCTTGACCCTCAATCGTGGCCTGATCGACCACGGTAAGGTTGCAAGGCGCTTTGTGGAAATAGCTGGCGTAGAACGCCGTATCAGCTACGATGTTCGGATCCTTAAAGGCGTCAACCAGGGCAATGGTCACGCCCGCTCCCTGGTTGGGAATTTGATTGAAGCCGTATGCGGCCCTATACTCAGTCGGCAAAATGCCGGTCGGGTTGTTTGGATGCTGCGCATCAGCCACCACAATATTCGTGTGCGCAAAACCTTTGGGAGCTGTTGGCGCCTGCCCCATCAGGGGAAGCGTCGCCACAAGCATGGCTAACATGCCGATCGACAGAACAGAGAGCTTCTTCATGTATTCATCCTTTACTTTTTGTGTTAGAGCTAGATGGGCGACGACTATGGCAGAATGCGGTCATCGCAACTACCCGCGCAGAAATATTGAACTCCTCGTCAGCGAAAAGAGGCATCCCATCACCTTTCTCCTGTTGGTACGGTAAAAACCTGCCGAGGCATCCAAGGTTGGGGTATTCCTGCTTGCCAAAAATCATACCCCACATAGTTCCGCCTGTCGACACGATAAGACAGGAATTCTCTTGCGATAGTAGTAAAACGCCCATAATGAAACTACGCGGGATAGTTTGCCGCCTAATGCGCCATCGTCAAGCGCTCTAGAATTGGTCCTAGTGCCAAAACAGGAAAATAGCTAAGAGCGGAAACAATCACCGCGGTTGAAGTCAGCAACACCGCGAACGACAGGGAACTAGTGGACAGTGTACCGGAGCTGTCGGGAGCGGGCTGCTGGGCTGCGAGCATCCCTGCCAACCCCAGCGCCGGAATCGCCAATCCGAACCTGCCTACCATCATCGTGATCGCGGTCGTCAGATTATAGAAGAGGCTGTTGGCGTTGAGTCCGGCAAAGTTCTGGCCGTTGTTGGCATTGGCCGAGGCGTAGGCGAACAGAATCTCTGTGAAGCCGTGAGTGCCGGTGTTGGTGACAAGACCGGCGAGACCCGCCCGGGTCATCACTGCCAACGCAGTGAACGGCAGGATGGAAATCGAGCTGGCAAGGAGGTACAGCATGATCAACTTGCTTTCGGGCGCGCGAATTTTCTTACCCAGGAATGCCGGAGTACGTCCGATCATCAGTCCGGCGAGAAAGAGCGCGACCAGAGCGATCATGACGATGCTATAGAGCCCCGTTCCCAGCCCCCCAAAGACGATTTCCCCCAGCACCATATTCACCAGCGGCACCATGCCGCCGATTGGCGTGTAGCTGTCCTGCATGGAGTTGTAGGAGCCGGTCGCGCCGTTGGAGGTCGTAACTGCCGTCAACACCGACGAGGTTATGCCAAACCTGACTTCCTTTCCTTCCATGTTGCCGCCGGCTTGTGCAGCGTCAGCATGGATGTTCAGCGATCGCGAAAGCAGCGGGTTGCCATGCTGTTCCGCCCAGCCGCAACTCAGCAGCCCAACAACAAACAGGAAAACCATCACCCGATAGATAAGCCAGCCGTGACGCGGCCGTCCGACCATCAACCCGTAGGTATGGGTAAAGGCCGCCGGGAGCACGGCGATGGCCAGCATCTCGATGAAGTTGGCCGCCGGTGTAGGGTTCTCGTAAGGATGGGCACCATTGGCATTGAAGAAGCCGCCTCCGTTGGTGCCCAGGTTCTTGATGATTTCCAGCGCGGCCACCGGTCCCTGCGCGATGCTTTGCCGCCCGCCTTCCAGGCCCGCAGCCTGGGTGTACGGATGGAAGTTCATCGGTACGCCCTGCCACACCAGAACCAGCGCCCCAACCATCGACAGAGGCAGCAGAACCCACAAGATCGAGCGGACAAGATCGACCCAGAAGTTGCCGATGGTTGCGGCGCGATCGCGCGCCAGGCCGCGGATGAAAGCGACGCCCACTGCCAAGCCTGCCGCGCCGGCCAGAAAGTTTTGTACCGTCAGGCCCACAATCTGGCTGAAGTAACTCAGCGTGGTTTCTCCTCCATAAGCTTGCCAAGTACTGGTGGTGGCAAAACTGACAGCTGTGTTCATCGCCAGGTCGGGCGTCATGGGCGTAGTCATGTAGGAGGAAAAGAACCAAGGGAGAAACTGTTGCAGGCGCAGGATGGCGTAGAGAAGCAGCGAACCGACCATACCGAAGAGAACAAATGCCGCGGCATTCTCCTGCCAGCGCATCTCCACTTTCGGCTTCACCCCGGTCAGGCGGTAGAGCAAGCGCTCCAACGGGCATAACAAGGGATCGAGGAAGGTGCGCTGACCCTGAAAGACGCGCGCCATGTAGCGCCCGACGGGCTTGACTAGCAAAGTCACCGTAAGCAGGAAAACGGCATACTGCACGAAGGAGTCGCTCATCGGCGTGCTTTCCGGCGTCTAGGGTGCAAACGAAGCATTACCTCATTTGACTACCGGCTTTATAAGTATTTTGTAAAAAGGTCGTAAGGCGTGTGCAAGGGAAAATGCCGCCTGGGCCCCGAGTAACGCGGCAGCAAGAGAAATCCCCGCCCCGGCAGGTCAGTCACTACGCTACGAAAGAAGAAGGCTCGCGGAAGCCGGCGAAACACACTCGACTTCCGCGCAGAAGAAAAGCCTACGGAAACACGGCAAACACATCACCATAGCCGTATGCTCCGCCTTGATTGGTAGTGCCGTAGAACCTGTTTCCGAACGTCACCAGATTGCTGAAGGAGTACAAACCATCCGTTCCACCGGTGAAGGTGTAAAGCTGCGTATAGGTCCAGGTTCCCCCTACTCCTGGTACAAGTTCATACACCGTGCCGGCGTCGTACTCGCCGTCGCAGTGCGTCGTGGCGTACAGGTTGCCGGAGGAAGACAGCAGCAAATTGCGGAAGGTGCCCGAAATTCCCCAGCCTGCAAGGCTTTGAATCGCAGTGAAATTCCAGCCACTTCCCGCGGGAGTGAGTTCGAAGATTGAACCTCCGCCCTGGCTTCCGCCTTCGGTCGCCGCACCGTAGAAGTTGCCGTGGCCATCGGCAATCAGTCCAGCGTAGGGCACACCGCCGTCGTCCTGGTTCTGGAAGTTGTAGACGATGGATTCGGCCCACGATTGCTGCTTGTTCAGCTCAAAGATGGTTCCGTATCCGCCGGTGCCTCCAGCCGAAGTCGTACCCAGAACATCGCCTGCGGAGTCGAGGGTCACGCCTGCGTAAGGAACGGCGCCGTCCGTGCCTGAGCCGAAGCTATAAAGGACCGACGCACTGTAGAGGAGGCCATGCCGAGTGAGCGTGAACACCGTGCCATTGCCGTTCGCGCCGCCGGCCGAGGTGGTGCCGTATAGATCGCCGGCGCTGTCGAACGCCAGGCCGCCTAGAGGCACAGAGCCATCGCTGCCGGAACCGAAGCTGTGGAGCGTCGTCTTGGTGGTACTGGCGATGCGGAAGACGGTTCCTCCGCCGTACGCGCCGCCTCCCGCCGTGGTGCCGTACAAGAGCCCGGTGGCATCCTGAATCAGAGCACTCTGCGGACTGGAGCCATCAGCGCCGCCTCGGAAGGCATAGAGAGTCGAGAAAACCCCGGTTGGCCCGATGCGGAAAACCGTGCCGTTGTTATAGGCTCCGCCCGCGCTGGTGGTGCCATACATGACGCCGCCGGCACCGAACAGCAAACCGTTGAGCGGGTTGGCGCCATCCGTACCGCCGGTGAAATTGTGAATCACACTGAACGATTGCGCGTGGGTACTCTGCACCAGGACCAAAGAGCTTGCAAGCAGCAAAAAGAGTGCGAACGTCTTGGCGGATAGGACACGTCTGGCTTCCATAGGTTGCTCCTTCCAAATGTGAAAAGGGGGCCGCGTGAACCTAGCCTCTACTGTTCACGAGCCGGCGGTTGCCGGATGTTAAGAGAGTGGGCCAGGATTGTCAAGTTAAAACTGTCCCGATAGTGGTGCGGTTTGAATAAACAGGCACCACTATCGTGCGCCGCTGGCGGGAAGATAGTGCTAGGTCGGTTGCCAGCTGCCAGTAGCCCAACTGGCCACGGGCCACAGGCCACTGATCTACTGCCCTCCCAGTATCTGGAAGAAGCGAATGATCGACTCGATGCCGCGATAGAAGTTCGGAATGTGGAACTTCTCATTCGGCGCGTGCAGATTATCGTCCGGTAGCCCCATGCCCATCATGATGCTGGGAACATTCAGGTCCTTATCGAATTGGGTGACAATGGGAATCGAGCCGCCCGAGCGAATGTAAACCGTGTCCTTCTTGAAGATCTCGTGCATGGCTTCCACCGCCGCGCGCGCGTACGGATTGTCGGTGTTCACCACGCAAGCCGGCCCTTTGCTGTGTATCTTGATGTTGATCTTGATGCCCTTGGGCGTGATCTTCTTCACGTAGTCGCTGTACTTCTTGAAGATGTCGTCGGCGTCCTGGTTCGGCACCAGCCGCATCGAGACCTTTGCGGAAGCGCGAGCGGGAATCACCGTCTTGGCGCCAGGAGCCTGGAAGCCTCCGATGATGCCGTGCACTTCCAGCGTTGGCCGGGCCCAGGTGCGATACAACACTGAATATCCCGGCTCGCCCGTCAGCACATCCGATCCCACTTCAGCCTTGCGATAGTCCTCTTCGTTGAACGGGAGATGCTCCCAGGCTTTCAGCTCATCATCCGTCGGCTTCTGCACTGCGTCGTAAAAGCCGGGGATCAGTACCTTGCCGTTGTCATCTTTCAGCTTGCTGATGATCTCGATGAGCCCAAAGATCGCATTCGGAGCGGCGCCGCCGTAAACGCCCGAGTGCAAGTCGGTCATCGCGCCTTGCGCCTCAATCTCCGTGTAAACCAGGCCGCGCAGGCCGACGCACAGCGTGGGAAGATCGGGAGCAAACAGTTCGGTATCGGTTACCAGAGCAAAATCGCACTTCAGCTTTCCCGACTTCGCGTTGGCCTTGACGAACTCCTCGATGCTCTCGCCGCCCACTTCTTCTTCGCCCTCGAAGAGCACGCGAACGTTGATGGGCAGCTTGCCGCCGCCGGCCTTGAACAGCGATTCATAGGCCTTCATCTGCATCCACAGCTGGCCTTTGTCATCGACGGCCCCGCGCGCATAAATGTTGCCGTTGCGCTCGGCCGGCTCGGTCCAGTTTTTCTTCGCAGCTTGCGCTTCCTCGCCCTTGAAGGCGCCAGCATCCTTTTCTATGAACGGAGGCGACTTCCATTCGTCCAGCGGCTCCGCAGGTTGCACATCGAAGTGCGCATAGCAAAGTGCGGTGGGCTTGCCCGCGGCGTGCAGCCAGTCGCCATAAACCAGCGGATGGCCTTTGGTCTTGATGATCTCGACGTTCTCGAAGCCGATGCGCTTCAGATCGGCAGCCACAACTTCGGCGGCCTTGCGCACGTCGTCTTTATGCTCTTCCGTGGTGCTGACGCTGGGAATGCGCAACAGATCTTTCAATTCCTCGAGAAAGCGCTTCTGGTTCTCGCGGGCATAGGAAATTGCGGAGGAAACGGCTGTGGATGACATAAGAAAAACTCCTTCTTCCTGATTAGAGCCGGGATGACGACTGCTCGAAAAGCTGAGGACTCGTGAACCGAAAAGTATATCCCAAGGGCCCGGGCGGCTGGGACGCTGGAGAGTCTTGGCGCAACCCTGTTTGTTGGAGCTGTTCCCCCGAACTTGGCGTTAGAATATGCCTATGACTCTATCCGAGATACAGAGAGCCATTGAATGCCTTTCTGAAGACGAGCAAACTCAGCTCGCCGGTTGGGTAGCTGATCGGGATAAAACAGTCTGGGACGCTGAGATCGAGCGCGATTTCTCGGCGGGAGGTGCGGGCTCTGCGCTGCTGGACAGCGTTCGTCGTCAGGTTCGTTCCGGTAAGTCGATGCCGTTCGCGGAAAATCCGCGGCGCCCGTGAGCTTCCGCTCCTTTGCGGTGCCCGAGTTCTGGAGGTGCTACGACAGGCTTCCTAAACAAGTTCGCGAACTGGCCGACAAGAAATTTCAGCTTTTTACGCAAGAGCCATTTCACCCATCCCTTGGCCTTCAAGAAAAGGGAGAAGTGTGGACAGTTGACGTTGGCCGTTCCTACCGGGCAATCGCCTTGCGCGAAGGAAATGATTTCCACTGGTTCTGGATCGGCTCCCATGAGGCCTATAACCAGTTGTTGCGCAGAGTGAAATAGTCCGTGTGGATCCCGAGGGTGCCTCAGCGATGGTTCCTCCAGTACTGCCGGACGACCCATAAGCCCATGCCAATGAATGCCATTCCGGTTACGCGTATTCGCCGCAAGTTAGCTGGGGTCTGTTGGCTCCAGCGGCGTTCCATTCGCAAGCCGGGCGTCGTGTAGGCTCTGTGTTTGTGCCATTCCCTCCTGCTCCGCCGACTCAACCACGCGCTAAATGCGAGGTGTTTCTCGGGAGCTAAGAGGCACAGTGCTCCGTATGCAAGAAACAACAGCGGCGCCAGGAAGAATGCAGTCATCGGAACTGGCTGATATCGTCAACCAAAGCACTCCGGAAGTCCACATCAAATTAGCGTGCAGTGCCGGCTGACGTGTCCAAGATGCTTGGCCTGCTCGGGATTCTTGCAAATCTGGCATCAGCGTCCTCACGACCAGAAATAACTGCGTGTTAATCCCCGATGAATTGCGGTGCAAATCAGCGCTTCCCTGCTTTCGCTCCCTCATGTTTAGTGATAGCTTCAAGTCCTGCCAGCCTGGTGCAGTCAGGAGATCACTCTTTTGCCCACGACGGATGCCAACAACAACGTCTACGACCTCATCGTCGTCGGCAGCGGCCCGGCCGGACAGAAAGCCGCGATCTGTGCGGCCAAGCTGCGCAAGAAGGTCGCGGTCATCGAGCGCAAGCGCACCATCGGCGGCGTTTGTGTCCACACCGGCACCATCCCGAGCAAGACCTTTCGCGAAGCCATCCTCTACCTCAGTGGTCTGCGGCAGCGTACCTTCTACGGCCGCGGTTATGCCGTAAAAGACAGCATCTCCATGGAAGACCTCGTCTTCCGTTCCGATTCGGTGATGGCGCGCGAGATTGAGGTCATCAAGGCGCAGCTGCGCCGCAATCGTGTAACGGTTTACGAGGGTAACGCCCGCTTCCTCGATGCCCACAGCATGGAGGTCGCCAGTGAAGAAGGTTACACCCTGCTGCGCGGCAACAATTTCGTCATTGCGTGCGGCACGCGGCCGGCGCATACGGCCGACATTCCCATCGACGGCAAACGCATCTTCGACTCTGACCAGGTGCACGAACTGGAAGATCTGCCGCGCGAGCTGATCGTCGTTGGCGCAGGCATTATCGGGCTGGAATACGCGTCGATGTTCGCGGCGCTCGGTGTCAAGGTCACCTTGCTTGATCAGCGCCCCACGCTGCTGGACTTCGTCGATCGCGAGATTGTCGAGAGCCTGTGCTTCCAGCTCCGCCAGCTCGGCACGGTGTTTCGCCTCGGCGAAAAAGTTGTGCAGGTGGGCTTCGACGACGACCGCGACCGCGTCTTCGCCAAGCTGGAGAGTGGCAAGACGGTACACGGTTCGGCGCTGCTGTATACCGTTGGACGGCAGGCCAACAGCGATCAGCTGAACCTGGAAGCCATTGGCCTGGTGCCCGATGGGCGCGGCAAGCTCATCGTCGATGAAAATTTTCAGACTTCTATACCGCACATCTACGCTGCCGGCGACGTCATCGGCTTCCCTGCCCTGGCCAGCACCTCCATGGAGCAAGGCCGACTCGCCAGTTGTCACATCTTCGGCGTCTCCGGCAACATGCCTGCCAACCTGATTCCCTACGGCGTTTATACGATTCCCGAGATTTCCATGGTGGGCGCGACTGAAGAGCAGCTCACCAACGACAAGGTTCCCTACGAGACCGGCATCTCGCGTTATGCGGAGCTGGCAAAAGGCCAGATGCTGGGCGACGATCAAGGTTTTCTGAAGCTGGTCTTCGATCCCGCCAGCCTGAAGCTGCTGGGCGTCCATATCATCGGCGAGCGCGCCGCCGAGATCGTCCACATCGGACAAGCAATATTGGCCATGGGTGGGACAATCGAATATTTCCGCGACACCGTCTTCAACTATCCCACCTTGGCGGAGGCCTACAAAGTCGCCGCCCTCGATGGCCTGAACAAACTCTAGGAGCTCCAGCTTCTAATGGGGAACAGACCCCGCTCTAGCCAAAGGCAGGCTAGAACGAGGTGCTCGGCACAACACTGCCCCCCTTTACCGTGCTTGCATACTTCCCACAGCACGCGGCATCATTCCTAAACGCAAGCGAGGAGTGATGCCAAAAGACAGTGTGGTTGACGTGGAAGGCAAGCACCTTAAACTGTCGAACCTCGACAAGGTGCTATATCCCGAAACCGGATTCACCAAGGGCCAGGTGATCGACTATTACGTGCGCATTGCGCCCGTCCTGCTGCCGCATCTGCACGGCCGGCCGCTCACCATGAAACGCTATCCCAACGGCGTGAACGGAATGTTTTTCTACGAGAAGAACTGCCCATCGCACCGCCCGGAATGGGTGAAGACGGCGCGCGTCTGGAGTGAGGGCAACAAACGCTGGATGGACTATTGCGTCTTCGAGGACTTGGCGACGCTGGTTTGGGCGGCCAACCTCGCCGACCTCGAATTGCACACCAGCCTCTCCCTGGGCAAGGATGTCCTGCGGCCCAACTTTCTCGTCTTCGATCTCGACCCCGGACCGCCCGCCAACATTGTGCAATGCTGCCAGGTGGGATTGTGGGTGCGCGACGTTTTCGCAAGTCTAAAGGCGCAGAGCTTCGCGAAGACTTCAGGATCGAAGGGTCTGCAAATCTACGTTCCGCTGAATACTCCTGTCACCTACGACCAGACCAAATCTTTCGCCCACGAGCTGGCACGAATGTTGGAGCGGCAACATCCTCAGCTCGTCGTCTCCGATATGAAGAAGTCACTGCGCACCGGCAAGGTCCTTGTGGACTGGAGTCAGAATGACGATCACAAGACCACGGTGTGCGTGTACTCCTTGCGCGCCAAAGAGCGGCCCACGGCTTCCACGCCGGTGAAGTGGGAAGAGGTCGAGCACTGCCTGGCCAAGGGCGATCCGAGTCTGCTGGTGTTCGAGGCGAGCGAAGTGCTGGAGCGGGCGAAGAAATACGGTGACTTGTTCGCGCCGGTGCTGAAGTTGAAGCAGAAGATGCCGCCGCTGGAGGCGCTACAAGGCATGGAAACCGGCGATGGCGTTAAAACATCAGCTGGGAAGATAGGCCGCGATCAGGTTTCATCCCGCGCGCAAGGCAAAACCAAGCGTCCCAGCGCGAAGACCACCGCTGGTCGAAAACCAGGATAAACGGAGCCGCTAACAACGGAGCCTAGAATTCTCTAATGACGACCGGGCCCTCGCGTGCATAGTCCTTCTCGGAAGGAATTATGCCCGACCATCTGCTTCAGCCTCACTATGCCGAAAACTTTCGCTGTATTGGCGCCGATTGTGAAGACAGCTGCTGCGAGGGCTGGGGCATGTATGTGGATAAGGCCACCTACAAGAAATATCGGGCCACAACCGAACTCCGGCACGCCGCCGCAGAACACATCGAGCTAGATCCCGGGGCGCGCGACAACTTCCGATACGCCCGCATGAAGTTCACGGCAGAGAATCGCTGCCCGTTCCTCGCGGCCGACAAGCTGTGCAACATTCAGAAGCGGCACGGCGATGACTTTCTTCCTAAGACGTGCTCGCGCTATCCGCGGGCGCTGGTGCGGTTTGAGGGAAGCATACAGAAAGCGTTGTATCTATCATGCCCGGAGGCGGCCCGCCTGGTGCTGATGAGCCCGCAGTTGCTGCCGCCGCCCGATACTCCTCGCTATGAATTTCCCTTAAGACAATCTCAGAATTTGGCGCTAAGCTCGCCCGCGCCGGCCCGGCCGCTGCGCCGTTTCGCCCTTGACCTGTTGCAGGACCGCAGTTATCCCGTATGGCAACGGCTGTTCCTGTTGGGAACTGTCTGCCGACGGATCCATGAACTGACCGCGGCACAGCAGACCACGCGGATTCCGCAGCTGCTGGCCCAGCATGCCACCATGATCCTGGAAGGCTGTCTCCGTCCTCATCTCGACGGCATACCCGCGCGTCCCGGCCCACAGCTCGATGCCGTCCTGAAACTCATTCAGCGGCGCTACCAGGATGACCAACCGGAGCAGGCGTTCGTCACTTGTGTTGGCGATCTTCTCCAGGCCATCAGCCAATCCCAGCAGAGTGCTGGAGCCGACCCGGCCACTCGTTATCACCAGGCTTATCTTCACTACTACCAGCCCTTCGAGCAGGCTAATCCTTCCTTCATGGAAAATTATCTGCTCAACTACATCTTCCGGACCGGCTTCCCCTTCATCGGTATCACCGATCCAACTCAGCGGCGCCTTGATCCACTGACCAGCCACCTCTTACTGGCGCTTCACTATCGGTTGCTTCAAAGCCTGCTTATCGGAGCAGCCGCGCGACATGGTAAGGCATTCTCTATCTCTCACGCCGTACAGCTGGTGCCGGCCTTCGCGCGAGCCGTGGAACACAACGTAAAGTTCGCCGATGAGCTGATGAGTTTGGCGCGCTCTCCGCAAATGCAGAACAGCGACAGCCTGGCCGTCCTGCTCAGAAATTAGAGAAAGCCTGATTACGCAGGGCTTTCTTGAAGAGGAGGGCGCAGGGGATGGCCTTCCGGCTGTCCGTAAATGCCGCAATATCAATGCGGCTTTTAGCCGCTGCGGTACCTCGGCCTCCGCCGCCGGGGGATGGCCAGTCTCCAGAAATTCGTGAAATCGGAATCAATCCTCACTAGAATCCGCCCCGTGAAAAGTACCTTCGCGTTATGGTTGCGCCATTCTCCCAAAAAACATTGATCGCGGAACTAAATCCCTCTGTCTTACGTCTATCACCCAGAATTCCCCGGTCGCGGAGACTCCATGCATTCGTTTCGCAACGACTTTCGCTTCGCCCTGCGACAACTGCGCAAATCGCCCGGATTCACGATTGTCGCCACGCTCACGCTGGCACTCGGCATTGGCGCGGCAACAGCCATGTTCAGCGTGATTTACTCCACCGTGCTGCGACCTTTGCCCTTTCACGATCCTGACCGGATTGTGTTTGTGGAGACACACGCGGCAGCGAACTACGTTCAGCCGGCGTCCTGGCCCAGTTATCTCGACGAGCGCGAGCAGAACAAGAGCTTTGCGGCACTGGCGGGATTCAGCGGCTACAACGGGGTCAACGTAGACACCGGTTCGCAGGTCCTGCATTTGCGCAATACCGCGACGACAGACCACTTCTTCGACGTCTTCGGTGTGCAGCCGCTGCTGGGTCGTACCTTCCTGCCCGGCGAAGAGCAGGAGGGACGGAACAGTGTTGCGGTGCTGAGCTACGAAGTCTGGCAGCAGAATTTCGGCGGCAATCCCAGCGTCGTCGGAAGCTCGGTCCACATCGATGGATTCCCCTACACCATCGTCGGCATCATGCCGGCCGGATTCCGTTTTCCCATTGGCGTTCCCAATACTGTCTATACGCCGATGCGTGTTCCCAAAGAACTGCGCACCGCGCGTGGCGATCACTGGCTGCAAGTGGTTGGCCTCCTAAGGCCGGGCATTACGGCGGCTCAGGCGCAGGCCGACATGAACAGCGTGCTGGCGAACATCGGCCGGGCTTATCCCGATACCGACAAGGGCCGCACCGCTCGCGTCATGCCGCTGACGATGCACGTTACCGGACAGGACCAGCGACAGGCCTTGTGGATCATGGCTGCGGGCGTGGTGTTTGTGCTGCTGATCGCCTGCGTCGATGTGGCCGTGATGCTGCTGGCGCGCGGCGTCAGCCGGCAGCGCGAAATGGCGATTCGCACCGCCCTCGGCGCCGGACGCGTGCGCATCGTCCGCCAGATTCTGCTGGAGAACTGCGTACTCGGCTCGGTCTCAGCCCTGGGCGGTTTGCTGATTGCCTGGGCGCTCACTGCCGGGATGAGCCAGTTCCTCAGTAAATCGTTCCAGCGCGGCGGCGACATTCATCTCAACTGGGCGGTGTTCCTGGCAGCGTTTGTAATTGCCATCGTGTCGAGCCTCATCTTCGGAATCATTCCGGCGAAAAAGCTGTCGTCGGGCGATCCCACGCGTTCGTTGAAGTCAGGCGCGAGCGTGGGAACGGAGCGTGGCGACTACCGTCTGCGGTCCGCATTTGTGGTTACGGAAGTCGCACTGTCGCTGATGCTGCTGGTTTGTACCGGGCTGGTGCTGATGCGGCTCTGGCGCATGCAGCATGTGGATTTCGGCTACACAACCGACCGCCTGCTTACATTGGAAATCAATATCTCGCCGGGAGAATACGCCGGCAAGGACCTGGACGCCGTGTTGTACCGGCCGCTGGAGGAAAAAGTGCGCGCGATTCCGGGCGTGACCGCCGCAGGTTACAACCGGCTCGTCCCGCTGCTGAATTGGGGCTGGAACAGCGGGATCAACATGGTGGGCAAGCCGCCCGATCCGCCCGACCACGAACGACTGGCCGAAGTTCGCATGGTCTCGCCCGGCTGGTATCAGGCGATGGGGCTGCGCCTGCTGCGTGGCCGTTTGTCCGATCCTGCCATCGATAAGCCCGGCCCGCATCAGGTCGTGGTGGTGAATCAGAAGTTCGTGGACACCTTTCTGCCCGGCGAAGAACCCCTGGGACAGCAGATCAAACAAGACAAGGACAACCAGACCATTATCGGAGTGGTGAGCAATGGCCGCCAGGCGATCGACGAGCCGGTGATGGCCGAAGCGGACTATCCCATGTCCGAGGTGGAACTCAAAGACAACGTTGACGTACTTAGCACCATGTCGCTGTTTGTGCGGACGACGGTGCCACCGGAAACGATTGTGGGACAGCTCCGGCAGGCGTTGCATGAGGTCGCGCCGTCAGTGCCGTTCCGCACACCCGAAACCATGGACGACGTGCTGGCTGACGCCCTGGTCTTCAACCGCATGCAGGGCTGGTTGTTCAGCATTTTTGCGGTGATCGCCCTGCTGCTGGCGCTGACCGGAATCTACGGCGTGCTCAGCCAGGAAGTGGGACTGCAAACGCGCGATATCGGGTTGCGCATGGCTCTCGGCGCGTCGCGACCGGATATCGTGCGGCTCGTGCTCAGCCGCGGAGCATTGCTGATGACGATTGGAGTCGTCATCGGCGTAATCGGCAGCGTGCTTTCAAGGCGCCTTCTGGCCAGCGTCATTCCAGTGGAGACGGGCCGTGATGCGATGGCGATAGGCTTACTCGCTCTCGGCCTTGGTGTGGTTGGACTGGCAGCCAGCCTGGTGCCGGCGCGCCGCGCAGCGACAATTGAGCCAATGCAGGCGTTGCGGAATGAGTGATTTCACCACGGAAGCACGGAAAGCACGGAAGATCGGAATTCATTCGGCTTGCTTGCGACAGGGGAATTCGGCGAGAAAGTCCTTTCAAACACAGGTCTCTCACGTTGGTTCGTCTAAACCAAATTCTTTTTCCGTGCTCTCCGTGCTTCCGTGGTGAAAACAAATTCTAAACTCCCCAGACGCCCTATAATTTCCTCATGCTCTTACATGGAATTTTCCCTCCTATTACTACGCCTTTCTATCCCAACGGCAGGATCTACTTCCGCAAGCTGGAACAGAATGTCGAACAATACTCGCGCGGTCCGATTGCGGGCATCGTCGTTCAGGGTTCGACGGGCGAAGCCATCCTGCTGAGCGACGACGAGCGCCGCGAGGTTCTGAAGTCCGCACGCGACTCCGCTGCGAATGAGAAAGTCCTGATCGCCGGCACCGGAATCGAGAGCGCCGCGGAAACGCTGCGCCTCACCGAGTACGCCGCCGAGCTCGGCTATGACATCGCCATGGTGCGCACGCCGCACTACTACAAAGGGCAGATGGCCCAGCCTGCGAACATGCTGGCGTTCTACCGATTCGTGTGCGATCGCTCGCCGCTGCCAGTCATCATCTACAACTTCCCGCAGGCGACGGGATACGACATCCCGGCTGAAGTCGTGATCGAGTTGGCCGAGCATCCCAACCTGATCGGCATCAAGGAGTCGTCGGGATCCATCGAGAAGGTTGAGAAGATGGTTGCGGGCACTCGCCACATCAAACGCAGCCCAACCGTAACGGAGACCTTCGCGGCGGCCACGGGCCGCATGTTGAAGGCTGCCGCCGCCGCTTCCGCGAGTGCTGACGGAGGCGCGCTGGTCACGGTTGGCGCGCTGACCGGAACTGCTGCGCAGAAGCCGTCGTCCACGGCCGTGACCGTGGTGGGCGGATTGAAGACGCGCCAGAAGGAAGTTGGCTTCCAGGTGCTGGTGGGTGCGGCGCACAAGCTGCATCCTTCGCTGGAAGCCGGAGCCGTGGGCGCGATCCTCGCCTTTGCTGATTGCGCTCCTACCGCGTGCTACGAGATCTATGCCGCATGGAAAGATGGCGACACTGCCCTGGCTCGCGAGAAGCAGGAGCGCATTGCCAAGGCCGCAGAGCGAATCGTCGGCGGACTGAGCATTCCCGGCGTGAAGTATGCGATGGACTACAACGGCTTTTTCGGTGGAACCGTGCGGTTGCCGCTGCTGTCGCTGACCGCCGACAAAAAGGCCGAGGTGGAACAATTGCTGGAGGGGATCAGAAACTAGGGACCGGGGACTGGGGGCCAGGGTTTGGCGAGCAACAGCGGCCAGCCCTGGTCCCTGATCCCTCGTCCCTAACCCCTAATCCCTCGTCTCTATCACTCGTCCTAATCCCTCCTTCCAGTTTTGTGTGAAACATTCCGCGGGCATCGAATATATTGATTGCAATGTCTTCTGTCGCCCTTTCCGACCTGATTGGCGCACCGGCAATCGATAACACCGGCTCGCGCGCCGGCAAGGTGCGCGAGGTGACGCTGGCGCCGCAGGAGAATTCCAGCCAGGTTGTGGGTTTCGTCATCAAGACGCAACACGGCGACCGCCTGGTTCCTGCCAGCGCCGTCAGCATCATCAATCACGGCCTGCACATCACAACGGCAGCTAACGATTGGACTCCCTACGGCGGCGGCGAGGGTCTGCTGCTGCTGGAACGCGACCTGCTCGATCAGCAGATCATCGACGTCCACGGACGCAAGGTGGTGCGAGTCAATGACGTTGACATCCACGAGGAGAGCGGCAACGGGCACATCGTCCTCAAGATCGGCGCGGTGGATGTGGGCGCACGGGGCGCCATACGCCGACTGCTGAAGGGCGTGGTACCGGCTGCGGCGCTGCACCTGCTGCTGGAAAAGATTCCTCCCAGAATGATTCCGTGGGAGTTTGTCGATCTCATCGAGATCGATCCCGCGCGGCGCGTCAAGCTGAAGATCTCGCTCGCGCGCCTGGCCCAGCTTCACCCTGCCGACATTGCCGACATCGTGGAAGATCTGGCTCCGGCTGAGCGGGAAGCGATCTTCGAGACCCTGGACGACGAAGTCGCTGCCGAGACCCTGGAGGAGATCGATCCCAAGATGCAGGTCTCGATCCTGAGTTCGCTCGACTCCGATCGCGCTGCCGACATTGTGGAGGAGATGGATCCGGATGCCGCCGCCGATCTGCTGGGCGACATGCATCCTGACGACTCGCAGGAAATCCTCACCGAGATGGAGCCGGAGGAGCGCGCCGAGGTCACCGAGCTGATGACCTTCCACGACAACACGGCTGCCGGGCGCATGACCACCGACTACATGGCGCTGCCCGCGGGCGCCAAGGTGGAAGACGCCATCGAGATGTTGCGCAACTTCGAGGGCGGGGTCGAGAGCATCAGCACCATCTTCATCATCGGTGAGAAAGACAAGCTGCTGGGCGCATGTACCGCTGGCCAAGATCGTGCTGGCGCCGCCGGGCACGCCGCTGATGATGCTGAGCACGGGACACATGACCACCATCCATCCCGGCGCCGATGAGAAGAGCGTGGCGGAGTTGTTCGACAAGTACAATCTGCTGACGTTGCCCGTGATCGACGATGACGGCGTGTTGACCGGCGTCATCACCGCCGACGACGTGATCAACATGCTGCGGGCCAAGCTGTAAAGGGCCTCCGACGATTGCGACGCAATAATCGCGGTGATCTGCGCCTCGGCGGCCGACTCAGCTGTCAAGCAACTAAACTAAAGGGTCAGTTCAACTCGTTGATCCCGTCAAAATGGTCGACGTCACCTCGATAGCTCCGCATTGAATGAGGTATGCTGCCGTCCGCTCTAGGTCGGCCGGAAGTCGGCTCTCGTCAGACCGAGGAGGCTGCGGCACATAAATAATCATGCCCTGACGCGCGCGCGTTAGCAGAACCCGGTAGCCGTTCAGACGAAATTGATGTTTCTGTGCGTCCGCCTCGGTCTTCATTTTGCGCGGAATCCATTTTTTATTGGTGAACCGATTACTTACCCATTTGATTCCATCCCACGCGAAATCCTCGCCCCAACACACGCCAACCCAATCGAGTTCGAGGCCCTGCACTTCGAACTGAGTGGCGAAAACCTCCAAACGCGACGAGCAACGCACGTCGTTGTCATCATCCAGGAACCAGTTTTCCCAATCAAAACGGCGGTGGAAGTCAAATGAAGGCTCTATTCCATCAGCCCGTAGTCGCATCGCCGAGGCTGAACCGACCAGCCCATCGCGAGTGAACCCGCGGCGCCTCTGGTTCAGCCAAACTCGTGCGATTGCCAAGTCGCGGGTCAGATATGGTCGCTCGGCCAGGGTCTCAGAGATAGCCCGCGCACTAGGTTGGTCGCCGGATAGTACCGCATTGACCCAATCCGAAGTTTTTTGTGCACGGATGGAGCGAACCGCGACCTTAAGGTGCAGCGAGTCGTCGACTCGTACGCGCTCTGCATACGGGTCTCCCTCTTGCAGCAGAGTAAAACCCGCGTCCATAGTTCGCCCCAACACCTCCGGGGAGGCCACGACGCTCCATTCCGCGAATTTTGGGAGAGCGCGGCCCCATTCTGCCAACCCCGCTTCGCCGCGGTTGATCTCCTGGCCGCCTCCTACAAGTGCCACGATAACCGCCCAATCCTTGTGGCGATTCATAATGTCTAACATCATCTCTGGTTCCGATACCTCTCGCCCGGCGCGTTGTGACTCCGCGAGATCCCACGCTCGTTGTGCTTCGTCAAAAACAATTACGTGATCGTTAGGAATCTTGCCGTTCTTGTGAAAACCATCGGCGAACCGGTGGACGTTTTGGATAAATGTCTGCACCGTTAGGCTAGCTTCCGTTCGAGTAACACGCTTGCGCTTGACCACGTCACGAATCAGCGCCTCGCGAATGATCTTCACAAGAGGGCCGTTCCCAGACAGAAAAGATCCGGATTGGCGAATGTCCGGTTCGTGAACGGCGTTCAGTCCAACCAGCGTTTTTCCCGCTCCTGGGATGCCGGTGACAAAGCAAATTGTCTTTGCCCCATGCTTTCGAGCGGCAGATACGATCTCCACTAGTCGATTCGTCGTCCGGAGCAGGTCTTCGCGCGCCGCACATGAATGTCCAATTTCGAAGACGTTCATGTCCGCATACAGCGCGACCGCGGCGTCAATAATCGGCGGAATGGGCTTAAACTGGGCCTCGTCCCAAGCGTGAGCCTCGAGTTGACCATTACCGCCGGGGTGGCTGTCCACAATTTGGCGAAGTGTTGGCCCAAGCTCGGCAAACGTGGTGAGGATGCACGGCTCGATCAAACGATCGAAGGCCGTCCGTTCGCGCCGCAGGGCCACGGGGGCATTTGCGACGACCAGTGGAATGATAGGTCGGGAAGAACTTCCTTCATGGAAGCACGCGAGATTGAGCGCGTAATCGTCAACCTGCCTGACGGCCGATGTGGGTGCAGCACCTGTCTTGGCCTCGAGCACAATGATCAAGTCGCGCGCTAGGACGACTGCATCGATGCGTTTGCCCACACGTGGAATGGGATATTCGATAAGAATCGACCATGTCCTTGCGTCGGACACCTCGCAGAGAAGCCAACGGACAGCATTTTGAAATTCGGGGAGCTGAGCTTTCCAAGCGAACAACGCTTCCGGTTGCAACGGAAATGCAGCCTTGGCGTTTTGCTCAGCGAGAGTTGCTTCGATTTCAGACTGCGATGCACGCGCAAACGCCTGAAAGAAAGCACGGTAGTAGGCTGGCATGAATTCTGCCAGGATATCTTTCCACCAGGCCGAGGCTCCAGCTAAATTAGGAGGTATCCCGCGCACTTCGTTCTTTGGGAGGGAAGACCTATGTACATACTAGAGATCGATTCGACTCAACGAGACTACCTGCTATCTCTGCTCAAAGAACAGCCTACACCCGCCGCAGCGACGTTAGTTGCCCAGTTAGGAGACTCTGATGACGTGTTCGGCGTAACGATGTGGAGCAACGATGACATCGTGTCGCAGCTCAACGAGCAAGGCGTGCCGGACACGCCTGAAAATATCAGGGCGGTGCGCGAATCCTATTATGTCCGGCACATTGGCGATGAGATGGTCGGCTGCGGGTGGGGTGTATTGGAGGAAGCCGTAGAGCAGCTGACGTTTTCGAGCGAGTGAGCGTCTCGCACGCCTGTGCCGTCCCCGGGGGACTCGGATTTCTTTTCTCACATGACCCACCGTTGAAACGGTGGGCTGTCTTCTTTCGCGCCCCGGGGCGCTCGTGTCGTACCAACTCCTCCAGCAGACCGCCTTCCGCTGTCTCAAAGGTAACGATCGAAACGGCAGAGCTCCTTCGACGGTAAACCTGCGATCCGCCATACCCCCTTCCATCATTTCGGCTACGATATCGGAATTAATCTGTCACTGAACGAGTGAGCGGAGATCATGGCCGAACATTCCGTCATCTTCAAAGAACTGTCGTACGTCTTCATCGCCGCCATTCTGGGTGGGGCGCTGGCGTGGCGGCTGCGGCAGCCGCTCATCCTGGGCTACGTGTTGGCGGGCATCGTCTTCAGCCCGTTCACTCCAGGGCCGGCGGTGCGCGAGGCGCACACCTTCCAGATTGTCGCCGAGGTGGGCGTCGTCTTCCTGATGTTCTCCATTGGGCTGGAATTCTCGGTGGCCGAGCTGCTGGAGGTGAAGTGGGTCTCGCTGCTGGGCGCGCCGCTGGGCGTGGTGCTGCTGTCACTGATGGGCGAGGGCGTAGGCGCGCTGCTGGGCTGGGGCGCGGTGCGCGGCCTGGTGGTGGGGATGATCATCTCCGTCGCCAGTACGATGGTGCTGTCGCGGCTGCTGATGGACAGCGGGCAACTACAGTCGGCCCACGGCAAGGTGATGATCGCGATCACCCTGGTGGAGGATCTCATCGTCGTCGCGCTGACGATCCTGATGCCGACGCTGGCCAGCTTGTCGCCTCATCACCTGCTGGGAGTAGCGCTGGCGCTGGGTAAAGCCGCGCTGATCCTGGCGCCGCTTGGCTTCCTGGCGGTCTACCTGGTGCCGCGCTGGCTGGCGCAGGTGGCGCGATCGCAGAATAAAGAGCTGTTTCTGCTGGTGATCCTCGCGATTTGCCTGGGCACGGCGGCGCTAACCGAAGCGGTTGGGTTATCGCTGGCGCTGGGCGCGTTCGCGGCGGGGCTGATCATCAGCGCGTCGGAGTATGCGCATCGCGCGCTGGAGCAGATGCTGCCCCTGCGCGATGCCTTCGTGGCGCTGTTCTTCGTCACCGTGGGGATGCTGATTAATCCGCGGGCGGTGCTGCGCGAGCCGATGCTGCTGCTGGCGATTCTGGCGCTGGTGGTGCGTGGGCAAGTTCGTCGTGTGGACGGGCGTGACGAAGCTGTTTCGCTACCCTTGGCGGACGGCGGTGCTGGTTGGGACCGGCCTGACGCAGATTGGCGAGTTCTCGTTCATCCTGGTGCAGGTGGCGCACGCCAATGGCCTGCTGGGCGATGAGTTCTACCACGCAACCCTGGCGGCGTCGCTGATTTCGATTCTGGTGAATGCCACGCTGGTGCGCACCGTGCCGCGATGGATGGGAGCAGCGAGGGCAATGGTGGCGAGGCCGTAATCGCGCGGATACTCCCCCGGAATTGGCTTGAAAGAGGCCAGCTCAGCTTCTAAACTTGCACTACTCTGGTGGTTTTCCCGCTCGTAGTCTTTCCTCACCATACCCAAAAAATCCGAATTTGTTGCAAGCATGGTGCAAGATACTGTGTTTTGCACAGGAGGGCCACAAGATATTGCGTTTTGCATCTTGACCCCTCCAAGCTTTCAGAAGTAAAGTTGGGTTGTTTCGGACGCCATTCTGTTCTCGCGACCTGGGTTTTCGACCCAGCCCGAACCTTCACTGGTCGCTGCAAGCAGCGTCCAGGCCACGATCTGACATGTTCGCGAAGCCTTGCCGCTTAAGGAGTACGAATTGCTGAAACTGAAGAAGCTTCAAATCCTCGGCTTCAAGTCGTTCTGTGACCGCACCGACCTCCGCTTCCAGGGCGACGGCATCACCGCCATCGTCGGTCCCAACGGCTGTGGCAAGTCGAACATCTCCGACGCCATCTCCTGGGTGCTGGGCGAGCAATCGGCGCGCCTCCTCCGCGGCGTGCACATGCAGGACGTCATCTTCGCCGGCACGCGCGAGCGCAAGCCCACCGGCATGGCCGAGGTCTCGCTCACCCTTGTCGACCCCGAGGTCTACGGCGACGTCGCGGAGCCCGAGATCGAAATCCAGGACGACATGCCCGACACCGATTGGGACGAGTCCGCTCTGCGCACCGCTCGCGCCGAGGACGCCGAGCGCTACTCCGAAGAAGTCCGTCCCGGGCAGGGCGACGAAGAGTCGCGCCGACGCAATTCCGTCCGCCAGCAGGTGACTTTGCCGCCTCACAGAGCCGCAAGCACGCACTCCGAACGTCGTCCTCAAGATCCGCCGCCGCAAATTCAAGCGCACCTTCAAGGCCGGCGAAATCCAGATCACGCGCCGGCTGTTCCGCTCCGGCGAAAGCGAATATCTGCTGAACGGCAAGCTCTGCCGCCTGCGCGACATCCAGGACATCTTCATGGGCACCGGCCTCGGCCCCGAGTCCTACGCCATCATCGAGCAAGGCCGCATCGGCCAGATCCTCAGCAGCAAGCCCACCGACCGCCGCGCCATCATCGAAGAGGCCGCCGGCATCACGAAATACAAGGCGCGCAAGCGCCTGGCCGAAGCGCGTCTGGAAGATGCCAAACTCAACCTGGCGCGCATCAACGACATCTTCGACGAAGTCACGCGCCAGATGAACTCGCTCAAGCGCCAGGCGTCGAAGGCCGAGCGCTACGCCAAGCTCCGCGACGAGATGCGCGAGAAGCTGCGGATCGTGCTGGCCAGCAAGTTCGCGCAACTTGACGCCGAAGCGTCGTCGCTCGAGCAGCAACTCAACGAAATCGCGGACGAAATTCACGGCAAGAGCGAAGCCGTACAGCAGATGGAAGGCGAGCACGCCGAGCGCACGCAGCGCGGCTATGCCATCGAGCGTGAAGGCCAGGAGAATCGCGAGAAGCTCAACTCGCTGGCCCTCGATCTCGATCGCGCCGCGGCTCGCCGTCGCACCAATGAAGAACGCTGTGCCGAACTCGACGCCCGCTCCGCGGGAGCGCAGGCCGAAATCGCTAACACCCAGGAGCGCTCCAGCCGGTTGCAGCAGGAACTGGAAACCGATCGCGCCACCCTCGACTCCGCCAACGCCGATGTGGCCAACGCGCAGCAGGAACTCCAGCAGCGGCAGCAGGAAGCGGCCACAACCTCGGCGTCTCTGGTCGAGGTCGAGCGCCAGCAGGAGCTATGTCGCGACGCCATTCTGCAAACCGTCTCCGCGGCTTCTGCCGTGCGCAATCGCATCACCCAGGCCGAGGAGCGAATCGCCGCCCTCGATCGGGACTCGCAGCGTTTACTGGGCGACGCCTCCGCCGCTCAACAGCAACTCGAAAGCTTCGGCGGCCAGCGCGGCCAGCTGGGACTGGAATTTGAGACTGCCTCGCAGTGTGTCGCTGCCCTCACCGCACAGATCGCCGGCACGCGCGATCAACTGGAAGTCAAGCGGACCGCCGAGACCGATGCCAAGCGTCATCTCGATTCGTTGCGCGGCGAATACGCCTCGCTGATGGGCAAGAGAGGCTCGCTCGAAGCCGTCATCACCGATCACGGCTATGCCACCGACTCGGTTCGCAAGCTCTTCACTTCGGGAGCCTTGCAGGGCGGGCGCGCGCCCGTGGGCGTTCTTGCCGACTTCCTTGAAGTTGAGGACCGCTATGAGCACGTGGTCGACGATTTCCTGCGCGACGAACTGAACTTCATTGTCGTTAAGTCGTGGGATGCCGCTGACGAAGGCCTGCGCCTGCTGCGTACCGACGTCGATGGCCGCGCCACCTTCCTCGTTCATCCCGAGGATTCGCAGGCGAAGTTTTCCTTCGACTTCAACGAGTCGATGCATCACGTCTCCCACGCCGATACCGTCGTTCCCCTCAAGAACTGCATTCGTGTGCTCGACGGCTTTGGCAAATCGCTGGAAGTCATCCTGCCGAAACTCGGCAACGGCTACATCGTGCCCGACCCCGAAGTAGGCCGCACTCTCGCGCTGGAAAATCCTGATGCCTTCTTCCTCTCGCAATCCGGTGAATGCTTCCACAACGTCACCGTTACCGGCGGCAAGCAGCGCAGCCAAGGTCCTCTGTCGATGAAGCGCGAGCTGCGCGAGGTGCTGCTCCAGATGGGTGAACTGGAGCGCGCCATCGGCGAGAAGGAAACTTACATCGCGGCGCTGGGCCGCGATATCGCTGAACTCACTGACCTGCTTCAGCGTCTCGAAGACGAGAAGCGCGAGTCCGAGCGTCAGGCCATGACCTCCGAACACACCCTGCGCCAACTGGAAAGCGAAATGACGCGCGTGCGTGAGCGGCTTACCACTTACGAAAGCGAACTCCAGCGCGTCGGCGAAGAACACACTGAGGGCGAGGCTTTCATCACCGAACAACTCGGCGATCTCTTCCGGCAGGAGGAGAAGCAGCGCGGGTTGGAAGCCGAGATGCAAACCGCGCAGAGCAATCTGGAATCCCTGCGCCAGCAGCGCGATGAAGCGGCGCAACTGGCCAGCGAGGTCCGTGCCAACGTTGCCACCCTGGAAGAACGCCGGCGGGGGGCGATGCTTGCCGTGCAGCGCATCGAGGCCATGCTGTCGGAAGTCTCGGCCCATCTCTCCAAGCTGAAGTCGCAGCTTGATGTCCGCGGCCGCCGAAAAGCAGCAGCGCGAATCGGAGAACGTTCGTCTGGCCGAGCAAGTCATCGAATGGACTGCCGAGCGCGATGTTGCACAGGGGCGCGATCGCGACCTTCAAGACGAATTGCAAGCCGTCCGCGTTCGCATTGTGGAGTTGGAAGACGCGCTGAAGTCAGCCCGCGAGGCCCTGGACGCCGCCCGCGACCGCCGTGGCGAACTCTCCGCCGCGCAGGCCCGCGTGCAATCCGATTACAGCACATGGCCGAAACCTGCGTGCAGGAGCTGAGCCAGCAGCGCGACGAACTCATGGCCGACGATTCCCTGCCCCGTCATCTCTGGCGACGAGCTGACCAACGAAGACAATGCCTATCGCGAGATGCGCACGCGCTTGGAAAATATGGGCCCGGTGAACATGATGGCGCTGGAGGAATACAAGGAGACGGCGCAGCGTCACGAATTCCTGGAGACCCAGCGCCAGGACCTGCTGCAATCCATCGAGAACACGCTGAACACGATCAAAGAAATCGACGTGATCTCGCGGCAGAAATTCGAAGAAGCCTTCAACGTCATCAACGAAAACTTCGCCCGCACCTTCAGCAAGCTCTTCGGCGGTGGCCAGGGCTTCATGCGTCTCACCGATCTGGAAAACTCGATGGAGAGCGGCATCGACGTGGTCGCCTCGCCTCCGGGCAAGAAGCTGCAGAATGTGTTGCTGCTCTCCGGCGGAGAAAAAGCGCTAACCGCGCTGGCGCTGCTGGTCGGCATCTTCCAGTATCAGCCCAGCCCGTTCTGCATTCTCGACGAGGTCGACGCCCCGCTGGACGAAGCCAACATTGGCCGCTTCACCGAGCTTGGTGGCCGAGATGAGCGCTGCAAACGCAGTTCATCATCATCACCCACAGCAAAAAAACCATGAGCATGGCGCCCGTGCTCTACGGCGTCACCATGCAGGAGCCAGGCGTGTCGAAGCTGGTCTCGGTGCGCTTCAACGAAGAACCGTCAAAGCTCGTCGCCGCCACGGCCTAAGAAATTGGATCTTGCGAACGAGCGATCCCTCTTTGGCGGTCCCTCTCTAACGTGTCATCCCGACCGAGGACTTCAGTCCGAGTGGAGGGACCGCTTTGCCCGCTGCTGGAATTCGATTGTGGCGCAGGTAATGTACGCCGCGCCACACTCGGGCACGCATGACGTCGAATGACGGTCAAAATGCAAATTTCCATTCCCAACCTCGAGCGAGTGCAGCTTAAGTAACGTCACATTGCGTAATGGATTGGTCCGGCAAAGCGGAGAGCCTCATGACCCCCTCCCAGTAATCTTCCAGCGATGGGTATAGTCAGATGAGCCGATCTTCAGAACGTCATCCAGCCAAGCGGAGCCCGCTCCTGACCGCATAGCCGGCGGAGCACCAGGCGATGCGCCAACCAGGAAGATGTCCTGGACAGGAGACAATTAATCGTTGGATTCGTTGCTGGTGCGGCCGCTTCGAAGCTCACGCCGATCACGGCGATGTGTAAGATCGTGCTACTATCAAGGCCGCGTAAAGGAAGGCCCCGTTTCGGCAGTTCTGCGCACATGATCGCTCGGCAAGATATTGATCGTGTTCCTGGCAACTTCTCTCAAGCCGCTTCCGGCTTCCGTCGGGATTTACGACCAGCGGTCGAGATAGCCCCGGCTGCCAACTGGAACTGTCGCAGGGCGGATTGAAGATGATGCTCGCGTGGGTCGAGCCACACCTGGTCTATACATGCACATGTTTTTCCATCGGGCGTCGGTCAAGTCACTCCGGAATGTCATCGGTTGCAGCGTTTCATAACGGTCATGTTCTTCGGTTTACATCTCGTAAACCGCTTCCAGGCATTGCCGGCGTAATCTTCAGCGCCCGTCGCGGCCGCGACCGCTCAAACCACCTCATTAATCCCTTGGCCGGCAAATCCGCCACGAGAAACCTTTTTCCGCTGAGGCCTCGGCCGCGCCGTAGCCGCTGCGCACCGCGCCTTCCATCGTCGCCGGCCAGCCGGTCGCAGTCCAATCGCCTGCCAGGAACAACCTTGGACACGGAGTTGTATGCGACGGGCGGAACGCATCGCTGCCCGGCGCAGGTGAGAACGTCGCATGGACTTCCTTAATCACGGTAGCTTTGGTCAGCTTGGCTTCGCGCACGCTGGGAAAGAACTCCGCCAGCTCGCGAACCGCAAGGTCGATGATCTCCTGACGCGCCTTGTCCACCAGCGACTTCGACGAGCTCACCACCAGCTCGACATAGCTCCCGCTCGGCGCAGAATCCCTGCGCGTAGCAAGGATTTTCGACTTGTGGAACATCCACTGGATCGTCCGCTCCAGCAGCACCGCATGTTCCAGCGGCGTGATCTCGCGATCGAACCACAGATGAATCCCTGTGATCGGCGAGCTCTGCAAGCTGCACGCGTCGCGTCGCAGCGCCGCCATCTCAGGTGTTCCCGCCAGCAGCTTTTCGATGCCATTGAACGGCGTCGCCAGCACCGCATAGTCGGCGCGCACTTCTTCGCCGCCGACGCACAGCCGCACGCCGTCGCCTTCGTGGCGAAACGACTCCACCGCCGCCCGCATATGCACTTTCCCGCCGCGCGCTTCAATGTACCCAGCCGCCGTCCCATACAGATCAGACAGCGGCACCGCCGGTATACCCATGCGTCCCGCCTCCGCCGACTTCAAGAACGAATCGCGAAACACCATCGCTGCATAACGCACCGAAGTCCGCTCCAGCTCTTCGTTTAGCGCGCTCACCAGCACCGGCGCCCAGAAGCGATCGATCGCCTGCTTCGTTTGTCCGTGCCGCTCCAGCCACGCCCGAAAATTCTCGCCATCGTCCTTCGGTAGCGCTGGGCACCAGCGCCAGCATCGCGCGCGCAATACCCAGCTTGTCCTTCAGATCAAGCACCGTTGATTCCAGAAACGATGGCGTCGGCATGAAATGGCGCGGGCAGCGCTCCCGGCTTCAGCACCGACGACTTGCCGCCCGGCAGAATGAACGTGATCTCGTCATACCAGCGAATCTGCTGCTCCACGCCAAGCCGGCGATAGAAGTCGATGAGATTGGTGCAGCAGCCCAGCAGCACATGCTGGCAGTTGTCCACCACTTCGCCGGTGCCGGGCAACTCGTACGACGACGCGCGTCCACCCAGGTATGGGCGACGCTCGAACAGATCGACGCGATATCCCGCATCGGCCAGCGCGCTGCCCGCCGACGAGCCCCGCCAGTCCGCCACCGATGATGGCGACTGCTGCGCGCCTCGCGAATTGTCTGTCGCGAACACTCATCTCGATCGCAAGAAAGCTTGCGCCATCACGCGCAGCTTCTCGGCTGCACTCAGGCGCACTCGCTCGCTAAACACGTCGTAGTTGCGGGCAATAATCTTCTCCAGCAGTCGCCGGTAAATCTCCACCAGCGTCCCCAGCGCCGCCCGGCTGTCTTCGTCGATCAGCGGCAACAACTCCTCCGCCGCGCGATAATACCCGCGCGCCCGCAGCGCCTCGAACTCCATCACCGGCCGCAGCGACGCCGGCGCCGAGCCGTTGGTCAGCGCCTGAACGCTCAATTCCAAAGCGCGCAAAATCCTCGCGCGGCAGGTACACCCGCCCCAGATCCGGCGTCTTCCTTCACGTCGCGAAGGATGTTGGTGAGCTGAAACGCCACTCCAACCTCTTCCGCCAGCTTCTCCGCCCGCGGATCGCGATAACCAAAGATGCGAATGCATACCAGCCCGACGACCGATGCTACGTGATAGCAGTAGTCGTAAAGCTGATCGAAGGTTTCGTATTGCAGCTGCGGCACGACCTGCGCTTCGGCCGGGACATCCATCTCCGTCCCCTGCACCAGCTTTTCCAGCAGCGTCGAGGGGAATGTTGAATCGCTTCTGCGAATCGGCCAGCGCGAACAGCACCGGATCGTCGGTGCGTCTCGCCATCCACCACCGCGGCGCAGCGCCTTCATCCACTCTTCCAGTTTCTGGCGCCGCTGCTCGGCCGGAATCGAAGGATCGTCGGAGATGTCGTCGGCGTGGCGCATGAAGGCGTACACCGCCGACAAAGCATTGCGCTTGCGGTGAGGCAGAAGCAGGAAGCCGTAGTAGAAGTTCTTGGCGGCGGAACGGGCGATGTGCCGGCAAACGCTGTACGCCGCCCGCAACTGTAGCGGGTGTTCGCTCACAGCGCCTTTCCCACCCCGAGCTCCGGTCGAAGCGGAGCGCCTTCCGGGAATTCCCGCCCACCGCCGCGCGCGCCAACAGCCACAGCTTGCGCGGCTTGGAGATAGCGGGCCGGCGCTCAACACGTCGTAGTCCTGCCGCTCGATGGCATCCAGGATCGCCAAGCCGCCGCGGCTGAACAACTCAATATCGATGGCCAGATGCTTGTCCACCTTGCCGGCCAGCGGCAGGCCTCTGCGGAACCAATCGCGAGCCCGCGCCACTTCGAACTTCATCATCTCGCGAAACTGCGGCGTCGCACGGCGATCGGCGATGTCGCTCTCGCTGACTCCGAACTTCGCCAGACTCTCGAGCGGCAGATAGATTCGTCCCTTTCCGTAGTCGACTGCAACGTCCTGCCAGAAGTTCGCCAATTGCAGCGCAGTGCAAGTGTAGTCGGAAAGCTGCTGCCGCTCGGCGTCGCGATAGCCGCACAGATACAGCACCAGATGGCCCACCGGATTGGCGGAGTTCTTGCAGTAACCGAGCACGTCCTCGAATGTGGGATAGCGCGTGATGGTCTGGTCCTGGCGAAATGCAGTCAGCAAATCGGCGAAGGGCGCGCGCGGGATATCGAACTCACGGATCGTCTCGCGCAGAGCGATGAATACAGGATGACGCGGGCTAACTTTATTTCCCGCCAGGGATTCGGTCTGCAGTTTCTCGACATCCTGCCGCACATCAACCGGCGGCAGCTCGACCAAACTAGGTAAGTAGCATTCAGCTCCGCCTCCCACTCGTCCATCAGCGCCAGCGATTGCTGCGGGTCGCCCACCTCGTCGCCGAGATCGTCAGAGATCCGGCAATAGGCATAGACGTTGTAGAAGTGCTGATGCAGATGCTTAGGCAGAAAC
Source organism: uncultured Acidobacteriaceae bacterium (assembly GCA_963849815.1). Taxonomy (GTDB): domain Bacteria; phylum Acidobacteriota; class Terriglobia; order Terriglobales; family Acidobacteriaceae; genus Bog-257. The sequence goes on along the minus strand of CAWKIR010000004.1, from coordinate 360,136 downwards.
CAGGTGACGACCGAGAAGTTCTCGTAATGCGAATGGGCCAGCCGCGAGCAGTATTGTTGTGCTTCCTCCAGCGACGGCGCACGCTCGGGAATGGCGTACTCCGGCGGCAGGGATTGCCAGCCACATTTGCCAGAGAATCCGGCCGCGCGAAGGATACTCGATTATCTGTGGGAACTGACGACATCAGGAAGATTGTACCGGGTACCACCCCGCCTTAGTCTAGCCAAAGGCAGGCTAGAACGGGGTGCCCGAATTTAGATTCAACGGATGCTACGCGTCAGCAAAAGGAAGAATCCTCCGAGAAGAGCGCCCACCACTCCGAATGCCAGGACAAGACCGACAAAGTTGGCATTGTGCAAGTACGCAGCGCAGACGATTACCCCAAAAAACAAGATGAAAAATGCGAGCTCTACTACGAACTCAATCCGTTGAACTGTTCTTAGCTTGTCCCATCGCCCGTGATAAACCTCGCGCCAAGTGCTAATAGGAGCGAAGGCGAAAAGATTCGGTATTCGATCATTCTTGGGCATACGCCAAACTGACCACTAGCCACTAGCCACTGGTTCTTATGTCCCTGGAATAATCGCTGTCTTGATGTCGCCGTTGCGGTTCAGCATGTGCCGCAATACCTGTTGCAGCCGCGACAGTGGCGCTTCGCCCGTGATGTAGTCGGTGCCTTTGATCTTCCGTTCGCAAATCAGAGCGAACGCCTTGCGCACGGTTTCCGGCGTGTGATGGAAGGTGGCCTTCAGCGTCAGCTCGTTATAGTGCAGCCGCTGGGTATCCAACGCGACCGTGGTTCCGTTGGCGCAGCCGCCAAAGAAGTTCACGGTGCCGCCTTTGCGGGCCATGTCGATGGACCACTCCCAAGCCTGCGGACGACCTACCGCCTCAACAACCACATCGCAGCCCCGCCCATCGTGAGTCAGCTTGCGCACGGCTTTCACCGGATCGTCCACCGCTGTTATCTGGACCGTGCTGTCGGCGCCGACGCGCCGCGCTCCAGCCACCTGCGAATCCCGCTTCACCACTGAGATCACGTTACAACCGATCAGCTTCGCTACCTGCACAAACATCAGGCCGATAGGGCCGGCGCCAATCACGGCCACGGTATCGCCAATCTCCATTTTGGTCTCGTGCAGGCCGCGGAGCACGCAGGCCAGCGGTTCCACCATTGCGGCTTCCTCGAAGCTCACATGCTTGGGAATGGCCAGCATGTTGGTGTCAACAATGCGGCGCGGAATGCGAATGTACTCGGCGTAAGCTCCGTTATTGAACAGCAGATCGTCGCACAGATTTTCCTGGTGCTTGGAGCAGTAGAAGCACATGCCGCAGGGCGCCGAGTTCAACGCCACCACGCGCATTCCCTTCCGGAATCCCTTGACGTTGGGACCAATCTCCTCGACCACACCAGCCAACTCATGACCGAACAGCGCCGGAGGCACAATCATGCGGGCGTGGTAGCCCCGCTGATATACCTTCAGGTCGGTACCGCAGGTCAGGGCCACCTGGACCTTGACCAGCACTTCCCCTTCATCCAACTTGGGGATTGGCACCTGCTCGATCTTGACGTCCTCTTTGCCATAGAGGACAGCCGCTGTCATTTGTCCCTTCACTCTAGTGGTCCTTCCATTCGCTGCCCGGTTGAATCACTACTTTCATCGAGTCCGGCTTGGGATGGGCGGCCAGATGCAAGGCCTCCACCGATTCCGCCAGCGGAAAACGATGGCTAATGAGCCGCTCCAGATCCATTTCCCGGCTCAAAACAAATCGCGCTGACTCGGCCTGCAAATCCACGGAAGCGCTATAAGAACCCAAAAGGCTCTTCTCATCGACGCAAACCGCGGCGGGGTCGATCTTAGCTTCTCCGTGCTGGGTCTGCGCGAATAGCAATACCCGTCCTCCCGGACGCGTCGCTTCCAGCGCCGGCTGGATCAAGCTATTACCCGCTACTGCCAAAATGACGGCATCGGCCCCTCGACCCTCCGTCAGTTCCTTGATGGCTTGTACGGCATCGGAGGTGGAAGCATCGATGTTTTCTTCCAAACCAAACCCTTTAGCTATTGTATGCCTCTGCGGAAGCAAATCGGAAGTAACCACCCTTGCGCCGCGCCGCCGGGCCAGCACCGCCAGCATGATTCCGATCGGCCCCTGGCCCATCACCAGGACGGTTTCGCCTGGCGTAAGTCCCAGCGTTTCAATTCCTTTCATGCAAGTGTTCACGGGCTCAATGAACGAGGCCTGCTCAAACGAGACGCCATCGGGGATGCGGACCACGCCGTTCCGCCCCACTATCCAATCCATCACGCGGACGTACTCGGAGAACCCCCCGCCGCTGGCTTCGTAACCTGCCGTCGCCCCAACTTTCTTGTAGGTAGGACACTGGGCGAAGACTTTGTGCCGGCAGTAATAGCAGTCGCCGCAAGGGATGTGATGGAAGACCATCACCCGGTCGCCAATCCGATACCCAGCAACCTTGTCGCCAGCGGCCGCAATCGTCCCGGTCGTTTCGTGTCCAAAGATCCTGGGTGCTGAGTGCGATCCGGTGGCAATTTTCTTCAGATCGGTCCCGCAGACGCCGCAGGTATGCACCCGGACCAGAATCTCGCCGGGGCCGATCTGAGGCACAGGCACGGTCTCCATGCGAATGTCGTTAATGCCCCGATAGACCGCGGCCAGCATCGTCGAAGGGATCGACTCTTGCCGGATCGTGCTCCCGAATTGTGTTGCGACCGACATTTGTTTCAGTGGCTAGGGGTCAGTGGCTAGTGACTAGAATCCCTCCAGTGAATTGGGAAAAGCAGCGGCGTTCAATTTCTTTTCTAGCCACTGGCCACTAGTCACTGACCACTGGCAATTAGATGTTTCACAGCTGCGCACAGGTTCTCCGTTGCAACTTCGCTGTTCTTCTTGATCCTTCCCAGCGCTCCCCACCATCGCGGGCGAAGCGCAACGTAAATCAGAAAGCGCCGCGTGTCGAACTTGCCGTCATCGATAAAGCGGTTCAGCGGTGGCATATCGAATTCCGCGTCGTCGGAAATCGACTTGATCGCGGCGAATTCCAATCCGCGGTCCTTGGCTACTTCCGCTACGGCAGCGGCTTCCATGTCCACGACATCAGCTCCAAACCTGGTCAGCAGTGCATGTTTCTCGGCGGCGCCACTCACATCCTGCGAAGTGGCAAGCACCCATTCGCCAACACCCGACGCCGGATATCTTGTGCCGCTCGCAACATCCACTACTTCGCGGATACGTCCAACATCGCCCACCTTCAACTGGGGCGAGATCGCGCCCACAATGCCCGCCGAGACCAACATTTTCGGCTGGGCAAACTCAACCGCCACTTCCGCTGCGCGGCGCGCGAACTTTTCGCCAATACCGCCGACGGCGATGACCGCATTCGGCATTACGAACAGATTGACGCCGTTCACGGTTTCGGGCTTCACGCCGGCGAGCAGCGGCGCGACTTCCACCGGCATAGCAACAATGACCGCAACGGGTTTGGATCTGCTCAACACCTCCGGTCCCACTGGCAACTGACAACCGACAACTGACAACTGCCTTTAGACATAGCCGTTCGCCCGAAACCACTCCACCGCGCGCCTTAAAGCCCCATCTACCGGCTGCGGACTCCATCCCAGTTCGCGCTCCGCCTTGGCGCTGGTCACAAACATTTTCTTGCGTCCCATGCGGACCGCGTCGATGGTTATGCGCGGCTCGCGCCTCAGCATCTTGCCAACCACAAGAGTGTCGACTACGCCAGTCGCCAGCGCCACCGCGTAGGGCAGCTTGATCCTGGGCGACGGCAAGCCGGTTATCGCGCCCAGCTTGTCCAGGATCTGCTTCAGAGTGAGGTTCTCGCCGCCAAGAATGTAGCGCTCGCCGGCTTGCGCCTTCTCCATCGCCCACAGGTGTCCTTCGGCGCAGTCCACGACGTCTACCAGATTCAGTCCGGTGTCAACATAGGCAGGAAACTTCCGCCGCAGAAAGTCGAGAATAATCTGCCCGCTCGGCGTCGGCTTGATGTCCCGCTCGCCGACCGGCGTCGTCGGGATTCACCATCACCACATTCTGTCCGCCACGTCCGGCCTCGATCACCAACTGCTCGGCCATAAACTTACTGCGCTTGTAATCGCCGATCATGTTGTCGAGCGTGACCGGCGATTTCTCGTCGGTGAGTCGGCCATTGTTGCCGAATCCCATAGTGGCAACGCTGCTGGTATAGATAACCCGCAGCACGCCGCAATCTCTCGCCGCTTGCAGGATGTTGCGGGTGCCCTCAACGTTGGAATCGTAGAGTTCCTGGCGATTCAGCGACCATAGCCTGTAATCGGCTGCAACGTGGAAGACGAACTCGCAGCCGGACATGCCTCTGCGCAGCGACTCAAGATCACGAAGATCGCCTACTACTCGGTCTGAAGGGATGTCAGCAATGTTGTCGAGGCGGCTGGTGGGACGCAGCAGCAAACGCAGCTCGGCCCCGCGCGCCTGGAGTTGGCGCGCCACATGGCTTCCCAGAAACCCGGTCGCTCCTGTAACAAAACACTTCATGATCAGTAGCCAGTTGCCAGTACCCAGTTGCCAGCGGCACTACCGAATGGCCGTTGCCAGCAGTCGGTGCTCAGGGGAAGACACCGTAGATCCCGTGAACATGCGCAGCACAGCGCCGCTCAGCAGTGGGCAACTGGCGATTGCGATACTGGCAACTGACTACTAGCTTCCGCGCACGATGCGCAGCCGTTCTTCTTCCGGCACCGCTGTCGCTCGGGTATACGTGGTCAGCGCCAGCAAAGGAAAGTACTGGCGGTACATGTAATACATCAGATAAAACACGCGCGGAAAACCGGTCCCGGTATACAGCGATTCGTCCCACCCTCCATCGCGCCGCTGCGTTTTAAGCAGATAAGCAATGCCGCGCTGAAGAGAATCGCTGCGGGTGTCGTTGGCGGCCAGCAGTCCCATCACCGCCCAGGCTGTCTGCGATGCCGTGCTCGGCCCAATGCCCCTAAGGTTGGCGTCGTCATACGATCCGCACGTTTCACCCCAGCCACCGTCTGGGTTCTGCATCATGCGCAGCCATTCCACCGCCTGCTGTACGCAGGGCTCGTGATAGTCGACGCCGATCGCTTCCAGCCCGCGCAGCACCAGCATCGTCCCGTAAATGTAGTTCACACCCCAGCGTCCAAACCACGAACCATCAGGCTCCTGCTCGCGCTTCACGAACTCCAACGCGCGCCGCACGGGCTCATCTTTCTGTGAATAGCCGTAGCTGGCGAGACACTCCAGCACGCGCCCCGTGATGTCGACCGTCGCCGGATCCAGCATGGCATTGTGGTCGGCAAAGGGAATCTCCTGGAACACCATGCGATCGTTGTTCTTGTCAAACGATGCCCAACCGCCGTTCTTGCACTGCATGGACAAGATCCACTCCAGCGCCCGGCGCGCCGACTTGTCCTGATAGACTTCGTTGCCGGTCCTGACGCGGCTGAGCGCCAGCAGCACCTGCGCGCTGTCGTCCACGTCGGGATAGAACTCATTGTTGAACTCGAAGTACCATCCTCCGGGCGCCGCCTTGCGATTCTTCACGGACCAGTCGCCGCGGCGAGTGACCTGCTTTTTCAGCATCCATTCGCAAGGCTGCACCAGGCGCGGGTCGCTGGCCGAGACTCCGCTCTCCGCCAGCGCAAACACGGCATAAGCCGTGTCCCACACCGGTGACATGCAAGGCTGCATACGGAAGGTGGTCTCTTCTTCGATGCCCAGCTTTTCGAACTCGTCCATCGCGCGGATGACCTGCGGATCGTCGAGCGAATATCCCAGGCAGCGCAGCGCAATGATGGAGTTCATGACGCCGGGATAGATCGCGCCCAAGCCGTCACTCATCTCCAGACGCTCCAGCATCCACTTTTCCGCCACCTTCAGCGCACGCGAACGCAACGGGCGAACATGCACTCTTTCGAAGAAGTGAATCAGCCGGTCGAGCACCAGGAAGAAATTTCGCCAGCCGATCAGTTTCTTGTCCCAGCGCAGCCGCAGTTCGCTCTTGGTGCGTCCGCCCACGAAGAGTTCGTCGATGCCCTCCTCCGGCGAAATTTTCTTGAACGGCTTTTTCGCATACGCGATGGAAAGCGGCACCAGGATGGCGCGCGACCAGGAAGAAATCTCGTAGATATTGAACCAGAACCACTTGGGGAAAAGCACGATCTCGGGCGGAACCGCTGGCACCGCGTCATAATCGTACTGTCCGAGAAAGCAAAGATAAATCTTGGTGAAGGTGTTGACTGCGGTCACGCCGCCCAGCGCGAGGATGCGTTCGCGCGCCTTCCGCAGTTGAGGATGATCCGGGCTGTAGCCCGCCATCTTGAGCGCGAAATATGCCTTAACAGAGGCGCTGATGTTCGAAGGGCCATCGTTATAGATCGGCCATCCGCCGTCCGGATTCTGACGATTCAGTATCTCGGTCGCGCACTTCTGCGTGCGCACGGCGTCTTCTGTCCCCAGCAAGCGATGTAGAAGAATGTAGTCGGAAACCAGGGTGGTATCGGCGCCCAGCTCGCCACACCAATAACCATCCTCACGGTCCTGGATGCTGAAGAGATATTGCCGCGAAGCATCGATGGCGGCCGCTACCCGGCTCTTGATGTCGTCGATCTTGCCGAAACGCATTTCGGCTGGATTAGAAGGGTCTGCCATTGCTTCTTGCTTTGCCACCATCCATCGCGTTATGGCCCAGGCTAAGTGTCAAAAAACGGGACGCGAACCTGGGGCACCAACCCTACGAGATCGCAGGCGCAGCGCCGATTGCCTCCACGATTTCGGCCGGCAATCCGAAACGCACGTTCTCCGGCATCACTTCAATCTCGCGCATATCGGTAAAACCCTGTTCCTCCAGGAAAGTTACCACTTCCTGCACCAGAATTTCGGGCGCGGAAGCTCCAGCAGTAAGGCCGACCGTGTTCACATTCTCCAGCCACTCTGGCAGGATGGAACGATAGTTCTCGATGAGATGCGAGTTCGTCCCTAGGTTCCGCGCGACCTCGACCAGACGGTTGGAGTTCGAACTGTTGTCTGAGCCGACCACCAGCAGCAGATCGCATTCCGCAGCAACGTCCTTCACGGCAGTCTGGCGGTTTTCCGTCGCGTAGCAGATATCCTGGGCATGCGGCCCTTGAATGTTGGGAAAACGTTTCCGCAGTGCCTCGATTACGTGCGTCGTTTCGTCCAGGCTTAACGTCGTTTGCGTCAGGTAGGCGACACGGTCCGGATCGGCCACGTGCAGATCTTCGACGTCCTCCGGCGCGTCCACAACCTGAGTCACCAGCGGAGCTTCGCCCAGCGTGCCAATGACCTCGTCATGATCGCGGTGTCCGATGAGGATCAACGAATAACCTTCGCGGGCAAACTTCACCGCCTCGACGTGGACCTTCGTCACCAGCGGGCAGGTCGCGTCGATCACACGCAACTCGCGCAGTTTGCTGGCCTGCCGAACCTCGGGTGCAACGCCGTGGGCGCTGTAAATCACCCGCTCGCCGGCCGGAACTTCGTCAACGCTATCGACAAAAATAGCGCCTTTCGAGGTCAGCTCGTCGACCACATAACGGTTATGGACAATTTCCTTGCGCACGTAGATAGGCGCGCCGAAGGTTTCCAGCGCAATGCGGACGATGTCGATAGCCCGCACCACTCCGGCGCAAAAGCCTCGCGGCTTCAGTAACAGTAAGGTTTTCGCTTTAGATTGACTCATGCCGTCCTACACTCAGTATACGAATTGGAGCCTGAGTTTCCCCGTGATTACTTTATTGTAACAGCGAGGTAACCACCAAGCTAACGGGCCGGAGCGGCGCCAGGCGCACTTCTATAGCGCAAATTCCGCAGCCAATGGCGAAGGCCCAATAACGCCATCGCCTTTAATATTGGATGTAGGAAGGGCAGAATTTGAGGCACTGAATTACTGGAAAGCGCCGTAAGTCTTTCCGGCCATATACAATCGAGCCCAAAACAAACCCCAATGAAAGCGAGCGCAATTATGACGGGCAGCGACATTGCCAAGATGTACGAAATCAGCTACGGAGCCATCAGTAAGAATCTGCAAGATGTCACCGAGGAAGAAAGCCTGGTCCAGCCGGTGCCTTGCGGCAACTGTCTGAACTGGGTGCTCGGCCACATTGTGCTTTATCGCGGCATGATGCTGAAGGTGGTCGGCGGAACACCTGTACTGGAGGGAGCACAAGTCGCCACGTACCAGCGCGGCAGCAAACCCGGCCCCGATAGCAAGTATCTGGATCTGGCAACCTTGCGTGGACTGTTGAGCGATGCCCATCAGCAACTCATTCCGGCGCTGTCCGCGATCTCGGAAGAGGAATTGTCGCGCAACGTTCCGGAAGAGTTTAATCGTCCGCCCCTGGCAGGCCCAATCGGTGATGCGCTCGCTCGTCTCCAGTTTCACGAGAGCTATCACGCCGGCCAGATCGGCCTGCTGCGCCGGCTTGCGGGGAAAGATGGGGCGATAAAATAGGCAGCAATTAGTTACGAGCCGCGAGCCTGAAAATTCGAGCGCGGCGCGACTTCAGTGTCGTTGCCTGCGCGATCTGAATTGATGAAGTCCCGCTCAACGGCCCAACTAGCTGCTGGCTACTGGCCACTGTTCTTCAGCATCTGCTCGGCATGTTTCAGCGAGGTGTCCGTCAGCTTGGCGCCGCTTATCATGCGGGCGATTTCGCGGGTGCGCTCTTCGGCGTCGAGGGGACGCACCGAGGTCTTCGTCCTGCCGCCGGTCTCTTTTTTCTCGATGAGGTAGTGCTGGTCGGCGAATGACGCAATCTGCGGCAGGTGCGTGATGCACAACACCTGCTTGGTCCGCGAGAGTTGCTTCAGCTTCTTGCCGACCGCCTCGGCAGCGCGTCCGCCGATGCCGCTGTCGATCTCGTCGAAGACCAGCGTTCGCTGGTGTGAATCCTCGGGTGCCCCATCCTTTCGCCTCTTTTGCGAAAGGGTGGGAGTCGTCGCCATTTCGACCGGCACGTCTTGCTGTGGCCCGCTTCCACGCTGGTCTTCAGCGCCAGCATCACGCGCGACAGCTCGCCGCCGGAGGCGATCTCATCCACCGGCCCGAGCGGCTCGCCGGGATTGGCCGAGATCAAATATTGCACCTGATCGAAGCCCCGGGCCGTCCAGTTCCCTTCCTCGTCGATGCCGCTGACTTCGACTTTGAAGCGCGCCTTCATCGCCAGCTCGTTGATCTCGCTCTCGACCAGCTTCTCCAGCTTGTGCGCCGCCTCGTAACGATGCCGCGACAGGGTTCGCGCCGCTTCGAGGTACTGCTCGCGCCGCTGCCGCAAGTTCGATGCGCAGCTTGCGCAGCACCTCGTCCTTGTTCTCCATCTCGTTCAGCTTGCGCTCAAGCTCATCGCCCAGTGCGATCACATCATCCAGCTTCGGCCCGTACTTGCGCTTCAGGCGGTCGAGCACGGCCAGCCGGTCTTCGACTTCGGCAAGACGCTCCGGCGACGCCTCTATGTCCTCTGCGTAATCGCGCAGCCGCGCACCAATGTCTTCGATGGTGATGCGCGCCGACTCCAATTCGGGCACGGCGTCGCGAAACCGCTCGTCGAAGCGCACCAGCTCTTCGATCTGGCGCGTGGCCGCGCGAACCGAAGCCGCAGCCGACGCATTGCTCTCATACAGCGCATCGTAGGCGGCCTTCGCCGCATTGCGCACGCGCTCGGAATTGGCCAGGACGCGCTTCTCGGCTTCCAGCTTGGTGTCTTCTTCCGGCTGGAGGCGCGCGTCAGCAATCTCTTTCCGTTGATATGTCCACAGATCGAGCAATCGCAGGCGATCGTGTTCGTCGCGCTCCAGATCGGCAATGCGATGCCGCACCTCGGTCCAACTCTCGAACGCTTTCGCCACTGAGGAACCGTCACATCCAGCGAAGCTGTCCAGCAGCGCCAGACGCGATCCGGCGTCGAAGGCCAGCACGGCCGCGTTCTGCGCATGAATCACCGCAAGATGCGGAGCAAGTTGTTTGAGCACCGTCACCGTCGCGGGCTGGTTGTTGATGAAGACGCGGCCCTTGCCGCCGGCGGTAATCTCGCGGCGAAGAATGATCTGGCCATCCTCAGCGTCAATTCCATTGGCTTCCAGAACGGCATTGAGCGCCGGAGGGCCAGCCTCGAAAACCGCCGAGACAGTCGCCTTTTCGGTGCCGTGGCGGACCGCATCGCTGGACGCCTTGTCGCCGAGCAGGAGCGCGAGCGCATCGATGAGAATGGATTTTCCGGCGCCGGTTTCGCCGGTCAGGAGGTTGAGGCCGGAGGCGAACTCCACGGCGACATTGTCGATGACCGCGTAGTTTTCGACCCGCAGTTCGAGGAGCACGATGATTTGTCCAGTTAGCCGAAGTCTAGCAGTAAAGCGAGCAGCCGTCAGCTATCCGTGCGGATCGCTTCTTCTCTGTAACTCTTCGCCGGTGCTCCGTCTCTAGCCCTCCGTTTGGCTAGGGCGGCTGTCACTCGCATACTTGTGTCAGATTTTGCGCCGTCCCTACGGGACTCGAGCCTTTTTATTACGCCTTACCCCGGGCTTCCGCACGGGGCTAACACAAATGCCGCCCTCGCGGGCTCAGTTCAACGGCTCACGGAATCATGGCGGCATTCTATCGAAAAGCGAAAGGCGACGACCGGGAAGCCAATAGAGACCGGGAATTGACGGCGATGGCTGAAAGCTGACAGCTGGTTTACTCCACAGGAACCTCATCGCGCAACACGCCCATGCCGGATCCAATGCTTATAATGCAGGTAACGAAAGTAGAGCCTGTTTCGTCTCATGAATGTGTTCCCTTCTTTGCTCGCTGCGGTCATCGGTGGTGAAATTTCAGGTCTGATTGAAACCAGCGGTCCGGTCGCCAAGACCGTCCTCGTCATCCTGCTGACTGTTCAGCCTTGCTTCCTGGGCCATCATTTTCTCCAAGTGGGGACTGTTGCGGCGGGCGCGGGTGCAGAGCAATCGCTTTATGCGGATGTTTCGCAAGTCGGAGCGGCTGAACGACGTCGCTGCCGTGGTCGAGCAGTTCAGGCCCAGCCCGCTGGTCGCCGTCTTCGAAGGCGCTTATAACGAGCTGCGCAAGCAGGCGTCGTATCCCCTGCGCATCACGGCATTGCAGCGGGCCACGCAGATCGCGGCTTCGGAAGAGCTGACGCGGCTGGAAAGCCGGCTGCCGTGGCTGGCCACGACCGGCGCGGTCACGCCGTTCATCGGACTGTTCGGCACGGTGTGGGGCATCATCGACGCCTTTCACGGACTGGGCACCGCCGGCTCGGCCACTCTGCGCGCCGTCGCGCCCGGCATCTCCGAAGCGCTGATCACCACGGCCGCCGGACTGTTCGCCGCAATTCCCGCCGTCATCGCCTACAACATGTTTACCCAGCACATTCGCGAGTTCGGCGCGCGCATGGACGACTTCAGCCTGGAGTTGATCAACGAAGTGGAGCGCGCGCAGGCCGGCACGGCCCGCACGCCGGCAAGCGGTGGAGCGGCGGTAATGGCGTTCACCAACGCACAAGGCCGCACGCAGATCGTCGCTCTGCCGACATCAACGTCACGCCGCTGGTCGACGTGGTGCTGGTGCTGCTGATCATCTTCATGGTGACCGCGCCGGTGCTGCAGTCGGGTATCGAGGTCGCCGTCCCGCACACCAAGACGGTCAAAGAAATTACCGAAGAGCGGCTGGTGATCACCATCGACCGCGATCAGAATGTTTTTCTGAACAACCAGCCCATCAACATCAACCAGATCGGCGAACGCATCCACCAGAAGATTCGCGATCCCGAGGGCCAGTCGGTTTACCTGCGCGCCGACGAGAACGTGCCCTTTGGCGCATTTGCGACCGTGATGGACGCGGTGAAGCAATCCGGCATCAGCAACGTGAGCATCGTTACCCAACCGCTGGAGAAGAATGGCAGCCGACGTTGACATTTTTCAGGCCGAGGGCAACGTCGGCGTCCCCGCTGATGGGCTCAGTGGTGCTGCATGTTGCATTGTTCGCGCTGGCGCTGTTCGGATATCTGATTCCCGGTCGGGCGCGGCGAGAGTTGGGGCGGAACAACGGGCGGAGGCGGCGCGATGAGCGCGACGCTGGTTACGCAGCATTCCGCTGCCGGCGCCGCCGACGCAGACGCAGAACGTGCTGGCGAACCAGTCGAAGGGACTGGCGCAATCGCCGCCCAAGGAAACTCCGAAGGAGGAACCGAAGGCCATCCCGATTCCCGCGCCTGAGGCCAAACGCGAAGGCCCTCACGAGACCGTTCAGAAGAAGCCGCCGCCGAAGGAAGTCGCCAAGGTGGAAGACAACAAGATTCCTTTTGGCGAAGGTGGTCCGGTCAGCGGACCGTATGGTTCGTTCTCGGCTGGCGGCGCCAAAGGCGGACTTGAGCTTCACCGGAGGCACGGGCGATTTTGGCAGCCGCTTTGGCTGGTACGTGGATGCGGTGCGGCGCAAAGTTTCGGAGAACTGGCTGAAGTACGAAGTGGATCCCAACATCGACACGGCGCGGCGAGTCTACATCTACTTCGAGATCACGCGCGCAGGCGCGCCGGAGAACATTCGCGTGGAGCAGTCCAGCGGGATTCCGTCGCTGGATCTTTCGGCGATGCGGGCGTTGCAGAGAATTGACACTTTCGGGCCGCTGCCGCCGGAGTACGCGGGGCGGTATGTGGCCGTGGAGTTTTGGTTCGATTACAAGCGATAGCGCGCTGCGGATAGTGCCGCCGCTCCGCGGCTCATGTCGAGATTGTTCGCGACCGCGGGCTTAGCCCACGGCTAACGCAAATGTCGCCCTTCGGAGCTGTGATATCGGAGCCTCAGTCGCATCATCGGAGCATCAGGAGCATCATTAGGACTTGACCACCATGAAACGGTTCGCCGTAATTCTATCTTTGGTACTCGCGCTTTCCGCATTTCTCCCGGCACAGGACTGGATTCGCACCGGCACGGGTCTTGGGGTCGAGAAGATTCGCCTCGCCGCGCCCGACTTCAAGTTGGTCACCAACGACACGGGCACGCAGAACCTTTCAGCGACCTTCAACACTACGCTGGGGAACGATCTGCAAGCCGCGGGCATTTTCGACATGGTCTCGCGGAGCTTCTATCCCACTTCGATTCCGGGCGCGCCGCAGGAAGTGCATCTTGCCGACTGGAGCAGCCCACCGCCAAACGCCAGTATGCTGGCCTTTGGCAACCTTGGTGCCCAGGGAGGGTATCTCAATGTCCAGGGCTGGCTGTACGACACCAAGAACCCGCAATCGCCGCAGGTGCTCGGCAAGCAGTATCGCGAGGAGGCGAACGACGCCAACGCTCGGCTGATCGCGCATCGCTTCGCCGATGAGATCATCTTTCGCCTGGGCGGCGGCGTGCAGGGAATTGCCGAGACCAAGCTCTATTTCGTCAGTGCGCGCGGCGGCTCGAAGGAAATCTGGCAGATGGATTACGACGGCGCAGGCCAGAAGCAATTGACGCATCTGGGATCGATTGCGCTGTCGCCGCACGTTTCGCCGGACGGCTCGCGCGTGGCGTTCTCCGGCGTGACCAAAGATGGCTGGCAGATCCTGATGTACTCGCTCGAACTTGGCCGACTGGTCAGCTTCCCCCATTTCGGAGGCGACAACTATTCGCCCGCGTGGTCGTCGGACGGACAGAACCTTGCGTTTTCGTCTTCGCGCACCGGCAATACGCGAAATCTATGCAGTGAGTGCTTTGGGCGGCAATGTCCGCCGCTTGACCGAGAGCAAAGGTCCAGACGTTTCGCCGACCTGGAATCCCGAAGACGAACGCGCAGATCGCGTGGGTGAGCGGGCGAACCGGGCTGCCGCAGATTTACACCATGGCGTCGGACGGAACCAACGTGGGCCGCATGACGGACCAGGGATATGCGGTCTCGCCGTCGTGGTCGCCGAATGGGCAGTTCCTGGCCTTTGCCTGGGTGCGGCACTATGGCCCAGGCGCGCCGGGCGCGAGTGACATCTACATCATGGACGTCGCCAGCAAACAATGGGCGCAGTTGACGCATGACGGCGGGCGTAACGATTTTCCGTCGTGGGCGCCGGATGGACGGCACATCGTGTTTCAGTCGAACCGCACGGGCAAGGTGCAGATTTGGACGATGCTGGCCGATGGCAGCCAACAGCGGCAACTCACTACGTCGGGGGAAAATTCGCAGCCAAACTGGAGCTTCAAGTAGGGTGGATGTGCGATGGGTTCTAACGAGCGTCGCTATTTGTTACACGTGAACAATTTGTCGGAAGGCAATTAAAAGCTTTGTTAACAATGGGTTGCAGATTATCTGGGCAGGACGGGCGGCAGAAGGAGCACACTTCGGCCCTGTAGCGAACTGCTGCGAGTGCTCTCGCGTTGAAACGGAGGACAAGCGTTGAAGCGTACAGGAAATCGATGGAGCAAGATCACGATCGCGTTGGCTGTAGTCCTGATGGTGAGTGCCTGCGGCAAGAAGACGCCGCCACCGCCTCCGCCAGCCACCACCGCCGCCGGCTCCGGCGCCGACTGCTTCCTTGACCGCCAATCCCAACACCGTCACCGCCGGACAATCGACTACGTTGATCTGGAAGACCGACTACGCCACCGATGTCAGCATCGATCAGTTAGGCAAGGTCGATCCCAGTGGCTCGCGCACGGTAACGCCGGCGGAGTCGACGACCTACCGCCTGGTCGCAAGAAACGATAGCGGCACGCAGGAAGCGACGGCCAGGGTCACGGTGACAACGACGGCCGCCACCACCGCGACCACGACGACCAACCAGACGGAAGCGCAGCTGTTCGCGCAGAGCATGAAGGACGTGTTCTTCGAGTACGACAGCTACGACATCACGCAGCAGTATCAGCAGGTGCTTCAGGCCGATGCCAGCTTCCTGAAGCAGCATCCCAACATGAAGTTCCTCATCGAGGGACACTGCGATGAGCGCGGCTCGACCGAGTACAACCTGGCGCTGGGCGACAATCGCGCCAACTCCACCAAGCAGGCACTGATCTCGCTGGGGATCTCCGGCAGACCGCATCCGCACCATCAGCTATGGCAAGGAGAAGCCGTTCTGCACCGAGAGCACGGATGCCTGCTGGGCGCAAAACCGGCGGGGACATTTTGTTTATCAGTAGTCGAGCGATAGCACGATGGGCGGCGGGGAGATCGGTTTGACGCCGCCCCTGCGCTTCTCTCCCCGATGGTGCCACCCTCGGCGTACCATGGTCTCTTCTAGAGACGCGACCGGAGTTTTCTTGGGGACATACGATATGCAAATTCGTAATACCGTACTTTGGCTCGCCATCGCGGCCATCATGCTGGCGGCAGGAGTTCCCGGCTTTGCCGCAAACAAAGAAATGGTGCAACTGCAGACCCAGGTTCAGTCGCTGCAAGACCAGGTGGCGCGCCTGCAGCAGTCCGTCGACATGAACATGGGCGTGATGAGAAACCTCATCGAGCAGAGCGCCGACAGCGTCAACAAGATGAATGCTACGGTCAACGATCTGCAAAACAAGATGCAAGGTCTGACCGCAGACAACAGCGGCAAGATCGATCAGCTCTCCACGCAGATCCAGTCGCTGCACGACTCGGTGGACGAGCTGAAGTCGCGTCTGGCGAAGGTCAGCAAACAGCTCGACAACATGCAACAGGGCGGACAGAACCTGCCGGCGGGTCAGCCGGGCATGACCCCGGCTCCAACCGGCGCCGCCAACGCGGCGCCGCCAGCGGGCGATGCCTCCGCTGCGCCTCCCGCGGATGTTCTCTACAACAACGCCCTGCGCGATTACAACTCCGGCAAGTACGATCTCTCGTCGCAGGAGTTCGGCGACTACCTCAAGTACTACTCGAACACCGATCTGGCGGCCAACGCGCAGTTCTACATTGCCGACATCGAATACCGCCAGGGCAACTTCGAAGCGGCGGTGAAGGACTACGACAAGGTGCTGGAGCAATATCCGGGCGGCAGCAAGGCGGCGGCGGCGCAGCTAAAGAAGGGCTACGCGCTGCTGGAGTTAGGACAACGCGACGCCGGAGTTCGTGAGTTGAACAGCCTGATCACGCGCTATCCGCGCTCCATCGAAGCTTCGCAAGCCCGCGACCGACTGCGCCGTCTGGGCGTGGCCAGCGGCAGCAGCACCCACAAGCCGACCCGGCAACCACCACTCACTAAATTCTTCGCCAGGTCTTCTCCGCTACGACAGGCCCCGGCTGGTCATTTCTTCCGCCGGCGATCCACCGGTCATTCCTTGAGCCAGAACAAGTTCGCGGGTCTCGCTGCGAATGGTTGGCAGATGCATCCAGAACAGAATCGCTCCCCCCATGCAAGCCAGGCCGCCCACTGCCACCGTCCAGGGTGCGCCGAGATGATGCGCCACCGCCCCCGCCGATAGCGCGCCGAACGGCGCCATTCCCATGAACATCATGGAATAGACCGCCATGACCCGGCCGCGCAGCCGATCCGGCACCATCGACTGAATGAGCGTGTTGGATGAAGCCATCTGCACCATCATGAAGAATCCAACCGGCAGCAACAGGAACGTCGATAGCCAAAAATTCTGGAAAACGAAAATAGAATCAAGCTCAGACCGAAGCCGCACGCACACATCGCAATCACCCTGCCCAGTCCCTCGGACTCCCACCCGCGCCGCCAGGCTGGCCGCGCCCAGCAGCGCGCCCACGCCGGTTGCACCCATCAGAATTCCCAGCCCTCGCGCGCCGCCATGCAGAATCTGGTCCGCGAAGACCGGCATCAGCACCGTGTACGGCATCCCTACGAAGCTCACCAGACCAAGCATCAGCAAGATGGCGCGAACCGGTCCGGTATTGCGCGCATAGGCAAAACCTTCCAGCACATTCTCCAGCGGCGAACCTTGCGTCGCCAGCTTCGCACGATGCTCAATGCGCATCAGCAGCAGCCCGGCAATCACCGCAATATAACTCACCGCGTTAGCGAAGAAGCACCAGCCCTCACCGATCGACGCGACCAGAATTCCCGCAATCGCCGGCCCGATAATGCGCGCTCCGTTGAACATGGAGGAGTTCAGCGCGATCGCATTCATCAGGTCCTCGCGGCCCGACCATATCGATGAGGAATGCCTGCCGCGCAGGGATGTCGAACGCATTCACCACGCCCAGTCCCGACGCCAGCACCATGATTTGCCAGACGTGCACACGATGCGTAAGCGTGAGCGCCGCAAGAATCCCTGCCAGGATCATCGACGTGATCTGGGTTGCGATGACGACACGCTGGCGATTGTGCCGGTCGGCGACGATGCCACCCACCGGGGCCATGATGAACACCGGAATCTGGCTGGCAAAGCCGACGGCGCCTAACAGCAGCGCCGAGCCGGTCATGCGATAGACCAACCACGACTGCGCCACGGTCTGCATCCAGGTACCGATCAGCGAGATGAGCTGGCCGGCAAAGAACAGCTGGAAGTTGCGATGACGCAGCGCCCGCACCGCCAGCGATAGCTTCGACTCGCGCGACGCCGGACGAACAAACTCCTGCTTTTCCTCTTTGAGAACAGAGCTAAGAGATCCGTGTTCAGATTGTCGGGATTCCTCGGCCATCGACTATTTGATGCTCAGATGAAGGCCCGGCTCCGTGGGTTTCGCAGCCTACAGGCACGGGCACTTTCAGAATACTGCAAGTGACGCTGACCATGTCGGGCACAACGATCTGGATCGCATGTAACCGAAGTCGTCTTATAGCTGCTTCCGCTTTGTGTCAGGTCGCCGCTTCAGCGTCGCGGCAAACGATGCCGGTTGCAACAGAATCGCTCGCCGGATATCTTCCTAGTTTGGCCAATCCGAACCAACCATCAACTCCCAAGGTTCCCGCGTCGCGCCGCTTCTTGCGCCGCGTCAAAGGGATTGTTCTGCGTCCCAGCGCAATCTACCGTCTTTACCTGCGAATGAAATTTGGAGCTGCCACTCTGTCGCAATCTCCCGGTCCAAACATCGCCAACGGAACGCTGAAAAACAAATCAGAGTGGGAAGCCGCGCTCGCGAACGGAAAGGGGCTGCACGTTCCGTTGCATCGCGGGGCAGAAAAAAATTGGGACCACCTCGCCGCGGTCACCACTATCCTCGCCAGCACCGGTCCCTCAGCCCGCATCCTCGATGCCGGAGCAGAAATCTATAGCAACGTTCTGCCGGCATTGTTTCTGTATGGATATCGAGATCTGTACGGCATCAACCTCGACTTCACCGCCCCCACGCGCCGTGGACCAATCCGTTACATGCCGGGCGACTTGACTCGTACTCCCTTCCCCGACGGCTTCTTCGACGCCATCACCTGCCTCAGTGTCATCGAACACGGCGTTCCGCTGCACGAGTACTTCCGCGAGATGTATCGCCTGCTAAAGCCGCAAGGCCTGCTGATTACCTCAACCGACTATTACGCCGATCCCATCGACACCGAGGGCCACTTCGCCCACGGAACGCCGATTAAGATTTTCTCCAGATTCAAAATTGAGGCTGCTCTCGATCTGGCTCGATCTGTTGGATTTGAACTGACGGGAGAGGTCGACTTGAGTTGCGAAGAAAAACCTATCCGCTGGGAGCCGTTCGGACTGGAGTACACCTTTCTTCTTTTCACCCTGCGGAAGCCGAAATAGGGCGCGGCCCAATACCTGCAGATCAGTGGCTGAATTCCAGCACAGTTAAGCCTTCGAACTTTAGCGAACGCGGCTCGCCAAAGATAGCGTGTAATTTTGCTTCCATATTCGGCGTGTAGTCCCGCACCGGGCTTCCGTCACGCAGCACAACCCAGACGTGAGGAAACGTCCTGGGGTCGCGGTCGAAAGGCTGTTCGAACTCGCGATAATCCGCGCCACTGTCATAGAAGCGTCCGAACACCTGCGCATCTGGAGCAGTCGACCGATGCAGATCGTAGTAATAGTCGAAGCCCGGGCGCGCGAAGTTCGGATAAATCAGTACCGCATCTCCGGGTTGAGCTGCGGCCAGCACGGCAGCCGTGGCATTCCGCCAGTCTTCGCGCGGCTTTCGGTATCCCATGAAGATGTTGACGATGGAGCTGACAGCCAAGGCAAGCACGAGCCAGAAACCCAAATGATATTTCGGCAGGGCAACCATGCCACGGCCAGCCAGCATAATGGTCGCCGGCAAACAGAAAATCATGTAGCGCTGCACGAAGACAGGGTTGTACAGCGAGATCAGGGCCATCAGCAACACCGGCACGAATGCCCAGGAGATCAGCAGAGCACCGCGCCAGAAGATCTCCGGCCCGTCTTTGCGTTCGCGCCAGATCGCCCGCCCCGCCGCCATCCACAAGACTGCCGAAAGGACTAGCTTTTCGCCGGCGCCTCCGAAAAACAATGCCAGATGCAGCACCTGTTTCGGTGTGGCTTGCGGCATCCAGGGAAACGAAGTCGTATGCGCCGGCACGCGCAGGACGAATGTCAGTCCAGGCGCGGCCAGCGCCAGCAGCAGACAGCCGTGGACGAACATGCGCCGCAATAGATTCGGCTTTTGCAGCACCAGCAGAGAACAGCCCTGAGCCAACAGGGCGAGCGAAGCAAAGAAGTGCGTATAAAAGGCCAATACGCTGCACACCGTCCACAAAAGCCAATCGCGCTCGCGATTTTCCTCGACGGCGCGCACCAAGAACCATGCCGACGCCAGCACCATCAGGATGGCCATCGGGTAGCCGCGAGCTTCCTGCGAGTAGTAAACGTGGGTGGGGCTGAGGGCGAGCAATGCGGCTGAAGCCAGGGCCGCGGTCTCGCCCGCCAATCGGCGCGCCACAATATAGATGAGCGGAATGGACGCGATGGCAAAGATCGCCGACGGCAGACGTATCCACGCTTCGCTCTGACCCAGGTGCAGCCAACCCCGCATCAGCAGGAAGTAAGCGCCTTGATAGCTGGCTTCACCGTACCACCAGATGTGCTGGAACTCCGGCCACGGCAGTCGGGCAATCGCGACCGTGGCGGGCTCATCCAGCCATAGGCCTTTGGCACCCAGATGCAGCAAACGCAACACCGCGCCGGCAATCGTCAATAGAATTAGTAGAAGCTTGTGCCCGCGAGGCGACACTCCGAACCCGGAGACAGCGGGTTGCTTCGATGCAAACGGAGCGGCAGAGCGCTCGCTGGCCGGCGGCATAAACACGAGTTTATCAGCACAGGAAAAGCTGGCTGCCCGGGTCCTGACTCAACTGATATCCTCTTAGCGCGCATGCCCACATTTGCCGCGGTCGACATTGGCTCCAACTCGGTGAGGCTCAAGATCGCGAAGGCCGTGCGCGGCCGCCTTGAGGAGCTTCACGAAGAACGCGAAGTGACGCGCCTCGGCGAGAGCGTCTTCGCCGGCGGAGCACTCGACCCACAGGCGATGGCCCACACCCTCCGCGTGCTTAGGCGCTTTCATCGCGCGGCGCAATCCTACGGCGCCGACCGCGTACGCGTGGTCGCGACCAGCGCTCTGCGTGACGCCCGCAATGGCCGCGCCTTTCGCGATTGGGTGCTCTCCGCCACCGGATGGAAGGTTGACGTCATCTCCGGCCTGGAAGAAGGCCGCCTCATCCACCTCGGCGTCCTGTCTGGCGCTCGGGTTTCCAAGAAGCGCGCCTTGCTCATCGACCTCGGAGGTGGGAGCTGCGAATTGACGCTCTCCATCTGCGGCCACATTGACGACATGGTGAGCCTGCCGATCGGCGCCGTACGTCTCACCCAGACCTTCCTCCACCACGATCCCCCGTGGCGAATCGAGCTGGAACAGATGCGTGGCGTCATTCAACGAGAAGTGTCCCGCATCCGCAAGCGCATCATCGCCGCCAAACTCCAGATAGTTCTGGCCACGTCGGGCACGCCCGCTGCGCTCTCGGGCCTCTACACCGCCAAGGTGCGCGGCTACGATGAGAGCAAACCGCACACCGTGCCCCAGGCCGCTGTGGCTTCCCTACTGAAGGAACTTAGCCGGCGCAATCTCTCCCAGCGACGCGCTCTGCCCGGCATCGGTCCACGCCGGGCCGAGATCATCGTGGCCGGCACCATGGTTTTTGCCGAGCTGATGCAGCTTTGCCAGTTGCCCAGTTTTCGCTATCTCCCGTTGGGGTTGCGCGATGGTCTGTTGGCGCAAATGATGGCCGACTACAACGCCAGTACGGCCATGCGCGAACGTGTGGAGTCGGAGCGGCACGACGCCCTGCTAGCCGTAGCCAAACACTATGGCGCTGACTTGCAATTTGCCCAGCGCATCCGGGACCTGGCGTTACAGCTCTTCCAGCGCCTGAAAAGAGTGCACCAACTCCCCGCCGAATACAAAGACTGGCTGGAGGCGGCAGCCATGTTGCATGAGGTGGGCGCGTACATCAACCGCTCCGGGCGCCGCCGCCATACGTACTACGTCATCTCCAACTCGGAGCTGTTCGGCTACACGCCGCTGCAGCGCCGCATCATCGCCGCTGTCGCCCGCTACGTCGGCAAGTCACTGCCCACGCCGAACGACCGCGTGATGAGCATCCTGCCAGGCGTCCACCAGATCCACGTCGCCAAGGCCGTCGCACTATTGCGCTTGGCAAGAGCGCTTGATCAGGGCCGCCGCGCGGCTGTCAGCCAGTTGAAGGTCCGCCTCCACCAGGATGGTCAAGTGCGCCTGCTGCTGACCCCGCGAGCTGCGGAAGGAACCGAGCTGGAGTTGTGGGCGGTGGAACAGGAAAAGGATTACTTCGAGACTGTCTTCGGACGCGAGTTGCTGGCGGAGGCCTGCTGAATCGAGCCCACAACCTTAGGCGGCACGTACCACTTGAGTATGGCCTGCCGCCCCACCTCTATTTTTGCGATTGCGCCTTTCTTCATTTCGATCACAGGGGAAGCGGCCTCACCCGCCAGCAGTTTATTCACAAACTCTGTCATGCTGGGATTGTGGCCCACCACTAGGATCGCCTCCTTACGGCTGTGGCGGCGCAGCAATTCCTGAAACTCCTCGTAGGTAGCCTCGGACCGCAGCGCCGCATCGAGAACCACCTTCTCTTCATAGCCGATCTCGTTGGCCACAACTGTTGCAGTCTGTGTGGCGCGCCGCAAAGGACTGGAGATGATGGCATCGACGGTCACATCCAACGCGGCCAGTGCACGTCCCACATTGTGGGACTGCGCGATGCCAAGCTTATCCAGCGGACGCTTTTCGTCCTTGGTGGGATCTAGTCTCGCTTCGCCGGCGTTGGCGTGGCGTAGGAAGTAAATGTCCATGATGAGTATTTTGCCCTAACCGGTCGTCCGACGGTACGCGGCGCGACGCCGCCAGCTCCGGAACCGAATCCAGCGTGACTTTGCCTTCCGCGGGCGCAATCAGCTTGCCTAGTATACCTTCGCCGCCAGCGCATGCTCGGCGACATGCGCGACCCGCAACACCGTCGCTTCATCAAAATGCTTTCCCAGAATCTGCATGCCGATCGGCAATCCCTCTTTGCTCTTGCCGCAGGGAATCGAGATTCCCGGAATGCCCGCCAGATCAGCCGTCACGGTAAAAATGTCGGCGAGGTACATGGCCAGCGGATCGTCCGCCTTCTCGCCCAGCTTGAACGCCGGGGTGGGCGTCGTTGGCGTAACAATGACGTCGACCTTGGCGAATGCTTCGTCGAAGTCGCGAGCCAGCAGGCTGCGCACGCGTTGCGCCTTCAGATAATAGGCATCGTAATATCCGGCGCTCAGCACGTAGGTTCCCAGCATGATGCGGCGCTTCACCTCCGCGCCAAAGCCAGCATCGCGAGTGCGGCGATACATCTCGCTCAGCGTTTTTCCTTCGCGGGCGCGCAAACCATAGCGGACGCCGTCGTAGCGCGCAAGATTCGACGACGCCTCGGCTGTCGCGATCACGTAGTACGTCGGTATGGCGTACGGCGTATGAGGTAGAGAGATTGGAACAATGTCGGCGCCGGCTTTCTTTAGCTCCTCAATGCCGAACTGCACCGCAGTGCTCACTTCCAGATCAATGCCTTCTCCGAAGTACTCCAGCGGAACCCCGATTTTCATGCCCGTGACTGGCTGGCCGATCTGTTCGCGATAGTTAGGAACTGGGACGTCGGCGGTGGTGGAATCGAGCGGATCGCGCCCGGCAATGGCCTGCAACATCAGCGCGGCATCTTTAACGCTCTTGCCGAATGGCCCAGGATGGTCCAGCGACGAGGCAAACGCAATCAGGCCATAACGGGAGACGCGGCCGTAGGTCGGCATCAAGCCGACAACGCCGCAGAACGCCGCGGGCTGACGGATGGAGCCACCGGTATCGGAGCCTAACGAAGCCACCGCAGTTCCCGCGGCAATCGTGGCCGCGGAACCACCAGACGAGCCTCCCGGCACACGCGATCGATCGCGCGGATTGTGCACCGGATGGAAGCCGGAGTTCTCGTTCGACGAGCCCATGGCAAACTCATCGCAATTCGTTTTGCCCAGGATGATCGCGCCGGCGTCCTCCAGCCGCGACACGACGGTCGCATCGTAAGGAGCAATGAAGTCCGTCAAAATCTTGGATCCCGCCGTTGTGCGCACGTCTTTGGTGGTGAAGACATCCTTGATCGCGACCGGCACCCCCGCCAGCGGCGGAAGATCGTCACCCTTATCGGCAAGGGCGTCGATGCGCGCAGCCTGGCGATAGGCCCGGTCTTTGCTCAGCGTGAGATATGCGCCGATCGCACCGTCCTCGGCCTCAATCTTCTGGTAGAAATCGTCCACGAGCGCGGTGGCGGTCGTTTCTTTTTCCAGCACTGCGGTACGCGCGGAATCAATGGTGAGCAAGTCGAGGTTCATGGCTGGCGCTCAATCACTTTAGGAACTTTGAAGAAAGTTCCATCGGAAACAGGCGCATTCCTCAGCGCCTCTTCGCGCGGGAGACACGGACGCAGCTCGTCGCTACGCATGGCAAACGCGAAACCACCGGCCTCGTCATTACGCTCGCCATAACGGCTGGCCACTTGCGCCATCGGCTCCACGTTGCTGGTATCCAACTCATTCAATCGGTCGATGTGACCCAGAATCGAGTTCATGTCCTTCAACATACGCAGGCGCTCCTCGTCCGTCAGGTCAAGGTGCGCGAGATCCGCAACGTAGGAAACATCTTTTTCGGAAACCATAAATTCCCTGTGGGTCAGCGTTTGGTGCTGGTCACCGCAACAAACTCAATTCTGTTGATCGGGTCGGGGGTGATCTGGTTAAGCGCGGCCAGGTATTGCGCGCTAAAGCTCTGCAGTTGACGACGCCAAGCCTCGTCGGGAACGGAAACGGTCAGCACGCCCGCCGCAAAGTTGATCGCATGGGTCCGTTCCGCTGTCTTGGCGCCACAGGCGAGCGGCCAAGCCAGCAGCGGCGCGCTGTTGCCGTCTCGGCGCACGGTCTCGCGAAAAATCTTTCTCAGGGTTGCGCTGGCGTGCTGCATGGGACTGAAGATACATTGTAGACCAGCGGCGGCGTTCGCTCTTCGTCAGATGTGCTACTAGGTTGCTTTCAGCTGGTGAGCGGGAACTCGCGACGCACAAACTCCAGCGCCTCTTCCCTGGTGCGTAATGACGCTTCCAGCTGCGCGTCCTCGATTGCCGCCAAAACTTCGCGAAACCGCGGACCCGGCTTGTAACCAAGCTGAATCAGGTCTCGTCCGGTCAACAGCAAAGCCGGCCGGATCTCTTCCTCGGAACTTTCTTGCAGACGCTGGCGCACGAAATCGTACATGGCCAGGTTCCCATGGCTGCTGAGGCAATCCATGCGATGCAATTCCAGATGCTCGTCGAACTTCGCCAGGCGCATGAATCGCTTCAGCGTCGACGCTTTCATACGCTCGGCATCGGCAAAACGCATGTGATTAGCCACTAGCGCTGCGATCTGCCTGATGTCGTCGTTGGAGAAGTGCAGGCGGCGACAGATTTCTTCCGCCATCCGTACGCCAACCTCCACATGTCCGTCGAAGCGAATGCGGTCGGGCGCAACCCGAAACGTCGGCGGCTTGCCTACGTCGTGCAACAGTGTTCCCCAGGCCAGCGTCGGCGAACATTTCGGTGGCAGCTTTTCCAGCAGAAGCAGAGTGTGAATCCATACATCGCCTTCAGGATGAAACTGCGGCGGCTGCTCGACGCCATGCATGCGATCGATTTCCGGCAGTCCCTCGCGCAGCAGACCGCTGGCGTCGAGCAACTCGAACGCCCGGCGCGCGTGGCCTTCGGTGAGCATCTTGGTCAGCTCATCACGGACGCGCTCGCGGCTGACTTGCCCAATCAGCGGAGCGAGCTGTTGAATCGCAGAGAACGTCCGTGGCTCGATCACATACTGAAACCGCGCCGCGAAGCGTATCGCGCGCAGCATCCGCAGCTTGTCTTCCTGAAAACGGCACTCCGCATCCCCGATGGCGCGAACCACGCCGGCCTGCAAGTCGTCCCGGCCGCCGACAAAATCCAGCACAAGATCACTGTCGAGTGGATCCATCAACAGGCCGTTAATGGTGAAGTCGCGGCGCTGCACGTCCTCCCTGGGATCCTTCGAATAGCGCACCTGATCCGGATGACGCCCGTCGGAGTAAGCGCCGTCATTGCGGAAAGTCGCAACCTCGACATAGTTCGAGTGCTCGGACGGAGTTGGCGGAACGGGAACGTCTTCTGGCGCGGGCACCAGCACAACGCCGAACTGCGCCCCGACGGCATATGTTTCGGGAAAAATGCGCATCACTTCGGGCGGCGTGGCGTCGGTGGCCACGTCGTAATCCGTGGGAACCAAGCCCAGCAGCGTGTCGCGAACACAGCCTCCGGCAAAGTAAGCCTGGAATCCGCGCTGCCGCAGCTGGCGAACGAGGTTGGTGGCATGCTCCTTCACTTCAGACGAAGCTCGCCATCTTCGAACGTTGCAACATCTTTTGTCCCCAGATCACCCTTTTTGTTAATTTCCCACGTGAAGAAGTCAACCTCGCAGAAGCTCTTCGGGGGCGTTGAGGGGCCAGCCATCGAAACGTACATCGCCCCGTCGGGCAGTTCTGCGATTGCCATCAGCAATCCATCAACGCAGTATTCGGTGGCCTCTTTGGATAGCTCCTTCTTGGCCGTCTCGAGGCTGGCAGCTGCACTCCACTCCGGAGCGACCCACGACCTAACAACAACTCGCTGTGATGCCTTGTTGTAATACATACTCACTACTGACTCATTTAGCTGTTCGGGATGGGCCATCCTCTGTTCGAGCAGGCGAATCCTCGCCGTGAGCAGCACCAGATCAAGTTTGCTGACCTCGGCCTTCTCGCCTGCGAGCTTCGAAACCGGGGATTGGTCTTTGACGCTTGTGCTTGTGCTCTGCCCCGAACAGACGAGGGCCCAGGCCGCCACGAAAACAATTGCGGAACGACGGAATACCTGTCTCATGTCGCCTCCAAGATGGGATTCTAGTGCATTAGTCGATAAGATAGGATCAATGCCTGATTGCTTCATCCTCGGCATCGAGAGTTCTTGCGACGAGACCGCCGCGGCCGTGGTGCGCTCCGGCGAAGAAGTGGTCTCGAATGTGGTCTATTCGCAGATCGCCACCCACCAGCCTTATGGCGGAGTCGTGCCGGAACTGGCGTCGCGCGAACATCTCCGCGCCATCGTTCCGGTCGTCCGCAAGGCACTGGCGGACGCCAACCGGAACTATGAGAACATCGACGCCCTTGCCGTGACGAAGGGCCCGGGGCTTGCCGGCGCACTGCTGGTTGGCCTGAGCTATGCCAAGGCGCTAGCCTATGCAGCGGCCAAGCCGCTCATTGGCGTGAACCACCTCGAAGGACACATTCACGCGGTGCTCCTGGAAGAGCGGCAGAACGGCGTTCGTGAGCTCGAATTTCCCGTGCTGGCCCTGGTGGTGAGTGGCGGCCATACTCATCTCTTTCTTGCCCATCGGCAAGCTGACGCGTGGACGTACCACGACGTGGGACATACGCGGGATGACGCCGCCGGCGAGGCCTTCGACAAGGTCGCCAAGCTGCTCGAGTTGGGATATCCCGGCGGCCCGCTCATCGACTTTCTCTCCGGGCACGGCGATCCGCAGGCCGTAAAGTTTCCTTTCGCTCAGATGAAGCATCCCGATCGCAACCCCCAAAACCGTCACGCCAAGGACGAGCGACGGGTCGATTTCTCGTACAGCGGGATTAAGACCGCCGTGCTACGTTACGTGGAGACGCACGACCTGCGCGCCGGCATCGCGCAGCGACGTCGCGTCCTCGGGCAACTGGCAAGTCCTTCGCCCCATGACGTTCTCGCGGCCTGCGATCCTGAAACACTCGACCTGGTGGCGTCGTTCCAACGGGCGATGGTGAATGACCTGGTGGGTAAGACCTTGGCGGCTGCACGGGAGCACAACGTCGCAACGGTCCTGGTCACCGGAGGTGTCGCCGCCAACTCCGAGCTGCGTACTGCCTTCCAAGGCGCGGCCGCCGAGGAAGGTCTGCCCGTACATTTCCCTTCCCGCAAGCTCTCGACAGACAACGCCGCCATGATCGCCGCCGCTGCTTATCCCCGATTTCTCGCCGAAGAGTTTGCCGACTGGGAATTGTCGGCGGATGCGGGGCTAAAGTTGCGGTGACCGCGCGAACACAGCGATGCGTCGCTCTACCGCAGGCGTTGGCTTCGACCTAAATCCGTTATTCTTCTTCTGTAGGGATTTTGGATTCGATGTCCATGTCACGGAACTCGCTGGATTCGAAGATCTCGCGGCACTCGACGCACTCGACGTACTCCGCATCTTCGTCACGCGAGACGACCTGGACTCGGGAATGCCGACACTGGTTGTCCATTGCGTCGCCCTGAGGATAGTTGTAGGTTGTGTTTAGGGAACGGCTGACGTTCATAGCGAATCGACCAAACGGGAGCAGCAACCTCAATTGTCGGGTATTTTATCCCCGGTCTAACGGTTGTCAAGCATTTCTCGTGTTAATTTACGTGGGATCGCGTAAAACCAGGTCGAATGCATACTCGACTAAAGTGGCCTGCGCAGCGTAATCCTATTAGTGGTTCGGCGATTAACATTAAATTCCCCCGTACTGAAAGGGCGTGGTGGCTGCTTCCTGCATCCCAACCGTGCTACCACGAGGAACATGCATTGGGATTGGCGGCGGATGGCGCACGGCAGGCAACACCCCCGAAACTCGCGGCATCTAACCGCCATGGATCACGGGTAAACTACATTGACGACAACCAAGAAGGTCCTGGCGAGCGGCATATCCGAGCAAGAAGCAATCGAGCGGGCTCAACAAGGCGACTCGGAATGCTTTGAGGCTTTGTACGGCCTGCACAAGCGACGCGTGTATTCGCTTTGTCTGCGCATGACCGGAAATACAGCTGAGGCGGAAGACCTCACCCAGGAGGCGTTCCTTCAGCTCTATCGCAAGATTGGGACGTTCCGTGGCGAGTCGGCATTCTCCACCTGGCTGCACCGCCTGTCGGTCAACGTGGTGCTAATGCGCCTTCGGAAGAAGGGACTGCCTGAGGTTTCACTAGAGGAGACCCTGGAGCCACAGCAGGAGGACGGTCCCAGAAAAGATGTCGGGACCGTGGACAATGTCCTGGCCGGATCCATCGACCGCGTGAACTTGCAGCGGGCGGTTGAGAGCTTACCTCCCGGATACCGCATTGTCTTCATATTGCACGATGTGGAGGGATATGAACACAATGAGATTGCTGAGATGATGGGATGTTCCATCGGCAACAGCAAATCGCAGCTCCATAAGGCGCGGTTGAAGCTGCGCGAGTTGCTCAAGCAGAGCAAGGCAGAGAAAGCCGCCGGCAGACGGTAGCGATGGGATGTCCCATGGGGGGAGAACAGTTATGACGTGTGCGGAGTTTCAAAAGAGCCTGCCCTACATCGTCGATGGAGGCGGGACTGAAGAGGAGCAAGGACATCTGGAAGCGTGCCCGGTGTGCTCCGATCTGGTGGCGGACCTGCGCTACATCGCTGAGTGTGCCAAGCTGCTGGTGCCGATGGAGGATCCCAGTCCACGAGTGTGGAACAGTATTGAGAAAGCGCTGAATGAAGAAGGCTTGGCCAGGCCCGCACGCCGGAGTTCGTAATGAGCCGGTCGTCCCGGATGCTTGTGCCCACCGCTAATTCCCGTACCTCCCGCATTTAACGCCTGTGGCAATCACAGGCGTGTCCGCGAGCCAGTCCTGTCCGCGATTATCAATTATCCAGATTTCCCTTGACATCGGCGCGATGTTTGCCATAATCACAACCGTCTTCGCTTGACGCTCGCTCCCGCCTTATTGCGATATTAGTCTTCCGCTCCCCGAGAGAAACTATGACCTTTCCTGAGACCCTGCGCCGCAGTGTAGCCTGGTGCAAGCATTTTGCCACCAACCATACAGGTGAAATTGTGTGGGCTTGCCTCTTCGCCCTTGTGTTCGGATGGCCCCTGGCACGCATGATCGACCCCCCCAAGCCAGACCTCACTCTCGTCGTGCTGGCAGACCACAAGACGCACGCCCAGACCATCAGCGCCTTTGAGAAGGCGGCGCACGAAGTGCCTCTCACCGTTGGAACCGCTCCGGTCAAGATCGAGATTTACCAACTGCCGGATGACAACGTAGCGACCGCCGAACAAAAAGCAAGGGAACCGGTGGCGCGAAATGACGTCGTGATGGTGATCGCTCACTTGAATAGCGAGGCGGTGGAGGCATCGCTGCCCATCTACTTTGGTGAGGCGAATCCCAAGGTTCCGGTGATTACCACCGTCGCCAGCGACGACGAGTTGCTGTCCGAGTGTGGAAAAGGCGATAAGCCCAAATGCGTGGACCAATCAAACTTTGTTCCCCTACTGCAGCTTTCTCCCATTAATACTGAGCAGGCCAAATGGGCCGTGGCATACGGGACTGAACATAGCAAGTCGCACACCAAACGTAGATTCATGATTGTTTATGACGACTCCACAAACGGCAGCTACGCCAGGGATCTTAGCCACGCGTACAAAGCGGCAGTGGACGATTACAACGAGAGATTCAACGAACACCTGGTGCCGATGGGACCATTCAGCGTACAGGCTATTGGAAAGAACTTCGGAACCGATAAGATTGACTGCATTTTGTATGCTGGCGGCATTGGGAATGTGAAGTCCATGCTGGCACACGTGCCAAAATCCGACCTGCCTCCCATGGTGATTTTGTCGGACTCAGCAGTGGAGCGTAGCATTTCCGAAGAAGAAGATGAGCTGGGCGGCGCCTTCCGTCCCATTAACTTCACCTATCAAACTGACGCCGTGGACTACAACCAGCACACGAATGCCTTCAGTCAGGACTCTATCGCAATTGCCCGCCGGCTCATCGGCGACCTGAACGAGCGGGGCTTGAGTTTGAGATATAAGCTCAAGGCACTGTTCGGCCTGGAAACGGGAGCGGATGTCCGACGTGACTTGGTAAAGGTCATGAAGCTGAATGCGCAATTTCGTACTGCCTACGAAGGCGCCCAAGAAGTGGGCATCGAGGGCGTTACCCATCCAGTCTACGTTTTTGAAGACCACAAGAGGGTCAATGGGATGTTCCACGTATGGCGGCTAGACGAGACAGGGCAATCCGGACCTGAAATGAAGGACGTAGACGGTTGGCATCCGAAGCGTCTCATCATTACGACCGGCACTTCGGGCCAACAGGTGGCCGCGGTTTCCGACCCATCTAGTCCCTAACCAAGAAGCGAGCGCGCGCACCATAAGGCGAGACCTTCTATGCTTCATCCACTGTCTTCGGATACGGGCCGCGATAACCCAGCTGATGTGAGATGCGTCGCGCCGCCTCCTTCAGCATGTCGGCGATGTGTGGAACCGCGTCCCGTGGCACATCGTTGATGATGCCGGTGGAAGCGATGGCCGCCTCGGCGTGGCCGTCGCCGTTAAAAATAGGCGCGCCGACACAGCGCGCGCCCAGACTGTTCTCTTCATCGTCGACTGCATAGCCTAACTGGCGCACGCGCTCCAGTTCCTGTAGCAGCTTGGGCAGCGTAGTGATGGTGTGGGTGGTCAGCTTCTTCAGCCCACGCTGGCGCAGATATGGCGTCGCGCTCTTTCGCGTCAAGATAGGCCAGCAGCGCCTTTCCCACCGCGGTGGAATGCACCTCCATTCGCCGGCCAATCCAGGTATTCATCTTGATAAAACTCGGCGCTTCGACTTTTTCCACGTAAACCGCTTCCCCGTGGTCAAGGATCGCCAGGTGGGTGGTGATGTGGATGCGGTCGACCAAGTGCCGCATGATCGGCAGCGCCAACTCGCGGACGTCAATTCCGCCGAGCGCGGCGCGCGACAAGTTCAAAACCTTCATGCCCAGGCGATACCGCCCATCGTCGCCATCGCGGCGAAGATAGCCGTGCTGCTCCAGAGTACGCAGGATGTAACTGGCTGAACTCTTTGGAATCTTCAACTTACGACTGAAATCCGCATTCGACATCCCGCCTTCGCGTTGCGCAGCCGCTTCCAGGATCAACAGCGTGCGCTCGACGGCAGTGGAAGAAACATCACTCGAAGAAGCCATAGCCCACCCAGTTTACCAATTCGGGAATCCGATTCGATGGTACATGATTATGAATTTATGTTCAATATTACGAACATAGGCCTTGCGCGTGATCTTGATGTGCCGTTAGTGTCTGTACACCATACGGAATGATTGTTCGATATATTGAACAAATGTCGTTCTGGGTTTGATCAGGGCCCTGAACATTTGTCATTGACCGAAGGTGCTCGGCAACACGCTACGAAGAACGCTCGAACCAAATAGGAGATCACGAATGGCGGCGCACCGAATCCGCTTCTCAGCTTGCAAAATCTTGGAGTACCGATCCTCGCTGGAAGGGAATCCAACGTCCTTATACCCCGGAAGATGTACTGCGTTTGCGCGGCACGCTTCCTATCGAACACACGCTTGCCCGCGTCGGCGCCGAGCGCCTGTGGGAGATGCTGAACAGCGGCGCCTACGTCAACGCGCTGGGCGCGGTAACCGGCAATCAGGCCGTGCAGATGGTGGAAGCCGGACTGAAAGCAATCTATGTCAGCGGCTGGCAGTGCGCCGCCGACGCCAATAATGCGGGCCAGATGTATCCCGACCAGAGCCTCTACCCTGCCGACTCAGTGCCCAACCTGGTGCGCCGTCTGAACAACGCGCTGACCCGCGCCGATCAGATCCATCACTCCGAAGGCAAGAACGGTATAAATTGGTTTGTTCCGCTGATTGCCGATGCGGAAGCTGGTTTCGGCGGCACGCTGAACGCCTTCGAGCTGATGAAGGCGATGATCGAGGCGGGCGCGGCTTGCGTGCACTTCGAAGATCAATTGTCGTCCGCGAAGAAGTGCGGGCATCTCGGCGGCAAGGTGCTGGTGCCCACGCAGGAAGCGATACAGAAACTGATCGCCGCGCGTCTGGCGGCTGACGTTCTGGGTGTACCGACGCTGGTGTTAGCGCGCACCGACGCCGACAGCGCGCACCTGCTCACCAGCGACATCGATCCCTACGATCGCATATTCCTGAACGGCGAGCGCACGCCGGAAGGCTTCTTCGGGATTCACGGCGGACTTGATTCGGCCATCGCCCGCGGCCTGGCTTATGCGCCGTACTGCGACCTGATCTGGTGCGAGACCTCGCAACCGAACCTGAAGGAAGCCGAGCTCTTCGCCGATGCGATTCACAAGAAGTTTCCCGGCAAGCTGCTGGCGTATAACTGCTCGCCGTCATTCAACTGGAAGAAGAAGCTGGACGATGCAACCATTGCGCGCTTCCAGCCGGCGCTGGCGGAGATGGGCTACAAGTTCCAGTTCATCACGCTGGCCGGCTTCCACGTGCTCAACCTCAGCATGTTTGAGCTGGCGCGGGCCTACAAGGACACCGGCATGACCGCTTATTCGCGCGTGCAGGAAAAGGAATTCGCTCGCGAGTACAGCCACGGCTACTCCGCGGTAAAGCATCAGCGATTTGTCGGCACAGGATATTTCGACGCCGTCACGCAGGTGATCGCCAGCGGCAAGTCTTCGGTCACCGCACTGGAGCATTCGACGGAAGCCGAGCAGTTCAGCGAAATGAAGGTGCCGTCGCAGATGATCGAGATCGGACAGGATCCGTCCTGCCGGCCGATCCTGGGCGAGTGCCCTCTGACTTGCGAGCATGATCACGAGCATGTGCGGAGCAGCAACGCGGCCAACGACTAAAGTTTCCCCTCAGCAGGAGAAAGCGCGCTAACCGGCGCGCATGGCACGGGGCACTCCTTCCCCGTGCCTTTTTCTTGCGCCGCCAATCAAATATTCTCGCTTGAAAGAATCGTGGCCGCGAGCGTGGCTGGAATCGTTCGCGGCGGAGTTTCAGTGTCGTGACCGCACAGCATCCTGCGCTCTGCCTTTCCACTCGCCTCCGCGGCCTGACCAATACATAACGGCCGAATGCATGGTGGCAGCCACGTAGAACGCCGCGCTGAGCGGCAGCGTCAAAGCCCAAAGCGGACTCAGTTGATAGAAGCGAACCATAGGCAGATAAGCGGCGCTAGTCAACAAACAAGCGGCGGCGCCAATCACCGCAAGCAATGCGGATCGGCTTGCCAGGAGCACCAGCGGCAAGACGAACACCAGCAGCATCCCCAGCACCGTCCCCAACAAAACCAGGACGAATGCCGCAACTGGTTGAATGCGGTGCGAGCAACCATCTTTTCAATCTCGGCGAACGTGTCGTAGGCCCGCAGGCTTCGGGTCTCCGCTGCCAGTCCCA
Organism: uncultured Acidobacteriaceae bacterium; assembly: GCA_963849815.1. GTDB lineage: Bacteria > Acidobacteriota > Terriglobia > Terriglobales > Acidobacteriaceae > Bog-257. Next base: position 326,412 of record CAWKIR010000004.1, on the reverse strand, counting down.
AGCCAAACTTTGCCGCCCGATCGCTTCACTGCGCGGGCCAGCGCGCAGTCATCGATGATCTCCTGGCGGATGGCTGCGATGCCTCCGGCGCGCTCGAGAGCTGCGGGACGTATCAACATGCAGCCGCCGGCCGCGCCGGCGGTCCTGCGCCGCGGGTCGCGAATCCACTGCGGCGGATACAGCATGAAGAAGAAGAACACGAATGCCGGAATCAGAAGTTTTTCTGCCAGGCTGCGACAGTGCAGCTTCACCATGAAGGAAGCGAGATCGTAATCGCCAGTCTCGGCGATCCGAACCAACGTGGCCACATTCTCCGGCGCATGCTCGATATCGGCATCGGTCAACAAGAAGAATTCAAGGTGGAGCAAGGCGGCCTGCTCGATGCCTTGCTGCACGGCCCAGAGCTTACCCGACCATCCGGAAGGCAAAGCACGCCCGGTGATGACGCTCACGCGCTCGCCCTGCGGGCTCTGAGCCGCGGCCTGCCGCACAGCCTCGGCGGTGCCGTCGGTACTGTTGTCGTCGACGACAAAGATGCGCAGCGCGTCGACACAGCTCTGCCGCAAGAGCGATGCGACGGATTTGCCGATCACGTCCGCCTCATTGCGAGCCGGAATAATGACTCCGATCACGCGTCAGGCCCGCACTTCCGAGAACGATTCCATATTGTCATGCAATACCATGCTAAACGAGCGACAGTGCCCAATGCGTGAGATGATCTACACTATGCCGAAACTAGTTGCTGTCCGTCCAAGCTATGGTGATGACCGCAAATCGCGAACGTAACCTTCGGACGCTATTGCTGGCCCTGGCCGCGTCTTGTTTGCAGTAGCGGCCACGGTCGTGTACAGCGTCGCCTGGATGTATTACGTCCGGCGCTCGAACCTTCCGGTGGAGATTGGTATTGATACGCAGACATCTCCGCCCCGGCATGATTGTGACCCGGGTCTGGCACGAATAGCCCGGCGGAGAGGGCTGGCCTGCAGCCGAAGGACGTGCATTATCGCCATCGATGGCCGCAGCGTTGTCGCGCCGGTCGCTCTGCAACCGGATGCTGCTACCAGGAGTCTGGCACGCGTCTCATCCCGGAGAACCTGTTACATCTGACAATTCGACGCGGCCGGCGAAGCCCCAGCCTCTGGTGATCACTCCGGTGTTTCGCGCGGCAGAAGGCAGCGGCGATATCGCAGTCCCTGGCGCGAGCGAAGGCGCTGCAAGTCATCGGCTTCTATCCCCATGTTGTTTCTGGTGGTCGGTCTGGCAGTCCTGTTTCTGCGCGTCGAGGACAGCAATGCCTGGCTGCTGGCGCTGATGTTCGCCGGATTTATCACCGAAGCCGATCTGCCGCCCGGATTCGCCCTGGCGCCGCATGGGCTACTGCATTTCCTGTACGCCTTTCGCAGCGCATTATGCAGGAGCCTGCTTCCCGGAGCTGTTCTACTTCTTCTTTGCCGTCTTTCCCACCCGCTCGCCAATTGATCGCAAGGCTCCCTGGTTGAAATGGGCGCTGCTGGTCGCTAAGCGCTTGTCTGGGTTGGGGCGGCGTGCGGCATGGCGAACAGGACGCGCTGCCTTTTCGTCGACCGCCTGGTCTGCAGGCAACGCAACGATTGGTCTGGCCAGGATCGTTGTTGGGGTATGGCACGGTGATTCTCGGCATAGTCTCGCTTTGATGTGGAACTGTCGTTGGCGCCGCCAATGTCGAAGACCGGCGCAAGCTCAAGGTCATGCTTTGGGGTACGCTGGTCGGAATCACCCCGAGCTGTCCTCAGCGGCTGCCTCACGATCTTCGTGCGGGAACATGGAAACGCCCTTCTGGATAGCTTTCGTCGAGGCACGTTCCTGTTCCTGTTCCCGCTGTCCTTCGCCTACGCGGTAGTCAAGCACCGCGTGATGGACATCCCTGTACTGCTGCGGCGCAGCGCGCGCTACCTGCTGGTGGAGCGCGGGTTCGCCATCCTGATCCTGCTGATTTCCATAGGCATCACCCTGTGGTTTGGACAGGCATTCGCGCGGCGCTTCGCGTCAGGATCGAAGGCGGCGATACCGATCGGGGCCACGTTCGGCGTCTTGCTGATCTCAGGCGCTACCCAGGTGCATCGTCGCGTGCGCACCCGGCTGGACCGCGCTTTTTTCCGCAGCGCCTACGACGCGCAACAGATCCTGGAAAATCTGGCGGCAAAGACGCTGGCTGTGACTGACCGCGAAGGCTTGGCGCACCTGCTGCAACGAGCACATACACGATGCTCTGCATCCCATGCCGCTGTTTGTCTACTTGCTGGCCGGCGATGGACGTCTCCACGCGTACGCCGGAAGCCCGCCGCCGGAGGCGCTGAACCTCTCCACCGGCCGCTGCTGGTGCTGGAACGGTTGGCGGGACGCAGCGAGCCGCTGGAACTGGATCCGGCGACATTGCGCGGAACTCAGATGGAGCCACTGCACGCCGAATGCCTGGTCCCGATCCGTGGGACCGGCTGACGGGAGATTGCAGGGCGTCATTGTCCTGGGTCCACGACTCTCCGACGAACCGTATTCCGCAGGAGACAGGCGGCTGCTGGCCTCGGTGGCCAGCCAGGCGGGGATTGCGATGCGAAGTATTTCTCATGGCCGAGAAAATGGCCGAGAGCATGGAAGCCGAGCGACGCAGCGAGCAGGAAATGCAGATCGCGCGTCAGGTGCAGAGCCGACTGTTGCCGCAGCAGGCTCCGTCGCTGCCGACCCTGGAATGCGCCGGCAAGTGTATTCAAACCCGCGCCGTCGGCGGAGACTATTACGACTTCCTCGATTTCGGCGCAGGCAAGCTGGGCCTGGTCTTGGCCGACATCTCGGGCAAGGGAATTTCCGCTGCCCTGCTCATGGCCAACCTGCAGGCGAATCTGCGCAGCCAATATGCGCTGGCGCTGGAAGACTTGCCCCGATTGCTGCGTTCCGTAAATCAACTCTTCTACAAGAACACGGAAACTAACCACTACGCTACGATGTTCTTCGCGGTATACGACGATCAGACCAGGATGCTCCGCTACATAAACTGCGGGCATAATCCTCCACTCCTGTTGCGTAAGAATGGCGACGTCGCATGGTTGCCAGCTACCGCGACGGTCCTGGGGCTATTTGAGGAATGGGAATGTTCCGTCGCGGAGCAGCAGCTGGGAGCAGGTGACGTCCTGGTTATCTATACGGACGGTATTTCTGAAGCCGCGGCCAGTGAAGAAGCCGAAGAATTCGGGGACGAACGCCTGATACAAAGCGTCAGAGCTCACCGGACTAAGTCCGCAGGCGAAATGCTCGAGGCCATCATTGCGGACGTACAGCGCTTCAGCCATGGCGAGCAGGCGGATGACATGACGTTGATCGTCGCCCGCTGTCGCTAGCGCGCTGGGGATCCGGCTATCTCCAAGCCTTACCGGCTATTCCCAGGATTCTGCTCGCCGGAGTCGAGGGACCTGGATCGTCGTCGCCGCATATTGTTCCGTTCTGGAACAGCCACACGTTTCGGTGAGGTTCTGCTATCGATTTCTTCCCGCCAGCGGTCTAATAAAGGGGGATTTGTGAGGCCACCCGCCAACCCCGGTTCCCTTCTTCGGAACGGAACAAATTCCAATTCCTCGACGTATCAGACATCAGAACGAAGTGCTGCCCGTATGCGGAGGGAGCAGTGGCAAACGTTAAGAACCACAAGAATAAGCGCTGGATAATCATAACGGCCGTTTCGGCGTCGGTTGTGGCCCTGGTAATCGTGGCAGTGGCGGCGACGCGCGGCGGCACCAAAATCGACCCCATCAAGCTGGCCAAGGTTGAAAAGGGCGATCTCGCCAAAAGCGTGGTGGCCACGGGAAAGATCACGCCGATTACGAAAGTCGAGATCAAGTCCAAAGCCAGCGGCATTGTCGAGAAGCTGTACGTCGATACCGGCGACCATGTGAAGCAGGGGCAGGTGCTGGCCGAGCTGGACCGAGTGGAGATTCAGGCGCAGGTAAATTCATCGAAAGCGCAGTTGCTCTCGTCGCAAGCCAACCTGAAGAGCGCCGAAGCTGACGAGATGCGAGCCAAAGTTGATGCCCAAGGTGTGGACATCCCAACTTTGCAGCGGGCTTACGAGCGCGCGCAGGAGATGTCGAAGGATGGAGTTGTCTCGCAAGCCACGCTGGACGATGCGCAGAGGGGCTACATCATGGCCGTGAACAAGCGCGACGTTGCCCGGGCGCAGTTGGTCGTCAACAAGGCAAAGGTGTCTCAGGCCCAGGCCGAAGTGGAGAAAGATGAAGCCAGCCTGAAGCAGTTCCAGGAGCAGCTCAGCTATACCACCATTACGGCGCCGATCGACGGCGTTGTGCTATCGCGCGACGTTGAAGTAGGCGACGCGGTCAGCTCCATACTGGTGCTGGGCTCGGGCGCAACGTTGGTGATGACCCTGGGTGATACCAGCGAAGTTTATGTGAAGGGCAAGGTGGACGAGAGCGACATTGGCAAGGTCTACCTGGGACAGCCCGCGCGCATTCGCGTGGAGACCTTTAAGGACAAAACCTTCACCGGACATGTCACTAAAATCTCGCCCATGGGCGTTGAAAAAGACAACGTCACCACCTTCGAAGTGCGCGTGTCGATCAACAATCCCGGGCGGCGAACTGAAGGCGGAGATGACCGCCAACGCCGAAATCATCCTGGACGAACACCACAATGTCCTGATGATCCCGGAAGGCGCCATCATGTATGACAAGGACAAGAAAGCGTCGGTCGATATTCCTGTTCCCAGCGCCAAGGATGGAATGAAGAAGATCGCCGTGAACATCGGGATTTCCAATGGCGTGAAGACTGAAGTTCTGTCTGGACTCAAAGAAGGCGATCAGGTCGTGCTACAGCAGTAATCGCGAAGCGTTTTAGCCCAGGCTGCCTTTCGGGCAGCCTTTTTCGAATCCGATTTACTTCAGTGTGAGGAGAGGCGTCATGCACAAACGCCGCACAGCAGTTCTACTTACCTTCTTCTTGGTTCCGGTGCTGTCACTGGCTCGCACCGGAGGCCACTTCGATCGCACCTTGCAGGTCTCCGGGGCCGTGAGCCTCGACGTGAACACCGGTTCAGGGGACATCACGATCAAGACTGGAAGCTCCAACCAGGTCGTGGTGCATGGAACCATTCACGAAAATAGCTGGTTCTTCGGCAATGAGAATGCGGTGCATCAGGTGGAATCGAATCCTCCCATTCAGCAGAGCGGCGGCAGCCTTCGCATTGGCTACAATTTGCCGGACGACGTGAAGCGGCACGTAGCTATCGACTACGAGATCACGGTTCCCGCCAGCACTGCGGTGCAAGCCCATAGCGGCTCGGGCAATGTTGAGGTCGCAGGCGTTAGCTCTGGCGTACAAGCGCAAACCGGCTCCGGCGACATCCGCCTGCGCGATCTTGGCGGCCGCCAGCAGGCGCATACCGGCAGCGGCAATATTCGAGCTGAAAATGTCTCCGCGCCGTTCGACGCTCAGACTGGCAGCGGCGACATCGAGGCCAGCCTGACCGGAACAGGGGATGTTGACGTACAGACAGGCTCAGGAAGAATCCAGGTGAAGGGCGTCAAGGGTGGTGTGCATGCGCGCACCGGCAGCGGCGACATAGAAGCCGATGGCAGCGTGGCCGGCCCCTGGCAGTTGCACAGCGGCTCGGGAAACATCCGTCTGGCAGTTGGATCGAATAGCGGCTTCAACCTCGATCTGCATACCAGCTCAGGATCGATTCATTCGGAGCTGCCGATTACGGTGCAAGGCTCAATGGGCAACCACGAACTCAAAGGCAAGGTGAACGGTGGCGGCCCGACGGTTGAGGTTTCCACCAGCTCAGGGGATGTGGAGATAAAGTAGTGCAGTGGTCAGTGGTCGATGGTCAGTTGCCAGACAAGGCAACGGCGCGTGTCTTGCCCAACTTTGCCTCCGGCCGAGCGAAAGAAATCCGGCAGGGCCTTCCGTTACCGTCCCGTTGCGCTTGACTCGCATCACGGCCGCGACTACTTTGCCAATACATGGCTGAGAGCCGCATCGTCACCCTCACCACTGATTTCGGCCTGCATGATCCCTTCGTCGGCATGATGCATGGCGTGGTGCTGAATACTCACCCCACCACGATTGTCGATGTCTGTCATGCCGTCGCTTCCTATGATGTCCTGGACGGCGCTTGGACGATCGCCCAGGCGTATCGCTTCTTCCCGCCGGGAACTGTGCATGTCGTGGTGGTAGATCCTGGAGTCGGCAGTACGCGGCGGCCAATCATCGCAGAAACAAAAGACTACATCTTCGTCGCTCCCGACAATGGCGTGCTGTCGCTGGTCGAGGCCCGCGAGCCTAGGTTCATCGTGAGGCACATCACTGCCGAGCGATATTTCCTCCAGCGGGTGAGCCATACCTTCCATGGCCGCGACATATTCGCGCCGGTTGCGGGATGGCTGAGCAAAGGAGTAGCGCCATCGGAATTTGGCCCTGAGGTCACAGACTATGTTCGTCTTCCGCTGCCGCAGGTGGAACGCGTCGGGGAGAACAGTCTGCGCGGAGTGGTGCTGAAGGTAGACAAGTTCGGCAACCTCATCACTAACATCGGCGAACTGGATGCACCAGCGTTACTCGCCGGGGCATCTCCGGCGGTGAGCATATTGATTGCAGGCTCGACGATAACGCGCCTGCTTCAGTCGTATGCGCAAGGCGAAGGTGAAGAGATGTTCGCCATCGTGGGAAGCTCGGGATATCTGGAGATCGCGGCAAAGCAGGCGTCGGCAGCAGAGAAACTCGCGGCGGGACCGGGGACACCTGTGGGAATAATATTCGGAACGTAAGGCTCGGGGCGTCTGCTAGTGCTAAGCACGGGCCACTTTGCGGCTTTTAGAGCACCGTTAAGTCGTTTGTTAAGAAGCTTTTGCCTGTAAGTCCAATGGGGAGAACCTTTTGGCGGTAATTTTTTGGCATTTTAGTTTAGTTTCAATAGTTTACAGAGGTAGTAATAAGGGGAGTGTCGCATCGAAAATGGATGATTCCGAACTTCGGCGCGTTCCAATGCTGGGACACGATCTGGTGATGGAGCAATCGGCTCACGGGTTCTTCGGTTTCACGCGCGCGTAGCGTTCCATCTCGCCGGTCCACTTTAAGAACCGCGCCAGTTCCTTCCGCTCGCGCCACACGAATCCGAAAAACTCCAGGACGCCGATGCTTTGCATCTTGATCCCTGTGTAGGTCTCGATCCGCCAACGCAGGTACGGACTGCGCCATGGCGCCAGGCGATGGCCGCGAGCGGAGTTCCATATAAAACGCACGATGTTACGCATTCGGTGTGGTTAGTATATCGGGAGGAACTGCGTTGCCAAGGAAGTCCCGCCGAACACTCACGCCGGAAGCCATGGTTCGGGCCATGTATCGTAAACTCGTGCGCAGTTGGGGACCGCAGCATTGGTGGCCGGCGGAGACGCCTTTCGAAATCATTGTTGGCGCGATCCTTACCCAAAACACCTCGTGGGGCAAGGTCGAACGCGCTCTGGCCAGCCTGCGCGCGGCGGAGGCACTAACCGTCGCGGGAATTCGCAACGTATTTCTAGTCAGGTTGCAGGAGCTTGTATACTCTTCCGGCTCTTACCGGCAAAAGGCCCAGCGACTGAAGGACTTTGTCAGTTTTCTGGATGAAAAGCACAATGGTTCACTGGACATAATGTTAGCGACTGCTACGGATCAATTGCGTGCTGAGCTACTGTCACTCAGGGGAATTGGACCAGAGACTGCAGACTCGATCCTGCTATACGCTGGCAACCACGAAATCTTTGTAGTTGACGCCTATGCGCGCCGGATCCTCGAACGCCATCAAGCGATAGAGCGACACGCGAGTTATGACGAGGTTCGTAATCTGGTCCAACGCGCACTGCAACGGGAAAAGACCTTGGTGACCATGAAGTCCACGGCGGCAAAGAAGGTGCCTGTCCACAAACCATCGGTGATGAGTACTGCTAAGCGCAGTAGACTTAGCCAGGTTTACAACGAGATGCATGGACTGTTTGTACAGGTGGGGAAACACTACTGTCTGACGCAAGAACCCCGATGCGAAGCCTGCCCGCTGGGGTCGCTGTTGCCTGCTGGAGACCTAACCTTGTAAGCGCCGAATCTTATACGGCTTCGGCCTGAATAGCGCTTTGGTGATACAAAACGTTACAGGTTGTACGGCCAATTGTGCTCTACGTCACAGAATTGGGCGTAGCACACCTGCTATTGCTTGCATATCGCGTTCACTCCCACGCGGAACGAAGCTTCGTCAGATGCCGTGCTTGCGGTAAGTTTTGCGTGATCGATTGCGTTGGCCACCCGAAACATCCTTAACGCAATTTATCGGTCTTAGAAGCGCGAGACATTCGCCTTGAGGATAATCCCGTAGTCTTGCCACAAATACGGATACCACTTGGCACTTCAGCGAATGCGATTGGGGAACGTAAGCCGTAATCTCTTTTGTTCGGGGTCTGGCCGATGCCGTTCTTAGTCATCATTGCACTCATTGCTCTCACCGTAACCATTATTGTCCTCCTGCGAGTCTTCGCCCATCAGCGCCGAACCATCAGCCAACTAAATCTGCAGGCGTTAGAACAAACAAAGACCATCGCTGACTCCCAGCGCCGGCAGGGGCTGCTCTTCTTGTCCAATCCATCCCCGATGTGGATTTTTGACTGCGAGACGCTTTGTTTTCTCGACGTGAATGATGCGGCGGTGAAGAATTACGGGTATTCACGGGAAGAGTTCCTGGCCATGACGGTGCGGGATATTCGACCCGAGGATGAGATTCCAGCATTTCTGGAACTGGTCAAGCAACGGCGGGACGGGTATAGCAAAGTGCCGGGCGTATGGCGACATCGACTCAAAGACGGCAGTCACATATTCGTGGAAATCGTGGCCTTTGAGTTTCTGGCTGATGGCCGTCCTGCAAGGATGGTCCTCGCTATTGACGTCAGCGAACGATGCCGTACTGAGCTAGCCTTACGCGAATCGGAGGTGTCGCTCAAAGCACTGGTGGACAATGCTCCCTTTGGCATCCAGCAATCGCTGATTGACGGAAACCGGATGACAACTCTTAATCCGGCGCTGCGCAAGATGCTAGGTGACTACAGCATGGAAGAAGCTCTCCAGTTGAATCTAAGGGAACAAGTGTATGCCGATCCGAAGGAGCGTGACCGCCTGATAGAGGTGCTGCGAAGAAACCGGCAAGTCCAAGGGTGGGAAACCACCTTCCGCAGCCGGGACGGAAGCCTGGTCCCTGTGCGCATTACCGGCTCGCTCAGCGGCGGAGACAACCGAGCGCCGGAGGTCTTCTCCACTTACGTAGAAGACATGACCCAGCAGACCGCTCTGGAGCAGCAGGTCCGTCAAGTGCAGAAGCTGGAAGCCGTGGGCCGGCTCGCCGGCGGCATGGCCCATGATTTCAACAACGTTCTGGTAGTCATCAAACTGTCCACCGAACTCATGCTGGGCGAGATCACTCCGGAAAGTCCATTCAGCAAGCCGCTGCTACAGATTTCGAATGCCGCTGACCGTGCGGCGGCCCTTACTCGCCAGATGCTGGCATTCGGCCGCCAGCAGATGATGCAGCCGCGGATCATCAATCTGAATACCGTGGTTGGCGAAACCACGCAGATGCTGCGCCAGGTAATCGGTGAAGATATCCATCTGGTCACCAATCTCTCCGAGACGCTGGAAAACGCCCGTCTGGATCCCGATCAGCTTGCGCAAGTGATCTTGAACTTGGCGGTGAACGCGCGCGACGCTATGCCGCAGGGCGGGACGCTCCACCTGGAGACCACTACCGCGGACCTCGACGAGGCTTATACAAAAGATCACCCGCCGGTACAACCGGGTCGCTACGTGATGCTGGCCGTGAGCGACACCGGAACCGGCATTGACAAATCGATCCTACCTCGAATCTTCGACCCCTTCTTCACCACCAAGGAAGTGGGCAAAGGTACGGGCTTGGGACTTTCCATTGTGTACGGCATCGTCAAGCAGAGCGGCGGCTATGTCTGGGTGTACAGCCAACCTGGACACGGGACCACCTTCAAGCTGTACTTTCCAGCGACTACGGCACTCGCCGAAACGTCTGACTCTCCGCGAGGTTTGTGTGCGCCCCTCAGGACAGGCGTTGCTGGTGGTGGAGGATGACGCCAATATTCGGAGCAATCGTGTGCGAGTGTTTGCAGCAGTTGGGATACCACGCTTCGCAGGCTGACAGTGCGGCAGCCGCTTTACGCGTCTGCGAGCAGCTTGAGGGCAAGATTGATCTTGTCATTACCGACCTGGTAATGGCGGGAAAAAGCGGAAACGAACTGGCCAACGAGTTGGCGGAACGCCATCCCGGAATTCGAGTATTGTTTATGTCTGGCTACTCCGAGGATAGCGCAGCCCGGCAAGAGATCCTGATGCGAAACAGCCCCTTTCTGCAAAAACCGTTCAGCGTCGCTGACCTGGCAAAGGCAGTGCAAGATGCCCTGGCGACGAAGCTATGCCCGTTTGACTTCGACCCCCAGTCGTTCCAACACCGTTGCTCAAGGCCTGCTGACAACCGAACCATGACTCACCGCGGGAGAGCAGTAACAATTGCTGTAGGTTTCCGGATCAAGTTCCTCGACCGGCGCAGTAAAGGCCGGGCGCACTATGGGCCGGCAGATACGCAGCAGAGCTTGAGACGTTGTAAAGCTTCAACCATTCGTCGCGAACGTCCGGCTTGGTCTTGATCTGCTCATAGAGGGTCGCCAAAGATGCGGCGTCGGGCCGTCCCATCTTCCATTCCTGCGAAAACGTATACTCTTTCCCCCACTCTCCCCGAGTCTTGCTGCTGGCAAATTCGAGATTTGTCAGGTAATACACCGATGCGTCACTCAGCGACCCGTCGTTCGCAAAGGTCACTACGCGAAATGCCGGATTCTGCCGATATACCGGTGAGATTGCCGGACTGATCAAGACGAACTCCGGCTTAGCTCCAGAGGAATTGAATCAGTCTGAAATCGTCGGTGTGGGTATGACCTGCCAGGCTGACGATGACCGTCCCTTCGTACTTCGTCAGCAAAGTCTGGAACTGCGAGGTCCACTTGGGTTGCCACATGGGCACAACCGCGGACGCGCACAATTTCTCCGTCGCCGACGCTGCACCGCTCTTGGAGAGCACCTGGTATTTCACCACGCTGGAGTAGCCGTCGATTCCTGGCGGAATGTGGAACATGAGCCAGACTTTTTCATGGACCTGCTGGGCCGCGTTGAGGCGCGACTCCAGCCACGTGAAAAGATCGGCAGCCGCCGTGGAATCTGTGAGGCCGCAATTTTCGCTGAACTTGGCGGCATGATATCGAGTCGGAGAAGAATACAGTGTTCAGGGAGATGATGCGGATGCCAGGGATCGTGGGGTGAGGTATGTCGTAGCTCCCCAGCGCTTCCCATGAGCCTTTGAATTCATCGTCGCCTTGCGCCAGCTTCCGGACGATATCAGCCGTGTCGTGGAGAAAAGTGCCATCGGCCCTGACACTGTAGTTTCCACAATTCTCATCGTTATTGCCTGGCGTGAACAAAATCTTCGTATCGGGAAATCGCTTGCGGAATTCCAGCGCTAGGAATTCCACGGTCTTCAGCACAAACTTGCGATAGTCCTCCCGATTCGTGTCCTTCGTCGTTTTCAGATAGGTCTGCGGAAATTGGTGCGCGATGAGGTCCCCGGTCAGGAGAATGAACGCCGGATGGGGAAGCGTCGTTCGCATCTGGTCCAGAGAGGATTGCAGTAGCCACCAATTCGTATCTTCCCCGTACTGGCTGAAAGATGTGGTCTTAGATCGCGCCAGAATCGACTCCCACTGGGTGGGATTCGCCGCGGATAGGTCCGTGACCAGACTTGCATCCGCCATCGGATTGAAATGTACGTCGGACGCGAGGAGGAAGGTCTTTTCGCTGGGCGATGCCGATGCCGCGCTCGCTCGGATATGGCAAGCACAGAGCACACCCAGTACCAACACAAGCCTTACCAGATTCCCGCCCCTCACTCGCTCCCGGCTCATTAGCGGCTCTCCCCTTGCCAACCGTTTGTCCCATCACATGGTACGCGATTCGGCTGGGCAATTCTCGGAGTCAACCAGTCGCACAGCCGAGAAACTTTCCCCCCGCGTTCTAAATGGGGATGGCGATGAGTTCCGTCGCAAATACTCAACAGAAATTCTTTGACTCTCATGCCCACTTGCTTTAGAGTAGCTCATCTCATGTCTGCGTTTCGCCCCACCTCCCGCGAGATGAATACAACAGCGGGCACAAGTGTGTTCACAAGCACACCTATTCCAATACGGGGCGGGAAGCGGATCGGCACTAGTTCCTAGGTAGTTTCAAGGAAAGATTAGTTCGGACCCACCGCCCGAAAGGCTGGTGGGTTTTTGTTTTTTTCGGCAATTTCTGCACGGAGGCGACATGATCGTAATGAAAGTTGGTGGAACTTCGGTCAACGGTGTAGCGGAGGCCGGCTGATATGGCAACCGCTCTATCACAGATTGATCGCCCGCAACGACTCAACGAAACGCAATGCCGAGTTGCGCTGGTCGGCTTCGGCACTGTGGGCAGTGCGGTCGCGCGATTGTTGTACGCTCGCCGCGATGACCATTCGCTGCGGCTCACGCACGTCTGTAATCGCAACATAGGTCGCAAGAGGGTGGGCTGGATTGCCCCGGACATATGCTGGACTGAAAGTATCCAACAGGTGCTCGTCTCCGACGCCGACGTCATCATCGAGCTGATGGGTGGACTAGAACCGGCCCATGAGTTGGTGCGGACTGCGCTCCAGCGAGGAAAATCCGTAGTCACCGCCAACAAGCAGCTGATCGCGCGCTTTGGTCCGGAATTGCTCGAACTGGCCCGCCAAAACCACCAATACCTGGGCTTCGGCGCATGTGTGGCCGGCGGCGTGCCTGTGCTGTCCGGACTGCACGACGGTCTGGCGGGCGATCGCATCGTTCAGATTCGTGGAATTCTCAACGGCACCTGCAACTACATCCTCACGCGGATTGAGCAGGCTGGCCTTTCCTTTGAAGACGCCCTTCGCGAGGCGCAGCAGGCGGGTTTCGCCGAAGCCGATCCGACCGACGACATCCACGGCCAGGACGCTGCCGCCAAGCTGGCGATCCTGGCGCGAGTTGGGCTGAAGATCGACGCTGCTCCGCGGCAGGTCATGTGCCACTCCATCCGCAATGTCGCGGCACTCGACTTCGAGTACGCTCACGACCTCGGCTGCACCATCAGGCAGATATCGACAGCGAAACTGCACAATGGGCGAGCCTGTCTTGCCGTGGAACCGTCACTGGTGCCAAACGAGTCGCCATTGGCGAGGGTTGCGGGAAGTCAGAACCTCGTGGTGAGCACTGGAGAATTTGGTGGTGAGACGACGTTCGGCGGTCACGGCGCCGGAGGAGATCCGACCGCAGTAGCGGTCGTCTCCGATCTCGTCCAGGCTGCCCGTGGGCGCTCGCGAGGAATTGAATTGCCGGACCGCGACGTAGCGGCTGCTTGCGAATTCACAGCCGATCTGGAGGCGCCGCACTACTTGCGCTTCGTTGTTCGCGACCGGCCGGGAATCATCGCTGCGATTGGCGGGGCTCTTGCCAGCTGCCACATTAACCTCGACGCAGTCTTACAGAAGCCGGGCCACCCGAAGTCCGCTCTGCCCTTCGTGATTACCCTGGAGCCGTGCACGCGGACGCAGCTGGACGCTGCGTTGACGAAGATCGCCGCCTTCGATTTTCTGGCCGAAGCGCCCATGATAATGCCGATCCTGAAATAGGAGATTCCGTTTATGCATCTGCGCTGCATTAACCCGGACTGTGCCGCAACCCTGGACCTTCACGATCGTTTGCTCTTCTGCTCAGTCTGCGGAGAGCTACTGGAAATTGTGGTTGGTCCCATGACCACGAGCCCCGCCGAGCTCAAGGCCGCCTGGCTTCAGCGGAGATGTTCGTACGATCCACGCGATGTCAGCGGCGTCTGGCGCTTTCGCGAGTTCCTTCCGGGCGGCTATTCCGAAATCGTGACCATGGGTGAAGGCAATAGTCCCTTGATCGAGGGCCGCAAAACCGCGCGCTGGGCGGGACTGCGGAATCTTCGCTTCAAACATCTCGGCTGGAACCCGACGGCGTGTTTTAAGGACCTGGGGATGACCGTCGGCGTAACCGAAGCGGTGTCCGTCGGTGCGAAGACTGTCGGCTGCGCTTCCACCGGAAACACCTCCGGCTCGTTGGCGGCGTATGCGGCACGCGCCGGATTGAAGGCGAAGGTCTATCTCCCTGCGGGACAAGTGTCGACGAACAAACTGGCGCAAGCATTGGATTTCGGCGCAGAGATCGTCCATGTGGATGGCAGCTTCGATCTTGCGCTGGAGCGGATCCTGCACGAAGCAGACGATGACCTCTACTTCCTGAACTCCATCAACCCATTTCGGCTGGAAGGACAGAAGACCGTGATGCTCGAACTGCTGGAACAGCTTGGCTGGCAGGCGCCCGATTACATCATTGTTCCCGGCGGCAATCTGGGCAACAGCTCGGCCTTCGGAAAAGCTCTTGGCGAGCTGCACGCCGCCGGCTTCTTATCGAAGCTACCGCGGCTGGTCATCGTTCAGGCTGAGGGAGCGAATCCGTTGGCGAGGATGTGGCGCTCCGGCGCGGCAGAACTCCAACCGATAGAGTCGCCCGAAACCGCGGCGACGGCCATTCGCATTGGCAATCCGCGTTCGTGGAAGAAAGCTCTGCGTGCGATGCGCGAAACCGGCGGCTTCGTCATGGACGTGACCGACGAGGAAATTACGGAGGCGAAGGCGATGATCGGGCGTGACGGCATCGGCTGCGAGCCGGCATCGGCAACCACTCTAGCGGCGCTGCGAAAGCTCACGGAAAAAGAAAAGCTCGATCGCGATGCGGTTGTCGTGGCTATCCTGACTGGCCACGCCCTCAAAGACACGGACTACATACTCAAGTCGCAATTACGCGAACCAGCCCTACAAGGAGTGTGCTGCGCATGAACGTCATCAGCATGAACTCAATTGAAAGTCTCTCTTCTCCGCGAAGTGCAGCCGACAATTTCGTAATCAAGGTTCCGGCATCGATTGCCAACCTGGGCCCTGGCTTCGACACGCTCGCCGTCGCCGTGCAGTTGTACTTGTCCTTGCGAGTTACCAAAATGCCGGGACTCGGACATCTGGAATTTCGCTTCCTCGATCACGAGCTGCGCGGCGAGAACTGCATAGAGCGAGCCTATAGGTCGCTTGCCGGCGACGATTTCTCCAGGCTGCCTTCCCTAGCGGTGGAGGTGCGCAGCGACATTCCCATGGGAGCAGGGCTAGGCAGCAGTGCGGCCGCAACTGTCGCTGGACTTCGTCTGTATGAGGCCGTGACCGGCCCTCTGCCAATGGAAACCTTGCTGAGCGCCGCCTGCGCGCTGGAATCGCATCCCGACAACGGTGCTGCTTCACTGCTGGGCGGACTTACCCTGAGCTGCCAGCTGCCGGACGGCTTGGTGCAAGCACGGCGCTTCTCGTGGCCGGAGTCGCTTGTATTCGTCGTGCTGACGCCGGACATCTCACTGGCAACCGTTGAATCCCGCGGGGTGCTGCCGGAGTGTCTTCCGCGCGCCGACGTCGTCTTCAATCTCCAGCGAGTTGCGCTGTTGCTGCAATCGCTGCACAGCGGAGATTTCTCGCTGCTGAAGCACGCGCTGCGTGATCGCGTCCATCAGCCAGCGCGGAACAAAGTCGTACCCGGCCTGGCGCGGGCGCTGGAGTTGGAACATCCCGATCTGCTCGGCGTATGCCTTAGCGGCTCTGGACCTTCGATTGTGGCCATCGCCGAGCACAACCACCGCGAGATTGGCGAACTGTTGGGATCGGTGTATGGACGCTCCGGCGTTGGCTACCGCATTCGGACTCTAGAGGCCTATCAGGAACTCAGCGAGCATGTTCGGGTATTTCGGTCTGGTTTACTGTGTTGCTGACCAGGGTGGGTCCTGGCTTGCTTTCGGCTATTGCGTCAGCTCGGCCGTGCGCAGGAAATCATAATTTCCCGACGGGCTGATTTCGATGCCATGCACTCGATTGGTATGCACCAGCACATTGTCCAGATACCACAGATTGATGTAGGGCAGATCGTCGGCGAGAATCTGTTGGATCTGGTCGTAGATTGCCTTGCGCTTCGCTTGATCGATGGTGCTGCGGCCTTCGCGGATCAGCTCATCGACACTCGGGTTCGAGTAGAACGTGCGATTGGCGCGCTTGGGCGGGAAGCTGCCCGAGTCGAAGACATTTTCGAAGATGTCCGGGTCCTGATTACCGCCAATCCAGCGCAGCGAATGAATCTGATACGCGCCCTTGGTCACATCGGCCAGAAAGGTCGCGAACTCGAAGGTACGAATGTCGAGTACGATGCCCACCTGCCTCAACTGCTCTTGCAACACCGCTGCCAGCAGCCGTGTCGACTCCTCAGTCGAGGTCTTCATGGTGATGTGGAAACGCACTCCGTTGACCGGGCGATATCCGGCGGCATCCAGCAGCGCACGCGCTCGCGCCGGGTCGTGCGGATAGCGCTCCACATTGCCGTCGTACGCCCAGTGCTGCGGCGGTAGCACACTGTAAGCCGGCCGCGCCTCGTCGCGCAGCAAGTAATGAATGATGGGTTGCACGTCGATGGCATAAGCGATCGCGCGGCGCACGCGCACGTCCTTCAAAATGGGGTCGCGCAGGTTCAGTGCGATGTAGGCGTAGTTGGTGCCTGGGGCTTGCATTACCGTGAGGTCAGGATCGCGCTCCAGGGTCACCACGGTGTCGGCAACCAGCGAGTTGATTGCAACGTCAGCGCTCTGCTTGCGCAGCTCGAGCGCTCGCGTCGTGGCGTCGGGTATCACCTTGAACTCGACGCGATCGAGCTTGGCGGGAGTGGCCCAGTAATCCGGATTGCGCTCGATGACGACGTTCTTGTCCTGCTGCGCACTGACAAAGCGGAACGGTCCCGAGCCGATGGGCTTACGGTTGAAGTCTTCGCCACTGCCGTAAGGAACGATGCCGGCAGCTCCGGACAGGTTCCACAGGAGAGGCGCGAACGGCTCCTTCAGATGAAAAATAACGGTGTAGTCATCAGGTGCATCGATCCGGCTTACTTTGGTGAAGGTACTGGTTTTGGTGCTGCGCAATTTGCCGGTGAGCAGCGAATCGAAGGTCCACTTCACATCGCGCGCGGTTAACCGCTGTCCATCGTGGAAGCGCACGCCGTGACGCAGATGAAAAATGTAAGTCAGGGGATCGGTGATCTCCCAGCGTTCGGCCAACCAGGGCTGTATCTGGAAATGTTCGTCGTGGCGAAGCAGCGAATCAAACAGCAGTTCGTCGATGCGCTGCGACTGTGAATCGAATCCCACGCGCGGATCGAGGTTGATGGGGCTGCTCTCGATGATCATGACCAGCGTGTTGGGGTCGGGCTTGCGTGCGCAGCCGACAAGGAAGAACACCACAGAGACACAGAAACACAGAGACACGCCCGGATTTCAGATTCACCACGGAGAACACGGAGCGCACGGAGGAAATACGGAACTCCTTTACTCCTTGAATTGGCGGTTGGATTATTTCTCTCTGTCTTTGTATTTCTCGGTGCCTCTGCGTCTCCGTGGTAAACAAATTCTCGGGCTTCTCCGTGCGCTCCGTGTTCTCCGTGGTAAGAACAACCTTACGCATAGCTGACCTTGCCGAGGATTGCTGGACGCTCGGCTCCGGTCGCGGACGGAACATTCGACGGCAGACGCCGCCACGTCTGATAGGCCAGCAGTGCGAATGCCGTCGCCTCTTTCGCCTCCGATGGCAATCCGAAATCGTCGGTAGTACGCACCCGCATCTTCAGAGGTGCAAGCTCCTCGCGGATCATGCGCATCAGCGTGGTGTTCTTTGTCCCGCCTCCGGAGACGACGAATTCGCGGAAGCGCGCCGGCCTTGCACTTTCAGTCTCAAGCAGCGGCAACACAAATCTGCGAACGGCAATTCCGATCGATCGGGCGGTGAGGGCCGTGGCAGTTGCGAGGATGTCATTATGGTCGGCACGCCGGCAGAGGCGCAGCAACTCGCCCACAAACTCGCGTCCGAACTGCTCGCGACCCGCGGTTTTGGGCGGCTTCTGCCGGAAGAACGGTGCCGCAGCAATTCCCGCAGCACGCGCTCCATGGGCTCACCACGTGCGGCCAACCGCCCGTTGCGATCAAACGGTTTGTCGAAGAGTTGCTCGGCGACGGCGTCGATCACCATGTTACCCGGCCCGGTGTCGAAGGCGATCACCTGCTCCGGCAACGCGCGCGGCGGAATCGCTGTCAGATTACCGATCCCACCAAGGTTCTGAACGATGCGCCCGTAGCGGCGATGTCGATAGAGAACATAATCGAGGAATGGAACCAGAGGCGCGCCATTACCGCCGGCGGCCAAGTCGGCTGGACGGAAATCTGAAACGACTGGAACGCCGATCTTCGCGGCGATGACGGCCGCTTCACCCGTTTGCCAGGTACAGGCAATGCGGTGTCCCAGATACGGATTGGAGTTCCCCTGGTGATAAAGCGTTTGGCCGTGGCAGCCGACAAGCTCACATTGCAGTCGTGCGCGTCGTTGGGCGGTTCGCACTGCGTCGGCGTAGAGATCGCCGAGCAGGAAGTTGAGTCGTGCGAGATCGGCGACGCTGGCCGAGCGCGCATTCATCGCAGCAAGAACAGCGCGTCGCACGTCGGCTCGGATAAGGAAACTCGTAATGTGCCAGCAGTTCCAACCGGGAGCGGAATCCGCGTCCCTGGACACGCACCAGGGCGACATCGATGCCATCCGCCGATGTCCCGCTCATCACGCCGGCAACGATCACCCGGGTACCTCGTCGGAGGCATGGAGTAGGCTCGCACCTCTTCGCTGAACGCAAGTATCTTGCGAGTCAGCCGCTCTATCGTCTTCTCTTTAGGAGGCGGCCACGTGCTTCTTCAGCGCTTTCCACTTCTTCTTGGCATCATGAACTCGCTTCGATTTCTCGGCGATGAGTTCGGCGAATTTCCTGTCACTTTCAGCCCGCTTCAAAACGGCTTCGAACGCCTGCCGCACGCTCTCTTCCTTGTGGCAGATGAGGAACATATCGGCGCCACAACGCAGCGTCTCGACCGCGGCATCGTCGATGGGCGCGTCGCCAGCACACCGCCCATATCCAGATCGTCGGTGATGATCAGCCCGCGATAGCCGATCTTCTTGCGCAGGATTCCACGCATCCACTTCTTCGAGAGCGAAGCGGGCACGTTGTCGCCGGTGACCTCTGGGTAAGCTGCGTGTGCCACCATTACGAAGGGCAGATCGTGCCCGAGCTTGCGATACGGAAGCAGGTCTTCCTTCCAGAGCCGATTCCAGGGCTTGGAGATCGAGGGTAGTTCGGCGTGGGTATCGAGACTGGCCTCGCCGAGTCCGGGGAAATGTTTGCCGCACCCGAGGACGTCGCTGTCACGCAAGCCGCGCAGAAATTCGCGCGCGTAGACGATGGTTTGCTTTGGTTTCGGAGAAACCGTACGCGTCGTCAACACGTTTTGCGATGGCTCGAGTTGCAAATCGAGGACCGGGGCGAAGTCGGTGTTGAATCCGAGCGCACGGATTTCTTCGCCGATCAGCCGGCCATGCTTGCGGAACAGCTTCTTCGAACCGCCAGCTGCAACCTCAGCCACCGATGGCATTGGTGCGACCACATCGCGCAGGCGATCGACCGTCCCGCCTTCCATGTCGACGCAAAGGAAGATCGGCGCAGAGCTGGCCTTTTGCGCCTCGCGAAGCAATGCGTGTGTCTGCGCGGCATCTTCAAGGTTGCGCTTGAAAAGAATGATCCCGCCGGGCTGAAATTTCGAGAGCATGACACGCAGGCGTCGCGACATGGCAGTGCCGTCGAAACCCATGATGAGTAACTGGCCAACCTGGCGGCGAAGTTCGAGGCTGTGTTTCGATGGCATCAGAAAGAAGAGTGTACCGCGACCGGCATTCGAATCGCACCCCGGGAACCTGAGGCTGCAACCTGGGCTATGTGAAAATGAAAGCGATGCCATCCAAGTGCTGGGATGCGGTTGTCTTTGACTATGGCCGAGTTCTGAGCCATGCTCCGACGCCGGCGGAAGTCCGTGAGTTTGGGATGCTGGTGGGCGTCAGCGAGCCGCCGTTCTTTCAGCTTTACTCAGAAACACGCGATGAATATGACCGCGGCCGGCATGACTCAATCCGGGTGCCGGACGGTTCATCAGCGAAGACCCCGCGGGTTTCGTCGCCAGTGGACCCAACCTTTACCGGTACGCGGCTGGGAACCCAATACAGTTCAGAGATCCTAGCGGAAAATTCATTTGGATTCTAACGGGAGCCGCTATTGGGGCGGGCGTCAATATCACCGCGACAATTATCGAAAATGGTGGCTTCTACGGCCTCACCTCACAACAATTACTTGCTGCCGGTCTGGGCGGAGCGGTTGCAGGTGGCCTTGGGGCGCTAGCCGGTCCATTAGGAGGTACAATAGCGCTTGAACTAGGCCTAGGAACGTCCAGTGGTGGCGCTGCGATTGGAGCGACAGGTCTTCTTTCTGGTGGTGCTTCTGCATTGGGACAAGGGCTTTCTAACCTTATCGACCCCTGTCATCAGGGAAGCGTAGCCAACGCAGCTTTGTTTGGTGGATTGGGCGGCGCTTTCGGGAAGACTTTTCCCACTAACACCTTAAATTCATTGTCGCAACAACACTTCTTTGGAGGGAACTCATTCAACGCTCTTTTCGGGTCCTCGAATGCATGGTGGAACACTGGCGCAACAGCTATGTCCAATGTAATCGGCTCGTTGACGAGCTTTGCTCCATCGAGCCCAACAAGTGGCCGCCCCTGAGAGTGCAATTGATGAGGAGGACTTCTCGATTATGACAGCATTACCATGGGTATTCGGTGCCATTGTAGGTATGGTCATGTGGTCTGTCATTCGCCGATTACCTGGCGAGCTTGCAAGGTGGTTGTGCGCACCATTTGGCAATTCGAGTCGAAATGCGCTTGTTGTCGTTACTTTTCTTTCCTTTGCGTTCTTGATCATATCTGGGATTCTTTTCCAGATATCGTTGGTTAACTTGTTTGCGCCTAGTGTTGGCGCTCTAGGTTATCCTGATCGGCGAAGAATAGGGAGTGAAGTTTTCGCTGCATCATTGGTTGGATACATGGCTCTCCAGATATTTCTGCAACTAGACAAGCTACGTACGGCTATCGTCAGCAAGAGGAGACGGAAGCAAGACCAGTGATTTAGGTATTCGAGGCTAGGCGTCGACTCGTATCGCATCGAGCATTAAGCCTTTAACGTCGGCTGGTTCATCAGTGATGGTCGATTTGGTAGACGTTAATACTCGGGATGCGGTTCCCCCGGAATGTAGCTACGCGACCATCCAGCAGGGCGCTTTGAGGCAACATACTCCCGGGTCTACGCGACGGTGGAGGGACAGAGTGTTGCCACCGCTGGGGGGGGCCGACGTGCCCAACACGAGTAAGACTCCGATGGCATACTCGCCAATGTTGTATTGTCTTTCCCCTGGAAAAGTGATGGTCACGTTGCCAGACGAGAAGACACAGGGAGTTGTTGGTCGCGGATTCCGTGCCGCTGTTTCTGAGGAACTACCATCGCTGGCCTCAAAGAATCCTTCTACTGATGTATCGGCAGCATTGGCAGCGCTTTGCCGACGCAGCCGGTATTTCTCTAAGCGCCCAACACGTCCAAGGGGTTGTGGACTTCGAGACCCAGATGTGGCTAAGGGTCAATCCTCAGGCTCTGGAGCTTGCGCGCGAGATCAAGGCCGGGGGAGTGCGCACGGCGATTCTGTCCAATATGCCCCATGATTTGCTAGGAGAACTGCGCAAGACCTTCGACTGGCTGGACGAGTTTGAGGTGCAAGTCTGGTCCTGCGAACATGGTGTCATCAAACCTGACCCGGCGATTTATCGTCTCTGCCTTGAGGCATTAGGCTGTGAGTCGCAACGCACGCTGTTCCTGGACGACCGTCCGAATAATGTTGAAGGCGCCCGACTGGCGGGAATGAAAGCGCATCTGTTTGAATCGGTCGAGCAGGCGACTGCAATTGTGCGTAGTGGCTTCAACCGTTGACCGGAAATTGGAAGTTGGAATCTGGAAACCTGCTTGGAACGGTTCGCTGTAAATCTACCAACCGCACTTGCCTCCGATCTGCCTGCTGCTCTGCACTCTGATCGCAGGTACTTCAACAGCGCTTGAGGCGATGTTCGCCTGGGTGGTGTCGAAAGTTTTGGTAGTGGGCTCGCCAATGATTTGCACCTCGCGCCCTACGTAGTGGCTGAGCTTGGCCGTATTGCCAATCAGGTTGTGCTGGGTACCGGTATCATCGACGATGACATATTCGGTGACCGACATCTTCAGACAACCCTTGACGCTGACCAGTACTGATTCCGGGTCGTGCTTCTTATCGAAGGCTGGGCTGGCGTCGGCAGCCAATCCAAGCAGATGGAAAGTACAACCGCAAATAAGATTAGGCTGCGCATAGCACCTTTTGTGAGGGCAACAGGTCTCGCACCCAGTATACTTCGCGCTTTGTCGCGGGTTTGGCAGAATGTCCGACTGGGTCCCTTAGTGCGACTGGCAAACCGCTCAACCGACACTATTTTCTTTTGCGCGCAAACGCCGGATATCCGGCTTCCGCTGGCAAACGCTAAGCTGTGAACATGCAAACCGAACTTCATAACAAGTGGCAACAAGTAATGGCGCGCGACGCCCGCCAGGATGGGCGCTTCGTATTCGCCGTGCGGACAACCGGAATCTATTGCCGGCCTTCGTGCCCCAGCCGACGGCCTCGGCGGGAGTCGGTGGAATTCTTCGGCAGTCCAAACGAAGCCGAGCGAGCAGGTTATCGCGCCTGCCTGCGCTGCAAACCGACAGAAATTTCATCGCAAGCGCTGTATGTCAACTCGCGCCCGGCAGTTGCTGGACAACGCCGAAGGTGTCGTGACCCTGAGCGAACTCAGCCGCCGGGTCGGTCTCAGCCCGTTTCATCTGCAGAGACTGTTCAAGCGAGCCACCGGGCTTAGCCCGCGTGAGTATCAGTCGGCGCGGCGCATGCAACAGGTGAAGACCGGGCTGCGCAAAGGCGAGGATGTCACGACCGCGCTATATGACGCCGGCTTCGGCTCGCCCAGCCGTCTGTACGAAAAGGCGCCGCAACGGCTTGGCATGACGCCCGGCGAATACCAGCGAGGCGGCGTCGGCGCGAACATTACGTTTGCGATCGCTCCCACTCCGCTGGGCAGGCTGCTGATTGCTGCGACGGAACGGGGGCTGTGCGCGGTGCGCTTCGGCGAAAACGCATCCGATCTGGAGCGCGACCTGCGAAAAGAGTTCCACGCGGCTGAATTGCATCGCGATGACGCTGCGATGCGAAGCTATGTCAAACCGTTGATGGCGGCGGTGCGGGGAGACAACACCACCATTGATTTGCCTCTGGATGTACGTGCCACCGCGTTTCAAATGAAGGTATGGGAGAAGCTGCGCCAGATTCCTCGCGGCGAAACGCGCAGCTACAGCGATGTTGCGCGCGAGATTGGCGACCCGCCGCGGTTCGTGCCATAGCTCGAGCCTGCGCCTCAAATCCGGTGGCTCTGGCCGTGCCATGTCACCGCGTCGTCCGCAGCGACGGTGATCTCGCCGGATATCGCTGGGGCATTGAGCGAAAGAAGAAGCTGCTGGAGCGCGAACGGTCGAGTTCATGACGACTTCTTGTGACGACTGCTGAAATGAACACTGATGCGAACGTTTTAGATCCCCTTTAGCAAGATACAGGTGACATCATCATGTTGCGGAGCATTGCCGGCGAAGCGATCGAGGTCGGCCATGATGCTGTTCAGCAGAGCAGCGGGCGTCATCGCGACGCCCCCGTTCAGTATCGTAACTAGGCGCTCTTCGCCATATTCCTGTTGCGCGTTGTTCTCCGCCTCCACCACGCCGTCAGTGAAGATGACCAGCCAATCGCCAGGTTGCAGTGTCACCGTTCCTGATTCATAAGGAGCATCTTCCAGGATGCCCAGCGGGACGCCGCCAAGCGACAAGCGCTCGATGGTTCCCGACTGGCGGCGAAGCATGGGAGTATTGTGTCCGGCATTGACGTAGGCGAGAGTGCGAGTTGCGGGATCGTACTCGGCGATAAACGCCGTGGTGAATCGGCGGCCATTCTGGCTATTGCTGCAAGCGTAACGATTCATGCGGCCTACCAGTTCGGTCAGGGTGCCAGCGGTAGTGGAGAGCGTCTTTAGGCTCGCCTGAAAGGTGGCCATCAGCATAGCGGCTGGAACGCTCTTGCCGGCCACATCCGCAATGGCCATCAGAAAGGTCTGGTGCTGCGTGCCAGAGCCGGGGCGGGCGAAAACATCATAGTAGTCGCCGGCGACAGTATTGGCGGGTCGCGTAGTGAAGGCAATCTCTAAACCAGAAATGGGCGGAGGGTTTGCCGGCAAGAGCCACGCCTGAATCTCTTTGGCGATCTGGAGATCGCGTTTCATCACCACGCGATCGGCAACCTCCAGGATCAGCAAAGCGAACATCAGCAGGCCCCCGAAGAAGTGGAAGTCGAGAGCGAAGGACCGGACTTCGCCCGCTTGGGTGGTCCACGTCATCTCGCCACCCGGAAAGATCACCAGCACAAGGGCGACCAGGAGCAGCACTCGCCGGGCCGGAGTCAGCTTCCCCAGAATTGCCCAGAAGAACTGGTTGCCGACATTCAGGACGTGCTTTCCTTTTGACACTCCGGGCACCCAGGAAGAGTCGACTTCCTTGGAGTACAGGTTGTAGCTGGAGCGGGCGTCAGCGCTAAACTGCGACCAGAGCTGGCCCATCTGCATGCCTTCGGTCACGCGCAGCCAGAAGCGGTCGAGACGCTGCATGAACGGTTCTTTTGGCCGGGATGGGCGGGCACGTTGGGGATTCTTAGCCATGCGTCGGTAAGAGGGCCGCAGTGAGGGCGTGCTTCGGACTTACTGCAACCGTTCTGGTTTGACCTGCTCATCCAGGAACGCGACGGATTGCACGCCCGAGACTTCGAAGCGCTTGCGGCAGCGAGGGTTCTTGCAGGCCACCAGATCGTCGCGCCGCACCATGTAGGAGCGCGCCTTGGCGAACTTGGCCCGGTCGCGCTCGTCAGCGCGAGGCGGCAACTGGCGACGCTTGGTGCGGACGAACCAGCCCAGCTCGTACTCTCCGGACTGATGACAGTGAGGACAGCTCAGGGTCGACTTCTTCATCTCCTGCCGCTCGTCATAGAAATCGCGCTCTTCCATTCCCCGCCTCCGCTTGAGTACGACACAGCACCTAAAACCAGCTATCACACAGCATTAGAACACAATTTCAGCGGGTCATGAGGACCTGGAAAGGTGGCCAGCGGGAATAACAGGCGTTTTCCGAGGGGGTAAGGCAAACGGATGTGAACCTGCGCCAGAACGCGAGAAACCGGCCCCGCGGACATGACAAAAGGCCCAGTGAGGAGATCGCTGGGCCTGGCCTGTGTCTGCTGAGAAACCGTTGCCCGCAGGTGTGTGGGTATGAGGAGAATGACAGCCTGCGTCGCTTCGCTACCTTTGGTCCGGCAGTTCGGTTTCCCTACTTGTTGCGTGAGTACATATTGCCACCAGACATAGCCACCACCAATCCCCCGATGGAACTAGGGCCGTGCCTCTTTAGCAGTAGCACCTGGGCTCCCCTGGTAAACAGCGGTCCAGCCTCGCCGCCAGGCTGGAACAGTTACACTTTGATCGATGGCCCGCACCACCATCCTGGAATATCTGGACAACTTCCGCGAGCATTCGCGTGAAGTCGCCTATGTGCATCGTCGCGGGTATCGCACCGAGCGATGGACCTACGGCGATGTCGTGAGCAATGCCAACCGCTTCGCGCGAGAGCTGGAAGCCCGCGGCATCGGCAGGGATGACAAGGTGCTCATCTGGGGGGAGAACTGCGCCGAATGGATCGCAGTGTTCTTCGGATGTCTGTTGCGCGGGGCAATCGTGGTTCCGGTCGACAAGATTGCAGCGCCCGACTTTGCGCAGCGCATTGCGCAGCAGGTTGATGCTAAGCTTTGTGTGGGCTCTGCGCAGAATCAGATTCCTGGCGTTCCGTCGTTCCATCTCGAAAGTCTTCGTGATGAGATCGCGACGCGCTCGGATTCGCCGGTAGCTCCGCCCTCGCTCACGCGTAACGACATCGTAGAGATCGTCTTCACCTCGGGCACAACCGCTGAGCCGCGCGGCGTCGTCATCTCCCACGGCAACATTCTGGCGAACCTGGAGCCGCTGGAGCGCGAGATCGGCAATTACCGGCAGCTACGAGCGCATCTTTCATCCGCTGCGCTTTTTGAACCTGCTGCCGCTCAGCCACGTCTTCGGACAGTTTCTGGGAATCTTCCTGCCGCAACTGCTGGCGGCGACGGTGATCTTCCAGGACACGCTGAATCCGTCCGAAGTACTTCAGGGCATCAAGAAAGAGCGCGTGTCGGTGGTCGTCGCTGTGCCGCGATTGATGGAGTCGCTGAAGGACAAAATTGAGCGCGATATGGAAGCCGAGGCAGGCAAACCGAATGGTTCCACGCGGCAGATCGTCGGCTGCGAAAGACGAGCACTTCGTAAAGCGCTGGTGGCGATTCCGCAAGATTCACAACCGTTTCGGCTGGAAGTTCTGGGCCTTCATCTCCGGCGGCGCAGCGCTGGATGCCGAGACGGAAGAGTTCTGGCAGCGTCTCAGCTTCGTCGTCATTCAGGGCTACGGGCTGACCGAAACCACTTCGCTCATCTCGCTCAATCATCCATTTCGCACCGGCAAGCGCTCGATCGGCAAGGTACTGGAAGGCCGCGAGATGAAGCTTGACGAGAGCGGCGAAATCCTGGTGCGCGGCGCCAACGTCGCCGCCGGCTATTGGCAGGGCAAAGAGCTGAAGCCGGTGGCGAGCGAGGAGGGCTGGTTCCGCACCGGCGACATCGGCGAACTCGACGCCGAGGGCAATCTCTACTTCAAGGGCCGCAAGAAGAATGTCATCGTCACGCGCGAAGGGATGAATGTCTATCCCGAGGACCTGGAGGCCGCGCTGCGCCAACAGCCCGAGGTCCGCGATTGCGTGGTCGTTGGTCTGGAGCAGAGCGGTAACAGCGAGCCGTGTGCCGTGCTGGTGCTGCGCGATTCCTCCGATGCAGCAGACATTGTCAAGCGTGCCAACCAGCAACTGGCCGACTATCAGCAGATGCGGCGCTGGCTGGTCTGGCCGGATGAGGACTTTCCGCGAACACCTACGCAGAAGCCGAAGACCGGCGTCATCCAGGCACGCGGTCCAGCAGCACTTCGCGTCCGGCGACGGCGACGGCCGCATCGCCGAGCGGCTTGGGCGATCTGATTGCTCGCATCACGGGGCGAAATGTCGGCGCGCTCGGCGCCCGATGCCAAACTCGAAGGCGACCTGAATCTCAACTCGATGGATCGGGTGGAGTTGATGAGCGCGCTGGAAGACCGCTACCAGGTTGATCTGAACCAGGCGGACTTCACGAAGGTCGACGACCGTCGGCGATCTGGAGCGACTGCTGCACCAGCCGCAGACATCGCCGCAGACCGGATATCGCTATCCGCGCTGGGCGCAACGCTGGCCCATCACCTGGATTCGCGAGTTCATCTATTACCTGCTCACCTGGCCGGCGACGATGATCATGGCGCACCCGAAGATCGTGGGCCGCGAGAACCTGCGGGGCGTCGATGGGCCGCTGCTGATCAGCTGCAATCACGTCACATACATCGACGTCGGATTTGCGCTGATGGGCGCTGCCGCCGCACCTGCGCCGCAAGCTGGCCGTTGGCATGTGGGGCGAACTGCTATGGAAGATGTGGCGGCCGCCGCAGAGACTGGAATCCGTTTCTGCGGCTGTCCTACAAAGTGGGATACTACCTTGTGGTAGCTCTATTCAATGTCTTTCCCCTGCCGCAGCAGTCGGGAGTGCGCGAGAGCTTCGCCTATGCGGGCGAGTCGGTCGATCGCGGCTACAGTGTTCTGGTCTATCCGGAAGGCGACCGCACGCCCGATGGCAAGCCGTCGCCGTTCCGCTCGGGATTAGGCATGCTGGCAGCGCGGCTGAATGTTCCGGTGCTGCCGCTGCGCATCGATGGCTTATACGAGATGAAGATGGCCGGACACAAGATCGCACGTCCCGGACAGCTGACAGTCGTCATCGGCAAACCCATGAGCTTTCCGCCGGAGACGCCGCCGGACGAGATCACGAATCAGGTGGAACACGTGACCTGGACGATGTGAAACGGAAGACATCTTACGGCGGGGTCGATTTCGCTGGGGCAGGGTCGTCGGCATTGTAAGCGCGGGTCGGCAGCAGGAACTGCACCCCGAAATATCCCACAAAGTAGGGGTGGTTGGGACTGGCAGGTTCCACGCCGCGCCCGGCCATCAGAAGAAGGATCACGGGGTTATGAATTCGGTAGCGGGCGCCGGCATCAAGGATGGGCTGGCTCTCGTAAGGATCGTAGGTGCTTTGGGAATAGAACTCCGCGTCAAGCTCTAGCTTGGAATTGAAGGTGTGACCGACCACGAGGCCCGTCAGCCAGCCGCTCGGTCCGTCGTGGGCGAAGTTATAGCCGACTTCGAAGTTGACGTCGACCGGACCGAGTTTGTGGGAAAACTCGAAAGGTAGCAGGAAGGAGTTGCTCTGAGGTGTGATTCCGCGGCGGACCGAATCGTTGGGATTGTTGACGAACCCCTGCGGAAAGGTCGAGATCGACCAACCGGACTCGCCGGCATCGTAGAACCGCCATTTGACTCCGAATTGGATTGCCCCAGACCGAACTTGGCATCGACGGGGAGATCGTGAACCCGTAACCAGGCATTCTCGTAGGTGAGCTGGATGCGGTCGCCGATGCCGAAGTTGATGTCGACGTCAGGAGTGTGGGCGACGGACTGAGTACTGTACAAGAAGGGCATGTAGCCAAGATTGATTTCCCAATTGCGAGGGCCGGGCGTTCCTGGATCGTTAGTGTAGTAAGGCGGTCCGCCCTGGGCGCATGCGGAGCGGCCAAGGAGAAGTCCGAGAACCAGTATCAGGATGCGAACCATCCTATGTAGTGGAAGCTGACAGCCCACCGAGAAACCACCCATGATCGCATCCAGCCTATGCATTGCCAGATCGTCCAATAAATCTTCCTGAGTTGGCAAAACGCTGTTTGAGACAGGTAAGTAGTTTAGCTGGAATCCCGCAAAGCTGGCCTCCCGCATGTGACGCGCGTCATAGCCCTGCCGGCGGCACAAGTGATACGAATATCCGTTGAAGCAACCGGATTCGCCTGTCGCACAGAACAGGTGGTTTCGCTTCCCTCTTCGAGGCGGTGCAAGCGATGCGCGATGCTGTTCTTAAATTGTGGCCCGAGATCGAGTGGATATGCTCGCCTGAGCTTCGCGAACAGGTGACAAAAACCTGGCAGCGGGCACTGGAACTCAGTGCGCTCACACCCGACGATCTGAACCGCATCCCATTCACACTGCTGGTGCCCACTTGTGCGACGACTTTCATGGAGCACAAACGCTGCGTGGTGCACATTGCGCGCAAGGCCGCTGAGAGCATGACTGAGTTCATGGGCCGCGCGCTGCCCATCGACATGGATACTGTGATTGCAGGCGCGATCCTCGCCGACGTGGGCAAGTTGCTGGAATACGAAAACGTGGATGGCACGACACGGCAGAGCAAGCGCGGCGAGATGCTGCGCCATCCGTTTACCGGGGTAGCGCTGGCAATGGAATGTGGCGTGCCTGATGTCGTCTGCCACATTATTGCGGCGCATGCGGCCGAGGGCGATCTGGTAAAGCGCACCACCGAGGCCTACATCGTGCATCACGCGGATTTCATGGCATTCCAGCCGTTCAAGAACCTGGCGAAGTAAGGGAGACGAGCCTATGGCGACCACGACAGCCCCGGCCAAGACCTCGAGCAAGCCAGCGGTCACTGCCACAATGTCAGAGTGGGCCGCAGGATTGCAGTTCGAGCAGCTTTCCGCAGAGGCAGTCTATCAGGCCAAGCGATTTCTGCTGGACAGCATTGGCTGTGCGCTCGGCGGTTATCAGCAACACGACGTGACGATCGCCCTTGCTGTGCTGCACGAGATCGCTGGGCCGGGCAAAGCAACGTTAATCGGCAGCGGCAAGCAGGTGGATGCAGTCTCCGCCTCGCTGGCCAACGCTCTGATGATTCGCTGCATGGACTACAACGACATCTACTGGAAGCAGGACCCCTCACATCCCTCCGACATTTTTCCTGCCGCAATCGCTGCTTGCGAGCGAATTGGCAGCGACGGCCGGGAGTTGATCGTGGGACTGGTGCTAGGCCACGAGTTCGAGATGCGCCTGTGCGAAGCGGCTTTCCCGGGCATCCGCGAGCGCGGCTGGCATCACGCTACGCTTACGGCGATCGTCTCGCCGATTGTCGCCGGGCGCATGCTGCACCTAAGCCCGAAGCAGATTCAGCACGCCATCGGCATCAGCGCCAGCGCGCGCGCCACGCTGGGCGCGGTCACCGCCGGCAAACTGACGATGATGAAGAACACGGTCGATCCCCTGGCCACGCAGAGTGGGATGCTGGCTGCGCTGCTCGCGGAGAAGGGCTATACCGGCCCGGAGCATGTTATCGACGGCAAAGAGGGACTGGTGCACTGCTTTGGCCCGGAGTGGAAGTTGAACATTCTTACCGATGGCCTGGGCGGATCGCTGGCGTATCACACAATGTGGGATGAAGGCATTCCCCACTGAGGCGCTGACCCATACGCCGATTTCGGCGGTGCTGGCGCTGGTGAAGGACCATGACCTCCGCCACGACGATATCGCGCGAGTGCATATTCGCACCACCGCGCGCGGGGCCGACATCCTCAGCGATCCCAGCAAGTACGATCCGCATACCAAGGAGACGGCCGACCACTCGCTGCCCTATGTCATTGCGGCTGCGATCGCCGAGCGGCAGGTAACGCCGTTGCAGTTCACGCCGGCGAAGATCATGCACCCGGTGATCCGCGAGCAGCTAAACAAGATCGTCGTGACTGCCGATGCCGAGATCGAGAAAGTCTTTCCCGCGCTGCAGCGCGTGATCGTCCGCATTCACACCATTGATGGCCGTGAGTTCATGCAGCAGCTCGACTATCCCAAGGGCGATCCGCGCAATCCGCTGAGCGACAGAGAAGTGGAAGAGAAGTTTGAGGCGCTGGCCGAGCCGGTGATGTCGCGAGAGGCTCGCCGCCGCGCCATCGACGGCGATCTGGAACCTGGAGAAACAGGCGAGCGTGAGCGAACTGATGAAGCTGTTCAAGGCGGATCGCGCCTTGTGCAGACCGTGGACAAATGATAGCCCAGACCGTCGTTGAAAAGATCGCGCAACCCCACATGGCCGAAGGTCCGAATCGCCCGCTGCGCGCCGGGGACTTCCTCTCCATCCGGCCCGACCATGTGATGACCCACGACAACACTTCGGCGGTGATGAAGAAGTTCAAGGCCATCGGCGCCACGGCGGGTACACGATCCCGCGCAGCCGGTGTTTACCGCCGATCACGACATTCAGAACATCGACGAGGTCAACCTGGCGAAGTATCGCAGCATGGAGGCCTTCGCGCGCGAGCAGGGCATCGACTTCTATCCGCCGGGCACGGGCATTGGCCACCAGATCATGGTGGAGCAGGGCTACGTGCTGCCGGGGACGTTCGTTGTCGCCTCCGATTCGCACTCCAACATGTACGGCGCGCTGGGAGCCATCGGCACGCCCGTGGTTCGCACGCGACGCTGCCGCCATCTGGGCTACCGGCGAGTTCTGGTGGCAGATTCCGCGAACCATTCAGGTGGTGCTTGAAGGTAAGCTGTCGCCGGGTGTGACCGGCAAGGACGTGATCATCACGCTCTGCGGACTGTACAACCGCGAAGAGGTGCTGAACGCCGCAATCGAATTTGCCGGTCCGGGCGTGGCGTCGCTCAGCATGGACGCGCGTCTGACCATCGCCAACATGACGACCGAATGGGGCGCGCTGGTGGGCTGGTTCCCGGTGGATGAGATCACGCTGACTTACCTGGAAGGCGCGGAATCGCGAGCTGCGCAGCCATAGGCATCACGCGTATTACCGGAAGAGAAATTGCTGAGTGGCGCGACCAATCCTCCAGCGCCCGATACTGATGCTGTCTATGCCGGGCGCATTGAGCTCGATCTCGCCGAGGTCACGCCGCACGTGTCCGGACCGGACACGGTACAGGTGATGCAGTCGGTCGCCGAGATCGCCAAGGAAAAAGTCGCCATCCAGAAGGCCTATCTGGTCTCCTGCGTGAATTCGCGACTGGAAGATCTGGAGGCGGCAGCGAAGGTGTTGCGCGGCAAGAAGGTCGCCAGCGGCGTGCAGTTCTATCTCGCGGCAGCCAGCCGCTCGGTCCAGGAAGAAGCCGAGAGGCGCGGGATCTGGCAGATGTCTTCTCGATGCCGGCGCGAACCGCTGCCGTCGGGATGCGGCCCTTGCATCGGCCTGGGTGCGGGATTGCTCGAAGCGGGCGAGGTCGGCATCTCCGCCACCAATCGCAATTTCAAAGGACGCATGGGCTCGCGCGATGCGCAGTGCTATCTTGGCAGCCCCGAGGTGGTCGCGGCGTCGGCGATTGCGGGATATATCTGCGGCCCCGGAGAGTCGCGGTCTCACAATGTGACACGCCGATTCTCAGAACTCCATGTGGTACTGCCGCACCCGAGAAGGTCGAGATTCTGCCCGGCTTTCCCGCCAGTATCCTACGCGGACGGCTGGTCTTTCTGCCGCAGGACAACCTCAACACCGATGGCATCTACGGCAAGGACTACACCTACCGCGAGGACATGACGCCCGAGATGATGGCGCGTGTGGTGATGGAGAACTACGATCCACAATTTGCCAGGCGCACGCTGGCGGGCGACGTTGTGGTCGGCGGATTCAACTTCGGAACCGGCTCAAGCCGCGAGCAGGCGGTGACGGCGCTGAAGTGCAAAGGCATTCCGCTAGTCATTGCGGGCAGCTTCTCGCAGACGTATCTGCGCAACGCCTTCAACAATGGCTTTCTGTGCATCGGAGCGCCGGAGCTGGTCGAATCGGCTGCGCTCGACACTTGCCGATGCCGTCGCAAGAACAGAAAAGACGATCATTCCAGGCGACGAGATCGAAGTGGATTTCGGCGCCAGCACGATTCGATATGCCGGCGAGGAGTTCGCTTTCCCAGCGCTGGGCAGCGTGCCGCAGTCGCTGGTGATTGCCGGAGGAGTAGAGAACCTGGTCAGCAAGAAAATGGAGCTCGCGAGGTTCGCTGCACAACGGTAAATGACTCTCACAATGTGAGAGTAGGCTTTTTTCTCGGGATGGCACAGAAGAGTACTAAGGAGAACGCAAACATGGCGACGCGCACGGTCGTAACCATGCCCGGTGATGGCATTGGCAATCAGGTCTTACCCGAGGCCATTCGCGTGCTCGACGCCGTCGGCTTCGAAGCGGATTACGTGCATGCCGACATCGGCTGGGAGGGCTGGACCAAAGAAGGCAATGCGCTGCCGGAACGCACAATCGAATTGCTGCGGCAGCACAAAGTCGGACTCTTTGGAGCCATCACCTCGAAGCCCGAAGAAGGAAGCTGAAGCCGAACTGAGCCCCGCGCTGAGAGGCAAGGGCTACCAGTACTTCAGCCCTATCGTATCCATGCGACAGAGGTTCAAGCTCGACGTCTGCATGCGGCCCTGCCTGTCGTTTCCGGGAAATCCGCTGAATTTTATCCGCAAGAAGCCAAGCGGTGGGTTCGAAGAGCCGAAGGTTGATGTCGTGGTCTTCCGGCAGAACACCGAGGGTCTGTATGCGGGAGTGGAATGGACCAATCCGCCGCAACCGGTTCGCGATGCCCTGCGCTCTCATCCCAAGTTCAAGCCGTTCGAGAGTGTCGCCGGCGAAGATCTCGCGATCTCGGTACGAATCATCACGCGCCCGGCAGCCCGCCGCATCTGCGAAGCGGCGTTCCAGCACGCCCGCAAGTTCGGCTACAAATCGGTGACGATCTGCGAGAAGCCAAACGTGTTGCGCGAAACTTCAGGTCTTATGGAGGAGGCTGCCAACGAGGTGCAGAAGCGGTACAGCGATATTCCGCTGTGGTCCACCAACATCGATGCGCAGACCATGTGGCTGACGAAGAATCCGGAAGACTACGGCGTGATCGTCGCCAGCAATTTGTTTGGCGATGTGATCAGCGATGCTTTCGCTGGCCTGGTGGGCGGGCTCGGCTTCGCGGCATCCGGCAATATTGGCGAAAAGGTCGCAGTCTTCGAGCCGACACACGGCTCGGCGCCGAAGTACGCCGAGTTAGATCCCGCGATCGTCAACCCGATCGCCATGATTCTCTCGGCGGCGATGATGCTCGATCACATCGGCGAGAGCCTCAAGGCCGAGACAATTCGTACTGCCATCGCAGCGGTAATTGCGGACGGCACGGTACGCACCTATGACATGATGCGCATTCCCGGCGGCGCGCAGTCGCTGGGGCGGGGCGCGGCTTCGACGACGCAGATGACCGACGCCATCCTGGAAAAACTTGGCGCTGGAGTGGAGAACGCCTATGCCGGCAGCGGCAGAAACTAGCGTGACACGACGCGGAAAGGCGGGACGCGCGGGGCCGGAGATCCGCTCTGACCTGCACGTCAGTTTTGCGGAGCGCTCCAGTGGCGGAATTGACATCGATCTGCACTCGCGAGTGGATCTGTACTATGGCGAGAGCATCCGGCAGCAGGTGCGGGATGTACTGCTGACACTCGGGGTCGAGCACGCCCACGTGGCCATCCTTGATGAGGGCGCATTGCCCTTTGTCATTGCGGCACGGGTGGAAGCGGCGGTGCGGCGCGCAGGTCTCGGCCAGGGAAAGTCGGCGTTGCCCGAGGCGGTTACGCCAGCGACTCCGCCGGCCCGCGATCGCTTGCGGCGCTCGCGTTTGTATCTTCCGGGCAACGAACCAAAATATTTCGTCAACGCCGGTCTGCACGCGCCTGATGCCGTCATTCTTGACCTGGAAGACTCGGTACACTTTGCCGAGAAAGACGCAGCCCGCATGCTGGTGCGTAACGCGCTGCGCGCGGTGGATTTCGGCGCGGCCGAGCGCATGGTCCGCATCAATCAGCTTCCGCTCGGGCTTGCCGACCTGGAAGAGATTGTTCCTCAGGCTCCTGATCTTATTCTGATCCCCAAAGTCGAAACGCCAGAACAGATATCTGACATTGTGGAAGCGGTGAAGTCCATCACGGAGGCGAGCGGCGTGTCGCGTCCGATCTGGTTGATGCCCATTCTAGAGTCGGCTCTGGGAATTGAGAACGCCTTCGCGATTGCCAAAACCTCTGACCGGATTGTTGCTCTCACCATCGGGCTAGAAGACTACACGGCGGACCTCGGCGTCGCGAAGACAGCAGGCGGGACAGAGTCGCTCTATGCCCGCTTGCGGATGGTGAACGCTGCGCACGCCGCGCACGTGCAAGCCATCGATTCGGTGTATGGCGACGTTGCCAACAACGACGGGCTGCTGCGCTGGGGTGAGGCGGCGCGGGCCATGGGCTTCGAAGGCATGGGCTGTATCCATCCAGTTCAGATTGAGATTATTCACCGCGCCTTCGCTCCCACTTCGTCAGAGTTGGAAAAGGCTTTGAATGTAGTCGCGGCTTACGAAGATGCTCAAGCACGTGGATTGGGGGTCGTCAGTCTTGGACCGAAGATGATTGATGCTCCAGTAGTACAGCGTGCATTGAAATTGGTGGCCCGGGCAAAGCAAATGGGAATGATGGCGGGAGGAGAATCATGAGCGCGGGTGTAGCCAGCGGCTTGATCACGAATGCAATCGGCCGCCGGGTGCCAAGCCTGGTCAATGGGCGAGAGCAACTACCATACCTCGGTGTCGATGGGCATCGCCCCACAGGCCGCAAAACCGGAGCCCGGATTCGCAGCAATAGAGACTATCCCACAAACGGGGACAAGCGAGTTCCCGATCTTGAGACGGCGCTGCGGCTGTGCGGGCTGCGCGACGGCATGACTGTCAGCAATCACCACCACCTGCGAAACGGAGACCTTGTAGCTCTCACTGCCTTGCAAACCGCAGCGCGAATGGGCGTGAAAGACCTGGTCTGGTTTCCCAGCGCATCGTTTCCGTGTCAGGAGCCGGTGATTGAGCTGATGAAGTCGGGCGCGGTGCACCACATCGAGGGCAGCATGAACGGCCCGCTGGGTGATTACTGCTCGCACGGGCACATGCGCGGGCTGGGAGTCTTGCGTTCGCACGGAGGACGCTGGCAGGCGGTGCAGGACGGCGAGGTGCACATCGACATTGCGGTGATTGCCGCGCCGACGGCCGACTACTTCGGCAATGCGGACGGTTCCCATGGCAAGTCAGCCTGCGGCTCATTGGGCTTCGCGCTCGGAGATTCGGTTTACGCCGACCGAGTCATCGTCGTGACCGACAATCTGGTTCCCTTCCCGTGTGTTCCGTGGCAGATCCAAGGCAACAACGTGGACTACGTCGTGCAGGTCAATTCCATCGGCGATCCATCCAAGATTGTCAGTGGTACCACGCAGATCACGCGGAGTCCCGATCGCCTGCGCATCTCGGAACTGGTCGCGCGCTTCCTGCGGGATAGCGGCATTATGCGCGATGGCTTCTCGTTCCAGGCAGGCGCGGGCGGCATCGCGCTGGCGTTTGTGGACTACCTGTCGCGCATGATGAAAGCGGCGAATGTGAAGGCAGGGTTCGTGCGCGGTGGCTCGACCAAGTACCTGGTTGACATGCTGAACGAAGGCCTCGTCGGATACATCCTGGACGGACAGACTTTCGACCTTGACGCGGTGCGCTCGATCGCCAACGATCCGCGGCATGTGCCGACCAGTCCGTTCACATCATACAACTTCCACGGCAAAGGCAACTTCGCCTCGATGGTGGACGCGGCAGTACTGGGTGCAACTGAGGTTGACATTGACTTCAACGCCAACGTGGTGACGCACTCAGATGGACGCCTGCTGCACGGCATTGGCGGCTGGCAGAATTGCCTGTTTGCCGGGTGTACCATCCTCGCCGTTCCGTCGTTCCGCGACCGCATTCCGGTTATCGTCGACGAGGTGACAACGGTGACCGGGCCGGGCGAACTGATCGACGTGGTTGCGACCGAGCGCGGCATCGCCATCAACCCCAGGCGCCAAGACTTGCTTGACGCGGTAAAAGGCAAAGGGCTGCCAATTCGTCCCCTCGAAGAGATCAAAGCCGAAGTGGAGAAGATCTGCGGCGGCAAGCCCGCCAAGCCTCGTCTGCTCGACAACGCTGTCGCGGTTGTGAAGTGGGTGGATGGGACGGTGCTGGATACCGTGTGGCAAGTTGCGAACGACACTCCCTATGCACCGAAGGCGGGCGGCGGAGAATAGCTCGATGATTACTTGGGCGGTTCCGGGGCGGGGGTCTCCAGCTTCTGCGCTTCGGCTACGGCACGTTCGGCGCCCTGGAAGCCGACGCGGGAATGGGTGCCATCGCAGAAGGGCTTGTTGGTCGAACCGCCGCAGCGGCACAGCGAAAATGCCGGCTTGCCGGCTATGTCGTAGGCATTGCCATTCGCGTCCACCAGTTCGACGCTGCCCTCGGCCGCTTCCACCCGGAACGGGCCATTCTCGCGAACCGTGATCTTCACTTGCGCCATGTATCCTCCAGAAGTACGCGGCGCCTGGCGCCGAGTCTCCATTGTATAGGAGCGGTTCTCCTGAGTCTTCGCCGGAGCTAGTCGCGCTGACTGCTATCAGTAGCTATTGCGCTTTTACAACTATCAATTCGAAGCTGCCGGGGATCATTGCCGGCCTCTGTCCCGGAGCTACAGGCTTGTCTTCGCGCTGCGCCGTGACCAGATAAACGACGTTGTTCTCTTTGTCCAGCGCCATCGTGCGCGCGCCACTAACGGTAGTGATGTTCTGCGAGACGCTGTACTTGTCCGGGCTGTCCTCGTGGATCACCGTCAGAACACCCTCGCCGCAGGACATAAACACCTGCTGGGTGTTGGGGTTGAAACGTCCGGCGTCAACACCTTCGCCGATCAGCACGGTGGTCACGACCTTGCCGGAATCGGAATCGACGACGACCATCATCTTGTTGCCACATCCGGCGAAGAGGCGATGGTTCTTTACGTCGAAGGCCAGAGCGCTCGGCTCCTCGCAGGGCGCTATTGACCAGGTCTTCAGCACCGTCAGCCTGGTGACATCAATCTCCGCGATTTGGCTCTTGTCTTCGATGTTGACGTACAGCTTGCCCTTGCCGTCGCTGGCCGGAAACTCCGGCTTGCCGCCGAGCGGGACCGTACTAACGACCTTAGCGCAGGCGGCGTCGATGACGGTTGCATCCTGGCTGCGCGCGTTGAAAGTGAAGACGCGTTTGGAGAACGGGTCATACAGAATCGCGTCTGGACGCGTGCCCACCTTCACGCTGTCGAGTTTGTTCAGCGTCTTCAGATCGAAGATGGTGACTGTGTCGTCGCCGCCGTTGCTGATAAAACCGCGGCTCGATTCCGGCGCCAGAGCGACGCCGTGTATTGCCGATAGATCAGGAATGTCGCCAGCCACCTTCAGCGTCCTGGTGTCGACTACCATGACGTGGCTACCCCGGGTAATGAACAGGCGCTGACCGTCCTGGTCGTAAGTGAGATAGTCCCATCCGCCTTCGCCGCCAAGTTTGACGCGCTGGGTTAGTTTGAATTGCTTCTGGGCAATTGCCGGTAGAGCCGCCAAAACCAGTGCGGCCATACCGATGGCAATCATTCGTTTCACGTAGGATCCTTAACCTGGCGATGCCGGCCCCGGCCGCAAGTTGCGGCCGCGATGACGGTCCTTCAGTCGTCGTTCCAATCGATGTCTTTTTGTTTCGTGCGATCGAGAATGGCATCGCCGCGGCTCTTGCCGAAATAATCCCAGGCCCATTCTATAAAGGCCTCGACCTTGGCACGGGTCGAAGACAACAGAGCAGCATGCACTCCTACCCAGGCAGCAAAAGCAACCGCCCCCTGAAGCTCGTGGCGATGCTCCCCAACTTCCGCTACAGCTGCGTTACGCCCAATCATCGCCATGATGCCTTTGTCGAAATAATCGAACGGTTCCTTCGGCTCGCCGGCAATGTCCGCCAGGATATTCTTGGCGCACCACTTGCCGGATTGTTCGGCCACCGACGCAAGCTGGGGCAAATGGTTCCCGTCTGGGCCGGCAATGTTCGCGAAGTCTCCCAAGGCATAGACATTAGGAAAACCAGGCACAGTGAGATCGGGCTGAACATCGATGCGACCGCCATGACCGGTCTTGATTCCTACATTCTCCGATAACGATGAGGCCTTGAGCCCTCCGGCCCAGATCACGGTGTGGGTGGGGATTGTAGTTCCGTCCGAGAGGACCACGTGGCCCGGATGCACTTCTTTGACATGCGTACCCAGGCGAACCTGCACGCCGCGTTGCTTCAGCGTCTTGGTGGCATAGGCCCGGGCTTTGGGAGAGAAGGCTGCCAGGATAGTTTGGCCGCCGTCCACCAGCATCACCTCTCCTCCGCACAGACTCAGGTCGGCAAACGATCTCTTCAGCCCATGATGAAATACATCGCCGAAAGCACCGGCCATTTCCGTTCCCGTGGGACCGCCTCCGACGATTACGAAGTTCAGGGCGCCTTTGGCGACCAGCGAAGAATCTCGATCGGCACATTCCAATACGGCGAGGATCCGGGAGCGAAGGGCCTCGGCGTCATGCAACGAGTACAGCGGATAGCTGTGTTTGTCGGCCCCCGGCGTACCAAAGAAGTTCGCCTGCGATCCGGCAGCCAAAACCAGAAAATCACCTTGATAGGACTGGCCCTCGGCGGTCTGGACAGTGCGGGTGTTGACATCCACCGAGATGACTTCCGACATCTTCACGTCGACGTTGGGATGGTCGCGCAGGACACTACGCAAGTTAAAAGCGATGTTGTTTGGCGACAGGGCCGCGCCAGCAACCTGATAGAGCAGGGGCTGAAACTGCTGATAATTGTTCTTGTCGATCAGCGTGACTTTAACGTCGGGATGCTTGGCCAACTTCTTGGCGCAGTTCAACCCGGCAAAACCACCCCCCACGATCACTACATGTTTCACTGGAACGGCTCCTGTAAGACTGGCAGCAATTGAACCAACCCCGATGGGTGTAAGGAGATTAAAACCGATTGGCCCGGTTCGCGCAACGGGCGGGTCCCGGCAGGATTCCTCTAGCCCGAGTGCTGCCGGACTTGCTGATGGCGGCAGGACAGGTACAATACTATGCTGTTATTGGTGGCGAGCAACCATGTCCAGGTGAGTGCCTAGGTGCGATGGTAGAAGTCTAGTAGCTCATGTTGTGACCGGCCCGGCGCGCAGAATAGGGGCGGTTTCCATTGCCAGATGAAGGACTCCTAAGAATGACAAACTACAGGCAGGCGTTGTCGGTCTTACTCAGCATCAGCGTGACGGTGAGTGTTATCGGTTTGGACGGCTGCAAGAAGTCCGAAGAGGCGCGGTCGAACCAGACGCAGCAGCAAAGCCCGCAAGGTCAGGCTCCCGCGGTCACCGACGCCATGCCCACGGCGGAGCAACTCTATCAGTTAGTCGCGCCGATCGCGCTGTTTCCGGATAACCTGCTGGCCCAAGTGCTGGCCGCGTCAACCTATCCGGACCAGGTCAGCGCCGCCTACACCTGGCTGCAACAGAATTCCAGCCTGAAGGGGCAGCAACTGCTGGACGCTGTCAATCAGCAGTCGTGGGACCCGAGTGTGAAGGGCCTGACGCAGTTTTCCGGAGTGCTGCAACAGATGGCCACGAACTTGTCGTGGACCTCGGCACTGGGCGATGCCTATTTCAATTATCCCCAGAGCGTGATGAATGCGGTGCAGGTGATGCGTCAGCGGGCGCAGAAATCGGGCAATCTGAAGAGCACGCAACAACAGACGGTCACAACCCAGAACCAACCTCCGGGACAGGCCGCGCCACCACCACCGCCCACGGATTCGAATGCAGCGGCGCCGCAGCAGCAACAGACAGTCATCGTGCAGCCACCGCCGCAGACCATCATCATTGAGCCAGCACAGCCCACGGTGGTCTACGTTCCCGCCTACAATCCGACCGTGGTGTATGGAGCGCCAGTCGCCGTCTATCCCGGATACTCAACCGCCGACATGGTGGCCACGAGCCTGATCTCGTTCGGAGTGGGAATCGCGGTGGGCGCGGCCATCAGCGGCGGCGGAGGCTGCTGTGGTTGGGGATGGAATTCGTGGGGGTGCGGCTGGCACAACAACACCGTTGTGTACAACCACAATACCTACATCTCCAACTCGAATACGTTTGTCAATCGCAACAACTACTATGCTCACAACAACGTTAACGTGAACAACGTGAATGTGAACAACGTCAATCGCAATAACATCAACACCAATAACTACAACCGCAACAACGTCAACGCCAACAATTACAACCGGAATAACGTCAACGCGAATAACGTCAATCGCAACAACCTGAACAACAACAATAACCGCACCAACAACTTCAACAGCGGCAACTACAGCACGCCGAAGTTTAATCAGAAGTACGACCAGCCTCAATATCAGAACAAGAACCTGGGCGAGAACAACCGGCAGAATCCCGGGGGTGGTCAGGGCAACCTTAATCAAAATCGCGGCGAGCAGAATTACGGCCAGAATCGCGCTCAGAACCCCGGCCAGCAGGACCGCCAGAACACGGGGCAAAATCAAAGCCGGCCGAACTACAACCAGGGCCAGCGCAACGATGCTTCGCGCGGCTATGGACAACAAGGGGAGCGCGGCACCAGCACGAGCGCGTTCAGCAACTACAACCAAGGTGGCAGGACCCAGACAAACAGCGCCCGCGGGCAGCAGAGTCTGCAAGGAAACCGCGGCGGCGGGGGAAACGCTGGCGCCAGCCGGGGTGGGGGCGAGCGCGGCGGCGGATTCCGCCGCTAGAGCTATTGGCTATAGGATTCCGAAAGCAGGAGAACACACTGATGCAATCGTCACCGCATACTTCCAGGGCAGCTCAGTGCGGCCGGTTCGTCCGGCTGGCGCTGATCGTCTGGCTGGGGCTGTCCAGCGCCGCGGGCACTGTCGCGCA
This sequence comes from uncultured Acidobacteriaceae bacterium, assembly GCA_963849815.1. Classification (GTDB taxonomy): domain Bacteria; phylum Acidobacteriota; class Terriglobia; order Terriglobales; family Acidobacteriaceae; genus Bog-257. The sequence goes on along the minus strand of CAWKIR010000004.1, from coordinate 284,175 downwards.
ATCCGCGAACGAGCAGACTTTTGCCTCGCCTGGGGCAGCCGTACTTGCTCTGTACGATGCTGCCAAGAACCACAACAGCCAGGCCTCCGCGGCGCTATTTGGCTCTAATGCCAACGACCTTCTGCATACCGGCGACGCGGTGGCCGACCAGAACATGGTTACTAACTTTGTCAGCCATTATGACAAGATGCATCGCGTGGTGATGGAACCCGACGGCAGCGCCATGCTTTACATTGGGGCGGACAATTGGCCCTTTCCGATACCCATTGTCAAGAACAAGAGCGGCGCGTGGTACTTCGATACCACGGCCGGCAAACAGGAAATTCTATTCCGGCGAGTGGGCATAAACGAGAACGATGCCATCGAAATCCTGTACTCGCTGGTCGGCGCACAGCACGACTACGCTTCCGAACTTCACGATGGTGACAAGACAAAGCACTACGCCATGAGGTTCATCAGCGACAACGGCAAGCAGAACGGGCTGTACTGGAAGACCGGCGACAACGATGAGCCCAGCCCCATCGGGCCCATGCTCGCGGTCGCGGCCAAGGAAGGCTACACGCTGCCGCAAGGCCAGCCGGAACCCTACCACGGCTACCATTACCGCATTCTGAGCAAGCAGGGAGCTGCGGCAAAGGGCGGCGCGCGGGACTACGTGGTCAACGGCGAACTGACGCGCGGATTCGCTTTCGTGGCCTACCCGGCCGAGTATCGCAACTCCGGCGTGATGACGTTCATCGTCAATCAGGACGGCATTGTCTACGAGAAGGACCTGGGGACAGACACAGCGAAAATCGCCGCCGCCATGACGGAATACAATCCCGATAACACCTGGGACAAAGCGGATTGATTCTCTGAGATGCGGCGAAGCCGAGGTGGCGTAGCGAGGCCGCTCATCCCTGACGAGTTACCTGTATCCCAGCGAGCAATTCAAAAAGAATGCGCGGTTAGATTGTTCTGGAAAGACTCTGCTGGCACTGGAGCAGGCAATGCGGTCGCCCGAACCACAGTGGATGGCTGACCGGCTACGCCAGTTCCGGTGGGCGCGATCGAATGGAGATCCAGAAGAAGAATCCGACTGTCGGAGTGATAGTCCTCGCCGCCCTCCGTTTTTGCCTCAAACACCGGATCAACACTGCGCAAATATTCCTGCCGATCGACAGACAGGGCCTCGGTCAGGTTGGATCCGACGAAATCACGCTCCGCATCCACGGCGGGGTCGATTCTGTGGTTGATGAGATGCCCTCCCTTCGCGATTTCGATGGCAACGTCGTGGGTGGCAGCGGCCGTCCAGATGGGCGTGCCATCAATCTTGTAATCGGTTTTCCAGATGCGAAGATGGTGACGTCGCGACATGACGGCGCCCGGATCGGGCAAGGCATACGAGTAGTCCTGCACTCTGCCGTAAAGGTAGAACCTGGCCATCGGCAACAGTGCGTCGCTGGTTCGATACCTCAATAGGTGCCAGACGAATAGCGGGGTCCATTTGTCGGTTCTGACCCAGCCGGCACGCTGAAAAGCCTTCTGCACATCGTCCTGTTGGCCAACAAGAACAAGGTTCACCATGTCGCCCTCGCGACCCTCACCGCTGAAGACCCGCGGCGGCAGATAATCCATCATCAGACCCAGTTCCGAGGAACTTTCTCGCGCAGGCTGTAAACCCGTTGTCACAATTGAGTCAGCGCCGTCGATTTGTGCAGTGATCTCTGTGCTTTTCACGACCGTGCTATCGTGGCCACGGGTCAACAGGAAAACCGGGGTAGCCGGCAGGAAGATCAGGCCAGTGGCAACCATTGCTGCGGCCATCAACTTGGTACGCGATCGTCCTTTCACGTTCATGTGTGCGCGCAAACCGACCCTATCGCCGTTGACTAGTTCTACGGAATCAAGCTTAAGGGCTACATCGCCTCCGATTCCCAGAAAACGCTTATGCTTAACTTCAGTAACCGAACCGCGCGCCACGGTCCCGGCCGGAATCACGGTGAAGCCGCCAACATTCACATTTCTCACGACGACAAAATCCAAGCTGTCTCCAGGGCGGGCGTGAGCCGAGGACACGCTTTCCCCAAGTCGAAGCTTGATGGGGGTTCCGTCTGGAATGGTCAGTCTTTCAGGAATCACACCCGTTTCCTGAGCCGAGGCACAAGGCATCAGAAACATCGTGAGCAGGATACAGGCCGCCATATTGCGGAGATGCTTGCTGAACAATGAATGCCGCCCTTCTTGGAGGACTTCGCCTCTCATCCGCGACGGCCAAGAATGTCTAGCGCAGTGGCGTAGAGGATAAAATACTGTAGCTCAGTTTGAATGTATTATATGTTCAAAATTGCACACAAGAGAAAACCGTCCAGGGACTCTTTCGTGCCATTACTTGTGTACCAACCGGGTAGAGAAGCAACCTTGCATTTTCGCCCCACCCTGCGAATGATCGCGATGTATTGTTACGCCAGTAGCCGCCCGGCGTCTAGTGTTCTTGGGTGACAGGCGGCGTGCGACTGGCCTTCTGTCGCCCTGAGATCCTCGCTCTGACGGTCTGCTTACTTTAGGGCCCAACAGAAGCTGCAGCCTTGAACTTATCAGTTTCGGGGGCCCGGATGCAGCACAGCCTAAACATTCGCAGGAAACTTCGGAAGACGCTGCAGCCCCCTAATTCCGAATGTTCTTCGTTATGGCTCGTCCCGGAATCCTATCCGGCGGGCCGACCGTGTAAGATCACAACTGTTCCCACCTTCGAACATGACCTCTGTAGAGTTGGGCTGAGCGTCTTACCTCAGTCAGCTCTGATCTTGGCGTGAGGGTTTCCGCTGCGGGCGTTGGAGATTGATCGCGTATGCCGAAAAATATTGTCATTTGCTGTGACGGAACCGGGAATGAGTATGGGGCCGCCAACTCGAACGTCGTAAAGCTCTATTGGACGTTGTCGGCGCAGGAAAAGCAAAACGCTTACTATCACCCCGGCGTTGGAACGATGGGTGCGAGAAACGCCCTGAGTGCCTTGGGAAAGTGGTGGACCCAAGTGCGGGGACTGGCGTTCGGCTATGGCTTCTCCGACCACATCGCCGACGTTTATTCGTTCCTGATGGGGGAGTTCAGCGCCGGCGACCAGATCTTCATCTTCGGCTTTAGTCGCGGGGCTTACACCGCCCGCGCGCTCTGCGGATTGCTGCACATGTTTGGTTTGCTGACGCCCGGGAATGAGGCGCTGATTCCTTACGCTCTGCGGCTCTATAAGAGCAACGATCCCTGCAAATTCGAGATTGCGGCCGGCTTCAGAACGACATTCAGTATCCCTTGCACACCGTATTTTCTGGGATTATGGGACACCGTAAGCTCGGTAGGTTGGATTCTCGATCCCATTCACACCAAGGGCGGACATCTACCTTACACCGCGACGTTGCCGGGCATTCCTATCCTGCGGCACGCAGTATCAATTGACGAACGTCGCGCATTTTTTCGTCAGAACCTGATTCATGAGCCAGCCCCTGCAAATCAGAACGTAAAGCAAGTGTGGTTTGCAGGAGTTCACTCGGATGTAGGCGGCAGTTATGCGGAAGCTGAGAGCGGCTTATCGAAGATTGCGCTGCGTTGGATGTTGTGCGAGGCGCAATCTGCCGGGCTCCATCCGGATCCGCAGAAAGTGATTGATGTGTTGGGCGGCCAGGTGCCCTACGTGCCGCCGGATCCCAAGGGGAAGCTGCATAAATCGCTGAACGGCTTCTGGTGGCTGGGCGAATTCTGGCCGAAGCTTTTTTTCCATCCGGTGCCTGTGCCGGGGCAAGTTGCAACCAAGTGGAAGCGCGGCGTCAGGCTCAACCTGGCGCAGCCTAGATTTATCCCTGACGGCGTCCACATTCATGAAAGCGTTCTTCATCGGATGCGCGACGTTGCGGACTACCAGCCGAAAAACTTGCCGCAGCAATACGTCACGGAACCAGAAAATGCCTGCGAGCTGGCCCCTCGACAGGTGCAAGAGCGCCCGGCATCGGCTCCGCCAAAGACACCTATGCTCAAGCGTCCCAGCGTTGCCACAGCACTTGCGTTGCTGGTCGCGTTGGCCGCATGTGCGGCAGTCATTGCGATTTTCGCCATACACAATAGTTTGGAGGTCCCGCAGATCGACCGACCAAAGGATGTTGCGTGGCTTCCCCAGAACTGGACGGATGATCAGCGTCGAAACTATTACCACACCGCGCAAGGAAGTGAGCTCTTACCTTACGCGTGGTTTCTTGCGCTTGAGCAGCCGCGTTTCACCGTCACGGGAGCGCCTCCGTTCCGGGAAAACTCCTACTTGCAGGGCTTCGGCTTTATTCCGGAGGGCGCCTACCAGCAAAATCCAGACGGCCTGCCGGTTGGATTCGCGCGCGATGATCGCTTCGTTGATCCCTACACCGGGCAGAAGAGCGTGGTGCTCGGCATTACTTGCGCCGCCTGCCATACGGGCGAAGTGTTCTATAACGGCAAGGCGATTCGCATCGACGCCGGACCGTCGCTGATCGATTTGCAGAAGTTCACTGAGGCCCTAGGTCTCGCCATAACCTGGACGTATTACGATCCGTTGCGCTTCCATCGATTTGCGGACCGAGTACTCGGACCGAACCACCCGCACGCCGACCAGGTGGTCTTGCGCAAGGCGCTCAAGTACTATCTCGACACCAGTTTTGCTGAGTTCAAAGCGACGCGTCATCTCTTCCCGACCCCCGAGGGTTACGGGCGCACCGATGCGCTGGCGCGGATCGGCAACTTCGTCTTTGGAACCGAGCTAAACAATAACAAGAACCTGGTGGTCGGTGACGGGCCTGTGAACTTCCCGCCGGTCTGGGATGCATCCTGGATGAACTGGGTGCAATACAACGGATCCATCCAGCAGCCGATGGGAAGAAATGTTGGCGAGGCGCTGGGGGTGCGGTCGCGCATCAACCTTCCAGGCTATCCGGGAGTGCAGTTTCAGAACACCATTCACGTTGACAACCTCCATCAGATCGAGTTGTTGCTCGGCGGCGCTGAGCTGGGAGCGGGCGTCTGGTCGCCTAAGTGGCCGGAAGACATCCTGGGGAAGATTGATGCCGATAAGGCGGCCAAAGGCGAAAAACTCTACAACGACCTATGTCTGCACTGCCACCAGCCACCCATGCTTTCCGATGAAGGCCGCAAGCCGGAGCATTGGACCACTGCTGCGAACAGCGAAGGACGACAATTCTTCAAAGTAACCATGATTCCTCTCGCCGAAATTGGAACCGATCCCAAGGAAGCGCAGAATTTCTACAACCGGACCGCTGATAGTGGCCCGCTGGGACAAGGAATCGTATCTGCCCGCGTCGGCCTCAAGTACATTACGCAAAAGTTGATCGATCAGTCTTACGCCGAGCTTAAGCTTTCGCCGGAGCAGCAGGCGGAATGGAACGGCTACCGCGACAACGAACTGCTGGCACCGCTGGCCTACAAAGCGCGCCCCCACAACGGCGTCTGGGCCACGCCTCCCTATCTTCACAATGGCTCGGTTCCCAACCTTTTTGCGCTGCTGTCACCGGTTTCGGAGCGGCCAAAGGTGTTCTATCTCGGGAACAAGCAATACGATCCCGTCAAGCTCGGCCTCAACACCGATCCGCTCGCAGGCGCCAGTGAGTTCCGTACCGACCTGCCCGGCAATTCGAACGCCGGTCATGAATTCAATGACGGTCCGAGGGGCAATGGAGTGATTGGCCGCAAGCTCTCCGAAGAGGAACGCATGCAAATTATCGAGTACCTGAAAACGTTGTAAGGACCTTCCAAACAGAAGCGGCTACTTGTTCAGCCGAGGCAGTTTTTCGGTGCGCTGCCAGCTCCGAAAATTAGGCGCTGTGAAAGCTGCCGTGGCCAGCTGCGAGACGAATGCGCAGGATGTCGAGATCTTCTGTTCGTTGAAGCAGGCCCAGGTAGTGATCCAACAATGGAGAGCGCGGTATGACGCGGTACGGCCGCGTTCGTCTCTGGCCTTTTAGAGGACGCGTCGCGAGTGGGTGCTGGCCTCGCTGAGCGAAAGCAAGTCCTCTGTGGGCTCCTTTGCCTCACGGGCCTATAATTGAACATTCAGCCCGCCTCCTTCATTGTGGGACGAATCATATATCGGACTAATACTCATGCGAAAAAAACTGATCGCTGCCAACTGGAAGATGTACAAGACTCAGGAACAAACCGCCGCCTTCTTTCGCGAATTTCTCCCCCTGGTCGCTGCTCACACCCGCAACGAGATCGTGGTCTGCCCGCCCTTCATCGATTTGCAGACCGCGGTCGCAGCGGCTGAGGGTTCCAATGTCGCGATTGGCGCGCAGAATGTCCACTGGGAGAGAGAAGGCGCCTTTACGGGCGAGATTTCGGCCCCGATGCTGACATCGCTTCGAATCACTCATGTGATCATTGGGCACTCGGAGCGCCGCCAGTATTTCAATGAGACCGACGACACCGTCAACCGCAAGCTGGAAATCGCGCTGGAAAACGGTTTGACGCCCATCATATGCGTTGGAGAAGTGCTGGAAGAGCGTGAGGCCGGCCTGACGGAAGACGTGCTGCGCCGGCAGTGCATGCGGGCGTTCAATGGCATCTCCGCGCGGAAGGCAGCCAAGCTTGTTGTCGCGTATGAGCCGGTGTGGGCAATCGGAACTGGCAAGACTGCGACTCCGCAGATGGCCTCAGACACACATTCGGTTATCCGTCACGAAGCCGAGAAAGCCTTCGGCAGAGAATTCGCCGAGGCGCTACGAATTCTCTACGGCGGCAGCTGTAAGCCGGACAACGCAGGCGCCCTGATGTCGGAGACTGAAGTCGATGGCGCGCTGGTCGGCGGCGCAAGCCTCGATCCGGAATCGTTCGCAAAAATTGTGGACTATTAGGGTGGATTGCGGCCTTCCTGAGGGGCTGCGTTTCTTCGCGGCAGCCGTGGTCTTTGCTATACTTGTTCTGCCTCTACGTTTCTGCTTCGAGACCGGATGCGTATGCCTCCGGACGTGTGTGCGGAAGTGGTGAAATTGGCAGACACACCATCTTGAGGGGGTGGCGCCGAAAGGCATGGGGGTTCAAGTCCCCCCTTCCGCACCATACCTCACCCCGGGTTGCCAGCAACCTTTGGGGATTCTAGTTGCGGCTGAGTTACCGTGCGCAGATGCACGACCGCCAGAGAGAGTTGAGAGCTACATGGTTGTTCTGATTACCATCGTCCACATCGTTGTCTGTGCTTTTCTCATTATCGTAGTGCTGCTGCAAAGCGGGCAGAGCGGCGATATCGCTGCCGCTTTCGGCGGCATGGGCAGCCAGACTGCCTTCGGAAGCCGCACCACCGCAACTGTTTTGACCAAAGCGACAACCTGGGCGGCCATCATCTTCATGGTCACCTCCATCACCCTTTCGGTGTTTACGGCCCGCCGCTCGCATCACACCGGCTCGGTGCTGGAAGGCACGCGTTCGGCTCCCGCTAAATCGGCGCCAGCGAAAAAGTAGGCACCGTCTTTCCGCCCCATCTGCAAAGGGATTGATTCGCGCTCTGTGGCTTCCGCGACTCGCGGAGACCTTTGCTGTCTTAGCTCACCAGATAGTCCAGAGCTTTTTCCCGGCTATCAAAAACCGGGATCTCACGCGCTGAAAAACTACGAATGGAATCGTAGAGGGCTTTGGGCAGGTTCTCAGTAAGCACCCACGCCGCACGTTTGATGTGCGGTCGGTCAATCGCGGTGGCAATCTTGATGTGTTCGACAATCTCGCGGTTGAACTTGACCCCGCTGAAGTCGGCCACCACCAGCACCGACCCCTTCGGTTCCTGGGTTATCAGCTCCGGCACCCGGCTCGATAGTTCCGCAACCTGGTCCGGTGTGCTCGCCGTAAAATCCAGCAACAAAACTCGCTGGCCCTGGTGCGTCACGAACCGAATAGGGTCCATAGCTTCTCCTGTCCAGAGCTGTGGGATAGGCGCTCCTGCGGCATATCCTCGCCTGCAAGCTGACGCAGTTTACTGCAACGCCCCGAACATTCTCAAGCGGTATTCCGTCTCCAGAGGGTCACCAGCAATCTTTGAGACGCAACCTACGCCAGCAACTCCGTCACAATCGCCTGGACATGAATCTGCGTTGTATCCAACAGCGACATGCCACATGCGGTCTCGTCGCGCAGGAGCAAGGGCAGTTCCGTTCCGCCCAGAATCACAGCCTGTATCCGTTCTTGTTCCTTCATGCGCTGGATGACCTCCAGCAACCTTGCGCGGGTCTCCGGCAGAAACGTGTTCGCCAGCAACTCACCGACATATTTTTCATGAATGTAAGCCTGCTCAGCTTCGTCCGGCACAACCACCGTAATGCCTTCCCGCCGGAAGACATCGGGATAGAACGAAGCCTGCATGGTAAAGCGGGTGCCCAGCAGTCCCGCCACACGAATTCCCTGCATCTTGGCCGCAGCACAAGTGGCCTCGACAATACTGATTAGCGGAATCGGCGAGCGCCGCTGCACCTCGTCGAAAACAATGTGCGGGGTATTGGCGGCGATGATGCCGAAATCGGCGCCACCGCGGACCAATCTTTGCAACTCCCCGGCCAGATAATCAACGACATTGCCTAGCTGGCCCGCGTCCATCCAGCCCAGCAGCTTCGCCACACTAATACTGTTGATGAGAATGGAAGGATAACTGCCGTCGGGCTTCTGCAAGCGATAGCGCGCGACAATTCCGCGATAGTACTCCACCGTGGACTCAGGCCCGATGCCGCCAAGGATGCCAACCGTCCTCATCGCTGCATCAAGTCTAACCCAGATTTATCGCGTCGCCTTCTCCAGCAGATACATGTAGGAGCGATAGATTTGTCCGGTGGCGCGAGTCATGCCGATTTCGCAAGTGCGGCTACTGGAATAGCATTCGTCTGGACGCTGCGCTTTGATCTCGGCCGCCTCGTGTTTGGTAGCTGATGCCGTCAGCTGGGGAAAGAGAAATCCCCGATCGCCGGCAAATGCGCAGCAGCCGGCGTCGAGCGGTATCGTCACGTGCCCGCTACAGGCGCGCGCAATCGCTTCCAGCTTCGCGCCGATTCCCATTTTCGTCACCGAACATACGGGATGCAGCGCAACGGCGCGCGATTTCGACTTGATGTGCAACTTAGGCAGGATCTCGTCGTGCACGAATTCGATGCCGTCAAGAAACACTATTTTGTCAAACCGAGCCTGGTTCCCTGGGGTAAGGTAAGGACGGGCGTTCTTGAAGCCGTAAGTACAAGGACTGGTGTCAATCACAATTGGCAGTCTTCCCTTTTCCGACCATTTCCAGAACTTCTCGACGGCAGCATTGACGGCAACGGTATGAGCGCGGGTAAATCCTTTGGAGGAGAACGGCGTGCCACAGCACGTGCCGGCCACGTCATGTGGAATGTAAACAGGAACGTTGGCACGGCCGGCAATATCGACCATCACCTCCATCAACGAACGGTCAGCCGGCTCGCCGGGCAAACGTCCCATAACACGCGATATGCAGGATGGAAAGTAAACTGCAACCGCTCGCGCACGCTGCGTCCTGGGCACGGCGCCAGCCGCGTAAGGCGTATCCGGCATCCATTCACTCAGATTGTCGCCCAGCACACGCTTCATGGCACTTGTAACCGAGCGCATTCCGCTCGGGCCAATCACCTTCTCGGCTGTGTGTCCCAGCCGCAGAGCCATCCGCAATAAACGCTCGGTCAGGCCGAAGTTGTTGGCGATGTGCGTTGCCCACGTTTGCGCTTGGGCCGATACGCGAGCACTGCGGAAGCGCTTGACCAGCTGTCCGGTATCGATGCCAACGGGACATGCGGTGGCGCAGAGGCCGTCGGTGGCGCAAGTGTCGAGCGCCATGTAAGGGAACTCGCGCTCCAGGCTGTCATAGAGCTGGGAGTGATTATTACCGTCCTGCAATCGCCCCATCTCACGCCGTACGACAATCCGCTGCCGCGGTGTCAGCGTCAATTCGCGGCTGGGACACTTTGGTTCGCAGAAACCGCACTCGATGCACTTGTCGATCTCGGGCTCAACCGAAGGCAGCTGTTTCAGGTTGGCAAGATGCGCCTGCCGATCGGGGTTGATGATGACGCCCGGGTTGAGCAGATTGTCAGGGTCGGCCAGCTCTTTTAGCCGCCGCATGATCTCGTAGCCGGCCGGTCCCCACTCGGTCTCGACGAACGGCGCCATGTTGCGTCCGGTACCGTGCTCGGCCTTGAGCGCCCCATCGTAGCGCTCGACCACCAGCTTGACCACATCGTCGATGAAGTACGAGTACTGGTCGATGTTTGTCTGGCTATTGAATGCCTGGGTGATGACGAAGTGCAGATTGCCATCCTTGGCGTGTCCGAAGATGATGGCGTTGTCGTAGTCGTGCTTCCGGAAGAGCCCCGTCAGATCGTGGGCTGCGTCGGCCAAGGCCTCAATTGGGAAGGCGACGTCTTCGATGATCACTGTCGTCCCGCTTTTGCGGACCGAACCTACGGATGGGAACATCCCAGCCCGAATCTGCCACAGCAAGGCTTGCTCGCCGGCAACGTGCGTAAAGTGCACCGGCTCGAACAGCTTGAGCCCGCCGACAGCCTCTGCGGCCAGCTTCTCGAGATCCGAGCGTTCGGCTTCGTCAGCCGATTGAAATTCCGCCAGCAACCCGGCCGCCCCTTCGGGCAGCGAACGAAGCGAGGTCGGAACACCGGCCTTGTTCTCCACCGAACGCAACGAAGCGCGATCCATGATCTCCAGCGCCTTGGCGCCTGCCTGCCGCAGCGGAACAATCGACGCCGCAGCCGCATACAAATCCGGGAAAAGCAGCAAGCCTGTGTACTTTACGGGAAGGTCCGGCACGGTATTCATCACCGCTTCGGCAATGAAGGCCAGGGTGCCTTCGGAGCCGATCAGCACGTGCTGAAAGATGTCGACCGCGCGGTCGAAGTCGAGAAAGGCATTCAGCGAATAGCCGGTAGTGTTCTTCGTCCGGTACTTATTGCGGACGCGGTCGCGCAAGGCCGAATTCCGCTCCAGCTTCGCCTTCAGCTCCAAAATACCGCGCGCCAACTTAGGTTCGCGGAGGTGAAACTCATCATCCGCGTCGGGCTGCGACGTATCGATAACTGTCCCCGATGGCAGCATGAACGTCATGGAATTGAGCGTGTGATAGGCGTTCTGTTCGACGCCGCAACACATCCCGCTGGAATTGTTGGCGAGGATTCCGCCCATGGTGCAGGTGGCGATGGAGGCCGGGTCGGGGCCGATCTTCGCGCCGTAAAGCGCCAGCGCCTGGTTGGCGCGCGAGCCAATCACCCCTGTCTGCACGCGGATCTTGCTGCCACCCTCTTCCACTCGCAGATCGCGCCAGTGGCGCGCTACTTCCACCAGCAGTCCGTCAGAGATGGACTGGCCCGACAGGCTGGTTCCGGCAGCCCGGAAGGTAAGTGGGGTCCTCGTCTGTTGACTCAGTGCGAACAGCGCACGAATCTCCTCCAAACCTTTGGCCAGCACCACCGCTTTGGGTATCAGGCGATAGAAGCTGGCATCAGAGGCGTAGGCAATGAGATCGATCGGCCGGACCAGGATGCGGTCTTTGGCGACGAATCCCTGCAAGGCTAACTGGATGTCTTCCGAGGAGATTTCCGCAGGAGCAAAAAGAGTTGCAGCCATTATCTTTCCTTCGCCTGGAGGGCCAGGCCGTTCGATGCAAAGAGCACCGGACGTGGCAGAAGAGTCCGAAACTGCCCTTAACCTGAATCTAGAACAGCGGTGGGCGCCAGAGGCGGAAGTTAGTCACAAGCGATTGTGATGTCAGGCACAATCGAGGGAAAGCTATCCGCCGGCGCCGTATCCAATCTCTATTAAGACCGGCTAGAACGGCAATCGCGCGCCAGGGCCGGAGTGAAGCCTTGGGCCCGGGCGTGTGCAACTTTGGTGGGACTGCATCGGGAGCGGATACAGGCGGATAATAATGGTTATGCATCACAACCTTCCGTGACGCGCGTCGCCAAGGTTTCTACAGTATCTGTTTAATCTTAGTTCCATTACGGGCTTATCTTCTTCTTCCAGGAGTTCCCTATGCCGGCGCAGCAGCACCTTTCTAAAGATACAAAGATGGCCATGAGCTCCCAATTCTTGGGATTCATGCTGGATGCTTATGACATGGCGATGGTCATCGTCATGGCTCCGATCTTGGGCAAGATTTTCATCTCCCCCAAGGGCAGTGTGCTATGGCAATACATTGCGGTAGTGCTGGGATATTCGATCACCATGGCCGCTCGTCCGGTCGGCTCCGCATTCTTTGGCGCCTACGCCGACAAGATCGGCCGCCGTTACCTTCTGATTTTTACCATCGCCGGCGTCGGAGTCATGTCCCTGCTGTCTGGCTTCCTGCCCACCTACGCACAGGTTGGCGTCACGGCCTACGTTCTGTATTGCGTGCTGCGGTTCTTCATGGGTTGCTTCTTCGGAGGCGAATACGCAGTGGGCCACACCTTCGCCATCGAATACGCGCCTCAGCCTCGTCGCGGTGCCGTAAGCGGGTTCATTCAATCCGGCTTCCCCGCGGGCTACGTGCTCGCGTCTCTTGTCTTTGCGCTGATTTCCTACTTGTGCGGCAAAGCCATCCTGGCTCAGTACGGTTGGCGTATAGCATTTATAACCGGCGTCATTCCGGTTTTCCTGGCTCTCTGGATTCGAGGCAATCTGCACGAGTCGCCCGAATTCGAGAAGACCAAAGCATTGGGAAAGATCGAGAAGGCGCCTTTCTTAAGCCTGTTCCGACGCCCTCAGGTGTGGGACTTCATGCAAGTCTTCTTCTTCATGACCGGTCTGTTCCTGACCGACTACTCGGTTTATGGTTTTCTGCCGAAGATTCTTACCCTCGATGGTCGCGGTTTCGATACCACAACCTACAGTTTGATTTACGGATTTGCGCTCTTCCTGTCGTTCCTGGGATACAACTTCTATGGCTGGATTTCAGACCGGACAGGCCGCAAGATTCTGACCCAGTGGTACTGCGTGTTTCTGGTGGTGTTCGGCGTTCCCGTATATTACGTCCTGTACCATGCCGCTCTCGCCCGCAATATTGGGATGGCCATTCTGGGCTGCTGTATGGCCGGCATGTTGAAGCTCGCCTGGGGCATCGTCCCCGCCTATCTCTGTGAGCGGTTCCCAACCAAGCGTCGTGCTGCGGGAGTAGGTTTCGGGTATTCCGCAGGCGCGATTCTCGGAGCCTGGTTTCCGATCTACGTGCTCTGGGCGCATAAGATTCCGTTCGTTCACGCCATCGAAGGCCAGGACACGTGGCTGTCTCCAGCGGTCATCTTAACCATTGGCGCGATCATGACCTTCTGTAGCTTGCTCTATTCTCCGGAGACCAAACAGCTCCAACTGGACGAAGTGGGCGAGAAGGAACGAGCATCCGACCGGGCGAAGGTAGCTGCCGCCGAGGCATTGCTCGTCCGCTAAGATATCTCCCTGAAGTACATTTGTCCGAACGCCACGGTCCTCGCCGTGGCGTTTCTTTATACCTGCGGCAGATTATGAAAGCAGGATTGCGCAATGAGCACGGCGCAAGAGTTCGCGACCTGTATTTTCGGAACTCTTGGTCACCCGGACGGTAATAGTAATCGATAGATGAAGAGATGAGCGGTATCGGTGGTATGGCACGATCGGCCGCATGACGCTCACAAAACTTAACGTTCGCGTAACCAGACTTTACCGTGGAATTCCGGCTGCCGGGGTTCACACAATTGACAGACAAACTGTCGAGAAGGAGAAACAACAAATGAAGACCAAGTTTTGCGGCGTTGCCTTGCTGGCGTTGATGCTTTGCGGCACGGGAGCGCTATCGTATGCGGAAGGTCCGGGTGGATTCGGCGGACATGGTGGTGACGAGCACATGGCGGCCTTGCTGAATCTTACTAGCGCACAGAAGCAGCAGATCAAAACTCTGCGGCAGGCGCAGCGGGCTACCGTTAAACCTGTATTTCAGCAGCTGGAACAACTCCATGTGCAGATGTTGAACGCGACCGCCAATGGGGCATTCAATCAGACAACGATTCAGTCGATCGCCACCCAGGAAGCGCAGATCATGGCGCAACTGGCCGTGCAGCGTGAATCTCTTAAGAGCCAGATCTACGACCAGGTCCTGACCTCGCAGCAGAAGGCAACGGCCGAGACATTGCGGCAGAACGAGATCACTCAGATCAACGAGCGCTTGCAGAACCAGTCACAGCCGGGAAGGGAGACGCCAGCGGAGTAGTTGCACAAGCCGAGTTTGGAAAGCAGGGGAAGTCCAAACCTCAGCATCAAGCGGCCCGCCGTAACGGGCCGCTTTTGTCTTGCGAGTACGTTTCGGCCCAATAGCGGTGCGGGGTGCCCCGTTCTAGCCTGCTTTTGGCTAGGGCGGGGCAGCCTGGCGAATAGCGAAAAGGGCTCGTATCTACTACCCTGCAAGCCCCAACTCGCCAGCCACGCTTTTCATCGCCTCAATGCAAGACGTGATGTGCTCGTCCAGCTCCACGCCTAGCCCGGCAGCGCCGTTGACGATGTCCTCGCGGCTGACTGAGCGGGCAAAGGCTTTGTCCTTCATCCGCTTCCGCACCGACTTGGCGTCGACCTCTGCCAGCGACTTGCCCGGCTTGATCAGGGCGGTGGCGGTGATGAAGCCGGCCAACTCGTCGCAAGCGAACAGCGCTTTCTCCATGTTTGTCTCCCTAGTCACTCCCGTATAGTCGGCATGAGACATGATGGCCCGGCGAACCTCGTCGCTATAACCGTGGTCCTTCAGGATCTCGTTGCCCTTGAACGGATGTTCCTCCGCGCTGGGATATTTCTCGTAATCGAAGTCGTGGATCAGCCCAACGATGCCCCACAACTCCTCATCGGCGCCGAACTTGCGGGCATAGGCGCGCATACACGCCTCCACCGACAACGCGTGCTTGCGCAAACTTTCTGACTGCGTGAACTCAGTTAGTAAACACCAGGCGTCTGCACGGTCCATATCCACGTTTCTCCTGAATTTTCGCGGTATTTCCTTCCCCTCAGAGTGTCAATGCCTCGTACGACTTTTCGGTATTGTCGTTTGTGATTCGTAATTTACTTGACTCTACCAGAGTAAATCCTGCACAGTACGCGTAAGTAGTTGGTGCCTGCTCTGGCACTCCCAAAACCTGAATGGCTACGACTCTCGCGCCCGTGGATTCCCGGGAAGTGGTGAGATGCGACGATTGCCATCTCGTCCAATTCAGAACCAATAACAACCTTTGCCGACGCTGCCGGACGTCACTCGATGAGGACGAACCGGAGCCCATCCTCACAGCTGTCACGCCGCCGCCGGAGCCGGAAGAGTCCGGCGAGCCCGCGGTGCATGTGGCCAAGGCGATCCGCGACCTTCGCCACCGCAGCGGACTCAGCCAACGTCAACTGGCCATGCGTATGGGTGTTCCGCGCACCTACGTGTCGAAAATCGAGAATGAGAAAGCCACGCCGACGCTATCGTCGCTGGCGCGGCTGGCCGCGGCCTTGGAAGTCACGGTGCCCGACCTGCTGCGTGACTGTAGCTCCTCACGCGAAGACGAGATCGCTGACCTGCTCACCGATCCCTTCGTCGCCGAACTGGTGGAGTTCACCTCTAAGCTGAATGGGATGCAACTTTCGAGTGTCCTGGCCCAGGTGCGGGACATGGTTATGCATCCCCACCGCGGGGCGTAACCGATTGCTGAGCTGAATTCTTTGACCGGTACAACGCAAAGACGCCGAGGGCGCTTGCCCTCGGCATTTTTTCCCTCCCCCTGAGACTTTGCTTCTCAATGCGACTCCAGGCGAGCGCCAGCTATTCAATCTGGCCATCACCTGCGGCCGCGATTACATTGCAACCCATTGTGGCGTATGCTACTTTCAAGAATAGTTAGAGGTACGCTTTGCGCGCACAAGTGCCCGCTGGGCTGAACCGCAAAGAGGCCGAGATCTACGCCCGCCTCGAGTCCGGAGCGGCTGCCCCACCACATCGCCATCATCATGGACGGGAACGGCCGCTGGGCCAAACGCCGCCACCTGCCCCGCATCGCGGGACATCGCTCCGGTGTCGCCGCCGTGCGCTCCACTGTGGAGACCGCCGCGCGCATCGGCATCCCTGCTCTCACGCTTTATTCCTTCTCGGCGGAAAACTGGAAGCGGCCTAAGGGCGAAGTCCAGTTCCTGATGAATCTGCTGCGGCGCTATCTGAAGATGGAGCTGCCCACGCTGATGGAGAACAACATCCGGCTGCAGTACATCGGCCGCCAGCAGGAGCTTCCGCAGGAGGTGCAGGAGCGCATGTCGTGGGCGCGCGAGATGACCGAGCGCAATACCGGCATGGTTCTGACCCTGGCGCTCAACTACGGCTCGCGCACCGAGCTGGTGGACTGCTTCAACGCGCTGGTGAACGAGGCCTCGCGCAACGGCGGCGTCGAGCACCTGAAGATCGACGAGCGCTCCATCGCGCGGCATCTTTATACCAACGGCCTGCCCGAGCTCGACCTCGTCATCCGCACCAGCGGCGAGATGCGCCTCAGCAATTTCCTGCTGTGGCAGGTCGCCTACGCCGAGATCTACGTCACCGAGACGCTGTGGCCTGACTTTCGCGGCACCCAGTTGCTGGAAGCCATCGAAGCTTTCCAGAAGCGCGAGCGGCGCTTCGGAGGCCTGGTCGGCGACAACGGAAACCATTCGTGAAGCGCGTCCTCACCGCAGTCATCCTGATTCCAATTGTTGTGCTGGCGCTGTTCAAGGCGCCGTTGTGGCTGTTCACGCTGCTGGTGCTGGGCGTGGCCCTGCTGGCGGCGAGGGAGTATTTCGATATTGCGGAGAAGACGGGATTCCGGCCAATACGAGAGTTGGCGTATGCCCTATTAGTCTGTACGTTCGCAATCATTGTCGTCGTCTCGTTGCAATTGGAGGGACGCCTCAAGGCAAACGAGATCCAGCCCGATCTTCGGATTCGTCCTAATCCTGGTTTTTCTTCTCCCGGTTGTGGCGCCTTATCTTTTCTTGATCGGAGGGATGAAGCGCGAGTCGCTGCAGCAGATGCTGCCCGATGCGGCCGTGTCGTTCATGGTTTATCCCTACCTCGGCTTGACTCTGGGCTGCTTGCCGATTCTGCGAATGTTTCCTGCCGGGGCTGCTTATCTTCTATTCCTCATGCTGGTGGTGTGGGCGGGCGACATCGCGGCGCTCTATGCGGGACGCGCCATGGGAAAACGGAAGCTAGCCCCACGCGTCAGCCCGGGGAAGACATGGGAGGGCACCATAGCCTCGGTCGTCGGCGCGGTGATTGTTGCTGTCTTGCTGGCTCACCTCGCCGATCCCATCCAGACTGGCTTGGATCGCCTGCACCTGGTTTCTCCGTCAGGCTCGATTTTTCATCGCCAGCGCTGGTCGTTTGCCCTGGCTCCGGTGTGGCCTGTGATCCTGTTTGCCGTGTGCGTTAATGTCGCCGCACAACTCGGCGACCTGGTGGAGTCGGCTCTAAAGAGGGGCGCCGGCATCAAAGACTCGGGGAGCCTACTTCCTGGCCACGGCGGCGTACTCGACCGCATTGATGCACTGCTTTTCGCGCTACCCGTCGGCCTCATCTTCTACGTAGCCGCCGCGGGGAAATATTTCGCCTGAAGGTTCCTCAGCCCGCAGGGCGGAACAATCGTAGCCCAGCACGTGAGTACTGGGAAAACGAGCCCATAAGGATCCCGAGCCCCTTCAAGGGCGACACGGTTTTGTGCCGTCCCTAGCGGGACTCCGCTCTCAAACCAATGTCTACCCAGGACTCACGTCCTGGGCTACAATTGTGCCGCCCTGCGGGCTTAAACGAATTTCCCACCGCCTCAGGCAAGCATCATACGCATGGGTTGCAACTTGCGCGTGAAGGGATTCAATACCAGGCCAAGCTCTTCGAGGGTGATGGCTCCGAGCAGCGGCTCGTCGCCAGGTTCGCCGAGAATGGCTGGCGTATGTCCCTCGCCTTCCGGAAGCTAGAGATGGCCTTCGGAAACACCCCGCTTGATCGGCGTTCCGTCAGCGAGGCTGAAGACCACCGTGCGCTTCGGCTTCAATTTCCAGGAGGCGCGACTCTTCTGCCGGAACGAGAGTGTAGGTCGCGCCGCTGTCGACAAGAAACCTGATCTTGGCTTGTTTCCCGGTTGGCCCGGTGAGCAGGCCTTCAATGTCGGTAAGCGCCATTGCGAAACTCCTTGGCGGCGGATGTAACGCGAGACTGTTCCGCCCCTTAAGGATACAAGAGTGCACGTGCCCGCGCGAAAGACAATCGATCATCTTCAACAGCTTCGTGGGATACTACATTGAGTACGAATGAAACGCATCGCCATCCTCGGCTCCACCGGCTCCATCGGCAAGAGCACCCTCAGCATCGTCGAAAGTTTTCCTGACCGCTTCTCGGTCGTAAGCATGGCGGCGGGCAACAACGTCGAGCTTGCCTTCGAGCAGGCGCGCCGCTGGCGGCCGCAACTCCTTTCAATGGCAACCGCCGAGGCCGCTGACCAACTCCAGGACAAACTGAAGCAGTCTGGCCCGAGCGGCGACGTTGAAGTGACTTACGGCTCGACTGGCACGGTGCGAGTTTCCACACATCCCGACGTCGACTTCGTGGTTAGCGCCATCGTCGGCGTCGCCGGACTGGAAGCGACATACGAGGCCGTCAAAGCGGGCAAAAGCGTTGGCTTGGCCAACAAGGAGTGCCTGGTCACGGCAGGCGATCTCATCACCGCCGAGGCGCGCCGCCAAGGCAAGCCGCTGCTCCCCATCGACAGCGAGCACAACGCGATCCACCAAGCCATGCGCGGCGGGCGGCGCAATGAAGTCCATCGCATATGGCTTACTGCATCGGGCGGTCCATTTTTCCATACTCCGGCGAGCGAGCTCGCCAGCATCACCGTCGAACAAGCGCTCAATCATCCCACTTGGAAGATGGGCAGGCGCATCACCATCGATTCGGCCACGCTGATGAACAAGGGCTTCGAGGTCATCGAAGCCTGTCGTCTCTTCGATATGCCGCCCAGCCAGATCAGCGTGCTGATTCATCCCCAAAGCACCATCCATTCCATGGTCGAATTCGTAGACGGCAGCTTGCTTGCTCAGCTGTCGGTGACTGATATGCGTCTCCCCATCCTGTACGCGCTCACCTATCCGGAGCGCATCGAATCGGATCTACGCTTCCCTTTACAGGAGCTGCGGCAGCTCGACTTCGCTCCGCCCGATTTCGACAAATTTCCTTGCTTACGTTTGGCTTATGAAGCAGTCGAAGCCGGAGGAGCAAAGACCATCGCGCTAAACGCGGCGGACGAGGTCGCGGTGGCGGCATTCCTCGAAGGTGGTATCGGTTTCCTGGATATTCCGGCTACAATAAAGATGGTTGTGGGCGAAACGCCAACTCGTGTTCCAGAATCTATAAAAGAAGTGCTGGAAATGGATACGGACGCGCGCCGCCGTGCACACGGCCAAATCGGGCGCCTTGGTCAAGGAAAGACCGTGGCTCAAGTCCGGCACTAGGGGATTTCCCAACAAAAGCAAGCGGGGTTTATGTATTCGTTTTTGATTGCGGTGGTTTCGATGGCCGTTGTGCTCGGGATCATGATCCTGGTGCATGAGTTCGGCCACTATGCCGCTGCCAAATGGTTTGGCGTCCGTGTGGACGTGTTCTCTATCGGCTTTGGTAAGCGGCTCGCTGGCTTTCGCCGCGGCGAAACCGACTACCGCATCAGCGCCCTGCCGCTAGGCGGTTACGTCAAAATGGCAGGCGAGAGCCCTTTGGAAACTCGCAGCGGCGCGCCCGATGAATTCATGTCGCACCCGCGCTGGCAGCGCTTCGTGATTGCACTCGCCGGTCCAGCCATGAACATCCTGTTAGCTATCGCTCTGCTGACCGGCGTTTTCATGGTGCATTACGAACGTCCGCAGTTCTTCGACCAGCCGGCGGTTGTGGGATGGGTGGTGGACAACTCGCCCGCCGCCCGGGCCGGCATCGAGCAGGGCGACCGCATCGTGCGTATCGATGGCGTGCAGAATCCGAATTGGGAAGACGTTGTCCTCAAAGTAATGATCAGTCCCAAGCAGCCGGTCGACATTGCAATCCAGCGTGGAAACGACATTCTGGAGAAGCAGGTCAGGCCTGACCTTGAAGGCTCGGGCTTTGACGAGTACGGCAGTATTGGCGTGGAGCCCGAGCAACCTGTGATAGTGGCAGGACTGACCCCGGACATGCCAGCGGTCAAAGCCGGTATTCAGGTGAATGATCAGATTGTTGCCATCAACGGTATCTCAATCCATTCCAGGCTTTCCATCAGACACTATTTGCAGCAGAACGGTGCTAAGCCGGTGGATGTCACCATTGGCCGCGACGGAAAAGAGCTGCACGTCACCATGACTCCGATGGAAAAGGTAGAGGACGGGCAGAAAGGGTTTTGGCTGGGCTTCCTGATGGCAGCGCCCGCCACCACCGTCGAGAAGCTGCCCTTCACTAAGGCGTTTAGTCTTTCGCTTCAGGAAAACAAGCGGTTCTCGCTGCTGATGATTGACCTCATCCAGAAGTTGGTGGAGCATAAAGCTTCCATCAGGCAACTCGACGGCCCTATTGGAATCGCAAGGGCTTCAGGCGATGCGGCGCGCCAACCAGGCTGGACTCCATTGCTGAACCTGATGGCGATGATCAGCCTGAATCTCGGTGTCCTCAACCTGCTTCCCATTCCGATCATGGATGGTGGCGTCATTCTGCTGCTGATCATCGAGTCGATTATGCGGCGCGATATCAGCTTGCGCATCAAGGAACGCATCTACCAGACCGCATTCGTCTTCATCGTGCTGGTGTTTGTGGTAGTCATCTACAACGACTTGATGAAGGCGTTGCCTGGACTGGCGCAGCGGTTGCCCTAAGGGAAGTAGTTTTGCGAGATACGGGGCGCGAAAGCCCCCCCATTCTATTGGGACCGGCAATCCCGCCTCCGTTGCCAGTTTGCCTGATCCGTCAACCCGCACTAGACTGACTCAGCGCCCTTGCACGACGCGCCTATGGCTGCCACCGTTTTCCGCCGGTCGCATCTGACTACCGTGGAGATTCTCGACCTCAGGCACTTTTCGTCGGCCGACCTGCGTTCCCTGCTCGAGGAAGAAGTCGAGACATGGCGCAATCTGCTGTTCTGGGACTATCGCAGTTCGGCGGACATGATCCTGCGTTATGTCGACGCCAAGATCCTGCCTGGCTACGCGGCCGTGGAGCGCGGCAGCATCATAGGTTATTCCTTCTTCGTGTATGAAGGCAGCAAGGGCGTCGTTGGAGACCTGTTTGTCTCACCGCGCCGCGGCGACGCTCGCCAGGTTGAGGCGCAAATGGCCGAACACGTAATCGAGACCCTGCAACAATCGCCCGGGATCCATCGCGTGGAGGCGCAGCTGCTAACTCACCCCACCGACGACCTGGCGGGCGTATTCTCCTCGGCGGGCTTCCAGCGATATCGGAGGTTGTTTCTCGAGCTGCAAATGCGCCATGGCGAGGCGCGCCGGATTCCGCCAATGGGCCTGACTCATGACATCGTGATTCGTCCGTGGCTGGAGCAGGATTACCAACCCGCGGCCAGCGTCATTACCGCCTCGTACCGCACCCACATCGATTCCGAGATCAACGACCAGTACCGCACCCATGCCGGATCAATACGTTTCCTGAACAACATTGTGCGTTTCCCCGGCTGTGGCGTCTTCGATGCGGAGTCTTCGTTCGCGGCGATTCACCGTCCAACCAATGTGCTGGTTGGATTGATCCTGTGCTCGCGCGTGAAGGATGACGTCGGCCACGTCACCCAAGTTTGTCTGCTGCCCGAATACCGGCGCCAGGGGATCGGCGAGAACCTCATCGCCTGCACTGCCAACTCTCTGGCCAACCGGCACTGCAATCGCCTGACCCTGACCGTGACTGAGATGAACGATCGCGCCGTCGGCCTCTATAAACGGCTGGGCTTTGCGGAGAGGAGTGTGTTCGACGCCTTCGTGTGGGAAGGATGAATTGCCACTTCGCTCGAACGGCGATTCGCGTAGGGCCTCTTCCGTCGCGCACTCTCTCTTACGTCTACTGCCCCGCCTTGCCTGTGGAAACCGACCTGGTATAGGTGATGGTCACCATGTCCTTCAACGAGTTGGCATCGGGGCCCGTCGCCATAACCATGACGAAAGAATCGGGCTGCCAGTTGGAATAGGTGAACCTGGAGACGGTCTTCTTCCCATTCATTTCACCTTCCATCATTCCCACCAGAGTCTCGCCGTCCCATTTGGTTGTACCGCTGGCGTCACAGCCATTCGGCGTCATGCTGTCGCACCACAGGCCGCGATAAACCTGCGCTTTGGGATCCCACCAAAACGTTCCGAATCCACTAAAGTTGCTGCCCATCATACCGCTGGAGTGATAGGTCTCCAGCAACGACAGCCCGCCCGGGCCCGCCCACATTCTGGCCGTGCCCTTGCCGCTGCCACCGTTGGGGAACATGGGGCTACGTTCGGACTTCTCCGTGACCGTCCAATTGCCCGACATCATCTTGATCAGTTTGGTCATCTCCGGAGAAGACTGCGGTGCCGGCGGCATTTTGGCTTGCGCAACCGATCGGCTGGGTAGCGGCTTTGCCGGCTCGTCCTGTGCCAGCCCGAGTGTCGAGATGACTGCGATCACACTAATCAGAAAAGCTCGGCCACGAATAACCTTCATGCTCCCTCCTGAGGAACAGACCTCTGCGGCAAGAATCTTATACGAAGAACCAGTCGTACGTCAGCGCCGGATGTCCGGGAATCCGCCGAGGACATGCTTTGCGAATACCGAACGCTCTCTGGCGAGTGCATTTGCTGCCTAACCTGTGATATAGTTTTAGACGGTTAGGAGACGCTAGTGTCAGCAACCCAACGCATTCTCCATCATTATGACGGCGTGCTGAACGGTGAACCCTGGCATGGCGATGCTGTGTGGTCAATTCTAGACGGCATCTCCGCCCGCGAAGCAGCCGTACGACCCGCTCCAGCCGGGCATACCATCTGGGAAATCGTGATGCACATGACCTTCTGGGAGACGGTCGCTACGGCGCGACTTGCCGGCTTGCGCGCTGGACTGGTGGAAGATCTGAACTTTCCGCCCATGCCCGCCGCGACTGAGGAGAATTGGCGCAAGACGCTTGACCAGTTCCGCACCGCGAACCACAACTTCCGTGAAGCACTGGCTAAGCTGGATGCGAAACACTTGGACGAATTCACGGCTGCCGGCAAACGCACTTTCTACGGTGAAGCGCACGGCATTCTCGAACATCATGTGTACCATCTGGGGCAGATTGTGCTTCTGAAAAAAATGCAGACATAGCGAATTCTGCGTTCGCGAAAAGCTGCCTTCCTGCATCCAACCTTGTAGTGGTTTACTGCTCCAATCTGCCCGTGCGCGAGTTTGTAATTCTCTAGTACGGGTGCTAACATCCGGACTCGCGGGTTTTTCAAGGAGGCGTTTATGTCGGATCGCGATGGTAGTGGTTTTCTGTGGTTTTTAGCGGGCTTGGGCATCGGCGCCGCGGTTGGAATTTTGTACGCTCCTAAGGCGGGCGGTGAGTTGCGCCAGCAGCTCCGCGATGTTGCGGAAGACGGCCGCGAATCCATGAAAGAACGGGCCCGTCAGGCGCGGGAACAGGCCGGCACCTGGGCTGAAAAGGGACGCGATTATCTGAGTCAGCAGAAGGAACAAATACGATCTGCCTACGAAGCCGGACGCCAGGCCTATCGCGAGGTGACTACTGAAAACGCCGAAGGTGCAACCCCTAACGTGCCTTAGGTTGCGCCTGTAATGCAGGCAGACTGCCCAAGGTTTGCATAGTCCAAATCGCCGGAGGAGGAGCCTGATCGCCAGCTCGGCGAATTAAGCTGTGGAGACTCCAGATTTTGCACCCTCTTCCCCGGCGCTTTGCATCGGTTGGAAGCAAGTTTGACCCCACTAGAGTATTGGGAACCGTTTGCTATGGATGAAAGACTGACCATATTTATCGCCGTCACCGCAGCTGCGGTTGTGCTACAGATGCTGATTCTGCTTGGCCTATACATTGCTGTGCGCAAGCTCAGCACCCGCATGGAAGCGCTGGCCGACAGAGTCGAAGACACCACGAATAGCTTGCAGGTACGAGTGCTACCCGTCATCGACAACATTAAAACCATACAGCAGGACGTTAAGGCCTTCATGGAGACGGCGCGTCCCAAGGTCGACGTGCTGCTCGACAACCTAAGCTATATCAGCACCACTGCGCGCGGCAGTGTGGAGCGTATCGACACCACCGTCAACGATGCCGTTGATCGCATGCGGCTGCAGGTCATTCGCGGCGACGAGATGCTGACGCGCACCATGGATCGCATCGAGGAGACCTCCGAGAAGGTACAACATTCGGTGATGTCACCCGTACGCCAGGTTTCGGGAATCGTGCAGGCCATCAGCACGGGAGTCGGCGCTTACTTCGACCGGCAGAAGCGCAACCGCAATGGTGGCCCTTCGGATGAGATGTTTATCTAGGGTTGGGGCGGAGGATTAGCGCGCCGGGTTTCCTGGAAACATCTGTCGGCTCAAGTCATCAGCCTACTACTGCATTCACTAACCCCAGATCTCTAGCCCTAATCCCTCACGCGATCCAACCCCCGCCAATCACAACATCGCCATCGTAGAAAACCACCGCCTGACCGGGCGTTATGGCGCGCTGCGGCTCGGCGAACGTCACCAGTCACCGCATTATCGCCGCTGTTCTCGAGGGTCGCGTTGGCTGGCTCATGACGATGACGGATCTTGGCCTGTACGCGCATCGGCTCGCGCAGCCCGTCGGTGGCAATCCAATTCACGCGCTTCGCAAGCAATGTCCGTGAGAGTAGATCTTCTCCGCTGCCGACGACGACCTGCCGCTGCTCGCCGCGAATCTCGATTACGTAAAGCGGCGAACCCGTGGCGACGCCAAGTCCCTTGCGCTGACCGACGGTGAAGTTGTGAATTCCGCCGTGCGTGCCAATGACCTCACCGTTGGTGGTGACCAACTCGCCGGCCGTGTCCGGGATCTCCTCGCCCTGCTCTTCGAGATAGGCATCCAGAAACTGCTTGTAATCGCCGCCCGGTATGAAGCATATCTCCTGCGAGTCGGGCTTCTCGAACAAACGTAAGCCGGCGCGCCTGGCTTCCTCGCGGACATCCGGCTTGCGCATCTCGCCCAACGGGAAGAGCGTTCGGCTCAACTGCTCCTGCGTCAAACCAAAGAGGAAATACGTCTGGTCCTTGCCGCGATCGGCAGGCCGCTTCAGCAGCCAACGTCCGCTGTTCTCGTCGAACTCATTGCGCGCATAGTGACCCGTCGCCAGCAGATCAGCACCGATTTGCCGCGCCGTGACCAGCAACTGATCGAACTTCAGATGGTTATTGCACAGGCTGCATGGAATCGGCGTGCGACCGGAGAGATACTCGGCGACAAATGGCCGCACAACATCCTGCTCGAAACGCTTCTCCTGGCTGACCACGTAATACGGAATGCCGAGAGTCTCGGCCACACGGCGCGCGTCGTAAACATCGTCGATGGAGCAACAGCGTCCATGGGAAGACTCGGGCATGCCGTTGTGACCCGCAAGCCGCCGCTGGTTCCACAGCTGCAACGTGAGTCCCACAACCGGGTAACCCTGCTGACACAGCATGGCCGCGACGGTGGACGAATCCACACCGCCCGACATGGCTACGGCGATGGTCTGAGAATTCGGCATTTAGCAATTAGCAGTTAGCAACTAGCAATTCAGCTCCTGGCGCAGTCGGGCGAAAAGCGAATCGCGAATAGCAATCTTCACCTGAGAGCCGACGGCTGAGGGCTGACAGCTGGCTTCTTATACACCGGGCTGATCTCGCGCAATCGCCCCACAACCTGTGGAATCAATTCCAGCGCGAACTCCACCTCCTCGGCAGTGTTCTGCTTCCCCAGACTGAAGCGAATGCTGCCGCGCGCACGCTCCGCCGACAATCCCATCGCGGTCAGCACATGCGAAGGTTCGATTGCGCCCGAAGAACACGCCGCACCGGTCGAAACCGACAGCCCCTTGAGGTCGAGTGCGATCACCATGGCTTCGCCTTCGATGCAATCGAAGCTGATGTTCGAAGTGTTGGGCGTCCTTGCCGCGCCGCCTCCATTCACAGCGACGAGTTCCATGGTCTCGAGGACCGTGTTCTCCAGCCGGTCACGCAACGCCGCAAGCTGCGCAACACTGCCGTCCGCAAAGCCCGCTATGTGCAATCTCGGCCGCTTTTCCCAACCCGACGATACCCGCCAGGTTCTCGGTGCCGGCGCGGCGCGATCGCTCATGCCGCCCGCCATAAAACAACGGCTGCGGCAGAGTTCCCTTGCGCACAAAGAGCGCGCCCGCCCCTTGCGGGCCATGGAACTTGTGCGCGGAGATAGTCAGCAAATCGCAGCCAATCTCCTTGACGTCAATCGGACTTTTCCCGCCGCCTGCACCGCGTCGGTATGGAAGTAGACGTCGGCTTCTGCAGCGATCTTCCCGATCTCGTTCACCGCCTGCAAAACGCCGGTCTCGTTGTTGGCGAACATGATGCTGACTAGCCTGGTCTCGGGTCGCAGCGCCCGCTTCGAACGTCATCGGGATCGACCAGCCCGCGGCCATCCACCGGCAAATAGGTTACGCCAGCATCCCATCTCTTCCAGGCGATGGCAAGAGTTCAGCACGGCATGGTGCTCGATCGCCGAAGTGATGATGTGGTCACCCGGCCTCGCCAGTCCGAACAACGCCAGATTGTCGCCTTCGGTGCCGCCGCTGGTGAAAACGATTTCAGCCGGACGGCAGTTCAGCAACTCTGCAACCCGCTCACGAGCATGCTCCACGGCGGAACGTGCCTGCTGGCCCTGCTGGTGGATGGAGCGACGCATTCCCAAACTTCTCGAAGAAGTAGGGACGCATTGCCTCAAACACCTCAGGCAGAAGGGGAGTAGTCGCATTGTTGTCGAAATACACGCGCGGCATCGTTGTCCCTATTCTAGCTGTTTCATTGGATTCCGTGCCTGGTAGACACGATGCGGAACAGCGCGTGGGCCTTTGTCTACAGGATGGACTTGGCTATTCGTTCGCGATTTCGATCTGCTCGCTCGCGCACCTTATCGAATCTGCTCTAGAATCAATTCTGATCCGAGGCGGACCCCCACGTTGAAGTCTGCAACGAAAAAACCAAGAAGCCACGCCAACGCTAAAACAGTCTCCAAAGCTACGCTGAAGCTGCGCCTGCTGAAGCGGCTGAAGTGCACATTGAAGTATGAAAAGCTGGCCTGGAGTGGCGGCGCAAAGCTGGTCGCCGGCGTGGATGAAGTTGGGCGCGGGTCGCTGTTTGGACCGGTTGTCGCTGCGGCAGTCATCCTTGATCCGGGCTACCGCATTCGTGGGCTGCGCGATTCCAAGCTGTTGGACCGCGAGACCCGGGAAAAACTCGCGCCACGCATCCGCGAGCACGCCATGGCCTGGGCAATCGCCGCCGTCGATGTTGCCACCATCGACCAGATCAATATTTACTGGGCTTCGAAGCGCGCCATGGAAGAAGCGGTCGCGATGCTTACGCTGCGGCCTGACCATCTGCTGGTCGACGCGCTGCGCCTCACCTGCGACTGCCAACAGACGCCGATTATTCACGGCGACGCCGTGTCGGCATCGATCGCCGCCGCTTCCATCATTGCGAAAGTGGAACGCGACGCGATGATCAGCGCGTGGGACCCGGTGTTCCCGGAGTACGGTCTCGCCTCCAATAAGGGCTACAGCACGCCGCGACATCTGAAGACGCTGCGCGAGAAAGGGCCGACGCCGTTGCATCGGCTGTCGTTCGCGCCGGTGTGGACATCGTCGGCTCCGCAGGAGGTTCTAGAGTTCATGCTGGAGGGTGAGAACGGGGCTGCGCTGAAAGTGGAGGGGGAGCGTCAAGTTTGACTTGGCATAAGCGCCCTAGCCAAAAAGAGTGGTGAAAAGCAGGTTTCTCGACCTTCGCTTCGCGTCGCTCGGGATGACAAAACGGGGCATCCAGCTCCCGTGATTGTCCCATGGCGGCGTTACAGGCTCTTTAAGAACAGCTTGGCTTGCTCCCGGTGGGGGAACAGTTTTTCTTCCGCCTGAAATTCCGGTCCGTGCACACAGCGTCGGCTGCCCCGCAGTTTCACCGGATGCTTCAAGTGCAGCATCTCGTGGTAGACGATGTACTCCAGGGTGTAACGCGGCACGCGCGCGTGATCGAAGACGCGGCTGACCACGATGGCATTGTGCGCCGGATCATAATGCGCCAGGCTGTTGCGCGCATGGGCGCGGCTCCAAGTCATCTGCGGGCGAGCCAGCAGGCCATAAAAAAATTGCTGGTTCAGATCCTCAAATACCTGGTCGAGGTCGTAGACCTGCCCACGAGCCGAGGCGATTTGTTTTCGTCCGCGAACCTGGCGCAGCAGGTGCGCCTTGGTGGCCATATCGTGACTGGAGACGTAACGGCGGTAGCGAGTGGAGTGCGACGGCTGGATTGGCTTACGATAGATCTTGGCCAACAAGATATGCGCGATGGCCTCGAGGACAGTATCCGGCGAGCCTTCCAGCAGATCGGAAATTCGTACGTGGATCACGTCCTGGCGCAAGCGAATCGTGCTGTTAACATTGGCGAAGGCGTAGAACTCCACTTGAAACTGGGGCATGGGAGCTCGCGGACGAAGCTCGCGATAGGTCCGCTGGAAGATTTCCTGGAGGTCTGCGCGCAAGTTGTTACTAACCTACCATGAGTGGTCTGGAGAGCGCACAACGACCGTTGACCAGGCGGATACTAAGGTCTTCGTGCTATTGAATTCCTCAAGAGCATTCTGCTACTGTCGCGGCAGTAGCTTTGCAGTAAACAACTGAGAAGGCCGCCACAGGGGGAAATTTGGCGGCCTTTTTGTTTTGCTCGTGGTCAATCCGCGACGCTCGGAGTATATCTTCGTCAGCTTCTTTTGTTTGGCCAATTCGTTCTGCTCCTGCAGTTCCTTGCGAGTGTCGTCGGCGGTATCGCCGACGGCATCGGCAGCGTTGCTCAACACGAAGGCGAACTGCTCCAGTTCTTCCGGCGGCGATTGCTCCTTCAAGCGACGCAGCTTCAGTTGCCACTCGCTGTTGGCCTCAATCAACAGCGTCAGCCCTTTGCGCATGTCCGCCTTGTGCGACCCGTACATTTCCACGTTGTCTTCGATCTCGTCCAGCAGCGCCGTGAAGTCCTCCAGCGCGTCGTGGATTTGCATCGGCCGGTCTTTCGCATTCTTGGAGGTGGTTTGCAACTGCTCGATGGCCGCCATGCGCTGACGCGCAAACTTCACCATCAGTTCCAGGCGCTTGTCGGGCCAGTCAGCCGACTCACGCATCTCGTCGACTTCTTTTTCGTTAAGCGGATCGCGGCGTTGAGCCGTGCTGCTTCCTCGCAAGAAGCACAGCAACAGCGCCAGGTATATCGCGTATTGGCGCCTGCTCATGATCCACCTTTCGGTTGGGCTTGCGGTCCCCACATTTTGACCATCAGATCGGAGCGGATCTGTTCAATGTCGTCTTGCGCCTGATGCACGGGGGGACGGTCCTCGAAAGCCAGCGACTCCCCAATGTCGTGCATGCGCTCGACTAATTTTCGCAGCCTGATTTCGGTCTCCTTGAGTTGCTTGCCGGAGGATGAGGCCGCCTCGGCACCCTTGCGTGAGTAGTCAACCACTTCCCTGATCTCGGCTTGCGCCTTCTCGACCTGCCCATCCGTGAACAGGCTGTTGGCCGTCTCTAGTTGCAGCCGAGCATATTCCAGGCAAAGCTTGGCCTGCTCACCACCATGGGCCGCGTCGGCCTTCGCTTTGAGGCTGGTTAGCGTCTCCACCGCAGGCAGCGCGATAGTGCTGAGCATCATCAGGACAGCCGCTGCTAGACAATAGGCGCGCATGCTACTTCTTAACACGATATTGATCGGCGTGTTTGGGGTCGATGGCGATCAAGCGGTGGCGCGCCTGCCACTCCTCGTCGGGAAACTTGCCGTCGTCCACCGCCAGGAACTTCTGATAATATTCCACCGCCTGCGATATCTGTTTCAAGTTGTCAAAAGTCGCCGCGCGCAGGAAATAGGTAGCCGGGGTTTCCGGCAGAAATTTCGCTCTCATATCCAGGGCCTGCATGGCCAGCACATAGTTCTTGTTCGACGACGCCGCCACGGCCAGATTGCTGTACCCTTCGGCGAGATCAGGCTTCAGTCGCACCGCGATCAGCAACTCCTGTTGAGACTCTGGGAACTTCTTTTCGTGCAGCAGCAGCGAGCCGAGAGCGAAGTGGGCTTGCGGATCCTGGGGCAACTTCTGCACGGCCACGCGAAACTGCTGTTCCGCGTCAGCGTCCTTACCGGCATTAACATAGAGTGTGCCTAGCTCCAGAGCGGCGCGAGGATCACCAGGATCGGCTTGCAATCCACTCTGCAGCTCGCGGGCAGCTTCGTCGTTCTTGCCTTCGGCAGTCAGAACCCGAGCCAGTTGCATCCGCGCTGCTCCGTCCTGAGGATCAGACGCCAGCAACTTGCGCAGGATAGCCTCAGCGTCAGAGTATTTTTTTTGGACGACGTAAACGTCGATAAGCCCGGAGAGAGCGTCGTTCGAAGTTGGGTCGAGTTCCGCGGCAGTCTTGTACTCGCGGCCCGCCCCATCGAGGTCGTTTTGCTTGCGCAGCAAAGTTGCAGCCGCGAAGTGGGGTTGCGGGTCCCTTGGGCTGAGCTTGGCTGCCTCCCCGTAAGCCGCGAGCGCCTGCTGAGGATCGGCGGCTTCTTCGACTCGTCCCACCGCCAGCCAGGCCCGGGTCAATCCCGACTCCGGGTGCTCGGTTGGTTTCAGTTGCGTTGCAGCTTTCAGGTACTTCGCCGCTTCGGCGTTTTCGCCTTGTTTGGCCAACAGGAGACCAAGGTTAAGGTTGGACTCGAACGCTTCAGGCTTGAGCGTCACTGACTTTCGATAGGCGTCGATTGCCTGGGCACGGTGGTCGGTTGCGTTGTACACATATCCCAGGTCGAACCAGGCGCGATAGTCGTTGGGCTTGGCGGCAACGGCTTTTTGCAGCAAAGGTTCGGCAGCGGCGAAGTCGTTGTGCTGCATCGCCTCCTCGGCCTGAGCGACTTCGGGAGAACTGGCGTCGGCAGAGGACTCTTCGACGAGATGATGACGTATGGTGGGTTTGCTCTCCTGTTGCGCATGGCAGATACGCGGCGCGAGGACGAACGCCGCGAGCAACAGTCGAACGGTGATTCGATCGAGCTTCATCGGGTCACGCCGGTACATCATGTGGCAAAACACGGGCCAGCCACTGTCCCGTGTAGGAGTTGGGAGCGTCGGAGATCGCCTCCGGCGGTCCGGCGGCGACCACTTGCCCGCCGCGCGCGCCGCCCTCGGGGCCAAGATCAATGACCCAGTCGGAGGTCTTGATCACATCAAGATTATGCTCGATGACCACGATTGAGCCACCTGCCTCGATTAGACGGCGGAAGGCGGCCAAAAGCTTGCTGACATCGTCAAAGTGCAGACCCGTGGTGGGCTCGTCGAAGATGTAAAGCATGCGTGGCTGGCGCTTGTCGCGCTCGCTTCTGGGCTTGCCGATGTCGCGCAGTCGGGGTTGCAGGTGGGCTCCCAGCTTCATGCGCTGCGCCTCGCCGCCGGAGAGCGTAGTGGCCGACTGGCCCAGCCGCAGGTATCCCAGCCCGACTTCTTCCAGCACGCGCAGCTTCTCCACGATCTTCGGTACGCCCGAGAAGAAATGCAGAGCTTCCTTTATGGTGAGATCCAGCACGTCGTGAATGTTCTTGCCGTGATAGCGGATTTCGAGGACTTCCGGCTTGTAGCGCGTTCCCTTGCACTCTTCACAAATCAATTCGACATCGGCGAGAAACTGCATTTCGACGGTGACGGTGCCGTCGCCCTGGCAGGCCTCACACCGGCCGCCGGGAATGTTGAACGAGAAGTGGCCGGCGGTGTAGCCGCGCTTCTCGCCCTCAGGCAGCGAGGCGAAGAGTTCGCGGATGCCATCGAAGGCTTTGATGTAAGTCACGGGATTGGAGCGCGGCGTGCGTCCGATCGGCGACTGATCGACGAGGACAACTTCGTCGATCCACTCGCCGCCTTCCACGCGCTCGACCTCGGCTGGTGGGCCGCCGGTGACTTGACCTTTCTCGGCGGCCAACGCGTTGTACAGGACATCGTGGACGAGCGTCGATTTGCCCGATCCCGACACGCCGGTGATGCAGACCAGCATACCCAGTGGAATGGCAACGTTGATGCGCTTCAGATTGTGGGCACGAGCACCAGTCAGCTTGATCTTGCGGCCGGTGCCCGTTCGCCGCACCGCGGAAGGCTGGATGCGCAGCTCACCATTGAGATAACGTCCGGTAAGCGACGCCGGATTGCGCAGGATCTCATCGTAGGTTCCGCTGGCGATGAGGCGGCCGCCGTTTTCGCCGGCGCCCGGGCCAAGATCGATGATGCGGTCGGCGGAGCGCATGATCTCGACGTCATGTTCCACGACCAGGATTGTGTTGCCCAGATCGCGCAGGTCGTGCAGAATCTTGATGAGGCGCGCGGTGTCGCGGCTGTGCAGTCCGATGGAAGGTTCGTCGAGAACGTAGAGCGTGCCGACGAGCCGCGAGCCCAGCGAGGTTGCGAGCTGGATGCGCTGCGCCTCCCCGCCGGAGAGCGTCGAAGACAGCCGGTCGAGCGTGAGATATTCCAGGCCTACATCGTTCAGGTAGCGCAAGCGATCGTTGATCTCTTCCAGGAGCTTGCCTGCGATGTCGGCTTGCTGGCGCGACAATTCGACCTGGGAAAAGAAGCGCGTGGCTTCTTCGACGGTCATCGCTGTCACCTGACAGATGTCCTTGCCGCCGACTTTGACCTGGCGCGCTTCCCGCCGCAGGCGCAGGCCGCTGCAATCCGAACACACCGAATAACCGCGATAACGGCTGAGGAAAACGCGGACATGGAGTTTGTACTTTTTGCGCTCCAGGTGCTCGAAGAAGCCGCGCACGCCAGGGAACTTGCCGTCGCCGCTGATGATGAAGTTTTGTTGCTCGGCGTCGAGATCTTGCCAGGGAACGTCGAGCGGGATGTTTGCGGCGCGAGCATAACGCCGCATCTCGGTGGCCAGCGGCTTGTACTTGGGCTTGGTCCAGGGCTCGATAGCGCCCTCGGCGAGGGTCAGAGTCTTGTTCGGGATCACCAGGTTGAGATCGAAGTCGATGGTGTTGCCGAAGCCCTGGCAGCGCGGGCACGCGCCGAAGGGATTGTTGAACGAGAAGAGGCGCGGCTCGGGTTCTTCGTAACGAATGTTGCATTGCTTGCACTCGAAGCGCTGGGAGAAGCGGAGTGTCTGCAAGGGCTCGCCATCGTGCGGGGCGGTCTCGAACAATACTTCGCCGGATTCGCGATAGCCTTGCTCGATGGAGTCGACAATGCGGAGGCGCGAATCGGGCGAGACAGCAATGCGATCGATGAGCACTAACACGGGCTCGGCAAAGTTGAGGTCGAGCAGCGATTCAGGAGTGGAAAATTCCACGATGCGGCCATTCTGATAAAGGCGGTTGTAGCCGCGCTTGCGGAGCTCGAAGAGGCGCTCTTTCAGAAGAGCATCGTCGGCGGGCGATTTCACAGCTTTTTTCTTGAGGGTACGGCGGCCCTTCGTTTTCTCAGGCTCCGACGGTTTGGGCGGAGGCTGCAAGGGAAAGAACACCTGGACGCGCGTGCCCGGGGCCCCCGACGCGCCTTCGGTTGGCGCGGTGGGGTGGGTGCCTTCGCCGAGGGCGAGAATGCGCTCGGCAACTTCGTCGACGGTGTCCTTCTTTACTTCCCGACCGCAATTCAAACAATAGGTGCGGCCCACGCGCGCGTAGAGCAGGCGCAGGTAGTCGTAAATCTCGGTTGCGGTGGCGACGGTGGAGCGCGGATTGCGCGTGGTATTTTTCTGACGGATGGCGACGGCAGGAGCGATGCCGTCGATCACATCGACGTCGGGCTTCTCGATGCGCTCCAGGAACTGGCGGGCGTAGGCGGAGAGCGACTCGACGTAGCGGCGCTGCCCCTCGGCGTAGACGGTGTCGAAGGCGAGCGACGACTTGCCCGACCCCGAAACCCCGGTCACCACCGTCAACTGGTTGTGCGGTATTTCGAAATCGATGTTCTTCAGATTATGGACGCGTGCTCCGCGTACGATGATGCTTTCGTTCGACATGGCCCAAAGTTCCGGCGCTTCCCCACAGATTCGTCTAAAACAGGGTGCCGAAACTTCTTATTATAGCGGGTTTGGAGGAGGAGGTTTTCACCACGGAGACACGGAGGGCACGGAGATTCTTGTTCTTAAGAACCTCACTTGGGAGGCCACGATTACGCTCACGCAGAAGGAGGTTAATAGCTCCAGGTATTGTTTAACGTCTTTTCCGTGATCTCCGTGCTTCCGTGGTGAAAAGGTCTTAGGGTTTCAACCGCTGCGCGTATTTTTCGCGGATTTTCTTCACCTTGGGCGCGACCACGTAGGCGCAATAGGGCTGAGTTGCATTGTTGGCAAAGTAATTCTGGTGATAGTCCTCGGCCACGTAGAAGGTAGAGGCCGGTTCGACGGCGGTAACGATGGGGTCAGCGAAAACTTTGTCGCGGGTCAGTTCGGCGATGACTTCCCCGGCCGTTTTCTTCTGGGCTTCATCGCGATAGAAGATGACCGAACGATACTGGTCGCCGACGTCGTTGCCCTGGCGATTGAGGGTGGTGGGATCGTGCAAGGTGAAGAAGACGTGCAGCAGATCGCTGAAGCTGATGATGGCGGGATCGAAGGTGATCTCGGCCACTTCGACGTGCCCGGTTTTGCCGGAGCAGACCTGCTGGTACGTGGGATTGGAAGTGCGTCCGCCCATGTATCCGGAGCGGACGGATTCGACACCTTGAAGCTGTGTAATGGCGGCCTCGACGCACCAGAAGCATCCGCCGCCGAGGATTGCGGTTTCGGTTGTGGGCATAACGATAGGATGCGCGAGAGGACGAGTTGTTGCAAGTGAACATTGGTCCGAGCGCAACGGACAGCAGGTCCCTCCACTCCCCCGCTAAAGCGGGTTCGGTCGGGATGACACAGCAAAATCGAAAAGCGCGAATGAACGGGGCACCCGCGCGGAGATGTCGTTGCAACAGGGGTCCTTCGACTCCGGCGACGCGGCGTCGCCTCCGCTCAGGATGACACGCGGGATGGAGGAGATTGGTAAAAAAGGAAAAGTATCATGCGCTTCACGACTAACAGCTGGCCACTAGCCACTGGCCACTGCGCCTACAGTCCTACTTCGATTCGCGCGCGGGGATCGAGGTAGTCGCGCAGGCCGTCGCCGATGAAGTTGAACGAGAGCACGGCCAGCATTACGGCGGCGGCGGGAAACAGGACCAGATGCGGTGAGTCGAAGAGGTGCGAGCGGGCGTCGTTGAGCATCGAGCCCCAGCTGGCCGTGGGTGGCGGAACGCCGAGTCCCAGGAAACTCATGGTCGCCTCTGCGAGAATGGCGCCTGCCATGCCGATGGCTGCCTGCACGATGACCGGCTGAATGATGTTGGGCAAAATATGCCGCACGATGATGCGGAGATCGCTTGCGCCGAGAGCGCGGGCCGCCTCGACGAATTCGCGCTCGCGCACGACCAGCACTTGTCCGCGAACCAGGCGCGCGTAGCCTACCCACCCGCCGAGCGATAGAGCGAAGATCAGGTTGAAGATGCCCGGGCCGAGGAAGGCGACGAAGGCGATAGCCAGCAGAATTCCGGGAAACGACATGAAGGCGTTCATCACGACGACGTTGAGCACGCGGTCCGTGACGCCTCCGTAATAGCCGGCAATGGAGCCGAAGATAAGGCCGAGCGTGAGCGAGGTTGCGACCACGCAGCTGCCAACCAGCATGGAGATGCGCGCGCCATAGATGATGCGGGAAAGAATGTCGCGGCCCAGCTCGTCAGTGCCGAACCAATGCGAGGCGGAGGGCGACATCAGGCGCGAAGGCAGATCGATGTGCGAGGGGTCCTGCGGCGCAATCCAGGGCGCGAACAAGGCGCAGAGCACAAAGATCGCGACCATGGCGAGGCCCGCGGTCGCCAGCAAGTTATAGCCGGCGGCGCGGCGCAGGGATGCGAGTTGGACGGCAGAGGCCACCGAGGCCATATTAATGCAGTGGCAGGATCCCAGGTTAGGCCAAAAGAGGGCCGAACCTGGGGCACCCATGCTTTACTCGCAAGCACGAGGGCTTCTACCACCTTCGAGAGCGATTCGCGATATCCTCGCATGGGTCTAGAATTGAGTTTCGACGTGAACTTTGGCTGTCACAACATCACAGGCCCATGCTTCCCTTCAAGCTGATCTATAGCGAAAAGTATTATCTACCCATCGGCGAGCACGTGTTTCGCGCCGACAAGTTCCGGTTGATTCGCGAGCGCCTGCTGGAGCAGAAGGTGGCTGACGAGAGCGACTTCCTTGCTCCCGCGCCGGCCAGCGAAGCGGACGTGATGCTGGTGCACTCGCCGCACTACGTAAACAAGCTGATGGAGGGCAGCCTGAGCGCGCGCGAAGAACTGGAGATGGAGATTCCGTATTCGCCGCAGGTGGTGGACGCCTTCTTGCTGCATACGGGCGGGTCGATTCTGGCGGCGGAGCGGGCGCTGGCGGACGGCGTGTGCGTGAACATTGGCGGTGGCTTTCATCATGCCTTCCCCGATCACGGCGAAGGCTTCTGCATGATTAACGACTTTGCGGTTGCGATTCGCGCGATGCAGAAGCGGGGACGAATCCGCCGCGCCATGACGGTGGATTGCGATGTGCATCAAGGCAACGGGACGGCGGTCATCTTCGGCGTTCCGCGGCCGAAGCCGGGTCGCCCGCTGCCATCGTCGGCAGCTGTTGTTCCCGGTACTGCGCCGGGCGCCAGCTTGGGCAACCGCTCCGGCGCAGAGGTGTTCACCATCTCGCTGCATCAGGAGAACAACTATCCCTACGTGAAGCCGGCGTCGTCGATCGATGTGAATCTTCCCGACGGCTGCGGCGATGACGAGTATCTGGCCTGGCTGGACAATGCGTTGAGCTCGGGACTGCGGCAGTTCGAGCCGGAGCTGATCTGCTACGTTGCGGGCGCCGATCCTTACCGCGACGACCAACTGGGCGGACTGAATCTGAGTATCGAGGGACTAAAGCAGCGCGATGAACTGGTGTTGGGCGCGGCGCGAGCGCGGAATATTCCGGTGATGACGACGTATGCGGGGGGATATGCCAATCGCGTGGAAGATACGGTGACGATTCATTGCAATACGGTGGTTGCGGCGGCGGAAGTTTATCGGGGGGCGGTGACGCAGGGTTAAGCTTGAGGAAAGATCACTGGCTTCATGGGCAGTGAAGAGTCGCGCGCGCGCCTCGAAGCGCGCGCGACGTGGGGCACCCACGCAGTGGTATCCTGTTTTTAGGCGTTGATAGAAATTCACTCCAGCCGGATTTGGACTCCTGACAATGTTTGAGAACCTAACAGATAAGCTGCAACGCGCGTTTAAGAACCTGCGCGGACAGGGCACGCTGACGGAAGAGAACATCGGCGAAGCGCTGAAAGAAATCCGCATGGCGCTGCTGGAAGCCGACGTCAACTTCAAAGTCGTCAAAGAGCTGATCGATCACATCCGCGAGAAGGCTGTTGGCCAGGAAGTGATGACGGCGCTGTCTCCCGCCGAGCAGGTGGTCAAGATTGTGCGCGACGAGTTGGTCAACCTCCTGGGCAAAGACGCTGCCAAGCTGAAGTTCGCGTCGCAGCCGCCGACGGTGGTGCTGATGGCCGGGCTGCAAGGTTCCGGCAAGACGACTACGTCCGGCAAACTGGCGCATTGGCTGAAGCAGGGCGGACACCGGCCGATGCTGGTGTCGGTCGACGTCTATCGGCCGGCCGCGCGCGAGCAACTGAAGGTGGTTGCGAACGCGATCAAGGCGCAGGTGTACGAAGGCAAGGTCGAGGAGTCGAACACGGCGACGGTCGAGCGTCTGGTGAAAGAAGCGCGGCGCGAGGCAATCAATAACGCCTGCGACGTGCTCATCGTCGATACTGCCGGGCGTCTGCACATCGACGAGCAACTGATGGACGAGATGCAGTCGCTGAAGAAGATCCTGAACCCGCAGGAGATTCTCTTCGTCGCCGACTCGATGACCGGCCAGGATGCAGTGCGCTCGGCCGACGAGTTCCACAAGAAGCTGGCGCTCACTGGCGTGATCCTGACCAAGATGGATGGCGACGCGCGCGGCGGCGCGGCATTGTCGATTCGCAACGTCACCGGGCAGCCGATCAAGTTTATTGGCGTTGGCGAAAAGTACGACGCGCTGGAGCCGTTTCATCCCGATCGCATCGTGGGGCGGATTCTCGGCATGGGCGACATCCTCTCGCTCATCGAGAAGGCTGAGTCGAAGCTCGACAAGGGCAAGTCGGAAGAGTTTGCGCGCAAGGCGCTCAGCAGCGATGGCTTCTCACTGGAGGATTTTCGCGGACAACTGCGCCAGGTGAAGAAGCTGGGATCGATTTCCAGCATCATGAGCCATATGCCGAAGATCGGGCCGTTCGCCAATATGCAGCAGGCGGCCGACAAGGTCGACGAGAAGCAACTCAATCGCGTGGAGGCGATCATCAACTCGATGACGCCGTATGAGCGCGAGCATCATGAAGTGATCAACGGAAGCCGGCGGAAGCGGATTGCGCGCGGGTCGGGAACCAGCGTGCAGGAGATCAATCAACTGCTGCGGCAGTACGCGCAGATGAGGAAGATGTTCAAGACCATGGGCAAGCCGAGCTTCGCCCGGCGGATTGCCGGGATGAAGATGCCGGGAATGTAGTAAGCAATTAGCTACTAGCTTCGCCGCGCAGCCCAAGGCGGCAACTCGACCGCGGCCCTCTATTCGCTTCGCCCCCTCCTGCGAGCACACCGATCCCTATTCTGCTTCTAAAGTCTTGAGCGCGTGCTTTAGCAGCGACCAATAGTTTTCAAGCCCGTTCCTGTCGCGGTTCTTGCGGGACTGAGCCTGAAGTATGGGAAAAGCGGCCCTGCCTTTATATACCTTTACAGGTATATGCTCTGTGGAGTATACAAAGAGAGTGGAATCTGTTTTCGAAATCATTGCGGAGCCGAACCGCCGCGCGATATTGGACCTTCTGGTTTCGGCGGAACAGTCGGTGGGAGCGATCGAGCGTCAACTTCGTATGCCCCAGCCCACCGTGTCCAAGCACCTGCGCGTGCTGCGCGACGCGGGTTTTGTAGAGTCAACAGTGGACGCACAGCGGCGTGTCTATCGGCTGAAACAGGAACCGTTCGAGGAGGTGGATGCCTGGCTGGCTCCGTTCCGTCGGTTCTGGTCGTCTTACGTAGACGCTCTGGAACGCCACCTCGACCGCGTTGATCAACCAACACCGGCGAAGAAGAAGAAGAAGTGAAGCGGCTCCGCCGCGAACGTGGTAAGGAGAAACAAAATGAAAATCAAACTGACCAGCGTGTACGTGGACGACCAGGACAAGGCCCTCCACTTCTATACGGAGGTATTGGGCTTTGCCAAAAAGGCCGATTTCAGTCAGGGCCCGTTTCGCTGGCTGACCGTGGCCTCGACCGAAGAACCGGACGGCAACGAGCTGCAGTTGGCACTGAACGACAACTCCGCGGCCAAAGCGTATCAGCAGGCGATGTTTCAGCAGGGCCAGCCTGCGGCCATGTTCTTCACCGACGACGTGCAGGCCGATTACGAGCATATGAAGGCGCGCGGCGCCGAGTTCACCATGCCGCCGACGGACGTAACGGCCTCCAAGATCGCCATGTTGAAGGACACTTGCGGTAACCTCATTCAACTCACCCAGCTGATGCACTGGTCCGGCTGAGGAGGAGAGGACAACCGATTCGCATAGGAACGCAATGGGTGCCCGACCACCTATTGAGAGGCGACGCAAAAATATGAACAGCAATAAGAAGCAGTTGTCACCAGAACGACGTAAGGAACTACTCCTGGCACTGAAAGCCCGGTTTGAAAACAATATGAGCCGCCATAAAGGTCTTGAATGGGCCAAAATACAGGCAAAGGTGGAAGCGAATCCTGAGAGACTTTGGTCACTCAGTGAAATGGAAAGAACTGGCGGCGAACCGGATGTTGTTGGTCACGACAAAAAAACGGGCGAATACATTTTTTATGATTGTTCAGCAGAAAGCCCCCAAAGCCGCAGAAGTTTTTGCTACGACCGTGAAGCGCTAGAGGCAAGGAAGGAAAATAAACCAAAAGATAGCGCTATGAATATGGCAGCGACGATGGGTATTGAGGTCTTAACGGAAGAGCAGTATCGGGAGTTGCAGAAACTTGGAACCTTTGATACAAAAACGTCGAGCTGGGTGAAAACGCCGTCTGCTATCAGAAAACTCGGCGGCGCCATTTTTTGTGATCGCCGCTACGACACGGTTTTCACGTATCACAACGGTGCGGAATCCTACTATGCCGGCAGGGCGTTCCGTGGCTGGCTCCGGGTCTGAGCAGCGGCCGGCGGCCGGTGAGTGAATGCTGGCTGACGTATCGCTTGATTTCTGACGACGGGCCGCTAGCCACTGACTTCGGGAGAAGCAGGTGATCGATCGCGAGCAGTACACACCGGGCCCTGCCAACGTGGCGCGTATACAAAAGGACGGAGCGAAGTGGACGCTCATTCTCGTCAAGGAGCTACGCCACTCGCCGGAAAGAGTCTGGGAGGCGATAACCGATCCGGCCCATCTGCGCGAGTGGGCGCCGTTCGACGCCGATGGGAGCCTGGGCGCGGTCGGGGCCACCGTAAAGCTCACCTGGGTAGGGACGGCCCGGGCTACGAAAACCAAAGTGACGCAAGCCATCCCTCTCAAGCTGCTTGAGTACGGAGACATCCGTTGGGAACTCGAGGCCTTTGGCGGTGGCACGCGCCTGACGCTGTGGCACAGCATCGATCGTCGCTTCATCGCTTGGGGCGCCGCGGGCTGGCACATCTGCTTTGATGTTCTGGATCGTCTTCTCGCGGGTAAACCGATTGGCCGCATGGCCGGTAGCGAGGCTGAGCACCT
Organism: uncultured Acidobacteriaceae bacterium; assembly: GCA_963849815.1. Taxonomy (GTDB): domain Bacteria; phylum Acidobacteriota; class Terriglobia; order Terriglobales; family Acidobacteriaceae; genus Bog-257. Next base: position 243,040 of record CAWKIR010000004.1, on the reverse strand, counting down.
CGATGGCTGGCGGCGATTGACGGCTGATTACGCCAGGCAGTTCGGAGTTGAGTGATGAGTTGGTTTGAAAGTGTGGTCAAGCGATCTTCCGGTGAGTAGATACACATCGTCTTTGCCATTTCGCTGTTTAGCTATATTTACAGTCCGCTCGAAAAAACTCACCGGCTGCGCTCCCGCTACGCGGTTTGTTTCCTTCCGATAATGGCTATTTCCAGGGCGTGAAGCGCAGTCTGCGTTTAAGAGCGAGGCTGATGGGCTTGCCGTTTTCGCTGGCGCGGTAAACTAGAACCGATTTCATAATCATTTTGGGGACGACAGGGTTCTCCCGCGGGCTCTGGAGACGTGCGCTCACACAAAACGATTTATGAGACGGATAGTAGAGATTCATCCTCACAACGAAGGGACACTATCATGCCCGCCATCCTTCTCGACGGTACAAGAATCGCAGCGCAAATAAAAACAGAAGTCGGCGAAGAAGTGAAGGAACTGACCGCAGCCGGACTTCGTCCCGGACTAGCGGTCGTCCTCGCCGGACACAATCCGGCCTCGGAAATTTACGTTCGCAACAAGGTGAAGACCTGCGAGCAGCTTGGCATCTACAGCGAGAAGCACACCCCGCCTGACAGCGTGACCACGGCAGAGCTGCTGGCGCTGGTCGACGACCTCAACCGCCGCGACGAGATCGACGGCATCCTGGTGCAGCTTCCGCTGCCGCCGCAGGTCGACGCCAAGAAAGTGCTGCTGGCCGTCTCGCCCCAGAAAGATGTCGACGGCTTTCATCCCATGAACGTCGGCTATCTCTCGACGCAGCGTCCCGGCCTGGTGCCGTGTACGCCCGCCGGCATCATCGAAATCCTGAAGCGCAGCAACATTCCCATCGCGGGCGCAGAAGCGGTGGTCGTCGGTCGCAGCGACATCGTCGGTAAGCCTGTCGCCATGCTGCTGCTCAACGGCAACGCCACGGTCACCGTCTGTCATTCCAAAACGCGCGATCTGCCGGGCGTGTGCCGGCCGCGCCGACATCCTCGTCGCCGCCATCGGCAAGGCCGGCATGATCACGCCTGACTTCGTAAAGCCGGGCGCAACCGTCATTGATGTCGGCATGAACACAGTCACCGATCCCGAGGAGTTCAAGGAATTCTTCGCCGGAAACGAAAAGCGCGAGCGCGACTACGCCGCCAAAGGCTCAACTCTGATGGGCGACGTTCATCCCAAGGTCGCCGAAGTCGCCGGAGCCATGACACCCGTTCCCGGCGGCGTCGGCCCGCTCACCATCGCCATGCTGATGAGCAACACCGTAAAGGCCGCCAAGCTCCGCCGCGGAAACAAAGTGACCACTCTGGCCGCGAACTAAGTTCCGAGACTGTTCAATGTCGCCGGCGCCTGGTCATTCGCGGTTTCCGAATGAGTGGAAAGGAATAACTCCTGACGGCCACTGCCCCCCTTCATGCCTCGCCCTCACCACCTTCTGGCGCCGATCAACTACCATGCATAGGCGTCTTGTTTTGCACAGCCGGAAAGTGCAGAATGTCGAAACCTCAACAATGCAGTTCTTGATTTCCGATAAGCTCCTCTGTCGGAAATTGCATTTTGGCTCCTGTCTTTAGCGGCCCGTCGGGACACCACATCGCAGTTCGTTGTTCTTCGGCTCGAAACAACATGCAGACCCTGCTGCATAGCTGATCTAAGTACAGGACGATCCAAACTAAATTTAAGGAGAAAAAATGAATAAGACACTGTTCAGGTTTGCTGCCCTGGGCACGCTGGCGATGGCCGCTCTCTGGGCCATGCCGGCTGGTGCGCAGATGTCAGAAGTCAAAGAAAAACCACGGATGTACTCCTATGTCTCGTTTTGGAATATTCCTCGCGCGCAGTGGGGCGCTATGGAAAAGGCGGATGCCGACGATAAGCCGCTCCTCGACAAAGCTGTGGCCAGCGGCACGCTTGTCGCCTACGGCAACGATGTGAATCTGGTTCACCAGCCCGACGGCGCGACCCACGACGAGTGGTGGTCGTCAATGTCGATGGCCGGATTAATGAACGTGCTCAACCAGTTCTACGCCAACGGCAGTGCCACCTCTTCCGTTCTGGAGAGCGCCACCAAACATTGGGATGGCATTTTTGTTAGCCGCTACTACAACTGGCATTCCGGATCGTGGCAGGGCCTGTACGGCGGCGGAGGGCCGTACAAGCTGAAAGACAGACGCGCCGGATGACGCCGTCGACATCGTCAGCAAGGGCCTGCTGGTGCCGCTTTTGAAAAGCTGCTGGCCGATGGCACCATTCAAGAGTACGAGATCGATACCGAAGCGATCCATACCGAAGCGCCCGGGCACCTTCTGGATTTTCTACCTCGCCGACCAATGCAGATGCCTGGACAAGGTCAACGCAGCCGTGCGGGCAGTCACCGAAGGCAAATCCGCTGGGCGGCTGCCTTGATTCGCGGCATGATCGACTGCAGCGCCACCGCGATTATCTGGCTCGCACCAACGCTACCTACAAGTAGCTTCTTACTGCCTATTGCCCCGATCGCGGGCGGCCCGTTCTGGCGGCCGCTCGCCGTTCGGCGTTTGAGACGCGCAATCCCCATGTGCTAGCATTGCAGGTTTGTTACAGCTTCACCATGCCCTGCCCGGCATGGTGCCCCGCCTTTTTGCCTCACCGGCAACCTCGGGGTTGTGCAAGCACACATCTCGCGTGCGCAAGGAGTCCTACGTGAAGAATTACGAAGGCGCAAACATCCGCAATGTCGCCCTGCTTGGGCATTCGCATTCCGGCAAGACCTCGCTCACCTCGGCCATGCTGTTCACCGCCGGCTCAACCCAGCGGCTGGGCCGGGTGGATGAAGGCAACACCGTCACCGACTACGACGAAGAAGAAATCGCGCGCTCCATGTCGCTTTCCGCGGCGACCGCCGTTGTCGAGTGGGGCAAGACCAAGATCAACCTCATCGACACGCCTGGCTTCAACATGTTCATTCACGAAGCCGAGATGTCGCTGCCCGCGGTCGAAGCCGGTCTGGTGGTGGTCGATGCCGTCAGCGGCGTGGAGGTGGTCACCGAGCGCATCTGGAACTATTGCGACAAGCTCGCGCTGCCCCGCGTCATCGTCTGCACCCGCATGGACCGCGAGCGCGCCGACTTCAATCGCGTGATGGAGTCGCTGACCTCGGCCTTCGGACGCACCGTGGTTCCGGTGCAGTTGCCCATCGGCTCCGAGAAGAGCTTCACCGGCGTGATCGATCTGGTGAAGATGCAGGCCTACACCTACGAGATGGGCGGCAACGGCAAAGCCAAGGTTGGCCCTATTCCCGACAATCTTGCCGAGCAGGCCAAGGCCGCGCACGAGCGGCTGGTGGAACTGGTGGCTGAAGGCGATGACGCGCTGATGGAAGAGTTCTTCGACAAAGGCACCATCGACGAGGAGCACATTATCGCCGGCCTGCACAACGCGATTCGCGAGGACAAGATATTCCCCGTGCTCTTCGCCTCCGGGCTGGGCAACATCGGCACCGACGAAGTGCTCGACTTCATCGTGAACTACATGCCCACGGCAGCCGAGCGCGGCACGGTCGAGCGCCGCTCCCACGCCCAACAACGGCGAGCCGGCAACGCGCAAGGTCGGCGATTCCGAGCCGCTCTCGATCTTCGTTTTCAAGACCATCAGCGATCCCTTCGCCGGGCGCATCTCGTTCTTCAAGGTTTACTCGGGCGTACTGAAGAACGATGCCACGCTGCAGAACTTTACCCGCAGCACGGCGGAGAAGTTCGCGCACATCTCGTCCATGCAGGGCAAGACGGCGGTTCCGGTGAATGAACTGCACGCCGGCGACATCGGCGCGGTTGCCAAGTTGCGAGAGACGCTGACCGGCGACACCCTGGGCGACAAAGCTTCGCCGATTCAGTATCCGCAGGTGACGTTTGCCGAGCCGGCCATCACCTTCGCCATCGAGCCGAAGACGCGCGCCGACGAAGACAAGCTGAGCAACGGCATTCACAAGCTGATGGAAGAAGACGCCATGCTGCGCTTCTTCCGCGATCCGCAGACCAAAGAGTTCCTCATCGCCGGCACCGGCCAGCAGCACATTGAAGTCGTGGTCTCCAAGCTGAAGAACCGCTATCACACCGAAGTCAACCTGAAAGCTCCGAAGGTGCCGTATCGCGAGACCATTCGCGGCCGCGCCGACGTGCAGGGCCGTCACAAGAAGCAGAGCGGCGGCCACGGCCAGTTCGGCGATTGCAAGATCAAGATGGAACCGCTGCCTCGCGGCGGCAACTTCGAGTTCGTCAACGAAATCTTCGGCGGCTCGATTCCCCGGAACTACATTCCCGCGGTCGAGAAAGGCATTGTGGAAGCGGCGCAGCGCGGCTTCCTCGCCGGCTTCCCTGTCGTCGATTTCAGGGTCATCCTCTACGACGGCTCGTACCACGACGTCGATTCCAACGAGCTGTCGTTCAAGACGGCCGGCCGCATCGCCTTCCGCAAAGCCATGGAGCAGGCCAAGCCGACCATTCTGGAGCCCATCATGAACGTCGAGATCACGATTCCCGACGAGTTCGCCGGCTCCATCATGGGCGACCTCAACAGCCGTCGCGGCCGCATTCAGGGCATGGACAACAAGGCCGGCAAGACCGTCGTCAAGGCCGAAGTACCCATGGCCGAGATGCTGACCTACGGCACCGACCTGACCTCGATGACCCAGGGCCGCGGCAGCTTCGCCATGGAAATGCATCACTACGATGTCGTGCCCGCGCCGCAGCAGGAGAAGATCATTATCGCGGCCAAGGCGGAGCGCGGCGAAGAGGTGGAAGAGGAAGAGTAGTCGTCGGGAAGCGTGCTGGTGCGGGGAATTTCGCGAGCGTCGCAGATTGCTACTGGTGCCGAAGGGTCTGGTTTGAAAAACTGACATTGCGTTTCGGCAGTGAAGCAGGAAGTCCGCAAATCGAGCGCCATAGGCGCGAAACAAGATAGCCCAGCGCTTCAGCGCTGGGTGAAGCGGGAAGGAAGTCCGAGTCCCGTAGGGACGGCACGGTCCTTACGCAGACCCTGCGCCCGTAGCTGCCTCCATGCCAACGTCTGTATCCTAAGTGCTGCACTGGAGACCTTGATGCCCCTGCGCCCGCATCTCCGACCGCTTCTCCTCATCCTGTTCATCGCATCCTTTCCGCTCAGCTCTAATTTGCCAGCAACAGCCCGATGCCAAACTCTTCTCCGGGATGCAGTGGCGGCTGATCGGCCCCTTTCGAGGCGGCAGAGTTACCTCGGTTGCCGGCGTGCTCCGGCGACCCCAATACCTACTACTTCGGCACGCCCGGCGGCGGAGTCTGGAAGAGCACCAATGGCGGACGCGTCTGGCGTCCCATCTTCGACAGCGTGCCATGTTGCGTCCATAGGAGCTCTGGCGGTTGCGCCGTCCGCATCCAGCGTCATCTACGTCGGCACCGGCGAACAGACGTAGGCAAAGGACTCTACCGATCGTCCGACAGCGGAGCGACGTGGACCAATGTCGGCTTGCAGGACGTGGCCTACATCCAGGCAATCGTTGTCGATCAACGATAATCCCGATGTTCGTCGTCGTAGCCGGCAACTCCGTCGGCGTGGGGATTTTCTGGCGGCCGCTGCCAAAAGCGGCAATGCTGACCAATCGCGGAATCTTCCGCACCGAAGACGGCGGAAAGACCTGGAAGAAGGTTTACGCCAACGACCAGAGTCTCGGCATCGTCGACATGTGCTCCGATCCCAGACGATCCCCGCACGATGTACGCGGTGGTCTTCCATCCTGAATCGGGCACCGGCGCTACTGCGGTAGCCGACACTTCCGAAATCATCAAATCCGACCGACGGAGGTTCAACCTGGGCGCCGCTGGAGAGCAAAGGCCTGCCCGACAAAGCGCGCGGAAGGGTGGGCATCAGCGTCGCCGGGGGAACAGCCGGACGCCGTTTGTACGCGATTGTCGATCAGGGCATGTTCCGCTCCGACGATGGCGGCGCGAACTGGTATCAGTCCAGCAAAGATCCGCGCGTCATCGGCAGCCTGTACTTCAGCCGGGTCTTTGCCGATCCGCAGAATCCGGATTTGCTCTACGTCGCCCAGACTTCGCTCTATCGCTCCACCGACGGCGGCAAGACCTTCGAGGCCTTCGTCGGCGCGCCCAGTGGCGACGACTTTCACGTCCTGTGGATCGATCCGCAAAATTCCGCGCGAATGATCCTCGGCGTCGATCAAGGCGCCATCGTCAGCGTCAACAGCGGCCAGACCTGGACCTCGTGGTACAACCAGCCGACCGGCGCAGTTCTATCACGTCTCCACCGACAACTTATTTCCCTATCGTGTCTATGGCGCGCAGCAGGACAGTGGAACTGCCGGCGTTCTCAGCCGCAGCAACTACGGCGAGATCCTGCTTCAGGATTGGTACTCCATCGGCGGCATGGAGTATGCCTTCATCGTCGCCCGATCCGCTGAATCCTGATTACGTTTACAGCAACGGCTGGTATGAATCAGTGGTGCGCTATGACAAGGCGACGACGGAAATCGCTACCGTGTTTGAGCGCGGCCAGAAGTATCGCGGGGCAGGCATGCCGCCGCTTGTCTTCTCGCCGCAGGATCCGTCGGTTCTTTATCTCGGAATGCAGATGGTGCTGAAAACCTCCGATGGCGGCAAGAGCTGGCAGGAGATTAGCCCCGATCTTACCGGCTATGTGGAGAAAGAGCAGAAAGAAGGCGAGAAGGCCGCGCCCGGTCAGGAGCATCCTCCCTCCATCACGGCTTTGTCGCCTTCCCCGGTGCAGGCCGGTGAAATCTGGGTGGGACGACCAACCGGCTGGTGCAGCTTACGCGCGACTCGGGCAACGACATGGCAGAACGTCAGTCCGCCGGGATTGACCGCGCCTGCCGAGATTCTCTACGTCGAGGCCTCGCATCATGACGCCGCCACTGCCTACCTGACCGTAGGCGGGACGCGCGAGTCCACTGCTCCGGCTATTTTTCGCACCCATGATTACGGGAAAACCTGGCAGAAGATCGTCAATGGGTTTCCGCCAGGACGAAATGGTTCGCGTGGTCCGCGAAGATCCCAAGCGCAAAGGGCTGCTCTATGCCGGAACCGATACCGGCGTCTTCGTCTCGTGGGACGACGGCGACCACTGGCAGTCGCTCTCGCTGAATCTTCCGCCCACTCCGATCACCGACATTACTGTCCACGGGAACGATCTCGCCATCTCAACTTTTGGCCGCGCCTTATGGATACTCGACGACGTGACCCCCTTGCGCGAGTTCAACCCGCAGCTCACGTCAGCGAACGCGTATCTCTTTCCTCCGGCGAACGGCATCCGTGTGCGCTGGGACAACTATGAGGACACGCCGTTTCCACCCGAGACTCCTGCCGGCCAGAATCCGCCGGATGGCGCCATCATCGACTACTACCTGAAGAACGCAGCTACCAGCGAGTTGACGCTGACCATCTACGACGACAGGGGCAGCCGAGGTCGCCAGGTATTCGAGTGTGCCCAAGCCGATTGATCTTCTGCCAGCGAACGCTCCAGAATACTGGTTTGCTCCTCCTGTCGCGCTGACGAAATCAGCGGGCGTGAATCGCTTTGTATGGAACCTGCGATATCCGCCTCCGCCACTCTGCCCTATGGCTATTACGGCGCTCTGCTGGGCTACACGGAATACACGCTGGCGGACCACGCCGTGCCGGCCGACACGCCGCGGCAGCAGCCGCAAGGGCCGTTGGCGGTTCCCGGCAAGTACCGCGTGGAGCTGCGCTATGCCGGCCAGACATTGCAGCAGCCGCTGACGTTAGAGCTTGATCCTCGGGTTCGCGCTTCGCAGTCGGACCTGGTGGAGCAGCGCGATGTGGCATTGCAGGCCAGCCGCGGCATGAAGGCAAGCTTCGAGGCCTATCATCAGGTCGCGGAGTTGCGAAAGGCACTGGCGGATCGGCAAAAGGGTTTCAGCGCCGACCAGATGAAGCAAGCTCAAGGAAGCCTCCGACGCGCTTGAATAAGAAGATCGATGCCGTCGAGAATGGTACTCACACCGCTCCCGGCTTCGGGCCCATTAACCGCGAGTTGGCCCGGTTGATCTATAGCGTTGAAAGCGCTGACATGCGTCCAGCCGACACCGTCCGAGCAGCGATTCAACAGAGCTGCGACGCGCTGGACAAAGCTCTCATGCTGTGGTCGCAGTTGAATGCGCAGGACGCTCCGGCATTCAACGCGACGCTTGCCGAAAATAAGCGCAGGCCTTACCCGTAACCACAGTTAGCATGAGCGGTTGCAAACCGTAAGCCTGATATGCTCGGGTGGAATCCCGCTGTATGAAAGCTATCGATCGATTCATCAAAGGCGACATGCACGGCGTCCACTACGCGGTGAGCATCGCCATAGCGACCGCAGTGCTGTGGATTTGTGTCCACGAGATCGCCGAGGCCAACCCTGTCTGGGCCATCAGTTCCATGGTCGCCACCAGCGATCCGCTGATGAAAACGGCCTTACTGACTTTCCGTGCCCGCATCATCAACACCACGGTTGGCTGCGCGATCGGACTTTTATTCATCGCCATCGGAGGCAACCGGATCATTGCTCTCCCGGTCGCCTTGGCGGTGACCGTGCTGGTGACCTCCTACATCGTCCGTATTCAAACCATGTGGCGGCAGGCGCCGATCAGCGCGGCCTTCGTCATCGCCGCTGGACTGGAGCATCACGCTCGGCTCACTGGCCTTCGGGCGGGCGTGCAACGTATGTCTGAGGTGCTGTTCGGCTGCCTGATTGGTCTGGCGGTCGCATGGTTCGTGTCCATCGTCTGGCCATTGCCGGACCCGGCGCCGTTCGCTGGCGCTTGCCCCGTACCGCTTCTTCTGCGCAGAAATAACGAAGTCATCTGACTATCTGCAAATCGAGTGTGACCGCAGACTCTTTCTCTATCCGCAGTAGTTGTATTTGCCAAATCTTGCGACAGAATTCTGCCGATAATTGATCCGGCGGAGTTGAGTCGTCCCCCGTTGTCCGGTGTACGATGCTGTCAACCAGTTGTTCTCGTCCCCGAGAAAATCGCAAGACACAGACAATTAAGCTGATTCTGTTGCAATTCTGCGGATTTCGTTGCATGTGAGTCCAACGTGCATTGTAGGACTTTGTCCCATGAGATACGATTCGCCTTGTCGCTGCTCACCAGACTGAGAGATCGCCCATGAAGAAGTTATTGATTGTGTTGATGGTGGTAAGCACTGTAATCGCTCCCGTAATGCTGGTGAATCGAAGCCGGGCGCAATCGATAAAACGAAGCCCGGCAACGCCCCCCATCTACGTCTTCACCAACGACGACGCACTGCGGTCATACCTATGCCATCGTTTATCTCGCTGGGGGAACGCAGGGCGCACCCACATTGACCTATCAGCAAAGCGTCAACACGACCGGCTTAGGCATCGGAGGCGGGTTCTTTGGGACGCCGCGCCTGGCAATGCTTCCGTCCAGTTCTGCCCAGTGCCTGTTTCTGTCGGATGCTGGCACCAGTGACATCGCGGCGTATTAACATCCAGAGCAGGCGGTGGTGGGAACCTTCCAGGGTTCGAGCAACGACAATGGGACGAGCAACGGCATAGGTATAGTGATGAACCAGAACTACCTGTACGCCGGCTACAGCCCATCCAACACGATTGCGACTTTCTCGGTCGGGACGGGATGCCAGCTCACGTTCCTGGGCGACATTACCGTCACTCCGCTGAATGGCGGCTGGATCGCCGGCATGGCGCTCAATGGAAACATGCTGGTGGTTACCTACATTGATGGTTCTATCCAATCCTTCAACACGGCCAGCGGAATCCCCACTTCGAATAACGATGAGCAGAACGCGACCGGCTTTGCGTCGGCTTACTTCCCTGACAGCGTAGACATCACGCAAGACGGCCATTTTGCGATTTTCGGCGACGCCGCCGTGCCCACGACCGTGGAAGTTTCCGACCTGTCCTCGGGCAAACTCGCTCCCACTGTCATGTACATTCTTGGCGCGGCAACCAACGCCATCGGACCCGGGATCAATTCTGCCAATGCGCGGCTCAGTCCGGATGAGAGCCTGATCTATATCGGCAACAGCCAGAACGGCTATGTTACCGCCGCCTTCTTTAATAGGAACACCGGCAAGGTATCGGGGGGCTGTAACTCCGCGCAGCTGACGAATTTTTATAACCCGTGGTCCTATGTAGGATCGCTGCAGACCCGCGATACGACGGGAACGGGCAATGTACTTTACGTTGCGGAGTTCGGTTCGTCCATTGGCATTATCAACGTGACTTCAACCGGGACGACCTGCACGCTGACCGAGGCTGCCGGGTCGCCAGTGAGCGACGACTTCAGCCCGGGTCTGCTATCGATCCAGGTTTTTCCTCCGCGGCCGTTCTAGCGAAAGCGCCACGGGCCAAAGTGCCCGGCGCAGGAAAATTTAGGAGTTAGGGATGCGCGCAATGTTGAAAGCAACTCTGGTTGTTCCTGATCTGTGCACTGGCTGTCACGATGGCGTCGGCGCAGGACATGTGTCCGACTCGACCGCTGCCCGGGAGTCTAGTAGTTAACCCTCTGGATTTGTATAGTCAAGATGGCGTCTCTGAACGTCAACATGACCCTGGAGAACCAGGAAGGCACCGACCACTTCATGCACTACTGCTATTCCTACATTTACCAGGGCCAGCAGATTGAAGCTCCCACGCTGCGCCTCAATCCCGGCGATCAGTTGATCCTGAACCTGACCAACAGCATTATGGCGCCGTACGACAAGTATCCGAAGAAAATGGAAATGAACATGCATGTTCCGGAGCCGGCGACCAAGCAGCCTGACGCCGATTGCAACGGCGGCATGATCTTGCCCAGCACCACCAACATGCATTTCCACGGGATGAATATTCCGCCGATTTGTCATCAGGACGACGTTATTTATACCCTCATCCAGTCCGGCGATCCCCCGTTCCAATACAATTTCCAAATTCCCCCCAACGACAACCCTGGAATGTACTGGTACCATCCGCATCCCCACGGTCAGGCCACGACACAGGTCGACGGCGGAGCGGCTGGCGCCCTTTTCATCGAAGGGACTATCAATGGAACGCAAGGCCTGCCGGAACGGGTATTCGTCATTCGTCAGCAATTCAACAATCCGAACTCCTGGATCCCGGGCCCGAATCAGCTGACCATTAACTTCCAGCCGGCCCTTTTCCCCGACGCGCCGTCCCCCTATATCAATATGCAGTATGGGCAACAGGAGTTCTGGCGAGTGGCCAACGCAACCAGCCAGTCGTTTCTTACCCTACAGGTGATTTACGGGACAACGGCGCAGCAAGTGGAAATAGTGGCGCTGGACGGCATTCCGGTGTCGCCGCCGCTGGTTGAAAATCAGATTGTTATACCGCCGGCAGGGCGGGCTGAATTCATCGTGCCCGGCCTTCCATCCAACCAGGAAGGGATCTTCCTGACGAACGGCTACTCGACGGGTGCGGTAGGCAACCCCAATCCACCGCAGCAACTGATGAAGATGTTCGGTACCGATAGCGCCAAAGTTGAGCCTCGTCCGGCGCGGGCTGCGACCAAACCGCCGGCTGATCGGCCGCGTTTTTCCGGCCTGCTGACGGCCCAGCCCACGACCACTAGAAACCTGTATTTTTCGGAGCAGACGGTGGGCAGCAACGGACCAACCCAGTACTTCATCACGGTGGCGGGGGCAAAGCCAAGAGTCTTTCACATGGACGATCCGCCCGCCATTACCACCACGATTGGGGCCATTGAAGATTGGACCATCGATAACCGCGCGGGCGAGGCGCACGATTTCCACATTCACCAGGTCCACTTCCTGCTGATGGCGATTAACGGGGTGCCGGTGCAAAATCCGGAACTCTACGACAGTTATCCTATCCCCGGATGGTCGGGCACCGGACCCTATCCCAGCATCACGGTGCGCATGGACTTCAGCGATCCGAACATCGCTGGGACCTTCGTCTACCACTGCCACATTCTCGACCATGAGGATGGTGGCATGATGGCAAAGATCCAGGTGAATCCATCCAACAAGCACTGAGGGCATGATTTTCTGCCAGGGCACGGCTCCAGCCGTGCCCTTTATTTATGGTGCTGCGTCTCCGCAAGCAGACCAGACCTTCGCCTGCCGACGCCCGGCAATTTCGTTGCATAACGTGGAAATGCCCTGATTGGCGCATTTCGCCGCCTGCGTTTATTCTGGGTGGTCTTCATCATCTCACCGTAAGTTCTCAAGCGCATGCCCGAAGCCCGTCGCCTCAGAGTTTGGAGAATTCGTCTGCTGATGTTCCTGGCCGTCATCGGCCCGGGATTCATCACAGCGAACGTCGACAACGATGCCGGCGGCATTTACACCTATTCCGCTGCCGGCGCGCAGTTTGGCTACCTGCTGCTTTGGGTCATGATTCCCATGACCGTCGCGCTGGTGGTGGTGCAGGAAATGTCGGCGCGCATGGGCGCCGTCACCGGCAAAGGGCTCAGTGACCTGATCCGCGAAGAATACGGGCTGCGCATCACGTTCTTGATGATGCTGGGTCTGGTGATCACCAATTTTGGCAATGTGGTGGCGGAGTTCGCCGGCATCGCCAGCAGCCTCGAGCTGTTTCACATCTCGCGCTACGTCAGCGTGCCGTGCGCCGCAGTGGTGGTGTGGCTGCTGGTGGTCAAGGGCACTTACAAGAGCGTCGAAAAGGTTTTCCTCGCAGCGTCGTTCTTCTACTTCGCCTACATCATCGCCGGCGTGCTTGCAGGTCCAAGCTGGAAGGCTGCGTTCGTTGCCACCTTTAAGCCGCCGCTGGCGGGCGCATTCCACCAGTCTGCCTACATCTACATGGTGATCGCCGTGGTCGGAACCACCATCGCTCCCTGGATGCAGTTCTACCTCCAGTCTTCCATCGTAGAGAAAGGTATTACTCCTCGCGAATACAAGGCGTCGCGCTGGGACGTAATCCTGGGCTGCCTGTTCACCGACATCGTTGCCTGGTTCATCGTGGTAGCTTGCGCGGCGACCCTCTATGTCCACGGCAACCATCAGATTCGAGATGCTGCCGATGCTGCCCAGGCGTTACGCCCTCTAGCCGGGGAATACGCCTACATTCTTTTTGCTGCCGGGCTGTTCAATGCCTCCCTGTTTGCCGCTTCCATTTTGCCCATCTCCACCGCTTACACCGTTTGTGAGGGTTTGGGCTTCGAGTCCGGCGTTGGACACAAGTTCAAAGATGCCAAGGTATTTTACTGGCTGTACACATTGCTGTTGATCGCTGGCGGCGCTGTCATCCTGCTACCCAACATTCCCCTGATAAGGATCAGCATCCTTTCCCAGGTGGTGAACGGCATCGTTTTGCCCTTCGTGCTGATCTTCATGCTGTTGCTGATCAATAAGAGCGAGCTGATGGGCAAGTATGTGAACGGAACCTGGTTCAACTTCATCGCCTGGGCCACCACCATCATCATGATCGGGCTGACGATTGCCTGGTTTGTCACGGGCGGCGGCAGCTAGTTTCTGCATCTAACATTCTTACGATGCCCACTCGGCGAACACGAATGCTGCTTTGGACGTTGCTGACGGCGGTTGCGGCCCTCGCGATTGCGTCTATCGCACTGACCATCACTCTGATCAATGTTCCGGCTCCGGTTGAGCGCTGGCTCCAGGGCCGTATCCAACTTGCCCTGCGCCAACACTATCAAGCCGACGTCCAACTCCAGAACCTGCACGTCACCTTGATTCCCGGCTTCTACGCCACCGCCGATAACTTTGTGCTGCCCAATCGCAGCGCTCCCGGCTTTCCGCCGCTCATCACTGTGAAGCATGTTACGGTGCGGGCCGCCCTTTTCGAACTGCTGCGCAGCCCGGTCCATCTCAGTTGGCTGAAGCTGGACGGCCTGGTGATTGAGGTTCCGCCCAAGCACGAGCATCCGCCCCAGGCGCCCGCGCAGAAGCAAAGCCGCCACATTCACCTGGCCGATTTCGTGATCGACAAGGTGGATGCCGACGGCGCCGAGCTCTACATCCTGCACAAAGATCCGGCGCGTGAGCCGATGCAGTTCGACCTTCGCAAGCTCACGCTCCGCAGCGCCGGTACTGGCCGGCCGATGAACTTCACAGCAGAACTGACCAATCCCACCCCGCCTGGCTTGATCGAAACTACAGGTCGCTTCGGTCCCTGGGTCTTCGACGAACCTTCAGCTACCAGCGTGAGTGGCCACTACAACTTTCAACATGCCGACCTGTCCGTTTTCAACGGCATCTCCGGCATTCTTTCGTCGGTGGGGGATTATCAGGGCGTTCTGCGTAACATTGTTGTGGACGGCACCACCGATGTTCCCGATTTCCAGCTCGACCGTGGGGGCCAGCCAGTCCACTTGACCACGCAATTTCATGCCACCGTGGACGGCACCAACGGCAATACCTACCTGCACCCGGTCAACGCACACTTTCTGCACTCCGACGTGGTTACCAACGGAGAGGTTGCCGGCAAGCCCGGCCAGAAAGGCAAGACCATCACCCTCGACGTCGACATGCAACATGCGCGAGTGCAGGATGTGCTGACGCTGGCCGCCAAGTCCGATCCGCCGATGCTAACTGGCAAGCTCAGACTGAAGGCCAATCTCGATTTGCCGCCAGGGCGCGATCCGGTGCTCCAAAGGATACGATTGAGCGGCAAGTTCAACATCTCCGACGCCAGATTCAACGGCGACAGGGTGGCGATCGCGATCACGGCCCTCAGCCGCCGTGGCCAGGGTAAGCCCGACGACACCAGCATCACGGACGTGCCCGCTGATTTCGCTGGAAATTTCTCCATGGGAGACGAAAACTTGAGCTTCAGCAAACTGGATTTTGCGGTGCCCGGCGCGGCCGCCGAGGTCAAAGGTTCCTACGGATTGCAGAGCGGCAAAATCGACTTTATGGGCGATGTGCGGCTGAATGCAACCGTTTCGCAAACCATGAAAGGCGCCATGCATTGGGTACTGGTGCCGTTCGATCCCATCTTCAAGAAGAACGGTGCGGGAACTTATTTGCCGATTGCTGTGGCCGGAACGCGGGAGCATCCGCAGATCACATTGCAGTGGAAGAAGCTTTTCTGACAAACCGCGCCGAAGTCGATTTATTGGGTAGACTTTTCCATATCGACTTCACAACTGGAAGCGAGGTTATTTCCCGTGAATGCCTTTGAAAACAATCCACGCATTACACCGTTTCTCTGGTTCGATTCGAATGCTGAAGAGGCGGTGGAATTTTATCTGACTGTATTCAAGAACGCGCGCAGGTTTGGCGAGGCACGCGACAGTCGCTCGCCAAAACCTCCCGTCCTGACCGTCAGTTTTGAGCTTGATGGACAGAAGTTTATTGCGCTCAATGGCGGCCCATCGTTCAAATTCACTGAGGCGATTTCCTTTGTGGTGCGCTGCGAATCCCAGGCCGAAGTGGATGACTACTGGACGAAACTGAGCGCCGGCGGCAGTGAAGGCCGGTGCGGCTGGCTCAAAGATAAGTTCGGACTGTCGTGGCAGGTTGTGCCGGTACAGCTACCCGAACTCATCAAACATCCCAAGGCGATGCAGGCGATGCTGGGGATGAAGAAACTCGACCTTGCCGAATTGGAGCGGACGGCCAAAGAATAGACGAGGCTCTGTGCACGACTAACTCGCCAGATTCAGCAACCCGCGGGATCACGTCATTTCATTGCGGTTGTTGTTGCGGCGGCGCTGGCCGCGGCGGCGGTGGAGACGGAGCTGCGCTCTTGTCGGCCTTGGGACCTGGCGGCTTCGCGCCCGGCTGCACCTTCGGCGGCGCCAGGATCAGGTGCAGCGTGTTGCCTTCCTGTCGCGGACGAAATTCCACGATCGCCTTGTCGCCCAGGTCCTTGATCAGGCGATCCAGGATCTCGCGTCCCAACCCCTGCCGCGTCATCTCGCGCCCGCGGAAGAAGATGGTGGCCTTCACCTTGTCGCCTTCGTCGAGGAAGCGCAGCACATGGTTCTTCTTGGTCTCGTAGTCGTGATCGTCCACGTTGATGCGGAACTTCACTTCCTTGACCGTGATCTGGTGCTGGTGCTTCTTGGCTTCGCGCTCGCGCTTTTCCTGCTGGTACAGGTATTTCCCGTAGTCCATGATGCGGCAAACGGGAGGCTGCGCGGTGGGTGAGACTTCTACCAGGTCAAGGGTTTTTTCGCGGGCAATCTTGAGCGCATCGAAGGGAGTCATGATGCCAAGCTGATTGCCTTCATCGTCGATCACGCGAACTTCACGAACACGAATGCGATCATTCGTGCGGATAAAACGTTTGTCGATACAGTCCTCCGCAGTAACTGCAGTACTACGAAAAGTATAGCATGGCGAGGCTGCGCGCCGTCCGCGGTCTAGGCAACGCAAATCGTTGCACCGCTGGTTTGTATCAGGGCACGGATTCAGCCGTGCGCCTGCGGTCCCCTTTCATTTTGTCGTCCCGAGGGATGACACTCCTTAGGTTATGCGGCACTTTGCGAAGCGACCAGAGCATCCGCTCGTGCTCCAGTGATCGGCAGTCGAACCAGCTCATTCGAGTTACGTTTGCCGTAGATCAGCAGCTTGAGGTAATTATCCGTCAGCGCTTCCGTTAACTCACCATCGAAGTGCGTCAACGTAATCGCTTCCACCTCTCGTCCGACGAATGACTCCATGAAGGTTCGCTTCTTGGCCGCGGCTAATTCCCGCAGCACGCGATTGCGCTCGCGCGCGATTTGCACTGGAATCTGATCCGGCATCTCGGCTGACGGCGTTCCCGGCCGCGACGAATAGGTGAACACGTGCAGGTAAGTAAACGGCAGCTGCTCGATGAGCGCGCGCGTCTGCTCGAAGTCGTCGTCGCTCTCGCCGGGAAAACCGACCATCACGTCCGCACCGATGGCCGCGTCAGGCATCGCGCGCCGGATGCGCTCGATACGATCGGCATAATGCCACGGCCTGTACTTGCGATGCATCTTGCGCAGGATTTTGTCACTCCCCGACTGCATTGGCACGTGGGCATGCTTGCAGACGCGCGGCGAGGATGCGACCAGTTCGATCACCTCGTTCGTCCAGTCCATTGGCTCGACGGAGCTGATGCGAAGCTTCTCGATCGTTGTTCCGTCTAGAATCGCACGCAACATCGCCGCGAAATTCATGCGCGGGGACAATTCCCTTCCCCAGCGGCCAAGATTGATCCCCGACAGCACGATCTCGCGATAGCCGTTCGCGACCAGCGCATCGACTTCGCGCAGCAGGTGGTCCAACTTCAATGAACGGCTCTTGCCGCGCACGTAGGGGATGATGCAGAACGAGCAGCGATTATTGCAGCCATCCTGCACTTTCAGGTTCGGGCGCGTTTTCTCGAAGGATTCGCCGTCGAAGACGGGCGCGGCCATCAGCTCTGTGTGCGCGAAGATGTCACCGACGATGACGTTCGACTGACCTGCTGCGCCAATGTGCGCCAGAGGAATAAAGTCGCCTTCCCACTCATCCGAAAACCGCGGATGAGTGGGGCACCCGGAGAGTTGGAGAAATCCCGGATCGCGTGGCTCGACATACTTTGCCAACTCGTGTTTGTGCGAGTTGCCAATGACCAGGCTGACGCCGGGCAGTGCGGAAATTTCTTCTGGGGCGCGCTGCGCATAGCAGCCCGTCACCAGGATCTGGGCTGTTGGATTCTCGCGCTGGATGCGGCGAATGGCGGCGCGGGCGTCCTGATCGGCGGCAGCGGTGACCGTGCAGGTATTCAGCACAACGACTTCGGCCTGGTTCGCAGCTATGGCGCGCTGGAGGCCGCGATCGAGCAGTTGACGCTCGATAGCCGCGCCATCAGCCTGGGTCGCGCGACACCCGAAGTTCTCCACATGATAGGTCGCCACGAATTGATTATACCGAGCGGACCGGCCGTGGTTTTTGCGCGCTGCGAAGGCCTGGGTGTACCATCGACCCCAGCTGGCCTAAGTAAAGTAATCGTCACTGGCAGCAAACCTGAAGCACACAATTCGGCATCACAAAGCCTTGCAACGGTGGCACAGTTTGGAGTTCCCCATGAAACGTCGCATTTTGTTGGTCGATGACGAACTGGCAATTCTTCTCACCCTCCGCGCGATTCTGGAGATGAGTGGCTTCGCAGTGGACACTGCGGCTTCTGCCAAGGAAGCGCACCATAAGTTGAAGAGCGGAGTCTATGAGATGGTGATCGCCGACATGCGGATGGAAACCGAGACCTCCGGCTATGACGTGATTCATGCCGCGCGCCAGCAGCTATATGATCCGGCCACGGCATTGCTGACTGCCTATCCGTCCCTGGGAGATGAATGGAAGACCAGAGGCGCCCAGTCTCTGCTGGTAAAACCGATCAATACTGAGGAACTACTGCGACAACTGGAAGCGCTGCTGATTACGCACCAGGACCACAAGATGTTGGCCAAGCAATCAGCAGTCAAGAAGAACGCCCTTCCGGAGAATGCGGTTCCGCAGC
Organism: uncultured Acidobacteriaceae bacterium; assembly: GCA_963849815.1. GTDB lineage: Bacteria > Acidobacteriota > Terriglobia > Terriglobales > Acidobacteriaceae > Bog-257. The sequence continues at coordinate 224,548 of CAWKIR010000004.1, read as the reverse complement.
GCCAAGCTGCGGCGAAGCGGGCGGAATAAAGCTGCGGCATATTTTTCGCAGCTCTTGCTGGGCCTCCGCGGGCTCATTGCAATTGCAAGTTTGGCAGCGGCAAGACCCAGAGCTGGGCCGGATCAAGATAGGCTCCCTGCCAACGCACAGCAGTGTGAAGATGCGGCCCGGTGGCCCGGCCCGTCGCTCCTGACAAGCCAATCTCCTGTCCCTTTTTCACCTTTTCGCCTTCCGTAACATCCAAACGCGACAGATGCATATAGAGTGTCATAAATTGCTGGCCGTGATCGATGATGACGCAGTTGCCTTCATAAAACAGGGCTTGCGCCAGCACAACCTCGCCGGAGTTAGCAGCGACTACTGGCGACCCGGGCTTGGCATGGTAGTCGAGGCCACGATGGACACTGGCCAGTTGCCCGTTGAAAGTTCGACGCGTACCAAATCCTTCTGAAACGGTCGAATCGATGGGGGCAACAAATTTGCCTGACCATTCCGGCGCAGTTGTCTCATGGGAAAACGCGTCGTCCTTGAGCTTTCTGTCAGCCTCGATGCGACGAAGAGTGTCGGCGTCGGGTTGCACGAAGCGATCCGGCACTCGCAGGGTTTCGGTCTTGTAGGCGGCGCGCTGCACGAGCACCGTGCTCTCCTGGTGAATGAGCTTTCCATCCGCCAGCGTAGCCTCAAGCGCGAGGGTGTAGCTGCCCGCCTTGGCTTCGACATCAACTCCGGCCAGGCCGTACCAGACATGCGGGTCAGCAGATGAAAAGAAGACGATCTCATGTCCCAGCCAAGTGCCGCGCAGGCTGGAGATCGGACTCGCAATCTCGGCCCGGAACAAGCACGGCGAACCAGTGGCGATGTTATGGGGAGTCCATGAAATCTGGAGCGGCTCCGGCCTGGCAGCCGCCAGCGGCATGGCTGCGAGGATGAGAACCAGGGCGACGAATCTGCGGCGGGGGAGTTGCATCCTTGCTCAGTTTAATTCCCGAAGCCATGTTCCGGACGGCGCGGTAACCAACGAGGGCAACAGTTCGCGGGAATTGACGGCTATAGCCGCCATCGAGTATGGCGGAAAAGCTTAAAGATAATGCTTGGGGAGACACAACATTCCTCTGCGTCCAGAGATGGGAGCGAGGGGCGCTAGCGGAAGATTTAATTGCGGCTGTTCAGGCGGTGGCGGCGCAGTTCGCCGCTGCTGGAAACACTCCCGACAGAAGACCGGCCGGCCTTGCGTGGGTTTGAAAGGGACAGTGGTCTCCTTGCCACACCCGGAGCAATTCGTTCGCGTTTCCACCTTGTGATAATTGCCTGGCGCCGTAGTTCCCAACGTGGAGGCCCGCTTGGCCTTGCAGGCTTTGCAACGTTTGGGTTCGTTGGTGAATTGCTTATCGTGGAAGAACAGCTGTTCGCCCGCCGTAAACACGAAGTCAGATCCGCAGTCGATACACTTCAGAACCTTGTCTTGGAATTCCATGGAGAGGTGCTCCCTTCAGCCCGCGACTCCCAAGCACACGGACGGGGTCAACTTGCGACTGCCGCAGAACCGGACTGAGCGTTCACGCTCGACAATCACAAATTCCAGTGCTCGGGTACAACTCCCTGAGTTCGGCCCACCACGCATCAGCGCATGGCCCTGCACATATAAGACTGCGAATCGACTGGTACCACTCCGAATAGGAAGGGAACAAAGCAAGGGCCGCCATTCGAACGGCGGCCCTTCTGCGAATTAGTCCTGCTCTTTACGAGCCTTCTTGCGGCTGCGCTTGCGCGCCAGCGCTTCTTTTACGCGTTTCTTTTCGCCCGGCTTGAGGTAGAAGGAATGACGCTTCACTTCCTTGATAATGTCCTCTTGCTGGACTTTGCGTTTAAAACGTCTCAGAGCGTTCTCTAAGGACTCGCCCTCTTGTATGCGAACTTCCGCCAAACAGGAAACACCCCCAGACTCGTCCCAACTGGACACTAGTAGTTATCGCTATGTTACAAGGGGAAGTCAAGCAAAGACTTGGAGCACCAACGCGTTGCAGAGAGGGCACTAAAGTCTTACTTCGCAGATATCCTCCTTAGAAACTTAGTCTTAGCGAGAATTGCACCTGCCGCGGTGCATAGGCATTCGTCGGAGTCAAGAACTGCGAGTTCATCAGGAATTCTCCCGGATAGACCGTGCCCTTGACCGCTGTTGAATAGGCGACAAATTCCCCTGCGGAGTTGTAGAAACCGTCATCGCTGATCTGCACCCGGCTGTTGGTACGGTTAAAAACGTTGAACGATTCGGCAACCAGAGTCCACACCGTACGTTCGCCGCATCGTATGGTGCGGGTGATGCGCATATCGGTGCTGAAGTAGTCGGGCCCCATAAACGCATTGCGCTCGTAGCCCGGCAGTCGATCATTGTAGATGTCGCCGTCACCGTTAGGATCGCCCGCTACGGTGGCATTGACCGGGCGTCCCGATCCCGCAGTAACAACGCTGGAGAGCTTCCAGTGGTTGGCCAGCGTGTTGAGCGTGCCATGATGGAGGTTAAACTTGGGTTCAGATACCCACGCGGCCACAAAACGATGCCGCTGATCGTTGACGCTCGGCCCCCACTCTAGCGAAGTGGCATACGAGTTCTGCACGTTGCCCGAGCGTCCAACGACGAGAGCATCGGGCCCGTCGTCCATAGCTTTGGCCAGGGTATAGCCAGCCTGGAAGTACATACCATGACTTATCTGGCGCTTCACCGATATAGTCATGCCGTTATAGATACTGCTGGATTCGCTTTGAAATGAGTTGATGGCGCCGAGTTGGGGGTCGGGCCGCTGTAGGGGGTTGATGCAGGGCGGGTAGGGACAAGTAAGGGACGGCGTGGTTTGCCACGTGGTGAAGGAGTCGACACTGTACATGCCCAGGAAGACCGACCCGTTGTCGTTGTAGACGGGATAATTGACCACGGTTGGTGGGGGAAGGTTGACATCCAGCGAGCGAATTTCGTGTACGCCGCGAACATAGGCATAGCTCACCGTCGCGACAATGCTATCGCCGAACTGGTGCTGCACAGTGAGGTTCGCCTGCTCGGTGTAAGGCGTCTGGAAGTTGGGCGCAAAGGCGGAAATGTCCGTGGTGACTAGTCCAGCCAGAGACGATGGGAGCTTGCAAACCGATGTTCCCGGGGGGCAATTCGCTAAGGCGTTCGGGTAGCTGGGAAACAGGGCCGCTTGGGCCGGGACCATCAGGTTCAGGAAGAGCTGGCTTTGTTGGATGCCGTTGTCGGTGGCAATCTGCGAGGCATACATAGCCGGGATCGGCATGTAAAAGAGACCGCCGCCGCCGCGAATGACGGTAGCGTGCTTTTCGCCGATGGAGTAGGCGAAACCGAGCCTCGGCGAGAAGTTGTTCATGTCGGTGGGGACCTTGCCGGAGGCTGGATAGAGAGGATTGCTGATCAGCGTACCAGGCTCGAAGGTTTGCAGGTCGTAGCGAATGCCCGCGTTCAATGTGAAGTTTCGGGTGATGCGAATGGTGTCCTGCATGAAAGCTGCATACATGCGCGAGTCAGGATGGGAGACGGCGTTGCCGAAGTCCTGCATGTAGTAGCGCGGCACGTCGTGGGCATAGGCGCGCAGCGGCGACAGCGGCTCGCCATACTCCATGGGAGCGTAGGTCCACGGATTCACCTTCACATCGTCAAAGTAATACTCGCCGTCGAAGAGATAGGGATAGTAGTTGTAAATCCATGCCTGGATGAAGTCGCCACCGAACTTCCAGTGAATTCGGCCGGTGTCGTAACTGAGGGTCTCGGCGATGTGCAGTTTGTTTTCGCGGGTATCGCGGGGCAGCGTGCTGGAGCCGCCGAAGCCCTCCATAATGTCGTAAATCTTGTTCCACGGCTGATTGGAGTTGGCAAGCGAATCCTGCGCATCGCGGGAGAACTGCACGCGCAGATTGCCGGCAAATTTGTTGGTCCAGGAACTCATCAAAGATGCAGCCAGGCTTTCGGTCTGGACGTTCTCGGTGCCATTGGCGGTTGCAGCATAGCCAGTGATTGGGCTGGAAGGATCGAAGAAGACATTGTTGACGCCGGTCAGGCGCGAGGTGCTGATGCGGATGAAAGCCAGCTGTTTGGAGGAGAGATTGAAATCGACTTTGGCGAATCCCGCGTTGCCCTGCATGGTGGTGGGATAGCTTCCGCCCATGTTATTCAACCTCTGTGCGGCGGCAAAGACCAATGCCCGGTCGGTGGAGTCGTAGTCGGTGGGTTGGGGAACGATGGTGCTGGCGCCGTTGGCAAACTGCACCAGTGAAGGCACGGTCAGCAGGTGCTGATCGAAACCGGCATAAAAGAAGATGCGATCCTTCTTAATCGGTCCGCCGACAGTGCCACCAAATTGTTGCTGGCGGTCGTTGGGCTGGCTGGAAGCGTAAGGTTGTTGCGCATCGAAAGCGCGGTCGCGCAGATAGTAAAAGCCGGTGCCATGCCAGTTGTTGGTGCCTGACTTAGTGGCGACATTGAAGACAGCGCCGCCTGAGCGCCCCAGCTCGGCGCTGTAAGAGTTCTTCGAAACCCGGAACTCCTGGATGACCTCGTTGCTGAATTGATAGGGTGCGCGATAGCCGCCGCGCGCCTGAGCAAAGAAAGAGTTGTTGTCGTCGGTACCATCGACCAGAAAAGTATTCTGAAAGCCGCGAATTCCTCCGACCGACAGATCGCCATTGGAATCGGAGGTGAGGCCGCGCGGGTCCTGTATGACGTCCGACGAAAGCAGCGCCAGATCGGTGAAGCGGCGTCCGTTCAAGGGCAGGCCGTCGATGGCCGATTGGGTCACTACGCTGGAAATTTCGCCGCTCTGCGTGTCGATGACAACGGGAGGCGCGCTGACTGTGATGGTCTGGGTGAGCGCTGCCGGAGCCAGCCGCAGATGCACGACTGACACCCCGCCCACAAGCAGCTCCACTCCGCGACTGGTTCTCGTCGCCATTCCGGGAGCGGAAGCCGTAACGTCGTAGCGGCCCGGCGGCAACATCGCGAAGTTGAACGTGCCCTGAGCGTCGGTCACAGATTGCATGTGGAGGCCGCGCGAGAGGTCGGTGACGGTGATGGCGGCTGAGACGATACGCGCGCCACTGGCATCCTCGATTACACCTTGCAGCCAAGTGGAACCATCTTGTGCGCGCGACGCCGGCGCCAGGATAAGAACGATTCCGAACAGGGCAGCAAGGTACAGTGGCGTGTGCCGGGCGAGGTGGAAACCCGCAACAAGCCCCAAGCCGGGAAGGGTTCGCATTCGGCACGTCCTGCTAGCAGTAGCTGCTTTCTATCTTGAGAAAAGTGGAGGTGCGTGGTCTGTGATAAGGGCCGATTGGGGACGACACGAAAGGGCAATCCCAGAATGGAAGACGATTGTACTTTCGTAACTGTTTAAAAGCTGGACAGCGGAGGTTGGCGGGCAATCGAATTGCTTAGCGCTGCCGCTGGGATCCTACTAATCGCGGCGTGTCGCCGAGCCTGTGACGCGTGTCGTTGACCGTGAAAATCGCGCATGGTACCGTACTTAGTTACACCAACCTCGACCGCGCGTTCTGTGCGCTGAAGGATTCCCACTTGTCCTCCGAGACCCAGGTTGCCGCACCGGTTCGTAAGACTGCCTTGAATGCCGTCCATCGCCAATTGGGCGCGAAAATGGTCGATTTCAACGGCTGGGACATGCCGGTGGAATATCCCTCGGTCGGCGGACTGATGAAGGAGCACCTGGCGGTCCGCACTGGCGTGGGCGTGTTCGACGTGAGCCACATGGGCGACATTCGCATCTCAGGGCCGCAGGCGCTGGAGGCGGTGCAACACATCACCATGAACGACGCGGCAGGTATGGCGATCGGGCAGTGCCGCTATTCGGCGATGCTGTATCCCGAGGGAACGTTTGTCGACGACGTGATCGTGCACCGCATGGGCGAAGAAGACTACATGCTGGTGATCAATGCCGGCACGCGCGAGAAAGATGTCAACTGGGTCACCGCGAACACTCGCCAGTTCGATTGCAAAGTCGAAAACCTGAGCGACGATTACACCCAGATCGCCATCCAGGGACCGAAGGGGGTCGACACGCTACAGAAGCTGACGGACGTCGATCTGTCGAAGGTGAAGTTTTACTGGTTCACCCACGGAACGGTTTGCGGGCTGAAGAACATTTTGATCGCACGCACCGGATATACGGCGGAAGACGGCTTCGAGATTTACGTGCCGACCGACGGGAAGACCAGCGCGATGGTGTGGAATGCCGTGCTGGAAGCGGGCAAGGAATTCGGCATCCTGCCGTGCGGGTTGGGCGCGCGCAATACTCTGCGGCTGGAAGGCAAGCTGCCGCTCTACGGGCATGAGATCTCCGAGTCGATTAATGTTTGGGAAGCTGGGCTGGATCGCTTTCTGAAGATGGAAAAGGGCGAGTTTATTGGACAGGCCGCGCTGGAGCGCGCCAAGGCTACGGGCATCAAGCTAACACTGGTGGGACTGGAGTCGGTGGAGCGCGGCATCCCGCGCGACGGCTACAAGGTGTCCGATCTGGACGGCAAGGAAATCGGATACGTGACCAGCGGCTCCTATGCGCCGTTCCTGAAGAAAAACATTGCGCTGGCCTACGTGCCGATCGAGCAGTCGGAGATTGGGCACGAAGTGTGTGTCCAGTGCAGGAGCACGCCGGTCAAGTGCAAGGTTGTGCCAACACCGTTTTACAAGCGGCCGAAGAAGCAGTCGTAGCAGAGCCCGAAGGGCGAAAGTAATTAGCCCAGCGCGGAAGCGCTGGGTAGCGTGCGGATAAATGTGATCAGTCCCTTCAGGGACGATAGGATTTTTGAGGGGTAGGCTTCAATCGTGCGGAAAGCAGGTCCCTCGACTGCGCCCCTCCTGTTCTACGAACAGGAGGGGCTCCGCTCGGGATGACAACTTTATAAAGAGGCTGCGACGGCACGCCTAAAGGCGTGCCCCTTCAAAGCTACGAGGAGCGAAATCAAAATGGCTTATCCCGCGGATTACAAGTACACCAAGGAACACGAGTGGCTGAAGATTGACGGCGACACCGGCGTCGTCGGCATTACGGATTATGCACAGAACTCGCTGGGCGACATCGTGTTTGTCGAATTGCCGAAAGTTGGCACGGAGATCGCGGTCGGAAAGACCTTCGGCTCGGTCGAGTCGGTAAAGGCCGTCTCCGACTTGTTCGCACCGGTGACGGGCACGGTAACGGAAATCAATGAGGCACTGAATACCACGCCCGAGCAGGTGAACAAGGACGCCAACACGACCTGGATGATCAAGGTCAAGCTGAGAGATGCAGGCGAGGCCGCAGGGTTGCTGTCCGCCGGTGATTACGAGAAATTCATCGCCGAAGAGGGCGGACACTGAGGCAGCAATTGGCAGCTAGCTATTAGCCAAAGACAGCTCGGCTTAAGGCTGCGAACCGCGATTGGTTTTGTGTCAGGGCACGACCTCGGTCGTGCCGAACAGGGGCTTGATAGGATCAGGGCTTTAGCCCCTGCAACCGTGTTGAGCAGGGGCTAAAGCCCAGTTCATTAGTGACGTCATTACGGCACGTCTGAAGACGTGCCCTGACACAAATCGATCGTGACATAGGCTTTATATTTTCGCTCGTACAACGCCCAGGAAAGCTACAGGTACCCATGCGCTATCTTCCCAAATCGCAGTCCGATCGCGAAGTCATGTTGCGCGAGATCGGGGCGAAATCGATTGACGACTTGTTCGCCGGCATTCCGGCCGAGTATCGCCTGAAGGGCGATCTCGACATCCCGCGGCAGTACGCCGAGAGCGAGATTGTGGAGTTCTTTCGCCAGCGCGCCACCAACAGCGCGCAGGGCTATGCCATGTTTCTGGGCGCGGGCGCCTACTCGCATTACCGGCCGGTGGTGATCGACGCGCTCATCTCGCGCGGAGAGTTCTTTACCGCCTACACCCCGTACCAGCCCGAAATCGCCCAGGGGACGCTGCAATCCATCTTTGAATTCCAGAGCATGATCTGCGAGCTGACCGGCATGGACGTGGCCAACGCTTCCATGTACGACGGCTCGACAGGCGCGGCTGAGGCACTGATGATGGCCGCTCGCATCACCGGGCGCTACAAATCGGCGGTCGCCGCTACCGTGCATCCAGAGTATCGCGAGGTCATCACCACCTACTCGCGCTATCAGGGCATGCCGGTCTCGACCTTTAGTTATGCGGAGAATGGCCGCGTTGACCTCGACACGCTCGACATGGCCCTCGACGAAGATACTGCCGGAGTGCTCATACAGTCGCCCAACTTCTTCGGCACCATCGAAGATGTCGCGGTGATCGCCGACATCGTGCACAGCAAGGGCGCGATGCTGATCGTCTCCATCGCCGAGGCGGTTTCGCTTGGCATCGTGAAGCCGCCAGTGGAAGCCGACATCGTAAGCATGGAAGCGCAGTCGTTCGGGGTGCCGCTGGGATTCGGCGGCCCGTACTGCGGCGTCATCGCCACGCGCGACAAATTCGTGCGCCAGATGCCGGGCCGTCTGGTGGGCGAAACCCGCGACCACAACGGCAAGCGCGGATTCGTGCTGACCCTGTCCACGCGCGAGCAGCACATCCGCCGCGAGAAGGCGACTTCCAACATCTGCACGAATCAGGGCCTGGTCGCGCTGATGGTTGGCATCTTTATGACCGTTTACGGTCGCGAAGGGCTGAAGGAGCTGGCGACCCAGAACCTGGCCAAAGCTCACTACGCCGCCAAGCAATTTAAGAAGGGCGGTGCGACGCTGCTGTTCGAAGGCGCGCCGCGCTTCAATGAATTCGTGATCGAGACCAAAAGCGATCCGTACGCCATCAACGACAAGCTGTTGGGGCAGCAGATTATCGGAGGCCTGCCGCTGAAGAAGTTTTATCCCGAATTGGAGAACGCCTCGCTGTGGTGCTGCACCGAGACAACCACGAAAGCTTCGATTGACGCGGTGGCGAAGGAGGTGGCGCTGTGAACCTGAACGAGAAGATCAAGAAAGCGACCACCCACATCAGCCAGAACGAAGGCCTCATCTTCGAGAAGTCGTCGCCCGGCAAGAAGGCCTACAAGCTGCCGCCGCTGGATGTGCCGGAAGTCGATGCGGCGGAGTTGCTCGGCGAGCACACGCGTCAGGACCTGGGCAACATGCCCGAGGTGAGCGAGATCGAGATCATTCGCCACTACACTCGCATCTCGACCTGGAACTATGCCGTGGACCACGGCATGTATCCGCTGGGGTCGTGCACCATGAAGTACAACGCGCGCGTCAATGAGTACGTCGCGCGGCTGATGGGATTGGCGGAAGCGCATCCGTATCAGCCGGAACGCGTGAGCCAGGGCGCGCTACGCATCCTGCAAATGCTGAGCGAGCAACTGATCGAGATCACGGGGATGGACGCGATCACGCTGCAACCGGCTGCGGGCGCGCACGGCGAACTCACCGGCATCCTGATGGTGCGGGCGTATCTGGAGTCGCGCGGCAATCCGCGGAAGAAGATTCTGATCCCCGACTCGGCGCACGGCACCAATCCGGCGACGGCGGCGATGTCCGGGTACGCGGTAGAAAACATCAAGTCCAACGCCGCGGGGATGGTCGACGTGGCTTCGCTGGAAGCGCAGGTGAACGAAGATGTTGCCGCGCTGATGCTGACCAATCCCAACACGCTGGGCGTCTTCGAGCAGGAGATCCACAAGATTGCCGACGTGCTGCATGCCAAGGGCGCGCTGCTTTACATGGACGGCGCGAACATGAATGCGCTCGTTGGAAAAACCCGTCCGGGCGACTTCGGTGTCGACGTGATGCATCTAAACCTGCACAAGACTTTCTCCACGCCACATGGCGGAGGCGGGCCTGGATCGGGTCCGGTGGCGTGCAAGAAGATTCTAGAGCCGTTCCTGCCAACGCCGGTGGTCATTACGAAAGCGGATGGCACACTGGGCTTCGATTACAAGCGCCCTAAGTCGATTGGGCGAGTGCGCATGTTTTACGGCAACTTCGGAATGCATGTGCGGGCGCTGGCCTACATCATGGCCAACGGACCTGACGGTCTGCGGCAGACCACGGAAGACGCAGTGCTAAATGCGAACTACATTCGCGCGAAACTGAAAGGTGTTTACGACTTGCCGTACAGCACGCCGACGATGCACGAGGTCGTCTTCAGCGATCGCCTCCAGAATCCCCAGGGCATCAAGACCGGCGACATTGCCAAACGGCTGATCGATTACGGCTTCCATCCTTATACGGTCAGCTTTCCGCTGGTGGTGCACGGCGCACTGATGATCGAGCCAACGGAGAGCGAGTCGAAGGAAGAGCTCGACCTGTTCATCGACGCCATGAAGGCGATTGCCGAGGAGGCCGCTGAGCATCCGGAGATCATCGCCGAAGCGCCACACAACACACGCATCTCGCGGCTGGACGAGACGACGGCGGCGAGAAAGCCGGTGCTGCGCTGGAAGCCGCAGAGCGAGGCGGCAGGAAAGTAGTTTCACCGCGGAGAACACGGAGTTCTTGATCTGGAATTACGATGTGTCATCCGTTGCGGGAAAAAGCCTTCCTAGTTGACGGAAGTTTCTTCGCGATGGACTTTGTGGGTCTCTTTCAGGCCGCAAACCCCACAGGTACGAAAGCCGTCGATCGGCTTGAAGGAATGCGGGCTGTCTGACGCGCGCCGAGCCGGGTGCTCTTGCTGAACCTTTGTAACATCGTCGCTGGTTATCACGACTCGCAACCTCCCTTTGTTGCTCTCAGCTAGTCCATGTCAGCAATGAGCCGCAAGCGAGATGGCTCGTAATGCCGCGTGAAGCGCATTTCAAATTTACACGAGGTCGCGCTGCAACGGGGATTGAATTCTTGCTAAAAAGCGCGGCACGTGCCCTCATGGAGAGTGCCTGAAATGGGACAAACCACCATCAGGGGGACTCGGCCCGACACTAACGTAAGCCTTTTGTTTGGAAGCTTTTGCCTATAAGTCCCATGGGGAGAACCTCTTGGCGGGAATTTCTTGTGGTTGTTGTTTGTTTTCAGTTGGTTACAAGGGTCATTAGAGGGGGAGTCGGAGGGCAGTTGTCGGTTGTCGGTCGTCGGTCGTGAGGAAATAGAACTGTAGTTTCTGGCAGACTGAAGTTGGCTGATGAAAACAAATCAACGGCTAGCTTGCTAGTTGTTGTCACGGTCGTCCGACGTTGGCGCGGGCTGGAATCCCGTTTGCTCCCGCTTATAATCGCTTCTCGAAATGCAAAGCTACTTCGCGCGTCGCACCTCGTGGGACCTCACGACCAATCGCTACACAGAAGCGCTCGAAGCGCACCGCCGAGCGGGCCGAGAGTTGCTCGACCTGACGGCTTCGAATCCCACGACAATTGGCTTGCAATATCGCGACGACGTTTTGCTGCGGGCGCTCGCCGCTCACGGGTCGCTCCGCTACGAACCGCAACCGAAAGGCTTGCTCGCGGCGCGTGAGGCGGTCGCGGCTTATTACGCGGAGCGCTGCAGCGCGGTTTCTCCCGACGATCTGCTGCTGACGACGAGCACCAGCGAAGGCTATTCGTTTGTCTTTCGGCTACTGTGCGATCCCGGAGACGCGCTGCTGGTCCCGACGCCGAGTTATCCGCTGTTCGACTTATTGGCCGACATTCAGGATGTGAAGCTGGTTCCGTACGAACTGGTTTACGACCACGGTTGGCAGATGGACTTGACGTCGCTCTGCAGCGCGATGGAGCAAGTGAAGACTGCGGGCGGGCGATGTCGCGCCGTGTTGGTAGTGCATCCCAACAATCCGACTGGATCCTATGTGAAGCCGCAAGAGGCGGAAGAGTTGGATCGCATCTGCGCGGAGAACGGTCTGGCGATCATCGCTGACGAAGTCTTTCTCGACTACTCTCTGTCGCAGGCGAAGCCGCTGACGTTCTCGGCGAATCGCGAGGCGCTGAGCTTCGCGTTGAGCGGCCTGTCGAAGATCTCCGCGCTGCCGCAGATGAAGATCGCGTGGATCGCGATCAGCGGCCCGCAAGCTCTGAAGACGGACGCGCTGGCACGCCTGGAGTTGATTGCGGACACGTACCTCTCGATGAACGCGCCGGTCCAGCTTGCGGTGCCGACGATGCTGGAAGAGCGGCACAGCATTCAGGCGCAACTCATGCAGCGCATCCGGGAGAATCTGCGGGAGCTCGATGAGCAGCTGGTGACGCAGAAGTTGTGCCAGCGGCTTGAAGGCGAAGGCGGCTGGTATGCGGTGTTGCGGGTTCCAGCGACTTGTCCGGATGAAGAACTGGCGATTGCGCTGCTGCAGGAAAAGGACGTGCTGGTTCAGCCCGGTCATTTCTATGATTTCCCCGCTGACGGTTTCCTGGTAATCAGCCTCATCACGCCGCCGGAGGTCTTCCGGACAGGCCTGGCGCGGGTTCTTGAATATGTTGCAACCGCCGGCCGATAAGCGTCGCCCAGTTAAATAGGGCTGCTGGCGCGGGTGCTCGGATATATCGGTCAGCCCAAATATTGCTGTGCCTATCGAAGCGACTCGACGGTATAATTGAAAAACCTGTGCTCAAGTACTCCATCGTCGTTCCGTTCCACAACGAAGAAGAGAACGTCACCGAACTCTACGACCGGCTGAAGGTGGTGATGGAAGCAGCTGGCGAGCCGTTCGAGTTGGTCTTCGTTGACGATGGCAGCCGCGATCATACTTTCTGGTTGCTGCAACAGATTGCCGCGGTTGACCGCCGCGTTGTGGTGGTGAAACTGCGGCGCAACTTCGGACAAACGTCGGCGCTGGCGGCGGGCTTCGATCACGCCGAGGGCGAGTACGTGATCGCCATGGACGGCGACCTGCAGCACGATCCCCACGACATTCCTCTGTTCCTGCAAAAGCTGCGCGAGGGTTACGACATCGTCAGCGGCTGGCGCAAACAGCGCATCGACAACTTCGTGATGCGGCGCGTTCCCTCGAAGATCGCCAACTGGCTGATGGCCAAGCTTAGCGGCGTCGATCTGCACGATTTCGGCACCACCTTCAAAGCCTATAGGCGAGAAGTTGTCCAGGAAGTCCCGCTCTACGGCGAACTGCATCGCTTCATTCCGGCGTTGGCTTCGGCGTACGGCGCGACCATCTGCGAGATTCCGATTCGCAACGTAAACCGCGAGCGGGGCGAATCGCATTATGGCATCTCGCGCACCTTCCGCGTCTTCTTCGACCTGATCACGATTCGCTTCCTGCTGAAGTACATGTCGCGGCCGCTGCACTTCTTCGGCACCTGCGGCGCGTTAAGCTCCGTCACCGGGACGCTGATCGCCTTGTGGATGGTCTGGGAAAAGTTCGTGCGCGGCAAAAGCGTCATGGACGAACACGGACCCCTGCTGGTGTTTGCCGCGGTGCTGATTGTGGCGGGCGTGCAGTTGATTGCGCTCGGATTGCTGGGCGAATTGCAGGTGCGGCACTTCCACGAACCCAGCAAGCGCGCGCCGTATACCGTCGATCGCGTGTTGCGCTCCTCGCATAGTCAGGGCGCGCTGGCCGATTGAAGAAGTGACTGGTGGCTAGTGAGTAGTTGCAAAGTCGCTGTCTGGATTCTTTTCTGGCCACTGATCACTAGCCACGGACCACTGTTCTGCATGACGCCGCGCAAGATCAGCGTCTTCCCCCAGCCTGATTCCCTGCCCTGCGATGCGGTCAAGCTCTTCCTCAAAGACCGTAGGCGAAGTTCGAAGAGCGTTGCGTGGCGTATGACGATGACGCGCGGCACGGAACTGGCGGCAAAGTACAGCCGCCGCTCCATTCCAACCGTCATAATCGGCGACGAAGTTGTTGTCGGCTTCGATCCTGAACGACTCGACCAGCTGCTTGAACAGTAAGCCTCATCCCGCTCGCGGCTATCTGTACATCGCCGCAGCCACGTTTTGCTGGGGACTTTCCGCGGCGCTGGGGCGCGCGATGTTCACCGGCAGGCTTTCCGGAGGCAATCACGTACTGGGCACGATTGACCCGCTGATCCTGGCGCAGAGCCGCAGCACCATCGCGCTGCTGATCCTGGCGCCGATTCTCTTCTTTCGGAACCGCTCTACGCTGCGGGTGCGCGGCAGTCACCTGGCACAGTTCTTTCTGCTCGGGATCCTCGGGCTGGCCGGCTCAAATTACTTCTATTATTTCGCCATCGAGAAGACCACGGTCGCGACGGCCATCGTGCTGCAATATGTCGCGCCGGTTTGGGTGCTGCTTTATATGCTGGCGCGACGCCTGCAGCGCCCAACCGCGCTTCGCATCAGCGGCGTGCTGCTGGCAGTGATCGGCTGCGCCCTCGCGGTCGGCGAAGTCGCGGCCCGCGCCAGTTTTCCGTGGCTTATGATTTCCGGTGTGCGCTTCAACCCGCTGGGAGTTGCAGCGGCGGAGCTTGCGGCCATCACTTTCGCCTTCTACAACGTCTACGCTCAGCATCTGCTACAGATCTATCAGCGCTGGACGGTGTTGGCGTATTCCTTGCTTGGTGCTGCGGCCTTCTGGATGCTCGTCAATCCGCCATGGAAGATCGCCGCCCACCATTACAGTGGCGGACAGTGGCTATTCATGCTGGTGTTCGCCATTGGCTCAATGCTCATTCCCTTTTCGCTGTACTTCATCGGCCTACAGCACCTCGACCCGACGCGTGCCATCGTGACTGCTTGTCTGGAACCGGTCTGGGCCATTCTGCTGACGGCGATGATCCTGGGTGAACTGGTTTCGCCGATGCAGGTGGTGGGAATCGTCGTCGTGCTAGCGGCAACCGTGCTGATACAGCGTCCCGACCGCAAAGCGCCGGCGGAGCCAACGATTGCGGTCGAGCCGATGGAGTGAAAGGGCCGAATTTGACACAAGCGGAGGAACTTCAATCGTCTGAATTGCGGGCGAGCTTAAGATCAACTTCTTCGCCAGTTTTCCACCGGCCATGAAGCCTAGGCAGGGAAAGCGGACCACCGTCGTTTGTGAACGACAATGGCGGCGGCCACTCGGTCAGCCCCGTCGCTGGCCAACTGTCAACCAGCAATCGATCCCAAGCCCGACGCCTTCGCAACGAATAGACATCGCTCCTACTTCGTGCCGGCCTGGAATGTGAATTGTCAAAACCTGAATCGCTAAGTGGCCTACTATGATTGTTGTCACACAGCCCTGAGAGCCTGGAAAACCAATCCTCGCCTTCGGCCATACATCGGTCCCGTTTGCAATCAGTCCATACCCGGCGAATCTTCCCAGCCAGACCCTCGTCATCGGAGGAATCAGGGCACTGACTCTCAGGTTTTCGCAGTCGCTCCGTTGATAACACCGTGCTATATTCTGCGGCTTTGTTGCCTCTGAGACCATGGCCATTTTTAGAGCCCATATTGAGAGATCAGTCTGTTGTCCCGTGTCGAGGGCTAGCGAAAGGTCCGCTATTAACGCGCCAAGGAGCGGCTCGATCCGCGTCTCGAGGCGGCTCATCCACCCGCTATTGCATCGGGCGCAGACGCACTTCACTGCAATCGGGCGCTGAATGCGCTTCGTAGGACCGTTGCCCAAAGTGTGCTGGAAGGAATTCTGGGGAGGCTGGCGTTTCAGAATCCATTGGGGCCAGAGATGCTCCTTGCTGTCGGCTTGATCAGAACAGAAGAGACATTGGCGCTGGCTCACGGTGTGATTTTATTCGGATGCTTACCGCCGTGCCCGAGTCATGGGAACCGAACGCCGGAGTTAGTGCTTCGCCGAAACCGAAGCGCGTTGATGCGATTCCCCCTCGGCGTAGAGCGCGTCAATTTCTTTCTTATAGCGGCCGGTCAGATGGCGGCGACGCAGCTTCATACTTGGAGTGAGAGTGCCGTCCGCGATGCTCAGTTCGGCGGGCACGACCAAAACTTTCTTCAGCTTTTCGAATTGCGCCAGGTTCTGGTTCAGCTCTTCGACGATGCCCTGATAGAGCGACTGCACCTGGTGCGACTTGACCAGTTCCTTACGCGAGGAGAATTTCACCCCATGATGATGCGCCCAGGCTTCCAGGTCTTCGAAGCTGGGGATGATAAGCACGGCGGGAAAACGCCGGCCGTCGCCGAGCAGCGCCGCCTCGGCAACATACTGGTTCACCTTCAGCGAATTCTCGATGGGTTGGGGCGCGATGAACTTTCCGCCCGACGTCTTGATCAGGTCTTTCTTACGATCGGTGATGGACAGATAGCCTTCTTCGTCGAGGCGTGCGATATCACCAGTCTTGAACCAGCCATCCACAAAGACAGCCGCGGTTTCTTCGGGCATCTTGAAGTACCCTTTGAAGATCGACGGCCCGCGTACCAGCAGCTCACCGTCGTCGGCAATCTTGACCTCGACATTCGGCATCGGCTTTCCAACTGTCCCCAGGCGATGATTGATGGGATTATTCAGCGCAATAACGGGAGAGGTTTCCGTCAGCCCGTAGCCTTCGTGGATTCGGATGCCGATGTCGGCGAACCAGGTGGCGATCTCTTTGCCCAGCGGGGCGCCTCCTGACACGAAGATGCGGGCGCGTCCTCCCATCCCTTCGCGAACCTTAGAGAAGACCAGCGCGTTGGCCAGCTTCCAGGAAAACGACTTCGGCGTTTCACCGCGAAGAATGGTTTCGCGATTGGCAGCTCCCACCGACAGCGCCCATTGGATAAGCGACCGCTTGATGCCGTGCGCCTTGTTCTGCACCTGGTTGTAAACCTTCTCGTACACGCGAGGCACGGCGACAATCAGCGTGGGATGCACTTCGCGCATGGCCCGCGGCAGTTCGTCTACCACCGGACAATACGCCAGCGGCACGCCAGCGTTAAACAAGGCGTAGTCCAGATGACGGGCGGTCACATGCGAGAGCGGCAGGAACGAGATGCACAGATCGTCCTTGTCGAACTCGTACATATCGAGCGAGACATTCAGGTTCGACGCGATGTTTCCGTGGGTCAGCATCACCCCCTTGGGCGTGCCTGTGGTTCCCGAGGTGTAGATGAGAGTCGCCAGATCGTCCGGATCGATTGACAGGCCGATGGCTTCAATTTCAGGATCGTTCCCCGGCGGCGCGTTCTTCAGGAACGATTGCATGGGGACAACGTCGGTGATCTCGGGAGCGTCGTCCATGAGGACGATGTACTCCAGCTTGGTTTGCTCGCGGATGCCGGCAATCTTCTCGTACTGCTTGCGGGTGGAGACGAACGCAATGCGCGCTTCCGAGTTCTGTAGCACAAAAAGGCACTGATCGCCGGTCTGGGTGGCATAGATGGGGACATCGACGGCCCCCAGCATGAGGCAGGCGAAATCGGCAACCGCCCACTCGGGACGATTCTCGCTGAGGATGACTACGCGATCGCCTTTGCTTATTCCCCAGGATTGCAACTGGCGCGCGGCAGCGTACACCCAGCTCTGCAATTGGCCCGCTGAGATTGCCCGCCAGGTGTCGCCTTCGCGAGTGAGCATCACGCGGTCGCTGCTGCGCTTCACCAGGGTGAAGAAAACGTCATTGAGGGTCCGAAGATTCATGGTAATTGTGTGGCTTTGAAGGGGCGCGGCTTTAGCTGCGCCCTTACAACTGCTTAAATTTTGTCATCACGAACGGGCTTCAGCCCGCGAGGGATCTGCTGTTCCGGTTCTCCGCAATACGGTCCGCCTCAGCCTTTTAAAGCAGATCCCTCGTCGGCTTGAAGGCCTCCTCGTGATGACAAAAAGGAAAGACTCTTTCTGCACGCCTGAAGGCGTGCTCCACCATTCTGCAAACAGCAAATCCTGAAGGACTGTTACTTCGTCCGCATCCCATTCAAGAAAATGTCCACCACCACGTCGGCAACATTACGGAGCTGGTATTCGTGCTTGCTCAACACCCAGGACGTGACCATCTCATCCAGAGCGCCGAAGAAGCAGTTGGCGGCATACTTGTCCGACATTTCGCGGCGAAAGATTCCGCTCTTCTGTCCGTCTGTGATCGCATCGCGCACCAGGCTGAGATATTCGACCATGTGATGGTGCGAGAACTCTGACAGGAAGCGCGTGCTCTGCCGCAGCTCCATCTGGAAGACGACCGCCAGGTTGCGATTCGAGCCCAGCGCTTCCAAATGCAGAAACGCCAGCCGCCGCAGCCGCTCCGCCGGATCGGACAGCTTCTTCAGTTCGGTGCGCGCCAAGCTCATAAAGGCGTCGAAGGCGGTGTTGATGGCGGTCATCAGGATCTCGTCCTTACTCTTGAAGTAGAGATAGACGGTGCCATCGGCAACGTTGGCTCGATCGGCGATGTCGGCCACGCGCGAGGTGAAGAACCCTTTCTCGGCAAATACCGCGACCGCCGCGTCCAGGATGCGCTGGTACTTGTCAGAACTGCGATTTACCGATGTGGCCATGGCATTTTTGTGGGCGTCGGAATCGGATGGGCCGTTTTTCGCCGCGGGAGAACCGCCAAAAGGGGCATTTGGCATTTAGCCCTTGGCCTTTAGCCAAACCGCAAACACCAAAAGCTAAGCGCTAACTGCTGAATGCCAACTGCTGCTTTCCGAATGAATACTCATTCACTCTAACGCCCAGGTAGCATTTCCGCAATCGGGAACGCGAGGACGATCCCCGTCGAGTTCCAAAACGGAAAACCAGCCTTTGGTCACAATGAAAAACTGCATCTGCCCGCTCCGCTGGCGAATGCCTGCCGGTAGTGGGAGAATGGCTGCAACCGATACGTACCGAGTCACCCGTCCTGTATAGAACTGTTTGAGAGGAGAGAAGCGATGAAGAGAGTCTTACTGGCGCTGCTGCTCGCCGGCTCGTTGTTGCCGGCCGGCTTTGCCGCCAACAAACCCAGCGACACGCCGCCACCCAAAATCAAGGTCGGTGATATGGCGCCCGACTTCACCCTGGAAGACCAGAACGGTAACAAGGTTTCGCTGCAACAGTATCGCGGCAAGAAGAATGTTGCGCTCGCCTTCTACATCTTCGCCTTCACCGGTGGCTGAGCCAAGCAGATGAAGGCCTTCCAGCAGAACCTGAGCAAGCTGGAAGCCGCCGACACCCAGGTCCTGGGTGTGAGCATGGATTCTCCCTTCTCGAACAAGGCGTGGGCTGAACAAATTGGAGTTACTTTCCCGCTGCTCAGCGATTGGGGCGGCGACATCACCAGGAAGTATGGCTTGTACGACCCGGAATACAAAGCCGCCCGCCGCGTGAACTACGTTATCGACAAAAATGGCAAGGTGATCGAGATGCAGTTGGACGACGATGCCATCGATCCCAGCAAGGTGGTGGTCGCCTGCCAGGCGAAGAAGCTGGGGCGGTAAGGTTTTTTATAGGGGCCGGTACGCAGAAGCGTTTTGTTTCAGGGCACGGCTGAAAATCCGGCTGATCGGGTCGCTAAGTAATGGGTTCAAAATTGTGAGCCGGCAGATTGCTTGCCGGCTCACCTTATTAGTATCCGAAATTATCTTTACGTTTCTATTGCCGCCACTGCGACCAGGGAGTCCTGTTTGACAATGACCTGGCTCAGTTCCTTGGTCCCGTAGTCGAAGCCGCGATCGAAAGCCTTCAGGTTCAGATCGCGATAGGCCTCCGGCACGGAAGCTGCGACCGCTTTCCTCATCGCCTCCGGATCGACCGCCTGCGAAACCGCTGCGAAGAAGCCTACCATCACGATGTTCAGCACCATCTTCTTGCCCAGTTCCTCGGCAATGCGCGTGGCCGGAACACTGTAAACCCGCGTGCCGGCAGGATGGTCGCCGATTCGCACCAGGTCCTCCTCGATGATGAGAGTGCCTTCGTCCTTGAGCTGCGGACTGAATAGTGTGTAAGCCTCCTGCGACATCACCACTAGAATGTCGGGCCGTGAAACATAGGGATAGAGCACCGGCTGGTCGCTCAGAATGACTTGCGCGCTGCACGCGCCGCCGCGCGCTTCCGGCCCAAAGCTTTGCGTCATGGTGGAAAAGCCGTCCTGAAAAATGCACCCGGCTTTGCCGATGACAACTGCCGACAGGATCACGCCCTGCCCGCCAAATCCTGCGATACGGATCTCTGTTACTGGCATGAGCATGCCTCCGTTTCCACATAGTCTTCGCCCAGGGCGCCGGCCAGGCTGTCGTGCATCAGGTTGCCGTAGTCGCCGCGCTCGCCGCGCTCGCGGTCCACGAACTTGCCCACGACAATCTCGCCGCTCTTGGTCAGCGCAACCTCGCTGGTGGGCGCGCCATTGCGGACCTTGCTGACCTGCTTGTAGAACTTCATGGTGTCCAGCCCGTCGCCCATTTTGTTGCGGCGCTGGTAAAGCGTCGGACACGGCGACAGCACCTCGATGAAGCTGAAACCCTTCTTGGCGAACATCTCTTCCATGGAGCGCGCCAGTTGTTTAACGTGAAACGCCGTCCAGCGCGCCACGTAAACCGCTCCTGCCGCTTCCACCAGGTAAGGCAGGTTGAAGGACGGATCGTAAGTCCCGTAAGGATTGGTTGCCGTAATGACCGCTCCTGGGGTGGTCGGCGCGGTCTGTCCGCCGGTCATGGCGAAAACCAGATTGTTGATGCAGACGACTTTGAGATCGATATTGCGCCGCGCGGCGTGGATCAAATGATTGCCGCCGATGGCGAACAGATCGCCGTCACCGGAGTAGACCACGACATTCAGCTTGGGATTGGCCAGCTTCAGCCCGGTCGCGAAACGGAATGGCACGGCCATGCGTGGTGTGGAACGAGTCCAGATTGACGTAGCCGGCAACGCGTCCGGTGCAGCCGATGCCGGAGACGATCGCCAGGTTCTTCATGTCGATGTTGGCTTCGGTGAGGGCATGGGCGAACGAGTTGACGCTGGTGCCGATGCCGCATCCCGGACACCAGATGTGGGGAATGCGGTCCATCCGCAGAAACTGCTCGACTGGGTTTTGGATGGTCACAGTCGTCTCACTCATCGCGCCACCTCCATGATCGCTTGCAGAATATCTTCGGGTTTGTGAACGCTGCCGCCAGCGTGTCCCACGAGTCGGACCTTGGTTTGGCCTGCGGCCGCGCGCTCAACCTCGCGCACCATCTGGCCCAGATTCAGTTCGGCTACCACTATCCCTTTCACTTTTTTCGCGATGGCGGCAATCTGCTTTTCGGGGAACGGCCACGCCGTGATCAGCCGGAACTTGCCGACCTTGATTCCCTTCTGGCGCGCCATGTCGATGGCCTTTTGCGCCACGCGTGAGGTGATGCCGTAAGAGACCACAACTACGTCGGCGCCTTCAATCTGGTCTTGCTCGAAGAGTGTGATCTGATCGACGTTCTTGGTGATCTTCTCGACCAGGCGCTTGACCAGCACGGCCTGTACCTCGGGCCGCATGTCGGGATAACCGCGCTCGTCGTGCGTCAAACCTGTGACGTGAACGTTGTAGCCCTCGCCCACTCGCGGCATGTCGGGGACAAGATCTGCCCCGGGCTTGAATGCCAGAAATTCTTTGGGCGACATGGTGGTGTAACGCCGCGGCTCGATTTCGATGTCTTCGGGTGCAGGAATCACAACCTTCTCGGTCATGTGGCCGACCACTTCGTCCATCATGACGAACACCGGGCAGCGATATTTCTCGGCATAGTTGAAGGCGGTGATGGTCAGGTCGAAGCACTCCTGCGGTGAGTTGGGGCACAGCGCGATGATTTCGTAATCGCCGTGCGATCCCCAGCGCACCTGCATCATGTCCTGCTGCGCAGGAAGCGTCGGCAAGCCGGTTGACGGGCCGCCGCGTTGCACGTCGACGAAAACGCAGGGCGTCTCCGTCATGGCGGCGTAGCCGATGTGCTCCATCATCAGCGAAAAGCCGGGTCCGGAGGTCACGGTGAATGCCTTGGCTCCGCCCCACACTGCGCCTTGCAGCGTGATGGAGGCGGCCAGCTCGTCTTCCATCTGAATAAAGGTGCCACCGACGGTCGGGACGCGTGCCGCAAAACGCTCCACTACTTCGGTCGACGGCGTGATGGGATAGCCGGACGAGAAGCGCGCGCCCGCAGCGAGTGCTCCTTCGCAGCAGGCGTGATCGCCGTCGAGAAAATGTGTGCCGGTCAGTACTCCAGCAGGATCAGCGTGCATCTTGCTCCTCCTTATTCTCTGTCGACACCAGGGGAGGGGCGGCAACTGCTTCGGACGACGGAACCGGCTCTGCGTTCGCCTTCTTTTCAACCTCCGGCTTGAAGCCGAAGATGGCGAAGTCGGGGCAATACATGCCGCACAAGTCGCAGCCGCTGCACTTCTCGGGATGGGCCATGTAGGGCGTGTGATATCCCTTGGCGTTGAAAGCGGAGGAAAGCGCCAGTACGTGCGTGGGACAAAACTCCACGCAGAAACCGCAGGCTTTACAGCGCTCGACTACGATCTGCACTGAACCTTGGACCTTGGCCATTGCTGCCCTTTCTATTTTGCGGGACCGGCGGAAGGAACTTGGTGTTACCTAACCATTCGCCATCCCACTTCGCACCCCATCGCGCGAAACCAACGCGCGCCGGGGCCCCGCTATCTGGAATTCCGTTGCGGTTTGGAGGCTCACCCCATACCGAACGATGGTTCGATTCTTGACCAGCAATGGCCCTAGGCGAAGTGATGCGGGTCACATGGTGATGTGAGGCGGGACACTCGGGCCATCAACTGCCTGCTGTCAGCCCTCAGCCAGGTCGCTCGTCGCTCTTTTGCAGACTCGCTGGTGTTCCGCAGGCGTACCACTTAATCACACGGCTGTGAGTCACAGGACACAGACGAATCATTGTCGCCCGGTGTAGGTTAAGGCGTGTCGGGTTTCCCCGGAGCAAGACCTTCGGTGTCGCGGTCTTGTTGGCCCGAATCCAGCCGAACACTGGCGACGAACAAGACCTCCGATACTCCAATCCTCGGCTCAGGGCACCCGGCCCGATCATTCCGTCTTGGATCCCTCGAACCGCCAATGGTTAGAAAGGGAAACCATGAAACGCTTTGTACTTTTCCTTATGGTCCTCACCGTGATCGCAACGGGGTTCGCGATCACTGCGGCAATGCCGCCATCAACAACTACATCTGCAAATCAGGCGAGTCTGTTCACGACTCCGCCTACCCCGCCGCGGCCTACGCCGCCGTTACCACCGGGGCCCGTTCCGCCAAGACCTCCGTTGCCGGTACCGCCGCGCGTGAGCGAGGGGGGCCTTTTCATCCTCATGCAAACTACGCCACCTCCGCGGCCCCTTCCACCGCAGCCGCAGCCGCCGCCAAGGCCTCCGCTGCCTACCCCAATTCTAGTGAGTCAGGCGACTACGCCGCCTACCCCGCCGCGGCCTACGCCGCCGCGGCCACCGCAGCCCATTCCGCCTCTCGCATGATCGACAGTTCACGATCATCCGGATTAAGTTGTGCGGAAATTCAGATCTCTTATCCTGAGGGCCCAAACGAACGGAATGATCATCAGGCGGCGCGCGCAAAATACGCCGCCTGAGCTGTTCACGCAGCATGCAATTGGCAGTCGGCAGCATGGGGGCGCTTTATCTCTGCCGAAACACCTCGGAATCCCATGTCTCACGCCTCCGTGACCGGGCTCACTGCGCAACTTTCGCCTTCAGTTCACTATTCGGGCAAAGGAGAAAAGTGTCCCCACTTTATGGGTCTAATGACGCTTTCACGACAATATGAAACGGGTGCTCATCCTTGGAGCTGCAGGACGAGATTTTCATGATTTCAACGTCGTTTTTCGCGACAACCCCGAATTCCAAGTCGTAGCCTTCACTGCCACACAAATTCCCGACATCGCCGGACGCCGCTATCCCGCAGAATTGGCCGGCGATCTCTACCCCAAGGGCATTCCCATTCTCGAAGAAGACAAGCTGGAGGAGATCATCCGCGACCAGCGCGTGGATGTGGCTGTCTTTGCCTACAGCGATATTGCTTATCCGACGCTGATGCATCTTGCCTCGCGGACGGTGGCTGCCGGCGCCGATTTCCAACTGCTGGCTGCCACGCATACGCAGCTCACTGCGAAAGTACCGATCGTCTCGATATGTGCCGTCCGCACCGGCTGCGGAAAGAGCCCGGTATCGCGCCGTATCGCCGCCGAGCTCCGCGCTCAGGGCTGGCATCCGGTAGTAATTCGCCATCCCATGCCGTACGGCGATCTGAATGAGCAACGCGCGCAGCGCTTCGCGTCCCTGGCCGATCTCGATCGCTACCAATGCACGATCGAAGAGCGCGAAGAGTATGAGCCGCACATCGTGGAAGGCACTACCGTCTATGCCGGAGTGGACTACGCGGACATCCTGCACCAGGCGGAACAGGAAGGCGACGTGATCCTGTGGGACGGCGGCAACAACGACACGCCGTTCTATCGTCCCGATCTTGCCATCGTGGTGCTCGATCCGCATCGCGCCGGCCATGAACTCGGCTACTATCCGGGCGAAGTCAACTTCCGCGGTGCCGACGTGCTGATCATTAATAAGGTTGACACCGCCGATCCCGATGGCATCAAGACGGTCCGGCGCAACATTGCGCTGCACAATCCCAGGGCGCGAGTCATCGAGACCGCCTCGCGGGTGACGGTCGACGAGCCCGATCTGGTCAATGGCAAGACGGTGCTGGTAATTGAGGACGGTCCAACCCTTACTCACGGCGAGATGCCGTATGGCGCGGGGGTAGTTGCGGCCAACCGCTATCATGCCGCCGCCCTGGTCGATCCGCGACCCTATGCTGTCGGATCCATCCAGCAGACCTTCCAGAAATTTCCCCACCTATGGCGAGTGCTGCCTGCCATGGGTTACAGCGACACTCAACGGCATGAGTTGGAAGACACCATCAAACGCGTGCCTTGCGATCTGGTCGTAGTTGCCACGCCTATCGATTTGGCCCGCGCCATCCGGCTCGACAAGCCGTATGTGTGCGTGCGCTATGAAGTGGAGGAGATTGGCAAGCCTGCAATCAGCGCCATGATCGAGGAGTTCACCCAAAAGCACCAGCCCGCTTTGGCTGGCACAGGGAGGTGACGATGCCCGGCAAAGACTTTCTCTCGATTCGCGACTTCACGCCGCAGCAGATCCGGCATTTTCTGCACCTCGCGACCCAGTTGAAGACCAGGCCCAACCTCTACCGCACGGCGCTGAAGGGCAAGACGCTGGCCATGATCTTCGAAAAGCCGTCGTTGCGCACCCGCGTCAGCTTCGATGTTGGTATCGAGCAGCTGGGCGGACATTCGCTGTACCTCTCGCCCGCCGAAATCAGTCTCGGCAAGCGTGAGTCGGTGCATGATGTGGCCAAGAACCTGGAGCGCATGGTCGACGCGATCATGATCCGCACCTTCGACCATGAAATCGCCCGGGAAATGGCGCGGTGTGCGAGCATCCCTGTGATCAACGGACTCACCGATTACAGCCATCCCTGCCAGGCTATGGCGGATTACCTGACCATGCTGGAAGTGAAGGGCCGCATCGCGGGCCTGAAGATTGCGTATATCGGCGATGGCAACAACGTCGCCCGCTCTTTGCTGTTTCTGGGAGCGCAACTGGGCGCGGACGTGTGGATTGCGAGCCCACCCGGATACGAGCCCGACAACCAAGCCATCACCTGGACACGGAAGCGCTGCGCGGAGACCAACGCGAATCTCACCATCACTCACGATCCTGAACTCGCGGCCTTCGCTGCCGACGTAATTTACACCGACGTTTGGGCCAGCATGGGACAGGAATCGGAGACGGAACTACGAAAGAAGGTTTTCGCTCCCTATCAGGTCAATTCAGATTTGTTTGCAGGTGCCAAGGCGGACGCCATTTTTCTGCATTGTCTGCCGGCGCACCGGGGCGACGAGGTTACCGACGAGGTGATCGACTCGGCGCGTTCCTTCGTCTTCCCGGAAGCCGAGAACCGGCTGCATGCCCAGAAGGCAATCATGCTGGAGCTCATGAATGCCACCTACATGGCGGAACGCGAAGCCACGCGTGAGTCCATGCTGGAGTTGGTGAAGTAGAAAGGCCGCCGTTCGCTCTTCGCTTTTCGCGAACGGCGTCATTAAGGAACCTATGACTGCGCTAGTCGCGGTTGGAGGCAACTCTCTCATCCGAGCCGGTGAGAAAGGGACCATCGTCGAGCAACTGGCAAACGCGCATCGCACGGCGCGAGCGCTGGTCGGGCTCATCCGTCGCGGCTACCGTCTGGTGATCACGCACGGCAACGGGCCACAGGTGGGGGCGCAGTTGTTGCGCTCCGAGCGCGCCTCCGATGTAGTGCACAGCCAGACGCTGGACGTTTGCGGCGCAGCCAGCCAGGGCGAAGTCGGATACCTACTGGAGCAGTCTCTGCGAAACGAACTGGCGGAGGCCGGCCTCAGCTTTCCCGTGGTCAGCGTGGTTACGCAGACCGTGGTCTCGCCGGACGATCCTGCCATGCACCACCCTTGCAAACCGATTGGCCCGTTCTACTCGCGGGCCGACGCCGAGGAACGGAAGCGCCTGCTGGGCTGGCACATTGTGGAAGATGCGGCGCGCGGCTATCGCCGCGTGGTGCCTTCGCCGCAGCCCCTGGAGATTGTGGAGCTGGAAGTCATTCGCTCGCTGGTGGCGCGCAAGGTGGTGGTGATCTCTACCGGCGGCGGCGGCATTCCGGTAATGCGCGTCGGCGGCCAGTTGCAAGGCCTGGAGGCGGTCATCGACAAGGACCGGGCGTCGGCACTGCTGGCCGCTCAGCTTCATGTCGATGTGTTCGCCATCTCTACCGACACCGACTACGTTTACCTCAACTATAAGAAGCCCGACCAGACTCCGCTGAGTTTCGTCACCGTTTCGCAGTTGGAGGAATACCACCGGGCGGGCCATTTTCCGCCGGGAAACATGGGGCCCAAGATCGAGTCAGTGATTCATTTTCTGGGTAGCGGCGGCAAGCAAGCTGTGATCTCGTCGGTCGAGCTTCTCTGCGACGCAGTTGCCGGCCATGCAGGCACCCGTATTGTCGGCGACGCCGAGCTCACGTGCGAGACCAAAGCCCAGGAATTGGAGGAGCCGGTTCTCCGGTAGCCATGCCCACTCTGCATCGACCGTCCCACCTGCGGGAAGACAAGCTGGGAGGCTCCCGTATGGCCCTGACGCATGTTGTCGAGTCGCAGCAGTTCACCGTCCCGCTGCTGATGGAGCTGTTCGGTCGCTCGCGCGGAATGGAACGGGTGGTGGCGCGCGGCGGCACTCTGGATTACCAGAACCGCATCCTGGCCAGTTTGTTCTATCAGCCTTCCACGCGCACGCGCTTCTCGTTTCGAGGCTGCCATGCACCGGCTGGGCGGACGCGTGCTCTCCACCGAGCACGCCCGCGCCTTCTCCTCGGAGATTGATGCGGAACAGGTCGAGGATTCCATCCGCATCATTAGCAGCTATTGCGACGTGATCGTCATTCGGCATCATGAACCGGGAGGAGCGGCGCGCGCAGCCAAGGTTTCACCCGTGCCCATCATCAATGCAGGCGATGGCGACGGCGGTCAGCATCCCACGCAGGCCCTGCTGGATTTGTACACGATTTATCGCGAGCGACCGTTCGACGGACTCAGCGTGGCTTTCATCGGCGAACTGGAGAGTGGCCGCACGGCACGATCGCTGGCCTATCTGCTGGCGAAGTTTGAGCGAGTCAAAATATTTTTTGTCAGCCCGCCAGAGCTGCAGATGCGCAGCGACATCTTGCAATATCTTGACCGGCACGGAGTCCACTACGAACTGGAATCGGACATCGATCGCGTGGTGGGCGAGGTGGACGTTGTCTATCAGACGCGCATTCGTCCCGAACGGCTGCCGCGCGCAGCCGGCTCGCAGGGTTATGCCATCAACTCGTCGGTGCTCCAGCGCATGAAGCCGGAGGCGATCATCCTGCACCCGCTGCCGCGAACGGTGGAGCTGGACAAGACAGTGGATGATGATCCGCGCGCGCTTTATTTTCGCCAAGCCGCGAACGGGCTGTACGTTCGGATGGCGTTGTTAACCATGTTGCTGGAGTAAGAGCAGCAATTAGCAATTAGCAACTAGCCTCGGAAAAGAGGGACCGTTCAGCGTCTGACAGTTTGGGAAAAAGCACATGCGCTTGCGCTCGCGATCTATCGTGCGACTGCGAGATTTCCGAGAGAAGAGATTTACGGCATGAGCAGCCAGATGCGACGTTGCAGCGCGTCGGTTGCAGCAAATATTGCCGAGGGATGCGGTCGCACAGGAAACGGCGATTTTCATCGCTTTCTGAATATGGCAGCCAGTTCGTGCTCTGAATTGGAATATTTTGTATTGCTGTCCCGAGACTTAGGCTTCACATCCCCTGAGGTTTACGAGGGCTTGACGGAAAGCACTCGCGAAGTACAGCGAATGCTCGCATCCCTGCTGCGAAAAGTAGAAAGCAGCCGTCACGCTGGTTGAGGTTGGCTATCTTTAACTAATTGCTAATTGCTAATTGCTAATTGCTAGTTGCTAGTTGCTAGTTGCTCTGCAAGAGGAGATCATGCCCGTTATCGATCATTTGCAAACCGAAGATTTCATCGAACTCGAAGAGCTTTATGGAGCTCACAACTACAATCCCCTCGATGTCGTCATCGAGCGCGCTGAAGGCGTGTGGGTGTATGACGTGGAAGGCAATCGCTATCTGGATTGCCTGGCGTCGTATTCGGCCGTCAACCAGGGACATTGCCATCCCGCAATCCTGAAAGCGCTGTTCGAGCAAGCGCAGAAAGTCACCTTGACCTCGCGCGCCTTTCGCAATGACCAACTGCCGCTCTTCTACCAGCAACTGCACGAGCTGACCGGTTACGAGATGGCGTTGCCCATGAACTCCGGCGCCGAGGCCGTCGAGACAGCCGTGAAAGCGGCGCGCAAGTGGGGCTACAAGGTCAAAGGCATTCCCGATGGCCAGGCCGAGATCGTGGTCTGCGCTAATAACTTTCATGGCCGAACCGTCACTATCATCAGCTTCTCTACTGACGAGCAGTACCGCGACGGGTTCGGCCCGTTCACGCCCGGCTTCAAGGTGATCCCCTTCGGCGACGCCGCTGCCCTGCGCGACGCCATCACGCTCAACACCTGCGCATTCCTGGTGGAACCGATTCAGGGCGAAGCCGGAATCGTGATTCCGCCCGACGGCTTCCTGCGCGAAGCAGCCGAGATCTGTCGCCGCAACAATGTGCTTTTGATAGCCGATGAGATTCAATCCGGCTTGGGACGCACCGGCAAACTCTTCGCCTACATGCATGAAGGCGTCAGGCCGGACATGGTGATCATCGGCAAAGCGCTGTCAGGCGGCTTCTATCCCGTCTCGGCGGTGCTTTCGTCGAAGGAGATCCTCGGCGTCTTCCATCCCGGTGATCACGGCAGTACTTTCGGGGGCAATCCGCTGGGCTGCGCCGTCGCACGCGCGGCATTGCGCGTCCTCATCGACGAGAACCTGGTCCAGCGCTCTGCCGAGCTGGGCGACTACTTCCTCAGCCTTTGCGGACGCTCCGCAGCTCCTCACCTGCGCGAAGTCCGCGGCAAAGGCCTGTGGATCGGTATCGAGCTGGACGTTCCGGCGCGGCCTTACTGCGAGGCGCTGCGAGAATTGGGCATCCTCTGCAAAGAGACCCATGACCACGTGATCCGCATCGCCCCACCGCTGGTCATCACGCGGAAGGAGATCGACTGGGCCTTCGAGCGGATCAGGAAGGTCATCGAAGAGCAACCGTAAGATTGACTGACATGCAATCTTGAGGGCCGCCAAACCCGCGTCCTCTTTTGTTCGAGTCTGGGCATTTTTCAAGCCAGAATACGACGTCGGCCATTGGAATCATTTTGCAGTGCGGTGCTCCTCATCGGCAGTGTCGAAATAACAGGCAGAGAGCGGGCTGCCGTGCAGGATCGCATAAATCTTAACTACAGTTCCGGGCTTCGGCTGCAGGACATATCCCGCAAACCCGGCATAACTGTTCCGGATTTCGGGGTCCGATGCCCAGCTGTTGAGGGGCCTGTATCCCACCGCGGCCAGGCCTGTAATGACTCCCTCGCTAGTAAGGACAATCTCACGTGGTGGCTGATGGTGCTTGCTGTCCCAGGCCCACCCTGATACAAACCAACCCGGGGTAGCGGAATCCTTGAGCGGAGCGAAGTCCAACCGCCCTCTGCAATCATCGGGCGACGCTAGCGGGAGGACCTTGTCCAATTGACTTCCAAGAAAAGAAGAATCCCAGCCGGAGAACAGCGAGAGTTGATGCTCTCTGAAGTAACTAACACCCCATAGCAGCTTGTCTCGGCGTTCTGCGACCCCTTCTAACACGATTGGCGCAAAAACGCCTGTCCGCAGGGCCATGCTGGCGAGATTTAGCCCAAACCCATGCGCTCGCGCCTCCCCAATGGGATGATCAGCCAGAATCGCACCTCTCACCAACAACGCGAGGAGGCATAGCTGAACCGTGAGGAAGCGGTATTGGGCTGCACCGAGCGAGACAACGTACCCCAACAGCAGCAGGCCCAAACTGCACCAGAAAGGAAGTGCGAACGTCTGATACCTGTTTTCCAGTGCCTCTTTGACGCCGAAATTTAATCGCCCTGCTGCGGTAACAAAGGCCGTTCCAGCGCAGAAGGCCATGGTAAGGACAAGTAGGAGCGCGAACGTACGCGATGTCCGGATGTAGTAGGCCGTCCGGAGAAGCACTGCCAGGGCAACGGTCAACCCGATAACGCCGATTACCGACGCGGTGACAATAGATCCGTTTATCCATGAACTCCCGAAGTACACGGCCACATACTTCATGAGACGAGCAGGCGCAACGAGGGAAGCAATGGGATCGGCGTGATAAGGCGGATGAACATAGCGATAAAAATAAAGCGCAGTGCTGATCGCGCCGGCAATGGCAAAGCTCAAAACCGCAGAGCGACCCAATCTGAGGAACAGAGCCGCTACAATCAGCAACGGCCAGAGAAGATTTCCATTAGCCAGCGAATAGGTTGCACACAAGGCCGCCAGAATAGAGACGGATAGCCAGAGGGATTTCCGTGAGCCTGGGTTTTCGGAATGGCACTGTGAATCGGTCCAATAGCGCAGCAGCCCGACAAACGAGAGTGTGGCAAACAACGGCGAAAGCACATAGCAGACTTGAAACCCCATGGTGTAGTTCAGCCACGGGGCGGGACAGAAAATACAGAACGCCACCAGACCCACGCCGCTACGCCACAGGTTTCCTCGCCACCCGCCCAGCGCTCGCATGCTCCATGCCCACAGTGCTAAATGCAGAAGCTGGATAACGGCGATGCTGGCCAGCAGAAATACCTCGCGGGCGTGAAACATTTCCAGATCTACTGCGAAGAACAGCTTCTGAATAACCAGGCGGTGTTCGTTATGCTGGCGCCACAGCCAACGGGGAGAGAAGGGACCCTCGCCATTGGCAATGGCTGCGATGTAATCCCAGGTGTCCCACCAGGGAAGGCTGGAGTAACTCACCAGGATTGTGTAGACAGCGACCGCAACAGTGCACAGCCCGCCCAACAAAATGGCATATGACAAACCGGCACAGAGTTGGGGGACGACACGCCTTCGTTCTTCTGCCGCCAAGGATTGGGTGGCCATCGCAGTCCCTAAAGAGGTGCCGAAGGAACTTCCTATTGCAGAGCTACGCGCCGTCGGACAAACGCGTCAGGGTTGCAATCGATTCAGTACTTGCGCATGTGGATTTCGGTGCCGTTACGCTCGAACTTCACTTCGTCCATGAGCTGATTGATGAGATAGATGCCGCGGCCGTGGTTGGAGTAAACGTTTTCGCCGTTGCAGGGATCGGGAATAGCGAAGGGATCAAAGCCGGAGCCGGGATCGCGCACAACAATCAGCATGCCGCGCTCGTCGTCGCAACCTACGCAGCACTGAACTTTCTTGGTGGGATCGTTCTTGCAGCCGTGGACAATGGCGTTGGCCAGGGCCTCGCGCAGGGCCGTCTCAATCTCAAACTCTTTGCCCGCCGCACACTCCAGCCCACGCGCCATCTCCATGATGCCTTCCACCACCGGACTGATGGCGGTGGGATCGGCGTTAAGCGTGACCTCAATGCGTATCATCAGCTTGGAGCGGTCGAACTCTACGATAGGAAGGCCGGACGGCATGGCATGTCCCCACGTGAGACTTGGGCTTACTTTTACAGAAAAGCCTTGGCGGGTCAAGCGAGAAAGCCCGGAGGTGACTTTTCAGGGGGCAGCGCGACGGCACTAAGGAACGTTGTTTGCTATTCGCGTTTCGCTCTTGGATCTTCGTACGTAGTCATTCGCTCTCAGCCCCGAGCTCTTGGAGGCGGACCCCAGATGCAGCTTGCTTGCCGAAAAGGGCGAAAAACAAATAGCGGCTTCCCCGGAACATTCGCCCTTGCGAAACTGCCGTGCATTTACCAGGCAGTGATACGCGATCAATAGTAGTCATCCATAGCCGTCATACTTTTCTAAACCCCGTCACTACGGCCAGACTTAGGTGGTAGGCGCATTCTGTAAGCAGTTGTGCAACTAATTGGAACAAATTTTTACATCACTAGCCTGTTTGTTGTTGACTCAGGCAGCGATGTTAAGTATGTTGAGCCGTACCTTAGGCAGCCAAACCTGGATTGATTCTCCTACTCTCCGGTTTTCCCAATTGGGGTCTCAACCCGCGCATGTCGCTTGGGTGCGGAGCTCCGTTCGACTCTAACGCATTTTCATGTTCGTCACGCCTGATATCGCGCTCTGTTCGTCAGGGGAACTTCTTTCGAAGTGATAATCCCCGCTCTCACGATCCCGGCATCCAGGCAAGCCTCTGAGTTCCTTCTTAGCCAAGAAAAAGTAGACCCCGAGTCCCGCGATGCCCCGATAAGCTGTGGGCTGTAGGGAGGCTAAACCGTAAATCCCAGCAAGAAATCCGGACAATAACAAGGAGACGCAAAATGAAGAGAGGTTTTGGCTGGTGGTTGCCGCTATGGCAATCCTGGCGATGACCATGTGTGGCTTTGCACAGTCCCAGGACTCGCAGGTCAAAGGCAACATTATCGCTCCGCCCAGCACCCTAGGCACAGTTCCCGGAACGAAAGTGCGGACACCGCTGCTCCATTGTCATCCCGAAGGGAGGCTCACCACGATAATCCGCCGCAGGGTGCGGAGAACCCTGGCTCCATCGCTTGCATCTACGGCGTAACGCCATCGACCAGTGGATGTCCGATGAGCGGGCTCTCCAGTTGCCAGCGGTGGCGCGAAGGCCATCGCGGTAGTGGACTACGGCCACAACAGCACGCTACAAGCCGATTTCAACACCTTTAATACCGAATATGGTTTGCCGGCGCAGACGCTGCAATTTATCTGTGACTGCGGCTCTTGCCCGAGCAGCGACGGAACCGGCTGGGACCTGGAAACGGCGCTGGATACCCAGTACGCCCATTCCATGGCGCCCCACGCGCAGATCATTGTGTCGCAGTTTTGCAGCGACCCATTTCAGGGCGGCACCAGCGCGGCTGAGTACCTCGGCTGGCCAGGCTGTAGCTGCCCTGGGCGGCGGTGAAGTCTCCAACAGCTTCGGCTACGGCGGAGAATTCGACGGCGAACTGGATTATGACCAGTACATGACCACGGCAACCGTCGTCTATTTCGCCTCGGCCGGCGACGACGGCTTGGGCCCGGATTATCCCAGCGTATCGCCCAATGTGGTCTCTGCTGGTGGCACCCGCATCCGGCGCAACAATGGCCTATTCACCGGAGAAGAGGATTGCTGGAACGGCAGCGGCGGTGGCATCAGCACCATGGAGCCTAATCCGAATTACCAGCTCATCATTGGCAATCTAACCGGACCGCATCGTGGCACACCCGATTGGGCATCTGACGCAAGCACCCTGAGCCCGGAGTCGCGATCTATTCCACCACGGGATGCGGCGGCTGGTGTCAGTGGGCGGCACCAGCGTCTCCTCTCCCACGCTTGCCGGCATCACCAACGCGGCTGGCGGTTTTGCCAACCATACAGCTTCTGAACTCCAGAAGACCTACAACTACTACAAGACTCCCGGGATTTACCACGACATTTTCTACGACGTGACGGTAGGCAACAACGGCGCGCCGGCAAAATTGGGATGGGACCAGTGCACCGGTCTGGGTACCCCGAGAAGCTGCTTAGCGGATTCTGATCCGCGCTGATTGAAAGTCTGTTTGCTTTGCGAGGCCCCGCCAATCGGCGGGGCTTTTTTCATCGCGGCCCGAACCTTACGCTGCTGCCCGCGGACCCTGAGCGGTGAATGCCCCTCTCAGTCCAGGTATTCTGGATCGCGTTTCCAGCCAGTGATCATGGAGTAGAAGTTGTTCCAGCCGTGCAGCAGCACCATGATGAGATGACCGGGAATGAAGGCCACAAATCCGCACATCGCGATAAAGTGCCAGACGCGCGCCAGACGGAAGCCGCCCAGCATCCACGTCAGCCACCAGAACTGCACCGGCTTGTACATCACCAGGCCACTGAGGAATGACATCGCGCCGAAGAAAATTGTGGAGGTGTAGGCGAGCTTTTGCAGCGGGTTGTAGGCGGCTTCGACCGGTGGCTTCTTGCCGAACAGGAAGTAATGCCGCACCATCGGCCACACG
Source organism: uncultured Acidobacteriaceae bacterium (assembly GCA_963849815.1). Taxonomy (GTDB): domain Bacteria; phylum Acidobacteriota; class Terriglobia; order Terriglobales; family Acidobacteriaceae; genus Bog-257. The sequence goes on along the minus strand of CAWKIR010000004.1, from coordinate 190,054 downwards.
CCTTTGATGTCGCGCGACATGAACAGCACTTGGCGCCAATGGCCGGTCACAGCTTGATAGATCAAATACATCAAACCGCTGCCAACGAAGATCCACATGAAGGTGAAGTGCCACTGGATGGCGCCGGCGAGCCAGCCCCCGAGGGTAATTCCGGCGGCGGGACCCAGAAGTTCTGCTGCGGAATCTTCGGCCCGAAGCTGGGAAAAGCGCGGAAGATGCGCAGCCCGCTGGTGATGAGCACGAACACGGCAACCGCATTCAGCCAGTGGGCCACGCGAACGATCCACGGATGCTCATAGGCAACGGTGATCGTGTCCGGCCTCCGGCTCTCGTTGCTTTCGACTGTGACCGCGCTGCGTCGCCATGGTTCAGAGTCCTCCGTACCAGTCGTAGCCCTGATCTTCCCAATAGCCGCGCTTGCCGCTCTTGAGCACGTTGGTCACGCGAATGGTCGTGAGATACTTGGCCTGCTTATAGCCGAGCTTGGTCGGCATTTGCAGGCGCAATGGCGCGCCGTGACCACGGTCCAGCGGCTGGCCGTACATCTCGTAGCAGAAGAGCGTTTGCGGATGCAGCACCGTCGCCATGTCGATGGATTCGTAGTATTCGTCAGCGCACTCGACTTCCAGATAACGGGCGGTCAAGTCGGCGCCCAACCAGCGCAAGAAGTCAGAGGCGCGGGTGCCGCCAAAGTTGCCGACTACGTCCCAACCTTCGACGCATACGTGCCGCGTGTTCTGCACAACCTTGGGCAAGGCCCGAATCTGTTGCAGCTTGTACTCGCCGGGCCGCCTGACCAGGCCTTCGACGGTCAACGTCCAGTGGTCGAGATCGACTTCAGGATCGACGACGTCGTAGTAGTTGTAAGGAAACTTGTCGAAGGGCGCGACCTCGCGGTTGCTGTAGATTGGCTCCAGCCGATGACGCCCGAACAGCCTGGCGGAGGTCCAGTCGCTGAGCGCAAGGCCATCCAGCAACAACGGAGCCTGTAGCTTGGGGATGGCAAATGCGCCAATGGCGATGAGTGGGACCAGCTTGAGGAGTTCGCGGCGGTTGATACGTCCACGCTCGCGAGAAGTCACGTTGCGAACTTCTTCACCGGCGGGACCAGAGCGAGCCGCAGTGTGGACAGCGGGCTTCTCCTGCCTCGGCTCTTCCGGCTTCGGCTCTTCCTCGCTCGGAGTTTCGCCATCGCCTTTGAGGGACTTCGGGGCTTCTTCGCCCGGCGCGTTGGCAGTGATGGGCTTCGGATCGGCTGGCTCGGAGCGTTCTTCCGCAGGAGTTGGTTGTTCGTCTGCCATTCTCTACCTTGTACGATCCGGCTAAAGGATCGGATCGCGGAGATGAGCGAAAAGTTACAAAGGAGTTGTGAATGCAGACCGATTGTGCCTTGCGACGAGTTTACTTACCAGGACGCATCTCATGATCGCGTGGGTTTGTGTCAGGGGCACGACTTTCAGTCGTGCCGTAAGGCCCCCTAATGGCCGGGCTTTAGCCGCTGAGGGACTTCTTTTTCTATGAATTCTCAGGGGCTAAAGCCCTAATCCTATTGTGACTCCGCTCGGCACGACTAAAGTCGTGCCCTGACACAAGGCGATTCTTCCGACGGGTGCTTCAGCAGCCAAAAGCAGATCCTCGTCGGCCTGAAGGCTTCCTCGTGATGACAAATTCAAAACTTGTGACGCCCTCTGATGCGTGCAGCGCTACTGCGATAGTCTCTGCTTCGAGATGGGTTCGCCTGTGCCTTGCTGGCTCTGCATGGTTTCTCCAGGACGCAGAAGCGAGGGACGCGTTGTAGTGGTCGCGTCGGTCGCCGGCTGTTGATCGGAACTAGCATGCGTAGCACTGCAAGCATCCGCCGAAGCCTGGTGGCTTGCGCCAGCAGGAGACGAAGCTTGCGACGCGGCGGCCGAGTCGGAAGGTGCTGGAGCCGTTGCCGCCGGCGCAGTCTCGCCCGCAGATTTCGAGGCGTCGGCCCTTTGACCGGCGGCGCAGAATCGAAGATTACGCGTTCATTGGTTAACGTCTTCAACTCTTGTTTGTGCGGCGCCGCGAAAAACCATGTCAGCAGATATCCGCGCCGCTGCGTGACCAGCATGGCAACCGACAAACGCCGCGCAAGTGCGTCGTTCGGCACTTGAAAACCGACCGTGCCCTGCAGCGACAGGAAAACGTTGCCGTCGGCGCTGAAGGCTTTGCCATCGCGCATGTCGTCAATGATGGGATGAGTCAAACCGAATTGCAGCAGGAAATCCTTCGCCGCTTGCTGGTCGGTTGCGCTGTCTGGAAACTTCATTCGCGGGAAACACGCGATGCTATCGCGGAAACCGTGACTTCACCAAATTCGTCATAGGAGATTTCGCCGTCAGCTTCCGGCCGCTTGGCCCAAACCGAGAACAGGGTTCGGCTACAGGCTTCCATCAGCCGGTGCTCGCTGCGGCCAACCCGCGGCCGTCCGAAATTTTCCTTAGCGCGGTCGCGCTCGACAGCCGGCTGCACCGCGCCTTCAGCTTCCTGTGTCCAACCTTGCGGAATGCGATAGCTGAAGCCGATCGTCGGATTCTCGTAGAAATCGCCGTTGATCTTTCCGGGATCGATACGCTGAGCAGGCGGATCGGCCTCCAACGCTTCCAGCTGATGGAAAGAGATGGCAGGTCCATCGTAGGGCCGCGCGTCGGCATCTATGAACTGCCGCAAATCCGCGGGCGCAAAAAATACCACGTGCTCGAAGGACGATTCCAGTTGCCTCAACGTCTTATCGTCATGCGCCGCCAGAAGAATCCGCAGGACGTAATCGCCCGCGGTGGTTGCCAGCAGGAAGTGCTGTTCGATGCCGCGCCGCGTCTCGAACAAGTAAAATTCACGACCCGCAAAGCTGGCCTTCGACAATCCACGCAATTCCTCCACACCGCGATACAGCTCCTGGTCGAGTGCGTAGCGCAGCAGCGTCTTTGCATCCTGGTTCTTGCCGCCCGCGGTTGGAATTGCAGAGATGGAAATCTGGGCGTCGGCTGGAGGCGGGCCGGCAAGCTCCAGCAGCGGAATGCTGCCGTCGCGCGCAGCTGCCTGCGGAATCGGTTGGAGGCGCAGCCCCGACGGAAGATTGAAGCTGAAGTCAAAGTATTGGCTGACGTAACGCGACGCCGACAGGTAAGCCTGTTCGGGATAGCTGGACGGGGAAGCTGCACTCTCTGGCGTGGCAGGAGGCGATGTCTGCGCCGTCAGCGAGATCATGCCGCTGAGCGCAAACCATAATAGTGCGCTAAATAAGTTGGCTGAAATACGCATTGCTCTCGCGCCGACTGCTTCTGCTTCCTACTACTATTGTAATGGAATGTGGGACAACCTCGGCTGGCCTGCCCTCGTCGCCGTTAGGTGTAGCGGCAATCTACAGGAGATACCGCTTTGGTGTGAAGGAACCTGGCTTCCGCCCTCGCCTCAGGTACAATTTTGATTTGTAGGGCTTTTGTAAAATTCGGCTGGCGCTACGCTCCGGCCAGTCTTCGACGCTTGCTTCAAGGAGTATGCTTCTGAACGCTGTCGTCAGCCTGCTGGTTTGCGTGCTGGTGGAACCTCACGGGTTTCGCCATTACATGAAGGCCCATTTTCTCGATCCCACCTTCAAGGGCCTGTATCAAGCCAACGCCTTCGACATGTTGTTGCTGATTCCCTACTTCATTGTCCTGATTCTGCTGGCGCTTTACGGGATGCACCGCTACCAGCTTGTCTACCTCTACTACAAGCACCGCAAGAACAAGATCACGGAGCCCGAGTCACATTTCGCGGAGTTGCCGCGGGTCACCATTCAGCTACCCATTTTTAACGAGCAGTACGTCATCGATCGCCTGGTGGATTGCGTCTGCAAAATGGAATATCCCCGCGACCGGCTGCAAATCCAGGTGCTTGACGACTCCACCGACGAGACCGTCGACGTCGCTCGCAGCGTGGTTGAGCGCTACGCCGCCATGGGACACAACATCAGCCATCACCATCGCACCAATCGCGAAGGCTACAAGGCGGGCGCGCTCGACGCCGGCCTCAAGACCTCGACCGGCGAGTTCGTCGCCATCTTTGACGCCGACTTCACGCCACAGCCCGAATGGCTGATGAAGGTGATTCATCACTTCGCCAATCCCACGATCGGCATGGTGCAAACTCGCTGGACCCACCTGAACCGCAGCTATTCCTTCCTCACCGAGGTGGAAGCCATTTTGCTCGACGGCCACTTCGTGCTGGAACACGGCGGCCGTTCGCGCGCCGGCGTCTTCTTCAACTTCAACGGCACCGCGGGAATGTGGCGCCGCAAGGCCATCGATGATGCCGGCGGTTGGGAACACGACACCCTCACCGAGGACACCGATCTCAGCTACCGCTCGCAGTTAGCCGGCTGGAAATTTCGTTACCTGCAAGACGTCGAGTGTCCCGCGGAGTTGCCCATCGAGATGACAGCCTTCAAGACGCAGCAGGCGCGCTGGGCGAAAGGCCTGATTCAGTGCTCCAAGAAAGATCTGCCGAAGGTGCTGCGCGCCAACGTGGCGCGCCGCGAGAAGATTGAAGCCTGGTATCACCTCACCGCCAACATCAGCTATCCCCTGATGATCGTGCTCTCCACGCTCCTGCTTCCCGCAATGGTCATCCGCTTCTATCAGGGATGGTTTCAGATGCTCTACATCGACATCCCACTGTTTCTGGCGTCGACGTTCTCCATCTCCAGCTTCTACCTTGTGTCGCAGAAGGAACTGTTTCCCAAGTCCTGGTATCGCACCTTCATCTACTTGCCGGCGCTGATGGCGCTTGGCATCGGCCTGACGCTGACCAACAGCAAGGCCGTTATCGAAGCGCTCATTGGACATCAGACAGCATTTGCGCGCACGCCCAAGTACCGCGTCGTCAACAAGGCCGACAAAGCCGTCGCCGCTAAAAAGTATCGCAAGCGTCTGGGCTGGGTTCCGTATCTCGAGTTGCTGGTCGGCACCTATTTCGCCTTGACGGTCTGGTACGCCATCGCGAATGAGAACTTCATCACCGTGCCATTTCTGGTGCTCTTCGTCTTTGGGTATTGGTACACCGGATTGATGTCGCTGTTGCAGGGCCGCTTCGACAGCCTGGTCCGCGAACGCGCCGAAGAACGCAGCCCCAAACCGTTTCCCGTCGGAGTGTAGGAGCAGTTGCCGGTTGGCAGTTGCCGGTTGGCAGTTGGCAGCTATCAGCTATCAGCTATCAGCTATCAGCTATCAGGTCAGATGTTAGTTGCCTCTTACTCTACTGCCCACTGACAACTGGATTTTGTCATCCCGAGCGGAGCGTCCACCGGCATTTCCGTCGAGACCACAAGTTTCGGAATTACTTGTGCTATGGCCTGATTACAACAGCAATCCCAGAGACTTGGCTGAAAATCGGATCGGGACAAATTCGAGCGTGCGCCGTCTGAAGCTATGGCGGCGAGGCAAACCACAATGAGACGCTGGCTCAGGCTGATTGGCAGCGCTTGCGTGCTGAACGGGGCTATGGCGGCGCAGGTTACGACTCCCTGCAGGACGGGCGCGCAACCCATAAAGCACACCGACTTTCCGGAGATCCGCGATTTCAAATCGCTGCGCATGAATCTCGACCGGACCGGCTGTTTCGGCACATGTCCGCAGTACAGCATTGAGGTGCGCGGCGATGGCGCTGTAACCCACGACGGCAGTTGGAACGCGAAGTACTGCGGCCAGTGGCGGGGCACGATTCCGGCGAGCTCGGTTCGCGAACTTGTTGCACAGTTCCGCGCGGCCGATTATTTTCGCCTGAACCTCGAATACATCGTCGATGGCACCGACCTTCCGACTTACACTACCGCGATTGCTTTCGATAACATAGGCAAATGCATCGCCGACTATGGCGGAAATCTTGTAGGCATGCCTGCCAGTGTCCGTAAACTGGAGGACGCGATCGATCGCTTGGCCGGCCCCGAGCATTGGACGACACGGGAGCATATTCCTTCCAAGAACGCGGAGGACTGCCGCGGACCGTTCCCTGAGGAGCAGGCTCGCTAGATCCCGCCGAGAACCTACTGGTGCGCGGAGGTGCGGACTGGGCCACCAGCCCCTGGGAGTTCACAGGTCAAGCTGAAAAGCGCGCGGGGCGCATAGAAGCCTTGCGGAAACAACTGCATCACGCGCAATAATTCTCGACAGTTAGCGAGGGACTCCGCTTGTCAGTGCGCCATGCTGATGCGTGCTTGCTCGTGCCACCGTTGATTGTTGACGCCGAAGACCAGAAGCCACAACTGCAATGGTATTTCCCCGACGGCAGAGGCGGCGGCGATGTAGGGAAACATGTGGTGGGCGAACGGGGGTGCCAGAAACATTGCCCAGCCCAGACCGGAAATCGCCAACAGAACTCCCAGAATGCGGGGCATGAACCTCGATCGAAAAATAAGATAGCCGATCAGGATGCACCAGAACCCAAAAAACACGAGGTAGAGATCGAAGGCCTGCCCATTCAAATCGACGAACCTCAGCGCTAACTGCTGCAACTGCGCGGTTGTAAATGCACTGACCGAATCCGCAGTCCGCAAGAAGAGCAGCGGCGCCAGATACAGCAGGCAAGTAACAGCTTGGATGGCACAACCCACGAGAATGACGGCGGCTGCAACCGCCGAGAGCTTCCTATTGACAGCTTGGAACAAGTCATAGAAGAGAAATGCCCAGGCGATGTGAAACAGGACGGCGATGAGGGAGGACGCAAAGCCCAATCGAAACAGCAATTCGTGTGCCATTATGTTGCGAGCCGTGGCTGCGGCATCGCCAGCTACAACCAGTCCGCCGAGGACCACGACTTGACCCCAAGCCGAGGTAAGGCCCTCGAGGAATTCACAGACGCCGGCGATCCTGGCCTTGAAACGCGGCGAGACTTCCGCGATAGCTTGCGTCACGACGGTTGTGCCCATGGCTCCTGCTCCGCTTTGCGAGATCACGCTACCAAAAGCGCTTCCAGATAATACGAAATTGAGCCCCAGAACGTTTCTTCGACTCGGCATACGTCTTAGTGGCCATCCCCTTCATCGCCAGCGGGCGCAAAATCTGCATGCCGTAAGTTATCCGTTAACCCTCCCTGTCGCTCCCTTCTGAGGCTGGTGCTCCAGGTTAGCGTCCTTCTTTTGGACGCTAACTTGGGCTGAGAACACTTGTTCCCGCCCGCCGAATATTCTCGACTCACCAGCTCCGGCCATCGATTCCGCTTCGACTTCAACAACGCCAGCCCGACGGGCGACACAATCGTAGCCCAGGACGTGACCGGGGTCCCCGACAACTGGAGAATTTGCGGTTCTTGGGGTGGGGGAGTCCTGGGTGAGCTGAGATTTATCGCGAAAAGTGCGGTAGGACGGCAAATGGTTTGTGCCGTGCCTGGAAAGACTTGGTAATTTGTTTTCAAATTCTTCCAGCACTCACGAGGCTGTTACGAAACGCCATCGCGGTCGCAGCGGTGGGCCAAGCGCAAACAAAAAGAGGCACCGTAGGCACGAAACCATCTATCCCAGCACGGAGCCGGAGGCTAGTGCTGGGTAGAGTGGCGAAAAAATCGCCGAGTCCCGTTGGTACGGCACAGTTTCGTAACCGCCTCTCACGTCCTCGGCTACGATTGTTCAGCCCTCGCGGGCTGTTCTTAAGCAAACAATCTCTTAACCGTTGCCTTACGGCGTGATCTTCCAGACGACACCCTGTAGAAATGTGCCACCACGTAACGTAGTGCCATAAAGGTTGCCCGCCGGGTCGAAGGCCACGCTACCGTAGGGAAATTTCCCGTCGTTGCCGCCGGTGAAGTCGTATAGCGAGCTGTAGGTCCAACTGTTACCTGAGGGTGACAGCTTGAAAACGTTACCAGCGCTATTTGAGCCATCGCACACCGTCGCCCCGTAGAGATTGCCCCCGTTCAGGGTGAGAGAGCTCCACGGCCCACAATTGGCGCCGCCGGCAAGGCTGTAAAGCAGGCTATAGGTCCAGCCGCCGCCGGAGGGCGACAGCTCGAACACCGTACCGCCGCCACCCGTGCCGCCCACATTGGTAGCGCCGTAGAGGTTGCCGGAGGCGTCGAAGATCAGCCCAGCTGTGGGATAACTTCCGTCGCTGCCGCCTGTGAAACTGTAGAGGACCCGCTCCGTCCAGCCACTCCCCGAGGGCGACAGTTCATACACCGCGCCGTTCCCGGATGCGCCGCCCGCCGTCGTCGTGCCATAGAGATTGCCGGCGCTGTCGAAGATAACTCCGCTAAAAGGAGTGGCTCCGTCAGGGCTGCCGGAGAAGGCGTAAAGAGCCTGCTCCGTCCAGTTCGTACCGGAACCCATCATTTCGTAAACCACACCGTCGCCGCTACCTCCAAGCGAAGTGGTCCCATACATGTTGCCTGCCTGGTCGAAAATCAGAGCGCCATAGTTAGGAGTACCTCCATCACCGCCGCCCGAGAAGACATAGATTACACTTGCGTCCCAGAGGCACGGGATGCCGTTACAAATAACGGACGCTGAGGGGCTGACGTTAAGAACATAGCCATGGTGGTAGTTGGACAGGTTATTCGGGCTGGTGCTGTAGAAAGTGCCATCCGGGCCGAAGACCGCAGGGGCTTGTAGAGTACCGTCGAAAAGGGCAAGATCGGCAAAGGTATAGCTTGATCCGCTGCGTCGCAACGCATAGACCTGGCCCCAATTGATGCCCTGGTTGCCGGTATGTGTCGTGCCGAAGAGGTCTCCTTTGCTATTCATGGTCAAACCGGAGTAGGGCTGTCCCCCATCCAGTCCGCCGCTGAAGGTGTAAACCAGCTGGAAGCCTTGTGCGTGCGCCGCGCCGGTAGTGACCACTGCCAACACAAACACAATCGCCACCGTCAGCGCAGCAGTAGTCGCTCCCACGCTTAGCCCGGGCGTCAACTTCCGAAGTTGTCTAAGGTCCACCATGAAAACCCTCCCTGGAATGTTTAATCAGCACTGTTTTGTTTGCTGCCAACCGGCGCGCAGTATATCGCGAAAGCTCGTCATGGCCCGATGGAACCAGGCCGACAACGGTCTCGGGAGCCTCACGGTCTAATCCGGAGTTTCCTTTTTGACCTCGAAAACAGCACCATCGTACACCTCTCTCGCCTGTTCGCGACGCCGTTAAGCGATTTTTCATCGAGAGCAACGTTCCTCCCTCGCGCGCTGTTCTTGGCCTCGTGGCACAGAGTCCTTCATTCGGGAACGGCCCACCTTCTGTTATCCTAAGTCTCAGTGGTCATCAAAGTTTTCTTCACGGTCCTGGTGCTATGCACTGTGGCCGTTGTCGCCGTTATTCTGGCGATACATTTCCGCGTCAAGCGGCACCTTGAGCAACCCGCAACCCATCCTGCGCCTGAGGTTGTGACCTCCGAGGAGCCGGTCGCGGCTCCAGTTCACCCGGGAAACGTTCATTTGGAGAACGTTGGTACAGGGAACGCGGGTTCAAACGGTGACAACGCCGTCGAAGAGAAGCGCCCTTAGCAGTTTTGTCCTGATATTGGGAGGCTGAAATGTCGAAAGCACTTCATATCGATTCGCAGGTCGCCGAGCAGCCGCTTCGCCTGGTCAAACAAATCGCCATCGTGATCTGCGCCAGCGCAGTCATTGCCGTCTGCGCGCGCCTCACGCTGCCGCTTCCCTTCACGCCCGTACCGCTCACCCTGGCCAATTTCGGAGTGCTGCTGGTAGGTCTCTCCCTCGGCAGCCGTCGTGGATTTGCCGCCGCCGCGCTCTATTTGTCCTGGGGAGCGATGGGACTGCCGGTCTTCGCCTCGGCAGGCCCAGGAAGTTTCGCCCAGATGCTGGGCCCAACCGGCGGATATTTGTGGGCTTATCCGGTAATCGCGTTCTTGGCGGGCTGGATTGCCGAGCACGGGCAGCCCAGCTTCCTTCGCAATCTGACGGGCGCAGTGATCGCCGAAGTCGTGCTGTTTACTGCCGGCATCGGCTGGCTTGCAGTCATAACCCATAGTTGGCGGCAGGCTGCATTCTTTGGACTGTATCCGTTCCTCTTCGCCGAAGTTTCGAAGGTCATGATCGCCGCGGCCGCTGCCCTTCGTTTGCGTCGAAGCTTGTAACCTCCGCTGCGTCATTTGCCGTGATTTTCCGCAGCCTGTAATCTTGAACTCAGGCATCGCCTGAGCGATCGCACTCTTATGACCCATAGATCCGGAAATGGCCCTCGCGAAATCTCCGTCGCGCATAGTCCCGACTCTGACGACGCTTTCATGTTCTATGGCATGGCGACCAGCAAAATTCGCGTTCCCGACGTGAAGTTCACCCATAGCCTGTGCGATATCGAGACCCTCAACCGCAAGGCCCTGGAAGGCTTCTACGACATCACCGCCATTTCCTTTCACGCCTATCCCTACATTCAGGACAAGTACGCGATGATGCCCACCGGCGGCAGCGTTGGCGAAGGCTATGGTCCCATGATCGTCGCTCCGCGTACTATTCCGCTCGACGAACTCAAGCAGCTGAAGATTGCAGTGCCGGGAACCATGACCACTGCGTATCTCGTGCTCAAGCTGTTCGCGCCCGACATTGCCACCGAAGTTGTTCCCTTCGACCAGATTGTTCCCAAAGTGCTGGAGGGCAAGTACGAAGCCGGGCTCATCATTCACGAAGGCCAGCTGACCTTCAACAAGTCAGGCCTGCACAAGATTGTCGACATGGGCAAGTGGTGGCGCGATCAGACCGGCCTGCCGCTGCCTCTCGGCGGCAATGCCATCCGCCGCGACCTGGGCGCCGACTTGATAGCTGCCTGCTGCACTGCACTGCGCGACAGCATTCGCTATGCCCTCGACAACCGCGACGAGGCCTTGCAATATGCCATGCAGTTCGCCCGCGATCTGGAGCCGCAGATGGTGGACAAGTTCGTCGGCATGTACGTGAACGAGCGGACCCTCGACTACGGCAAGGACGGCCGCGAAGCAATCACCAGGCTGTTGGAAATGGGTTACAGCGCGGGCATCATCCCACACAAACCAGCGGTCGATTTCGTCGGCGACGCTGCGGCAGTCCCCGCCAACTAGAGCAGAGTGAAGGGGGACGGCCTTTAGGCCGTTCGACACCAAACCCTCTTTCGTATCCGGGCCGACTTCAGCCAGCGCCATTCCTCTTGCCCGGTTTCATTCCAGATTCATCTTGTTTTGCTACTCTATCCTTCATGACCTTGCAAGAGTTCCGCGACTCCCTGGTTCGCGACGAGCCGCCTCGTGAGTTCAGCTCCGCCCTCGCCGGATTGTGGTGGGACGCCAAGGGCGACTGGAATCGCGCTCACGACGCCGCCCAGCAGGACGAAGGTCCGGCCGGCGCATGGGTCCACGCCTACCTGCATCGCAAGGAAGGCGACTCATCCAACGCCGGCTATTGGTATAAGCGTGCAGATAAGACTCCCGCTAGAACCTCGTTCGAACAGGAATGGCTCGACATCACCGAGTCATTGCTGAGCTAGGCACGATTTGAAGGGGCGTAGCTTTAGCTACGCCGCACAGACCCCTATTTTTGTCATCACGAGGAGGGCTTCAGCCCGACGAGGGATCTGCATTCGGAACTTCTCCCGCACACATACGTCCCCGATCTTTACACGAATTTTCATCTGCTCGCTTCGCCCGCGCGTGCTAAAATCTCTTTCCCACCCCGGTTTCTCCCAGAGTCACACAAATGGCGCCCAGCTTCAGGTATCGGTACGTCGATTTCGGACCCGTATTCACCGGCGATCCTCGCCTCCGAGACGCCGCGGCAGAATCTCCGCGGACGCTTTTTGCCAACGAACTCGCAGTCGACGTCGGTGGTACTTGCTTGGGAAGCAACGAACCACTAGCCGTCATCGATCATCACTTTCCCTGCGACGGCCAGTTCCCTTCCGCGTCAGCGGCCGTTCTCCACAAAGCACAACTCATTCGCGACAGATTTGCGCAAGAGGAATCCGACATCCTCTGGCTCGTCACCCATCAGCAGCCAGATTTCGATGCCTTTTGCTCGATGTATCTGGCGCGCTGGATCATCGAAAACTCCGATGCCGCAATCGATTGGGCCAGTTACGGATTGCATCCCGAGGGCTGGCTCGAGCTGCCGCAGAAGCCCGCACCCAAGATCGACTGGTTCAACCCCGATCTCACCCGAATACCGCCCGAGCATCGCTGGCCGGTGCTCCTCGCCAGTTTTGCCTCAGCCCTGGACTCCCGTCGCCGCATCAGTTGTCCGCGACAACGCGCCCTGAACTCAATTCTCGACGCCGCGCTGAAACGTGGCCGCAATTACTTCAGCGAGACCAGCGGCGCTACCGAACTCTTCGACGAGGTCAGAGCATCCATCCAGCAAAAGCATCGCAATCCGATTTTTGATTCCGTCCTGGAAGGCAGTGCTCTCTTCACTCCTGAGTTCGCTATGCTGGATCGCGAGTCTGAGGCCTACGAGCGCGATCTCCGCCGTGCCCGCAAATCGATCGTCTACTTGCCGCAGTCGGAGGCGCCGTCCCCGAATTTCTTCAAGCGCCCGAAAGATATAGCTCCCTTGCAGGAACACTTCGGGCCAGCCGAGGCGGGCACCGGAAACCTTCTGCTGGCCGATACCTTTCGTATTCCGACCAGCGGAATTTATCTTCGTGATCCGGAGTGTCTGTTGTTCCAAGAGTGGGCCCGGCTCGACGTGGAGAATTCCTCGCTTGGCGCGGGTTTTGAGTTCACCGCAATCGCCGATTCCAACCCTCGCCCCAGCGGAACCCTCAACCATACCGATTACGTTTTTTCCATTGATCCCGAGCGGGCTGATGGGCGGCACCTTTACACCGTGTGGTCGCGCTTACAGACCAAGGAGGTAGAGGCGTTGCGAGCACAAGAGCAGAAATCGGATGCGCCTGTAGCCTTCTATGTCGCACCCGGCGCGGACCAGCGGGCGGCAACCGACACGCTTCTTGCCGACCCGTGGTTCGGCGGACCGAACAGCTCCGGCACCGTGGTCCGCACGCCCAATCGCAGCACCGTGATCGGGCCGCCCGGCAGTCGCAGCGATCTGCGCGACGACGCCATCGTCGAAGAAGTTCGTACTGAGCTTGAGAACCCCATCTACTCTGCGGAATCCCTCGTCGCCGGGCCGCAGATCACGGTTGTCGATTTCTCCGCCTCGGAAAACCTGAGCGGAGGTCTTCGACACTATCCCGACGATGCCTCTCGAAAGTTTGATCTCAACGCTCCACTGCAAATTCCCCGGCCGCAGGATGGCTCCTTCCGCTTTGCTTCCGTCCGCCTGCGCCTCGATGTCCCCATCCCTTCAGGGAACCTTCTTGAAACGCGGGGTGGCCTGGCAGAGCAAATCGGCGACGCGCTCTGGCAGGTGCTCTATCCCGATCAACCAGGCTCAAAGCCGCCTGACTTTACTGAGCGTCATCTGGTCGTGGCCCCAGATTCCGTCGGCGTTTGGGGAGATCGAGGCATCGCAGTAGCGCAAAAAGTCTTACCCCGCGCTCCAGCCGATCGCAAGTCGCAGGAACTCTGCATGCATCTCGCCGGCGTCCTGTCTCTCGCTCGCGATATCGGCCAGTTGATATCAGATGTGAAGATCTTCGGCGACCCGCCCGACACTCCGACTCGTGCCGCTCGGCCATCCGCGGAGAATGATGCCACCGATCCCCTGGAGACAGTTGTCTCCCGCGGCGAAGACTTGGCTCGCCGCGCCGCGTTCATGCAGCGCTTCCTCACTTTGCAGCATCTCGCTCTCCTCCGCCGCTTCGCCGATGGCCTCGGCGTTGACCAACTTGTCGCGACCTTGCGCGATCTAAACCAAACTACTGCGGAACAGCTTCGCCGCCGCCAACTCGCGGAGCAGACACGACTGGTTGAAGAGCGCTTGAACCTCATCGGCAAATTCCGCAGCCGATTGGAGTGGCTGGAAGTCTTCATCGTGGGATTCCTCGCCATCGAGATCATTGAGGCAGCCACGCGGTACGGCAACCTCGCTAACCCGCTGGAAGATGCCTTGCTCCTGCTGGGCGGTCCGGTTTTCCTTGGCCTGACCGCATACATCCTGAAGCCCTGGAAGCGCAAGCTCGATGCTGTGGCCGACTCGGCCCGAGGGCCGGCATGGATCCTAATCGCCGTAATCGCGGCTTGCGCTGTCGCCTGGCTGGCCGGACTCCTCCACATTTTGGCGAGATAACTTTTTCCAGCGTTCTCTCGTTCTTTTTCCTTCCTCGAACAACACCTGCGCACCGCCCGCCATCTTACGAGCCAGACTCTAAACTTTGGAGGCAGTAATGGCATTGTTCTCAATGAAGCTGGAAAACCTGCAACAATTGTTCGTGAAGGAATTGCGCGACCTTTACGACGCAGAAACCCAGATCACGGACGCGCTACCCAAGCTCATCGACGCCGCCAACCATCCGGAACTGAAGCACGCCCTGCAAGAGCACCTGAGCGTCACCAAGCAGCAGATTTCGCGGCTGGACACGATCTTCCAGCAACTGGGCGAGAAGCCGACTGGCGAAACCTGTAAAGGCATGAAGGGCGTGATCAAAGAAGGCGACGAAATCGTGTCGGCGGGCGGCGATCCCAGCACAGTTGACGCCGGGATCATCAGCGCCGCGCAGCGCGTCGAACACTACGAGATGGCCGGCTACGGCACCGTCCGCACATACGCCAAGCTGCTGGGTCACCAGCAGATGGCCAGCCTGCTCCAGCAAACCTTGGACGAAGAGGCGGAAGCCGACAAGAAGTTGTCGGAAATCGCCAACACCGTCAACGTGGAAGCCAGAGCAGCGTAACGAAGCACCTGATTGCTTTTCCGGCCCGCGAACCTGCACCTTCGCGGGCCTCTTCTTCGCCTTGAAGGGCACAGCCTTAGCCATGCCCTGGAGTCTCGGAGCTGGCGGAATCTGAGCCCGAAGGGCGAAACTGGAATAGCCCAGCGCGGAAGCGCTGGGTGGAGTGGATAATACAGCCGAGTCCCCTGGGGACGACACTGCTTCTCACGCACTCACTCAGCCCGACGAGGGATCTGCTTTTCGCCCTCGTCGCCGCTGGGACGCTTGCCAATCTGCACAGGCCTCTGTGCACTTTGCGATTTCTCGCTTGTCACCTCTTATGCGCTCGCTCTTTCCCTGATAAAATCATTAAAATCCACTCCCCGGAGTTCGAATGCAGGCAATCCTTGCGCTGGAAGATGGACGGATCTTCCGCGGCAAAGGCTACGGAGCTAAAGGTGAATGTTACGGGGAAGTTGTTTTTAACACCTCCATCACGGGATACCAGGAAATTTTCACCGACCCCTCCTACGCCGGCCAGATCGTAGTCCTCACCAATCCTGAAATCGGCAATTACGGCACCAACTCCGACGACAACGAATCTACGCGCCCCTACATCGAGGGCCTGATCGTGCGCGAGTTTTCGCGTGTGAGTTCCAACTGGCGCTCGCAGGAGGTCGCGGAAGAGTATCTGGAGCGCTACAAAGTTCCCGTGCTCGCCGAAATCGACACTCGCGCGCTGGTGCGGCACTTGCGCGATCACGGTGTTATGCGCGGCGTCATCTCTATGCTGGAGGCGGACACCGACAAGCTGATCGCCAAGGCGCGCTCGATTCCGAAGATGGATGGCACCGATCTCGCAAAAGAAGTGACGACGCGCAGTGTGTATCAGTGGGATGAAGGCGTGCGCTCGCATGAGCCCACCGAAGTCGTCGGCGTGAAGGATGCCCCGCCGAAATACCACGTCGTCGCCTACGACTACGGTATCAAGCACAACATCCTGCGCCGCCTGGTGGGCGAGTGTTGCACCGTAACCGTTGTCCCGGCGACAACTACCTCCGAAGACGTGCTCGCACTGAAGCCTGACGGAGTTTTTCTTTCGAATGGTCCGGGCGATCCTGAGCCCGTGACCTACGCGCAGGAAAGCATTCGCAAGATGATGGGACGCGTGCCCATCTTTGGAATCTGCCTCGGCCATCAGCTGGTTGGCCTCGCGCTGGGCGGCAAGACCTACAAGCTGAAGTTTGGACACCACGGCGGCAATCATCCGGTAAAGCATCTGACCAACGGCAAAGTCGAGATCACCGCGCACAATCACAACTTCGCCGTCGATCCCGATTCGCTGAAGCAGAGCGAAGTCGACCTGACCCACATCGACCTCAAC
Organism: uncultured Acidobacteriaceae bacterium; assembly: GCA_963849815.1. GTDB lineage: Bacteria > Acidobacteriota > Terriglobia > Terriglobales > Acidobacteriaceae > Bog-257. The sequence goes on along the minus strand of CAWKIR010000004.1, from coordinate 173,920 downwards.
GACAACACGCTGGAAGGCCTGCGTCACCGCTCGCTACCGCTATTCAGCGTGCAGTACCACCCCGAGGCCGCGCCCGGCCCCCACGACTCGCACTATTTGTTCAAGGACTTTGTGAAGATGATGGAGGAATGGAAGGGGAAGTAAGACTCAGTGTCCATAGGAGGAGGCCGTTACCGACCGCACCGCCTGAATTGTCATCACGAGGAGGCCTTTAGGCCGACGAGGGATCTGCTGTTCGCCGGTAATGGCAGGGAACTATGAATCGTCAATGGCGCTTTTGGGTGTACATCATGGCCAGCAAGTCGCGCCGCATTTACACCGGTGTAACGAATGACATTGAGCGCTGAGTGCTGGAGCACAAGCACGGCGAAATCGAAGGATTCGCGCAACGGTACAGAATCAATCGCCTGGTCTATTGTGAGCGCTTTCACTACATCGGAAATGCGATCGCGCGGGAGAAGGAAATCAAGAGCTGGGATCGCGGAAAGAGAGTTGCCTTGATCGAGAGTGTCAATCCGACTTGGGAAGACTTGTCGCTCGAGTGGGGAAAGCCGATCAAAATGCTGGATCCTGCCAGTGCGGACGAACAGCAGATCCCTCGCTTCGCTCGTGATGACAATTCTTCTAATTCGGTCAGCGTACTTCAATCAGAAGAGCCGATAGCTAAAAAGAAATAAAACTCATGCCACGCCGCAACGACATCGCGAAAGTGCTCATTATCGGCTCCGGGCCGATCGTCATTGGCCAGTCGGCCGAGTTCGACTACTCCGGCGCGCAGGCCTGCAAGGCGCTCAAGTCCGAAGGCTACGAAGTTGTGCTCGCCAACTCCAACCCGGCCACCATCATGACCGATCCCGAGATGGCCGACCGCACCTACATCGAGCCCCTCACCCGTACTTATCTGGAAGAGATCATCCGCGTCGAAGCCGAGATGCTGGCCGTGAACAATACCCCCGGCGTCTTTGCTCTCCTGCCAACGGTCGGCGGCCAAACCGCGCTGAACCTCGCGGTCGAGCTGGCCGATGGCGGCGTGCTCGAGAAGTACAACGTGCAGCTCATCGGGGCGCAGCTCGGCGCCATCAAGAAGGCCGAAGACCGCCTGCTCTTCAAAGACGCGATGACCGCCATCGGCCTCGACGTCCCGAAATCGTCGCTGGTCAACAATCTGAAGGACGGCATCGACTTCAGCAGCAAGATCGGCTTCCCGGTGATCCTGCGGCCATCGTTCACCCTTGGGGGCACCGGCGGCGGCATCGCCTATAACCGCGAAGAGCTGCTGGAACTGCTGGCCCGCGGCCTCGATCTCTCGCCGGTCCACGAAGTGCTGCTGGAAGAATCCGTGCTCGGCTGGAAAGAATACGAACTGGAGCTGATGCGCGACCTCGCCGACAACGTCATCGTCATCTGCTCCATCGAGAATTTCGATCCCATGGGCACGCACACCGGCGACTCCATCACCGTCGCGCCGGCGCAGACGCTCACCGATCGCGAGTATCAGGCCATGCGCGACGCAGCTATCGCCGTCATCCGCGAGATCGGCGTCGAGACTGGCGGCTCGAACATCCAGTTCGCCGTCGATCCGCATAACGGGCGCATGGTGGTGATCGAGATGAATCCGCGCGTCTCGCGCTCCTCGGCGCTGGCATCGAAGGCCACCGGCTTTCCTATCGCGAAGATCGCGGCCAAGTTCGCCATCGGCTATACCCTCGACGAGATCACCAACGACATCACGCGCAAGACGCCCGCCTGTTTTGAGCCGACGCTTGACTATGTCGTCGTCAAAATTCCCAAGTGGCAGTTCGAGAAATTTCCCGGCGCGGACGAGTCGCTTGGCCCGCAGATGAAGTCGGTCGGCGAGGTGATGGCCATCGGCCGCACCTTCAAGCAAGCATTGCTGAAAGCCGTGCGCTCGCTCGATACCGGCAAGCGCATGGACGCTGATGAGATCGAGCCGCGGATCTTAACTAAACGGTTAGTTACCCCGCACCCCGAGCGCTTGCAGTACATTCGCTACGCGCTATCGCAGGACATGAGCGTCCGCGAGATCGCGCAGATGACCAATATCGATCCCTGGTTCCTGCACCAGCTCAAAGAAATTTCCGATGTGCAGGCCAAGCTGGGCACCGAACCAATCGATGCCGACCGCCTGCGTGAGATCAAGCGCATGGGTTTCTCCGATGCGCGTCTGGGTGAAGCGCTGAACATGAAGAACGGCCGTGCGGCGGCCGAAAAGATCCGCCAGCTCCGCAAGGAACACAACGTCCGCCCGGTCTTCAAGCGCGTCGACACCTGCGCCGCCGAGTTCGAAAGCTACACGCCGTACCTCTATTCCACCTACGAGGAAGAGGACGAGGCCGCGCCCACCGATCGCAAGAAAGTCATCATTCTGGGCAGCGGCCCCAACCGCATCGGCCAGGGAATCGAGTTCGATTACTGCTGCTGCCATGCGGCTTTTGCACTGCGCGAAGACGGTTACGAGACGATCATGATCAACTGCAATCCTGAGACCGTCTCCACCGACTACGACACCAGCGATCGTCTCTACTTCGAGCCGCTCACCTACGAAGACGTGATGGCTGTCTACGAGCACGAGGCGTCAGGCGGCGCGCCCGTCGGCGTCATCGTGCAATTTGGAGGGCAAACGCCGCTCAACCTCGCGCTGCCACTCAAAGCTGCGGGCGTGCCCATCATCGGCACCTCGCCCGAGAACATCGATCTCGCTGAGGATCGCCGTCGCTTTGGCAAACTGCTGGAAGAGCTCTCGATTCCGCAACCGCGCGGCGCAACCGCAGCCACCGTGGAAGAAGCGCTGGCCAATGCCAACCGCATCTCTTATCCGGTGCTGGTGCGGCCGTCGTACGTCCTCGGTGGGCGCGCCATGGTACTCGCCTACGATGACGACTCGCTCATGCAGTACATGAAGGAGGCAGTCGAGTATTCGCAGGAGCGCCCGGTGCTGATCGATCATTTCCTCGAGTCGGCAACCGAGATTGATGTTGACGCCATGTCCGACGGTGAGGACGTCGTCATCGGCGGCATCATGCAGCACATCGAAGAAGCCGGCATCCACTCCGGCGACTCGTCCTGCGTGTTGCCCGCGGTCGATATTCCTAAACACCTGCTCAACACCATTCGCCAATACACCTTCCAGCTCGCCCGCGCGCTCAAAGTTATCGGCTTGATGAACGTGCAGTACGCCATTCAACGCAATCGCGTCTACGTCATCGAGGTTAATCCGCGGGCCTCGCGCACTGTTCCCTACGTCTCGAAAGCAACGGGCATACCGCTGGCGAAGATTGCCGCGCGCCTCATGACTGGCCGCAAGCTGCGTGAATTTCTTCCGGAAAACATCGAGCGCCAGAGTGACCTCGACACCGGCAACTTTTATTTTGTTAAGTCTCCCGTGTTTCCGTGGGGAAAGTTTCCCGGCGTCGATACCGTGCTCGGCCCGGAGATGAAGTCCACCGGCGAGGTGATGGGCGTGGCTGACAACTTCGGCGAAGCCTTCGCCAAGGCGCAAACCGCCGCGGGACAGACGCTGCCGACCTCGGGCACGGTCTTCATGAGCGGCAACGACCGCGACAAGCCCTTCATGCCTGAGCTGGCGCGGCGCTTTGTCGAACTCGGTTTCAGCATCGTCGCCACGCACGGCACTGCGCGCGTCCTGGAACACGCAGGCCTGCGCGTCGAGCGCGTCTACAAAGTGAAGGAAGGCCGGCCGAACGTCGTCGACCTCATCAAAGGCGAGCGCATTCATCTCATCATCAATACCCCGCACGGAGTTGAGCCCTGGTTCGACGAGAAAGCCATCCGCCGCGCCGCCGTGATGGCCCGCATCCCCACCATCACCACGCTCTCCGCAGCCAAGGCGGCCTGCGACGGCATCGCCGCATTACAGCGCGGCGAAGCGAAGGTTTACGCCTTGCAGCAATTGCACGCCGAGAGAGTCGCGGCGGCGAAGTGAGAGAAACAGCGCTTGGCGCTTTAGCCGCGGACAAGAGAACAAGAAAGCCTCCCGCCAAAGGTCCAACATCTTTCTACCTACACGGAATCTTTTCTCCCAGGCTCGAATAGAGTTGATGCGTACGGTATAACCGTACATAATAAACCAATGAAGGGATGAGATGCAGCTTGTCCGATTTCGCCACAAAGGGCTCAGACGCCTCCATGACGATGGCAACATCAAAGGAGTACCGCCCGCAATCGCTGACAAGCTGCGCAAGCTGCTGTTCGCACTGGAGACCGCTAACGATCTTGACCAAGTGGGCCGGTTTCCCGGATGGAAACTTCACCCGCTGAGAGGCGACCTGAAGGAATTCTGGAGCTTGACCGTCACGGGAAACTGGCGCTTGATTTTCCGTTACGACCAAGAGGCGAACAGCGCCAGCGATATCGACTTGATCGATTACCACTAGGAGGCCGGGAAATGCCTATGAAGAACCCGCCCCATCCGGGCGACCTGATCCGAACCGAGATCATTGAAGCCCTGGGCCTCAACGTATCGAAGGCGGCGGAGATTTTGAGGGTGCGGCGTGCCACGCTCTCCGACCTTCTGCACGGGAAAGCTGCTTTGACGCCGGACATGGCACTCCGCATCGAGAAGGCATTTGGCCCGGACATGGACCACCTGCTGCGCATGCAACTCGCCTACGACGTGGCGAGAACGCGAAAACGCTCGCGCGACATCGCCATCAAACGGTATGTTCCGGCGTAGAGCGCATTCAGATCATAATCAAGCCGCCACACGGCGCTATCCCTTGTCGAGATCGGGAGATTGACCATGGCATTGACTATGGTTAGGATTATGGTCTAGGATAGGTCATGCAGGAAATCGCCATCTCGGAATTCAAGGCCAAGTGCCTCTCGCTGCTACAGCAGGTGTGCAAGACTAAGCAGCCAATTCGGGTAACCCGGTTCGGCAAGCCGGTCGCCGATGTCGTGCCGCCGGCGCAAGTCCAGGTGGATCGCAATGCCTGGATTGGCTCCGGCAAAGCCACGGCGAAGATTCTGGGCGACATCATTTCTCCCGCCAACGACCCAGCCGACTGGGAGGCGCTGCGCGGTTGAAGATCTTGCTCGACACCCACATCTGGCTATGGGCATATCTTGAGCCGCGACGGCTTGGCCCACGGCTCCTGCGCGAGTTGCGCCATCCGGCGAACGACCTCTGGCTGTCTCCAATCAGCACGTGGGAAGCGCTAACCCTGCATAGCAAAGGCAGAATCCGCCTTCCCCCCGATATAGAGCTGTGGCTGCGGGACGCGACTGCGGTTACGAGGGAAGCGCCGCTCACGCACGAGATCGCACTGGCGGCCAGCCGTCTTCCCTTACATCAGGATCCCGCTGATCGAATGCTCGCGGCCACCGCGCAAGTGCTGGACCTGGTATTGGCCACGGCGGATCAGCGACTGCTTGGCTTAGCGGAAGTCCGAACCCTGGCCAACCGCTGAAGCAGTTAGCACTGGGCAGTTAGCACTGGGCAGTTAGCACTGGGCAGTTAGCACTTGGCATTTAGCCAATGGGGCAACGAGGCATCAGAATTCTCATCACGAACGAAGCGAGGGATCTGCTTTAACTCCGGTACGAAAGGCAGCAGTTAGCAGTCAGCCGATGCGGGGCGTTGATCCAGCCCGGAGGGCGGAACGATAATAGCCCAGGGCGTAAGCCCTGGGTAAGGTCGGAAATATGATCCGAGTCCCGTAGGGACGGCACACGTTCTCGCAAAAACTGCATTTGCGCGCCCCAAGAAATCCCGACTTGCCGTCACATGGAGAACGTCTCGCCCGGCGTCTGGTAGTGTCCATCGTCAAGCTTTCGGTTCGCTCATCGAAAATTGCAGAGAAAGCTTGCCCACCGAAACGACCGTGGAGATTCTTCCGTTCCATTAGCCAATTCCGCATTGCCGGCAATGCCTCATTCCTGAGTAACCCGTTTACCAGATGTCGGAGATCGCGTGGAACTGGAGCGACTCGGATCGACCATTCCTCCGCAGAGCCCACCGCGCTGTGCACCCATTCTTCTCCGTGATAGTGGACGCTCAGGATCGCGCGAGGTTTCCCACGGCGATCCATCGGTTCGTAATGATGAAAACTGACAGTTAGCTTCTCTGCCTGAGGCGTGCCCGCCAAGGCGTCAGAGAGTTCTTTGGCGCGAATCGGCCATGAGAGACTGCGAGAAATCGGTGCTTTGAAACGAGTGGGGAACATGACCGTTTACCTTGTCCGCTGTTCCCCTGCGGGACTGCCCTACTTCGCCCCGACAGCCTTCACCCGTTTGCTGAGGCGGGACTTGTAGCGACTGGCGGTGTTCTTGTGGAGAACGCCCTTCTGCACGCCCTTATCAACAACGGAAACGGTGGCGCGATAGGCGCTCTGGGCAGCTTCCTTGTCGCCCTTGGCAATGGCCTCTTTCAGGGAACGCAGCGCTCCGCGCAGGCGCGACTTGTTGGCGCGGTTGGTGGTTGTCTTGGTCTCGGTTTGACGCGCACGCTTGAGCGCGGAAAAATGGTCTGCCATGCTTTGCTGTAATCCTTGCTGAAGAATCTCGACGTAAGCCGGATAGTTGATCTTACCGGAAGCAGGCGTCCAGCGGCAAGTCCACGACAAGTCCATGCACGCCTCAACAAGCCGCTGAAAAAGGGCGAAAACAGATCCCTCGTCGGCCTAAAGGCCTCCTCGTGATGACAAATCTCAAAGAACTTGCGACGGCGCACCTAAAGGTGCGCCCCTTCAAATGCGCGGAAACGGGCTTTTTCAGTGGCCTCTCAAGGCGTCCTGCACGCGAGACGGGTTAAGCGCGCAAATTTCAAACCGCCCAACTCCCGGGATTCTAAAGTCGCCACCGCAAATTAACGTTTGCCAAATTCTTCCCGATAAAAAGAACAATGACGTACTACGCCGAGTAAACTCCCAGGCCCGGGCGTCAATGCTGCCAGGAAGGGAATTGCGTCGTGAGTCAACTTTACGATCTGCGATTGCGGATTGAGGAAAAGATCAAAAGCGCCGGCCTCGATCCCATGGAGATGAAAGGCAAGATTGGATTGCGCTCCGGCAAAATTCTTGCCCTGATCTCTCCCGCCACTCCCGATGATCCGCAGGCGATTGCCAAACTCAAACTGGCAGCCCGGGAAGTGCTGAACCTGAACTTGTAAGAGGTGTCCGCATGAAATGGAACTCGATTCGGACCAAGGTACTGGCAGCATTACTCGCATGCCTCATCGTCGGGGTAGGCGGCATTCTGGCCATGATGCGCTACGGGTTCGAACGCAACTCGCAAGCCTTGGCGTCCGAGTCGGTCCTGAGTGCGCAAAAGCTGTTCACCATCCTGCAAGCCCGCGAGATCAGCAAAATGACCGCCGTCAGCGACACCCTCGTCGCCAATCCCCAGATTCGCGATGCCCTGGCCAGCCAGGACCGTGGCCGCCTGCTTGAACTGACCGCCCCTTTGTACGCGGAGTTGAAAGCTCAGGGCATAACCAACTGGATGTTTCACACGCCTGAGCCCGATATGCGGGTCCTGCTCCGCCTGCACAACCCGGCAAAATTCGGCGATCAACTGAATCGCTTCATGGACAAGGAAGTCACGCGTACCCACGCTCTGGTGGTCGGCAACGAGCTGGCCAAGGCGGGATTTGCCTTGCGCACTCTCCGCCCGGTGTTCGACGCGAACGGTAGGCTCATCGGCTATGTGGAATTTGGCGAAGAGTTTGGCCAGTTTATTCATGCCATGCAACAGCAGACCGGAAACGACTACGGACTGCTGCTCAGCAAGAATTTCCTGAACCGCGAAATGTGGACCGAATCGAGTGCGGTCTGGAAGCGCCGCGACAATTGGAACGACAACTCCAGCTTCGTCGTCGCTGACAGGACCACCGCTTCCGATACCATCCTCCGCTTCCAGGGCGACTTGTCGGCAATTCAAGCTCAGGGGCAGGTGTTGGAACGGTATAAAGAAGCCAATTCAGTCTTTGTACGAGGCATTTTTCCCATCCGTGACGCATCCGGAAAGACCGTGGGCGCGATGTTCGTCGTTCGGAACATCTCTGAGTTTTACCTGGCCATGCAACACACCCAGAAGGTGCTGGTGTTAATGACCGTCGCGGCCCTGACCCTTGGCATGGTGATGGTGCTGATGCTGCTGAACCGCCTGGTTTTTCGCCGCCTCCAGCACATCATCCGTATCGCTACCCGGGTGGTTGGCGGAGATTATGAATCGGAAATTCAGGTCAGTTCCCACGATGAAGTCGGGGAACTCGAGCTGCTGTTCGAACAGTTTCGCTCCGTCTTTGTTACCTTGCTGACGGGCGTTCCCGGCTTGCAGGTCTCCCCTTCCGATTCCGATTCCGATTCCGATTCCGATTCCGATTGAAGATGCTGTCGAACACAAATCCCTATCCTGCGTCTGAGGCAAAGGATCGGCCTCGGCGATTGGCTGACGAGTGGCGTATTGCGGGCTCCCAAAATCCGGCCCTCCAATTCCCACGCTCTTAAACTTCTGTTCACAAGATGCTGCTAGCCTCGTGTTGGTGACTGCGCCCAGCCGGTCGCCGATCCCACCAGGCAAAAAGACACAGGAAGGCTCTGATTAAGCTACCGCTCGCTCCCTCAGGGGCTAAAGCCCATTTGATCTTGCGAGGGTTACGGCACGGCTGAAGCCGTGCCCTTTCAAAACCCAGACTTAATCAGAGCTACTCCTGCCCACGCGAGCGCTCCTTTTGCCGTGCCCTGTCATCTAAAATAGTGGAAGGGAATTTTGACCCAGGATTCAAGAAACGTACCTCAATCAACACGGAATAGCGCTTTAGCAGCATTGACTCCGTTCCGATTCGGGATTACGCTATCGGCCAATGAGAGTTGTTTTTGGCTTGGACGAACTTCCGGCCGCAATCCCTTCCTCCGTTGCCCCACGCCGTCGCGCACGTCAATGTCAGACCGAAGCTGTTTGGCCTTTGATGCATCCAGCTTCCGGTCATCGGTCTCAATCAGCCCGTCCGCGCCAAAACGGCGCGAATCGGTCTTTTCCCGACCATTGGAGGCTGTCTTCCGGCCCTGAATAAAAGATGAAGAAGAACATTGAAATAAGCCCGAATATCGCGACCCTGTTTGGTCCCCGAGACGAAAACCTGCGCCTGCTGGAAAATGGTATGAACGTCGCCATCAACCTGCGCGCCGAGTCCGTTGAGATCACCGGTGCGGCCATCGACGTTGGCCGTGCCGAGCAGGTTTTTTCCGACTATGACCACCTGCTGCGTAACGGCCATAACTTTGTCAACGGCGATCTGGGCGCCATGATTCGCGTCTTGACCTCCGACTCCACGGCCACTCTGCGCAGTCTGGCTGAGGCCGGCAAGCAACGCTCGTTTGGCAAGCGCACCGTGCAGCCCAAGAGCATCAATCAGCGCCGCTATCTGGAAGCCATCGAGAAGCATGACATGGTCTTCGGCATTGGCCCCGCGGGAACCGGCAAGACCTACCTCGCGGTTGCCATGGCTATTTCGGCGCTGCTGTCGAAGCGCGTGAACCGCATCGTCCTGGCGCGCCCGGCGGTGGAAGCCGGCGAGCGTCTGGGCTTTCTGCCGGGAACGCTGCAAGAGAAGGTCGATCCCTATCTTCGCCCGCTGTACGACGCTCTCTACGACATGCTTGAGCCCGACAAAGTTGATCGCTATCTGGAGAAGAACGTCATCGAGATCGCGCCCATTGCATTCATGCGCGGGCGGACCTTGAATGACGCCTTCGTCATTCTCGATGAGGCGCAAAACACGACCTCCGAGCAGATGAAAATGTTCCTCACCCGCCTGGGCTTCAACTCCAAGGCGGCCATCACTGGCGATGTCACCCAGATCGATTTGCCCAACGCGAACCGCAGTGGATTAGTCGAGGCAGTGGAGATTCTGGGCAAGGTTGAGGGCATACACTTCTGCCACTTCGACGAAGGCGACGTGGTGCGGCATCACCTGGTCCAACGCATCATTCGCGCCTATGAGGACCACAAAGGCCGCAACGAGCAGCTCTCGCTTTCGCTGGAACTTAAGAATGGCAACGGCTATGCGGCCGCGCACACCAGCGACGGCAGGGTATACACCACCAGCATCGAGCCCGAAGCTCCTCTGGCGGAACCGCTTCCTGCCGAGGCGTCTCCGCCGGCGCCCGATCGCATTTCAGAGTAAGAAATTTGGTACCATATTGTGGGAGGGCTCCTTGCCCTCCCATTTGTTTAAGACGAAAGTGGTTATCCTGGAGCACGACGAAGACGGTATTCGCGAACGCAGCTTGGCGCTGTTTGCGGCAAGAGCACGGCGCGCGATGAAATTGCGCGGCGAAGTGAATATTCGCATCACGTCCAGCCGTGAGATGCGGGAACTCAACCACCGCTTTCGCAAGAAAAATACGCCTACGGACGTACTTTCTTTTCCCTCGAACATCCCCAAGCTGGCTGGAGATATTGCGATCTCGGCGGAGATTGCGGCCGCTAACGCCGCGGCGCTTGGGCATTCGGCCGAAACTGAATTGAAGGTCCTTATCCTGCACGGACTCTTACACCTTGCGGGCTACGATCACGAGGCCGATGACGGCGAGATGCGAGCGCAGGAAGCCAAATTGCGCGAGGCACTCAAGCTGCCGGTAGGACTTATCGAGAGAACTCACAACAATGCCAGTAAGCGTTTGGTGACATCACCCCGCAAATCCGTGGCAAGAGCAGGACGCCGGAGATGACCCTTCCGTTATCCATCCTGCTGCTAGTGCTGGTGGGGTTACTCACCCTCGTCTCCTATGTTGACCGCCTGCACGCTGAGATGGGCAAGTTCCTGGCGCGCGAGTTCCAGGAAAATATCGACGCCTACGAGGAACGCGTCGAGCCGCGTTTGCATGTCAGCCGCGAGCGCGCTGCGCTCTCTATGGCGGTGTTGACGCAGCTCTGCACGGCCAGTATTGGCGTACTCATCGGCTACGTGCTGTTCATGGAGAAGCGCTGGGTGGTGCTTGACCTGGTGCAGGCTGCCGTCAGCCTGATCTTCATCATTGTCATCTTTCATCAGTTGCTGCCTTATGTCTTTTTCGTGCGCACCAAGGGAGAATGGCTGGCGAAGTGGACCCCTGTACTACGGGGTCTCATCTATCTCGCGCTGCCGGCGACCCTGATTCTCGGCTTTGGACTTTCCGTCGCCTCCCTGAGCAAGGAGCACGGCGACCAACAGCCAGAGCACCCGTCCGAAGCCGTGGACGCCCTGATCGAGGCCGGACAGGAAGAGGGAATCCTGGAGGAAAGCGATCGCGATCTCATCCAGTCGGTGGTGGAGTTCGGAGACAAGACCGTTCGCGACGTAATGACGGCGAGGCCGGAGATCGTCGCCGTCCCGGCCGCAACCACGGTCGAAAAGTTTACTGAGCTACTGAAGAAATATCCCTACTCGCGTATTCCGGTGTACGAAGGCGACATCGACCACATCATGGGAATTGTTTACGCCAAGGACGTGTTGCAGGTTGCGGACGTCGAGGCGCACACCCGGACCGTCGGTGACCTGATGAAACCCGACGTGTACTTTGTTCCCGAGACCAAGCTGGGCAGCGAGTTGCTGCGCGAGATGCAGCGCGACAACGCCCGCCTGGCCATCGTGATCGACGAATATGGCGGCGTTGCCGGACTGGTGACCATTGAAGATCTGGTGGAGGAGATCGTCGGCGAAATCCGCGACGAGCATGAGAAGGCAGAAGTTGTGAAAGAGAGCGACACCTCCTATATCTTCAACGGAAATACCGATGTCGACCTGCTGGACAAGCTGCTCGGCGTACGGCCCGACGAGAAAGAGGCGACCACCATCGCCGGTCTGGTCAGCGAACTAGCCGGACACATTCCCAAGGCCGGCGAGGTGTTCGAAGAGAATGGCCTGCGCTTCGAGGTGCTGGAGTCTACCGAGCGCCGCGTCGGCCGCGTTCGCGTCACTCTTCAGCCCAGACAGGTCAGGGCCTGATGGCATTCCGCTCCGGCTTTGTCTCCATCATCGGACGTCCGAACGCAGGCAAGTCTACCCTGCTGAATGCGCTGGTCGGCGAGAAGCTGGCCATCGTCACCCGCAAACCCCAGACCACGCGCAATCGCATCCAGGGAATCATCAACATTGAACGCAAGGGCAAGCGTCCGGCAGGACAGATTGTCCTGGTCGACACACCCGGCATTCACAAGCCCATCAACTCGCTCAACCGGCGCATGATGAAGGAAGTCTATGACGCGCTGGAAGGCTGCGACCTGCTGTTGCTCATCGTGGATGCCACCGCCAAGTTCGGTACCGGCGACGAGTTCGCCCTCGACATCGTCAAGAAAAGTGGGCAGCCCTGTCTGCTGCTGCTGAATAAGATTGATGCCCTGGACAAGCAGAAGCTGTTGCCCCTGATCGCGGAGTACAAGTCGGCGCACGATTTCGCCGAAGTCATTCCCATCTCGGCCCTCAAGCGCGACGGCCTCGACATGCTCCTGGATACGGTAGTCAGAGCGCTGCCTGACGGCCCACGATACTTCCCCAAGGATCAGCTCACCGACCAGCCGGAACGCTTCCTGGTAGCCGAACTGATTCGCGAGCAGGTGCTGCTAACCACCGACCAGGAAGTTCCCTACTCGACGACCGTGCTGATTGAGCAGTACGAGGAGGGCGCAAGGCTCACCCGCATCGCGGCAGCGATCTTCTGCGAGCGCGAAGGCCAGAAGGCTATCCTGATCGGCAAGAAGGGAGCCACGCTGAAGAAGATTGGCACAGCCGCTAGATTACAGATTGAAAAATTGCTGAACACGAAAGTATTTCTCGAGCTGTTCGTGAAAGTGCAGGCAGGCTGGCGTGATTCCAAACAGTTCGTCGAAGAAACCGACTGGCGCAAGAATTTGGGGTGAAGAGTTAGCGGCAAGATTATTGGGCGGTTCGCTTTTTGAAACTATCGCTTGGAACGACGTATAGGCATCTCTTCTTCAAGCTTTTTGATGAACTTAGCCCATCCGAGGCGGTGGGCATTAACATCATTGTAGGCAGGCCACCACTCGACAGAGCCTTGCGCGATGTGTAATTCCCCCTTTTTTGACCCTGAGAGAATGACGTCGATTACCAAGGAATTTTTCGTAGTCCGCTCGGAAAGCTCGACCGCGGCGGGAAGGTGGGCAACAATCTTAGATTTCTTGGCCATGATGCTTATAACCATACCATGCCCAATTGCTCAGGCGGTGGTTGACGCGGCGCAAACTCGCTCGGCTAGGCGAAAGGAGAACAGAGCTTATAAAACGGATGTCGTTGGTAATTGTCGGCGGCAGCAGCGCCGCCGGCAGACCTACCCGCGCTCATCCCCGCTTTGGGTCGCGGATTCGAAGGCTTCCGGCTGTAGTTTGCCGTTGCGCTTCAGCAGGATTTCCACCTTGCCTTCGGCTTCTTCCAGCTCTTTTCGGCAGGAGCCAGAGAGCTTCATGCCTTCGTCAAAGAGCTCCAGCGCGCGGTCGAGCGACACCTCGCCCTTTTCCAGCTCCGCGACGATCTTCTCCAGCCGTTCCAGACACTCTTCAAACTTAGGCAAGGTTGAACTCCCCACGCGATTGTAGTTCAAATCGTGATCGTCAGAGGCGGCATCCGGTTCCAAATCGGGAAAACGCCAGCCTTGGCGTTTAGAGACGTTCTGGCGGGCTCCAGCGTTCCGGACGACCCCAGATACCTCCGGCCACGCAATCGTCGAATCTAGGGCCCTCCCAGGCCCCGCAATGGGCATTTCCTTTCGATGTCTCTCTGTAAATGGAAATAGTGAATGATGGCTGCCCCAATAGCACCCTCCGGCAAGCTCAGGGGGCCAAATCCCCCGCCTTGCTACACCGCCTCGCGCCTGCTCGTTCCCAGCGCTTCCAGCACATCCACGGCGCAGGAATATCGGCCGAAAGGAGCGCTGATCTGCGCGCCTTGCACCATGTTCTTGACCGCGGAGAGCATGTCGCGGGCGATGGCCACGCCTTCGGCGCGGGCGGCATCGGCGGTGGTCGCCTTGGCCATGCGGGCGAAGATCTCGTCGGGAATGGAGACGCGCAGCTCGTTCTTCATGAACTCGGCATTGCGCGTCGCTGGTGAGCGGCCAGATGCCGGCCACCACCGGCACGCGGCAATGCTCGATGCGGCGCATAAACTCCTCCAGCAGGCGAATATCGAAGACCGGCTGCGTGACGGCCAACTCCGCGCCGGCTTCCACCTTGTACTCGAAGCGGCGAATCTCCTCGTCGATGATTCGGGCTGCCGGGATTGGCGCCCACCGCGATGACGAACGCGGTCGAGTTCCCCGTGGGATTGCCGCCAATGTCCAGGCCGCGATTCAGGTTGTGAACGATGTTGACCAGGCCGATGGAGTCCACATCGAAGACCGCGGTCGCGTCGGGATAATCGCCCATCTTCGGCGGATCGCCGGTGATGCAGATGAGATTGCGGATGCCGATGGCGCTGGCGCCCAGCAGGTCCGACTGGATGCCCAGCACATTGCGATCGCGGCAGGTGTAATGCAGGATGGGCTCGATGCCCACCTGCTGCTTGACCAGCAGGCATAGCGCCTGATTGCTCATGCGGGCCGAGGCGCGGGGCTGTCGGGAATGTTCACCGCGTCCACGCCCACCGACTTCAGGAACTTCGCGCCTTCCAGCTCGCGCTTGGCGTCGATGCCGCGCGGCGGAACGATCTCCACCATGGTCACGAACTCGCCCGTCGGCGATCTTGCGGCCCAGGTTGGAGCGCTGGCCGAGCGGCGGCGGTTCGACCGGCTTGGCTTCCGTGGCTCTTGGTGACCTTGTAGGACGAGGCGCGCGCCGCCCCCACCTTCAGGAACAGCTTCATGGTGTGGATGTGCTCCGGCGTAGTGCCGCAGCAGCCGCCAATCAGGCGCACGCCGGCGTTGACGAAGGGCTCCATGTAGTTCGCCATGTACTCCGGCGAGCAGAGATAGATGTTGCGGCCCTCGACCGAGCGCGGAATTCCGGCATTGGGCTGCGCCGACAGCGGCGCGGTCGTGACCGCGCGCACGCGCTCCAGGGCGTCCAGCATGGCCACCGGACCTACGCTGCAATTGCAGCCGATGACGTCGGCGCCCCAGGCTTCCAGCTGTGGGCCGTAGTGCTCGGGACTGGAGCCGTCCAGGCAGTTGCCGTCTTCGTCGATGGTCACCTGCGCCACGACCGGCAGCTCCGGATTCACTTCGCGCGCGGCCAGCATCGCCTGATGCAATTCTTCCAGATAGCCAAACGTTTCCAGGATCAGCAGGTCGACGCCCTCTTCGTTGA
Source organism: uncultured Acidobacteriaceae bacterium (assembly GCA_963849815.1). Taxonomy (GTDB): domain Bacteria; phylum Acidobacteriota; class Terriglobia; order Terriglobales; family Acidobacteriaceae; genus Bog-257. The sequence goes on along the minus strand of CAWKIR010000004.1, from coordinate 158,638 downwards.
GCGCGGCGATCTGCTGGCGGAAAGCCTCGCGCGCCTCGGCGAGGGAAATCTTGCCCAGCGGTTCGATGCGCACGCCCAGCGGACCGACCGCGCCGGCGACCAAGGCATCGAAGTTCTTGGCCGCCTCGCGCGCCAGCCGCGCGCCCTGGCGGTTGATGTCGGCCAGCCTATCCACACAGCCGTGCTTGGCCAGGCGAAACGAATTGGCGCCGAAGGTGTTTGTTTCTATGACCTCGGCTCCGGCCTTCAGGTAGTCCTGATGGATGCCGCGGATCAGATCGGGCGCGGAAAGGTTCAGTTCGTCGTAGCAGCGGTTGATGAAGATGCCCTTGGCGTACAGCAGGGTACCCATGGCGCCGTCGCATAAAACAGCGCCCTTCTGCAACCGGGAAAGAAATCCTGATGACATGGTGTCTCGAAAACTGTAAGAGCGGAAAGCTTGTTGAAACTTTATCGCAAAATCAGGGAAAGTGCTATGCAGTTGCAGCCGGAGATGCAGGCCGGGCTCTGTTATAATCCAACCGTCTAAAGCCTCTCATGCCGAATCATAATGTGTTAACAGGCAACCGATTAAAGCCCGTTGCCGCCTTCATTCCCGCGCTGTTAAGCGCTCTCGTAATCGCGGCCTGCGGTGGCAGTGGCCCTCCCACCACGCCCATGGGCGTGCAGAATGCGGCCTTCATCAGTAACACCTACACTGGAAATCTCCAGATCGTCAACACGCAGAACGATACGACTGCCTATACGCAGCAAACTACGAACTCGGCCGGCCAGGTTGTGCCCGGAGCTCCGGTGACCATTACGGTCTCCTCTAGCACGGTGACTTTCGAAACGGTGACCCCTAACAAGACCACGACTCTGGTCTACGACCCCGGCAGTTTTGCGCTGTGGATAGTGACCAATTCGACGGACCTGACATCAGGCACCCTTCCGTTGGTTGGCCCGACTTCGATGGCGCTGTTTTCGCCCGACAGCAGTACAGTCTACGTACCGGTACCGAGCGCTGCGGTGACTGGCAGTCATCCCGGCCTGGTGCAGGTATGGGATCTAGGTTCCGCCACGAATACCGCGAATTACACGGTGGCGGGCGCCAGCTCCGTCGCGGTCACTCCCGATGGACAATACCTGCTTGTGTTCTCCAATAACTCCGATTCCCTTACCGTCATTAACACCGCCGCCAGCCCCGTAACCTATGCCAGCATTCCTGGTTTCGCCAGGCCGGTCAATGCGTTCTTCACCGCCGGCAGCGATACCGCGTATGTTATAAATTGCGGTCCGGAATGCGGATCGAGCCAGCCCGCGTCGGTAACGGAGTTCAATGTCGCTTCGCAGACCATTGTGGCCACCGTGCCAGTTGGCGGCGCAAGCGTGGGTTTGCTGAGTGGCACAACTCTCTACGTTGCCGGAAGCCCTGTTCCTCCCGGAACAATTTCCACGTATGACGCAGTGAACATCGCAAGCATGACCCGTCTGACTCCCAATTCGGTTCCTATTTCCGACGGCTTTCACACCACCATGGCTCTCGCTCAGAACAGCAAGCTCTACATCGGCGCCAGCTCATGCAGCAACACCACTACCGGCTGCCTCTCCGTTGTTAATGTAAGCAACAACACGGCAGATGCCGCTTTGCCGCCGCGAGGGAACATCACCAGCCTGCTGGCAATCACCGGACGGGACGTCGTATACGCCATTGAAGGCGGTTACCTGCACATCTACGACACCAGCACCGATACCCTGCAAGGAACGCAAATCACCTTTGTCGGCGCCCTCTATGGCATCGTCCAGGTGGACTAGCGCAGCAGGCTTTATGTGCACTAGCCAGAACGGCAGTCGCGGCGCTTCAGCTTAGATGCAGCTGACCACTAGCCTCTATTCACTGACCACTGGCTCATGGTTCCAGCCGCAGGTGATGCACTCCGGCGCGCTGCACCGCGTCCTGCGAGAACGGCAACTTAAACGTCCGCCCGTGATAATAGGCATCCCACTGGTCGTTGAAGTGCTCGTCGAAGATGTTGCCTGACTCGCCGTTCACGATGTCGAGCGTGGTTGCATCCAGGTCCGCGAAGTCCACCGTCAGCCGCTCCGACGGTCCAAAGTGCGGGGCCACCATCTTGATCGTCTCCTCATCCCCTGAGAGCGGCAGGCTACCGGTCCCAGCGCCCTTTTTCAAGACTGGGAAGTGGCTCCAGAAAGGATGCTGGATGTCTACCCGATGCACCCGTCCCCACTTCCACAGCGAGAGTGCGCGAGTTGCGCTGGCGTCGTCGACGGCCTCTTCGACGGCTCGGGTCAGCAGCTCGTCGTAGCCGGAATAGCCCGGCGGCAGCCAACGCGGCGGTTGATGGTCAAGCACATTCTCCAACCATACCGAGCTCATGAACCACTTGTAGTCCTGCCAGTCTGCACCCAGCCGCGGCTGGAGCAGTAGTTCCTTCAGCTTGTCGCGCGAGAAAACAGCAATGGTGGCCGCGGGCGATTCGACGTCCATGGTTCCATCCCAGTTGCGCAGCAGCTCCGCCGCCGACTTTGCGCGTGCCGATGCATGGGCGGTGTGGTCGATGGCGTAGACGAAGCGTTCCGCACAGAAGCGGTCGAAGGGCGAGACCACATCAGTCTGGATGGCCAGCAGCTCTGCCGGAGTGAACTTCTTCGGCGCGTTCAGCAGCTTGTAGATGCGCTGCGTGCGGTAGGGAGACATCCACTGGATGCTGAGCTCGTAGCGATATCCGTCCGGCGTGACGCGGCCATTGGCGCTGGCGATGATCCCTGACGGCGGATCGTAGACGCTCGGCAGCTCGTCGTACGGGACATAGCCGGCCCACTCATGAGCATCGTCGTCGCCCGGCGCGGGCAGCGATCCGTCACCTGTAGCACGAATCGGTATCAGCCCAGTCGCCTGATAGCCAATGTGCCCGTCCACATCGGCGTAGACCACGTTTTGGCCCGGCGCGCCGAGCTGCGAAAACGCCGCCTCGAACTCCTGCCAGTTCTGCGCCGAATCAATCGCGAAAAAAGGAATGCGCGTCGCTTGCAGGTCGTACACGGTCCACTTCAGCGCGAGTTGGCGCCTCTCGCCGGGTATCAGGTCGGTGATGATAGGCCCGTGGCGAGTGGTCAGCACATCGAGCGTCACCTCGGGCTCACCTTTGACACGAATGATTTCCTGACGATGCTCGGGTTTCATCCAGCCTTGCGGCGTCAGGTATTCGCCCTGGTCGTTGAACTTCTCAACGTAGAGGTCTTCAACATTGGGGCCGAGATTGGTAAAGCCCCACGCGATGCGCCGGTTGTGTCCGACGATAACGTAAGGCACCCCGGGAAGCGTCACGCCCGCAACATCAAAGTCGCCGGCCGTCAGATGGGCTTCGTACCAGACGTTGGGGATCTCGAGGTCCAAATGCATATCATTCGACAACAGCGGCTTGCCCGAGGCGGTATGAGCGCCGGAGATGACCCAGTTGTTGGAGCCGGGACGGAGGTGCTGATCAAACGTCGAGTGCTCAACTCCTGCGAGAATTGAAGGGCGCAGCTTCAGCTGCACCGTTGCTGCTTCCTTATTTTGTCATCACGAGCGAAGCGAGGGCTCTGCTTCTCCGGGTTCTGCAGCAAACTACTTTGCCCGCGAGGGACCTGCCTTTCTTCACTCTTCTGCTTAGGCCCCGGCGGCGACTGCTCTTCCTCATCCGGCGTCGTTTCCTGCGGAGTCTCCAGCTCGATCGGACTGCCATCGGCGCCGGGCGGATGATCGCGCCAGGACGTGTTGACGAACAGATCAGCCGTCAGCTCCGCGCCAAGCTTCGCCAGGATCTTCTCTTTCTCCAGCTTGTCCCTGTAGAGGCCATGATTCAGAAACTCCGTCATCGACAGCCCGACCAGCAGGGAATCTTCCACCGTCCAGACGTGTGGAGCGTATCCCAGGAAGCGAAATTCCAGCGGCAAAGTCTTGCGGTGCTGTTCGATGTAGGCATTCACGCCGGCGGCATAGGCTTCGAACTGGGCCCGCTGCTGCGACGGCATGTTAGCGGTCGCGCGCTCGGCAACCTGCCGCAGGCCAAGGATGCGCTGCTCGCGGTCGTACTTCAGATATTTCGGCCCGAGAACCACGGCCAGGTCGCCAGAGGCAAAGCGCCGCGTCATGTCCATTTGCCACAGACGATCTTGCGCGGTGACGTATCCCTGGGCAAAGAAAAGGTCGGGCAGGTTGGAGGCGGAGATGTTAGGCACGGCCAGGGCATCGTAAGTAATGATCACGGGAGCCGTGAGCCCGGCGAGCCGCATGGGCCCGTCCCGTTGTGGCAGCGACGCTCGCACTGCGCGATAGAACCAGAAATCAAAGCCGAGAAACGCCAGCAAAAGCAGTACGAGAACGGCGATTACCGTACGAAAAATGAATTTGGATTTTGGCGGACGTACAAAAGCAGAAGTCAGGGGCATGAGAAAGTATGATTATAGAAGTCAGAGATCGAGAAGAGAGTCTTTCATCCCCCGATTCCTGAAATATTCTCGGGACAAAAGCCTTGTGAATTGTCATCACGAGCGAAGCGAGGAATCTGCTTTTGCTTTGCCGGAGTCAAATACCAACCCGGTGCCGTCGCATTCACATTTGCGGCCGTGAAAGTTCCAAAACTTTGGATGCGCTTGAGCTCGGCAACTTCTCCGGCTCCACAGGGTTCCTGAAGCTGGTAATCTACGCCTCGAACGAGAAACTTTTCTCCGATAATTCCAGTTAGGAGACCCGTGTCCGTCGCATCCTGCCAACGCTGGCTCATATCCGCGATTTTCCTCTTCCTGGCGATCCGCTCGCTGCCCAGCCAGCAGACGACAAAACCTACGCTAAACGATAAGACACAAAGTCAGCCGGCACAGCCCGACCAGCAGACCCAGACGCCCACTTTTTCCTCCGATGTCAAAGTTGTAAACGTGCTGGCCACGGTGCGCGACAAAAAAGGCCAGATCGTCAGCAACCTCACCCAGGACGACTTCAAGCTGGCGCAGGACGGCCATCCCCAGATCATCCACTACTTCGCCAAGGACACCGATCTCCCCCTAACGCTTGGCCTTCTGGTGGACACCAGCATGAGCCAGCGGCGCCTCATCGATCAGGAGCGCATCGCCAGCTACGGATTTCTCAACGACTTGATGCGCGTGGACAAGGACAAGGCTTTCGTCATTCACTTCGATTGGGACATCGAACTGCTTCAGGACCTGACCACTTCGCACCAGAAGCTGGAGGCCGCGCTGGACAAGCTGGACACGCCCCAGTTCAATCAAGCCAGCGGCGGCGGCAGTGGAGGCGGCGGGCACCGCAGCGGCGGTACCACATTGTATGACGCGATTTTCCTGGCCTCCGATGAGCTGATGCGCAAGCAGGAGGGCCGCAAGGCGCTGATTCTTCTGACCGATGGCGTCGATATTGGCAGCAAGGTCAGCCTGGATCGCGCCATCGAGACCGCCCAGAAGGCCAACACGCTGGTGTATTCCATTCTGTACGCCGATCCCGATGCCTATGGTCATCCAAGCTTTAGCGGTCCAGGAATGGGACGCCATGGCGGCATGGGCGGTGGTTATCCCGGAGGCGGCGGCTATCCCGGTGGTGGTGGCGGAAGATATCCGCAGCAGGAGCCGCATGACGGAAAGAAAGTCCTGCAGCGCATCTCCAAAGAAACCGGCGGCCGCTTTTTCGAGGTCTCCAAGAAGCAACCGATCAACGAAATCTATACCCAGATCGAGGAAGAGCTGCGCAACCAGTACAACCTGGGCTTCACACCCGCCAAGACCGACGCCACGCCGGGATACCATTCGATCACGCTGACTACGACCAACAAAGACCTAATCGTGCAGACGCGGGAGGGATATTACGCAGGAGAGTAATAAGGCGCTCTACTTTTGCAACGCAGTCAGCTCTTCCAGCACCTGCTGGCTGTGGTTGTTGGGATCGACGTCCATGTATTCCTTCGCAATCTTGCCCTGAGGATCGATGAGGAAGGTGTGGCGCGCGGCGAGCTTGGCCACGCCATAGTTCTTCAGCGAGCCGTACTCCTCGGTAACCTTGTCATCAATGTCAGCCAGCAGCTTGAAGGTCAAACCTTCTTTAGTGCAGAACTGCTGGTGCGACTGGCTGTCCTGCACGCTTACGCCGAGGATGACGGCGTTCTTGGCTTCGTACTTCGCCTGGTCGCGCTGAAAATTATGCGCCTCAATGGTGCAGCCGCTGGTCATGTCCTTGGGATAGAAGTACAGCACCACCCACTTGCCGCGAAACTGCGACAGCGTGACCGGCTTGCCTTCCTGCGAGTTGAGGGTGAAGTCCGGCGCTGTGCTGCCGACGGCGGGAACAGCGTCCGCTCGCGTGAGCCGAGGTGCGATGAGGGCAACGGCAGCGATGAGAATTACGATTCCAAGAATTTTGCGCATGAAGACTTCCTCCCATTATTGCGACCACAATTGGATGCTACACGAGGCCGAAGGCATCAAGATTTGATGAAGCGCGCGCCGGAGTGCCCGGGTCTCGCGACTTTCGAGACCCGGGGAGTTTTCTGATCCATCACCGCGCTCGCGTCTTCTCAACTCCACGTAGGAACCGAGCGTTGGTTATTACCGCTTCCAGCGCTGCTTGCACCGGCCCTGGTCTCAAACACCGTGAGACCCGGGGCACCCGCTGACAGCTGACGCCCTGACGGCTCCAAGAAGTGACAACCTCCACGCTTCCCGCTAGCATTAAAGATTCCGAGTTTATTGCAGGAGACATTCATTATGGCAACGATGGAACAGAAAGCGCCGAGCATTCACACCGGCGCTCAGCCGCGCATTTATAAGAACTTTATCGACGGCGAGTGGGTGGAGAGCCACACCGGCCGCACTTTCGAGAACCTGAATCCGGCCGACACGCGCGAGGTGGTCGGCATCTTCCAGAGGTCCGATCGTGAAGATGTGAACGCGCCATCGAGGCGGCCAAGCAGGCCTTCAAGACGTGGCGACTGGTGCCCGCGCCGCGCCGCGCTGAGATGCTGTACAAGGCGTCGGAGATCCTGATCGCGCGCAAGGAAGAGTACGCGCAGCTGATGACGCGCGAGATGGGCAAGGTCATCAAAGAAACGCGCGGCGACGTGCAGGAAGCCATCGATTGCGGCTACTACACCGCCGGCGAAGGGCGCCGCATGTTTGGCCCGACCGTGCCGTCGGAGCTGCCCAACAAGTTCGCCATGGCCATCCGCCAGCCGCTCGGCGTCTGCGCCATGATCACGCCGTGGAATTTCCCCATGGCGATTCCGTCGTGGAAGCTCTTCCCTGCCCTGGTCGCCGGCAACACTGCGGTGATCAAGCCGGCGCAGGACACGCCGCTCTCGACGCTGAATTTCGTGCAGGCGCTCACCGACGGCGGCATTCCCGCGGGCGTGGTCAACATCGTCACCGGCTTCGGCGGCGAAGTGGGCACGCCGATGGTCGAGCATCCCACAGTGCGCGCGGTTTCGCTCACGGGATCGACGGCGGTGGGCCGCATCGTGGGTCAGGAAGCGGCGAAGACCTTCAAGCATTGCTCGCTGGAACTGGGCGGCAAGAATCCGATGATCGTGCTGGATGATGCCAACCTCGACCTCGCGCTGGAAGGCGCGCTGTGGGGCGCATTCGGCACCACCGGCCAGCGCTGCACCGCGACCAGCCGCATCATCGTGCAGAAGGGTGTGTATCGCAAGTTCGTCGACAGCCTGGTTGCGCGCGCGCAGAAGCTGATAATCGGCAACGGTCTGGACGAGAGCGTGGACATGGGCCCGGCGGTCAATTCGTCGCAGATGGAGACCGACCTGAAGTACATCAAGATCGGCAAGGACGAAGGCGCGAAGATGCTGTGCGGCGGGCATCGCCTGGAAGGCGAGGCGTACAACCACGGCTGGTTCGTTGCGCCGACCGTATTTGCCGATGTTGATCCCAAGATGCGCATTGCGCAGGAAGAAATCTTCGGGCCGGTGGTTTCGATCATCCCGTGCGATGGCCTGGAGAATGCCATCGAGATTGCCAACGATATCGAGTACGGGCTGTCGTCGTCGATTTACACCAAGGACGTGAACAAGGCGTTCACCGCGATGCGCGATCTGTATGCCGGCATCACCTACATCAATGCGCCGACGATTGGCGCCGAGGTGCATTTGCCCTTCGGCGGGACGAAAGCCACGGGCAATGGCCATCGCGAAGGCGGTATCGGCGCCATTGATTTCTACACGGAGTGGAAGTCGGTGTACGTGGATTATTCCGATACGTTGCAGAGAGCACAGATCGACCGGGGAGAATAGCGCGAGTCCCGGCAGGGACGGCGCAGGCATATTGTGTTGCGTCAAACCGCGGTATTCGTCGCCGACACACCGCCGTATTTCGCGACGCTCGCGATGAAATCGCGTCGCACCCGTCCCGCGACGGCGGGACGACTCAGCTTAGCCCAGGACGAAGTCCTGGGTAGGCCCCCCTCTAGACTCCGAGTCCCGGCAGGGACGGCACACGCCTGCGTGCGATGCGTCACGGAATGCGGCGGCGAATCTGCATTACCGTGGCGACATGGCCCACACGCACGCCTCTGTCCTGGTCCATTGCATCTTCAGCACCAAGAACCGTGCCAACATCGTCCCTGATTGCGACGCGCTCTGGCGCTATATCGCCGCGCTCGCGCAGGACAACAAGATCCTGCTGCTGGCGGCCGGCGGAACCGCGAACCATCTCCATTTGCTCATGGCCGTCCCGCCAGTTCTGCCCCTGGCAAAGGCGATTCAAGAGCTGAAGGGCAGCAGTTCCCGGTGGCTGCATGAGCATGGATACAGTTTTGCCTGGCAGGAAGGCTACGGTGCGTTCAGCGTCAGCCAATCGCAGCGCCAAACCGTGATCGATTACATTGCAAATCAGGCCGTTCACCATCAGAAATGGAGCTTCGAGCAGGAGTTCATGACGTTGTTGAAGAAATCGGGAGTCGAGTACGACCCGCGGTTCGTGTTTGGATAGGGTGTCCCTGCCGGGACCAGGAATCTTTATTGCAATCCTACCCAGGACTTCGTCCTGGGCTAAGCTGAGTCGTCCCGCAGTCGCGGGACGGGAGTCGCGCGAGTCAAGACCAGCGCGCTAACGCTGGTTATTCGCCAGCCGTGGATGCCGTTGTGACTCACGCGAGTTAAGATCGTCGCGTTAGCGTTGACCATCCGCAGTCGCGGGACAGGGGTCGCGGGGGATCGGTTTAATTGCCTCTCCATGAAACAAGAATGTGCCTATCGGCGTTGACGTTCCGCCAGGACGCTGATTTGCTACACGATTTGTACCCGTGCGAAAAATTCGCTCGGCGGGCGACTGTCGCCGGGACCCTGTCTCGTGACAAAATGAATAGTTTGCTGACGGCCCAGAGCTGACGGCCGACAGCCAAGAAGGTTGCTCATATGGTCACCAAAGCCGTAGCGGAAGTGATGGCCGCGAGCCGCATGATTAACGTGCGCTACGCCATTCGCGATCTGACCGTCGTCGCCGAGGAAGTGGCGCGCGAAGGTCATCAGATTCTCTACCTCAACATCGGCGATCCTTGCAAGTACGACTTTCACACGCCGCCGCACATGATCGAAGCCGTGCTGAAGGCGATGGTCGACGGCCACAATGGCTACGCGCACTCGCTGGGCTTGCCCGAGGCGGTCGAAGCCATCCGCCATGAGGCCGAGCGCAACGGCTTTCGCGATATTCAGAGCATCTTCATCGGCTACGGCAGCGGCGAGGTCATCGACAGTTGCCTCACCGCGCTGCTCAACCCCGGCGACAACGTGCTGACGCCGAGCCCCGAGTATCCCCTTTACGGCGCGATCATGGCCAAGCTGGATTGCCCGGTCGAACGCGTACGAGCTTGACGAGGACAACGGATGGCAGCCGGATGTGGAAGATATCGCGCGCAAGATCAACTCGCGCACGCGCGCCATTTTGCTGATCACGCCGAACAATCCCACCGGCGCGGTGTACTCAAAGCGAACGCTGGAGAAGATTCTGGAGCTCGCGCGCGAGCACGGGCTGATCATCTTTGCCGACGAAATTTACGACAAGCTGATCTTCGATCCGGACGAGAAGCATGTCTCCATCGCGACTTTGGCGACGGATGTTCCCATCGTCACCTTCAATGGATTGTCGAAAGCCTATCTGGTTCCCGGCTGGCGCATCGGATGGGCCATCGCCACCGGGCCGCACGCCGTGCTGCATCCCTACATGGAAGCCGTGCACCGCCTGCTGCGCGCGCGATTGTCGGCGCCGCATCCCTTCCAGTACGCCATCAAGCCGGCGCTGGAAGGACCGCAGGACCACCTTGAGGTAGTGCGGCGCAAGCTGAAGCGGCGCGCCGATCTCACCGTAGAGTGGGCCAAGCGCACGCCGCATGTGAAGCTGGTCGCGCCCAAGGGCGCGTTCTACGCGTATCCCACGCTGAACATTCCCGAGGACGATTTGACGTTCGTTACCGACCTGTTGAAGCAGAAGTATGTGCTGGTGGTGCATGGATCGGGATTTGGCGAGAAGCCGGGCACGCGGCACATCCGCATCGTGTTTTTGCCGCCCGAGCCGGTGCTGAGTTCGGCATATGACGCGATGACGGAGTTCATTCGGGAGCGGTACAAGTGATAGAGTTTTGAAGGGGCACAGCTTTAGCTGTGCCGTTGCAGTGGCCTTTCGATCCTGAGCCGACTTCAGTCGGCGGCAGGGTGTTTCCTCAGCGGCTAAAGCCAGTTGATTCTTGCGATCAACGGCACAGCTAAAGCTGTGCCCCTTCAAAACATTTGGGCACGGCCGACCATCGCGTGCCGCTTCAAACGCAGTGCAACTCATGGTCGACATTCATTGCCACATCTTGCCGGGAATCGACGACGGCTCCAAGTCGTGGGAGATGACCGCCGAAATGTGCAGCCTGGCCATCCAGGACGGCATCACGCACATCGTGGCCACGCCGCACAGCAACGATATGTACGAGTACAATCGCGAGCGCTTCACGGAGATGCTGGGCCAGCTGCACGATGCCGCCAACGGCGAGCTCAGCTTCAGCCTGGGCTGCGATTTCCATTTCTCCTACGACAACATTCAGGACGCGTTGGCGAATCCGCGGCGCTACACCATCGGCGATTCGCAATACCTGCTGATCGAGTTCAGCGACTACGGCATTCCGCCCAGCGTGATGCAGGACGTCTTCATGATCGGCAGCCGGGGCATGGTTCCCATCATCACTCATCCGGAGCGTAACCAGCCGTTGCTGAAGAACCCCGACATGGTGCTGAAGCTGGTGGAGCAAGGCTGCCTGGTGCAGGTGACAGCCAATGCGGTAACCGGCGCCTGGGGCAGCCGTTCCAGAAAAATGGTGGAGTGGCTGCTGCATCACGAGGCGGTCCACGTAATCGCCAGCGACGCGCACGATCCGGTCCGTCGCAAGCCGGTCATGTCTCAGGCGCGCAATGTCGTGGCCGAACTCGTAGGACATGAAGTTGCCGAAGCCCTCGTCACCTACAACCCGGAGGCAATTGTCGAAGGCCAACGTTTGCCCTATCAGCCCTTGTGCCGGTAGCGCGCTGGGGAGTGTTTCCATGGAAATGCTGGGATGATATCTGCCCGTTCCATTCGGGTCCGTGGCGTGGTTCAGGGAGTCGGCTTTCGTCCCTTTGTCTATCGCCTGGCGCAAGAGCACGCACTGGCCGGCTGGGTCCTGAATGGCGAAGACGGCGTCGCGATTTATGCCGAGGGCACTGAGCAGAAGCTGGCAGCATTCATCGAAGCGATACGGAGCCAAGCTCCGCCTGCGGCTGTCGTCTCTGAAATCGAAGTCCAGCCTGCCGAGCCCAGCGGAATAACGGGATTCACCATTCGCCAGAGCGAGCGCCACGCGCGGCCAACGGTTCGCATCTCGCCCGACCTGCCGGTGTGCGATCTATGTTTAGCAAGAGTTGTCTGACCCGGCCAACCCGCGCTATCGATATCCCTACACCAACTGCACTAACTGCGGGCCGCGCTACACCGTCATCGTTGCGCTTCCCTATGACCGCCCCAACACGACGATGAAGCCGTGGCCGCTGGACGCCTACTGCGATGCGCAATATCACGACCCTGCGGACCGGCGGTTTCATGCTCAGCCGGTCGCGTGTCCGCGGTGCGGCCCGCACTACTTCGTGAAGGATGCAGAAGGCACAACGCGCGGCGATGATAAAGCCATTCAGCACACCGCCGAACTTCTGCGGCAGGGAAAGATCGTCGCCGTGAAGGGGCTGGGCGGTTATCACCTGGCGTGCGACGCCCGCAATTCCGCAGCGGTCGGCGCGATGCGCGAGCGGAAGTATCGCAAGGAGAAGCCGTTCGCGGTAATGGTCAAGGATGTCGATGCGGCGCGAACCGTGATCGAAGTCTCGCCGGAGGTTGAGACGCTGCTCACCTCCGTCGCGCGCCCAATTGTTCTTGCCGCTGCAAAATCAGAATTGCCAGGCGTAGCGCCGGACAACGACGACGTCGGCGTCATGCTTCCCTACACTCCGCTGCATCACCTGCTGTTCGCTGCGGGGGCGCCCGATGTTCTGGTGATGACCAGCGCCAATCGGTCGAGCGAGCCTATTGCCTACGATGAGCAGGACGCCTTCGACCGGCTGGCGGGAGTGGCCGACGCATTCCTGGTTGGCGAGCGGCCCATCGCGCGGCGTGTGGACGATTCTGTCGCGCGCGTCGGCACATTTGGTCCCGCGATTTTGCGGCGGTCGCGTGGCTACGCTCCCGGCGCGGTGACGAATCTGTCGATCACGCGGCCGCTTCTGGCTGTCGGCGCCGATCTGAAAAACTCGATTACGCTAGTCGTCGATGGGCAGGCCTTCGTCAGCCAGCACATTGGCGATCTCGATCACTACCAGGCGTTTCAGGCGTTCCAGGAGACGATCCGCGATCTGGTCGCGATGTACGACGTCAGTTGGGACGATCTGCTGGTGGTGCATGACGCCCATCCGCAGTATCTCTCGACTACTTATTGTCAAAACCTGCCCGCTGTTGAGAAGCGCGCAGTGCAACATCATCGCGCTCACGTCGGCTCGGTGCTGGCCGAGCGCGGCGAGTGGGACAAACGCGTGCTCGGCGTGAGCTTCGACGGCACTGGATATGGCGATGATGGCAGCATCTGGGGCGGCGAGTTTTTCGCCGGAAGCGTGCGCGAGGGATTCCAGCGCGTGGCCCATCTGCGGCGCGCCAGTCTTCCCGGCGGCGATGCGGCGGCGCAATATCCGGTGCAGGCCGCGGCCGGATTCCTGGGGCAGATCGAAGGCCTGCCCGACCTGAGCGCCGCTCCCTTCGATTTCCCTTCGCGTTACCAGCATGCGCTTGAGCTGGTTCACAAAGACATGCGAAGCTTTGCTACCACGTCGATCGGACGGCTCTTCGATTCAGCCGCGGCCCTGCTGGGATTCACTCGCGCCATAACCTTCGAAGGACAAGCCGCCATGTGGCTGGAATCGTTGGCTCTGACGAGCGATGGCACTGAAGCGTATCCGTTTCCGTTCGCGAATGGCGAGCTGGATTTTCGCCCGCTACTGCAAGCCGTGGCGGAGGAGCGGAAACGTGGCCGCAAGCAAGCGGAAATAGCGCGAGGATTTCAACGTGGAGTCGCGCGAGGACTGGGTGCGGCGATAAAAGCGCTCTGCCACGAGAGGCAATTCGATACGGTCGTGCTCTCCGGCGGCGTTTTCCAGAACGAGCTGCTGCTGTTGGACGTGCGCGACCTGCTGAGCAGCGAGCCCCTGGCGATTTGGACCAACCACGCCGTTCCGCCTAACGATGGCGGCATCAGCCTGGGGCAAGCGGCCCTGGCGGCATTTGCCGGAACCCCCGCCGGGATTGCCGCGCCTGGTGCCTGACGCGTAGATTCCGCCCATTAGCAGGTACAATACCAATTCCTATGTTTGTAACATTCCTGACTGTGGCAGGCGCCGGACTTCTGGAACATTCCGCTCGACACCTCTTGTGGTATCTGGCGATATTCGGCTCCTTTACCTCCACGGTTTATTTCGGCATGGTGATGGTGGCGGCCTTCCGCTACCGGCAGTTGTCGCGACGGCTGCGGGCGCAGGCCCAGGCCACGCCCGTGCAGAGTCTGCCGCCGGTCACCATCCTGAAACCCGTCCATGGCATGGAGCCCATGCTGGAAGCGAACCTGGAAAGCTTCTTTCGGCAGGATTACCCGGATTTCGAAATCATTTTTGGAGCGCGCAGCCCCGACAACGAAGCTTTGGTGGTGGTGGACAGACTTCGCGCCAAATATCCGGACGTCCGCACCCAGGTAGTGATTTCCGGCGACCCCTCGTGGCCCAATGCCAAGGTTTTTTCGCTGGCGAAAATGATCGCGTCGTCCGACAACGATTATCTGGTCATCAGCGATAGCGATGTCCTGGTGGGGCCGGACTTTTTGCGCAACGTGGTGCCGCCGCTTTTGAATCCCAAGGTTGGCCTGGTGACTTGCCTGTACCAGGGAATCCCGGCCAGCGGTTTCTGGTCGCAACTGGAGGCGCTGGGCATGTCGGTGGAGATGCCATCAGGCGTGATGGTGGCCGATATGGTTGAGGGCATGAAGTTCGCGTCTGGGAGCGACCATGGCCGTGCGTCGTGACGCGATTGAGGCAATCGGCGGGATACGCGAGACCGCCGACTTCTACTCCGACGATTTTGTCCTCGGCAACCTCATTGCCGGGGCCGGCTACGATGTCGAACTGTCGCACTACAAGGTAGGTCACGTCCTGGCAGTGCGGTCGTTTCTGCGGACCTTCGGCGACCAGACGCGCTGGATGAAGAGCACGCGCTTCTCGCGGCCCTTGGGACATGTGGGCTCCGGCCTGACTTACGCCGTCCCGTTCGGCTTGCTGGCGCTTTTGCTTGGGTTGGGTCACGAACACCGGATTCACGCCGGTGAAGCGCTATTCGCGATGGCGTGGCTCAACCGCATGCTGCTGGCCCTCGTGGTGGGCTGGGGAATTCTGCGCGACCCGCGCTCCTTGTGGCTCTGCTGGCTGTATCCGCTGCGCGATCTGCTCGGCTTTTGCACCTGGGTCGCCAGCTTCACCGGCAACAAATTCCGCTGGCGCGGCGAACCCTACCAGTTCGGGCAGGAGGGACGAATCACCCCGGTGCAGAGGTCTCTGGATTTCCTGAGCGATCGCGTCCCGCAAGCCCACGACTGAAGCTCCTCCCCCAGACTCGAGCGATCAGAGCAGCTGCGAAAAATTCACAAGAAACAGCATTGACTCGGATTCTATTGAGTGTCAGAATGCCAGCCCAAGGATCGGCCGAAAGGATGGTTTTGCCATGAAGCTGCGCCTTGCTTCGCTGTCTCTGCTCGCATCATGCCTGATGTTGTCCGCTGTTCCCGCCGCGTCTCAAGTGGTTTACAGTAACGGACCGATCAACGGCAACACCGACGCGTGGACCATTAACTTCGGTTTTGTTACCAGCGACACCTTCAATGTAGCCAACAACGGTACCACGATCACTGGCGCTAGCTTTGGCATGTGGCTGTATCCCGGCGATACCCTGACATCAGCTGAACTGTCCATCACCTCCGAAGAAAACGGCGGCACCAGCTACTTTGATGAGACGGTCAACTTCACCACAGGCGCCTGCGCGATGAACCAGTACGGCTACAACGTTTGCCAGGAGAACACCAGCTTCAATGGTCCCACTCTGAACAGCGCTACGTACTGGTTGAACTTGCAGACCGGCAGCGTACCCGACGGCGACCCCGTTTACTGGGACGAGAACTCCGGTCCATCTTCGGCTTCTGAGAATTCCGTCGGTACGATTCCTTCGGAAGCGTTCACAGTCCTCGGCGGCGCCAGCAGCAGCAGCACATTCGATGTCACGGTCACCACCGGCGGTACTGTCCCGGAACCCACTAACATCATGCTGTTCGGCTCCGGCATTCTCAGTCTGGTTGGCTGGCTGCGGCGCAAGCTGTTCTGACCTGGCCGTTCGTTCCACCTAACCCACCAGCACCGCGCCTCCATTCACGTTCAACACTTCACCGGTGATGAAGCCCGCGTGCTGTGTGCAGAGGAACAGGATGGGCGCGGCAATCTCCTCGGGCGTACCGACGCGTCCGACGGGAATGGCGGCGAAGACTTTCTTCGAGCGCTCAGGATCGCTGAGCGTGCCGGCTGTCATATCGGTCTCGACCCAGCCGGGAGCGACGCAGTTGACGCGGATACTGAAGGGCGCAAGCTCGGTGGAAAGTCCTTTGGTCATGCTGATCACAGCGCCTTTGGTGGCAGCATAATCGCAGTGGCCGGCCTCGCCGCGCTGCCCGGCCGTCGAGCTGACCAGCACAATGTTCCCGCCATTTCCCTGTAGCTTCATCTGCGCCACCGCATGTTTGACGAGAGCGAAGATGCTGTCCAGGTTGATGGCGATCGTGCTGTGCCACTGCCCGTCGCTCATCTCGTCGATGGCGGTGTCGTCGGACGGCCAGATGCCGTGATTGACGACCAACGCGTCCAGCGCCCCGAAGCGTTCGACGGCCGCTCGCACCAGAGCTTCGGCTCCAGCAGTTCCGGTCAGGTCGGCCTGCACGGCGACGCAGCGATCGGCGCCACACTCCTGCACCAGGCCCTCGGCTTCCGTTTTAGCGCGCAGATAATTGAAGGCCACGCGGGCTCCTGCGCCGGCGAACATCCGCACCGCGGCTGCGCCGATTCCGCGCGAGCCTCCAGTAATGAGAGCGACCTTCCCCTCGAGCGACAACTTGGGCTCAACTAAAGTCATGTGAAAAAGCTAACACACGTCTTCCCATCAGGTGGAAGCCTCAGCTACACTAGTCGGCGAGCTGCCTGTGACCATCGCCGTCCGCTAACCCGCTTCCGCTACCGCAATCCGCCGATGGCGGCGTAGTGTCTCCACTCTGTTCAAACCAGACACAGGAGTTCGAATGTCCGAATTGACAGCTATTGTTGCCGACCAGCTTCCCGATTTTGTTGACCTCGATTTCGCCCGCCGTCTGGAGATGGCGGAAACGATTCTGCCCGATTGCGTCGAGGCCCTGCAACGCCATTGCCCGGCAGACCCCATCGCAGCCCTGGAGGTCGCCGGAGGTGTGGCGTTCTTCGGCGGCGTAACCTATCCCGCAAACCAAATCGTCGGCATGGGGCTTTACGGAGAAGTCACCCGCGACGACATGGACCGCGTTGAGCACTTCTTCCGCAGCCGCGCGGTGCCGTCGACGGTCGTGCTTTCGCCACTGGCCGATGAGTCGTTGCGCACTCTGCTTGGCGAACGCGGATACCGCATCGCGGAATTCAATTCCGTGCTCATACGGCGGATATCAGAACCGGAGCCTTTCACGCCGCCTGCCGGTGTGGTGATCGAGCGGGTGACACATGAGACGGCAAAGCCCTGGATGCGCGCCATCGCCCAGGGCTTCGCCCAGGACATTACGGTTGGCGAAGAGGTGTTTGGCGGATTCGCAGCGCTGCCGGGCGCGCTGGCGTTCCTGGCGCGCATCGACGGCGAAGTAGTGGGAGGCGGCGGCGGCCGCGTCATTGCGGAAGCTCGCATCGCCGCGTTGTTCGGCGCCGCAACCTTGCCGGAGTTTCGCCGGCGCGGCGTGCAGAGCGGGCTGATCGCGCGCCGGCTGCATGAGGCGGCGCTGGCCGGTTGCGAGTATGCTGTGGTCAGCACGAACCCCGGCAGCGGCTCGCAGCGCAACATGGAGCGGCGTGGATTTCGCCTGGCCTACACCAAAACGGTCATGATGCGCGAGTGGCCCGACGCTCCGGCGGCCAAGGAGAATGACGCCCATGGACATTGACGCGCTTCGCCGCTATTGCCTCCAGTTTCCCCATGCCACCGAGAATGTGCAATGGGGATGCGACCTGTGCTTCAAGGTGGACGGCAAGCTGTTTCTGGTGACGCCGCTGGAGCCTGCGCCGGTCCGCTTGTCGTTCAAGTGCAGCGCCGAGAATTTTGCTGAGCTGTGCGAGCGGCCCGGAGTGCGTCCTGCGCCCTACATGGCGCGCGCCCAGTGGATCAGCCTGGAACAGCTCAATACCCTGCCCGACCCGGAGCTGCGCGACCTGATCGCAGAGTCGTATCAACTGGTGTGGGAGCGGCTTCCTAAAAAGCGGCAGCAGGAATTGCAGAGCGGCGGTAAAGCAGCGGCGAAAAAAGCCAGTCCTGCCAGCAAGACGAGGACGCAGACCAGGAAGGCGAAGCCCGCCGGTAAGGTGCGCGCCAGGAAGGCGAGCAAGTAGGGATGAACGTTGTCTGGGCCCATCGCCTGCTCTTCGGTTGTGCGCTGGCCGGCATTCTCTTTGGCTCTACGGGCGCGCTTACGGCACAGTCTTCGCCGGCTGCGGGCAAGTCAGACAGTTCTGTGACGCCTACTGCGCTGGAGCAGGACTTTTTCACCGCGATTCGTGAAGGCAATAGCAAGAAAGTCCTGTCCTACGTCCCGGAACGCGGCGTGGATTTGGGACCGCAGACGCAACACGCCACCCGCGCGGAAGTGGAGCAGCAATTCCTCGCTCATCGCGGACTGTATTGCCGGCTCTTCGATTCGTCCTGCATCGATGCGCGTATCAATCTGGACAACAGCGCCCGCGCCTGCTCCTACCGCGAGCTGCTGACGCATTCGCAGAAGGTGCACACAGCCGCCAGTGCGATGACCCGCAACGGCGTGCAACAGGCCGTGCTGGTCGCGCGGATCGAGAACGATCGCTGCCCCAACGGCAAGCTGATCGACTTCATCTTCAATCTCGAGGCCGACGGCTGGAAGCTGTTCTCAATCCCCTAGCCCAGGTTCTCAAGACAACTCGGAGCCATTTCACAAATGTCTTGTGTCAGGGCACGACATTGAGTCGTGCCGAATCTGGCTCGCAAGAAATCCCGGGCTTTAGCCCCTGGAAACTCTGTGTTGCAGGGGCTGAGGCCCTGATCCGTTAGCGTGATCGTACCGGCACGACTGAAAGTCGTGCCCTGACACAACCCAAGAACGATTTATGAGATTACCTCTGACAGGCGGAAGAGAACCGAGCCGGGAACCCAAGTGGGCCCTCGACCGAGCGGAAACCATCAGAAGGCGAAACGAGCAGCCAATTAACGGAGCAAATTCGTTGTTGTGGTAATAGGGGACGCCGGGTTTATGAGGAATAGCGATAGAGAGTCCGCCGGTCACATAGGAATATGCCAGTCCGGTGAAAGCATCGAAACGCGGGGTGAAGTGATGGTCCGCATAGAGCGACAACTCGTTGAGGGTGCCCGCGCAGGAAGCGCGGAAACCGGCTTCGGGCGAGCACTCCGGGGGAACACGGAAGTCGTTCTGCCACTGCCGGTACCAGGCCATAGTGATGTCGGTTTTTTTGTCGAAAGCGTATTTCGCACCCGTCCAGAAGATCTGCACCAGCTTTTCGGAATCAAGATTGTTGTCCTCGACTCCGCTCATTTGATAACCGCCCTGGTCTGAAGCGCCCACGCCCAACGGGTACGTCGGGTTATGCTGCCAGATGTATTCGTAGCCGGCATAGAACTTGAACGGGTCCCACGTATATTTGGCAGCGCCCATAATGGCGGCGTTGTTGGTCACGATGCCATAGACGGTATTGGTCGTGGGGAGCACATTGTTCCCGGTGATGGGATTGGTATTAATGCTGTTGGTGGTTGACTGATAGGGCTGGGTCGGACTCTGAGGCCCCAGCAACGGGTTTAATACGCTGATCGCCTGGTTGTAACGTTGGGCGACGAGGTCGGCGGAGAACTTGCCGTAGTTGCCGCCGACGTCGAATCCATAAGCATTGTTATGCGCTGATTCCGCCGTACAGTTGGCCGCCGTCCAGGTTGCGGAGGCCGAGTAGCAGCCGCCAGTACCGTCGGCGAATTTATACATCGCTCCCAAATGGAGTTTGCGGTAGATGAGGCGATACTTAATGGCATCGTCCCAACGGGAGTCTTCGGTGTCGCCGCCGCCCGCCATGGTGCCGTTATAACCGATGTACGAAAAGGCATAGGCGCCGCCCGCCGGATCGTAAAGCAGCATCGCATCGGTACCCAGTGAGCGCTGACGGCCAAAGGTCACCGTGCCAAATTGCGTGGACGATATGCCGCCATAGATTTCGTCATTGAAGGGTTGGCCCGCGCGCGTACCGTCAATGGCGAACGAATAGCCGGCCCGGGGCAGGCCGTTGTTGGCGATCTGCGTGGCCGACGCGTTGGCAAGCAGGCCGGATTGCGGATTGATGCCGGTGGAAGCGTTGAACACCACCGCCCAGCCCTTGGCAAATTCTTCCTTGCCCTTGACGCCCAGACCCGTCTGCTGAAGGTTGTTAGGGGTGAGCAGAAACAGACTTTGATAGCCGTTGCGGTTCACCAGCGATTCGCCTTCATAGTTGTAACCGCTGTTGGGTAAGCCGTGGCTGACCCATCCCACGCCGAGGTCATACGCACCGTACAGCGTGATGCCGTGCCAGGTCAGGGTGCAATCGGTAGTGAGGAACTCGTGGCCGCTGGCGCAGGCTTCGGGCCCGCTCCGCTGCATGCGAATGTCAGCCGTGGCATCCTGGCTGGCCGCCAGCACGATCCCGCTGCGAAGCTGTTCGCCGAACCCGCCCTTCGAGACGCGAATTTCGTAGTTGCCGACCGGCAGGGCCTGGAACTGGTAGCGCCCGGAATGGTCGGTCGTGGTATTGCGCGACATTGCGGTATCGACATTGGTGGCGCTGACGGCAGCGCCGGTAATCGGAGCGCCAGTCTGGTCCGTCACCATGCCGGAAAGGTTGGCTCCCGTTTGCGCCCAGGCCGGAGCTGACGAAAGCAAGAAACCAGCCGTCGCGATAAACAGCGTGCAGAGAACGGCAAAGAGGAACATCAAGGCAGCGGGACGATACCTCATAGTTCTCCTGATATTTTCTGGCGATGAGTTTGGGCCGCCGGTTCGCAAGCGGCAACGCTGTACGAATTTAAGTGATTTTAATAGTCATGTCAAAGCGATTTACATCGATTCAGGTAACTTTGCGGGAACAACGGGCGGTGAAGAACAATCCCGGGGAAATAGAGCAGGCGGCCAGACGGAACGCAGGCGGTTTCATCGTGCGGGCGGGAGAAGCGAATAACTCAGCTGAAAAGCTCCGCGCGGCTTTTCAAAGCAGCTCAGTAGGCCTGGTCCAGCAACTCGATCACGTGCTTCACCTCGGCGTGCAGGCCCTTGCGCCTGGCCCCCGCCGCAAGCTGTAGCATGCAACCGACATTGGCGGTTACCACAATTTCCGGCTTCACCAGGGCAACGTAGCCCATCTTCTCGTCGAGGATCTTCATCGAGATTTCGTTCTGCACCACGTTGTAGACGCCGGCACTGCCGCAGCAGGAATCGGCGCGCGGCATCTCGACCACCTCGGCGCCAATGGCTTTCAACAGTGCGCGCGGCTGCTTGCGAACGCCTTGCGCATGCGCAAGATGACACGGATCGGAGTAGGTGACGCGGCTAGTGACTTTGCGCTTGGGCTCGCGCAAACCTATTTCGGCGAGATATTCCGTCACATCGCGGACCTTGGCGGCGAACGCGCGCGCCCGCTCGGCGTACTTCGCATCGTGCTCCAGCAGCACGCCGTATTCCTTCATGGTCGCGCCACAACCGGCGGCGTTGCTGACGATCGCGTCAAACTCCGGGCTAAGCATGGCGTCGATGTTCTTACGGGCCTGGGCTCGCGCCAGATCGAGAAATCCGGCATGAGCATGCAGCGCGCCGCAACAGCTCTGCGCTTCGGGAATCGAAACTTCAATGCCGTTCTTGGTGAGCACGCGAATGGTCGCGCGATTCAATTCCGCAAAGGCCACGCTGCTGACGCAGCCAATGAGCAGTGCTACGCGCCCGCGCCGCTCGCCCTCAGCCGGAAACACTTTGCCCAGGTCGCTGAAGGAGAAGCTGCTCTCGATTCGCGGCGAAAGCTCATCGAGTTCCGCGACTCCCAGCACATTCAGCAGTCCCGTCGCGCGCGCCAGACTTTGCAGTCCCGAGCGTTGATAGAAGCGCAGCAACTTGGCCGAGCGCGACAGCTTGCCGAACGACGGCAACACGCTGGCATAGAAATGTTCGCGGAGCTTGCGCTGTAGCCGCGGGCGCTGGTAATTCTGCTCAATCTGAGCGCGCGTGGTCTCCAGCAGATGTCCGTATTTCACGCCGGAAGGACACGCGCTCTCGCAATTCAGGCAGCCCAGGCAACGATCAATGTGGCTGACAAACGAATCGCCCAGCGCCAGCCGGCCCTCATCGACCTGCAACATCTGGTAGATGCGGCCGCGCGGCGAATCCATCTCCGTGCCCAGCGCGCGATAGGTTGGACATTGGTCCAGACACAAGCCGCAATGCACGCACTTGGAGTACAGGTCCCAGCTGGGCTTCTCGCCGGAGGTGAAGTTGGAAGCATGATGCTCGGCAGTTGGAATCTCGAAGCTCAGAGGAGGAACCTCCCGCGGTTCAGAATGTCTTTGCCATCCAGAGCAGGCTTGACCGCCTTCATACTGTCGAAGTCGGTCGGCGTCTTCGCCCAGGCTGCGACTTGACGGCGTATTTCTTGGGGACAATGAAGGATATTTGCACTGGCGTCGCGCGGCAGCCGTTCACGAAAGGCCGAAACCGCGTCGCTAAGATTCGCCTGCTGGCCTGCCGGCCACAACCCAACCAGCAGACGGCCAACTCCCACGGCGCCGGCAACTGCATATGCCAGATGGTCCGATGCCGCGACCGACTCCAGTTCATTCAGTACAGGCAGCACGTCAGCCAGCGGAAGCGACAGCGAGATGAGCACCGCAGCCGGATTGCGCTCCGGCAAAGTGCTGGAGAAGTCCTGGATCGCACGCCACAGCGCAGACTCATCCTGGGTGTCGATCGTATGCGAAATCGCGGCGCCAAGCTCGCTGCGATAGCGAGCCAGCACCGCATCACTTCCCGTCGCGCGCAGATAAATCGACCAGCCTTTGCCGGACTGTTCCGCACCCGGCAACAGCGCCTCCGCCTGGGGCGAAACCAGCTCCAGGCATATCGGCGAGAGCGGCGAGCGCAGCACGGTATTGCGATACTGGATGGCCTCGGCCGCAGTCGCAAATTCAGCTACGAAGGTATTGGTCTGGCGCGGCGCGGGAAACAATTTGAAGCTGGCCCCGGTGATGATCGCCAGCCTGCCCTGGCTGCCGATGAGCAGTTTCATCAGGTCGAAGCCGGCAACGTTCTTCACCACGCGGCCGCCGCCTTTGCCCTTGCGGCCATCGCCGGTCACAAAGCGCACACCGATGCAGTAATCGCGCAGCCCGCCGTAACCATGGCGTAGCGGTCCCGTCATTCCGGTGGCCAGCACTCCACCAATCGTGGCACACTCCGGAAGCGGAGCATCGCCGGCAAAGAGCAATCCATCGGCGGCGACTTTCAGCGACAGTTCCGCCACTCTGCAACCTGCGCCAATGCCAATGGTGAGATCGCCGGGATCGTAATGCTCCACCTCGGTGAGCCGCGTCGTGTACAGCAGCACATCGATAGGCGCAGGCGTATTCCCGGTCTGCTGCTGCGTAAACCCTCCGGCGGGAACGACATTCAGGTCGCGTTCATTGGCGAAACGCACCACGGCTGCGATTTCTTCCGCCGAGGCCGGTTCAATGGCAACGGCCGGGGTCACGCCCAGGATCTGCGCTTGCTGAAGCCTGGCCGGATCTTCGATGACATAATCCGCGCCGCAAATTTCGCGCAGCTCGCGAGTGAAGCGCATAGGCGTGGTTGCCGTGCTCACAGGCCCTCCTGCGCCAGTACTGCGTTCCGCGAGCGCCCAGCGATCTCGCGGCACATGCGCGGAGTGGGCAGCATCTTCCCCGGATTCAGCACCTCTTTGCCGTTAAATACATTGCGCAGATCGGTCATGATGGCGAGATCTTCCCCGGTAAACAGCAGCGGCATCGCGTCCCGCTTCTCCAGGCCGACGCCGTGTTCGCCGGTGATGGTGCCACCAACGTCGATGCAGTATTGCAGGATGTCGCTGCTGGCGGCCATCACGCGCTCGAACTGCGCGGCATCGCGATCGTCGAACAGAATCAGGGGATGGAGATTGCCGTCTCCGGCATGGAAGACGTTGCCAATGATCAGGTCGTACTTCTTGCTCACCTCGCCAATGTGTTGCAGCACGGCGGGAATCTTGCTGCGCGGCACCACACCGTCCTGCGTGTAGTACGAGGGGCTGACGCGGCCCACCGCCGCGAACGCCGTCTTGCGGCCTTTCCACAGCAGCGCGCGCTCTTCTTCGTTCTTGGCCCGGCGCACATCGCGCGCCTTCTGGAGCAGGCACACCCCGCGCACTGCAATCGCCTGCTCATCCACGGCCTCGCGCAGTCCTTCCAGTTCAATCAGCAGGACCGCGCCCGCATCCAGCGGATATCCGGCATGGCAGTACGCTTCCACCTGGCGCAGGGTCCAGCCGTCGAGCATCTCCAGCGCCGCCGGGGTAATGCCTTCGGCGGTAATTTCGGCAACCGTGCGCGCCGCATCGTCCACCGATTCGAAGATGGCGAGCAGCGTCGCTACCGCTTCGGGCTTGCGCAACAGCTTCACCGTAATCGCCGTGGCGATTCCGATGGTCCCCTCCGAGCCCACAAAGAACCCGGTCAGATCGTAGCCGTAGGATTCGGCAGCCTTGCCGCCAAAGTGCACGATCTCGCCGTTGGGCAGCACAACCTCCACTCCCGTCACATGATTCACGGTGACGCCATGCAGCAGCGTGTGCGGCCCTCCCGAATTCTCCGCCACATTGCCGCCGATGGTGCAGGCCTTCTGGCTGGAGGGATCGGGCGCGTAGTAAAGCCCGAGGTGCGAGACGTATTCCGAAAGCTGCTGATTGACCACGCCCGGCTGCACCACAGCACGCAGGTTCTCCACGTCGACTTCGAGAATACGATTCATTCTGGCGAAGGCGACGACGATACCACCAGCGTGCGAGATCGCCCCGCTGCTCAGCCCCGTGCCCGCGCCCCGCGCGACTACTGGAATATGCGCTGCCGAAGCCGTGCGCATGATCTGAGAAACCTGCTCTGCGGTTTGCGGAAACACCACGGCGCCGGGAGTGCTCTTGCGGACTCCCGCGTCGTACTCATACAACATCATGTCTTCGGGACGGTCGAGAACAGCGTCGCGGCCAACAATTCTGCGGAGATCGTCAACCACTCCAGGCAGGCTCATGGAAGCACAGCGTCAGTGTAGCACCTGGAAATTCGCGGCGCTGCAGCCAATTCTTTGTGCCGCAAGGGAGTATTCCAGGCCGGGAATCGCATTAAGTCGAGGTCTGGATGTAGGACCGCATGGCGTCCGCCTCGCCTGACTTTTCGTCGAGATGACAGCGCAACAGGTCGCGCAGCGACAGAAATCCCACCAGGGTGCGGCCGTCACATACCGGCAGGTGACGTACCCCGTGGGTCTGCATCAAGCACATGGCTTCTTCCGAGCTGGCGCCGGGCCCCACCATGCGGACGTCGGTACTCATCACGTCGCTGATGCGGGTGGTCAGCGGGTTACGTCCTTCGGTAACCACGCGGCGCATGATGTCGCGCTCGGAGAAGATGCCGACCAGTTTGGTGTCGTCCAGCACGGGCACAGCGCCCACGTTGCAGTTCACCATGTAGCTGGCGGCTTCAAATACCGTCTGCGCGGGCTCCACATAGTGAATGGTGCGATTACTGATGAGGTCGCGGATGGTCGCCATAAGTGCCTCCTGGAACGACGTGGACGGAAGGGCTCAGCTACATCGCCGGCGAGGGGCGTGGGAAGCACCTCAGCATGGCTGCATTGGCCAATGCCTGCCCCGGGAGCGAGGAGCGAAGGCGAGTATATTCCGAACCCGCCGGCAATGGAAAGCAGAAATACGCGCTGGCGGCAAAAATAATCGCCGTCCGTCGGTTCGTCCGTCATGGAGGAACTCTGATCAAGTTTGAGTTTTGCAGGGGACGGCCTGCAAAACCTGGGTCCCTCATGGAACGCCGGCTTTGCATTTGATGGGGTGGAGGAGCGGCGACAGGGTTCTCACGCAGACACTTCAAGGCCATCTGTAAATGCCGCAATATCAATCCGGCTTTAGCCAAAGAGGGATTTCGGCCTAACTTGATCAGGATTTGCTGAGGATTTGCCGTGAACCGGATTGATTGTGCGGTTCATCAAAGTGAGTTGTACGTCCGTGTTTAGCGGCCGGGACAAAGAGCTATCTCATAAATGCTTTGTCTCAGGGCACGGCTTTAGCCGTGCCGTGTGCGGATTCTGACTGATTGGGCTTTAGCCCCTGTGAGGTTCACTTGGACAAGGTCAATTTGGCGCAGAAGTACTCGCTCTTCTCCGAACAGTACAGCCCGAAGATCGTAGGCGAACTCAATGACTCGTACGTCAAGCTGGTGAAATTCCAGGGCGACTTCGTGTGGCATCACCACGACAGCGAAGACGAGCTCTTCTTCGTGATTAAGGGCGAGATGAGCATGAAGGTACGCGAAGATGGCGCGGAGCGCGAAATCATGGTCCGCCCCGGTGAGTTCATCATCATCCCACGCGGTATTGAGCACTTGCCTTCCGCCGCCGAGGAAACGCAGGTGATGCTGCTGGAGCCGAAGACCACGCTCAACACCGGCAACCTTGAGAACGAGCGGACCGTCGCGGAGCTTCAGCGCATTTAAGAGATCCCATGTCGTCTAATCGCGGGAACATATATTTCGAGATTCAAGCTGACGATCCGACCCGCGCGACGGGATTCTACTCGGAAGTTTTCGGATGGCAATTCTCCGCGGTCAAGGGCCTTCCAATCGAATATTGGCGAATAGCAGCGAACGGCTCGGAGGGAGGGCTATTGCGAAGACCAGCGCAGAAACCTGCGGGTCCGTGCGGCACGAATGCGTTTGTCTGCTCATTTGAGGTCGAGAGCTACGACCTAACCGAGCAAAAGATACTCCGGCTTGGTGGAACAGTTGCACTACCAAAGTTCGCGGTGCGTGGCCGATGCTGGCGAGGCTATTACATCGATACAGAAGGTAATACCTTCGGAGCCTTCGAGGTCGACGAGGAGGCAGGCAATTAGGGAGATCGAGGCTATCCGCAGAACGCCGCGGAAGAAGAAATGTCTTGTTTTCAAATCCAGACAGCGAAATAATCGTTCTTGACCGGCCAGCTCAACAACAGAACTCGCTCCCACACGTGAATCCTATTCCGGGGTCGTACTCATGCGGTACCGCGGTCCGAACCACCGTGTTTCCAGGTTCCCATACTTTGCCCGGCGGGGGCGAAGCTTCGTTTGTGGCATATTTTTGGTCGCTCTGGCGGCATGTCTGCCCGGCAGCATCGCCGCCCAGCAGACGGTTGCCATCCCGCAGGTGCCGCTCGCGGTACAAAATGGCTCGGCCCATTACGTTGGACATTGCAATCCCCAGCAAATGCTGCGTCTGGCCCTCGCTCTCAATCCGCCGCATATGGACGAGGAAGAGCAATTCCTGCGCGAGCTACAAGACCCGGCATCGCCGCTGTTTCACAAGTATCTAAGTGACGCGGAATGGAACCAGCGCTTCGCGCCGTCTGCTCAGGACGAGCAGGCGGTAGTGGCTTGGGCGCAAACCCAGGGGCTGACCATCACGCAACGCTTTCCGAATCGCTTAGTGGTCGATGTTGAAGCTCCCGTTGCGGTCATCGAGAAGGCGCTTGCCATCAGCATCAATTCCTATCAGCTCGGCGAACCCACCTATTTCTCCAACGATCGCGGGCCTTCGATTCCCGCCGCACTGGCCGGCGTCATTCACTCCGTGCTCGGCCTCAATAACATCGAGGTGGTACACCCATCTTCCAACATCAAGGACACAACCTCTTATCCTATTTATTCTCCGGGACCTGCCTACGCACTGGGCCCGCACCTGCAAAGCGACGGCGACCGGAAGAAGCTGGACGCTGCGATGGCAGCGCACAGAAAGGGTGTTAGACAGGACGATTCTTTTGACCCTTACTATCCGGAGGAGCTGTACAGCTCGTATGCGTACAACTATGGGGCGCTGCAAAACCTGGGTCACTGCTGCAACCCGCTGAACAACCCCAACAACTCGCCGTCGGAGTCTTCTATCGCCGTCGCTATCTGGAAGGACTTTCGTGACTCCGATTTGTCCGGCTTTATCCAGGGTTCACCCGGCCTCGCCGAAAACGTGCAGCGACACTTTGTTGATGGCACACCCTCCTGTTGCCTGGACGAGACCACTCTGGACGTGGAGTGGTCAACCGCAACGGCGAACAGCTTTGGCTCGGCAGCTAGTACCGCCGAAATCCACATGTACGAAGGCACCTCCGATACCCTTGACGTTTTGTTGGACGTGCTGCAGCACGCGCTGGACGACGGCGATGCGCGGGTGCTCAGCATGAGCTGGGGAGGCGCGGAAGACTACGTATTTTCTCCCGGTTCCGTGGCTGGCTTTCATAGTGTTTTTAATCAAATGATCGGGCAAGGGTGGTCGCTCGTTGCTGCCTCTGGCGACGGCGGCGCCACTGCCGACTGCGATCATGTGTCGGTGTCTTATCCGGCTTCGGATCCCGATGTAACGGCGGTGGGCGGAACCTCGCTCGCCGCTCTCCTGTCGCAATATTTCGGGGACACTGCCTGGAGTTGGAGTGCGGGCATTGACGGTTGTGCGCAGAACAACGGGGGCAGTGGCGGAGGCTGCAGTGCGTTCTTCAGTGCCCCGGGCTATCAGGGTAGTGCGGCGTGCAGCGGTAACAAACGAAGCGTGCCAGACATAGCGCTAAATGCTGACTGGATAAACGAACCGCAGATTTTCTTCTTCGACGGCTCTATGCAGCCCACCGGCGGCACCAGCATTGCCGCTCCCGAAATGGCCGGCTTCCATGCTCAGGAGAACGCCTATCTGCTCTACATACAGAGCCTGACGGGAAATACCTGCGGCCCGTCGCTATCGGCGCCTTGCGCACCTATGGGCAGCGCCAACCCTTACATCTACAGCGAGGGCCTGGCCCCATCGGCTCCCCACTACCCCTTTTATGACATCACCTCCGGATGCAATAACAACGACATTACCGAGAAATACCACTTGAGCTATTTCTGTGCATCGCCCTGGTACGATCGCGTGACGGGATGGGGCTCGGCTAACATGTTGCAGCTTGCCTGGACGATCAACTACTTCCTTGCGGGTGACGGCGCCGGCCCCCCGGCCGCATTCACCGGCCCCCCAGTGAATCGCTGGTACAACACCGACCAGACGGTCAGTTGGACTTTGACCGACACTACCGGAAACGGCCACCCGCCGAATGGAGCGGCCGGATCGAGCGCGGCATGGGATGCCGATCCCGGTGATCCCTACAGCCAACCTACGCCCGGTGGGGGCAGCAGCTACTATGGTCCGCAGACGTACGGGGCAAGCGGCTCGCAGAATGGGCTATCCAGCCTTTCTCAAGCGTGTCATACAGCTTATGTGCGCAGTTGGGACAACGCTGGCAACTCAGCTCTCGCCGCTTACGGTCCGCTGTGCTTTGACAATATTCCCCCGGTCACAGCTATCAGCCTTAGCGGCAATCTCCAGCAGAACGGCAGCTATAACGGCCCGGCGCTGGTTACGCTCAGCGCCACTGACAACGCCAGCGGCGTGGCCACCACGTATTACGCAGTCGATAGCGGCCAGTTCCAGCCCTATTCGGCTCCGTTTTACGTGTATGTGCCTGGATTCCATCAGATCACGGCATATAGCGTCGACTTCGCCGGCAATGTCGAGCAATATGTCTTCACGACCCTCACCATCCAGCAAAACCAGCAGTTCGCAGTGACGATATCCAAGACCGGAACGGGCAGCGGGACCGTCACCAGCGCCGATGGCAGTATCAATTGCGGCAGCACCTGTTCGGCCAACTACTGGGACGGCGAGCCCGTAACTTTGACGGCGTTGCCCGCGCAGGGCTCCATCTTCACCGGCTGGCAAAACTGCGATCTCAGCTTCGGCTTGACCTGCACTCTCACCGTCACTGCGGCCCGCACCGTCACCGCCATTTTTAATATTCCTGTCGCTTTGCAATTCGTCCCGGTCACGCCTTGCCGGGTGGTGGATACTCGTGGGCCGAACGGCCCGTTTGGCGGTCCGTCCCTGCAAGGTGGTGGCGCCGCGCGCAGCTTCGCCATCCCCAGCGGCCCTTGTTCCGATATTCCCTCCAACGCGGCAGCTTATTCTCTCAACGTCACTGCTGTTCCCCACGGGAGGTTGAACTATCTGACCGCGTGGCCAACCGGGCTGACCCAGCCTTTGATCTCCACACTCAATTCCTACGATGGCCGCGTGAAGGCGAACGCCGCCATTGTGCCGGCAGGCGACGGCGAGGCCATCAGCGTTTACGCCACTAACACGACTGATCTTCTGCTCGACATCGACGGCTATTTCCTGCCCTCCAGCAGTTCGACCCTGGCGTTCTTTCCACTGACGCCCTGCCGTGTCGTCGACACTCGAAATTCCGACGGGCCGCTGGGCGGGCCCATCCTGGCCAACGGCCATGTGCGCGACTTCCCTGTCCTTCAGGCCACCGCCTGCAATATCCCCAGCGCAGCGCAAGCCTACTCTTTCAACTACACTGCGATTCCGCAGAATGGAGCCCCGCTAGGCTACCTGACGACATGGCCCGAGGGTCAATCGCAGCCGGCAGTTTCTACGTTGAACGCGCCCACCGGAACGGTCACGGCGAATGCTGCCATTGTCACCGCCGGCCAGGGCGGCGATGTCGATGTCTATCCCTACGGCAACAACACTCACTTGGTCATCGACATCAACGGCTATTTCGCGCCGGCCGCTTCCGGGTCCCAGCCACTGTCGTTGTATAACTTTGCCCCTTGCCGTGTACTGGACACGCGTCAGACTAGCGGCGCGTTTAGCGGTGAGCTTGCCGTCAACGTCGTGAGCAGTCCGTGTGAAGTACCCGGCGCCGCCCAAGGCTACGTGCTGAATGCGACCGTCGTGCCAACGGGTTCGCTTGGATACCTGACGCTCTGGCCCGATGGACAACCACAACCATTGGCGTCGACCTTGAACGCACGGGATGGAGCTGTCATTTCCAACCTGGCGATCGTGCCTACGACCAACGGCTCCATCGACGCGTACGCCGCCGGACTGACCCAACTCATCCTCGATATCTCTAGCTATTTCGCTCCGTAGCAGGCTGCTGAAATCGTGGCGAAGGAAATACAGGCAGAACTGGCCTTCAGAGCCTGCCGAAGGGCTAGCGTCTGAGCCCGCTCTCATCCCGGGCCGGCTTCAGCCCCACGGCACTGGCGCGCCCCTCGATACTCTCCGCAGAGAATCCTCTCCTGGTCTGGCCCAAGGTTGCGGTTCCGCGACTCGCCCCATACAATCTATGCTGCGCGGAGAGATGGCCGAGTGGCTGAAGGCGCACGCTTGGAAAGCGTGTGTACTCGAAAGGGTACCCAGGGTTCGAATCCCTGTCTCTCCGCCATAATTTTGTAACCTCCATTAGCTCAATTACTTGAAATCCGTGATAGGCTCGTGGTGTCTGCAATACCCTATAGAACAGACACCAAGGGTTCGTATATGCCTGTCAAGAAAGCCGTTCGGATTATCAAGAAGATTCGTGAAGAGAGTGGTCAGTGGCGCTTCGTTTCATTGCGACGAGCAGGTACTCGTTACGCCTGGGACAAGCGGCCAGGTAATTATTTTGTCGAATGGTGGGAAGGCAGCCGGCGGCGGCGCCAAGTTGCAGGGCAGACGCCGAGCGAGGCCATGGAGGCGCAACGGCGAAAGCGAAACGAACTTGTCGGTGAATTGATGCTTGGTTCAAACGGCAAGCCACCCGAGCCGGCGGACGCAACACCTCTTACGCTGCTTTCCGATGCCATCGACATGTTTTTGCAGCATGTCCGGGTGCACTCGCCTGATAAGCCGCGCACCGTAAAGCGGTATACGGCGGCGCTCGATCATGTGAAACGAATCTTGGGCCGGAAGATGTTCGTCGAGGCGATCACGCGCCCCGACATCGACGACTACAAGGCCGTCAGGAGCGGTGAGTCCAGCGACCAGCATCCGGACCGTCGGATCACGCCCCGCACGATCAATTACGAAATTTGCGTGCTTCGGACCTTTTTTTATTTCCTGATCGGCGAGCGGAACCTGCCGATCTCGAACCCGTGCGCGAAGTTCAAGCCCCTGAAAGATCCGCGCATGAAGGCGAAGCGCCGTCCCCCGACCTACCGCCAGGACGAACTGAATCGAATCCTCGACGCCTGCGATGAATCCGAGAAAGCAATCTTTGCGACGTTCCTCTTGACCGGGTTGCGGGAGGAGGAACTCTGTTACCTCACTTGGCCGGATGTCGATCTTCGAGATCGGGACAACGCCACGCTTCGCGTGACGGGCGAAGGGAAGCAGGGCTTTTCGCCGAAGGATTATGAAGAGCGGATCATTCCAATTTCGCGGGAACTTGCCGAACTCTTGGCACGGCAACCGCGTCGGACAGCGTGGGTTTTCCCGACGAAGGCGGGAAACCGGCAGACGCATCTTCTGCGACGGTTGAAGGAGCTTGCCGATGCCGCGCATGTGATGGGTGCCACCCTCCACAAGTTCCGGCACACGTACGCCACGCGTCTCCTTGAAAACGGGTGCGACATCGTTACGGTGCAGAAGCTCATGGGGCACAGTGATCTCGATACCACGCGGCAATATCTTGATCCGGACGAGAAACTCAAGCGGAGCGCGGTCAGCAAACTTACCCTCGCCGCGTTGGCGGGCAGGTGAGGGCACCTGGTCCGAACCGGATTTTAGGGCCGTTAAGAACAGGTCGGTGAGAAGCGTCTGTCTTCACACAGGAAAGGATACCCGGTTCCCCGCTTCTCAACCGCCAGTAAGTCATTGACAATAAATGGCTTAGATAGTATCTTGTATGCAGTTTCCACAAGCCTCTCCTAGGCTTTCATCTCCTTCCTCGTTCCCCTTGATGCCATTACTGTGCGTAGCGCACATCCGAAATGCTCATCAGTGAGCTGTAACGATTCAGTTCAATCCATATTTGCGAGCTGGCAGAGTAGGCACAAGCTTTTCCATGCGCCTAGCCTGCCGTCTCGCAATCGATTTGGGAGACGAAGAGGAGAGACACTTTATGGTAAGCGACGACACTTTGTTTACGATTGGACGCATATGCATCTGGGGATCGATCGTCCTTTGTCTTGTCTATTTCCTTCTAAGGATGTTTAGCTGACTCTCACAATCAAGCCTAGTTCTTTCCATTTCCCTCTGCCGTGCATCAAGAACGACGCACGGCTTTTTCGTCCAAGATTGGGGCTTCTGCTGCGTATTGCAAACTGATAACCTGTCAGTCGGCATTTAGCCGAATCAGAAGTTCTTGTGGAGGTCAACGTGTATTGGCACATGTTGCGCCGCTTCGGGCGGACTCTTTGGCGGAAGCACAAATGGGCGACTATCCTCGGAACATCCGGCTCACTCTTAGGCGTCTGGATTGTCGAACGCTTGCGCCTGTCGGAGCAGATTTTTTCGTTCTGGCACCACAAGCACAACGACATCATGGACCTCATCGGAGTCTCTGCGTTCGTCCTAGCCTTCGTTGGAGCAATTGTTCTAGAGTGGCTAAGACGGAGAGTATCCACACGATATATTGGCAGATTTCCTCGACATCTGAGTGCGATCACCCGGCTCGTCAGGAGCGCCGCTGTCCGCATCGACAGCCTTGCAGACTGCGTGGATTACGGAAGTTTTTTCAATCCCCAAGCACACGAAAGACTTATCCAGGAGATCATTGAGGCAACCCTGAAGAGAGATGTCTCAGTTCGAGTACTCATATGTGAGGGGCCGAAGCCGATATCTGCGGCCAGTACTTGGGAAGCATATTCTTTCACTGACCGTTTTGCCTCAGCTGATTTTCGTGACGATCTCGCTAGTTACCTTAATGTTTTGAGCAAGGAGGGCGGGGCCCAGTACGATGAGGAGCATAGCCCCGGCGGGTTTGCAAAGTTCCTAAATGATGCAGATATTATCAGCCATCTAAAAGCTTGCAATAATAATGAGAGTTTCGGCGCAGATGACCAACTTCTTCTAACGAAGCTTCTGCTTCGTCGACATGACTGGTTTCGCGACCGTCTGACAACCTACCTGCTCAAGCCAGCCGACATTAGATATCAAAAGGCTCGTTCGGATGTATTTCTATGGATTATTGACGGTGTCGAGGCTTTATTTCTATTTACCTACAAACGCTCTAACGCATTGGCATTCTTAACTCGAGATCCGGCACTGATCAGGGTGCTCGAAGAAATGTTTGAGCATCGGTGGAACGACGCGTCGATTAATCCTCCCGAACCACCGGTTCTCCCTTTAGTGAAGACCGAATAGTTGATAGGTGATCGATGGCAGCCAAAGCGTCGCTTGGGATATTATCCGTTGTCATAACCCTAATAGCCTACGCGAGATACATAAAGAAGACCGCCCAAGGCAAGATTCGGCCTCATCCATTGTCATGGTTTCTTTGGGGGATGGTCACGTTCGTAGCTTATTTAGTTCAAAAAAGCCACGGCGCAGGACCTGGAAGTTGGGTCGTTCTGTATACGTGGGTCTTTTGCTTTCTGATTAGCATCGGCAGCTACTGGAAGTATAAGTGGTACTTTGAAAAGTCCGAGTTGTGGTTTCTTGGTGCTGGATTAGGTGCAGTTATCTATTACTACACCGTTAGAGACCCATTGTGGTCCGCTGTCCTTGCAACGACGGCGGACGTAGTAGGATATTATTCAACCATCAAGAGGGGTCTAGTTGAGCCATACAGCGATGATGACATCGCATTTCTTTTGAATGGCGTAAAATTCTTCGTAGCGCTGCCGGCGTTGGAATCCTACTCGGCGGCAACATGGCTGTATCCGACGGTGATAGGCATCATGAATTTGGCGGTTTTCGGTATGCTCAGGGTCCAGCGGTGGCGACACGGCGTCTCTTCTCCAGGTTGTTAAGCCCAACTAGCCAGATATCTGAAATTAACCTTCCTTTTGCATGGCAGTGTAGCGGACGCAGAGGTTCGCCAGATCAAAGACCAGGGGAAAAGCCCGCAACATACGGTTGCGGGCCTTTGTTTACTCTTGCCATTCAAGCAAGTTTTTCCACCTTTTATTTTTCCGCCCTCCGCTTAGGATGAGATCACGCTTCGACAGCTCTGCGTCGAAGTGTTCTAGCGTCTGCGTCTGTTGCTTCTTGCAGATGCCCTCCGCAGCCCCGCGTTCGCATGTTCAACCACCATGCTCTCTTTCCATAAACAATTCATCTCGTCGGTCTGGCGCCTCCTGCACGGGGGTCGCGGAGCACGGCACGAGCGCGGGAATCTGAATCTCGGGTTTCGGGTGAACGACGGCGAGGTGACGCGGCGGCGAGTGAAATTGAGCAATGCGACCCGCACCACGCATATTGCGGTCTTGGGCAAGACCGGTACCGGCAAAAGTTCTCTTTTGCGATACATGTGCCAACAGGATATCGAGGATGATCGGGGATTCTTGTATTTCGACCTGCATGGGGATGCGACGCCATTTCTTCTCCGCACGATCAATGCCCGCGAACGGCGGCTCCGGCGGCACCTGAGCGACAGGCTGATTCTCGTGGAGCCGGCCGATCCGTATGTCTCGGTCGGCCTCAATCCCTTGGAGCAGGGATCGTCGCCCGACTTTGTCCGCGTAGCGGAGTTCGCGGAAGTTCTGAAGCAACGGTGGGCACTCGACCGCTTCGGCGCACGGACGGAGGAACTCCTGCGGAATACGCTCTATACGCTTTCCGCAAATGGACTCACGCTTGCCGAACTCGCACCATTCCTCGCACGGAGTGCATTCCGCACGACATGTCTCAAGCGGGTGAAGAACGCCGAAATCCGGGCATACTTTGAGACCCGATACGATCCGCTCGGTGCCTCCATGCAGGCCGTGATGCGGGAGCCGATCTTGAACAAGACCTCCGCCTTCACGACCGATCCTCACTTCCGCCATATCGTGGGACAAGAACATTCGACCTTCTCACTCCGCGAAGCAATGGATGAGGGTCACTGGATCATCGTGAATCTCGATAAAGGTCGATTGGGAGAGCAGTCACTCACCTTCGGGAGCCTGGCTCTCACTATGCTCAAGAATGCGCTCTTCGCACGGGAGAAGCGATCCCTCTTCACTGTCTATTGCGACGAGATACAGAATTTTGCGGCATTCCACGGCGGCATCGAGACGATGTTGTCAGAGGCGCGGAAGTTCGGCGTCGCAATCGTGTCCGCGAACCAATTCTTGGATCAGTACCCGCCGGAGATGCGGGCCGCCATCCTCGCGGTCGGCACGCATATTTTTTTCCAGCTTTCGAGCGGCGACGCCGGGCAGATCGCGCAGGCGGTCGGCGGCGGCAGACAAATGTCGGAGCTTCTGAAGAACCTTCCGCGGCGTCACTTTGTGATGAAGAGCGGCCCAGACCGCGCGGTAGAGGTAACAGTCCCGCAGGTCATTGCGCCTCCGGTCGATTACACCGAACTCGTCACGCGTTCTCACGGTCGCTGGGCACGGTCTCGCGTGGTTATCGAGCGCGAAATTGTGAAACGCCACGAACTTGCGGAGCGGAAGCCGGACGAACTCCTTCATGGCTGGGAATAACAGTCGGGGAATCGTGCTCCAGGCGCGGGACCGGCAACTCCTTCAGGAACTTGCCGTGATGCGCGTTGTCGATCGCGAGCAAGCAAAGATAGTTGCCGGGTTCGGATCAACCACCCGCGCCAATGCCCGATTGCTCGCGCTCACGCGCGCGGGACTGCTCCGGCGATTCTTTCTCGGCGCTGGCGCTGGACGGAAGGCGCTCTACGCATTGTCCGCCAAGGGCGCTCAGCTCGTCGGCGTTCCAATGCGCGGACCACGGCGGCAAAGCGACGAAGTCCTTGTCGCCGACTTCTTCGTTCAGCACCAACTGACCGTGAACGAAATCTATTGCGCGTTGAAGTTCGGAACGCCTCCACCGGGAGTTGTATTCAGGCGCTGGCTTCCGTTCTTTGCGCCGCTCTCGGCCACCGCACGATTCATCCCGGATGGCTACGTGGAGCTCGATACTCCTGCGGGCATCCTCGCCGCTTTCCTCGAAGTAGACCTCGGACACGAAAGTCTCGCGATCTGGAACCAGAAGATCAGGAACTATCTCGACTTCGCCGTTTCCGGAGACTACGAGCGCGAGTTTGGACAGACCAAGTTTCGGGTGCTCGTCGTTCTCAACTCAGAACGGCGAATGCACTCGATTCGAGGGGCTGCGGGGAAGCAGACAACAAAGCTGTTCTGGTTTGCGAACCTCCCGTCGCTGCGCGTTGAAGGCCTCTTCGCCTCCGTGTGGCGGCGCGCACAACCGGGCGACCCGCAGCCCCTTGGTCCTTCGGCTCCGGCAGATATTTTAGAAAATACTCGGCCCTCACAAAGCGGTCGATGGGTTCTATCCCGCCCGGCAGCGCCATCGTACCGCCGAAAGGCTGGTAGTTCTTGAGTTCCTTAATCGCGACATCGTAAGGTGGGTCATTCGTCAGCACCACATATTGCCGGCCATGATGTACGACCATTTTCCCGTTGATGAACTCAATGATTGCCGAATCGCCTGTCGGGTCTTCTATCGCCAGATGCGCCCCGAAAATCTTCCCATGAATCGGGACCGGGACAATTTGTATCTTGTTCAGAGAGTCCAGCGCTTCGACCACGGTCGCGTTGTTGTCCAGTAGGTAACGCAAACTATTCAAGTAAGAGACACCTGGTCGTGCGTCGCGCTCTTCGTATTTGGTCGCGTCCAGGTAGAGTGCGTGAACAGTCAGTCCCTTTTCGTTCATGCCATCGATGGCGACATTGTCGAAATTGGTTCCGTTGATCACGACGCTGCCGTATTGTGAAGTCCATTGTGCGGCATTCCGATCCAGGCCGCCGTTGAGGCTCATTCCGCGGGGATAAATCATCATCTGAGGGTCGAAGATCACATGCCAATCCATCGAACGAGCGGCGAATACACCTTGGTCTTTGGTGTTCCATAGGACACGCGAACAAGCGTCAGCGACACCATGCGATGCTATGACGATAGCCGCGGTTCCGATAATGCTGAAGATGATCGTGCGCATCCGTAGTTTCATTCTGTCCTCCGGCTGATTTAGGAAAGGGAGCATCCAGAGTTTCCATTTTGTTCCAGCCGTCGTCGATTGTGTGCGCCCTAACCTTGGAAAGCAAGCCATTTCCTCTAACCCCCGGCGCCCAATCAAAGAAGTCGTGCACTCGGCTGGCTCGCGGAGTATATAGTGTGGGGCTGTTGGGAACTCAACCGGAGATTCCCGGTTTGAGAAGAGGAGTTCCATGGACAATAGAGCGCAGCTTCGAAATTTGATCTTCGGCCTAAGCTTGGGCGGAGCAACCGCAGCGCTGGCGATCGTGTTTATGCTGATCGTTGCCGCAACCCAACCGGCGCAGGCGCAAACCTTCAACGTACTTTATAACTTCACCGACGCAGCGGACGGGAAAAACCCTTATGCGGGCTTGACGATGGATAAGGCTGGAAATCTCTACGGCACGGCCTCGGCGGGCGGCCTTTACGGCGGTAATTGTCACAATCTTGGTTGCGGGACGCTGTTCAGGTTATCGCATGCCGGATCGGGTTGGCTGTTTACTCCGCTCTACACCTTCCAGGGGGGCGATGACGGAGCTACCCCAGTAGCCAGGGTAATCTTTGGCCCGAACGGCACCCTTTACGGCACGACAAGTGCACTTCCCGGTTGCTGCCTTGACACGGTTTTCAATCTGAGACCCAGGCCAAGAGCTTGCACAGCCGCACGCTGCCCCTGGACGGAAACTTCGCTATATACCTTCTCGGGGGGTGCTGACGGAGCTCTTCCCGAATTTGGTGACCTCATTTTCGACCAGACGGGTAACATCTACGGCACCACGGCTAGCGGCGGTAATGGCCTGGGTGTTGTTTACGAACTGGCGCCCTCAGGTAGCGGCTGGACGCAGAGTATTCTCTACACCTTCACACGCCCTGATGGAGCACGGCCCCAGAACGGCGTGGTCTTCGACAACGCCGGCAACCTTTATGGTACGACGCTGACAGGCGGCAATCTGGACTGCAATGACGGGTATGGCTGCGGAGCAATTTTCCAGTTGACGCCCGCAGGTCCGGTTGGGTGGAGCATGTTCTCTACACCTTCCAAAAAGGGAGCGACGGAACAGCCCCGTACGCTGGCCTAATATTTGACCCGTCAGGCAACCTATACGGTGCCACCAGTACCGGCGGCACGGGCGGCGGTGGTACGGTTTTCAAGCTCACTCCCTCCAATGGCAGCTGGACGTATTCCCTCCTTTACAGCTTTACCGGGAGAGCAGACTTCAATTGTGGGCCTTGGGGCACTCTCGTCATGGATGGGGCCGGTAATCTCTACGGCACCACGGTGTGCGACGGCGCGAATAGAGCTGGCAACGTTTGGGAGCTGACACCCTCAGAGAACGGTTGGACCTACACCTCGCTGCACGACTTTACGGACGGCAGCGACGGGGCAGAAGGGTATTGCAAGGTGTCATTTGACCCGGAAGGCAATCTCTACGGCACCACCTTCAGGGGCGGCTCAGATGGCGTCGGCGTCATCTGGGAGATCACGCCGTAAAATCAGGTATCCGGCGTGAGTAATTATTTTCTCCGTTCCATCGGCAGCATGACCGACGGAAGCGTCAAGGGGATGCAGCACAAGCACGAATTGAGGCCGCTGAAGAAGTGCCCCACAAGGGACAATTTTGGAACCAACTGATCGGCAACATTCAAGAATTTGTCTCGCTGTTTCGAGAGGAGCAGGATCAAGAACTTGCTGCGTAGGCAAGTCTTTAAGGAGCGGGTGCGTGTTGAACTTGAACAACAAAAAGACCAGCTTCCAAGCCCACTCATATACACGAGGCCCACTAATGCTGTGCACTGATTCTCCGCATCGTGTGGGTTGGGACGACAGCTACAGGTCATCGTCGTAATTTGGCCTTTAAGAGTTAATATCGATCCTTACGAAAAACAATCATACAATTGGCGAACTGGGGTGCAAGACGCGGAGGCTTGCCGTTTTCCGGCAACGTGTCCGCGAACGGGACAGAGCGGAGGCTGTAGGCAGCGCGCCTCCGCACGGGGTGGTGTGTATCCATTCATCATGCGGAGGTTATACAAATTCGCGCTGTCACCCTATATGAACTACAAGCCCGCCGTGCAGAATATCCAAGACCTTACGGAGGACTAATGTACCGGACCTCGGCGTAAACCCTTCGAGGATGCGGAGCGCATCACCCTCGTTGTACGAAGGAATTCCGTGATCTCTTCGAGAAGCACGGCGGAGACGAGGGATATGAAATATTTACTTGCCCCTCGCTCACCAATTTCTCCCAGACCAGCATACTCGTTTTGTTCCCGCTGAAAAGGAGGGAAAACTTGCCTGGGGAGGCAAGCCTTACTTCCAAAAAGCTGCGACCGGAGTATTATTAGCATCGATGAGAATCGCACGCCTATCAATAGCAAATTTCCGGGGAATAGCCACTGGGAAGTTATTGTTCTCAGATCACAACGTCCTGGTGGGGGATAATAACGTGGGAAAGTCCTCTGTTCTTGAGGCAATTGATCTCGTTTTAGGCCCGGAACGATTGTCAAAACATGGAGCTATAGACGAGCATGACTTTTACGCAGGGAAATATATTGATGCAGACGGAGAGGCGGTGTCCATAAAACTTGAGGTGATAGTCATTGAACTTAACGACGAACAAAAGCGATACTTTAAGGATCACCTAGAATGGTGGGATACAAATGCGCACGTTCTCCTAGATGGCCCCCCGGCCGAAATGACGGATGCGGCAAATGTACTTCCGGCGCTACGGGTTGGGTTTACCGGAAGCTACGACAAGGAAGAAGACGATTTTACAACCACCACATATTTCCTGTCGCCGGTTCCAGAAACCGGTGAGCCTGTCAGCTTTAAGACCGCCGATAAGCGGCTGTGCGGATTTCTATTTTTACGTACGCTTTGCGCCGCAGAGGCTCCGTCTCTGGAAATCCAAGAGGTCCTTCTCGCCGGCGTGGCTTGGGCACTGACCCTCGTCAATATGCGCAGTCCGGAGGTAATGGAGCACGTACTCGACAACTACGAATCGTATCAGTGTGAAACTCCGGGATTTTTTTAACGGCATGATGTGTTCTGTCGTCATGCGCTATGACACCACTCCCGACGATCCCTTGATTTCACAGTTCCGCGATCATCGGCCTAATCACCTTAATGAAAAGGTCGAGGAGCTTTGGAGAACGAAGGTTACCCCGACATTTGATTATGCCGTGAACATCGCGCACCCAACGTTGAAAAGTCACTGTCGACTGGAAGAAGTCTTTCGACATCAGAACCTGCCAGAGCTCGTGGCAATGCTCCGCCAAAGATGATCGCGGCTTCGCGGCGCATACTTACTTTACAAAGATCCTCTGAATGAGGACCGTCGCGCATGCCTGCTTTGCAATGCTCTGGAGCCGGACGTTCGAGTGTCACCCAAATTATCGTCAGCCGCCTTTCGCGGGGAGACAGTGATATCGCAATAGCTAGCTTGCCTGAATTGAATAGCTCTTGGGCAAGACAATTTACAAACCTGCGCAACAATAGCATGGACACAGAGGCGGTTTTCCGGACCGGAGCCTCTAATAGGCAGTTACTCTCAGAGTCTCATGCTGAATACTTCCCCTCGCAACCTGATGCTGACATTATCTTCGGCAGCCCAACTCAAGCGCTTCCCCTTGCCACCACGCAAGTCTATGGCTTCCGCATTTGTGTTGAAGTCAAAGCACTCCGACTTGGCGACAATCGGGCATGAGTAGCCGCGGTATCGCGGCGCACAAAGGAGCAGATATAATTCGTGGTCGACAGTTGATTGTCTAAGTCGAGCCAAATCTGACTAGCGAGGCACGTTTCATGCAACGGGAGCAGGAAGTCTGCGAGCCAACAGCCGGCTATTTGATCCGCATCCCAGACGCGTTGTACTTGAGAGGGTCGCTATCGGGCGACGTTTCTCAATTTGGCGACGAGTTTCTGAATTCGCCGGCCTATTTCGGAAAGCGCCCCCCGGCGGGACGGACGGTTTTGAACGGCTGGATCGAAGTTCGATTTGAGCCTCCTCAAAACGATACGTCGATGTTTGTACTTTCATACGAAGCACTTGGCACTGACGAGACGCTTGTATGGGGCGGCGGTCAGAAATTTAAGATAACTCGCAATAGGCTCACACCGCTGACCGAGTTGCCGGGTGGGATGCGTGGCATCAATAGCGGCAAACTAAACTTGAAAACTGGCGTTGTAGATACCTGTTCAGTTCGTTTGTGTGCAGCATTTCAAAATTCACTGATTGGGGAGGTCGGCGCCTTGAATCGTATTCCCTTTGCGTTTCCTTTTGTTTTCCCCGCGCCCTCCTTTCCAATGGAAATTCCGGGAATTGACGCAGAGCATGCAGAGCGCCCTCGACCCGAGTATGGAGAGATAAACTTCGGAATCGACGTATCCGGCCGGATTATTTCTATCGAGATTCGCGCGGAAACAAACGTTCCTGTAAGCATCTTTCCGCTCTTAGGGTTGTTCCCACCGTTTTCTTTTGGAGCAACCGGTAGATTCTACTTTGGACGTCCCAACGACCATTTGCTCGATACGCCACCGGAAAACTGTCCAACAATTAAGACTCACCCTGACGGAATCCATCTCCCTCCTCCAGCGTGTTTTCATCCGCATCTTGCTTTGAAGTCCACAGACCTGAAGAGCTATGTGCCGTTTACTCATCTTCCGTCCGTAACTCCAAGGGTCAGCGACGCCTTTGTCGCGCTCTACGACTCGCGAGTGTTTGTTATTGGCGGGCTAGACGAAGGCGGCGCTTCCGGGAAAGTCTTTGTCTGCCGTATTGGCGAAAACGATTGGATCGAGGGCGTCCCGACGCCCTACGTTGTCAGTCGCGCCGGAGCGGCATGCGCCGGCAGTTGCGTTTATGTTGTCGGAGGTCGTGATTTCTCCGGGGTTCCGACGCGTTACCTCCAGATCTATGACATGCGAAAGGACGAATGGCACGCAGGCCCAGATCTACTATTTCCAGTGGCGTCACCAGCGGTCGCAGCAATTGGAGACCGTCTAATAGTCGCCGGGGGCTGGGGAGAAGCAACTGGCGAATCCGTCGTTAGCAGCAGGGTTCAGCTATTCGATCTGCAGGCGGAGGAGTGGTGCGAAGGTAATCCAATGTTGCTGCCGGTCGCTGAAGCTGGCACAATTTGCGTCGGCTCTGAGATGTACGTCGTTAATGGGATCGTCGCGTCCGGAAAGAATACCAACCGCGTTTCTACATTCTCCGCTGCGACGCGGCTCTGGGGTGCATTGCCGAGCACAACTGATGCTGTCCGTCAACCCGCAGTCGCATGTGTCGGTGACGTGCTTCTTCGCATCGGCGGGACCGATGATAAGGGATCGCCCGTTCGATCAGTGATGCGCGTTGGCGAACCGGCTTTGAGTGTCCATTGCCGATCGCAGGCGCTGCAGGGTTCACTAAGGACAATCGGACCGTGTGGGTCATAGGGGGGCGAACAACCGGAATGACCCGCCGTCAAAGATTTTCACCGACTATACAAGGCTACGATACGTCTGCG
This sequence comes from uncultured Acidobacteriaceae bacterium, assembly GCA_963849815.1. Taxonomy (GTDB): domain Bacteria; phylum Acidobacteriota; class Terriglobia; order Terriglobales; family Acidobacteriaceae; genus Bog-257. The sequence continues at coordinate 114,964 of CAWKIR010000004.1, read as the reverse complement.
GGATGGAGGGTTGGTTCGTTGCCGACGATTTCCGAGCAAGATATATACAACGGGAGCGCAGGAATTGTTGCCCCGCGAGAGTTTTCGCCAGGATGCCGGGCAATGATTGTAACGAACTATTTAGGTCCGATTTCGCACGTGAAGGACGTTTCCATCTCTGTTGCCGGACTTCAATCTAACATTGTTCGGGCCCTCGGGCGCACAATCGAATTCATCGTGCCGTCACGATCGAGCCTCGGTACTGACGTGCCGTTGCGCCTGCAAATTGGCCCTAAGAGTTGCGAGATTGATGTTACGATCGTCCAAGCGTCGCCCAGCGTATATATCTTGGATTTTGCTGCCATCCAAGATGATCTGTCAAGGGCGGAGTTAAAACAGACCACTGGGGCGGAGTAAAAGTAGACCAGTGGGTAGGTAGAAGATCAGGGATTGTCGGGGAGGAGGGCGTCTGGAGCGGAGGCCTGCGCCGCCTGAAAGGCGGCGCGTTTAGGCCGGAGCGGAAGACGTCCTCCTCCCCGAGCGTGTTCACCGCAGTAGGTGTGGGCGGTCGGCGGATCAGGAGTTCGGCTGTGAGCCTCGCTTGCGCTTGCTCTGCTTCAGGCGGTAGCTCTCGCCGTTCATCTCCAGAATGTGGACGTGGTGGGTGAGCCGGTCCAGCAGCGCGCCGGTCAACCGTTCCGAACCGAGGACTTCGGTCCATTCCTGAAACGGAAGATTGCTGGTCACCAGCGTCGAACCACGTTCGTAGCGCTGGCTGAAGACCTCGAAGAGTAGTTCTGCGCCAGACTTGGACAGCGGCACGAAACCCAGTTCATCGACGATCAGCAGTTCGTAGCCGGCCATCTGCCTCTGATAGCGCAGCAGCCGTTTCTCATCCCTGGCTTCCAGCAGCTCGTGCACCATGGCCGCCGTCGTCGTGAAACGCACCCGATGTCCGCGTTGGCAGGCCGAAAGGCCGAGGGCCAGCGCGAGGTGAGTCTTCCCGGTACCAGAGTTGCCCAGCAGCAGCACGTTCTCGCGCCGCAGTAGAAACTCGCAGCGCGCCAGTTCCAGCACCAGCGCCTTGTTGACCGCAGGAATGGCTAGGAACTCGAAGGTGTCCAGGCTCTTGACCACCGGGAAGCGCGCCTGGTGGATACGGCGTTCGGTGGCCCGCCGCTCGCGGTCCAGCAGCTCTTGTTCTGTCAAACGCAGTAGGTAGCGGGGATAGTCCACGCTCTCGGCGGCACACTGCCGCGCCACTTTGTCGTACTCGCGCAGAAAGGTCGGCAGCCGCAACTGCTTCAGGTGATGTTCCAGCAGTACCTGGGGAGTGTCCGTGATGGGGGTGTTCGGTTCGCTGCTCATCGCGTCCCCTCACCCGGCAAGCTGAGTGGTGACACCGAAAGTAAAGTCATGTAGTCGGCGGCTTGCGTGGTCTGTACTTCGGCCAGCGGCAGATGCGGATAGTTCTCCAGGTCCAGCCGCGGCGGTCGCTGCTCGATGCGACACAGCAGCAGATGCTTGACGGCATCGAAGCCGATCGTACCCATATGCACAGCATCCTCAATGGCCCGCTCGACCTCTGGCAAAGAGAAGGTTTCCAACAGACGCAGCACCTGCACGTACTCTCGCTTGCCACTCTTACTCAGCCGCGCCTCCAACAGCCGCCGCAGGCGGGCGAAGCACTCTGGCAACTCCCAGCCCACCAGCGGCGCCGCCTGGTCCAGTGCCCGTGCCTTCTGTTCCAGCAAAGCGAGGTAGTGCAGCGGATCGAAGACCATGTCTTCGCGCTGGTAACTTCTGCGATGACGGGCAATCACCTGGCTGCCGCAGACGATCACCACCTCATGCACGTAACCCTTCACCAGCACGTCACGATGCCCATACTCGGTCGGCACCGAGTAGTCGTTGCTGCGATAGCGCACCAGCGACATCGAACTCACTCGCGCCACTCGCTTTTCGCAGGCTTCATACTCGCTGACCGGCAACGGCAACAATGCTGCCCGGTCCCGCTCAAAGCGTTCCCCGATGGTCTCCTGGTGGCCACGTAGCCGCCGCGCTCGCCGCGCCCGGCACGCATTCAGCAACCGCTCGTTCAACTCCTCCCAGCTCGCCACTCGCGGCACCGGGACCAGGAAGTTGCGCCGTGCGTAGCCCACCAAGCCCTCCACCTTGCCCTTGTCGTTGCCCTTGGCCGGGCGCCCGAACTTCTCGGCAAACAGATAGTGACTCTGCAACTCGGAGAACGCCCGCGTCTTCTGCCGGGTGCCATCGCCCAGAATCCGCGCCACCGCCAGCTTCGTGTTGTCGTACAGAATCGAGGTGGGAACCCCGCCGAAGTAGGCGAAGGCCTGAACGTGGCTTTCCAGAAACGCTTCAGTCGTCTCCGCCGGAAACGCCATGACGAAGCCGTCATCCGAGTGCGGCAGGTCGATCACGAAGTAGTGGGCCTTCCGCTCCTCGCCACGCACGATCACCAGCGCCTCGCCGAAGTCGGCCTGCGCCGCGCCCGGAGCATGCGTCAGCGGAATGAACATCTCCCGGCTGCGCAACGCCGCCGCGCGCACGTAGTCCTTCACGATCGTGTAGCCGCCGGGGAACGCGTGCTCGGCCCGCAAACGGTCGAAGATCCGCTGGGCGGTGTGCCGCTGCTTGCCTGGTTTGGTCTTGTCTGCTTCCAGAATGGCGTCGATCACGCCTATCCACGGCCCCAGCTTGGGCCGCTTCGCGGGCTCTTTCCGCCGGTAGCCCGGCGGAATCGAATAGCCCAGCATCTTCCGCACTGTCACGCGCGCCAGTCCAAACTCCCGCGCTACCGACCGTTGACTCCTGCCCTCCACCAGAACTGCTCGCCGTACACGTCCGTAGAGTTCCACTGAGTACATCCCTCCGGTGTTCCACGATCTCTGCCGTTGGTTCAACGGAACCGAACCAGTTCCGTTACCCCCGCAGGTGGCCGTGTCTCGTGAAACAAGAATCCGGCGGTCTCACTGGTCTCCTTTTACTCCGCCGCATCACGCCGCTCACGCGGCGTAACGCGGTCTATTTTTGCTCCGGCGCGTACATTTCGGCGATCGTGTCCATCTACGACACGATTAAGACCTTCCTGGAGAAGCTGTCGAAGATCATGGCAGCGGTGAAGGCCTTCCTCGATTCCATTGTTGCCATCGCCGCCGGTCAGATCGAAGGCGCCGCCAATAAGGTAGAGAGCACGCTGGCCGGCCTGCTGTCGCTGGCCATCAGCTTCCTCGCCGGCTTCCTCGGCCTCGGCAGCATCGCCAGCAAGGTCCTGGCCGTGATCGAGAAAGTCCGGGCGATGGTGGACAAGGGAATCGACACGGCCATTGCGTGGATCGTGGGCAAGGCAAAGGCGCTGTTTGCCAAGTTGTTTGGGAAGAAGGATACAAAGGATGACGGAAAAGATGGGCTACAGATCAAGCTGGCGACTCCCTTGGACATGGACGGAGAAGGACACACGATCTTCACGGAAGTTCGAGACAACAAGCTGGTAGTGGAGATGGCGTCCTCACAACGCCAGGCCTTATTGGGATTAACCGCCCAGGCGATGGCACAGACGTCCAACGAGAAAGCAAAGCGCAAACTGCAAACGGTTTGGGAAAAGCTCAAAAGCGCCGAGGACAAAGTCGCCACGTTGATCTCCGACAGGACAAAGGACGCTGAAACACTAGCCTTGGCTGACAAGATGACACAGGACGCAGCCAATCAATTGAAGTCAATTGGCAAGGAGTTTGATATTCCAAGTTTGCTGGTCCCGCCGCACAAGTCTACATTTGTACAAGCGACCGTAACTGGATACAGCGTTAAGCCAGAGTATCAAACAAAAATCCGAGACAGATTTTACCCATCAGACTATGACCCAGACACGCTCAAGTGGAAGATGGATTATCTAGAACGCAGAACCGTCAAGGGTACGGATAACTTTTTGGATGAGGAGAAGCGCAGCGAACCAAAGTCCCAAGCAACGATCGATCACCAGCCACGAGTCGTCGAGCATTGGGAGGCTGAAGGCAAAAAGATAGCGCAAAGTAAGCGAGCCGCATGGTACCGCAAGTACATTCCAGGGCATATGTTCGTAGTGGCTAGAAAATATAACTCCAGCGATGGTGCACAAGCAAGAATCAGTGGCCTCACCTACAAACCTGATAACATCGGGAAAGACTTTTCAGGTCCAAGTCCAGACTCAGAGTCGTAAGACGCAGCAATGCTCTAAGTGCGCTCGCTCCTTCACATTTAAACCGATGGCCTGAAAAGATGCTACAGATTGTGTCCGCACTTGCTGCACGGATCGTCCTTACTGACGCTTTACCTCCCTTCCCGAGGTCAGTAGACGTGTGTTTTCAAATACTCTATCTCATTGAAATCGTTATTGACCACCCGCGAATCGCCGATCTTTGAGGTGTCAGGTACCGGAACCGACTCAGCGGTCAAGAATTGACAGGATGGGTTTTTACTTCGGGGTTGTCACCCCAGATGCCTCCCCGGCCCGAAAGCTGGTCATTAAGTCTAAGCCGAGCGGGGCGGCCATTACTATCAACGGTAGAACCGTAAGCCAACCAACGGATGCTACCTTCATCGCATCTGCTGGCACTTATAAAGAGTCCGTGTTGGGTGAAGGCGGAAACCTGAAGTGCCCAGAAACGACCATCCCAGTTGCTTCCGGTCAGACCATAGAACGGTTTCGCTCCGGGACAGCTTGGACGCCAGCGTCCCAATAGCTCCTGGCGGAGGAACATATAAAGTGGCAGCTGCTCGGGATAAGAGTGCGCCCGATGGCAAATTGTTTTCAGTGTGTCGCAAAACGGGTGTACTATGGTGCGGTTTTCAAGTTCAAAATAATGGAGATTCCGGTTTATCGCTCCCGACGGCCAGAATCGGCGAGCTGACGACGGCGCCGTGGTTTGACTGCAAGACGGTGGTGGAGAACGATCTCGGCCTGCATGTGTTGGCCGACAGCACTGCTTGTCAGACTAAAGGATCATGAGGTTCACCTAAGAACGGGAGGCTAACTTTGAAACCCGATTCACTGAGAAGCAAAAGGTTCTGTTCCGGTTTGACGCGCCGGTTGGCGTTGGCCGCGATCTTGTTCGCTGTAACATCTCTGGGCGCGCAATCGGCCCAGAGCAGGTCCAACCCTGCGCCTGCAACAACTCCAACCCCTTTGCTGACGAGCACGCAGGCGGTTGACTGGTGGTTTGCGTTCAAATTCAACGCGGAGGCCATGCCGGGGTGCGGCGGTACCGCCCAAAGGGTCTGCACTTTTGGCGGGACGGTCCAGCCTTATCACGAATTCAGCCAGCAGTTTGCCTACGCCAGTAGCGCCAACCACACTCTGCAGCAGGGTGATGGCTGTATCGGCGATACCACGGCTGACCCCGTGGGAGCCACGTTCAACCAGGTCTATACCGGCAGGCTCTACTACGTGCTATGGAATGACCAGTTCTATGGGAACCCTATCATCAGCGAAGATGCGCCAGAGGGCCATTCCAAGGGAATGCTGGCGTGGGACAATACCGGCAACGGATTCGTGTTGCAGGTCTCCACGCCCTCCTGGCCCGGCTCGGGCAGTGATCTGTTCCCGCGTAGAGTCGACGGAAATACGCTGGGCTGTATCCAGGACAACGACGTCATGGTCAGCCAGCATTTCTTCGCGCTGAAGCTCAACAAGGATGATGTGGTTACGGTGCTGAAGGCGCTTCAGAACGCGAGCGTGGTAACTGATCCAACGAAACAGGAACTGGTGAACAACGGCGGCCCGGCGGACATTCAGGCTCTGGTCAAGCTGCTCGGCAAAGTCTCGACCAGCAAGGCTGTTACCAAGGACACACTGTCGAGTGGGGTTGTCTTGATCTCGAAGCCCTCAGATTTGCATGTCCCGCCGTGGCAGATGGTTTCAGCATTGCTGGATGGCGTCTCGCTTCGAGCGGCAACCTGGTGGGCCAAGCCTGAGATTCCGACGACCACGGCAAGCACGGTGATCGGATGCTGGGACAGCTCGCTCAGCAAACCCGGAGCGGTGGATATCGCAACCAGCGGAACGTGGGCCGGCAAATCAATTGGACTCGACGGCATCGCCGAGCCTGAGGGCAACCATGCAAAGGTTGGTGTATCCACTTCCGGCACCCACTCATATTCCATCTTCGGCGACATGAATCAACAAGGATCTCTTTCAGGACCGAACTGCGCCAGCAGCCAAAATGGCCGAGGCGGAATGTTCTTCGTCGTCGACGACCAAGCCCTTTTTGCCAGCATCAATGGTCTGCTCAAAGGGGCGTCGGGGCCGCCTAAATAGTGCCTTTCGTCCTTTATGCCATTTGTCTCTAAAGTCGCTCCGATCTTTGAGGGCTAACCAATGCCAGATGGCGCGCCGGGGAAGCAGTCATTGATGGCCAAGTCCCTGACTGCCATGATCCTTGTGGTCCTACTTTCGCTCGCCACCTGGTCTTACTTTTACATTTACCAGATGCCCCTGACGCCTGCTGAGACCAGCGTAATTGTAGGCTTCTGGTTGCTGGTGGTTTTCGCCGTGAGGTGGATCCTTCGATGGATCGGTCGCAGCAGAGCCAAGACGGAGGCGGGCAAGTAGCTAGGAGTTTGGGATGCGAATTGGAGAACGACATATCGCTCCGGACAGAACAAGAAGATGCGGGTGCTCCGGGATGACACCTGAACGACGCATGGCTCCCGTGCGAACACTTGCGTTAGCCATTGCATTGGTCGCCGTGATGGAGTGTGTGGCGGCGGTGGGGCAGGTCATCCCAGCCGCACGGATCGCGTGTATTCCGGAAAAGCCAATTGTCTACTCGGGCGAGAAGATAGGGGTTAGCGTATTCGTTCTCGATCCAGCGCGGGCTCATCTGCAATATGCCTGGACGGCGACCATGGGCGAAATATCAGGGACAGCCCGTCAAGTGACTTGGAGCTTTCAGGGCACGCCGTCTGGAATCTATACATCTACCGTGACGGTTGCGAGCGCGGGCCGCAAGTTGGGGGAATGTTCCGTAGAAGTTACGGTCCTTAAGCCTGCTCCGAGCCATTCTCAATTGGCCGCCTCCAATGCCCAATACGAATCGCGGCCAGAACCCCAGCCCCACCAAGGAACGAAACCAGCACCCCAGCCGCAGTCGCGGCCAGCACCCCAACCCTCACAAGAATCGAGGCCGGCACCTCAGTCCCGAATAACGGCTCGTGCGTTCCTGGTCAAGGGGGCAACGGAGGATGCGGGCTACGGTCTCTATAGCTATCTGTTGTTCGGCTCGCCTCCTACGGACTCGACACGTCCGCGATATCTGAAGGCCATACAGGCTTACCTGACCCTGATTCAGACGGTCACCGACATGCGCGCCTACCGATCGGCCGACAGGTTGAATATCACCTATCTTCCGGTGAAGGTGCGGACTCCGGACTCACCTGCGGCCGAGTGGCTGTTGGAGAATTATGATTTCGCACGGGCGCGCGTGCTGCTCGACCTGTTGTCGTCAAGCTATCAGACAGGGCCCTACTTCGTTTCGACGTTGACGCCGCTCTCCAGTTTGCAGACGATCCCCCATGATCATCTGTTTCAGGACTTGTCGCTAGTTCCGGCGGATCCGCAGGACCTGCTGTCCTGGTGGATTCGTGCGTTTTTGAACCAGACAGCGCAGCAGCAATTCTGGCAACCCCAGACAGGCGAATTATTGGCGCTAAAACTGCGCACCATCATCAGTGTGGAAGCCACCGGACTGCCCGAAGTGCAGAAGCAGTTGGCAAGCTGGATTGCCTGGGCGAAGTAGTCTGAGAATTGGCAGCGCGCCCTGTTGTGAGCGCCGCCGTTACACGCTAACCGATCACGTGATGGATGCGCCACTTCGTAGATACCCCAGCGAGCGACGAGAGTTTTCTGGCGGCGTCCCATTCCAGGTGCACGACGGTGTTGTCGCCCAATCCATTCTGGGCTGGGTAAGTCCAGGTGGAACCACCGTTGGTACTGCGCCACACGCCTCCACCCGGACTGGCCACTAGTAACACACTTCCGCCCGGAGCTGCTACGATGCCGGACAGGCGCCCGCCGACCGCTGGCCCCCGTTCGGACCATTTGGCATGACTGGAAGCTGCGGTAACTCCGATTCAGACCTGCAGAGCAGCAGCGATGATAATTGGGGTGACAATTAATGCGCAGGCGTATCGAATGGACGATGACGGTGAGCCTAGGATACTCATGACATTGCCTCCTCAAGCAAGCTGTCGAGTTCCCCGGCTGGCCCGGACTCTCCGTTTGGTTCGTTCGTCCCGAATTAGGGGCTTCTTTTCTACCTAAGGCAATACCAAAATCTCTCAAACCTTCGTCTGTCGGATTTCGCCAGAGGGTCGTCGAGGTTTTTGAGTATTCAGGTTCGCTTAAGAATAGAGCCCGGCCGATAAGCGAGTCCGCAGAGAAGATGTTCGGGGCGCTACTTAAGCGTGCCGGTCAAGGCCCCAACCATAGCAGAGATAAAGATCAAGCCGATTAAAGACAGGAACTTAGAGTAGAAGTACAGTAATCGGTATTCCTGCTTGGGACGCCAATTCTTGGCCACGCCGAGGCTCAGTATCGGCACAAAGATGTCGAGACTGTACCAAATCGGCGAGAAAACGCGGGCGGGAGACTCCTCATCCATTTGCTGCATTCGTGTGCTGTCGCGAAAGATGAGGCCACCCATGAAAACAAACATGACGCACCATAGTAAGGGGTAGACCCATGCGCGCCCATATCCAAAGAACCACTTGTGTCCGAAGCCAATTACGTAATTAAATCCCGCGACTATCTTTTCCCAAACGGTATTAGCATCAACGAACTCGGTGTAGCGCCGCCGGTCACGCATGGCAAAGTACACCCCATCCGCCTTGTCAGACTGTCCCCGGGACTTAAGCGACGATTCGTAAGAGGTGTAGCCAGGCTCGTAATATTCAGCCCTCTCCAGGAAAGCTAGGCCGTAATCGGTGCGATCGGCTCGCGCGCTTCTCGCCTCAGTCGCGGTTTTTTTTGCGCCCGTTGCAGGAACGCGGACGACGGCAAGGCTTCCGAAGGTTGCGCCGGTTATCTCCAGCTTCTGGGGCAGCTCCACAGCTCCGGCAAATTCCCACTCGAAGCTCCCGAGGTTGGCCGAGGTCAGGTCAAGCTTCTTGATCAGGGTCACCGGCAGGAACATCGTCCGCTTGGCAACGGTGAGATTGACGGCGCTCATCTGCTGCAACTCAAGGTTTCGCAGTGCCAGCGTCTCTCGGAGGTTTGCGTTGCTCAGGTCAAGCTGACCGATTCCTGGAACTGCGTCCTGCCCAGCCGAAAGACTGACCCGGCCGGTATTAAGGTGCGCAAAGTCGAGTTTGGAAATGGAGTTTTTCCCGAGGTTAAGAATGAGATTGCTTGCCGTCAAGTTTTCCATTTCCAATTCGGGCGCCTCTGGCTCCTTGATGCGGACGTCCCCATCGACCTGTGATTGATTGATCCGGATCGTCTTGGAGCTTCGCACCGTTTCCAGCCTGAGGTCGCCCTGAACGTGGACGTTTTCAAGGTCCAGACCCTTATCGAACTTGACTCGCAGAAGGATGACGCTCTGACCAAAATCCACCTTCCTGAGGAACACCTCGTCCGTAAACTCGCAATCGCGAAACTCAACTTTGAAGGTGACTGGTATGATCGGCCGCTGGTCGGCGTCGATTCGTAGAGGACCGGTGATAACTTTGTTGGCTATCACCAGTGAGTTGTCCTTGACCCCAGATAATTGGCTGGTCAGGTCCGAAGAGCTCATCGTCGACGTCGAAGCCAGATTGGCGTCCGCGGTCGGAGCCGTCCGAGCATGCCCCTTCGGTGGGGCGGCGAATGCGAATGCGGCAAGGAGCACGACTAGAATGGCCGGCGTGACGCGAAATTCAAGAAGGGTGAAGAGCACTTTCGATAAGCCCAGCCTCCCTGCCAGCAGCCTTGCGGTGGGCATGCCTTCCTCCTAGGAGTTTCCCCTTGGATCGGCGATGGCCTCCGATCATTTTCGATTCGGGGATTTGTGTTGCTGGAGCGGACAACGTCTCAAAAGCTTCAAACTGCCAGTCTGATTGAGGTGGCGGCATGTTAGCACAGCTTGCGCTTCACTCAATCGCTTTTTCTGCATGGGTAGAGAGATTTCGTTCGAGACACAAGAAGGGGCACTAGCACTTTCGTGATCTCGTAAGGCTCGCACGGCGACGCCCTTGGCTGCATTCGTGCCGAATCAGTTTCCACAGCTCAATCGACGGTGTTGGCGTGACCCTGACGAGGCTGGCTCTTTCAAAAACCAATAGCGCTCAAAGCCTTCGCGCCGAGATGCGATGTCGGTCTCAAGCTTCATGTTGTTTAGCGCCGGTTTTCCAGTCCCGCCAAACGCGGGGGAGCAAAGCGAAGAGAGACCATCAGCCACCGATGGTTAACGACGAAGTCGTCATGTCGCTATCCGAGGGGATAGTCGCTAGTATCTATTCAGATATCGAAAACGAACCAGCGGGCCATCTGAAGTTGCTTCCAAACTCCGTATCTCATGGCGAATGCATGAAAATTCAAATGGCTCTTATCCGCTTCGATTTGGCACATGTCTTGCGGTACGTTGCTGTATCTTTCTGCATCGGGGCTGAGGAGTCTCAAACCGTGCTTATTAGAGCTGCATTCAGACTTGGCCTATTGGCCTTCGCCTGCGTACTATTCTTCGCCTTTCCCGCCGTGGCGGCAATCAACGCCGGCAGCTTGGGCGCGAGCTACGACTCGACTCAGAGCAATGTCACCTTCCGCGTCTATTCCTCGCGCGCCACGCGAATCGACATCGATCTATACGCGTCTCCGATGGGTTCTCCCGAGGTACTGAGCTTTCCACTTAGTGCCAACAGCAGTACGAATGTCTTCTCTGTTTCGATACCGGTTGCGACGCTCAAGGCCGCCGGTATCACCGGACCCGTCTATTACGGTTATCGCGCTTGGGGCCCTAACTGGCCTTTTTCGAACACCTGGACCAAGGGCTCCAGTGCGGGCTTTATCTCGGACGTGGACGCCCAAGGCAATCGCTTCAACCCCAACAAGCTGCTGATCGACCCCTATGCGCGCGAGATCAGCCAGGACCCTGTTAACGCCACATGGACTGACGGCACGGTGTATGCCTCCGGTGGCATCTACCGCATACTCGACAGCGGGAACATGGCGCCGAAGAGCATCTTGTGGATGCCGGTAAGCCAGAGCATCGGGCACCAAGCCCACGCGCGCGCAGAAAGACGACATCATCTATGAAGTGAACGTGCGCGGCCTGACCAAGAACGACGGCAGCGTCCCCGCGGCCGTGCAAGGCACCTATGCGGGCGCTGCGCTCAAAGCGCCTTATCTTGCGAGCCTTGGCATAACCGCGGTCGAATTCCTGCCCGTGCAGGAAACGCAGAACGACTCAAACGACAACACGCCGAACTCGACTGCCGGGCAGAACTACTGGGGCTACTCTACGCTGAACTACTTCGCACCGGATCGCCGCTACGCGTCGAACAAGGCTGCGGGCGGCCCGACCAGCGAGTTCCAGGCTATGGTGAAAGCCTTCCACGATCAGGGCATCAAGGTTTACATCGACGTGGTGTACAACCATACAGCCGAGGGCGGGGCGTGGAACGCTAACGACCCAACCACTTATACCATCTTTTCCTGGCGCGGGCTCGACAATCCCACTTATTACGAGCTGACTTCGGACATGCAGTCCTCCTACGACAACACCGGCGTGGGCGGCAACTACAACACGTATAATCCCGGTCGCGCAAAACCTGATCGTCGATTCGCTCGCATACTGGCGCGACACCATGGGGGTGGACGGCTTCCGCTTCGACCTCGCCTCGGTGCTGGGCAATACGTGCACCGTAGGCTGCTTTAACTTCAGTAGTACCGACAGCAACACGGCAATCAACCGCATCCTGCGGGAATTGCCTCCGCGACCCGCGACCGGGGGCAGCGGCATCGACCTCTACGCCGAGCCTTGGGCGATCGGCGGCAACTCTTACCAGCTGGGCGGATTTCCGGCAGGCTGGTCGGAATGGAACGGCAGCTATCGCGATACGCTGCGCCAGGCGCAGAACGATCTGGGCGTGGCCACCATCACCAGTAGCCAATTGGCGACGCGCTTCGCCGGCTCGTCCGACCTGTTCGGCAGCCGCAGCCCGTGGAACTCAACCAATCTCATGGTCGTGCACGATGGCTTCACGCTCAACGACCTGTATAGCTGCAACGGCCCCAATAACAATCAGGCTTGGCCCTATGGCCCGTCGGACGGCGGCAACACGACCAACTACAGTTGGGACCAGGGCGGCGCGCGCGCCGATCAGCGCGCCGCCGCACGCGTGGGCTTCGCCTTACTGATGCTGAGCGCCGGCACACCTCTGATGACGGGCGGGGACGAATATCTGCGCAGTCTCCAATGCAACAACAACGCCTATGATGTGGACTCGATCGCCAACTGGCTCAACTACGCCTGGAGCAGCGATCAAAGCAACTTCAACGCCTTTGTGAAAGGCATGATCGCCTTCCGCAAGGCCCACGCCGCGCTACGCCCGCTGAGCTTCTACTCGAGCGCACAGTTGGCGTGGTGGACGCCCGCCGGCGCGACGCCGGATGCGACTTACTTCAACAGCGGCACCAACCACGCCATCGCCTATCAGTTCAACGGCAACGCACTAAGCGATAGCTATTCGTCCATCTATGTTGCTTACAACGGTTGGAGCGGCAACGTGAATTTCACCCTGCCGTCGCCGGGCGACGGCGTGAACTGGTACCGCGTCACGGATACTTGCGGCTGGGCCGAAGGCCCGAACCAAGTACGCACTCCCGGGTCGGAGGACTTTATTGGCGGACAAGGCAGTGTGTATGGTCGTATGCGGCCGTGGGCTGCTGCTGTTGATCGCAAAGTAGGTGAAGAGATGAAAGCAATGTCAGCTAGCAATCCTCTGATACGGGCTACCTTAAAGGGGAGGGGATCGGACTGACACAGAATCGTGGGGGTCGAGTTAAAGCATCGGCAGCATGTGCATATTTCGACGAGGAGAGATTTATGGCTGGTCCACCGAGCAAGATCATTTCGTATCCCAACTCCCGATGGCACTCGCCGCTACCGTTCGGCCTATCTCGTCTTCTAACGGCCGTCTACGTCCTCTGGGGGCTCATGCGTGTAAGCTTGAACACCACCCCCAAGGTGTCCATATTCAAGAACTCGCGAGGCAACTGCGCAGCGATCACAAAGCGAACACTACGTGAAATGCCAAGTTGACTGTTGCTTCCACTCAGCCCTGCTTTTCCCAGAAAGCGTTTCTTGGGATCTCCGATGAAACTTTCTGCAAGAGGACTTCTGGATTACCTCGTGGAGCCGGGGACTTTCGCCCCCAATATCTGGAATCATCAATCCCACCAGAAGAAACAGCGTCCACCCTCTGAGAGCTCCTTCGCGAACGTGGCGACCGCTTGCGGATCGTTGGCGGAAACCTGCATGTCGGGGCAGAATTCGGCAATGCGGGCGGCGAGTTTTTGGCTATCTTGGATCGGCTGGGCAAAACCCAGATCCATGAAATCGAACCCCACGCCGATCACGGTTAACGGGTGCTCGCGACGGGTTTCGGCACACCAGTTCACAACATCGCGCGTGTTGCGGCCATAATTGGCGGCATTGGTGCCGCAGGCGGCGATCGCGGCCAGCGGCTCGTTCAGCGGAAACAGCAGCAGTCGCTGCAACGACGTCTCCGGCAGCCCGGTGTAGACAAGCGTGTAGCCCTTGATTGCGACCTCGGCCTGCAGCCGTTGCAGCAATTGCAGGGGCACTTTCTGCCCGGCGCCCGCGGGCGCGGACTGCTGGTAATGCGCGGCCAGCGCCTTGTCCAGCAATGACGCGTAGTGGATGACGCCCTTACGCCGTTTCCACGCAAGCGGCTTGGCGCCCACGATCGCGCCGATACGTGCCGCCTCCGCCTTGAATTTCTCGTCGGCCCGAACAGCACATTGTTTCAGCGCATCACGCACGCCCTCATAGAAGAATTCGCCGCGCTCTTCTGGGCCGCCTCCGTAGGTGTGGAGGAGATAGTAGACATCACGGGATGCGAAATGTTTGGCGAATGCAAGTACGCTGCATGGACGCTTTAGATCTTCCGCAGCCGTGGTCTCCCGCTTGAGTTGCGGCTCAAATGCTTTCACAAGTTCTGCCGATTTTTGACGTTTCCGCGTCGCCTTTTCGATCACTTCCGCCGGCACCAGGGCGTGCACGTCGGCGCCATTGTCGAGCAAGAGTTTCAGTATGTCTTGGGGCTTTTCCAAGCCGAACGCCAACAACAAGGCAGGCCCTGATTTTCGCGTTTGGTTGGGGCTAAGACCATGTTCGATCAAACAACGAATGACCTCCGCATTCGGCTTGGCAAAGGCACAGGTCCAGAGATCGCCACCGTCATCGCGTATGGCATGCACATTGGCGCCGGCCGCACACAGCATCCTAACCACCTCCACGTGCCCCGCCGCGACGGCGAACATCAGCGGTGTCTGGCCATGCTCGTCGCTTTGTTCGACATCGGCGCCGGCCTCCAGCAATGCCTTCACGCGATAAAGCGTACCGGTGGCCGCTGCCTCACCCAGGGTCAACGCTGCGGCAGCGTCCCGCTTCTCGTAGGCCGCCTCGAGATAGGCGACCACCCGTTTGAACTTGCCCTCCTTGGCATAGGTCAGAGCGGTCCTGCCCTTCTTGTCTTTGGCGCCCAGGTCCGCGCCCGCCTGCACCAGCAACTTGACCGCCTCGAGGCTGGATGTGTTGGCGGCTATCATGAGCGGGGTAATGTGAGCGGCGTAATCCTCGGAATGCTCCACCGCATAATCCGCCAAAGGCATCGATGCCAGGGCCGCGTTGGCCGCCTTGGCGAGGGAGAGCGACTGCGTGTCAGCATCGGCATCCGGCTGCGCTAACGCAGCTTGCCTTGCCACCTCCTGAGCACGGGCGACCCGTCTGCCCAGCGCCAGCCCGCGCTCGTAGGCTCCGTCGTGAAAGGGCCCGTGCAGTTGGGCCCTGGCATCCGGCTTAGCGTTGGGATCGGCCCCGGCTTTCAGCAGCGCCCGCATCGCCCCGGTGCTGCCGCGGACCGCAGCAAAGGTAAGCAGCGGCCATTGGTTCCAACCGTGAGCGGCAAAAGTGAGTAGCGGCAACTCTGGTCCGAGGTCATGCGGGCAATTTATGCGGGTGTTGGCGCTCATCCCCGCGGCGAGCAGCAACTCCACGATTTCGGAATTGTCCTGCCGCACTGCATCGACGAAGCACCTGTGATACTCGACCGCATTGCTGTTTTGCAGTGGCGCCCGCTGAATCGCCGAGCGAACAGCTCTAGGGTCGCCGGCGTTGACGGCATCAGACAGCGAAAAGCGCTCCAGCGAAAGCAGCAGTTTGACGATCTCTGCGTCATCCTGCTCCACCGCATGGGCCAGCGCCTTGCGATAATCGTCGGCATCGCTTTCCGCAAGGCGCGCCGGCTGAAGGTTGTGATGAATTGCGGCAAAATTGCGGGCCACGACCGCGTCGAACAGGCAAAATCGCTCAATCGGCTGGGTCAGGCTGTGCTCCAGCAGCAAAGCTGCTATCTTGATCTGCCCGTCAGCGAACATTCGCCCGCTCACCGATTTTTCCTTGCTTTTGGAGGCGCGTAATCCGAATACAAGCGCCTCAGCAAGCAACGTCTCGCCCCGCTGGCCTCTGGCGAAGATGTCCGCCCCCAGCTGCAACGCAATTGTTGCCCACTCCGGGTTGTAATTCAGTATGGCGGTAGCCAGCGCGTGCGTCGGGCTCGTGGAAGGCGGTGGTGGAAAGGACACGGCAGATCTCCCGGAACGACGGTAGGGCTCAGCGCCCCCTGTCCATGGCATGGCGCTGCGCCGACGGGCACCCACCGTTTCGCCCGATTTTGGCGAAGGATGAGGGAAAGCCGGTCGCCCGAATCCACAATATGGCGCTTGGCAGCGGCAGTCAATGTGTTCTGAACTGGTCTTTCCCCGGCCGGGTAGTCTGAAGGACACGTCAACGAAAATAGGCGGGGATGCCGCCAAGTCGAGATTCTTGATTCTGCGGGCGCCCAGGATGACCTACCCGGCAAACTCTGTGCCAGGAAAATATTGGAGAGGTGACTTGTTAGCCGATCCCGAGATCATCCTTACGCAAAACAGAATACATACCAAGGGCCAACGTCAGAAAAAAGTGTGGAATAATAACTTCCTTCACGGACGGAAAGGACATCCCATGAACAGGCGAACTTTCGTAGCAATCACGATCTTTGTGCTGGCCCTGAGCTCGTTCAACGGCATGGCGGCCGACGACGTTTCGGACCGGGTCCCGCCCGCTCGCCTGGCGCTCTTTAATCAAATCGGCATAGGTGCGAACTACGGAGCGCACTACCCTTGCTACGGGAGCAGCGGAATCATTCAGTGTACCGGCATGTCATCGGATATTCAGGATGCGAAGAACGGCTATATGGAATCCAGCGTTCCTCTCGATATGGCACAACTGCGTTCGGCAGGCTTTCTGTCGGTTCGCGCCTATGGAGATCCGGCCAAAGTCTGGATTGCCATCATCAATCGCGTCAATCAACTGAACCTGGCCAATCCCAGCGGGCCGCAGCAGACCGTGGTGTATCAGGTGGATCTATGCCAGACCGATCCGTCCCAGGGCCAGGCCTGCACCAACGTGTCGGGCATGACGTTCCAGCAGGTCCTGGCTTTCTCCATGATTCAACTGCGGCAGGTCATCCAGCAGGTTAAGCCCGCGGTTTTCCAGAAGGTTGTGAAGCTGGTGATTGTGGGCAACGAAGTCCTGGTACTGGGCAATGACAACAACATCAGCGACCTTATCGGTGCCATCAACACCACCAGCGCTGAACTCATAAAAGACGGTGTCCTGGTCAGCAATGGAAGCAACGGCGGCGTCTATCTTAGCTCGGCGACCGTGATCGGCCAGATGATCGCGACTCAAGGACAGATGCTGGCCGCATCCTACCCGCCGGGCTCTCCGGTGATCGAAAATGTTTACCCGCCGCAGTTTTCGTGTGTCAAGCCTCCGCCGCAGGGGCAGCAGCCGCCTCAGTGTGCCACGAATTCGTGCAACGTGATTCCTCCCACTGATGCTGTCGGCTTTCTGCGGGCCGAGGTGAATTGCATGCAGTCCACATACGCCTGTCCGGGACCTATGTGCCGGCCGGCCATGATCGGCGAGACCGGATGGTGGACGGCCGGCAAGGACACGGGCTATCAGGCTAACTGGCGCGTAGGGACACTCGCCGACGCCGTGGCGTATTACAAGGGCCTTTATGCTTATCTGAAGGCGAGCTCCGTTCCGGCCCTGATTTTCGAGGCTTACGATCAGCCCATCAAGGGACCGACCAACGGAATGCTTAGCACTCCGGAAGCGGAGCAGAATTACGGGGTAATCTCCTACAACAATCAGGCGAAAAACACCGTCCTGCTTCCCAATCCCATGAACTACAAGAACCCTCCTAATACCGGCAACGCAGCGGTGTTTACTTTCGTAGTGACGCCTCCACCCAACCCGCTGCCGGCGATGACATTCGGGGTGCAGCAGCCGGGGGAAACGCAGCCGACGAAGGTCACGATCCAGCCATTCACCCAGATCACGAACATCAACGGAGGCACTCAGATTGTGTGGCCTACGTTCAATCTGTATGCGCCTCCTACGAACGGTGGCAACGGTTCCAAGATGGCTTTGTATCCTACCGGTAACACTTGTCCCAGCAGTTGCTCAAACTCGGTGAAGTCGGTGTATACGCTTCCGCAGGTCCTTTCTTGCTTCACTGCGCTGCCATTCAGCGGCGGCATCTGGACGGCACCGGGCCAGGGCTGTACCTGCACGAACTACGCCTACGTGAACTGGGGGAATGGAAACTCATGCACCAACGGCCCGCAGTACGGGCAAAATGTGTTTCTACCTGATGTCTTCTACAACGGCAGCGCTCCTTGAGGCGCCGCGTGCACCAGGAAGTGCCGACTCTTAGCTGAGCTACCTGTCCAGCCGCCAAGAAAAGCGTCCACGGCCTTGCTCCTCGTGTGTCCCGGGATTGAACAGTCGCCAACTCGCGCCCAATAGCGCCCTGGATATCTATCACCTTAGGATTGCTTCAGAAAAATCTCTTTTCGCCCCTGGGAAAAGGCCGCCGTGAATGGCAAGTCGCAGCGACACACGGCACCGGTCAGGCAAACACCGTTCTACAGTTCACCTCTTCTGCGGCTTCACAGGCGGAGCCAGGGCGATGGCGGCCTCGGCCGTGAGCATCAGGAACGTGAAGGTCTCCTGCAAGTACAGGCCGACAGTTTTGTCGGTGTGCTTCAAATAGCCGATGGAGACGTCTTGGCCGATGTGCAGGTCGAAATCGCCGCCGCGGGTGCTAACCACAAAGGCACCGCGAATAGCCGGCGCCCAGATAATTTTGTCGTCGACGAGCCGTTTAACATGTTCAAGCACTGGGTACCCGTGATCGCTGGTCTCAGCCAGCGATGTATAAACATCGGCATCGAGAAGCACTGCGTAGGGACCGTTCACGCCGACCAGGCGCAAGCGGCTAAGGCCTTGGGCAATCGCTTCCGGGTACTCCCGCACATCGCTCGGCAGCGTCATCGCGGGATTGCTGGTTCCCTGCCGGATACCCACGATTCCGGCAGCGGCATAGCCCTCGAATATGGCGCCGTCCTCGGCATAGGCGAGCTTGCGCGCCGCATCCTTCGCCGGTTGCCAGTCTGAGTCGTTCGCGCCGCGATCAACGTCATCGATGGCCTGGCGCTCCAGCTCGAACGGAACGCGCAGCTCGACGAGCGCCTTTATTTCGCGCTGTCTGGCGACGACACCCTCGTTCGGGGCCGAGATTGTCTTGAGATGTCCGGTGCCGACGGCAGAGAGGTTTGTGCCCGTCGGCCCGTGCATGTCCACGACACGCCTTCCCGCCAGGTGGCGCTTGAGCGTGCGCGATGTTTCGGCTTCGATCTGTGCCCACGCAGCATCGGCAATAGGGGCAAGCTCTCGATGCAGGTTATTCATGGGGGATGTCTCCTTTGAGGGAACCAATACCCAGCGAACCATCAGTTTCCCGTGTGGGTTGGGAGGCTTCACCGGCTGGCTCACCGGAAGCCCGCGCAGCCTCAGGCTGGCCGTCGGCAACGTTTTCCAGAAATGTTACAGAGGGCGCGAAAAACAAGTTCCCTGTGACCGCGCGACTGAAGTCGAGCAGCCGGTCGTAATTGCCGGGCGGCCGGCCTATGAACATGTTCTCCAGCATCTTCTCAATCGTGCTGGGTGAGCGGCTGTAGCCGATGAAATAGGTGCCAAACTCCGCCTGCGCGACGCTCCCGAAGGGCATGTTGTCACGCAGGATCTTGATTTCCTTCCCATCCTCGGCGATGGTCGTGAGTGCGTTGTGCGCCGAGGTCGGTTTGATGGAATCGTCCAATTCGATGTCCGACAACTTCTTGCGTCCGATGATGCCTTCCTGCGTCTCGGTGGACAAGGCGTTCCATCCTTCAAGATCGTGAAGATACTTCTGCACAATGACGTAGCTACCGCCCGCAAACTGGCGATCCTCCTCACCCACAAGCACCGCGTCGATCGCCGCTTGCCCGGTCGGATTCTCGGTTCCGTCGACAAAACCCATGAGATCGCGGTCGTCGAAGTAACGGAACCCGTGCACCTCGTCTGCCGGCGAAACCGCATCGCCGATCCGCACCATGATTTGCGTCGCCAGCTCGAAGCATAAATCCATGCGCTTCGCGCGGATGTGAAACAGCAAGTCGCCAGGCGTGGAGAGGGCATATCGCTTCCCTGCTCGAAACTCACGGAAGGGATGTAGCTCGGCCGGCCGCGGCAGGCCAAAAAGCCGATCCCATGCTTCGGACCCAATCCCCAGGACGCACGAGAGTCCGCCTTCGAGATCGCGAAATCCAACCGCACGCAACAACGCAGCGAGGTCTCCACAGAATGATCGAACGGAGGCGCAATTGTCGAGACCGGGCTTTACCGTGACTACAAGGAAGATTGCGGTGCGAGCAAGTGGTGCAGCTACCGGTTGCGCGATGCCCCGCGCGGCGCCTGCCATTACAGAGGCCGTAATTGGATCGGACGCCATTGGTTGCCATTATCCCGGAGCTGGAGAGAATCTCGCCTTCGAAATATAATCTTGGCTCGGCGCAAACAGTCGGACGGACGGAAAGCTTACCATCGCCGATTGACGGATGTCCAATGCCGTCCGTCCAAGGCGCTTTGGTCCGTTTGATTTCCCCCGCTAAGTAGAGGACGGCATCGGCAGGCGCCCTCAAAGCTCAGAGGATGCCCTGTCCGAAGTCTTCCGCGTAGACCCGCATTCCTTCGTGTCGAGCAAATTTCATCGCCGGGACGAGATCAGGGTCTAGGTCACCAAAACCAGACCGTCGGCAACCTTTGCGAAAAGAGATTACCTCAATGTCGAGTCCGATGCGCAATATCCACCGTCTTCGACGCAACTCGGGCACAAGATCATTTGCTGTTATGGCGTGGAGTAGCCTGAAGAACTCTAGGGCCCGCTATTTGCTCAGTTTGCTGAAAGCCCAGAACAACGATGCCGCCAAGCCAATCGAAACCGGCAGGGTAAGCACCCAAGCCATCAGCAGATTGCGCATCGTTCCCCACTGCAAACCGGAGTGGTTGGCAGCCATCGTTCCCGCAACTCCGGACGACAACACGTGCGTGGTGCTCACCGGCAATCCGTAAAAGTCCGCGGCGCCGATGGTCACCATGGCCGTGATTTCCGCCGCGGCTCCTTGGCCGTAGGTAAGGTGATCTTTCCCGATCTTTTCGCCCACCGTTATCACGATGCGCTTCCAACCCACCATGGTTCCCATGCCCAGAGCCAGGGCAACCGCAACCTTTACCCACGTGGGAATGAACTTGGTGGCATTGTCGGTGTACTTCTTGTAGTTGGTAAGGACCGTCCACTCTTGCGCGCTGAACTGAGGCTTGCCCGACTTCTTCATCAGGCGCAGAGCCTCGCTCACCAGGTACATGTCATTGCGGAAGTTGCGGACCTGATCGCTGGGTATGTTCGCGAGTTCGTGGTAAAGCACCACCTCGTTGGAAATGTCATTGATCAATTCACGCATCCCCAACATGGTGTTAGGCGTGAAATTCTTCGTCCGGACATAGTCGGCAACTTCGTCGCGCGGATCAGCCACCACCGCATCGGGCGAGACGTATGGATCCAGCGCGCGTGAAGCCTGTTGGGACACAGCTACAAAATCCACCGACTGTTGCGCGGTGAACGCGTGATTCAGGGCATACGCCGTGGGAACGGTGCCAATCAGGATCAGCATGATGAGCCCCATGCCCTTCTGTCCGTCGTTGGAGCCGTGCGCAAAACTGACGCCTGTGCAAGTCAGGATAAGCAGACCGCGGATCCAGAAGGGCGGCGGCTCCGTCCCTTTGGGGGCCTCGTAGAGTCGCTTGTCTTTGATGAAAACCTTCGACAAGGTCAACAGGCTCGCGGCCAGCGCGAAGCCCACAATTGGCGAAAGCAGGAGCGATTTGCCCACGTTCGCGGCTTGTCCCCAATCCACGCCGCTGGTCGCCGTGCGTGCCTGCATCAACTGGTTGGCAATGCCGACGCCGATGATAGAACCGATCAGCGTGTGTGAACTCGACGACGGCAGACCAAACCACCATGTGCCCAGGTTCCAAATGATGGCCGCCGTCAACAGCGCGAACACCATCGCAAAGCCCGCGCCTTTGCCGACCTGCAGGATAAGTTCCACCGGCAGCAGAGAGATGATGCCGAACGCCACCGCACCCGTCGATAACATGACGCCGCAAAAGTTCCAGAATCCCGACCAGGCAACCGCGATATGCGGATCCATCGAATGGGTATAGATAACCGTCGCCACCGCGTTGGCGGTATCGTGAAAGCCGTTGACAAACTCGAATCCCAGCGCCACCAGCAGCGCGATCCCCAGAAGTACGTAAGGGAAGAACGAGGAGCTGTGCACCGTGCGCAGGTCGGAAATCAAATGCCCCGCGGCATAGACCACCCCGACCACGATCACTGCTGCAAAAATTGCCATCCCCATTTTTCCCGGAGACTTGGCAAGCTTTGCATGTACTCCATGAGTCGCTGGAACCGAGGACGGCGGTGATAAAGGAGCAGACGCTGTCGCCATGCTATATCCCCTTCTTTTCACTGGTTTTAGGAATGTAAGTGCCTCGAAAAGATACTATGGGCGGGCACCGCGCAGGATGAATGGCATTTGAATTTCAGATGAATACATGATGAATCTCGCGCTCGATCGAAATCGCATCAAACCGGATAGTCATTTGTGAGAACAAAAGAAGAGTATGCAACGTGCCTGATCGCAAATTGCGAGAAGTATCCACAGCTCTCTACCTGCCAATTGCTACTTGGTCAGGCCTAGAAACCGTAGTCAATCTTCCTGAGTTCGTCTTTATAGAGATCCCGAGCGGCAGCCGCTTTCTTTTGCGCATCCCTGACCGTAAAGTCAGCCGCGTCCCAATGCTCCATGGCTACCATCGAGTGATCGGGGGTCGCCAGAGCTTCTTCCGCTCGAATAGCCGCCACCCATTGTTCCGTGGCAGATTTGTAGTTAGCGCGCATCTCGTCCAGCTTTGAAGTGTCCATTGGTTCTGGGATGCTAGTGCAACGCGGAAGGAGCGGTCAACCGCGAATCGACTGTTTCCTTAAGATTTCACGAGGTATTAACAGAGAACGTCTTGGCGGAGTGGAGTTCACCTGGCCTGCTTGGGAAAAGAGCCAGGTCATTTTGCGCGTAACGTATGGCGTGGTCGCCGCAGGAGATGGCGAGCCGTGCGCTCGCCCCTCCGCGACGTAACTTTGGAGGACGCTCCAATCTAGCGCCGCCTGCCTTTAGTCTTCATCCTTTTTCAACTGCTGGGCCAGGTAATTGGCGATACCCATCTCGCCAATCGCGTGCAGTTGGGCCTCCAGCCAGTCGATGTGGTGCTCTTCGTCCATCAGGATTTTCTCGGCCAGCTCGCGCGAGGCATTGTCACCCTGAGCTACGCAGAGTTTGATGCCGTCATTGAGGCGCTTTACGGCGTCGTACTCCACCTGAAGGTCGTTCTTGAATTGCTCCTCCACGGTGGCGCCAATGTTGATCTTGAAGTAGTCGGTCATATTGGGAGTGCCATCGAGATACAGAATGCGCTCGATGCACTTCTCGGCGTGCACCATCTCCTCAATCGACTCTTTCTTGATGAGTTTTCCCAGGCGTTCATAGCCCCAGTTTTCGCACATTTCCGCATGCAGAAAGTACTGATTGACCGCCGTCAACTCTGCCTTTAACACCTGATTGAGAAATGCAATAACTTTAGGATCGCCTTTCATTTCGCCTCGCAAACTTCAAAGATAAAAACACTGATCGAGTACTGCCTCTTCGGAAGACCTGGCTTTCTGGGAGTGGATTGCTCCGCCGCAACCCTTACTGAAAGGAGGCCACTGCCGTAGGTTCGTCGTCTTCTACTTCGAATATCGTGTACAGCTTGGTGATCTGGAGCAGGCTGTGAACATTCTTGCTGAGGTTCATCAGCTTAAGGTGACCACCACGATTACGCACCGATGTATAGCAGCTCATCAGCTCGCCCACTCCTGCGCTATCAATGTGCCGCACATCGCGCAGGTTCAGCAGGATGCTCTTGTAGCCCTGCTCGGCTAATTCATTCACAACCTGGCGAAGCACATTGGTCCCCTCGCCTAGCCGCAGCTCGCCGATGGTGTCGACGATGACGACTTTACCGACTAGCCGCGTGCTGGTCTTGATGCCCACGAATGTCCGTCCTATTTACGGTTGCGATTGCCCCGGACCTGACCGCTGTCTGGGACTTAGCCCAGCTAACCTATCCTACACGTGCGCGAATCGATGAGAAACAAAAAGCGGCGGAGGGCCAATCCTGACCTCGCCGGGGCGCGGGCCTATTGGAACTTGAATATCATCACCAGCAGAAAGACGGCCTCGGCCGCGGCCAGCGAAATCCATATCTTGCGCCGGAACCGGGTCCGCCCGATGTCGCGCATCAACTGCGTGCGCGCGATCAGCAACGCAGGGTCGGCAGGCGCGGCCCCAGGAAGATCAACCGGCCCAGCTTCCCCGACGTTGACGCTCGCAGGCCGGGCTTTCGGCGCATCGGCCCGAAATACTTTCGGCCCGGCGATCAAAGTTGACCAGTCAAGGATCAGCATGCTCGAGTCAGCTCCGAATGCCGCCACGGGATGGGAAGTCAACTCCAGCGGCGGAAGCCGGTCGGGGGCAATGCGGTCGCGCAGGTTTTGCAAAAGAGAGTTCCACCAGCCGTGACTCAATTCGTCGCCCAGCAACTCGCCAACATCCACGGGATGAGATTCCAATTCCAGCGGCGGCAGGGTTTCCGGCGAAATCACGTCAGCCAGGTTGCCAAAGACGGTGCGATACCACGGCAACTCCAGCAGTTCGCCGGGCAAGAGGCCAAGGTCAACCGGCTTTGATGTCAGGACCAGCGGGGGAAGGCGCTCAGGCGCGAAGCGATCGGCAAAGTTAATCAGCAACGACCGCCAGAGAGAACGGTTTAACCCTTCTGGCGGCGAAAAATCGAGATCGAACACCCAGTCCTCACCTTAATGCAGCGTTTGCTGCCGTCCGCCGCCGCCGACCGCCGTCGTTGAACGGAAGCGAAATCAACCTCTAGCGTGTAGCGTGCTAGCCGGCGTTTGGGCGTTTGCCGACGCCCTGGCGCTACCAATAGCTTCTCACAACTCAGGATGATTGCGCCATTGCAGCAGTGTTCATCCGATTGCACTATCGGATTCATGTGATTTGTGCGGTTTTCGTTACTCCCACGCTCCGGCTTCTCGCTTCTGCTGCCCTCTCTCGCGTGATATTCTTGAGCCTGAAGAAGTGGGCTTCCGCCGGGGGTATGCGGCGCGACTATGAGCGGTTTTCAGCAATTTTTTCCCGGAGCGGCCACTCGCTCTGAAAACGATAAGGCGGCCATTAGTGACGCAGCGCGAAAAATTCGAGACCAAGAAACTCCCCATGATGCCGATCCGTGACGTCGTCATCTTTCCGTACATGATGACGCCGTTCGTAGTGGGCCGGGAGTCCAGCGTGCGTGCCTTGGAAGAGGCCCTGGCCGGCGACAAGAAGATTTTTCTCGCGACCCAACATGACGCCTCCATCGACGAACCCAAGCCCAACGAGATATACCAGGTCGGCACCATCGTCAACATTGTGCAGAGCCTGAAGCTTCCTGACGGCAATATCAAAGTGCTGGTGGAAGGCCTGGAGCGGGGCAAGATCCTGCAAGTGGTCGATACCGACGGCTATTTCGAGGCCACGGTGCGCACCGCGAAATATTCTGCGGAGCCCGGGCCGCAGGTCGAAACCGCCATGCAGCGCGTGACGGGACTCTTCGAGCAGTACGTGAAGCTCTGCCAGTCGCTGAACTACGAGACCATGATCGCCGCCGTCCGCAATGACGATCCGGCGAAGCTCACCGATACCATCGCCGCCAACCTGCAACTCTCGATCGAGGAAAAACAGGAGCTGCTGGAAATCTTCGATCCCGCGGAACGGCTGAACCGCATCGGCGACGTACTCGATGTCGAAATCGAAAAGCTGAATATGGACCGCACCATCCAGTCGCGCGTGAAGCGCCAGATGGAGCGCGCCCAGAAAGAGTATTACCTCAACGAGAAGATCAAGGCCATCCAAAAAGAATTGGGCCGCGGCGAGAAGAGCGAGTTCGATGACCTGAAGAAGAAGGTCGATGCCGCCGGCATGCCGCGCGAAGTGCACGAGAAGGCGCTTCAGGAACTGAAGAAGCTGGAAGCCATGCCGCCCATGTCGGCGGAGTCGACGGTATCGCGCAATTATCTGGATTGGCTGCTGGCCGTTCCGTGGAAGAAGCGCTCCAAAGAAATTCGCAACATCGACATCGCCGAGAAGACGCTGAACGAAGATCACTACGGGCTGGAGAAAATCAAGGAACGCATTCTGGAGTTCCTCGCCGTGCGCCAACTGGTGAAGAATCCCAAAGGCTCCATCCTCTGCTTCGTCGGACCTCCGGGCGTCGGCAAGACCTCTCTCGGCATGAGTATCGCCAAGGCGACGGGACGCAAGTTCGTTCGCATGTCGCTGGGCGGCGTGCGTGACGAAGCTGAAGTCCGCGGCCATCGCCGCACCTACATCGGCGCACTGCCCGGCCAGATCATCCAGATGATGAAGAAGGCCGGCACCAAGAACCCGGTCTTCATGCTCGATGAAGTCGACAAGATGTCGATGGACTTCCGCGGCGATCCGTCGGCGGCGCTGCTGGAAGTGCTCGATCCCGAGCAGAACTTCATGTTCGTCGATCATTATCTCGACGTGGAATACGATCTGTCGCAGGTCTTCTTCATCGCCACGGCAAACGTGCTGCACACCATTCCGGCGGCCTTGCAGGACCGCATGGAAGTTCTTCGCCTGCACGGCTACACCGAGCCGGAAAAGGTTGAGATTGCCAAGCAGTACCTGGTCCGCAAGCAGCGCCAGCAGACCGGCCTGACGGAAGAGAACATCGTCTTCACCGACGAAGCGCTGACGACCATCATTCGCAGCTACACGCGCGAGGCCGGCGTCCGCAACCTGGAGCGCGAGATCGGCAACATCTGCCGCAAGGTCGCGCGCAAGGTGGTGAAGGAAGGCAACAAGTATGCCGTGACGCTCACGGCCGAAAATGTTAACGACTACCTGGGCGTGATGAAGTTCCGCGACAGCGAGATCCACGAGCGCAGCGAAGTTGGCCTGGTCACTGGCCTGGCGTGGACGGAAGTGGGCGGCTCGATTCTCACCACCGAAGTTGCCACCGTCGACGGCAAGGGCAACTTACTGCTCACCGGCAAACTGGGCGACGTGATGCAGGAGTCGGCGCAAGCGGCCATGACCTATGTGCGCTCGCGCGCGCATCGGCTGGGACTGGCAGCGCGACTTCTACCGCAATCTCGACATCCACGTGCACGTGCCCGAGGGCGCCATCCCCAAGGACGGTCCGTCCGCCGGCATCACCATGGCGACGGCAATCGCCAGCGCGCTCAGCCACATTCCCGTACGCCGCGACATCGCCATGACCGGCGAGATCACGCTGCGCGGCAAGGTGCTGCCCATCGGCGGACTGAAAGAGAAGTTGCTGGCTGCGCACCGCGCCGGCATCCTCGAGGTCATCCTTCCTGCTGATAATCAGAAGGACCTGCCTGATGTCCCGGAAAACCTGCGCAACGTAATGCAGTTGCGCTTCGTCAATACCATGGACGAAGTGCTGGCCTACGCTCTGGAACGTCCGCTGCCCGAGGTGACGGATGAGGAGACGCCGACCATTCCGGCATTGCCTCCTGCTCAGGAGCAAGTTCCGACGGCGCATCAGTAAGGTTTCGGCAAGACAGGAAGCATAAGGCTCGCTTCGAGCGGGCCTTTTTCTCATTGTCTCAGCGCTAGCCGCGATCAAACTATCCAATCCATACACGCTGAAGCGGTGCTCCGCCTGCGGTGTTTCGCTTGCACTTTCCGTTTGCTCCGGCGATAGTAAGGTATGAAGGTCCTCACGCGCTTCGTAACGTCGGCAGCCGACCCGGGACAATTCCCTCCCCCGAGCGCGCCTGAGATCGCCTTCGTAGGCCGCTCCAACGTCGGCAAGTCGAGTCTCATTAATTCGCTTGTCGGCGGCAAAGTCGCCAAGACCAGCAACACGCCCGGCCGTACCCAGACCATCAACTTCTTTCAGGTACGCCGCCCCGGCAAGCCGCAGCCCGACTTCATCTTCGCCGACCTGCCCGGCTACGGCTACGCGCGCGTACCCAAGGAAGTCACGGACGCAGTGGGCGAAGTTCATCAATCCCTATTTGGAGACGCGCGAGTCCCTGGTGCTGTGCGTAGCGCTCGTCGACGTAACCATCCCCCCGCAGGAGCTCGATCTTCAACTGCTCGACTGGTTGCGGCACGTCGACCGCAAGTTCCTGCTGGTCGCCACCAAGGCCGACCGCATCTCCGCCAACCAGTTGCGCACCTCGCTGAAGAAGTTAAGTGAAAAACTGGACGTGTCGCCCGATCACGTAATTCCTTTTTCCGCTAAAGCCCGCACGGGACATAACGAACTCTGGAAGGCCATCAAGACTGCGGCGGGTGTGGAAGACCCTGGCCAGCACGACATTGCGAACACCGGCTAGGACAAGCCCCTGCAAACTGCCTCGAAATGAGGTTCTCGCGAAGAGCGAAATGCGAGGAGTGGCCGTCACAGCGTATGCAGGTACACCATCAGATCGTCAAACTGCTGCTGGGTAAGCTTATTCTGAAAGGCCGGCATCTTTGCCCGCCCCAGCACAATGATATCGGTGACGCGCTCGTCATTGGCGGGCATTCCGTTTTGCAGGAACGGTTTCTTGAACACTGCACTCAGACTGGGGCCACGCAGGTTGCGTTTACTGTAGGCGTAATGACAATCGCCGCAGCGCGCGTCATACACCCTTCTGCCGCTGGCCTGTTGCGGAGTTAGGCCCAGCTCCGCATCGGTCTTGCGGGGTTCGGCGTCGCACCCGCTGAGAATCGCGATCACAACTAACGAGACTGTAATTAAGAGGGCAAACCGTACCGGTTTCGGATTTAACATTCGATCCAGAGTTCTGGGATGTGGTTGGTGGAGACGAGTGCTGCGCCTCCATCGGAGTTAGAATACACCTCGCGTGACAGTTGCCATCAAACGCGTTTACGAAGCGCCTTCTGCGCAAGATGGCGCGCGGGTGCTGGTTGACCGGCTTTGGCCTCGGGGATTGACCAAGGAAGCCGCGGCTCTGGATGAGTGGCTGAAAGATGTAGCGCCCTCGAACGAGCTGCGCAAATGGTTTCACTCGCACCCACCGCAGTGGAGCAAGTTTCGCGAGAAATATCTGAAGGAACTCGCCTCCGAAGCGGCAAACCAGGCACTGCAACAGCTCTACGAAATTGCGAAGCGGCATCGCCGTTTGACGCTGCTTTACGCCTCGAAAGACGAAGAGCACAACAACGCTGCCGTGCTCAAGCAGTTGCTCGACGGCGACCGTAAGCCGCCCACCGGAACAGGTCCGATGCGCGCGGCATCGGCAAGGCGCGCCCGGGCATCGCGACCCAGGTAGCCGGTAGCAAATTTGCGTCCCCGGCCTACTCCCGTTAGTCTCTTAGTTCGGGCAATCTGAATGGTTCCGGCTTAGTGGGCCGACACGCCGAACGGAGCGTAGGAGTTGTCACTAATGTGCTGCTCGGGCACCATGCCGCTTGAGGTGAAAAGAAGGGATTGAACAAGTTGATTTTTGGGTTCATATTGGTGCGAGCAGATTTGCGATACTGGTTTCACCGCCGGGCCACGGAGTGAACGTTGTCTCCTGAGTTAGAGCATATCCGCTGCGAGGTGGAGGGACTGACGCTTGGCTGGTCGGAGTCCGACTGGCACCGCGCATTGCCCGGCAAGTGGACATCCGCCCAGATTCTGGAGCATCTCCGCCTGACCTTCATCGCAACCAGCAAAGGCATTCTGGGCGTGATGGAAATCGGGAGGCCGCTGGGAAGCAAGCCGACGCTGCCGGACCGACTGCGAACGTTCTGGGTGGCGAAGTTAGGTCTGATGCCGTCGGGACGTAACGCTCCCAAACAAACCGTGCCAGGAGACGGCTTCGAAGACCATACGTTGCGGCGATTCTACGATGGGCTGGTCGCCATGGATGCTACCCTAGCCGATGCGGAGCGGAGGTTTGGCGTTAGTGTCAAACTGCTCGATCATCCTGTCCTGGGACCGCTCAGCGCCAAAGAATGGCGCCAGTTCCATCGCACCCACGCCCGCCATCACCTGAAGCAAATGGCGAAGCGAATCCAGTTGGAGGTTCCACGTCCACGGGACCGGGAGTATTCGCATTAGAGCCTTCCCAGGTACCAACTCCAGACAGCTTGACCGAGGAATATAGCGGCCAGGGAGCAGACGCCGAGAAACACCCCAAACGGGATTTGGCGACTGAAGAACGATCCCTCTTCTTCCTCTATCCCGGCCGCAGGCTTCGTTCTGAGCACAGAGATTTCTCGCACCAGCAGAATGCATACATAAACCACCGCTAACAGCGGGGAGCAGACAATCACCAACAGGATGAGCTTCAGTCCGAGGAAGGCTCCTGACATGCCCATCAGGGTAATATCGCCAAATCCCAGGCCATGCTTTTTGCGGATGAGATAGTACAAGGCCCACGCCAGATAAAAGAAGCCCGCGCCCACCAGTCCTCCGAGCACGGAATCCAGCAGCGAAAGCCCGTGGACGCTCTGGACATGCTTATCAAACAAGCGCAGGAGTAAGGCTGTAGCCGAGTAGTCGGTGGGGACAATGGCCGAGAAGACCAGGCCGAGGACGATGCCTGGATAAGTAAATTCTCGTGGCAGTAGGCCAGTCTCGGCATCCATGAAGATGAGTCCGATCAGTAGGAAGCCGAAGACGCAGAACTTCAGCGTCAGCAACGTCCAACCGAACGACAAGTAACAGGACGTGAACAGCAGAGCGGTGAAGAGTTCAACTGCCAGATGGCGCACCGGGATGCGGACCGCACAATGGCGACAGCGGCCGCGCAATGCGAGCCAGCTAAACAGAGGAACGTTATCGTACCAGCGAACGGGAGCGTCGCAGTCCTCACAATGGGAGGGCGGCGAGACGATCGACTGGTCGCGCGGAATGCGGCTGATACAGACGTTGAGGAAGCTGCCGAACGCCAATCCGGCGAGGAAAAATACGGCCTCAGGTAGTCGATTCAAAACGTTCAGGCGAAGTCCTCGTCTACCGGCGTTGAAAATGCAGCAGATCGCCTGGTGAGCATAGCGCAGCCGAGCCGCAGTCGAGTTGTCGCTTTCCTCCCCGAAGTCCGCGGAGAATACACAGCGGCCTGCCGGCAACGAAAGCAAGGTCGAGGTCGCACACCAGGGAAAATCGGCTAAGCCGGCGGCTCGGTCAAACGATTATTGATCGCGAATAAGGCGAGTTCCAAGCGGCTGGCTACCCCTACCTTGTCGAAAATATTCGTCAAGTGGTGCTTCACCGTGTCCTCACTGAGCGAAAACCTGCGGGCAATTTCCTTATTGCTCAGGCCGGCGACAATGGTGGTAAGAATGTCCATTTCGCGCTTGGTGAGGCCATAGTTGCGCGGAGTCTTCTCGCCGGAGGGATTGGTGCGCATGAATTCCACGATGTCGCCTACGGCTTCGCGGCCAATCCAGTACTGTCCCAGCATGACGGTGCGGATGGCTTTCATCAGCAATTGAGTGGCAGCTTCCTTCATGACGACGCCGCGGGCGCCCAACTGGAGCGCCTGAACAATCTCAAGCCGTTCCACGGCCGCGGTGAGAACGATAATCCGGGTGGGCAGAGTTTCGCTATCGGCTGAGAGATCGCGCAACGCGTCCATCCCGGGAACGCGCGGCATGGCCAGGTCGAGGAGAAGAATGTCGGGCTTCAATTCCCGCGTCTGGCTGGCCGCTTCGGCACCGTCGGCAGCCTCGCCCACCACCTCCAATTCGGGTTCAGCTTCCAGCAAACGGCGAAGCCCATCCCGGAAGATCGTATGGTCGTCGGCCATTACAATGCGCACTGACGGCTCCTTCTTATCCACCATATGACTCATGTCCTTTCTGCGGAATAATTATCTCTAACCTGGAACCGTGACCGGGAATCGACTCGATCACCATGTCGCCTCCGATGGCTCGCACCCGTTCTTTGATGATTGCGGGGCCGCGCCGCAGACCGTCCAACTCCGTCAAGGTGAAACGTCCCGAAAAAGGGAAACCACACCCGTCATCGTTGATCACCAGTTTCCAAGAACCGTCTTGCGCACTGAAACGAACCAGGGCCGAGTGGGCTCCGCTGTGCTTACGGATATTGACCAGGCCCTCCTGGACAACCCGTACCAGCTCGCGGCAGGTGGAGTCGGGAACCGTGACCTCCTGCAGCTCCGAGATAAAGCGGACAGCAATGCCGGTGTCTCTGGAAAAACGTTCTACGAGTTCGGCCATAAAGTCAAGGAGTTGATGCCGTCCAACGTCGACGGGACGCATGGTCTGCATCAGCTCGCGCAGGTTCAACACCTCATTGCGAAGCAGTTCCTGTATACGACCCAGTTCCACCGACACGGCGCAATCGGCGTTATGCCGGCGCAGAACGTCCACCTGCATCTCGATACTGATGAGGGACTGGATGGTGGTGTCGTGCAGCTCCCGCGCTACCCGGGCCCGCTCGGTGGCCCCTGCCCGCGAACGAAAACCGCGGAAGAGATACACAGAATACAGGGCCGGCGCCACTTGGCGCATAACATTCTGCGCAAACCGCAACTCGTGTTCGCGCTGGCGTCCCAGATGGGCATCGAGCAGGACGAGACGGCCGCCCCAGTCGCGGCCCATCTCGTGACTGACAACCATGAGCGAATTCGCCTCCGGAATGGGCATTTCCAGGCCTTCGGTCTGCTCCACCCTCAGCCGGCGCCCCTCCTCATCCAGCGCAGTCATGGAACAGGCTCCGTTGGAACCGGTGCGTCGCATGAAGAATGTGTGCGGATAGTCCGGCATCAGTTCGAACGCTTTTTCTGCGGGAGCGACTTCGCGGACTCGGATCGGGGAATTTCCCTGGGCCGGAATCTCCCACCTGAAAGTGCGTCCGCTGCTGCGCTGCGCCGCGATCTCGTAAACTCCGCTTCCCTGAAAGACGCGCCCCAACTCTGAAAGGACGTTCTGTAGGACATTGGTGAAGCGGCTGCCAACGCGAGTCAGCGAGAGGAGGTGGTTCATAAACGCGATCTCGGCCCGCAATTGCTTTTCCGTCTCGGCCAAATATCCGAGCAACGAACCTGCCATTAACAGGAAGGCACAGCGCATCAGCATTCGTGAGGGCCCTGCCGGCGCAAACAACAAGTCGCGTAGCGTCGATGGTCCATATGCCACCATGATGGCCTGAAAAAGTAATAGCGTCGCGCTGATAGCCGCCGTGGCCATGGTCTCCACAAAACCCCAGCGAAACGCTGCTGCAATCAGAGCAAAAAGAAAAAGCAGGAAAAAAGTTGTGTTGGGTAGGTCGGCTAGCAGGCAGAGCAGCGCCGCCCAGCCGACATCGTTTACCTGGGCAGAAAGAACGAAGCTGCGGCTGGGTTCGTCGTCCACTTGCAGCCAGATCAGGAGCCCCAGGCTGGCGACAACATAGCCGAGCAACAGCACCAGTCCCACGCGGTAGTGGGCCGCGATGTCTCCGAGGTGAAGGAGCCAAGCAGCCAGGGACGTTAGTGCTACGAAAAGTCGCGAAACGGCCAATACCTGCTCGACCCGAGCATCCTCATGCTCATACTCCAGCCCAACGACTCGGAGTCGAGTCAGAAACCTAGGAGCAAACGAAGCGCGCACGAAACAAAGTTCCTTAGATACATCTATTAACGTGCCCTGATTATGACACGAAAGCGCTATATGGCAACCATTTCTTTCCACTTTTGTAACCCTGGTTTGTAGCAAGA
Source organism: uncultured Acidobacteriaceae bacterium (assembly GCA_963849815.1). GTDB lineage: Bacteria > Acidobacteriota > Terriglobia > Terriglobales > Acidobacteriaceae > Bog-257. The sequence continues at coordinate 81,391 of CAWKIR010000004.1, read as the reverse complement.
TCCGAAGCCCTAAGGGTCGTGGGGTCACGTCCTGCTGTGAGCCTCCGCACTGCGGTGGCGTTTACCAGCAAGTAAGTTAGAACTTGAGTTAGACAGAGTTTGGGCGCAATATGGCGCCAACAAGCGCTAATTCTCGAAGGGACTGGCACGAAGCGCCGCCGCGCTTCTTCCGGGAATGCTATGACGGCAAACGCAGTTTCCCGCCTTCGAGTATCCGCCGGTCCCGGGCAGAAAACAGGCTTTTGCCAGAAGGAGTGCCGACAATGAGTTATAAGCCGCGGTCGAGGATCCTGTGTGCTTTCGTCGTAGTGATGTTGGCGGTGTCCAATGGGTTTACACAGAAGGCAGCCGTTACCGGCCCCAAGTACGATCTTGCGAATCAAGTCAAGATCAAAGGCATCATCGAAGACATTCGCGAGATTCCCGGCAATTTCGAGGGAACTGCTTTGGTGGTGAAGACGGACACCGGCACCGTTCTGGTGCATCTCGCGCCGGCCTCGTTTTTGAAAGAGATCGATGCTTCCTTCGCCAAAGGCGACCAGGTAGAAGTGGCCGGAGCAAAGGCGCCAAACAGTTCTGAAGAAGAGATTTTGGCGCGCGAGATTACGGTGGGCACCAACACCGTCACTTTGCGGGACGACAAAGGCATTCCGGTCTGGGCTGGCTGGAATCCGGCGAAGACATCGGGCAAGTAGCGCCCGGCAAGCGCACTCTTTAGCGAGCGGTCGGCGCAGCCAGCCTATGCCTAAGCTGTCCGCTCATTTTTCAACCCTGAGGAACTCGCCGGTCGAGGCATCAACGGCGATGCGCAATTTAGCTTCCTCCAGGCTGCTGCCATAAATCACGTGCCACACCAACTGGTTCTTTGGCGCTTCCCAATCCAATACGAAGAAGACAGGCTGTTTCGGATCTTTAGCCGTGAGCTTCTGACCGCCGTTCTTCTGGGCGACCTCGTAGGCCTTGTCACTGTCGGTCTTGAGAAAGCCAAAATTGAAGATCCGGTCGGAGGTATTGGACGAGCTCCAACTGTCCTCGGCGGAGAAGCTGATGCCCTGCTCCGGCGCATTCGCGCCCACCAAGCCTGACCAGATAAACATCTTCATCATGTTTTTCGCCGGCGAGGCAAAGGAAGCGCGCCATACGCCCGCTTTACCCTCAGCCACGGGAGCATCCGGACTGAACTGCGATTGCAGGCGGAACGGAGCAGCATCGCCAGCCCACTCGCGCGCGGACAGATACATCTTCTGAAACGCGACGCGCCCCGTTTCATATTCAGATTGCTTGGGAACGGACTTGGCGGCCGACTGCGACTCCGGAGGCGTGTTGGACGAGCAAGCGGCCAGTAAAAGAACCGCGATACATGCGACGGTGAGTTTTCTCATGGCCATAGCAATTAGCAACTAGCAGCTAGCAAGGGTTTCAAGAGCGTATCCGTAAACAAGGGCTCGCCGGCTGCACTCGTGCCCGATGTTGTTCGCACCAGCCGAGGTCAGCTACTAACCGCCAGTGTTTATTAGCAGATGTAATTCTGGGGCAGCTAGTTGCTAATTGCTTCGAAACTGTCGGCCAGTAGCTCATGCTCCTGGCCATCTATTTTGCCAGCAACGCGACCCCGCCGGCCACAAACAGCGCCGCCAACCAGCGGCGATGGTCCACTCGTTCCTTCAGAAAGATCCGCGCGGCGAGCGCGGTGGCAATGAAGGTGAGTGATGCAGAAGCTGGCCCCACTACGCTCACATCGTCCCAGGACAGGGTGACCAACAGGCTGAAGAACGCCAGCGCCATAAACAGCAATCCCAACATGAAGCGGGAACTGGAGGCGACACGGCGCACTACATAAAACACGCCCTGGGACTGTCGCATGGCGCCCAAGTCGCCAATCTCCTTCATCGCCCGCGATTGCAGGATGTCCCCCGCGGTTGCCGTAACCACGATGGAAGCGATGCCGGCCCAGGTTGCAGCTGTCGTCATGCGTCACCTCTGGTTCGGTTCAGGAGAGAGACGCGAGGACGCGCGGAGTCCGGTTCTTCCCGCTGAGAATTAGGTTCCACCGTTAAAGAAGGTCCCGTAGCCACAAAACCAACTCCCAGCGTGATCAGCCCAATCCCTAGCCAATGCGCCGGCGTGACATTTTCGTGCAGAACGACTTTTGCCAACAGCGCCATCAGAACGTAGCTCAGCGCCGTCGCCGGCAGAACATAGGTGAGATCGGCCCAGGAGAGCGCCGTGAGGTAGCTACAGAAAAACAGAATCAGCAGACAGATTCCGCCAACAACCCAGGGGTTCCAAAGCACCGTGAGCAACTGGCGCCAGTTGGCGCCGGTGACAGCGCCAAAGTCTCGCATCCCCCGGCCCAGGCAAACATCGCCGCATGAGCCGAGGATCACGACCGCCAGAAGGATTAGATATTTTCGAACGGTCACGCCTAGGCGCTGACCGATTCAGGCGTTTTGGACTCGACTCCTGTGCCGGTCCCGGCAGTTGGGGGCCGGTTGGCGGCCTCACTCTGCTGCTGGCGCGTATCCTTCACCGCACGATTGCGCTGGGCACGAAGCTTCATGAACGACTTGGCCTCGGTGTACAGACGTTTGCGGTCCGTAGAATTAAACGCCGCTCGTTTTACGATGCGGAAGATCGCCTTGGGACGGAAATAGTACTCATCGTAGAAACGATGCACCATTTCCATGATGTAGTCACGCGAGATGCCGGGGTATTCGATCATCGCCACCTGATGGCCCATTTCGTCGACCATCTGCGTGCCTTCATTCAGAATGAAGCCATTTGACTTGGCGTAGTCGTAGAGTTCGGTCCCGGGATAAGCGTGCGCCAGAGAAACCTGGATGGTCTCGACGTCCAATTCCTTGGCGAAGTCGATGGTTCTGCGAATGCTCTCTTTGGTCTCGCCGGGCAGGCCAAGGATGAAGTCGCCGTGGACCAGCAGCCCAAGCTTCTTGCAATCACGAGTAAACTCGCGTGCGCGCTCGACCGTTGCGCCCTTCTTAACGTTCTTCAATATCTGCTGGTCACCTGATTCGTAGCCAACGATCAGCAACCGGCAACCGGCTTCCTTCATCGCTTTCAGAGTCTGGTAGTCGGTGGTCACCCTTGACGTGCATGACCAGGTCAAGCCCAGCGGCTTCAGTTTCTCGCATAGCTCGATGGTGCGGGCCTTCTGGATGTTGAAGGTATCGTCGTCGAAGAAGAATTCCTTTACCCAGGGCCAGTATTCTTTGGCCTTTGCCATCTCGCTGGCAACCGCGTCCGAAGACCGCTTGCGCCACGGATGGCCGCTGAGGGTCTGCGGCCACAGGCAGAAGGTGCACTGCGCCGGACAGCCTCGCGTGGTGTACAGCGCGACGAACGGATAAAGCAGAAACGGCACGTTGTAGCGGCGGGGATCCAGATCGCGCTTGTACACGTCAACGACATCGGGAAGCGCGTCCAGATCGGCGACCGCCGGACGGTCGGGATTGTGCACGACCTGCCCTTTTTCGTCACGATAGGAAACACCAAGAATTTCGCTCAGCGGCTTGCCATTGGCGTATTCGACAGAGGCATAATCGAATTCGCGGCGCACGACGAAATCAATCGCCTGACCCTCCTTCAGCGAGGCTTCCGGCAGGGTTGTGACATGTGGCCCAACAAAGCAAATCTTCAGTTTCGGGTTGGCCGCCTTCATGGCGGCAGCCAGCTTGATGTCTCCTTGAAATCCAGGAGTGCTGGTGAACAGCACCAGAAACTCAAACTCCTTGCCGATCTGGATGGTTTGCTGGGCGTCCACCTTGTGCGGCGAAGCGTCGAGCAGGCGCGACCCTTCCAGCATTCCTGCTGGATACGCGAGCCATACCGGATACCAGTAAGACTCGATTTCACGGGTGGCTGGCCAGCGCGAACTGGCGCCACCGTCATAGTTCTCAAACGAGGGAGGGTTCAGGAATAGCGTCTTTAAAGGCATAAGTGTACTAACTATCGTACCATCTGTTGGAGGCGCGCGGAACTACTTGAGACGCTTTAAGTTAGATGCGCTTCTTGATGCCCAGTGAATGGTCGGTTATGGGGTTGGAACGGCCCAATTCTCCAGTTCGCCGGTAAGTCGAAGCAATTGCAACTGGGCGCGACTCAGCTCAAACTCGGCGTCCAGGTAGGCGGCGTGCTTGTCGTCGCTGTCAAGTTCGGCGTTTTGTTCATCGCGGGTGTTGGCTGCGCCGGTCTGCACCCGGCCCTTCACCGCTTCCAGATCGCCCTGCGAGACCTCCCACTCCAGCCTGGCCACATCGCGTGCCGCTGCAAGCTGGCGCAGGGAACGCTGTAGTTTCAAGGCATCTTCCCCGACCTTGTCCTTGGTAAGCTCGGCTTGCTTCCTGGCCGTCAAGGCATCGGCCTCAGCTTCCTGGGCCCGAGCTTTCTGCACCGAGTTGAAGATGGGAATCCTGAGATTCAGGCCGCCACTAAAGTTATTGGCGGTGTAGTGCAGGTAGTAAAGATCGTAATTGTTGAACTTCGCAAGGTAAGCGTATTGCGAAGCCAGGTCGACGATGGGCATGTACACCGCCTTGTGCTCACCCTGAGATCGCGCTTCCGCGGAAGCAGCTTTCTGCTCCGCCAACTTCACTGGCAAGCTGTTGGCGACGGCGCGCGCCGGCAAATCGTCATCCTGCGAGATCAATGGGATCTCAGGGATGGAGCCTGGCTCCGTGGTGACGGAATCGGCAGGCATTCCCAGCAGATGCGCCAAGTGCTCGCGCAACACATCCGCCTGTCCCTGAGCTTCGGCGATCCGTAGGCGAATGCGGGCGGTCAGCAGCCGGCTCTTGGTGACCTCGAGCTGGCTGTCTACACCTTCCTTCAGACGCTGCTCGCTGACGTACTGCGCTTTCTCCGCCGCGGCCTGGGCTTCGGTCAGGGTCTGGGTTTTTGCCGTGAGCTGATCCAATTGCGCATAAGTCAGCGCAGTGTCGAGAATCACCGCGTCACGCTTGTCCTGGGTATCCAGCGAGGTCGCCTTCCAATCGATTTTGGCCGCCTTGATGTACTCCTTAAGCGAAAGATTGAACAGCGACTGAACTGAGTTGAAATTCACCACCGATGGCGCCGAGCCTTCCAGAGTAAGAGGGAATCCGTAGGAATAGCCGAGACCGGAGCCAATGGTGATTTGTGGAATATAGTTGGCGCGGGCTTCCTTATAGACCTCATGGGCGCGCCACTGATTAATAGCGGCAATACCCATCACGCCGCTGTGCTGCAAAGCCAGTTGGATGGCATTGCGAAAGGAAACGGGGGCCGGCGGAGCGTCGGCGGCAGGGGCTATTCCGGCGGTAAACAGCAAAGCACAGGCCAGGGCCGCGACCCTCGCGTAGCTGGTAACCGGATTCGCTTCCGTCTTGGAACGCCGGGGTTTTGCGTGCATCCCATGCTCTACACTAGCAACGCGAAGGCCATGCCGTCACTGGACGCGACTAAGAGCTTTCCGGGCGGGGGCAAAGCCGGAAGCCAGCGCAACCGAGGCTTCGTACTCGGTGACTGCCGCTCCGTCGTCTCCCATCTTCTCATTCAGCTGACCGATCAGGTAATGGGCCCGGAACGCCGGCGCTGACTCCACCAGTCCGCCCGACGACAAGTATTGCTGCAAATATTGCCTTGCTGCCACGAAATTACGATTGCCCAGGTACAGTTCCCTGGCTGCATCGAAATAGGACTCGGCAGGTTTGCCCGGCTGCGCCATGGCCGATCGCACCGCATTCTGCATATCGTCGAGGCGTCCTTGCTGCCGGTAAAACGCGGCCCACTGTAGCCACATATCGGCTGGGTTTTTCGCGTCCAGGATGGCGGCGCGAAATTGCGACTCAGCCTCACCGAATTGCTTTTCTCTCACCGCCACTCGCGCCAGGATCAGATGCGCGTTCGCGGGATCGTACTTCTGCATCTGCGCTGCCTGATCGCGGGCCTTATCCAACCCGCCGCCCATGATCGCCGGCGCCTCGGTGTAATACTCTGCCAGATCCAGACGCGCCGCCACGTTGGCGGGATCGAGTTGGACCGCGCGCTCAAACTCGTTCTTCGCCTTGCGAGCCAGTCCCGCCGCACTCAAGGGATTGGCATCTGCCGCTTTTCGTCCGTACTCCCGTCCCAGCCAGAGATGGTACGTCGCATGGTTCGGATTGAGGCTCACAGCGCGTTCCCCGTAGCGCACTGCATCGTCCCACTGCTCCATGGCGAAGTAGGCGCGCGACAGCTGATTAAGCGACTCGGCGTCGGCGCGGGTGCTCAGGACACTGACCGCATCGTTCATCCGGCCCAACGACAGCAACTGGCTCGCTGCCGGATCGGCACTACTCGCCGTCACCAAAATGCATGACACACCGACAATGAGGAACAACTTCAAACCAAACCATCTCATGGATTAGCCGGCCTTACTGCCATCCCGCCCTTCAAGGATTGCATACTGAGCGCCCCCAACGCGAGCATCGCATTATCGGAAAGGCCGCTGGTGACCGCGATCCGCGTCAGATTCGAGACCGAAGTTGTTACATTCCTGCGCTTCAGCTCACCATCCACCACTTGAAAAACATACTGCCCGCCCGCATCCTGATGGATTGCTTCGCGCGGGATGGTAATTGCATTCTGCTGGCGCTCCGTAACCACGGCCACGCTTACGTTTGTGTTAGGCAATAGCTTGAGGTCGGCGTTGGCAATGACGCAGGTCACCTCTCCAACCATTCGCGTCCCATGCTGAACTACGGTCGTGGGGAGAGTTTCCAAGGTACCTTGCCAGACTCGGCCAGGAAGCGCGTCCCACGTAACTTCCACTGTCTGGCCTGCGCGCAGCCTCCCGATCTCAGGTTCGTCGACGAAGGCGCGCACGCGAACCTCGTGCAAGTCCGCCACCTGTACCAGCAAGTCGCCGGTATTGACGAAGGCACCCTCACGTACCGGCAGCGAGTAGGCCATGCCTTTGCGCGGCGCCGCGATGTTGGAGTTTTTCAGTACTTCCTGCGCCGCCTGCAGCGAGGCGCGCGCTTCCGTCTGCTGCGCTTCTACGTGTCCTATTTCCTGCTGCGAATAGCGCCCCTTCAGCTTCTGCTGGAGCAAGTGCACTTCGGAGTCAGCGACCCGCAGCCGGGTTTGTGCCGCATCCACCTCCGCCTGCGAAGCGGCCCCAGTCTGCAACAGTCGCTGCATCGCCTCCAGGTTGCGTTTTGCGGTGTCACGATCAGCCTGCGCCTTCACCAGGGCGTTCTTCGTGGTCAGGACCTCTTCTCGCGTGCCCCCGCCTTGCACCGCGTTCAGGTCCGCCTCCGCGCCTTTCAATTGCGCTTCGGCGCGCGCCGCCTGCAAACGGGCATCGGCATCGTCCAACTGCAGCAGCATCTCACCCGGCTTCACCCAGGCGCCCTGCTGCACATAAATTTTCTTCACCGTCGTCGGCATGGGAGCATACGCCTGAAAATTGCCTAAAGCCTCGATTTTGCCATTGGTAGCGATGCTGGCGGTGATGGTTTCGCGCTCAGCGTGGCCCACCCGAATCGCCACTGGCGAACGATGAAACGAAAGGAAGGCGGCGAGCACCACCACTGCAACAATCAAGCCAATGATGATGAGCCAGGTTCGTTTTCCGTTTGTATTACGGTGGCCGTTTTCAGATGCGGCTGCCATTTTTGTCCGAAACTAAAAGTATAATGCAGGACACAACTTCCGGTTCATTACCATGATGTCCTGTTGCAGAAGGCAGCCCGGATTCGACTCCCTCTGGCGGCAACTGCCGGCCGCTGAACATCTGATGTCCGGGTTCGCCAGAAGACGCAACCTCACCTCGGCGATTCACCCTTTGCCGCAGCCTGCTCCCTCGCCTGGCAGCTACATCTCAGACGGCCCACAGGACTTGCAATGTCACTAGGGCAGATCAAGCGAATCGTTGCCGGCGTTTTGCAGGACATCAACAACAATCACATCGTATCGTTTGCCGCGGCCCTATCCTACTACTTTGTGATGGCATTTTTTCCCGCACTGATCACGCTGGCCGCCATTGTGGCCTATCTTCCGATTCCGGACCTGTTCGATACCATCGTCGGCACCCTGGCCAGCGTCGCCCCGCCGGAGAGCATCGGCCTCATTCGCCGGATCGCAGCCGATGTCATTACTCCCAGTCGCGGAGCCTTGCTCTCGTTTGGCCTTATCGGCACGTTATGGACCTGCTCCAGCGGCTTCGCCGAGATTATCGAAGCCCTCAACGTCGCCTACGATGTTCCGGAAACCCGGCCGTTCTGGAAGACGCGCTTGCTCTCGCTCGAACTCCTGTTCCTCAGCGGAACGCTGGTGACCCTGGCGTTTGTGTTTCTTGTCGTCAGCCCACGCTTCGGGGATCTTCTTGCCGGCCACCTTGGCCTGGCGCACGCCTTCGCGCTGTTGTGGCCGATATTGCGCTACATCCTGGCAGTGGGTTTTATGGTGATCGCAGTTGTGCTGCTCTATCTCCTGGCCCCAAACCTGAAACAGCGCTTCACCGCCTGCCTGCCGGGCGCAGTGCTGGCCGTGATCGGCTGGATCCTGTTTTCCGATGCCCTGGGTCTTTACTTCCGTCGCTTCTCGCATCTGAACAAAACTTACGGCGTGCTGGGCGGCGGCGTTGCGCTTCTGACTTGGTTGTACTGGTCGGGATTCCTGATCTTGCTTGGGGCCGAACTGAACTCGAAGCTCATTCAGGAGTGCGGGAATGGAACGCTACAGCTCAAGCGACCGTCACCATCGGAAGCAGAGCCGACCCCGTCGCCCGCCGCCGAAGCTGCCCAGCCCGTAAACGACAGACCGATAGCCCGGCCCTCGGCGTAGGTCTCTGCTCCCTCGCCCACGATCTCGCGGGGGCCATCCTCGCCTGTGTTCTGGTGGGCGTGCCATACCCTGCTGTCGCTACAATAAGAGCATGGCAAAAAGCGCGCGCTACACGCCGGAGCATGCCGAGTCCGGTCTGGATGTCAGGCTTCCGGAAATCGAGACCTGGCCCAATCAATTCCCCAACTACGAAATCCTGATCGACATCCCGGAATTCACTTCCGTCTGCCCCAAGACCGGTCTGCCCGACTTTGGCATCTTGTGGATCCGCTACATGCCCAACAAGGATTGCCTGGAGCTGAAGTCGCTGAAAGAATACCTGACCTGCTATCGCAATATCGGGATATTCCAGGAGAACATCGTCAACCGCGTGTTGGAGGACGTGGTACGGGCCGCTCGCCCCAAGTGGGCCGAAGTGAAGGGCGAATTCAGGCCGCGCGGCGGCATCGGGACGGTCGTGATCGCGCGTTATCCCAGACCGAAAAAGTAAGACCGGGCCACGCTGCGTGCATTCTCAATCGATCTTTTCGATGGCGCGTGGCTGTAAGGCCAGTCGGCATCTACTCAGTGTCCTTCGGCCGGCTTCCAAAGTATTTGCGAATGCCGATGGTGTTGTACTGCCCCCAGGGGCCATCTGGTCCGAGCCATGCCGGCCCCAGCGGTTGATCGCGGGAACCGAAGCGCACGAGTTTGGGATGCGTGGTGAAGCGGAATTCGAAGCGCTTGGGCAGATCCAGCCCGACGCCCCATTTGAATTCCATTCCGATGCCGCTCCACGACCACGTGTAGAGCGTTTGCGGAAGGTTCTTGCCGAAGAGAAAATTCGGCTCGTAGAAGAACATCAGGCGGCGGGCGACGGTTCTGCCGATCGGACGAATCTCCACACTGCCGGAAATCTGGTAACGCGCAAAGGCGCTGCAGGGCGCGTTCACTCCGCCGTATTGCGGCGCACCCGCATTGGACGCGCAGAGATTGGGATCGATCTCGTTGTGCGGCGGAGCGAGATCAAACTGTCCCCAACCCCAATACCAGCCCTTGGGAAAGAACAGCCGCGGCTCCGGCTGCGATGAGGGCGCGGCGGGCGGAGTCGTGGTCTGCGTGCTCTCCGGGGTCTGCGCAGTCACCGAGGTCTGCGTGCTTCCCGAGGTCTGTGCCAGGACGGCACTCGAAAACGTCAACACGAATACGAGAAGAAACGGCAACAGGCACTTCATGTAGCCTCCGCGAAGTTTTATTGCTGGGATTGAATAGCTCAGAAAGGGTAGACAACTCCGGCGGGAGAAGCAACACATCCTTTCGCGGCGTCCCCGCCCGCAGAAGTTTTGCCATCGCCACCTTACCGGCACGGCAGCGTCGTGGTATTCTCCCCGCGCACCCATGTCTGCCAAAACCAGCGCGACCGTCGCACTGCTGCTGCTCACCGGCCTGAACTTCCTGAACTACATTGACCGCAATGTGCTGTTTGCAGTGCAGCCTTTGGTGCAAAAGGAGTTCGCCCTCACCGACGCGCAGGTGGGCTTTCTCACTTCCGCCTTTTTCGTGTGCTACATGATCGCTGCGCCGCTGGTCGCTCCCCTGGCCGACCGTTATTCGCGCAAGCGGATCATGGCGGCGGGCGCCTTTGTCTGGAGCGCGGCCACGCTGCTGAGCGCGGTCACCCACAATTACGACGAACTGCTGCTGCGGCACGTAATCGTCGGTATCGGCGAGGCGACTTTCGTGGCCATCTCGCCCGCATTCCTGGCAGACCTGTATCCGGAGCACATCCGCGGACGAGTGATGGGAATTTTCTATCTCGCGACGCCGGTGGGCAGCGCCCTGGGCTACCTCATCGGCGGATATCTCGGTGAACGCTACGGCTGGCGCGCTCCCTTCATGATCTCGGCGCTGCCGGGATTTGTGCTGGCCTTCGCCGTGCTCGGCCTGCGAGAGCCGATTCGTGGCGCCAGCGATCACCTGGCCGACAGCTTGGAGCGCGGCTCGGTCCTCGGCCTCGCTCCGCAACAAGGCTTACTGGACGATCACTCTGGGCGCGGCCATGATGACCTTCGCCATCGGCGGACTGCAGGTGTGGATGCCAACCTTCCTGGTCCGCATGCGACATCTTCCGCTGGAGCACGCCAACACTATCTTTGGCGGCATGACGGTGGTCTCCGGAACCGTCGCTACTCTGCTGGGAGGCTGGCTCGGCGACCGTCTGCTGCGACGAACGCTCTGCCGCGTATCAACTGGTCTCGGCGGTCGGAATGACGCTGGCGATTCCCGCAGTGGTGGTCGCTATCTGCTTCCCGGGTGCCGCAATGTATCCCGGCGATCTTCCTCGGCGAATTCTTTCTGCTGCTGAATACTGCTCCGCTCAATGCCGCACTGGTGAACTCAGTCAGCGCTCGCATTCGAGCCACCGCGCTGGCGGTGAATATCTTCACCATCCACCTGCTCGGCGACGCCTTCTCGCCCACGCTGATCGGCTATATCTCGGACCGCAGCAATCTGGAGATGGGCCTGACGGCGATGATTGCGGCCGTGGCAATCTCGGCCGCAGTGCTGTTTTATGGAATGCGCTTTGCGCCGAAGATAGCTACCCGCCACGAGCTCCGAGCCACAATCTAGCAGCCGCTAGCTTCGAACCCCGACCTATAAGCTTTCTCTCGGCGGTCAACTGTAAACGTCGTTGATGAAACACTGCGGGCGTTGCCAAGTGCCGATGATTACGCCGGGGGCGTAGCTTGCGGCTCGTGAGCTCGGGGCTCGCAGCTTGCAGCTCGCAGCTATTTCGTCGGCTCCATGTGCAGTGCGTTGTTGAAGCGATTGAAGTAGTTGAACAGCCCAATCGCGGCCAGCAACTCGACGATTTCGCCCTCATCGAAATGTTTGCGCAACTCGTTCCAGAACGCGTCGTCCACGCCATTCGGATCGAGCGTGGTCCGTTCGGACAATTCCAGCGCAGCCTTCTCGGCTTCGGTGAAATCGGCGCGGTTGCGGAAGTTCGCCAGATCGTTGATCTGCTCCTCGCTCCAGCCGTGCCGCCTTGCCAAGGCGGTGTGCGAAGCCAGGCAATACGCGCACTGGTTGAGTTGCGAAGTGCGCACAATCGCCAATTCCTTCAACTTGGCTGGCACCGTTCCGGTGTTCATTACCGCCCGGAAGTGCGCAATCATCGTCCGAAAGATCTCCGGCCGGTGGGCTACCGTGCGAAACATGTTGGGGACGTTGCCGCGCTCGGCGAGGTAGGCATCGTATATCTTGCCAGTCTCCGGATCAACCTGCTCTTTTTCCAGTCGCGAGATACGGGGCATGGCTCTATTGTAATGCTGAAGGATCGCTCGACCGTAACTAGACGACCATCCGAGCTTACATCGACGGGAAGCGTGGATGAATGACTAAGAAGCACGAGACGTATCCGAACGCGTTCTTTCCCGAACTGCGCGGTAAGCGGCCAGGCGTGGTCATCGGTGGTTGCGATGCTGATGGTTGATTGCTGACTGCTGAAAGCAACGCCCTTCCACAAGGACGCAGAAGGGCGCCGAAGATCGTTCCGGTGACAACGGTTGTGGCGGCTACCGGCTAAACGCGGCGATGGCTCCCGCCTCGTCGTCCTTCACGTCGAAGACCGTATAGAGTTTGGTGATTTGCAGCAGGTCGTGCACTTTCTTGGTCAGATGCAGCAGCTTCAATTCCCCGCCCTGATTGCGGACGGAGGTGAAGGCGCTGACCAGTTCGCCGATGCCCGAGCTGTCAATGTAGCTGACATCGCCCAGGTTCAGCAGGATCTTCTTCTGTCCTTTGCCCAGCAGGTCCTTGATGGTGTCGCGCAAAACCACGCTGCCCTCGCCCAGAGTGATCCGCCCACTCAAATCGACGATGGTGATCCCATCTATCTGCCGGGTGCTCGCTTTCATACTCACGTGGAAGCCTCCTGACGGTCCAGGTCAGTGCCCGGGAGCCGCTTAATCAAAGTTATTTCCGTGCCGGGGTTCAGCTTGCGGAACCGAACCTCATCCATGAATGCCCGCATTAAGAATATGCCACGGCCCGACTCTTTCAAAAGATTCTCCGGCGCCAGGGGATCGGGAACTTCTTCCGGAACGAAGCCTTTGCCCTCGTCGGTGATGGTCACGATCAGTCCCTGATCGTTCTGCTCGAAGCTTAAGTTGACCCGCCTGGCGGTATCGTAAGCATTGCCATGCAGGACCGCGTTGATCATCGCCTCCCGCACGGCCATGGAGAATCCCCCGCGCGTGTCCTCGTCCAAACCCGCCCGCGCCGCTTGCTGATCGGCCATTTCCTCGGCCTTGTTCACGCTTTCCAGCGTGGACTCCATGCGATACGAAACGCGTTGTGGCGCGGTCATCAATTCGCTCGTGGGTGCCCAGATCGTGTTCGCGTTCCAAGCCCGGAACACAAATCTTCAGGATGCAGCAGTTTGCCTGTTCGTAGCCACAGTTGTCAACGGAGGTGTGACCCACGCCGGAAATGGATTGCAGCGCACCCACCGCAAGCTTCGCGTTTTCCCTCCCGGCGGCGCACTCGCTTTCCGGCAGCGCTCGTCCTGGCAGTCGGACAGGCTGGCGTCCACGGCAGCCAAGGTTCGTCCTGCTTCACGAAGCGGCGGACTGATTCGCCCCGGAAAATGTCTCCCGCCGGCTTGCACAACCTCTTCTCCGGCGCGTAAAATTGGAACGAACGTTCGACAGAAATCGCCCATCGAATATCTCACGCCCTATGCCCGCTTCCCCGCCAGCTCGTGCCCTCGAACCCCCTTCGCCTAACGATACACGCTTCGACCGCCGCCTGGCTGAGATCCTCGATTACGCCACCGAGGTCTTCGCCGACAAGGGTTACGATGGCGCCTCCATGCGCGACCTGTCCCGCCTGAGCGGCATCTCCCTGGCCGGTCTTTATTATTACTTCCGCTCCAAAGAAAACCTGCTCTACTTCATCCAGCAGCACACCTTCGCCACCATTGTCGAGCGCTTGCGCCAGCGCCTGGCCTCCAGTAGCGATCCCGCAGCCCGCATTCGCATCTTCATCCATAATCATGTGGAGTATTCGGTCGCCAAGCAGAAGGCGATGAAGGTGCTTTCGCACGAAGATGACGTGTTGCAGAACAGCTACGGCGTTGAGCTCGCTGCCATCAAGCGCGAGTACTACCGCATCTGCGTTGGATTAGTGGACGACTTGGCCAAGGCCGAACGCTTGAAGTCGGTCGGCGTCACTGCGGGAGCCACCCGCGGAATCGGCACTCGTACCGCAGTCATGGGCCTGTTCGGCATGATGAACTGGCTATATACCTGGTACAAGCCAGGAGTCGATCCCGATGCGAAGGTCTTAGCGCGCGAGATCAGCGACATCTTCCTGCAAGGTATCCGCGGTGAAACTAAGACAGGTAGGGTTGCTCGTGCCACGGTTCAGTCCCACCCCTCGAAGAAGCGGAAAACAGCTTCGCGCCAAGGGCCGCCGACGAAGAGACGGACATAAAGAACGATGAATACGGATACAAAAAGCGCAGATCCAATGCATGGCACAACGTCGCCGGCCGCGGCCGCTGCGAAACAACTGGTCCGTTACCGCACGGTGTCGGGCGTAGGAGTGATCGAGCTGAGCGATCCGCCTGCCAACACCTACAGCTATGAGATGAACCGGCAGATGGACGACGCTATTCTGCAGGCGCGGATGGATAACGATGTTCATGTGATCGTGTTGACCGGAGCAGGCGAGAAATTCTTTTGCGCTGGCGCCAACATCCAGATGCTGACCGAGGTAGACCCGACGTTCAAATACTATTTTTGCCTGCACGCCAATGAGACCCTGCTGCGTCTGGAGAACACGCCCAAGCTGGTGATCGCGGCGCTGAATGGTCATTGTGTAGGCGGAGGGCTGGAGATCGCCATGGCGGCCGACCTGCGCATCGCCCGCAAGGACGGCGGCAAGATCGGATTGCCCGAAGTGAATCTTGGAGTGCTGCCGGGAACCGGTGGAACACAGCGACTGTCGCGGCTTTTGGGGAAGTCGAAAGCAATTGAACTGATGGTGAGCGGGCGTACGTTTTCGTTCGACGAGGCGAAACAGTTGGGGCTGGTGAATGACGTTTTCGAGGGCGAGAACTTTATGGATCGCGTGATGGAGTATGCGCGCCAGTTCTGTCCCCCGAACAAGGCGGCCAAGGCAGTAGGGCGGATCAAGCGCGCCGTGCAGACCGGCTGGGAAATTCCTCTCGAAGCAGGATTGGCTTTGGAGCGTGAGAACCAACAGTTGCTGTTTGAAAGCGAAGACGCGAAGGAGGGTCTGGCCGCTTACGTCGAGAAACGTCCAGCAAGGTTTACGGGGAAGTGACAACGGGAGTACGGGTAGAGCCGGCCTTTAGGCCGGCGTCCAGGGGGTTATTTCTGATCCGGAGCCGGCTTTAGCCGGCGACACCTTACATGGCCACCAGCGCACAAATCGCGTACACCCGCATCGCGGTGGAGTTACAGCCGCCGGCGGCGCGAGTGACGCTCAGCAATCCGCCGCTCAATGTCATCGACATCCCGATGATGGAGGAACTGCGCGCCGCACTGGAGCAGATCGAGACGCGACCGGAGATCAGCGCCATTGTGTTTGCCGGCTCCGAGCGCGCATTCTCCAGTGGTGTGGACATTGCGGCGCACACGCCGGACAAAGTCCGTGGAATGCTGGCGACGTTCCACAGCGTGATTCGCTCGGTGGTCAGCAGCAGCAAATTGACCATTGCCAGCGTGCGCCGGCACTGCCTGGGCGGTGGCGCGGAGCTGGCTCTGATATGCGACATCGTGTATGCCTCGCCTGACTCGGTGTGGGGCCTTCCCTGAGATCAAGCTGGGCTGCTACCCGCCGGTGGCTTGCGTGGCCTTGTCCTCCATTGTGGGACAGAAGCTGGCCGCGGACCTGGTGCTGACAGGAAGAACGCTTACCGGCGAAGAAGCGCTCGCCGCGGGATTGGTGAACGGTCTGGCCGACGATCCGGAGACGCTGGTGGCTGAATGTCTGCAGCGCGTCTCGCAGTTGAGTTCGGCCGCGATTGCCATGGCCAAGAAGGCCCTTTATTCGTGGGATGCGATCCACTTCGACAAAGGGCTCGGCGCGCGCCGAGCAGATTTACTTTGACGAACTGATGAAGACCGCCGACGCGCAGGAAGGCATCGCGGCGTTCATGGAGCGCCGCCGGCCGAAGTGGGTGGGGAAATGACGAGCCTTGCCCCCGAATCGAAAGACGCTCACGGTCACTGCTCTCGCAACCGTGAGGAGATCGAACGCAGCGAGATGTGCGGATGCTTCGACTGTGAACGTGTGTTTTCGCCATCGGAAATCAGTAATTGGATTGACGAAGGCTACACGGCGATGTGTCCGCATTGCGACATCGACGCGGTTATAGGTTCGGTCGTCGGGTTTACCGATCGAGAAACAGTTCCTGGAACGCATGAACAAGGTTTGGTTTTAGTTAATGGATTACGAGATCGCACCTGAAGAGTTGCAGGCGCTGCTGGAAGCGAACTCTGACGTTGTGGTACTCGATTGTCGGGAGCCGTGGGAGTTTGAAACTGCCAGGATCGAGAACAGTCAACACATCCCGATGAATGACATTCCGGCGCGATTTAGCGAGGAACTTGATCCGGAAAAACATATTGTGGTGATCTGCCACCACGGCGTGCGGTCGATGAACGTGACCGTATGGCTGCGGCAGCAGGGACTTGAGAAGGTGCAATCGTTGCGAGGCGGAATCGATCGCTGGGCAAGACAGATCGATCCCAGGGTACCGGTGTATTGAAGGCAGCAATTGGCTGTTAGCATCTTAGCAAACAGGGCGGAGGCATCGTGGCTCTAAGGCTAAATGCTAAGTGCGAAGAGCCCTTCGGAAAAAGGTATTTCTGATGAAAAAGAACTCTATCGAACTTCGCGTCAATGGACGCACTCACGAATTGGCGATCGAGCCGAGCAAGCTGCTGCTCGACGTGTTGCGCCAGGACCTTGATCTCACTGGCTCCAAACGCGCTTGCGACGACTCATCTTGCGGCGCGTGCACGGTGCAGATCGACGGCGTGCCCATGCTTTCCTGCACCATGCTGGCGGCCAGCTGCGAAGGCCAGGAGATCACGACCGTCGAAGGCGTCGCCGACCACGGCAGTCTGGCGGCTTTGCAGAAAGCTTATGGCGATTTCGGCGGCGCGCAGTGCGGCTTCTGCACGCCGGGATTCATGATGACGATCAAGTGGCTGCTGGCCAATAATCCCGACCCCAGCGAGGACGAGATTCGCGATGCGCTCAGCAGCAACCTGTGCCGCTGCACCGGATATTCGCAGATGTACCAGGCGATCCGCGCAGCGCTCGACGCCGAACAGAAGGGTATGAAGCAGGAGTTGGTAGAAGCGAAATAGCTCCGAGCCGAGGCTCACCGCGATGTAACAACGACAGCTGTTGGAACACAATGAACTTCACCGCAGGCTTTGGCTTCGAAGCTTGCGGCTCAAAGCTAATCACTAATTGCTAAAGGCTGATCTTTCATGACTGACTTTTCCATTATCGGCAAATCCATTGCGATGATTGACGCGGCGGGCAAGACCACCGGCGCCGGCAAGTACGCTGACGACTTCATGCTTCCCGGCATGCTGGTGGGCAAGATCCTGCATTCACCGTATCCGCACGCGCGCATCAAGAGCATCGATACGTCGCGCGCCAAAGCGCTGGACGGCGTGGTCGCCGTGGTGACGGGCGAGGACGCGCCTAATCCCGTACGGCATTCTTCCCGTCGGTCATGATGAAACGGCGTTGGCTGTTGGCAAGGTTCGTTACGTCGGCGACCACGTCGCATGTGTTGCCGCGGTGACAGAAGAGATTGCCGAGCGTGCGCTGGAACTCATCGACGTGGATTACGAGCCGCTGCCGGCATATTTCGATCCGGAAGAGTCGATGAAGGCGGAGACAGACCTGATTCACGAGAACCGCCCGCACAACATTGAGAAGGATTATCACCACGTCTTCGGCGATCCGGAAAAAGGGTTTGCCGAAGCGGACTATGTTGCCGAAGCGCGTTACATCGCCAACGAAGTGACCCATGCGGCGATGGAACCGCACTGCACGCTGGCGAACTTCGAACTTGATCCGCATACCGGCAAGCTGGGACGTCTGACCGTGTGGTCGTCGACGCAGGTGCCTTATTACCTGCAACACAAGCTGTCGCTGGTGCTGGAGTTGCCGATGTCGCAGATCCGCGTGATCAAACCGCTGGTGGGCGGCGGCTTCGGCGGCAAGAGCGAGATCATCCCGCTGGAGATCATCGCTGCGGTAGCGGCGCGCGCGGCGAAAGCTCCGGTGAAGATCACCTATACGCGCGAGGAAGTTTTCTGGGCGCATCGCGGACGCCCGCGCACCATCATCGATCTGAAAACCGGCGTAAAGAAGGACGGTCGCGTGACCTCGGTTGCGTGCAAGGTCATTCAGGACGGCGGCGCGTATTGCTCCTACGGGGTGGTCACCATTCTGTATTCCGGCGCGCTGATCGGTGCGCTGTACGACATCCCCCACATTCGCTATGACGGATATCGCGTGCTGACCAACAAGCCGGCCTGCGGCGCCATGCGCGGGCATGGCACGGTCAACGTGCGCTTCGCCTTCGAGTCGCAGATGGATGAGATTGCGGCGACACTGAAGCTCGATCCGGCTGAGGTGCGGCGCGTGAACCTGCTGAAACCGCCGACGGTCACGGTGAACGGTTTGCGCGTGCTCAGCTACGGACTGCCGGAATGTATCGACCAGGTGATCGCGCGATCGGGTTGGGAAGAGCGCAAAGGCAAGATGCCCAAGGGCCGCGGGCTTGGCATGGCGTGCAGCCATTACGTGAGCGGCGCGGCCAACAGCATCATCCGTTCCGATATGCCGCACTCGACGGTGAACATCAAGATCGATCGCGATGGCGGCGTGGTGGTGTATACGGGCGCGTCGGAGATTGGACAAGGCTCGGACACGATGACCGCGCAGGTTGTGGCGGAGGTGCTGGGCTGCGATCTGGCGCGGGTGAGGGTCATCGCAGCCGATACCGATCTCACGCCGATCGATCTTGGTTCGTATTCCAGCCGCGTGACCTTCATGGCCGGCAACGCGGCGCTGCGCGCCGCGGAAGCAGTGAAGAAGAACATCGTCGAGTGCAGCCGCCAAGCGCATGAACTGCGCGCCGGAAGACGTGATCATGCGCGACGATCGTGTGTATAAGCGCGGCACGGTCTCGGGCGATCACGATTCAAGAGCGGCGGAGATACTGGAAGATAAAGAAGCGGCGCGCGGCCACGTGGACGGGCAAATCCTGCGCGGCTCGGTGTTGCAGACGCGCAAAGAAGAAGGTCCCAAAGAGCACTTGAGCTTTGAAGAGGCCGTGGTCTCGGCAATCGACTTTCATGGCGCGCTGACCGGAACGGGATCGTATGCTCCTCCAGTGGAAGCGCGCGGCGGCAAGCACAAGGGCGGTGGAGTTGGGCCGTCGCCGGCATATTCCTATTCGGCACAGGTGGCGGAGGTGAGCGTCGATGAGGAAACCGGCGAAGTGACGGTGCATAAGATCTGGGCCGCGCACGATTGCGGACGGGCGCTGAATCCGGTAGCCGTCGAAGGCCAGGTAATTGGCTCGGTGTGGATGGGGCTGGGCCAGGCGCTGGAAGAAGAGATGGTGTGGAAGGACGGTCTGCTGATGAATCCCGGCCTGCTGGAGTATCGCAGCCCATCGTCGGCGGAATCGCCCGATATCGAATGCATCATCGTGGAAAGCATCGACCCCGAAGGGCCGTTCGGCGCAAAAGAAGCGGGCGAAGGATCGCTGGCGGCGACGATTCCAGCGATCTCGAATGCGATTTACCACGCTGTGGGAGTCCGACTGCGTGAGAGTCCATTTACTCCGGAGCGAATACTTTCGGCCCTGCGCGCGAAAAAAGGCCTGAAGCGGATTGAGATGACTGAGTCGGTCGATCCCACCGCTCCGGCAAAGTTCCGCGAGCATGGTGGGTCGCTGTGGTTTCGCGGCAAGGGTCCGACGCGGCATCCGCTCGATCCTGCGCGCCAGGGTTCTCAGGCAGGTTCGGTCGCAGGAGGTGAGCGGTGAGTCTGCCCAGCTTCCAACTGCTGCGCCCTAAGACGCTCGATGAAGCTGTAGCCCTGATGGCGAAACACGATGGCGAGGTAAAGATCGTCGCCGGCGGGACGGACCTGCTGCCTTCGATGAAGCAGAAGCTGTTCACGCCGCCGTATGTGCTGGATTTGCGCGGCAGTCGGCGAATTGCGCGGTATTCGCAGGGTTCCGGGCGATGGTATAGAAATTGGCGCGCTGACCACGCTCAGCGCCATCGAGCACTCCGCGATCATCCGCAAGGATTACCCGGTGCTGTACGAAGCGGTGAAGACCGTAGCCTCGCCAGTACTGCGCAACATGGGAACGCTGGGCGGCAATGTCTGCCTGGACACGCGCTGCCTGTGGTACAACCAGTCGCTGCTGTGGCGCAAGAGTTGCGGATTTTGCCTGAAGAAGGACGGCGACTTGTGCCACGTGGCGCCGGGCGGAAATTTCTGCTGGGCGACGTTTTCCGGCGACACGCCGCCGGCGCTGCTGTGCCTGGGGGCAGAAGTCGAGATTGCCGGCCCGCAGGGACTAAGGCGTACCCCATTGTCAGAGTTCTACGTAAACGATGGCATTGTGCGGTTGCATCTTGCGGCGAGCGAGATCGTTACGCGCGTGCATCTGCCGGAGGCGGCAGCGGGATGGCGCGGCAGTTATCAGAAGATGCGGGTACGGGGCAGCATTGATTATCCGCTGGCTGGAGTTGCGGTCGCGCTCAAGATGAAGTCAGGGCGCGTGGAAGACGCGCGAGTTGCTATTACAGCGCTTAATCCCGCGCCGTTCCTGGTGAAAGACGCGGACGCGCACCTCATCGGTATGGCGCCGAACGAGGAGATCGCCGAGCGAATTGGCGAATTGGCGGCGAGGACCGCGAAGCCGTTGACCACGTCCGCGCTGACGCCGGAGTATCGGCGGGAGATGGTGCGGGTGTTTGCGAAGCGAGCCGATAATGGCGTGTGCGAACATGTGAACAGTCGGCAGCTAGCCGATTTCAGTTACCTGATCCCGCTAAGGCCCGCTACCTGCCTTCGCTTCTGATAACTGACCACTGACAACTGACTCATGATTACCGACTGCCACATTCACATCCAGCCGATCGAGTTGTTCAAGCCGGAAGCGCTGGCGCTGATGAAGAAGTCGCGCAAGGACTTCGACCAAGTTGCCGAGTACTGCCGCTCGCCGAAGGCGTTTCTCAAGCATCTGGATGAGATCGGGATCGATCGCGCGGTGCTGATCAACTATGTGGCGCCGGAGGTGATCGGCTTCACACCGGCGGTCAACGAGTTCATCGCCAACTATGTAAAAGAAGATCCCAAGCGGCTGATTCCCTGCGGCAGCGTTCATCCGCGGCACACGACAAACGTTCTGGCCGACATGGAGCAGATCGTACGGCTGGGGATCAAGCTGATGAAGATCCATCCGCCGCATCAGTTGCTTTATCCCAACGATTACGTGCACGGCGTGAAAGAGCTGGAGATCATCTATCGCGCCGCCGAAGCCAACGGGATTCCGGTCATGTTTCACACCGGCACATCGATCTTTCCTGGGGCGCGCAACAAGTACGGCGACCCGATGTATGTTGACGATGTCGCCGTGGATTTTCCGCGGCTGAAGATCCTGCTGGCGCATGGCGGGCGTCCGCTGTGGATGGACACTGCGTTCTTCCTGGTGCGCCGACATCGCAATGTCTACCTCGACATCAGCGGAATCCCGCCGAAGACGCTGCTGAAATATTTCCCGCGGCTGGAAGAGATCGCGCACAAGACGCTGTTTGGAACGGATTGGCCGGGACCGGGAGTGCCTGAGATTGCTAACAACCTCGCCGAATTTCGGAAGCTAGCTTATAAACGACGCTGCGAAAGAGCAAATATTGAGCAAGACGGCGCTGGAAATCTGGCCGTAAGGCAGTTGTCAGTTGTCAGTGAAAGTTAAACCCTCCAAAACACTCCCGTAACTATCTATTCCATTTCACGTTCGAAAGCCAAGCCACCAATCAGCAAACCGCCAGGCAGATCTTTGCCTATGTGGATTAGGCAGACATTGCCGGTAATGCCTGGGTCCGGCAGACCGTTGTCGGAATCTGCTGAGCTAAGGGTTGGCGGATGAGCAAGCTTTGGTGAATGGAGGCGGTTGGCTGCTTTGGCAGGAGGCTTGCACTATGCATTGTGAGGCAACCGTTAACTGAAGTTCGATGGAGCCTTGCCGATAAGGCTTAAAGACAAGCGATCGAGTCGAGAGGAGCCAGTAATGTCCGTAGCAGGTATCTCCAGCAGCAATCTATTTGATATTAATGACAGCAGAGAAAGCGTGCAGAGCCAGATGCGGCAGGAGTTCGCGCAGTTGGGACAGGACCTACAGTCGGGCAACCTGTCGGCCGCGCAATCCGACTTTGCGACCTTAACGCAGCTCGGGCCGCAGTCGACGTCGATTTCGTCTTCCAGCTCGGCGGCCGGCACCAGTCCCATGGCGCAGGCTTTTGCCCAGCTTGCGAAGGACCTGCAGTCGGGCAACCTGTCGGCCGCGCAGCAGGACTTCGCCGCCATTCAGCAGGTGCAGGCCAACGCGGTGCAGTCGGGCGGTCACCATCATCATCATCGTGGCGGCGGGGAAGGCGGCGGGCAAAACGGCATCAGCAGCTTGTTCACCCAGCTGGGCCAGGCGCTACAATCCGGAGACCTCTCCACCGCGCAGCAGGTTTTCAGCACGCTACAGCAGGACTTCCAGCAGGCCGGGCAGAGTACCAGCGGAACGACCGAGGTGCAGCCGAACGCGGTTTCCGTGAATGCCTGATCCAGGCGCTCAAAACCGCAGGTTTCTCCGCTCAGGCTGACAATTCGCGAGAGCCCTGGAACCAGGAGGGGAGTTTAGGGACTGGTGTAGGCCTGCTTCAGGTAGTGGCGCGCCAGGTCGGCGGAGTTGGAGGTGGAGTTCTCGGCGATGACTGCTTTGTATTTTTCCAGAGCGGTGTCGCGCTTCTGCAGCACGTCATACATCTCGCCCGCGGCCAGGGTAGCCTTCTGCTGCAAGTTGGGATCATCCTTGGCGGTGCCGGCGGCCAGCTCATAGGCTTCGGCGGCGTCAGCATATTCTTTCTGCCCGCGAAGCGATTCCCCGAGGCCAAAGGCTGGAACCGCGATGCGACACTGGTTGTAGACATTGCTACGGCAACCAGCGATTACTTTCCGATAGGCTGCTATGGCTTCCTGCCCGTGTCCAGCGGCGTTCAGCAGGTGGGCGTACTCAGCTGCCATTATGAAATTACGTGGGTACTCGCTGGTCATGCTGTTGACCAGCTGAAGAACTTCCGCATACTTCTGCTCGCGCCGCAGAAACAGCGCCAGCATGATCTTGGCATCGGTGGCCACTTCAACGTGGTTGCTGGCCGTGGCCTGCCGCAGATAATCCAGCCCCTTCTGCTTATTACCGCTGAGACCCACGACCGAGGCAGCGACCTTGGCGGGCCAGCTAAGGGAACCGACGATGTACAGGTCGGTACCGATGCCGACCTTGGCATCGACGTACTTAGGATCGAGTTCCAGCACGCGTTCGTTGTCGCGGCGGGCCGCCACGGCGATGCGCAGCGCGGCGAACCAGGATTTTTCACCGAGGCCAACGTAGGTCGACTCCAACGCACGAGTGGCTCCGCGTGCATAGATCGCGTTCACGTCGTTGGCATTCTTGTCGAGCTTGGCTTGGGAGAGCGCCAAAGACTGCGCGGTGAGCTGCTGGACCCGGTCACGTACCGCGGGATCGAGCGGCACCGCCGCCTTCTTGTTCATAAAGGTGTCGCCAGCGTAAGACTCGGTATCCAGCGCTCCAATGCGCGACAGCTCTTTGAAGGTAACTGCGGCCAGGACGTGATTGACCGCGAAAGGATCGTCGGGATGGGCCTGCTGGGCGGCTTCGAAGTCGCGGATTGCCTTGTCGTAATCGAGTTCGTAGAAGTGTTCGAAACCCTTTCGGGTGTTGGCATCGGTATCGGGCCGGGTCGGAACCCAGGAGCTATCCGGGGCAGCCGCCGCAGGGCACAACGGGGCCATCAGCAAAAACGCACCACAGAGGCACCCCAAAAAGAGCAGTCGGTAGTAAGGTTTCATCGCGACCGGTTTATGGAAGTTTACCCGATATTGCGAGCCCATCCATAGCAGGAGTAAGAATATTAAACAGACAGTGATGGGCTTGGTGCGTCCTTCGAGCCCGGAGGCCGGTGGAAGGGCTCCGGGGGATGTCACAGATTTTGTCCCTGGCGTCATGAAGCTCAGATGAGGGCCCCTGGTGTCCGATGCCAGCCTCTTTGATCTTGACAGGGGCGAGCCGCATGATTAAATGTGTGAATGTGTCCCCGGCTGCGGCGGGACAGTCGAACGTTCTGACCACAAGATCAGCCAAATATAATTTCGGGTTCTACGGGAATCCGGCAGCACGAATTCGACCATGGCACCGGTCACGACTTTCTGCAGCGGAGGTGTGGCGCCGGATGCGGGTGGAGACACGGCAACTGCTGGCGAATTGCGTACCGGGATAGGGGCTAATACCAGAGAATGGGAGCGAGTTCAAACGTAAACCAGCCGATCCTGCCAGCAGCCCCAAGTGCTGTTTCTCCGACCGGCCAGCAGATCTCCGGGGCTACAAGTCTCGAGACGGTCGCGGACCGAACCGCGCTTCGCACCAAAACGATTGTTGTGGTGGGATTCGTCGCGAGCCTCTTATTGTCCCCCAAGCTCTGGGTTAGTTCGCGCTTCTATCCGCTGATTCCTGTCTTCCACGGCTTACCACGCATTCCGTATCCGCTGGACTACATCTGTTACGGGGTTGTGCTGCTTCTTCTTGCCGCAATAGCCTTCGTCCCGAGGCCCCGGCTTTATATCTTCGCGTTGGTAGCTTTCCTTGCGGCGTACTCATTGCTGGACCAGACCCGGTGGCAGCCCTGGGCCTATCAATACTGGCTGATGCTACTTGCGCTGGGTTGTTTTTCGTGGAAGCCGGACGATATCCGGGGGCGGCAGGACGCGGTGAACATCTGCCGCCTTATCATGGGTTGTACCTATTTTTATAGTGGCCTGCAAAAGCTAAACAGCAAGTTCGTTGCCGAAGGCTTTCCGTGGGTCTTGGGCACACTGCATCTTCATATCCCCGTCATCTACTTGAATTATCTGGGATGGACTGTGCCTTTTATAGAAGTAAGTATCGGCCTATGCCTATTAACGCGCAGATTCCGCAAGATAGGGATACTGAATGGCATTGTGATGCACGTCTTCATCTTGTATAGCTTCGGCCCGCTGGGACTTAACTGGAATAGTGTGGTATGGCCGTGGAATGTAGCAATGATCGCCTTGATCATTGTCTTGTTCTGGAATACCGACGTTACTTTCGGTGACATTGTATGGCGCAACAAGTTTGTATATCAGAGAGTCGTGCTGGTACTGCTGGGAGTATTGCCCGCCCTTAGCTTTATAGGGCGGTGGCCTTCCGATCTCTCCCTGGCGCTCTACACCGACAACTTGACCGAGGCGAACGTACTGATAAATGAACAGGTGAAGCAGGATCTGCCTGTGTTCGTCCAGCAGTTTATAAAGCCCCAGCCTGGGCACATTGTGCTTCGCACTCAAGACTGGTCTTTTGGTGAGTTGAATGTGCCGCCTTACGCCGAGATCCAGAGCTTCACCAGGGTTGGTTCCGAAGTATGCCACTATTCACACAATTCGGCCGCCGTTTTACTTTCGGGATACGAGAAGAATACCCTGCTGGGCCCGGGCAAAGAGATACGCAATACTTGCTTTGGTACGCTGGTGGTCCAACCCTGACAACTTCTGCATCCCCGCTTGCCAGCTTCAGCCGGCGGCACGTTGCTGGCTTTTCGACTCAGCAGCGCGACCCTGGCGGGATCGTTCGCCTGGGACGGCCGCAGCCCACAACTCCTCCAATAACGGGAACGTCGAAGCAATATCACCGCTGGAGAAACTTCTGGTCTTCATCTGCGCCATCGTCATCATGTAAGATCGAACAGGGAGCCTGGATCACATGCGTCGTCTTGCGCTCGTAGTATGGGCCAGCTTGGCACTCGCGAACTTATCCGCCGCTCAGATTCACACTTGGGGGATCGACCCATCCCATTCCTCCGCCGAGTTCGCCGTTCGCCACCTTGGAATCTCAACGGTACGAGGGGATTTTGAGAAGGTAAGCGGCAAGGTATCCTACGATTCCATGGATGTGGGTAAGAGTTCGATTGAAGCAACGATCGACTCCACTACGATCAACACCAGGATAGAAGCGCGCGACAAGGATTTGCGGAGTCCCCACTTTTTTGACGTAGAGAAGTATCCTGTCATCACCTTCAAATCAAAACGCATCGAGAGTGCAGGAGCCGGGAAGCTGCGCGTAACCGGTGACCTCACCATGCACGGGGTAACAAAAGAGGTTGTGATGGACGTCGATGGCCCTACTCTGCCTGTCAAGGATTCTTCGGGCGCTACCCGCATGGGAGTGGCGGCGACGGCGAAGATTAATCGCCGGGATTTCGATATCAATGGCGGAACGGTAGCCGTCGGAGATGAGGTGCAGGTTACGCTGGATATCGAATTGATCGGCTCACCGTCTCTGCCCAAATCGACGGAACTCAAGTAGCCAGCCTTCGCTGGCCTATGACAACTAAGAACTATATTGGCCGATCGACCTTGGGCGTATCGGTCTCTACAGCCAACTTGCTCCATTTCTTGCGCGCGGCCTGGATGTAGGAGCTGAACTGTTCCGGAGTGGTGTGACCTAGCTCGCCGCCCTGTTCGGCAACCATTTTTTCCATCTCCGGTGTGCTCAAGGCCTCTTGTATCGCGCGGTTCAGCTTGGAAATGATTTCGTTGGGAGTGCCGGCAGGCGCAAGCACTCCCGTCCATATCCTGAGGTCAAAGCCAGCTATGCCGGCCTCGGCGAACGTCGGCACATCAGGAAGTTGGGTGAGCCGCACCAAACTGGCGACACCCAGAGCCCTTTGACTGCCGTCATGGATCGCAGTCAGCGCCATTTTGGACGGATCGAACATCATTGACACCTCGCCTTTCAGCAGGGCCTTCCGCGCCGGTCCTGCGCCGTCGAAGGGAACGTGGCGAATG
The DNA here is from genome assembly GCA_963849815.1 of uncultured Acidobacteriaceae bacterium. GTDB lineage: Bacteria > Acidobacteriota > Terriglobia > Terriglobales > Acidobacteriaceae > Bog-257. The sequence goes on along the minus strand of CAWKIR010000004.1, from coordinate 54,346 downwards.
TCCACGCTAGCCTTTTTCTCGAACAGTTCGCCGGCAATCTGCTCAGGGCTCCCGTTTCCGTTGGAGCTGAAGCTCAGTTTGCCGGGCTGGGCCTTCGCCAGGGCGATCAACTGCTGCAACGACGATGCCTGCACGCTGGGATGCACCACGAGCACCATGGGCGATGACTCCAGAAGGGCAATGGGAACGAAGTCTTTGGCGGGATCAAAAGGCAACCTGTTGTAAGTGTACTGATGAACGCTCAACGGGCCGACCGATCCGAGCAGCAATGTGTAACCGTCGGGTACAGCCTTGGCTGCAACCTCAGTCCCGTTGTTGCCTCCAGCCCCGGGAACATTTTCAACCATGACCTGCTGACCCAAGGCATTCCCCAACGCCTTGGCTACTAAGCGCCCCCAAATGTCCGCACCGCCGCCAGCCGGAAACGGCACTACCAGGTGTATAGGCTTATTCGGGTAGGCCGAGGGACTTGCATTCGAAGGACTGGTTTGAGCGTAGGCTAGGCTAGATAAGATGACGGCAATTGAAACTACAAACTTAAGCCTGGTGACAGCGGATGAACTCATCGTCTGCGATTCCTTTCCATCTTGAAAAAGAGGAACTGATTTCTGCTCCAGCGGAAAATAGTTCCGCGGCTAGGGACTGATCTACCTTCGTCGAATTAGATCAGTACTGGGGTCTACGTGCCGTTAACCGGAGTGCTGGCGCTAGCTATACACTTCCACTGGCCATTCTTGTGCCACGTATCCAGCCAGCGTTCACGGGCATCCACCGCTTTACCGTCGGGCAACGTGCCCTTCCCATGCCAGAGGCCTGTAGCGATGGCCGTGTTAGCCTGCATGACAACTTTGATTTCGCTAACTTCAAATACCTGCCATTTTTCCGTCTTCACTCTGACGAGGGCTTCGGACTTTCTATAGATAATTCCCGTACTGTCCATCTCGACAAAGATCTCGGACAACAGAGGCGCAATCTGGGCGGAGTCATTCGCTTTGGCCGCCGACGCCCACTGCTGCTCCAGACGTGTGATCGTCTCGGCGATATCCGGGGCTGCCCACGTACTTGTCTGGTCTATTTGCAGCATAGTGCTCGTACTCTTCCATTAGGCGCTGACAGATTCGCTTTGGAGCATAGCCGCTGAGGCTAGCGGACTCAACAAACCTCCCGACCCCGGTCGCTCAGATTGGCGACCGGGGTGGCTGGGTTCCGGTTTATCGTGGGGTTTGGTTGCTGATGGTGGCCGTTGTTCCATCAAACTTCGTGATGCTGATGGTGAACGGCTCATCGTAGGATTGGGCGCGGTCCTGGAGCACGCTAAGCCCCACCATCTCTCCCAGGAGCATCGACCAATAGCTGGAGCTGCGGAAGTGAATGCCGGAGTGGAGACCGTGGCCGAGGGTGACGTTAGAGGCGAGCTTGGACAGCTCCCCATTGACCGTCAGTTCGTCGCGGTCGGACCCCGTGTAAGGCACGAGTGTCAGCCCGTCCTCGCTCGGTACCATGACATCGGAGCCGGCGGCTTGCAGCAGCGGACGGATCCGCTGGCTTCCGTCGAAGAAGAACTTGATCGCAGTGATGCAGGCGCCGCCCACCGTGCCGTGTCCGGTCGGGTAGCAGGGATGCGTCGGCGCGCCCTCGGGGAAGGCCAGCGGCATCAGATACGTACCATATTGCGAGTAGCTCTTAGCCAGGCCTGCGGAATTGAGCAAGTCGCGGTTAATGGCCTGTGCCGCCTGCGGCATGGGCCGCTGGTTGGTCATCAAGGCTTGTACCAATGCGCCCATTTCCTCCGGACGCTGCCGCAGGTTCACAATCCACTTGTGGAACCACACAGCTTTCAGCGCTCGCGTTGCCATCTCCGGGATGGTTCCCACGGCGTCCACCGGACCGCCCTGCGCACTGCCGAGGGTGCCGAAGCCATGTTGCGACGGGGAGCCGATATAGGGATTGCCGGGATTGACCGGGCAATCGATGCCGGCGAGAACCAGAACGGCGACGAAGTACGCCTGATGGAGTGCGTCCACATGGGTGTACGCCGCCCCGTCGCGTCCCATCCGAAGGAAGCGATAGGTGGAATCGTACTGCAGGCTGAACGACGGAGCAAAACCGCTCTCAATGCTTAGATACTCGGTGGGATTGGTGCAGTAGTCTGACCCACCCTCCCCGACTGAAAGGAACCTTTGATACATCTGCGACAGCGGCTGCACACCCAGAAAGGTCGGCTGTAGCATGAATTGCGAGACGTACGGCCCCTGCACGTTTCCGTCGCCGGCATAAAACTGTCCGCGGAGAAGGTTCTGAGGGGTAACGGGGTAGGGGAAAATGCTTCCACGGCTGCGCACGTAGGACAAATTATTCAGATCGGCGCAAGCCTGGGCGGCCAGCGGACTTGAAGCATAGTCCGTGAAGTTCACATCGCGCATGAATGCCGCCCAGTAGTGCTCGACCATCTCCGCCGCGGTCTGTGCGCTGGTGATACTGGGTGCTGGTGGAACGCTGTACGCGTGTGAATCGAGTCCTTCCAGATCGAGGGCCAGAGCGCACATCGGCCCGTTGAGGGTTCCGGTGAAGCCTGGACCACCTGGATTTCCTACGATAATGTTCTGGAAGTCCTGGTAGCGGCCGGTCTGGAGGGCGTGGGTAAGGCTTTGCCAGGCGGCGGGATTCACGATGCCGAGGTGGGGATGCGGCAGGCACTTGCTCCAGCTTCCGCTGAAGTCGGAGAAACGCTCGGCATCGCCATTGTCCGGCAATTCGCCAATGTTGATGTAATCGTTCAGCGCCGTCTTTGTGCGGTAGTTGTAACTGGAGGTTGCACGCGCCGCCGAGTTATATGTCACGACCGACGCCTCCGCCTGGCCGTGCTTCCCCTCAATCAGCGGTTCAAATGGAAGGGCGGCGAGCGCCATGGCTGCGGCGCTTCCGACGCCGACTTTGCCCAGAAAGGATCGCCGAGTAGTGTCCACCGGCCTACTTGCGCTCTCCTTGCCGGCCTTGTGTTTATCGTTGCGAGTAGCCTCGCCCTGGACAGGCGTGGCTTGGTCAGAACAATCCTGTGGGTCTTTCATGAAGTTCTCCCTTCAGTGGTTAACTGCCGACGCAGGCTGGTCGGGAGAACTAGACAGGCGGCCGGAAAGTCGCGCTGGACCGCGCATTCCAATCGACCCCGCCTTGAAGAGCCCTCCGAAGAGCTAGCGACGTGTGGTTATACAGCCAGACAGACAACATCAGGCAATACTATGAAGCCGGGAGAACGGTAGAAATAAGAAAAAATAAACAGGCTGCTCAAATCTTGATCGGACCTGAAGCTGGGTCCACTTGCTCGACTTTGGGGACCGCCCGAAGGCGGTCCCTCAGAGCCCTACTTAATCAGAGCTTCAGTAATCGCTATCGACCGCTTTACGGCGTGATCTTCCAGACGACACCAACGAGATTTTGGCCGCCAGTGGATGCGGTGCCGTAAAGGTTACCAGACGTGTCAAATATCACGTTACCGTAGGGTTGCTTTCCGTCGTTGCCGCCGGTGAAATCGTAGAGCGAGCTGTACGTCCAACTGTTGCCGGAGGATGTCAGCTCCCAAACGTTACCGTCGCTATGCGCGCCATCGCATAGGGTCGTGCCATAGAGATTGCCCGACTGCAGGAAAAGAGTGCCCCACGGCCCGCACTGACCGGTTCCGTTAAAGTTGTAAATCACGTTATGCGTCCAACCACCACCGGAGGGTGACAACTCAAAAACCGTACCGCCGCCGCCAGTGCCGCCACTAGCAGTAGCGCCATAGAGATTGCCCGACTGGTCAAAGATGAGTCCACCAACCGGGTCGCTTCCATCGGCACCCCCTTGAAAATTGTAAAGAACTTGCTCTGTCCAGCCGCTTCCGGAGGGCGACAGTTCAAACACCGTGCCATTCCCGGATGCGCCGCCCGCCGTGGTGGTGCCATAGAGGTTGCCGGCGGTGTCAAAGATTGTGCCCGCATAAGGAGTCGCTCCATCGGGACTGCCTGAGAAGGTGTAAATAGGCTGCTCCGTCCACTGGTTGCCCGAACGCGTCATCTCGTAAACAACACCGACGCCGTTACCTCCGAGGGAGGTGGTGCCGTACATGTTGCCGGACTGGTCGAAGGTGATGTCACCGTACAGAGGTGTAGCGCCATCGCTACCTCCAGAAAAGGCATACAGCAGAGATCCGTTCCAAGGGCACAGTGCCGAAGTGCAAGCGTTCACAGGGGGAGTAAGGTTGTAAACATAGCCATAAGGATGGCCGGCGATGTTATTAGGGCTTGTGCCGTAGAGGGTGCCGTTGGGGCCGAAGATTACCCGGCTTGAGACAGTACCGTCGAAGATGTAAAGAGTATTGAAGACCCAGCCAGTTCCGGCAGGCCGCAGCTGGAAGGCCCCACCCCAATTGCTTCCCGAATGGCCGGTGCGTACGGTACCGTAGAGCTTTCCGCCTCTATCGATGTTCAAGCCGGCAACGGGGTGCGCTCCGTCCGGTCCGCTGAACGTGTGGATTACCTGGTACGTCTGCGCGTGCCCCGCCCCGGTAGCGACTGTCAGCACAAACGCCAGTGCCAGTGCAGCAGTGGCCGCGCCCGCGCGTAGCACTGCCGTTGAGGTCCGAAATTCCCTAAGGTTCGCCATTAACATCCTCCCAATAACGGTTAATACCAGCATTCTAAGTCTGTTATCTCAAGTGCAAGGCAAGTGAGTTATCTCAAGTGCGAGGCAAGTCTGTTATCTCAAGTGCAAGGCAATATACACCAGCATGCCTCGGCTCGTCATTTTTTTTTTGCTATTTTTCATCGCTCCCGGAGGGAGCATGACTTGGGAGTCCAGATCGAACGCCGTTAGGCCCCGAATACCGGGCCTCTTATGCACCTATTCGCCGATCACGCGGAACGCATTTGCCATTACCCCGCAAGGTGAATTTGGCCATAGCCGACCGATCGTGCGGCGGACGACGACGCCGCTGGCCGTACCGTTAAAGATTACCGGCGCTATCTGTGATCAGACCGGCTGGCTTGAACTCATTGGCCGCCTGTTCGGAGCCAAGACGGGCCCCGGGGTTTGCCTGCTTGGCCCTCAATCAATACAAAGCGGAATGGACCACCTCGACAACGTTAGCGTTCGATTGTCAGCTTGACGCTACAACTAATGAACAATGGTTGACAAATCGTTGACAAGGTTGTGACACGACAAGAGCGCGGCCGTCCTAACATTTGTCTGGTCAATTCCGCGCGACGCGGGATTTGCTGAATACCATCCGAAGGAGCAACCAAAAATGCGCGACACCAGGAACCCGTCGACCGTCTTGCGATTTTGTGCCATTTCCAGGCGCCTGTCATTCTGCCTGGTCTGCTGATTTCTCTTACCGCCGTAGGACTGGCGCAGACTACCGAATTGCGACCCGCTTCCCCCTCTGGACCAACCGGGGTCATCGTTCACAGCCAGTTTGGCGGACAAATCTTCGGCTTTGACATCGATCAGAATGGTACTGAGGGCCTGCTGGCGGAAGCTAAGTCGCTTGCCAACGGGAATGTGCTGGCGGCAGTGGAGACCTTTGATCAGGCGAGCGGACACATCCTCAAGGTGGTGCAACTGACGCAACCATCGCACTCGCAAGATGATTTCGTTACCCTGGGGGTGGTGGGCAACAGTGTCGGGTTGTTCGAACACGAGATCGTATCGCACGAATTCGTCAGCAGCCGTGTCTTCAGCGTCGTGAATCCGCTGAGCGGGAATCTCATTACCGGCGACTGGACCCCACCTATCGGGTTGCAGCACATCATCATGCCGACTGGGGTAAGCCGCAGCCAGGGTGTGCCGAATGTCGCCGTGTTCGCCTACGACAACAGCGACAACTTTATTCCCTATGTCTTCAGCTCCAACGTCGCCAACAATACGTTCGGGCCAGTCGTCCATATCACGGACTCCACCAACTTTGGCAGCGTACCTCCGCCTATTGCGTACGATAGCGTGAGCAATCAGGCGATACTCGGCGGAGGGACCGGAGCCTTCGACACCCGGCCGGTTATCGGTGTGGTTGATCTTACTGCGGGCACGTTTACGGAGTTTGAGGGGATAGGGTTCGGGTTTGTAAACGGAATCGCCGTAGATTCCGCGGATGGCATTTTCGTTACCGATACGGAGGATGACGCCAGCGTGGAGTTCTACAATCTCAGCACGCAGACGGGTGTCACTGTGGTGTTGCCCGGGTCGGAGGGACTGCAACAGTTCAGCGGCGCGGATGTCGAATTTGATTCCGTGAACAAGCTGTTCCTGATCGCTCAGCCCGATTCAAGTTCGGCGCCCAGCGGCAGCACGATTTACGTTTACGACATACACGGAAACCTGCGGGAGACGATTAACGGATTCAGCTTCTCAAATACCTTCAATGTCGTGCCCGCGCACATTGCCCTGCACCCCAGCCTCCGGTCCGGGTACATAGACGGCCCCAACTCCGGAGTGACCGAGATTGAGGCTTTTACGTACTGACCAGCCATAGTTGACGCCTGTTTCCCGGCGCTCGCTTGCCCCATGCCCCGCTCATTCGAGTTTTTCCTGCGAATGAGTGGGAGGGGATGGAATACCGCAAGATTTATCCACAGCTAGGACAGATTTTCGAACAACCTCTTGAGTGGGAACAAGACACCAAGTCAGGCAAATGCGGATTGGACGGGGCCACCGCGGGCGGAAGAAATAATCGGATCTTCATCTCAAAGCTAATTCATCTCCACGCTAAAGCGTCACTCGGCGTAAAAGCAGCGTTGACTTTGGGATTTATTGGGTATCAAATTCCAGTCAACATCCGGCTGAGAGGATGGCTCAACATGAAGTTGCGTCTTGCTTCGCTCTCACTTCTCGCGCTGTGTCTGATATTGATGGTTGTTCCGGTCGCGGCGCAAGATATCTACAACAACGGCCCGATCAATGGCAATACCGATGCCTGGACCATCAACTTCGGGTTCATCGTCGGTGACAGCTTTACTGTATCGACCGGGAATACGACTTTGACGGGCCTGTCCTTCGGGGCGTGGTTGTTTCCGGGAGACACTCTCGAATCGGCCGAAGTTTGGATTACCAACGCCCCGCTCGGCGGCACTTCGTATTTCGATCAGGTGGTCAGCCTCACCCAATCGGGCTGCGCCGTTAACCAATACGGGTTCGACGTATGCACCGAGTTTGGGACTTTCAATGGCCCAAACTTGGCGAACGGCACCTACTGGCTGAACCTGGAGAATGCAATCGTGAGCGACGGTGATCCGGTTTATTGGGACGAGAATTCTGGCGTGGGCTGTACTTCGCCGGGTTGTCCCTCTCAAGCTGAGGGCAATAATTGTATTCCCGGTACTCATGGCGGCTATTCGTGCATTCCTTCTGAATCGTTCACCCTTTACGGCGATGTCAGCGGCACCACAGTTCCTGAGCCCAGCAGCATTGTGTTATTTGGCTCGGGCTTCCTCGGTGTGGTTGGGGCGCTGCGCCGCAAGCTGTTTTGACCTCAGCCTGCTGCGGTTTCGCCTTCTGATCCGCCGCCAAGCGGAATGCCGCATTCAATAAGGAGACCCTCGTGTCGAATCTCGACCAACCTTCCCCATTCATGTTTCGTAGAGGCTTGCGGGCAGCGGGTTTCGCAGTGGCGCTGTTCTGCGTGTTCACCGTGATCATGACGCAACCCGCGCTGGCGCAGACGTTCTCCGTGATTCACCAGTTCACCGGCGGAAACGACGGGCGAAATCCTTTGGCAGGGTTGACGATGGATAGAGCGGGAAACTTCTATGGCACGACTTCCGACGGGGGAGTAACGGGCGAGGGCGTGGTATTCAAAATGACCCACAAGAATGGCGGGTGGCTTCTCAGTCCGCTCTATAACACCTTCGGCGACGGTGACTCTGGAGAGTTTCCGGAGTCTGCGGTAACCATCGGCCCGAATGGCAGTCTCTACGGCACGACTATTTCGGGTGGAACGGGAAGTACGGATGCGGGCACACTTTTCAATCTGACACCCCCGGCACGCGCTCAGCGCAACGTTATCGCCCCCTGGACGCTAACGGTGCTTCATGATTTTGGCCCTCCAGGTGGCAGTGATGGCGCTCTCCCGGCCTATTCTGTTCTGGTTTTCGATTCAGCGGGAAACATCTACGGCACCACAAGCTGGGGTGGCGGAAACGGATGCGGTGGAAACGGATGTGGCACAGTCTTCAAGTTGACTCCAACCGAAGGCGATTGGACGGAAACCATTCTCTATACCTTCAGCGGAGACAGCGATGGATCTTCCCCTGAAGGCGGAGTCATCTTTGACAGTGCCGGTAATCTTTACGGCACCGCGGCTAGCGGCGGTATGTATAACTGCGGCACGGTCTTCAAACTAACGCCCACCGGCTCCGGGTGGGTGGAGACTACGCTTCACCTGTTTCTGGGTGACGGTGTCGGTGATGGGTGCATTCCCGTATCCGGGTTGATCTTTGATGGGTCGGGCAATCTGTATGGCACAACTTACAGAGGCGGGGTTCTAGGCGGGGATAACGGCGCGGGTACGGTTTTCGAACTTGTTCCTCAGCCTAACGGAAGTTGGACATTAACGGTGCTCTGGGCGTTTACCAATGGATTTGCCAACGGGGGGCCGTTGGGCAGAGTGACCATGGACGCGGCTGGTGATCTTTACGGCTCGACATCTAGTGGCGGAGCGTACGGATTAGGCGCGGTTTTTGAGTTGATCCCCTCCCGCGGCGGGTGGGCCTATACCAGCCTGCACGACTTCATCGGGAATCCCGATGGAGAGACTCCCTTCGGTAATGTACTGCTCGACGCGAACGGCAATCTTTATGGCACTGCGGAGGGTGGCGGACAGTACGACTCCGGCACCGCCTGGGAGGTCACGCCGTAAGCAACAGGAAGGAATGAGTCGATGTTTCGTACAAATCTGCACGTTACATCTGCGAAGCTCGTTCTGATTTTGTTGTTGTGCTGGCAGCCATCCTGCCTCATTCGGGACAAGCGCAGACATTCACCGTGATTCACAACTTCGCCGCGGAAACGACGGTTCGAATCCGGTGGCTGGGGTGACGATTGACAGAGCCGGTAATCTCTATGGAACTGCATCGCAGGGCAGTCAGCGATGGAGCGTACCACGCGACAACCGATCGTCACCCAAAATGATTTATCGGCCCGATTCCCTTCCCCAGCGGATAGGCCGCGACGATGGCTTTGCGCACGTATTCTTTAGCGGCGTGGACGCCTTCCAGCAGCGTGTCGCCCAGCGCTAATCGACAGGCGAGGGCGGTCGCATAGGCGCAGCCCGTTCCATGGGTTGACCGCGAGTCGATCCGCTCGCCCGCAACGATCTCCTCACGGTTTTCTCCAGACGCCGCTTTGTAACTGAGGTAATCATTGGCCGATTGCAAATGTCCGCCGGTGATCACCACGGCCCTGGCGCCAAGTTTGTGCAGCCCGGCGGCCATCTCTCGGGTGCGTGGAAGCACGACATCCCAAGCGGCGCCCGGCGGAAGCGGATCAGCGTTGATCAGTGCCGCAGCCTCGTCAATGTTGGGCGTCATCACGTCGCAAAGCGGAATCAGCCTTGCTCGGAGCACTTGCAGGCCAGCCTCGTCCAGCAAGATAGCCCCTGACGACGAACGGATCACTGGGTCCAGCACGACGTTCGGCAGCCGCCTTGACTCCAGAAAATCAGCAACCGCTGCCGCAACCGATCCCGATCCCAGCATTCCCAGCCTTACCGCCGCGATCTCGACATCGTCGGCCAGAGTCTCCAGCGTCCGGGCGACCAGTTGCGGGGCCAGCGACTGGACGCCGAACACCCCCTGCGTTGACTGCACCGTCAGCGCGGTAATGCAGGTTACGGCATAGCAGCCCAGCGCAGCCGCAGTCTTGATGTCGGCGGTGATTCCGGCTCCCGAGGAGGAATCATAGCCGGCGACGCTCAGCACAACCGGTGGCACGCGCATGGGAGGACTCTACCGCAAACCATTCAATCCTGTCGCGCGGCCCGAGGTGGTTTTCCGCGCGACACAATCGTCCACCTGCTCTAGAATGTGATCTTCAATTTGACCGAGGCATACAACGGCCGGTCCTTGAAGTCGCTCTAATCTGTTTGGCGGTTTGGCCGCAGTATGTCGCTCGAGGTGATCATGCAGAACTGGAAGAAGGCATTTGTGTTTGGATCGATCGGCGCCGGCACCGTGTTGATTTTCACCGGCCGCCGCCCCGTTGGTATGGCGTGCACCGCAGCAGGCCTCGCGGTGCTGGCATCCGAGTATCCGGAAAAATTCGAGGCAGTCTGGGAAAATGCTCCTGACTACCTGCGGAAGGGAATGCAGATCTTTGCCACCCTGCAAAAAGTGGGCGAAGGCTTTGCCGAGGAAGCCGAGCGCCGCAGCGTGAGCGCCTGGCGCAATGTGCGCTCCGAGTACGGATCGTAATCGCAGACGGGAAAGTTTGGTTTCTCGCCGGCGACAGCCTCAGATCGTCCGTGAAGTCCGCAAGTCCGCTTACTGAAATTCAGCCGCCATCCGTCAGCGCGAACAAACGCGTCGATCGGCATCAGCAGGTATACTTTTTGCATCGATGCCCACCAGGCTGGAAGAGATTACCGCTGCCACCCGCCGCAAGGTTGCCACTGCCAAAGCGTCAGCCGACGTGCGGGCGCTGAATTCGAGAGCCGAGCGTCACCAGCCCAGAGGGTTTCGTCGATCTCTCCTGGATCGCGCTGCCAAAGGTGCAGCCATAATCGCCGAACTTAAGAAGGCTTCGCCGTCGAAGGGCCTGATCCGCGCGGAATTCCCCGTTGTCGATCTCGCTCCCGAACTGGAGGCCGCTGGAGCAGCGGCCCTTTCTGTCTTGACCGATGAGGAGTACTTCCAGGGCTCATTGCGGAACCTTGCCCTCGCTTCGGCGGCGACCAGGCTTCCCTGCCTGCGCAAAGACTTCATGGTTGACGACTTCCAAGTGCTGGAGGCGCGCGCGCACGGCGCTGACGCGGTCCTGCTGATTGTCGCAGCGCTGACTGGGTCTGAGTTGACCAATCTGTACCGGAGTGCGCGCCAGGCCGGGCTCGACGTGCTCTGCGAGGTCCACGACGCGATGGAACTGAGGCGCGCCCTTGACGCCGGCTTCGATACCATTGGCGTCAACAACCGCGACCTCCATACCTTCCGTGTCGATCTGAGTACATCATTACGGCTGGCCGAGCTTATGCCGGCGGGCATAGTGAAGATTTCCGAGAGCGGCATCGCGAGCGGCGAAGACGTTGCGCGTTTGCGGCAGGCTGGATTTGATGCCTTCCTGGTGGGCGAGTCGTTAATGCGCGCGCAGCGTCCTGGCGACGCGTTGCGCGAACTGCTGACGCAGGCAGGTGCCGCGAGCTGATGATGGCAGGCAGTTTATGACGTGGGTCAAAGTTTGCGGCACGACGAACCTAAACGACGCGCGGCTGACTGTGGCCGCGGGGGCCGATGCGTTGGGCTTCATCTTCGCTGCCAGCCCGCGTCGAATCACGTTTGCGGACGCGGCGGAAATCATTGCGCAGCTGCCGAACGGGATTGAGACAATCGGCGTCTTCGTAAATGAAACTCCGGCGCGTGTGGCCGAAGTGGCGCAGCAAGTAGACCTTTCCGGAGTGCAGTTGCACGGCGACGAGCCCGCCAAGGAACTCCAGGAGTTCCGGCGAGCATTGGGCAAACGCAAGATCATCAAGACGTTGCAGGCGCGCGAAGTCTTGAACGGTGGTCAGGAGCGGCTTGCGGAGTACCTGTCGGCTCGCGGCAGCATTGACGCTATCCTCCTCGATTCGGGCTCGCCGCAGCAGCGCGGCGGAACGGGGGTTCCTTTCGCGTGGGAAGAAGTTGTGCCGTTGGCGGTTGCGATTCGAGAGGTGACGCCGTTGATTATCGCCGGCGGCTTGGATTCGGAAAATGTCTCCAAGGCGCTGCGACTGTTTGAGCCGTGGGGCGTCGATGTTGTCTCCGGCGTGGAGCGCGAGCCGGGAAAGAAAGACGAAGCGCGGCTAAACAATTTCATTGCCGCTGTACGCCACACGCAGGCCTCGGCAAAGTAAAGGGAGTGATGGAAGAAACCAGTATCAACACGCGGAAACAGCCCACCGAATCTAGTCGGCCCAAGCGCGTTCGCGCCGTGCCCGGGCGCTTTGGCGCCTACGGCGGCCGCTACGTCCCCGAAACGCTGATAGCGGCGCTTCAGGAACTTGGAAGCTGCCTATGCCAAGGCGCGAAAGGACCAGTCGTTCCGCGATGAGTACCATCGCCTGCTGGCGAACTTCGCCGGCCGGCCCACACCATTGTTTTTGGCCGAACGCATTACTAGACAGCTGGGCGGCGCGAAGATCTACCTGAAGCGCGAAGACCTGCTGCACACCGGCGCGCACAAGATCAACAACTGCATTGGGCAGGCGCTGCTGGCGCGGCGCATGGGCAAGCACCGCATCATCGCCGAAACCGGCGCGGGCCAGCACGGCGTTGCCACGGCAACCGTGTGCGCGCTGTTTGGCATGGAGTGCGTCGTCTACATGGGCACCGAGGACATGCGGCGGCAGGAGCTGAACGTTTTCCGCATGAAGTTGCTGGGTGCAGAAGTGCGCGGTGTGGAGTCGGGCTCGCGCACGCTGAAGGACGCCATCAATGAAGCCATGCGCGACTGGGTGACCAACGTGCGCACCACGCATTACCTGTTAGGCAGCGTGCTGGGAGCCCATCCTTATCCCACGATGGTACGCGACTTCCACCGCGTCATCGGTCAGGAGGCGCGCAAGCAGATCCTCAAGGCCGAGGGGCGTCTGCCATCGGCGGTGATTGCCTGCGTCGGGGGCGGTTCCAACGCGATTGGCGTGTTCTACGAGTTCATCAAGGACCGTGAGGTAAAGCTGATCGGTGTCGAGGCTGGCGGTCGTGGGCACTCTTTGGGCGAACATGCGGCGCGTTTCGACGGTGGCAGCCCGGGCGTGTTACAGGGAACGTATTCGTATGTTCTCCAGGATCAATCCGGACAGATTGCGACAACGCATTCGGTGTCCGCGGGACTGGATTATCCGGCGATCGGCCCCGAACATGCGCTGCTGCACGATCAGGGACGCGCGGAGTATGTGTCGGCGAGCGATCAGGAGGCGCTGGACGCCTGCCGGACGCTAGCTCGACTGGAGGGTATTATTCCGGCACTGGAATCGGCGCACGCGGTGGCGGAATGTATGAAGCGGGCTCCCACAATGTCAGAGTCTGACGTTGTGATAGTTAATATTTCCGGCCGTGGCGATAAGGACATTGGGATTTTGCGGGAGAACCTGGGGTTCTAGTAACACAGGGGTCCTTCGACTCCGTTCGTCCGCTGCGGCGGACTCGCTTTCGCTCAGGATGACACTCGAAGAAGGGACTGGGTAACAGGTTGGCACTTCGCTTTCACAGACGGCCGGGCTTAGTCGCTTACATCACATGCGGTGACCCGGATCTCGCAACGTCGCGTGAGGTGGCGCTGGCGGCCATTCGCGCCGGGGCTGATGTCATCGAGTTGGGCGTGCCGTTCAGCGATCCCGTAGCCGACGGGCCGGTGATTCAGCGCGCCAGCGAGCGGGCGCTGCAACACGGCACAAATCTGGCTGGCGTGCTCGATGTCGCAAAGCAGATTCGCGCCCAGTCCCGAGCCGGTCTTATCATTTTTTCCTACCTGAATCCCGTCCTGCATTTTGGACTCGACAAGTTCTGTGCGGCTGCTGTTGACGCTGGTGTCGATGGAGCGCTCATCACCGATCTTCCCGTCGAGGAAGCGAGCGATTATCTGCGAGCGATGAAGGCGCGCAAGCTTGCGCCAGTGTTTCTAGCCGCTCCCACCAGCACCGATGAGCGGCTGCGTCAGATTGCGAGGCACTCGCGCGGGTTTGTGTATGCCATCTCGCGTACCGGAATCACCGGCGCGCGCCAGGAACTGACTGGCGACGCGCGATCGCTGGTGGAGCGGTTGCGGGCGTATACCAAATTGCCGATTGCGGTTGGCTTCGGAGTCTCAACGCCGGCGCAATTCGCGGAGGTCGGAGGCTTCGCCGATGCAGCCGTGGTGGGCAGCGCCATCGTTCAATGTATCGAGCTGAATCGCGGGCGGGAAGCTGCCTCTGTGTCGGACTTCTTGTCTTCTCTTACCGCGAATGCGCAACATGCCAAGGCCAGCGGATAGGGCCGGCCCGCCAACAATCGCAGAAGCTGAAACCATGGACATCGCTGAGTGGCGCAAGAAGATCGACGATCTGGACCGCAAGCTGGTCGAGTTGCTCAGCGAGCGGGCGCAGTGTGCCCATGAAATCGGCAAGCTGAAACGCAACTCCGCGATGCCCATCTATGAGCCGGACCGCGAGAAGATCATCTACCAGAACATTGCGCGTTACAATCAGGGACCGCTGTCAGAGATGCAGCTGCGCCAGGTCTACGAGCGCCTGATTGACGTGATGCGGCAGATCCAGCGGGATGAGATGGCGCCGGAAGTTGATCCGGAGAAAGCAACTGAGCTGGGGCCGAACGGCTGAACGGCGGCCACGCTTACCATCCCGTGAACAAATGCCCCATTTTCTCTTTCTTGGTGCGCATATAGTTCTCGGAGTCTTCGTAGGGCTCGACTTCGGCGGAGACGCGCTCCACCACTTTGATCCCGGCGTTTTCCAGGGCCGCAACTTTGTCAGGATTGTTGGAGATGAGGCGGACTTCGCGCACGCCTAGCTGGCGCAGCATTTCGGCTGGAAGCTTGTAGGCGCGATAGTCGTTGTCATAGCCCAGCTGGACATTGGCCTCCACGGTATCAAGGCCGCGGTCCTGAAGTTCGTAGGCTTGCAGCTTGGCCATCAAGCCGATGCCACGGCCTTCCTGCTGCTCGTAGATGAGCACGCCCGCGCCCGCCTGGGTAATCAGCGACAGCGCAAGTTCCAGTTGCTGGCGGCAATCGCAACGCATGGAGTGAAAGACGTCGCCGGTGAGGCATTGCGAATGGATGCGAACCAGCGGAGGGGCGGAGTGAATGTCGCCCATGACCAGCGCGACCGCTTCCTCCCTGGCGGCTCCCGCGTGGCCGTTGCCGGACGCGCCGTTTCCTTTTACTGATCGCGCACTGGCAGGCGCGATTTCGAACTCCCCTTCGAAGCCGTAGATGCGGAACTGGCCCCAACGGCTGGGGAAATTCGCCTCGGCCACTTTTTTTACAAAAGAGCGGGTCACACTTCGATTATAAGCTGCCAACGCACTCCATGATGTTCAGGGATCACAGAACTAGTGTTTGCTCGGCACAGGCGGAAGCGTAAGAAGCTCTCAGCCGTCAGCTTTCCGCGCCAAACCAAGAATGGCGAGTATTCACTGACGGCTTATAGCTGACGGCTCCGTAAGACGACTGATAGCTTCGCAAGAAAAGGCGGCCCTTGTGAGGCCGCCTGTATGGTTCAGATTCGCTGCTGGCTATCGGTGTCCGCCACCGCCGCCACTGTGACCACCGCCGCCTCCGCCGTGGTAACCACCTCCGCTGCTGCCATGGTAGCTGCCGGCCGAAGAGTGCGGCGCGGAGTACGATCCCGCACTCCGACCCCCGTACGACGGAGCCGATCCGTAGTTGCGTGCTGTGTAAGTGGGCGACGACCCATAGCCGCGTCCGGCGGAGTAGCCCTGCGTCGAGCCGCCGTAAGCGCGTCCCGAGTTATAACCCGGGCTGGACGAATAGCCACGGCTGCTGCCGCCGTAAGAGCCGGAACGACCGGCGCCATAAGCTCCAGAAGCCGAGTACGACGGAGCTGCATGGTACGAGTAGTTGGCGGGCGGCCGCGGGACCGAGGAGGCTGAGCCGCGCCCGGAGTTGCTGCTTTGCGAACTGCTTCGCGACGACGCCGTCGAGTTGTTGGTGCCGTACCGCTGATTGTTGGCCGTCGTAGCGTTGTGGTCGTTGCCAGAGTTTGCCGTGCTGCCGTTCGGCCGGGCAAAGCCGTCATTGCTGCTCGGCGGGCGCGGCACGTTGTGTGACTGGGTCGCGTTGCTGGAGCCTGGGGTGTTCGACCCTCCGGCTGACGGCGGACGTGCGACATTGTTTGCCGGATTGCTGGACACATTGCCGCGAGCCTGAGTTTGGGTGCCGTTTGCACTGTGCTCAGATCCGCCCATGGCCTGGGTGTTATGCGCGCCGGTGTTCGCTCCGTTGACGCCATTGTGCGCTGCATTGGCGGAGGTTCCCACATTCGAAGCGCCATTCCCAGTGGAGTTCGAGTTGCCGCGCGCCGTCGCTGACTGCGCGCTGCTGAAGCTGGCCGGCCGAGCCGGAGGCGTCGCTCGGGTCACAACTGAACGATTTGCTGACGCCGCAGACGGAACGTTGGTACGTGGCGTCTGCCCACCCAGCACCGAAGACTTAGTTGGGTTGACGTTGGCCGAGCTCAGCGTGTGGGCGTTGTTAAGCGCGGACGCCGGCACAGCTCCGCCAACCTTGTTGACTGCCGCACCGGACGTGAAAGCCGCTTTCGACGCCGAGGTCACGCCATTCTTCGCGATCGAGCTGGTGTTCCCGAAATTGCCGTTGTGATAGTTGTTGGCGGCGTTGTTGATGTTCGTAATATGCGTGTTGGTGACGTTGACGTTGTGGAAGTAGCCAGCAGTCACATACCCGCCGCCGCGATACCAGCCGCCATGTCCCCAGCCACAGTAGTGCGGATAGTACGGCGCTCCCCATCCCAGGGGATACCAGCCAAATCCGATGCCGATACCGAAGCCCCAACCGCCGCCCCAGCCAAAGCCAATACCGAAGCCAGGGCCGCCAATCCAGCCGACCAACGCAGGAGCATAGTAGGGGTTCCAGTAGCCCAGCGGCCCAGGTGACCATCCCCATCCGCCGCCGTAGGAGACCCAGCGGCCATAGTGAAACGGCGCAAATCCCCAGGGAGCACTATCGACCCACGTCCAACCCCAAGGAGCAATCCATGTCCACTGGCCATAGCGATACGGCGCCCAGCCGGCCGGCACTGACGTAGGCGTCCAGACCGGGCCGTAGTCCGGGGTCGTCGTCCAGGTGCCGTAGGCATCAAGGTCCTGATAGCCAATCACGCCGGGCGAAACATAGCGCGCAGACAAAGAATCGTCCAACCGCTTATCGCGTACCTGCGCCCAGTCTTCAAAGCTATCGCGCGTCGGAGCGCTGTACACCGCGTGTTGCAATGAGTTACCGCTGCTGAAGCGAACTTGCGTGCCGGAATTGACTCGCACGGCAGCGCCTTTTCCAGTGGCCTCGCCATATCCGCTGCGCACCGTCACCCAGCTTTGGTCCTGGCTGGGAACAACGTCGAAGCGGTAGACGCCGGTCTTCATCACGGTGAAGGCGTAGTTAGGCGTGTCGATCTCGAAGACCTCGCCTTTTTCCAGATGGCGGACCGTCAAATTCAGTGTGCCCTGATCGAGTTCCAACTGGACGGTGCTGTCGCTGACGTTCGTAAGGGTCAGGCTGGTCTCCGAGTTCATGCGGATGAAGCCGTCGCCGACGTTCAGTTCGGCGCGCGAGTCTTTGTCGGTCCAGACGCGATCAGAAGTGGTGAGCGGCCGGTTCAAGTTGGCGGCGACCCAGTCGTTAACGCCGCCGGGCTGCATTGAGACCTCGCCCGTCATGTACTGCACGCGAGCCACGCGCCCGGGAGGGTCCATCTGCTGGGCGCCTTGCTGCGCCGGGTAGCCCTGCTGGCCTGGATTCCCTGGTTGTGCAGGATAGCCCTGTTGCCCCAGGTCAGCCTGCTGCACCGAATTATCAGCCGGTGGAGGCGGAGCCATGCTCTGGTCTTGAGCCAGGACCACTCCCGCCGATAAGGCGACAAACAATATTGCCATCAACAGACATTCAAACCGCCACCGTGACTTCATTTCTCGCACCCCTTGCCTCTGTCCCACCACGATAATCTTTCCTTCCGAATCTTGCCTTCTAAAGCGACCCGTTGCCGGCTGCCATATCCGGGAACTGCCGCATGCATCAGTATGAACCCCAAACTCGTAAATGTGTTGCGCACATCGTTTTTGATGACCACGGGCATGTGCCGGATGCCGGACGGCAGACCTTTGCATCCAACGCCAACATGCCAGTTTCGGTCCGTCATTTCATGGATTCTATTGGTAATACTCGTGTTTTTCGGCATTCGTCAGGTACTTCAGGCTCTTTTCGCGCCACCGTGGGTGACGGCGGAGGCGCCGGGAAAGGCAAAATCCAGGTGCGGGCCGCATTGGACTGGCGCGCCAGGTGGACGTCTCCCAGGCACAGGGGACTTACGATGAGAGCGCCGCAGCGAGCGCTCGCCCGGCCAGGGCCAACGCCACGCTGGGTAGTGGAGTCATAGCGCTGAAGCACCACTGCCCCACGCTAGATTTGCTTAGACAAGCCGCGCACGGTTGCGCTATATTCCATCCCCGTACGACAAACGGGAGCGGATATGAGCTTCACTCGGCGGGAGCTGTTAGAACGCTGTGCCGCCTTTGGCGCGATTACGCTGTCCACTTCGATTCCCCTTTCCTCGCTCGCTTACGCATGGGACGAGGCAGAAAAGAAACTGCCCACACCCACTTGCGAACTCGGTCCCTTCTATAAGCGGCAGGCCCCCAACACATCCGTGTTGCGCGCGCCCGGCGATGGCGGCATGCCACTGGCGCTCTCGGGCACGATCTACGACGTGCGCGGCGAAGTTGTTCCTGATGCCACGCTCGAGATCTGGCAGACGGACAACCTGGGCCATTACGATATCGACGGCTACCGTTATCGCACCATTCTGGAGCCCGGAGGCAAGGCTGGCTACGCCATCGAGACCGTCATGCCCGGGCACTATCCCCAGCGCGTCTGCCAGCACGTGCACTACCTGGTCACCGCCCCGGGCCACAAACCGCTCATCACGCAGATGTATTTCGCCACCGATCCGGTGTTCGACGGCAATCCCGACCAGAACTACACTCGCGATCCGCTTCTCACGAGCCGCGAGCTGGTTCGTCCGGTAATGATCAAGGGCGAAGTGAAGCAGATTACCGCCGTCGTGAACTTCGATCTCGTGATGGAGACCCTGTGAAGCGCGCCCTCTCGCTGGTGGCGGTTCTGCTGATCTCTGCCGCGGCCCCGGCCATCGCCTCGCAGGCTATCAAAGTGCGATTGCCATGCGAATCGCCCTACCAGATGCTCTCGCCCACCGGCGCGCAAGCATTGGTGCTGTGCAAAGACGAGAGTGTTCACCTGGTGAATCTTCCGGATGGCAGCGAGCGCCTGCTATTCCCTGCGGAACGCCGCACCAACGGGCTGGCCTTCTCGCAGGACGGAAAGTGGCTGGCGGCGGGCTTTCACGATGGCACGGTGGAACTGTTGCCAACCCAGGGCGCAGCCGCTATCCGGCAGTGGAAGGCGGATTCCAACCGCATCGACCAGCTGTACTTCTTTGCCGATGCGAAGAAATTGTTCGTTAGCGCGATGAACCATCCGGGCACGATCTGGGAGCTGACTGGGACACCAAGCTTGCGCGCTACCCTGCAGGACAAGTTCGGTGGAGTGGCGTCCGTGGCTGTCAGTCCTGACGGTAAGCTGCTGGTTGCGGGCGGCGGCGACACGGTCGTCCGCTGGTACGACACAACGACGTGGCAGATGTTACTCGAGTACGACGGATTTCTGCTGGATACCTTCACGCTCGTGTTCACGCCCGATGGAAAGTATTTGCTGGCGGGCGGCGCCGACGCACGGGTCACGGTTTTCGATGCGGCTACCGGCAAACAGCTTCGTCAACTGCCTCCGCAGGCGGGCGCGTCGGTCGGCGACATTGATTTTCTAAGCGATCATTCGGAGGCAGTAACCGAGTACTTCGATAATGCCGGCGAGAAGCCTCCGTATCGGCTAGTGTGGAATCTGACAACCGGTAAATCCACGCCCTTCCAGATTGACTTCCATCCCACCTGCGGCACCGTTGTCGAGGGAAAGCTGTGGTTATGCAACACCGACGTCCGGACTCTCACCATCACGCAGCAACAATGAGGCCCAGCAAAGTCGGAGCGCTCGATCGCGATCTTGTGCCGTCCCTACGGGACTCGGTCCTTACAAAACGCCAACCCCGCCCTGAAGGGCGGGGCTATCATCTTCCGTCCCGCCGGGCGGGACTCGATCCTTCGCAGGTCACGCTGTCGAGTCAAAATCGCATCGCCGAAGTTATCCCTCGCAAACCCCAACGCTACCGCTTTACGACGACGTGAGAAGCAGACTCAATGCAGACAAATTGCATTGCTCCTTTCCGCTGTGGCGTGAATGGGCACACCTCGAAGTCGCCATAGATGTCTTCGTCGCCAAAAGGAAATTTTAGGCTTTGCGGCCAAATGGCAGCGTCTGCGTCGTCAAGCGTCGGACCTCCCGTAACGCCCAGCATCCGCTTCGTTCCCACGGGCCAAAGCCGTAGAATCACAGTGTCAGCCCCCCGCGAGAGCCTTCCATGAACTGAGTAGCAAGCTCCAATAACCTTTGGGTTCCCTTTGCACTTTGGTTGCTCAGCGAAAACCGTAATCGCCATTGCGAGCATTACCAGAATGTGCTTCATATCTCCGGCGCCTTGACCTTGGCCTCGTCCGCGATCATTCGTGTCCGTGGCTCGAAGCTAATTGCTAATGGCTAGTTGCTAATTGCTTCCTCAACACAGTTTCCCGAACTTCGACGTGTACTGCAGCCCGATCTCGCCGCACGAGCCTTGCTCCACCGAATACACGATGCAGGAATCGAACGGCCGCGAGTACACATGCAGGCTGACGGCGCGCTGGTTCCACTCGCGCGGGTTGTGGACGTCGTGCACCGGATTCAGCGGATCGACGGCAACCGGATTTTCGGCGGTGATGTGCACCTCGTCGGTGGGGAGGATGTCGCAGCTATGAGCGACCAGATCTTCGGAGATCACGCGATAGTTCTGCACCGCAAGTCGCCCGATGGGAGCGGCCATCCAACAGTTCTGGCCTTTGTGGTTATGGATCGAGCTCTTCATGCCCGGCTCCCAGCAGATGGCCAGCAGTTCGTAGAGGTCGGTCCGGTCGATGAGGTTGCGGGTGTAGTGCTGCGCGTTCCAGAAGAGATAGGGTTCGATCGCCGCAGGATCGACGCGATTCGTTCGCAGGTACTCCAGCGTGCCGTGCACTTCGGTGAAGTCCTGCTCTTTCAGCTTGCGCAGGCCGCTGATGAAGTCGTCAAGACGAAGCGACTGATTTATTTTTTGCGGCGAAGTCTCGGTAGCCATACTGTCGTCTCCTGGGACAAAACGCTCATTCTAGACCAAATTCGGCAGTTTCTGCTGGCGAATACCACCGCACGCCGCAAACGGGCGCGAGGAAATCTTCCTGGTGGGCCGCGGTGGCGGAAATCGGTTACATCACAATGCGATTCCGGGCATATAATGTGCGCAATGAGCACCCTTGGCAAGGTGCGGTCCGAGTTGGGCACTGGAGTTTCCATGAAATCGCGTGCTTTCGCAGCGATGATTGCGGTGCTGCTGGTTGCCAGCCTTTCGCTTCCGGCGCTAGCGCAAGACACCCAACAATCGCAGACGTCAACCCAAGCTCCCAGCAACTCCCCTGACCAGTCGCAAGCGGCAAGCAGCCCAAGTGGCACGGGCAGCCCCACCGACACTGCGGCGGCAACCGCGCCCGCGACCGATGCGCCGAAGGACACTCACAACAAGGGCAAAACCGATATTGACGATATTGGCGACCGCAATGTGGGTTCCACGGGAAGAAGTCTGGGCAACTGGTACTCCATCGATACCGACATCAAGATAGGCAAGCAGTACGCAATGATGGTGGAATCCAGCGCGCGCATGATTCAGGACCCGGTCATCAACGAGTACGTCAATCGGGTCGGGCAGAACCTGGTACGCAATTCGGACGCGAAGGTGCCCTTCACCATCAAAGTTGTGGACTCCGACGACATCAACGCCTTCGCCCTGCCCGGCGGATTCTTCTACGTCAACAGCGGATTGATTCTGGCTGCCGATAACGAGGCCGAGCTGGCCGGCGTCATGGCGCATGAGATCTCCCACGTTGTCCTTCGCCATGCCACCCAGGAGATGACCCGCCAAAACTATGTGCAGCTGTCCACCGTCCCGCTGATGTTTGTCATTCATAGCTGGGGGGTTTATGAGGCAGTCAATATGGCCATGAGCCTGGCGCTGCCGGTAACGTTCATGAAGTTCTCCCGCGACTTTGAAGCGCAAGCTGACTACTTTGGCCTGCAATACATGTACAAAGCGGGGTATGACCCGCAGGCCTTCATCGCCTTTTTCGAGAAGATCCGGGCTCTGGAAAAGCATAAGCCGGGAGCGCTGGCCAAGGCCTTCGCCTCGCATCCGCAGACGCCCGAACGCATTCTGAAGAGTCAGGAAGAAATTCGCGAGATTCTGCCAGCCCGGCCCGAGTACATTGAAGACACATCGGAATTCGATGACGTGAAGGCCCGTCTGGCGGCCTTCGAAAATGGCAAGAAAGCGATTCCCCAGGACAAGCAAGGGCCGACCCTGCGCCGCACTCAGACCGCGGATAGCACTACCACCACCGAGCCAAGCAACGGTGGGGACGATCATCCCACGCTGCAACGCCGCGACGACGATTATGCTTCCGCTGCGAATACTGGGATCGTTCTGAATCCATGAAGGTCGGTCAACTTTCAATCAGCTCGAATACCGGATACTTGGCTGCAATGGCGGCAAAGACCTGCGCCTCAGAGCCGGCGGCCACGGGAAAGTATCGTTGCACGGCGGTCTTGAAGCGGTCGAGATAGGCCTTCAACAATTCGGACTTGTCGGCATCGGGAACTGCCCGCAGTCGAAAGCTTTGCCGCCAGTTCCCTCTCTTGAGGGCAATCTCTCCCGCAGCTTCCGCGTTGCGCACCCATTGCGTGTATCCACGCGGGGCAACCAGATAGCGCTTGCCGGCCATCTCGAGCAGGTCGATGGGCGTGGAGTAGAGCCTTCCCGATTTTCGCCCACGCACCTGGAGCAGGTAAATGTATTTCGGGCCGAGTCCCATCCCTACCAGAAATCCAAAGCAGCGGTTGAAGAGGCTTTCTATCGGCTTCGGCTTTTGGAAGACGGGCGTGCTGGAGTTTTCCATCCCCCAATTCTATGGTGTGGAGCAGGGCTTGGGCGATTCGCGCCCGTCAATATCGTTATCGGCAGGCACGAGCCCGCCAGAAGCGATAAAATGTAAGAACGAATATCGACGAAGGGATTGGGTTAGACTTCCGCGCGTGGGGCGCCTGATCAGGTATTGCATGAAGAGATTTTCCTTGTTTTTACTGGCCGTGTTTCTTGGCGCTCCGTTCCTGCCGGCCCAGACGCAGGCTGCGGCCAGCGACACGGTTGTGGAAGAGATAATCGCGCGCATCAACAACAGCATCGTGACCCGGGCTGATCTGCGTAAAGCGCGCGAGCAGTTGTACAACGAGGCCCACCAGCAGCCAGACGCCGCCGCCGCCGAAGCGCAGGCCAAGGAGCACGAGAAGGACCTGCTGCGCGATTTGATTGACCAGCAATTGCTCCTGCAAAAGGCCTCGGACCTGGGCATCAGCGCCGACACCGAGCTGGTAAAGCGGCTCGACGACTTGCGTCAGCAAATGCACGCTGACTCCATGGAAGAGATGGAGAAGGCGGCCCAGGCGCAGGGCATCTCGTTCGAAGATTTCAAGCAGAACTTGAAAAACAACCTCCTCACCCAGAAAGTGATTGGCCAGGAGGTCGGCGGACACATTACCGTCTCCAATCAGGACATCCAGCAATACTACGATCAGCACAAGACTGAGATGGACCGGCCCGAAGAGGTGCGGCTGAGCGAAATCTTGATTTCGACCCAGACGACGGCGGCGGTGAAGACGGAAAAAGGCGAGACCGCGCTGCCCGAGTCGCCATCGCCTGACGTCGTGGCACAGGCGCAAGCCAAGGCCAATCAGGTTTACGACTTATTGAAACAGGGCGGCAACTTCGCAGACCTCGCCAAAAAATACTCCAATGGCCCCACGGCCGCGGTGGGAGGCGACCTGGAATATTTCAAACGCGGCACCTTGTCCAAGGAATACGAGTCGAAGGTCTTCGCCCTGCAGCCCGGACAATACACTGAGCCTATTCGCACCAACCAGGGATTTGTCATCCTGAAGGTTACGGAGCATCAATCGGCTGGCGTGCCTCCGCTGAAGCAAGTCGAAACCCAGGTTCAGGAACAGATTTACTTGACCAAAATGCAGCCGGCCTTGCGCGATTACCTCACCAAGTTGCGCGAGGAGGCCTACATCGATATCAAGCCCGGCTACATCGATACCGGCGCCAGCCCCAACGAGACCAAGCCCGTCTATACCACGGCGACTACCAGTACCGATAACAAGCCTAAGAAAAAGAAGAAGCTGGGACTGTTCTAGCCGCGAGCCCGAAGCTACGAGCCCCGAGCTATCAGCGACCAGCCGCCGGCAACTAGCGCCACAATGCCACGGGTAGTTTTGACCTGATAGTCGCTCGCAGCTCGGGGCTCGCAGCTACTGGCTACTGAGCACTGGCTACTGCTACCATTAGGTGCTCGGCTGCTTAGCGCGGCTGGTACGCCGTCCCGATAGGTTCGAATGAAAGAATTCTATATTTCCGATTGCGCCCAGGTGGAGAACCAGACCATCACCTCGTTGTTCGTGGTCGCCCTTAAACAAGTGAAGTCGAAGAAGAGCGGCGAGCTGTATCTGTCTCTGGTGCTCGCCGATCGCAGCGGCCAGGTCCAGGCCAATATGTGGGACAACGTCGCCGAAGCGATCTCCGACTTCGAGCAGGACGACTTCGTCAAAGTGAAGGGCGTGGTCCACAAGTACAACGGCCGCTGGCAGCTTACGGTTCACAAGATGCGCAAGCTGGGCGAGTCGGAGATCGACTACGCGGACTATCTTCCCAAAACCAGCAAGGATATCGAGCAGCTCTGGCAGACGGTGTGCAAGTTTGTCGACAGCTTCCAGAATCCCTGGCTGAAGTCACTGATTAAAGAGTTCATCGCCGACGACGCGCTCGTCGCCGCCTACAAAGCTGCACCCGCAGCCAAGACATTGCATCACGCTTTCGTCGGCGGCTTGCTGGACCACGTAGTGTCGCTGTTTACGGTTTGCGATCTGGCGTCCCGTAACTATCCCCAGGTCGATCGCGATCTGCTGCTCTCCGGCGTCTTCCTGCACGATATCGGCAAGCTGCACGAGCTCACCTATCAGCGTTCCATCGCCTACACCACCAAGGGCCAACTCCTGGGACACATGATCATCGAGCTGGAGATGTTGCACGAAAAGATCGCGCGCGTGCCCGGCTTCCCGGAGGAACTAAAGGTGCTGCTGGAGCACCTGATTATCAGCCACCACGGCGAATATGAGTTCGGATCGCCCAAGCTGCCGATGTTCCCCGAAGCGCTGATGCTGCACTACATGGACGATCTCGACTCCAAGATGGAAAGCATGCGGGCGCAGTTCGAACGCGAGGCTGAATTCGACTCGCCCTGGACGAGCTACAATCCTTCGCTCGCGCGTCCCTTGCTGAACCCGAAGAAATTTATCGAGAAGGGTCTGGTCAACTCGCGGCTGGTGGAAGTGCCGAAAGCCACTGTGGCAGCCGCAGCAGCAAATCCCGCTGTCGCAGCGAGCAACTCCGGCGACAATTTCGGGGAAGAGTCCGATAGCGGCGGGGCGAATGTCGAAGAACACGAGCCTGTGGTCGCAAGCGCCAGTGAAGCTCACGAGAAGCAGTCCTCTTCACCACTCGAAGCCTTGCAGCGCAAGTTCGAGTCGCATAAAGTCACGCCGAGTCCGGCTGCGGAAAAAGTCCGCTAGACGACGTCCTGCGGCGACCCGGCCGTGGACACGCCAGACTAGGTTGCGATATCGCCCGTTCTCAACAGCAAGACATAACGTCTTTATCGGCATCTCATACAACCTCACATCGCTGTTTTCCCGATGATGCACCTTATCAGCGCTTCATGGCAGACGAGTGATAGCGGGAGACTTGCAAGTACCGTCCAGAATTGTTTTGCCGGGCCAATAGGCCCGCAGCCAGATCGAGAAACTGCCATTGGGGACGGGCAACCAATTGGAAGCGCTTATGCCGCAGTGCCGTTCCTACGGGGTGATCTCGTAGATGACGCCATCGTTGGTGCTGCCGCCGTCGTACGTCATGCCGTAGATGTTGCCGCTAGCGTCGAATGCGAGGGTGCCAACGGGGAGAGTGGCTCCGCCTCCACCGGTAAAGCCGTGCAGCAGGCTCCAGGTCCACACGCCGTTGCTGTCGGTAAACTTCGCGTCATATCCGGAATATCCGCAGGTCGTACAGACAAAATAAACGTTGCCGGCAGCGTCGAGTGCCGGTGAATCCTGGGGTCCGCTGGTAACGAAGTCGTTCATTAGCGTGTACGCCCACCCGCCGCCGGTAGGCGACATCTCGAAGGCAACGCCTGCATCGAACTGACCACCGTGGGCCGTGCTTCCATAAAGGTTGCCCTGAGCGTCGAACGCCAAACCACCATAAGGCGTGGAGCCATTGCCCTGTCCGTCAAACGAGTAAATCTGCGACATGCTCCAGCCTGAACCGGAAGGAGACAGCTCAAACACGGTGCCCAGGTTGTTATAGCCACCTGTTGGCGCCGTGCCGTAAAGATTGCCTGCGCTATCCAGCAGCAAGCTGCATAGCGGATTTTCGCCATCGAAGCCGCCAGTGAAGTTCCAGAGCACACTCTCAGTCCACTCGTTGCCAGACGGCGACAACTCGTACACGACGCCCCAGCCGTAAGCGCCTCCTTGCAACGTAGTGCCATACATGTTGCCGGCGCGATCAAAGACTAGCGCCCTCCTCGGCTCTAAGCCGTCGGGGCCACTGAAGCGATACAGCACGGTTTCTGTCCAGGGGCACGAAACAGAGTGGCAAACCGATGCCGGTGGCGTCAGTTTGAACACGGTTCCGCAGTTGCAGGACGCGCCGCCGGAAAAAGTCGTTCCATACAAGGCGCCGTCAGGGCCGAAGACCATAGCCCCATAGGGCCCCGCCCCATCGGATCCGCCGCGAAAACCGTAGATCGGCGAGAGCGTCCAGCCGGCTCCGGAGTGGGAAAATCGAAATGCCACGCCGAGGTTGTATGGGCCACCTTGCACGGCGACGCCGTAAAAGTTGCCCGCGCCGTCCGCCGTAAGGCCGCTCTGGGGACCTGCTCCATCACTGCCGTCGGTGAACGTGTGCAGAACGCTGTACGTCTGTGCCTGCGCGCCAGGAACGGCAACGGCCAGCAATACGGTTCCAGCCATGAGTGCGATCGCAACTACGGGAAGGCATTGCGTCGTCAGTCGAACGTTCGACATAGCTCCTCCATGTGACTTGACCTTGTGGAAGTAACGGCGCTCAATGGAGCGGCGGCCCTCGACTTTCGATTCGGCCTCAACTGTGCCGCCGGGCACGAGTGCCAGACCCCTGCCCATGCCGTGCCCGGTATTCTGCGTCATCGCGGGTTTGCTGGCAACTGCAAAGTGTTGGCGGTTTGTAAATCTGAACTCTCGCTCGAGGATTCAGCTGGTTGCAAATCGTCGTTGAATCCAAGGCGGGTATCATCGCTCGGCTACCGAGTTTTCAGGGCAAGTCTGGGAGATTAGCCGATAGCCAAGCTTTCCCGACCCGATCCTGACCATTCTTGGCGATAAATCGCCTTGTCACAAGTTAACGTCGTCCATTCCGGACTTCCCTTCGCGATGATAAATCGGTTGTACAGTACGTAGAGTGATTAGCCCACCGCGGAAGCGCTGGGTTTGGGCAGAAAATATCTGACGTATCCCCTTCAGGGGCGACAGGTCTTGTGCCGCCCCTGAAGGGGCTGGGTTGCGTCAGGATAAATTGTCCCAGCGCTTCCGCGCTGGGCTAATCACTTCGCTTAGTGCCCTGAACTTTAGAATAGCGCCAATCACATTTTGCTGTCAGGACAAACACGCCCGGTGCTGGACTTCGCGCAGTTCGAGTGGCTTTCCTTTGACTGCTACGGCACGCTGATCGACTGGGAGTCGGGCATTCTGGGCTACTTGCGGCCGCTGCTCCAGCAGAAAGGCTGTGCGATCGGCGATGCCGAAATCCTCAGGTTGTACTCGGAGTTCGAACCGCGCGAGCAGAGCGGCGAATACCGCAGTTATCGCAAGGTGCTGGCGAGCGTCGTGCGGGACTTCGCGCGCGAGTTGCGCTTCGACGTTACCGAGGCTGAGGCCGCCGGATTGGCGGATTCCATTCGCGATTGGCAGGCCTTCGCCGACACTGTCCCTGCTTTGCGCCGCCTGCACTCGCGCTACAAGCTCGCAATCCTGTCCAATATTGACGACGATCTGTTTGCTTATTCGGCGCGCAAACTGCAGGTCGCGTTCGATTGCGTCGTCACCGCGCAGCAGGCGCGCAGCTACAAACCTTCGCTCAGGAATTTCGAGATGCTGCTGGAGCGCCTTGCTCTCCCGCGCAACCGCCTGCTTCACGTCGCCGAGAGCCTGTACCACGATGTGGGAGCTGCGCGTTCGCTGGGAATCGCGATCGTGTGGGTGAATCGCCGACAGGGGAAGGCTTCTGCGGCCAGTAAGCTGACCGATGCACGGCCGGACATCGAGGTGCCGAACGTGGGGAGATTGGCAGAACGGGCAGGCTGTTGAAGTGCCATCTTCGAGGTGAGTCGGAATTCCTCCCCGCCCGAGACCACTTGGGGTCAAATACTTGCCCACCCATCCCAAAGTCAGCCGTCTGAGAAGTTGAAGGATGACTCGAATACCACGGGAGGGTAAGACGATGCGGATCGCAAGCGCGGGTCATGCGGTCTTTGCGGCGACGATGATCGCCCTCGGAATCCTGGGTTTTATCAAAGGCGATTACGTCTCGTTATGGCAGCCGATACCGCAGAGCGTGCCCGCATTGGCCTATCTCTGCGCCATCATCTCGCTGGCCTGCGGCATAGGCCTGATATGGCAACGCACAGCTGCAGCCGCTGCCCGCTTGCTGCTCAGCTATCTCCTGCTTTGGCTGCTGCTGTTGAGAGTGCCAGGCATGTTCCTGTCGCCCACCGTGGATTATTGGTGGGCAGCCTGCAAGACGGCAGTGATGGCGGCGGCAGCCTGGGTGCTATACGTCTGGTTCGACGCTGACTGGGACAGGCGGCGACTGGCTTTCGCCACCGGCGACAGCGGTCTGCGCATCGCGAGGATGCTTTACGGGCTGGCCCTGATCCCATTCGGCGTCGCCCATTTCCTCTATCTCAAACCGACTGCCGGCCTGGTGCCTGGCTGGCTGCCCTGGCATGTGGCCTGGGTGTATTTCACCGGCGGGGCCTTCGTTGTGGCGGGAGTCGCGGTGCTCATCGGCGTGGGCGCGCGGCTGGCAGCCACGCTTTCGGCGTTCGAGATCGGCATGTTCACGCTGCTGGTATGGATGCCTATCGTGGCGGCAGGTTCCAAAGACGCCTTCCAATGGAGCGAGACCGTCGTCTCAGCGACGCTGACGGCCGGCGCCTGGGTGGTGGCCGAGTCCTATCGCGGCGTGCCTTGGTTTGCCGTGGGCAAGCGCTAGCTGCCTGAACCAATGTCTTGTCGACGAATCGCCATCTCGTACTAATCCCTGCCTTCGGGAGTGGTTGCGACATGGCCTGGTTGCAACACCAATCCCGGAGCCCCTATTAAGAGTGGGTGTAAAGTGTCGTAAGAGCAGACATGGGCACGGCGGCCGCAAGCTCGGTGACACGAATATCGGTCGGCAGACGATGGCTTTCCTGGCCGGTCGTTGCGCTCCTCTATGGCTGCTTCTTTGTGGCCCTGGGTTCCCTTGCTGTAGCAATGAACCGCCCGCGAGAATTGGTCTGGTGGTTCGCTACTAGCCTCGCAATATTGTCCGCCTGGACGTTGGTTCGAAGAGAACTCCGCCGTAACCGAGATTGGGACGACATTACCTACATAGAATTGGGCGACGGGGCGGTCACATATGTGCCGAGCCGGAAAATGCGGCGAGAGCAGGGATTGGCGACGGCTAGAGCTTCCTTCCCACTTGGCTCTAGTTTGGAATGCCAGATTGCAACCGGCGACAGCTATCTTACTGGCGACCACGGCATGATGCTGCTGACTTCTTTGTGGATAGTGCAGCCAGACGGAACACGCCACCGCCTGCTCAGCGATGTGATTGACGTTAATCTCCGAACGGCAGTGACCAACCTGAGACGTGCTGGTGTCCCGTTCCGAGTTATCAAGGTTTACGACGGGCAGGAAGGCGAGCACACCGAGTCCGACGTCACCGGTCGATACTTTCAGACTTCGCGCCGAAGCCGCACTCCGATTTCAATCCTGCTGGGGACATCAAGCCTGTGGATGGGTGCGCTGGCCGCGGGTCTCACGCGCAACGTTGTGTATGTAGCCGCGATCGGCGTTCTGAGCTTGGTTACGACGGCTGTTGTCGGGCTGCGCTCAACGGCCTCGAAAAGGTCGGCCCTTCTAAAGGTTGCGACGCTCATTCCGAGCTATGCAGGAGGGTACGCCTTTGCGGTCGTAGCAGCTTGGTACGTCTTCAAGAGGTGAGGGACAGCGCGTGGCTGGACGGTAACTTGTGTTGAATCCCCTTCACACAAGCGATGCTTCGCAGCGCGGTCAAGCACTCTGTGCACAAAAGCATTACGAATAGCGAGTCAGTTCCGGAAGGTCGGGAGCGATAACTATTTCTTGCGCGCGGCTTTCTTTGCGGCCTTCTTCGGAGCGGCTTTCTTGGGAACAGCTTTCTTTGGTGTCGCCTTCGGAGCAGCCGCTTTCGGAGCGGCCTTCTTGGCCGGAGCTTGCTCTTCCTCGCTGGCTTCCGCCGCCGCCTGGCGTTCCAGAGCTTTACTAACTACATAAGCCATTTCGGCAATGGGAGCGGGTTTGCCCGTCCAAATCTCAAACTGCCGGGCGCCCTGCTGGACGAACATCTCCAGGCCAGGAATGACCTGGATGTTCTTGGCCTTGGCCATCTTGACCAGCTTGGTCTCAGCCGGGTTGTAGACCAGGTCGAAGACAAACTTCGCGTTCAGTTCCTTTTCTTCCAGTGGCGATTGCTTGCTGCCATTCATGCCGACTGGCGTGGCATTGATGATGACATCGAACTGCTGTTTGGCGAGGTCGGCGCGCTTGATGTACTTCACTTTCGCCTGCCGCGCCAGCGTCTGGCCTTTCAGCGGCGTGCGATTGACGATGAAGACCTCCGCGCCTTTGCCCTTCAGTCCGAAGGCAGCAGCGCGTGCCGCGCCACCGGCTCCGACGATCAGAATGCGAGCGCCAGCCAGACTCAAGCGCTGTTGCAAGGGTACGAGTATCCCGGCCACGTCCGTGTTGAAGCCGTACAGCTTGCCGTCGGCGCTGCGGACCACGGTGTTGCATGCGCCAATCTGCCGGGTCAGCGGATCGGAGTTCTCCAGCGCCGCAACCATCTCCTGCTTGTAGGGCATAGTCACGCTGAGGCCGCGGATGGGAATATCGCGAACGCAGGCCATCAGGTCTTTCATGCTCTTGGCGTGCAGCGCCAGGTAAACCGCGTTCACGGCCTCACGGCGGAAGGCCGAGTTCATCATCACCGGCGACAGCGAATGGGACAGCGGATCTCCCACTACTCCATACACTTGCGTGGCCTGGTCGACCATATCGATGCGATACGTATCGCGCAGTTCACCGGCTAGAATCTGACCGGGAGCCGTTTCCTCACCTTTGGTTGCCGCGCCAAAGGTGAATACGCTTCCCGCCCGCACGCCCAGCACCCGGCTGATGATGCCTTGCTCCCCCATGGATACGCCGACCATCTCGTGCTTGGCGGAGTTGGCTTCCAGAAACTTCATCATCACCACATTGTCATGCAGGCTGGTTGCGGTAGAGACCAGCTTGTAGAAGTCGGCCGGATACTTAGTCATCGCTGCAAACTGATCGTCTAAGCCCTTGGTAGAGCGGAAGTTATGGTGGGAGACGATCATGCCAACGCGGTCGTAAAGGTCGCGCAACTCGGCGGCTTTCAAGGCCTCCACGCTCTGGATTTCCAAATCAACCAGAGGGAAGCCGCAATCCGCGGCCTTGCGCAGAACCGCCAGCTCAGCAGCGACGGAACCCTTGAACTTGCCACCATTTACGGCGCGACGACAGGTGGCAATGAAGGTAGCCTCGGGATGAACCTCGAGCAGTGTTTTCAGCTTGGGCAGAGCGGC
The DNA here is from genome assembly GCA_963849815.1 of uncultured Acidobacteriaceae bacterium. GTDB lineage: Bacteria > Acidobacteriota > Terriglobia > Terriglobales > Acidobacteriaceae > Bog-257. Next base: position 22,121 of record CAWKIR010000004.1, on the reverse strand, counting down.
GAGAGGTTGAAGAAGATAGTCTAACCTCAACTCCATAAAGGGGTTATCACGCACCAAGGACTCGGCGCGCTCGATCATGGTGGCGACATCGGCGCCGACCACCGCTATGCAGAGGCGGGGCAGCCGAAATCGACGTATCCGGGATGCGTAAGTGCTTGAAGACTCGCGCATATAGCTGTTTGATACTAACGGTGCACAAGGAAAGATGCAATCTTCTTGTTATGGAAATTTCAACTGTGCGCCAAAAGTCCATTGGAGGGCACGAATCAGAATTGCTACTGCTGGAGTCGGGATGCTACTCTTCGCCAAAGACTTCTGCCGTAAACGCTTGCAGATCAATATCATAGCCCCTGGCATCGGGGGCCAATCCAGCCTTCAGACAGGTTTGGGCCAGAAATGTCTCCACGTTCCAATCCCATTCCACGGGAACCTGTGGCAACAGAAGTCCGCGGCGGCTGCCTTGCGTTACCACCAGGCCATGCTTCCCGATCACGATTTCATCCGGAACAATGGGCCGCAGTGGAGAAAGCACGCTGATCTCAACCTTCAGGAGCATTACCTCTTCCGGGGTGACAGGGTGAAAGCGCGGGTCGTCGAGGGCGGCAGCACGGGCCGTCTCGGCTACGGTTCGATAGAGGGGGCTGGTGGGAAAGACATACCCGATGCAGCCGCGCAACCGGCCGCGCAGGTGCAGTGTCGTAAACGCCCCACGGCATTCCGCTAAGTGTTCGCCCGGGGACAACAGTTCGAGTTCGCGCCCGTCCACTGCGGCTTCGATGGAAGTGTGCGCCAGCCGCAGCAGCAACTCTCGTTCTGGCAGAGAATATTCCGGAGCTTCCGCAGGCAAGGCCGCACGAGCTTTTTCAGACGACGGGAACATCGTCACGCTTCCTTCGCCGGCTAAGTACAAAGGAACGCTTGCGCCGGCGCTTCATCGCCGTCTGGTCGATGCGCTTCCAAAATGCGATGAAGTAATCGGCGGCTGACCACAGGGACAACGCCACCATCACCCAGATCGAAGCAAGAGCGATGGGATGCACTGGCAGGCTGAGGAAATACCACGGCAAGACCGACCAGTGATGATCGATGATGGCCGCGACCACCGAGAAGATCTGAACAAACATCTTCAGTTTTCCCAGGTCGCTGGCCTGGATAGTGAAGCCTTCGGAGGCGGCGATGGAGCGCAGGCCGCTGACCAGGAACTCGCGTCCGATGATGATGACCGCCATCCATGCGGGAACGGTCCGCGGATTGAACTGGACAAGAGTGATGAACGCCGCGGCGATCAGCAGCTTGTCGGCCACCGGGTCCAGCAGCATGCCCATGGTGGTGACTTGCGCGCGCCGTCGTGCCAGATAGCCGTCGATAGCGTCGGTGAGCGAGGCCGCGATGAAGATGAACGAAGCCAGCAGTTCGCGGTCGCCGTTGGTTGAGCTGAAACGGTTGCTGGAAAGCACCCAGATCAGCACTGGAATGCTGAAGATGCGAGTCAGCGTGATGTAGGTCGGGAGATTCACAAAAACCAGACAGGCAGACCATCGCGACCAAATCGCCGCACCACAGCTGATTATCCTCTACCAGTCAGATTGAAAGCAATCGCAGAAAAGAGGCGGCTACTCGTCGTGATGCACAACGATCTCGTCCAGCATGATCGGCGCTTCGTACTGCTCCCAGTAGGTGTAGCCCACTGGAATGCCTTTTGCCCAGTCCAGTACACCCATCCACACCCTCAGGGGCGTGCGCAACCCGCTGTGGACTCCCCGGCCGGAGCGCACCAGCGTCGCTACCAGGATGTATAGGAGAATGGCCGGAAAGGCCACCGCTATGGCGAGCAAGCGAAGACAGAAATGCAGACGTGACATGAATAACCTTGTACGGGAGGCGTTTCACACGCGCTGAAAAGTTGGACGTTATTATGCCCCAACTTGAGGTGCGATGAAGCAGCGAATGCAAAATTATTTTTGCCTTCAAACAGAAACACCCTCCGTTTCGGGAAGGTGTTCCGGCCACAGGAGTTAACCGAATCGTAACTAGGCGTAGATCCCGCGTTGACGGATCGTATATGCGACCCGATCGATGGCTAGCATATAGGCGGCGATACGGTTGTTCACGTGATGGGTCTCGGCATAGCGCACCACGTCCTCAAACGACGAGACCATGATGTCCTCCAGCTGCGAGTTGACCACCGATTCTTTCCAGAAGTAACCTTGCCGGTCCTGTACCCACTCGAAGTACGAGGCGGTAACGCCGCCGGCGTTAGCCAGAATGTCGGGCATAACGAAAACGTGTTTTTCGGCGAGGATGTCGTCCGCGGCAGCGGTAGTCGGTCCGTTGGCGCCTTCCACCAGGATCTTCGCTTTCACGTCGTCGGCGTTGGCCGAGGTGATCACGCTCTCGGTTGCAGCAGGGATCAGGATTTCGCAGTCCGTAACCAGCAGCTCTTCCGTCGGCCGGCGCTCGGCTTCTTTGAAGCCGTGGATGGTGCCTTCCTTTTGCCGGTGCTCCCACAGCGCCGCAATGTCGATGCCCTTGGGGTTGTACAGGCCGCCGTCCCACTCGCCGATGCCGACAATCTTGTATCCGGCTTTGTGCATCAGCAGCGCGGCGTTGGAGCCGACGTTGCCGAAGCCCTGAATGATCACGCGGCTGTCCTCGCGTCGCATGTTCAGCTTCTTGATGGATTCGTCGCAGATGATCATGACGCCGCGGCCCGTGGCCTCGCGCCGCCCGCGCGATCCGCCCATGTTCAGCGGCTTGCCGGTCACGACAGCTGTCACCGTTTGCCGCATGTGCATGGAGTAGGTGTCCATCATCCACGCCATGGTCTGCTCGTTGGTGTTGACGTCGGGCGCGGGAACATCCTTTTCCGGGCCAATGAATTCGATCAGCTCCGACGTATAGCGGCGGGTCATACGCTCCAGCTCGCCGCGCGACATGTTCTTGGGGTCGCAGATGATGCCGCCCTTGGCCCCGCCAAAGGGAATGTTGACCACGGCGCACTTCCAGGTCATCCAACTGGCCAGGGCGCGCACTTCGTCCAGCGTAACGTCCGGCGCATAGCGCACACCGCCTTTGGCGGGCCCGCGCGCAATGGAGTGCTGCACCCGGTATCCGGTGAAGACTTCCAGTTGCCCGTTGTCCATGGCGACGGGGATGTGGACGATGATCTCGCGATTGGGCTGGCGAAGCACTCGCCATAGACCTTCATCGAGCTTCAGTTTTTCGGCGGCAAGATTGAAGCGCGCCGCTTGTTGTTCCCAGGGATTGCTTTCTTGTTCCAGCGAGTGTGCGGTAGCCATAGATTCTCCGAAATGATTGCTTGCAGTATGAACCGGGACGCGGTGAGTGGAGGGCGCGTCCTGTATTGGGCCAAACCTTCAAAGTATATGCAGCGGTGAGGATGGCGCGCAAGTAAAGGTGGAGGTGCAGCAATGCGCTACGCCGCTTCGACCGTCAGCTTCAGCCCCATGGCCTTGGTTACGGCCACCAGCGTAGATAACCGCGGATTGCCGCGCGGCGCCAGGTCCGGACAGAGACTCTCGCGTTCGATACCTGCGGACTTCGCTACCTTGGCCAAGCCGCCTCTAGCTTCCGCTACACGGCGTAATGCCACCAGGAGAACGCCCGGTTCGTCCACCTCTTGCATAGCGGCCTTTAGATATTCGGCAGCGAAATCAGTATCCTCACGCAGCTCCTGAACCATCGTTTTATCGTAAGAGATGCTCGCCTTGCGTCTCCATCTTCGTCATCCTGCTCGCACGCTTTATTTGATTTCAAGAGGAGTCACGGTACGGTGACGACCAGCCGTCCCGCCAAGTCAATTTTCCTGATTATGTCTTTCGCTGCACTCGCAGTAAATCCGCGAGCGATGAGCCAATCCTGCATATCGAATTCGCTCGGTGCATCGGTTGATTCCCCGGTTGGGCCGCCGGCGAAGATCGTGTAGGACTTAACAATGGTGTACTCAGCGCTCATTATGGTCTTACCTCCGAGTCCTTTCAGGATAAGCCCTTTTGTCAATTCGCTTGGCAAAATTCGGCAAGGCCCGTTATGGTCGCGGCGCACGAACCAAATCGAGGGCGTCCTGCGGGCCACGGCGGGACAAGCGGCGCTCCCGTATAATCCCAGTGCCTACGGCCGATCTCGTAATTCGTTTTCGTTTTGTGTCAGGGCACGGCTTCCAGCCGTGCCGCCAACGTCGCGCAGAAGCCCGGGCTTTAGCCCCTGATGTCTTCTGCGAGGGCTAAAGCCCTCTTTGCTTTCAGGCTCTGTTCGGCACGACTAAAAGTCGTGCCCTGACACAACCCAGACGACTTCTGAGACGAACCGCCTGGCGGTCCACCAATTACTCCCATGCTGACACCCGACTATCGAAGCTTTCTGCAGTTCAGCCGCGACGCCACTCTCATTCCGGTCGCCAAAACTCTGAGCGCGGATTTGCTTACTCCGGTAGCCGCATTCCTCAGCATCGCGGCGCGGCAGAAGTATGCGTTTCTGCTGGAATCGGTTGAGGGCGGCGAGAAGATTGGGCGCTACACCTTTCTCGGCGCCGAGCCCAGGACCGTGATCACGGCGCGAGGAAAAGAGCTGACCGTTCGCGAAGGCTCGGCGGTGCGCCACAGCCAGGGCGATGTGATTCCTCTTCTGCGCCAGCACCTGCGGCAACACGGTCCGGCCACCTTACCCGGCCTTCCGCCGTTTACCTCCGGCGGCGTGGGATATTTCGCCTACGACATGGTCCGGCAGTTCGAGCGCCTGCCCGAGCGCACGAAAGATGATGTTGGCCTCCCCGATTGCGTCTTCACCTTTTACGACCGGCTGCTGGCCTTCGATCATCTGCGCCACCAGCTCCACATCATTGCCGCGGCCGACGTTCGCTCTGAGTCGCCGCGCAAGGCCTATGACCGTGCGCTCACCGACATCGCCGCCATCGAGCGGAAACTGGCACGAGGAGTTCGCGGACAACATCTGCACTGGTCTAACAGCGGCAAAACCAAGCCCATTAAAGTCCACAACAGCACGTCGCACGATGATTTCGTGCGTAGCGTCCGGCGGGCGAAGGAATATATTGCCGCCGGCGATGTATTCCAGGTGGTGCTGTCGCAAAGGCTCGATTTCAAGCCTCCCGCCGAGCCGTTCCAAATCTATCGCGCGCTGCGCACCGTCAATCCCTCGCCCTACATGTTCTTTCTCAAGCTCGACGACATGCACGTACTGGGCGCATCGCCCGAGATGCTGATCAAGGTTTCTGGACGAAAGCTGGAATACCGGCCCATCGCCGGAACCCAACCGCGCGGGGCCGATACAGCCGAGGACGAGCGGCTGACCGAACGACTGCGCAACGACGAAAAAGAGCGCGCCGAACACGTGATGCTGGTCGATCTTGGACGCAACGATCTGGGCCGCGTCAGCGAATATGGCAGTGTGAAGGTGCGCGACCTGATGTACGTGGAGAAATATTCGCACGTGATGCATCTCGTTTCGGCGCTGGAGGGTCAACTGCGCGGCGATCTCGACGCGCTGGATGCGCTGGCGGCCTGCTTCCCTGCCGGAACCCTGAGCGGCGCGCCCAAGGTTCGCGCCATGGAGATCATCGAAGAGCTGGAGCCGGTGCGGCGTGGGGTCTATGGGGGCGCCGTCCTTTACGCAGATCACGCCGGTAATCTCGACTCCTGCATCGCGATCCGGACGATGGTTATGCATGGCGGGAAGGCTTACGTTCAGGCCGGGGCAGGAATAGTCGCAGACTCAAATCCAGAGAATGAGTTTGAAGAATGCATGAATAAAGCGAGTGCGTTGTTAAGGGCGTGTGAGAAGGCTGCATTGTGAGTATCCGAACCTGAACCCCGATGTCGAGCACATTCATGGCTTTCGGCAAAAACATTGGAAAGAGGCGGGTGAGCCGCAGGGTCACCAGCGGCGTTGCAGGGCTGCTAATGCTGATAGTGGGCATCTGGCTGGAGCACGCGTTTCCGGGGCATCCAATTGCAGTGCAGGTGAGCGTCTGGTCGATGATCGTGTTCGTGATGATTGCACTGGGTAATTACAGGCAGCGTCGGGAAAAGTGGTTCTGGACAACGATGCTCGTCGTGGTCCTGGTCCACGCGATCGTCTTATTCAACTTCAGAGCACGCCTGCCGCTTTACGACCTAGGTGTTGTAATTCTGATTAGCGGAGTAGAGGCAGTTCTGTTGCAGGCTGTTGTAATTGCGGTATCGCGGTGTTTTCAGACGTAGTTGTTGGAGCGGGCCAAGCCTATGGTTTTCGTCCTAGATAATTACGATTCGTTTACCTATAACTTAGTGCAATATCTAGGTGAACTAGGGGCACGGGTCGTTGTTGCTCGCAACGATCAGACCACGGTCGATGCGATCAACGCGCTGCATCCCGATCGCATCGTAATCTCGCCCGGCCCGTGCACGCCGCAAGACGCAGGAATCAGCATCGACGTGATTCGGCATTTTGCCGGCAAGCTGCCGGTGCTGGGAGTTTGCCTCGGGCATCAGGCGATTGGTGCGGCTTTCGGCGGCAAGGTAATTCGCGCGCCCAACCTGATGCACGGCAAAACCAGTTCGGTGGAGCACGACGGCAAGACAATCTTCCGCGACATCCCCTCGCCCATGACGGCCACGCGCTATCATTCCCTGATCGTCGAAGAGAAGAGTCTTCCTGCTGAACTCGAAATTTCCGCTACCTGCCAGGACCGAGGTGGGACGCGAGTCATTATGGGGCTGCGCCACCGCAAGTTCGCCGTCGAAGGCGTGCAGTTCCATCCTGAGAGTGTGTTGACCGATCAGGGAAAATCGATCGTCAGAAACTTCCTGACGTTGTGAACAAGTGCCGTAAGAGGAAGCTTCCAGTTTCGAGTTTCAAGTTTCCCGTGAAAGGTAACAAAATCTGTGTCACAGTCGTATAGAGAATTGCGCCCGGCGCTGAGCTTGATCAGCGGAAATCCCATGCAGTCTCGAAACTCGAAACCTGAAACTCGAATCTGAATTTATGGCTGACCTTGTAGAGCTGCGGGGAATCCGCAAATCCTATGACCGCTTTGTGGCCGTGGACAATCTTTCGCTGGCCATTCGTGCGGGCGGCGTCTACGGACTGCTAGGCCCGAACGGCGCGGGCAAGACGTCGACCATCCGCATGATGATCGGCATCACCATGCCCGATGAGGGCGAGGTCCGCCTGTTTGGCGAGCGCTTCCATCGCGGACTGCTGCACCGCGTCGGCTATCTGCCCGAAGAGCGCGGGCTCTACAAGCGCATGAAGGTACTCGATCACCTGGTGCTCCTGGGCGCGTTGCACAACCTTTCCGAGCAGGAAGCTCGCAAGCGTTCGCTGGCCTGGTGCGAGCGCATGCAGTTGTCCGAGTGGACGAACAAGAAAGTCGAGGAACTCTCCAAGGGAATGCAGCAGAAGATACAGTTTATTGCTGCGCTGCTGCACGACCCCGAGCTGGTGATCATGGATGAGCCCTTCGCCGGGCTCGACCCCGCCAACTCGGTCATGTTGAAGGACATTCTGATTGAGCTGAAGAAGGCCGGCAAGACCATTCTCTTCTCCACTCATCGTATGGACCAGGTGGAGCGGCTGTGCGATTCCATCTGCCTTATCGACCACGGCCACGCGATATTGGAAGGCGATCTGAAAAAGATCAAGGCGAGTTACGGCAAGAACCATGTGCAGATGCAGTACGAAGGCGATCCCCGGCTGGAGAGCTGCGAATTCGTGCAATCCTTCAACAACTATGGCAACTATGTGGAAGTGCGGCTGAAGCCTGGCGCCGACGCGCAGGACCTGTTGCGCATGGCGGTGGACCGCGCCCGCATCAGCCGCTTCGAGTTATTGGAGCCTTCGCTGGAGGAGATCTTCATCGACCAGGTGGGCAAGCATGCGTAACGTTTGGATGTTGATCCGGCGCGAGTATCTGGAGCGGGTGCGTTCGCGCTCGTTCGTAATCTTCACCCTGCTGATGCCGGCGTTCATGGCCGGCACTGTTCTGGTTCCCGAGAAGATCGAGCAGATGAATGCTGGTGGCGAGAAGCGCATTGTGGTGGTGGCCAACGATCCACAACTGGCGGCTGCCGTGGGCCGGGAACTCAGCGCGGCCAAACCCAAGGCCGAGCTCGGGCTGGAAACAGAAGAGGAGCTAAAACCGACGGTGTATTCCATCCAAGTCGACGCCGACACCAGCGACGCCGAAGGCGACCGATTGCGCCAGCAGGTGAGCAACGGCCAGATCACGGGATTCCTGTGGCTGACCGACAGTGCTTTGGAAGAGCACAAGGTCATCTACAGCACCAAGGAAGCTGCGGACTTTGGACAGTCCGTCGAAATCCGCAATGCCGTCAGGACCGCGGTCACCAAGCAGCGTCTGTCGCAAAAGGGCATGAACGAGCCCGAGATCGACACCATGCTGACGCCCATCAAGCTCAAGACCCTGCGGATTGAAAACGGCCGCGAAGGCACCAGCGGGACCATGGTATTTTTTACCGCGTTCGCCATGGTCATGCTGCTCTATTCCGTCGTGCTGATCTACGGCATCGCCGTCATGCGCTCCGTGATTGAAGAAAAAAATACCCGCATCCTGGAGGTGCTGCTCTCCGCGGTCACGCCCCGGCAATTGTTGGCGGGAAAGATCCTCGGCGTAGGCGCGGTGGGACTCACGCAAATCGTGATATGGGTGACCTTCGCCATTCTGTTCTCGGTGCCGGGGCTGCTGGCATCGCGCTCGTTTCTCGGCGAAGTACACATCCCGGTCGAAGGTATGATCGCGTTTGCGATTTTCTTCCTGCTGGGCTACCTGCTCTACAGTTCGATGTACGCGGCCATCGGCTCCATGGTGAATACCGACCATGAAGCGCAACAGATGCAGTGGCCAGCCATGGTCCCCCTGGTGATGGGTGTTGTCCTGATGAATTTCGTAATCCAGCACCCCAACTCGCCGCTGGCTTTCTGGCTTTCCATCGTTCCATTTTTTGCTCCTATCCTGATGCTGGTCCGAATTCTGGTGGCGCAGCCGCCTCTGTGGCAGATAGCGCTTTGCATGGCAATCATGGTGGCGACTGTCTACGGACTGCTGGCGCTGGCCTCGCGCATCTACCGCGTCGGCATTCTGATGTACGGCAAGCGGCCCACGCTTCCCGAGTTGCGCCGCTGGCTGAGGTATGCAGGGTAGAATTCTCGCGTGCGTGGAAAATCCAGCAACCATCCCGGCGACCTCGGAGACCAGCGCCTCTCGCGGCTGGAACGGGCGCAGCTCACCCTGGTTTCCTGGATTGTGCCTCTCCTGCTGCGGCTGATCGGCTGCACGCTGCGGGAGACCATGACGTTCGAGGAAGGCGCCATCCAGGGCCTCGACGAAATTCATCCCGGCATCTTTCCCTTCTGGCATCGCTGTGTGCTGCCGGCAGCCTGGCTCTTTCGGCATCGCCACCTGGCCGTGATGACCAGCCAAAGCCGCGATGGCGAATATATTGCCAGGGTAATCAGCCGCTTTGGATTTGTGCCGGTGCGCGGCTCCAGTTCGCGCGGCGGGCAGCGTGCTTTGATGGAGATGAACACGCTGCTGGTTGAGGGTAACGGCGTCGCGTTTACCATCGACGGGCCACGCGGGCCACGCTATATCGCCAAGAAGGGGCCGGTGCTGCTGGCGCGGATGAGCGGCGTGGCCATCACCGCGTTCTATGTCGCGGTGGAGCGGGCGTGGGTGTTGAAGACGTGGGACGGGCTGGTGATCCCAAAACCGTTCTCGCGAATTCATGTGGGTGTGGCCCGCAAGATCTTTGTCCCGCCCGACGCCGGTGATGATGCCATGGAACGCTACCACGCCGAGATGCAGGCCGCGCTGGAGCGCGTCACGGAGTTTGCGGAGAGACAGTTCTCGCGGAGCACGAGAACGTAGCATTCCTGAGGTTTCCGCGCCCCTGCCTGTACAATCGTCAACGCCAGCATGAGCACCGCAACCGCAGCCGTCTTGGATCAAGTGGAGCAGACACGTCCTGCTCAAGAGCGTTTGTTTTCGCTTGACCTGTTTCGCGGCGCAACGATTGCTGCCATGATCGTGGTCAACAATCAGAACAGCGACTCTGCTTACTGGCCGTTACAACACGCAAATTGGAATGGCTGGACGCCGACCGACCTGGTTTTTCCATTTTTTCTCTTCATCGTCGGGGTTTCGCTCGTGTTTTCGCTTCACTCGCGGCTGGAGCGCGGTGATTCCCGCCGCGCAATCGTTCTCCACATCGTTCGCCGGAGTGCGGTGCTATTCGCGATTGGCCTGGGGCTCAACGGCTTGGCGGCGCTTGAATTTGGTGGATGGCGAATTCCCGGCGTGCTGCAACGAATTGCCGCTGTGTATTGCGCGACCGGGCTGCTTACGTTGTTCGCGAGCATCCGCAGCCGGGCGGCATGGGTTGCGGCACTGCTATTCGGCTATTGGATTCTGATGCGCTACGTGCCGATACCGGGCTATGGCGTGCCGGGCCGCGATATCCCCCTGCTGCACCACGATGCCAACCTGGCAGCCTACCTTGATCGCAAACTCATGTTGGGTCATCTGTGGGAACCAGACCGCGATCCCGAGGGGATCCTAAGCACATTGCCGGCAATTGCCACTGGCCTTTGCGGCGTCCTTACGGGCGAGTGGTTGCGAAGCGAGCGAAGCGCGAAAGAAAAGCTGGCCGGGATGTTTGCCTTAGGGATAATGGGGGTGGTTGCCGGCCAATTATGGGGGTTCTGGTTCCCCATCAACAAGAACCTGTGGACCAGCTCCTACGTATTGTTCACGGCGGGCTGCGCGCTGATCTGCCTGGCGGCGTGCTATTGGATCAGCGACATCCAGAGGCATCGCGGCGGGTGGAGTAAACCGTTCCTGATCTTCGGTGTGAACTCCATTACCGCCTACGTAATCTCAGAGTTGATTGGCGGCTGGTTGGGTTGGAAAGGTTACACATGGCTGCGCTCACCGGCGTGGATGGATTCGGCCGGGCTGGCTTCGCTGCTGTATTCGCTGGTTGTCCTGGGCCTGTGTTTCGTTCCCGTGTGGTGGCTGTATCGAAGACACATCTTCCTCAAGGTGTGAGGCTGTGGTCGCCTTCTACGGCAACGCGGTCGCGCCAATCCAGCATTAGGCTACACTTAGGGGTCGGCGCGCAGAAATGCTTTTCCTGGCACGCCCTAATTGACGCGGTTCTTCCGGCGTCCTAATATCCGGGATAAATGACGGTGCCATCCCCCAGCATCGGCGACGTTTTCGGGCATTACCGCCTGATCGAACAGATCGGGGCCGGGGGTATGGGCATGGTGTTTCGAGCCCACGATGAAAAGCTCCGCCGCGATGTCGCGCTCAAAATCCTGCCACCTAGTTTATTCAGCCAGGAGACCAGCCGGGAGCAGTTCCGCAAAGAGGCGCTGGCGGTGGGCAGGCTCAATCATCCCAACGTTGCCATGGCCTTCGATTTCGATCAGGAAAATGGCGTCGACTACCTGGTTACGGAATACATTCCGGGAGTCAACCTGGATGCGAAGATCGGCGGTCAGCCACTGCCGCCGAAGCTGGTCCTCGAACTAGGCATCCAGTTGCTAAGTGGACTTGCGGCCGCCCATCGTGAGCACGTTCTGCACCGCGATTTGAAGCCAAGCAACATTCGCCTCAACCGCGACGGTCAAGTCAAGATCCTCGACTTTGGACTGGCGCACCTGAATGAACCCGTCGATGAAAAAGCCGAGACGTGCAATCTCACCTCCGATCTGTCACTGAGCGGGACGCTGCCGTACATGGCGCCGGAGTTGTTGAAAACGGAAGCGGGAGATGAGCGCGCGGACATCTGGGCGGCGGGCGCGGTGCTTTATGAGATGGCGACCGGCAAGCGCGCCTTTCCGGACAAGCAACCATCGCTGGTGATCGACGCGATTCTGCATTACGACCCAGTCAGGCCGTCGCTCCTGAATCCCCAGATCAGCCCCACTCTGGAGGCTGTGATCCTGCGAGCGCTGGATCGCGACCGCGAGCGGCGTTATCAGTCGGCGGGCGAGATGTGTGCCGACCTGACCCGGCTGCTGGCCGGGGACCAGATCGCGACCGAAACCCTGCGCCGCACCGGAGTGGTGGAAGTTCAGAGGAAGAGGCGAAGGCTACATCTGGTATTGGGGGTAGCCGCGGTGCTGTTGGTTGGAATCACGATTGGATTTCTGGTGAAACCGCGCTGGGCGGCGCAGCAACGAATCCTGGCAGTGTTGCCCATCGACACGGTGGGACAGGATAGCGCGACCAATGCACTGGGGATTGGGCTGATGGAAACGCTGACCGCCAAACTGGTGGAAGCCAGCAGCAGCGACTCCATCCAGATTGTTTCGCCTCGCGATCTTCGCGATCAAGGGGTGAAGACGGCAGAAGATGCGCGGCGCCAGTTTGGCAGCGACCTGGTGCTGGAGAGCAGCTTACAAAAAGAAGGACAGACCATTCGGGTCAACAGTTACCTGGTGGACGCCAAGACCCACCGGCAATTGGCCGCCCGCACCATAACCGTCGATGCCGGTGACAGCTTTGGACTCCAGGACCGTGTGGTGAGCGAAACGCTGGACATGTTGCCGGCGCGAATCGATCCGGAGGAGCGCCAAAAGCTGACCGTGCGCCAGGACACGCAGCCGGCAGCCTACCAGGCTTACATCCAGGGACGCGGCTATCTGCTGGAGTTCAGCAAACCCGAAGACATTGATAACGCGATTGCTGAATTTTCTCAGGCAATTAAGATCGATCCTAACTATGCTTTGGGTTATGCAGGTCTGGGCAGGACGTACCTGGCGGGATTCCAGAAGTTCGCCAAGGACAACACATGGATCGAACAAGCTTCGCGCCATTGCGAGAAGGCGCTGTCTTTGAACCCGAACCTGACGGAAGGCCATGTCTGCCTGGGAGGCGTATACAACGTAACTGGCCAGTACGAGATAGCGGTGCAGGAATTCCAACGCTCGATGAAGTCTGAGCCGGGAAGCGAAGACGCCCTGCGTGGTCTGGGCGATGCGTATACCAACCTGGGCAAGTTCGCGGACGCTGAAGCTGCCTACAAACAGGCCGTCGCCGTGCGGCCTAACTACTGGGCGGTATATAGCTGGCTAGGCGAGTTCTATTTCGGCCAGAACCGCTACGCCGATGCGGCACAGGCATTTCTGAAAATAACCCAATTGGCGCCTAACAACTACTTCGGTTATTTCAACCTGGGAGCAACCTACGTGGCCGAAGGAATCTACCCGGAAGCTATCCAAGCCTTCGACCGCTCCATTGCTCTGCATCCGAGTTCCGATGGCTATAGCAACCTGGGCTACACCTATACCCTGATGGGGCGCGATTCGGAAGCCATAACGGCGATGGAAAAGGCATTACAGCTGGACGATGGCGACTGGATGAACTGGGGAAACCTGGCGGACGCACTCTACTGGAGTACGAATCGCCGGAGCGAAGCGTCCTCCAAATATAGCCAAGCGATTGCAATCGCGGCCTCTAAGTTGCAAGTCAACCCGGATGACGCTTCCACATTGGCCTATCTTGCCGACTATTCTGCCATGGTGGGTAATAAGGGAGCGGCCTATAGCTATATGCAGAGGGCGCTGAAAGCCTCGCCCTCCAATGGTGACGTCCTATTTCGCGCTGCGATCGTGCACAACCACTTTAGCGAGCCGGACCAGGCCCTCCTATATCTTGAAAAAGCCGCGCAAACAGGCTACTCCCGCAACGTTATACGCGACAGCCCGGATTTTGCGAACCTACAGCAAAATCCGGGATTTCGCTCTCTGGTTGCTGGTCCCTAAGCTCTATGGGGAGCTCTTGACGCGTAGTCCCATCGACCCGACGCCACTGCATTGCTGATTGTTAATGGTAATGCTGCTGTAGTTGTAGGTAGTGCCCACCGTCCCGGTGGGTTGTCCCACATTAACAGGCGATCCATTGGGACTATTTACGGGACAGGAACTGAACGGGCAGCTACTAAACTGCGCCTGGAATTGGTTTAGTGAAGTGGTTCCTTTAAATACCACGGGCTCGTTCTGTACGATGTCAATGACGCCGGAAGAACCATTTTGCAGGCAAGAGCCATTGTTGTAACTGAAGCTGATGTACTGCGTAACCGGTTGGGCGGCCCTTACATGCTGACAGCTTGTAAGACCAACCAGAAATGCGGCCAGAGCTGCGAGAGCGAGCCACCTGTACCGTGACGCCATAGGTTGCCTCACTTTCTTAAGTCTTTAGGAACAGTAGCACGGCGCGGGCAACTGTCAAGCGAATAACAGGGGAGCGGCCAAAGCCCGGGTGGGCCTGGCAAGGATGATACGGCTAAGCTATGACCATGCCGCTAGGGAGCAAGTTTTACGCGTAGACCCATGGCGCCGGCATTGTTGCATGACTGATGGTTCATCGTGATTCCGGCATAGTTGAATGTTGTACCGCCTGCGCCCGGATTCGGCTGTCCGACATTGACAGACCGCCCGTGGGGGCTAGATACAGGACAGGAACTAAACGGGCACGCTGTGAACCGTACTTCAAAATCGGTGAGCTCGGCTGCAGTCTGATAGATCACGGCCCGGTCGGCAGGGACTTCAATAACCTCCGTAGAACCGTTCTGCTCACAAGCGCCGCCATTAAACATAAGCATGATATATAGCGGTCCTGGGTCCTTCGGGGTGCGGTGACAGCCCGGAAGAACGAAAAGGACAGCCGCCAGAACAGCGAGAGCGGCGCGACTGTAGGTCAAGTGCATGTGCTTCCTCATGTTTTGCAACTCGCAGAACAAAATACCACACCGCAAACAGGCCCCAAGCAAGTTCGGCCCGATCCCGCCTAGACTAGTCGTCGTCCTCCTTCTTTAAGTCCGACTTGATGTCCAAATTGCGAATGAGGCGGTGCAGATAGTTAGGGTGGACACCCAGCAGCTTGGCCGCTTCGGTGTAGTTTCCCTTACTTTGCTTGACCGCATCGGCAATCATTCGCTTCTTCAGGTGATTGATCTGGTCATGATATTTCACGCTACTGCTTTCCGCGGGTTGCACTTCCAGCAGGGCCTCAGGCAAGTCGTCGGGAACAATCTCCTCGCTGGTTCCCAGGACCAGAGCATGCTCAATGGCGTTTTCCAGCTCGCGAACATTGCCCGGCCAGCTATAGCTCACCAGTAACGAACGCACGGCGGAAGAGATGCCTTTCAGCGGGCGCTTACACCTTTCGGAATACTTGGCCGCGAAATACATTGCCAGCAGTGGGATGTCGTCGGGACGTTCGCGCAGCGGTGGCACCACCACGGAAACCACATTGAGGCGGTAATAAAGGTCCTGGCGAAACTGGCCCGCCTTGATGGCGTCTTCCAGGTTCTTGTTGGTGGCGGCAATCATCCGGGCCGACAGCTTCTGCGTCCGGGTAGCGCCCACACGCTCGAACTCGTGTTCCTGCACGGCACGCAGGATCTTTGCCTGGAGGATGGGTGCGAGCTCGCCGATCTCGTCCAGGAAAATACTCCCACCTTCAGCAATCTCCAGTTTTCCCTTTTTGGTGGCAATCGCTCCGGTGAACGAACCTCTTTCATGGCCAAACAGCTCACTCTCCAGCAAGGCCTCGGGAATGGCGGCACAGTTGATGGCGACAAAGGGTTTGTCAGCGCGCAAGCTATTGCGATGAATGGCGCGCGCTACCAGTTCCTTGCCAGTGCCGCTCTCCCCGCGGATCAGGACGGTGGACTCACTCTTGGCTACCCGGGCGATGAAGTTACCGACCTGATGCATGGGTTTGCTTTCGCCAATAATCACTCCCTCGAGGTCCAGCTCCGCCTGCAAGCGGCGATTCTCGCTGCGCAGAGACTCGGTGGCCAAAACGTTCTCCAGCGTGACTGCGGCGATGCCGGCAACCGAATTCAGGAAGTGGACGTGTCCGTCTTCACATTCATCTGACGGCCCGGCCGCTGCCATGTATAGAACTCCGACGGTCCTTTCCACGCCCACCAGGGGGACGCAAAGAATGCTTTCCTTGTCGCCGGAGCCGGGAAGTGGCTGGCTGAGAATCGGGGACCGCTCCCACAAGGCGCGCTGCACAATCTCACGCCGAATGTGCATCTGCGGGGCTCCGTCGGGATGCCGATGCCAGACACAGCTGGAAATAGGCTCTTCGTCGGCATGGCGCAAGATCACGATGGCGCCTGAGTCCGCGGGTACAACTTCGCCGATCAATTGCAGGAGCAGGCGCTGAAGGACATCGAGATCGCGCACCGAATTAATCGTGTTGGCGATTTTGAAAAGAGCATTCAGGTCGCGGGCCATGCGTCCGACATCGGTGCCCTGTTGCGGCGGCGAGGTATAGGCGCGCACGTTCGTCGTGGTCAACAGGTCGACAGTCTCCTGCTCCTTGAACTGCACCGGTTGCAAGGTCTGCTCCTCGTCCTCGGTGATCAGGAACACCAGCTCACAGCGGCCAACGCGGACGGTATCACCGTGGGTCAGGAATTTACGTCGCACCGGAATTCCATTTACGAATGTGCCATTATGACTTTCCAGGTCGATAAGTTGGAAAGCAGCGTCGGTTTTGCTGATGGCGAAGTGGCGTCGCGAAACCGCACGATCGCGGAGAGAAAGATGGTTGGAAGAATCCCGGCCGACCGAGAGTTGGTCGCCAGTGAGCCTGACGACGGTTCCCTTCGAAGGTCCCGAGACAACAACTATCCTGGAATCCAAGTCCGCTTCCCTCACGGCAGTTAGTGTAGCTGACTTCCCCGCAGGTAGTGCGCGGAATCGTAAGGGCGCGCGGATGATGTAGCTTCATCAAACCGCGACACTACACCAGCTGCCGGAAGCTGCCTCTAGCCAGATGGATAGTTACGGCTATCCAATCGGATAGAAAAATAGCACGAATTGAGTACGGCTAGTTCTTCCCCGGCGTAGCCGTCCCTTTGTATCTGAATGGAAACTAAGCTACTTCTAAATTGCTCTGTTGCAGCGGCCTCATTGGCAATTGGTTTGCAGTGTTTACTCCTGCAATCGTAGCCGAGGGAGATCCCAGCGACATTGAGCCTTCGATGTCTGAAGCTGGCAAGGCACGAACAGACTCTCCGATGGCCCGGAGACCGTGGTGGTGGCCCAAGCGATGCTACCTCACGAGATAGAGAGACCTGGAGTGGGAGCGCTCCAGGTCTCTTTTTTCTTGTAAACTGACGTCCCGTCAAGCCTCACCCGCCACACCGGTTCCCCCATTTTTGTGACTTCCCTCACTGACGAATGTCTTGCTACTGCCTATGGTTAATCCATATTCGCGCCCAGCGACTTTTGTTGGAAAGGCTACCTGCATGTCAACCACTGCGGTCCCGACTAGCTCCCGCATACTGAACACCAGTCTGGCTAACCGAATCATGAGCGCCGAAGATGCGGCCGCACTGATCCACCACGGTCACCAGGTCGGCATGAGCGGCTTTACCGGCTCCGGCTACCCGAAGGCTGTGCCGATGGCGCTGGCGCGCCGCATCGCGGACGCGAACCTGCGCGGGCAGAAGTTTCAGGTCAGTATTTTCACCGGCGCTTCTACCGGGCCAGAACTCGACGGCGCGTTGGCGATGGCTGGCGGTATTCACTTGCGGCTGCCTTATCAGTCCGATCCGGAAACGCGCAAGCGTATCAATGCCGGCGAGATGGAATACATGGACATCCACCTGAGCCATGTGGCGCAGTTTGTGGAATACGGATTCCTGGGCAAACTCGACCTGGCATTGATTGAGGTAACGGCGGTGCGGGAAGATGGCCGCCTGATCCCGAGCTCGTCGATTGGCAACAACAAGACGTGGATCGAGCAGGCCGAGCGCGTGATTATCGAGGTGAACTCGTGGCAGCCCGCAGCCCTGGAAGGAATGCACGACATCTACTATGGCTTGCAACCGCCGCCGAATCGCGGGCCGATTCCGTTGACGCACACCGGGCAGCGCATCGGCAGCCCCTACCTTGAGATGCCGCGGGAAAAGATTGCGGCGATCGTGCTCACGGATTCGCCCGACCGCAACAGCCCGTTCAAAGCTCCGGACGACAACTCGCGCCGCATCGCCGGACACATTCTGGAATTCCTGGCCTGGGAAGTGAAGAAGGGACGCATTCCTGCCAACCTGCTGCCGCTGCAATCGGGCGTGGGCAACATCGCCAACGCTGTGCTGTTTGGGCTGGAAGAAGGTCCGTTCGAAGGACTCTCTTCTTACACTGAAGTTATCCAGGATGGCATGATTCGCCTGCTGAAATCGGGCAAACTCGTCGCGGCCTCGGCCACGGCATTTTCGCTGAGCCCGGAGATGCTGACCGAAGTTAACGCCGATATGGCGAGCTATCGCAAGCAGATCGTGCTGCGTCCGCAGGAAATTTCAAACCATCCTGAGATCATTCGCCGGCTGGGCGTCATCGCGATGAACGGCATGATCGAGGCCGACATCTATGGCAACGTGAACTCGACCCACGTGATGGGATCGCGCATTCAGAATGGTATCGGAGGTTCTGGCGACTTCGCGCGCAACGGATACGTCTCCATTTTCATGGCGCCCTCGATTGCGCAAAAGGGCAGCATTTCGACGATCGTGCCTATGGTTTCGCACGTGGACCACACGGAACACGATGTATCCGTGATCGTGACCGAGCAGGGGTTGGCGGACTTGCGTGGACTCTCGCCACGCCAGCGGGCGCAGCTGATTATCGAGAAGTGCGCGGCGCCCGATTACAAGCCGTTGCTGGTGGATTACCTGAACCGTGCCGAACGGCTGTCGTACGGCCGGCATACGCCGCACCTGATGAACGAATCGCTGGGCTGGCACAATCGATACTTGCGATGCGGGCAGATGAAGCCGCACTCGGAAAACTGAGCCGCGTAGAGGAATCCCAGAGATACGAGCGGAGCCCAGATCCCGGGACGCCGCTGCTTAATTCTCGGGATACAAAAGGGCCAGCGAGCTCCCCCTTTTAAGCTCGCCAGCCCCATGTCAGCTACCAGAAACTGGTAGCTGAACTTTTGTTCTCGGAGCGCCGCCTACTTGCGGCGCTACGAGTCACCCGTCATTGCTGTACTGCCCATGGCTACTTCTCAACAGAATTCACAGTAGAACGTTGCGCTCATCATGGCTACTGGCCTGTGGCCGCAATTCAGGACAGGGCGCCAAAGCTGTTCCGCCCTGTTCGAAAGTGCAGTTGCCTGCGTCCACAATGCGGCCTCGTTTCGAGGGACACGCAAGGTACTCATCTGGCGTATGATCTTCACGCCCCACGAGCAATGCGGCGGCAGGTGGCACGATGCTGGCAGCCAGCGACTTCGAATTCAAATTTCGCTTCTGGATTTTCGGCGCGATATTCGGCGTCGCGTTCTTCGGCTACTCGGTCGATCACCAGAACGCCGGCGCAGCCTTGGTTGACTGGATTGCCCGGCTGCGCGGTACGCCCGCACCCGACTGGGAGTATCACGCGATCTTTGCCGTCGCCGCGCTCTTCTGCCTCGCCAATGCGGCTGTCCGCACCTGGGGAACGGCCTACCTCAATCCCGAAGTCATGGTCGATATGCGATTGCACACCACGCGCCTCGTCGCCGACGGCCCCTATCGCTACCTGCGCAACCCGCTCTACTTCGGCAATATCCTGCTGGCGATTGGCTTCGGCTTGATGGCGAGCCGCATCGGGTTCTGCATCCTCGTGCTGGGTATGATCGCGTTCGACTATCGCCTGATCCTCCGCGAAGAGGCTGCGATTTCCGCGAGCCAGGGCGACGGTTATCGTGCCTACTGTGTGGACGTCCCGCGACTGCTGCCCGCGCTGCGGCCGCAGCTGCCGTCTGGCGGAGCGACGCCGAATTGGAAGGACGGCTTTCTGGGCGAGGCTTTCATGTGGATGTTGGCTGCGTCGGTCGTGGTCTTCGCTATTACTTTGAGCCAAACCATTTTCTTCGTCGTGCTCGGCTCGGCTTACGTGGTTTACGCCATCTGCTACGCTGTGATCGTCAAGCGCAAGAAGAGGAAGTCAGCAGACGCTTGATCCATGCAACGCGGGCCGTCCGGCGAAATCGGCTGGACACAGCAATTTTGCCGCACTCTAGTCATGCTGGGGTTCTCAGTCCTTCGCACCGGCTCTAAACCAATGACAATTTCTACTTGCCTTGAACGGTAGTAGTAGGCGTAGAATCTGGGCCTACTTAAACAACAAGGAGCTTGCGAATGAACTATAGGGCCATGTGTATCTGTGTGTTCGTTGCCTTGGCCGTTGCGATGGCCTCGGCGCAAACCAAAGCTACGATGTCCGGCAAGTGCGGTAAGCCTGACGTCCAGCAAAGCATCCCGGTCGGCGACCAGCAGGGCCACGTCTTCGTGCTGGCCCAGGGCAAGTGCACCGTTACCGGAGATGTCGGCGGGGCCGCTGCTAAAGACGGCGCCTATTCCGAGCACGGCGATATAACGGCTACCCGCATGAAGAACTGGGGAGTCTACACCGTGACCTTCGATAGCGGCGACAAGGTTTACTACAACTATCAAAGCACGGGGACCATGAAGAACGGCGCGCTTCAGTCCGAGACGAACAAGTACCAGGCCATCGCCGGCACCGGGAAGATGAAAGGCATTAAAGGCTCGGGCGGCTGCACACTCACCCCCACCAGCGATGAAGGTGTGGACTATAAATGCACCGGCGACTATACCCTCGCTGGCGGCGCTCCGGCCAAATAGCAGAAGGCAAACAGGACAAGCTTCACCAACCCGCCCTGTCCGCAGCCCTTGCGGATAAGGGTGGGTATCAAGCCAAACAGTTCGCGCCCCAGCCGCATCGCTTCCACCTGACGACCCCATCCCGAAAGGGCGGAACAAAGTTAGCCCAGCCCGGAAGCGCTGGGTACCAGTCGTTTAGTGGACCCGAGTCCCTTCAGGGACGGCACATCCGCAGTTAACCCCGCGAAGCAGTCGCCCAGGTTAACCCAACACAAGGGCGAACCTGGGGCACCGGGCACCGGGCAGCCGAGATTCCCGAGCGGAGCGAGGGATCTGTTTTTTCTCGCCAGCGCCAAGAGTCTCAGGGGCAAAGTGGATGCTTCTTCTTGCACTCCCGAAAAATCCGGGTCACCTCGGCAGCCCACATTGCGTCTTTGTTCGTATACCGCCGTCCGATGTCTCGGGCCGTCGCCCAAAACCCCTCCGCCGGCGCACGGTCTTCCTTCGTAACAACAAGCGCCGTTAGAATGCCTCTGCCGGCGGCATCCTCCTCTTTGGAGATTTCGTCAAGGAGACGATCCATCGCATAGTCATGCGGTTCAACGAGAATACTTGTTATTGCTCCCGCGAGCTCAGAGTAGGTGATCATTTGCTGGCGCTGGGCCACCCGTACAATTGCGCAGATCGCCTCGCGTTTACCTGCCTCCCAAGCCTGATTGGTGAATCCGAATATAGTTGTCGCTCCGGTCATGGAACACCCCCACTCTTAGCTCAAAAGGAAACGGCCACCAGGATTTCTCCTGATGGCCGTTATTTATGTCGGCGACGACCTACTCTCCCACACACTTTCGCGTGCAGTACAATCGGCCCTGCGGGGCTTAACTTCCGTGTTCGGGATGGGAACGGGTGTTTCCCCCGCGGTAAGATCACCGGCTTCATTGACGTGGGCGCTCATCGCGCCACTCGGCCCCAGGCGTGGCTCCACGCAGGACCTCTACGTCGATCTTGTAAAGAACTTTCTAGCGGCTCGTCGGAACCGCAGATCCCTCGCCGGGCTGAAGCCCTCCTCGGGATGACAATTTGAGAGAGCCGATTGACGGCACGGCTAAAGCCGTGCCCTTTCAAATCTGCCCCACGCTACGCGGCGGGCGATCTCTCACAACTGAATAGCATCAGGAATTTCGTAAGCGAGTGTTAAAAATTTAAGGCTGGAGCTCCGTCGAGCTCCCCACTCTGGCTAGTTCTCCAGAGTGTACGGGGTTTCCCATAGCGCACCAGTTTCTGCGCGAGATGGGGTAACACGTGTAGCCAAGTAAATTTTATGGTCAAGCCGAACGGGCGATTAGTACTGGTAAGCTTCATGCATTACTGCACTTTCACATCCAGCCTATCAAACACGTGGTCTTCATGTGCCCTTCTTTACCCTTTTGGGTTGGGAGATCT
>CAWKIR010000003.1:0-10709 GCA_963849815.1 uncultured Acidobacteriaceae bacterium | reverse complement strand
ACCAAGATCTGAGCCCGCAGGGCGAAACTACAAGAGCCCAGCGCGGAAACGCTGGGTGGAGTGGAAAATACGGCCAAATCCCCCGGGGACGGCACAGTTCTCACGCAGACACTTCAGGCGGTCCGTAAGAAGCAGCAAAATCATTGCGGCTTTAGCTGCTGGGGGACTTCGCTTGACTTGATCACAGCCTCCCTTAACTGCCGAGACCGGGTCGCTCAGTACGGAAGATAACGCTCTCGACTCGCGGTGAAAACCCAACGCCAAACTCCACAAGCCGCGCCCTGCCCGCCCGATAACCGAAACTAATCCCTCCTATAAATTCTTTGAATTTCTCATTGGCCACGAACTCGCGTATCAAGTTCTTACCGAGCACTCCCGGCAAGCCGCGCGGCCGACCGGTGCAAGCAATCTCTCCGCAAAGATGTAAAGCTGCGTCTGGAAGGGCGCTACTTCGGACTCGTCGCAGTTCAACCGGTTCACTTTCGTTAGTAGGAGTCTTGCATGCGGATGCTTCGAAAGCTTTCACCATTCCTGCTGATCCTGCTACTGTCCGGCACGCTGATGGCGCAAGCTGCCTCGGCTGCGGCGGACACAGCCGCGCCCAGCAGTCAGATCGCCCAGCTTCAACAGCAAGTCGCCGACGCCAAAAGTTCCGCCGACAATGCCTGGATGCTGATGTGCTCAGCCCTGGTGCTGCTGATGACCGGCCCCGGTCTGGCGCTTTTCTATGGCGGCTTGGTGCGCAAGAAAAACGTGCTGGCCACCATGATGCAGAGCTTCGCCATGATGGCCCTCGTCACCGTGCTGTGGGCCATCATCGGCTACAGTCTCTGTTTCGGTTCGGGCACCAGCTTCATCGGAGGAGTGGAGCACGCTTTCCTGCATGGCGTGGGCGCTGCGCCCGATGCCGACTACGCTGCCACCATCCCGCAACAGACCTTCATGATCTATCAGTTGATGTTCGCCATCATCACCCCCGCGCTCATCTGCGGCGCGTTTGCTGAGCGCATGAAGTTCAGCGCCATGCTGCTGTTCATGACGCTGTGGTCGCTGCTGGTTTACGCGCCCATGGCGCACATGGTGTGGGGCAAGGGCGGCTTGCTGAACGCCAGCTTGGGCGGACGTTTTCCCACCCTTGACTTCGCCGGCGGCACCGTCGTCCACATCACTTCGGGAGTGTCGGCGCTGATCTGCGCGCTGTTTCTTGGACGCCGCGTCGGTTTTCCCAAAGAACCCATGCCCCCCCACAGTGTGGTACTCAGCTTCATCGGTGCGTGTCTGCTGTGGGTAGGCTGGTTCGGCTTTAACGCCGGCAGCGCGCTAAGCTCCGGAAGCCTTGCCACCAGCGCGTTTGTTGCTACCCACTTCGCCGCAGCCACCGCTGCTATTGGCTGGGCGGGCGCAGAGTGGGTCCGCAACGGCAAGCCCAGTGTTCTAGGTGCAATTTCCGGCTCCGTGGCCGGCCTGGTTGCCATCACTCCCGCCGCCGGATTCGTAGCTCCCATGCCGGCCTTGCTGATTGGCCTCATCGCCGGCGTCTTTTGCTACGCGATGGTCGCCGTGGTGAAAGCCCGCCTCGGCTATGACGATTCGCTCGACGCTTTCGGCGTGCATGGCGCTGGCGGCACCATCGGCGCGCTCCTGACCGGTGTCTTCGCCACCAGTCTCATCAACCCGATATTCAAAGATGCCCAGGGACATCCGCTTCCGGTCGGTATGCTCGACGGCAACTTCCGGCAGATGGGCAACCAGCTCGTGGGCGTCTTGATTGCCATCACGTTAGCCGCGGTGGGAACGTACATCATCTTGCAGGTCGTCGATTTCGCTCTCAGCGTCCGTGTCTCAACCGAGGACGAAGTGCAGGGCCTCGACCTTACTCAGCACGGCGAGGAAGGCTATTACTGGGAAGCCTCGCTGCCATGACCAAACTGGAAACCGTAATTCAACCTTCGAAATTCGACGCCGTCAAAGACGCCCTCATCGAAATTGGCGTCGAGGGTATGACCGTGACCGAAGTCCGCGGTCATGGCCGGCAAAAGGGCCACACCGAGTTCTACCGTGGCCGCGAATACACCGTCGACCTTCTTCCCAAAGTGAAGATCGAGATGGTGCTGCCCGACCATCTTGTCGACCGCGCCGTACAGGCCATCACCGCCGCCGCGCGCACCGGCAAAATCGGTGATGGCAAGATTTTTCTGGCCCGTGTCGACGAGGCCATCCGCATCCGCAACGACGACCGTGGCGAGAACGCCCTGTGAGCACCGCTCCGCAGCCGCCGGAGTTGCCACCCTCCAAGCTTCCAATTGGCAACTCCCCGACTTCGCGTTGCGCAATAGCTATCGTCACGAGTCGCAGCGTATCCAGCGTGACTTTGAGGCCGTTGGCTCGGGCCTGGCCTCGCTCAGCAGCCGGACTCGCCTGGTCGATACCCTGGCTCTGACATTGTGGGAGCAGTACTTTTCCGAAGCTCGGCACAAGGTTGTTCCCTGGCCGCTCTGGGCGGTTTCGGCAGAAGCGAGCTGTTCCCCTACTCCGATATCGACTTGCTGTTCCTGACCGAAAATGAAGCCTGCGGCGAACCGCATCAAGCCCGCGGTCAGCAGCTTATGTCAGACAATGTGGGACTGCGGTTTGCGCGTCAGTCCATGCGTTCGGACCCTCGCTGATTGCGGACGATTTGACCAGGACAATCTGGAGTTCACGCTTTCGCTGCTCGACTGCCGCTTTCTGTCCGGCGATCAATCCTCTGTTCGAGCGCTTGCACGCCAAACTCCTGCCCCAATTGATCGCCCGCGAGTCTGACGCGCTTCTCCAGAGCCTCTCGGAAATGACCCAGTCCCGGCATCAGCGCTTTGGCAATACCATCTTTCATCTGGAGCCCAACCTGAAGGACGGCCCTGGCGGGCTGCGCGATTGTCACGTGTCGCAGTGGATCGGCATGATTGTCGCGCTCAGCTCCGGTCATCGCGACCTGGTAAGCGTGCGGCAGAATTCGGCGTGCGGCGAAATGCTCGATGCCGTGGAATTTCTCTGCTCCAGCCGCTGCTACCTGCACTATCGCCATGGGCGCGACGACAACAGCATCACCTGGGCGGCGCAAGAGGAACTCGCCGCCCGCGGCATCGCTACCGGTGTCGGAGCGGTCTCGCCGGCGGAATGGATGCGGCTCTATTTCCGTCACGCCAAAGCCGTGCATCGCAACAGCTCGCAACTGTTAGGCCAGGTTTCGCGGGAACGCTCATCCCTGTACCGCTCGTTCCAGCATTGGCGATCGCGCGTTTCCAACTCCGAGTTCTCCGTAGTCGATGGGAGGGTTTACTTTCAGCAGGCCGCCGATGCGCGCGAAGCTGCGGCCGTGTTACGCCTGTTCACCTTCATGGCGCATCACGGCATGGCTTTGAGCCCCGAAGCCGAACGCCGGCTCAACGATGCTCATCTCCGCCTGGCTGAGACCATGCCGCAGGACCAGTATCTTGTGGCAGCATCTGCGCGAAATTCTTGCGCTTCCTCATGCCGCCAATGCGCTGCGCGCCATGCACTCGCTCAACCTGCTCACCCGCGCCGTTCCCGAGTTCGAGACCATCGACCTGCTCGTCCTGCGCGATCTCTATCACCGCTACACCGTGGACGAGCACACCTTCATCGCGATCGAGGTGCTCCACCGCCTGAACGACGAAAAAGATTCCTCGCTCCAGCCCTTCGCGCAGCTTATCTCGGAGCTGGAGCATCCCGAGCTGCTCTTCCTCGCGCTGTTACTGCATGACACTGGCAAAGGGCTGGAAGGCGCTGACCATGTGCACGGCAGCCTGCAACTGACCACAGCGGCCGTCGCGCGCATGCAGCTCGCCGAGGAAGATGCTGCGACGGTTTGCTTCCTCGTCGCCAGCCATCTCGAAATCTCTTCCACCTTGCGCCGTCGCGACATCTACGATCCCGCGACCATCCGTGAGCTTGCCGGAAAGATTGCCACGCCCGAACGGCTTAAGATGCTTACCCTGATGACGCTGGCCGATATCAAAGCCGTGAATCCGGAGGCGTTGACTCCCTGGAAAGCCGAGAACCTGTGGCGCCTGTACACCCGAACGGCTGGCCACTTCGATCGCAGCGCCGATGCCGGGAGCCTCGACGGAAAAGCTTCCGCGGAAGTCATCGAGAAGATTATCGCGCAGTTACCAGTGCCGCCCTCTGAGGTGCTGAACTTCCTCGACGGACTGCCGCAGCGCTACATGCTTTCCCACTCGCCCGAGCAAGTGGCCCAGCACTTCACCATGGCGGCAAGCCTTGCCGCCGAACCGGTGCAGCTCAGGTTGCGGCCCAATAGCGGTCAGCATGAATTGACCGTCGTTACTTACGACGCCCCTGGCTTGTTCCGCACCTTGACGGGCATTCTTTATGCCTGGGGTATGGATATCACGAAGGCCATGGCGTTTTCCAATCGCGGCAGTGTGGTTGTCGACAGCTTTTATTTCAAGGACCGTTTTCGCACCTTGGAGCTGAATCCTCCCGAGTGCGAGCGCTTCCAGAGGTCGGTGCGCGAGGTTCTGACGCGCGAAGCTTCGCTCGATCGCCTACTGGAATCGCGGCTGAAGGCCGATCTCCAGCCGGTGAAGCTTACCGTCAAGACGCACTTGCGCTACGACGATGCGTGTTCCCCGCGCAGTACTTTGGTGGAGATTGTCACCCAGGACCGCCCCGGGCTTCTCCATACCATCAGCTCGATCTTGACCACGAAGAGTGCAGCATCGAGGTCGCATTAATCGACACCGAAGGTCCGGTTGCCCACGATGTCTTCTACATCACTTGCCACGGACAAAAACTCACCGCCGAAAGAATGCGGGCCATGGAGTGGGCGCTCACCGCCGAACTGGCGGACGCTCTGCCGTCCAACTGGTAAGGGCAGACCAGTTCAAGGCGGCTTTCCCTTTGCCGATAGAGATGGAAGAGTAGCCATCGCCGAGTCTTGCAGCTGAAGCCGGCCGGAAGCGCAGAAGGAGGGCAACGCTTGTGATGCCAACCGGTTGGGACCACGCCGCTGCACTGGAAAGACTTGACGGCGACGAACTGCTGCTGGTCGAGCTGATCTCGGTTTTCTTCGAGGAATATCCCAAGCTCGCCGCTCGCCTTAGGCAATCGCTCTCCCAGAAAGATTTTGCTGGCTTGCGCGAGGTTGCCCATTCGCTGAAAGGGAGCCTTGGCTATCTGGGGGCCGTTGAGGGCGAGGCCCTCGCTCTCGCCCTCGAACATGCCAGCCTTTCCGGAGATTCAGCCCGGGCGGGTGAGCTGGTGGCCCAGCTGATGGCTTACATCGAGGCCTTCCGCCAGCTGATGGTCTCCGCGTCGGGAGCGCCGAACGATGCTACCCCCTTGCAGTGAAGAGCCGTCCCCGCCGCTCCCCTTGGCGCCGCGCGATAATCGCGCTGCCCTGGGTCGAGTGCTGGTGGCCGAAGACGATCCTCTCTATCGCCGCGCTCTCCAGCATTTCCTCGCCGGCCAAGGCTACGACGTGCAGTTGGTAAGCGATGGCTTACAGGCCCTGGAAATTGCTCTGTGGCCTGATGCCCCGCGCCTCCTGGTGCTGGACTGGATGATGCCCGGCCTGCCCGGACCCGAAGTCTGCCGCCGCCTGCGCGCCACTCCCCGCGATCATTACCAATACGTCCTGCTGCTGACCGCCAAGCACACCACCGCCGACATCGTCGAAGGCCTCGAGGCTGGCGCTGACGACTATCTCACCAAGCCCTTCAATGTTCACGAGTTCTTCGCCAGAATTCACGTCGGCGAACGCATCATCAAGCTGCACGACACCTTACTGGCCGCCCAGCAAGCCCTGCGCTCTCAGGCTACCCACGACCCCCTCACCGGAATCTGGAACCGGGGTGCGCTCTTTGACCTGCTGCGGGCCGAGTTGGAACGGGCCCAGCGCAAGCCAACTTCGCTTTCCCTGTTCCTCGTCGACCTCGACCACTTCAAACGCGTCAACGACGACTTCGGCCATCTCGCCGGCGACGACATCCTGCGTGAGGTCACAGAACGCTTGAGCGCCGCGGTCCGGGCCTATGATGTTGTCGGCCGTTACGGTGGCGAGGAGTTTATCGTGGCCGCTTCCGGTCTCAAAGCCGACCGTCCTTATCAATTCGCGGAACGCTTGCGCCAGGCGGTTAGCGCAACTCCCGTTCGCACCCAGCAAGCCGAAGTCACCATTACTATAAGCATCGGAGTTGTCACCACCAATCCCGGTGGCGAGTGCTCCGTCGAAAAGCTGATTCAGAGCGCCGACGCAGCCCTTTATCAGGCCAAAGCCAACGGCCGAAATCGTGTACAGGCCGTTCACATCTGAGCTTGTAACGGCACATGCGCTTGTCAGGCCGTGCCGCAGGCAATTGAAACGGCGATGCAGTTCGCGTGCGCAACGGCCGAAAGAATTTCGCAGTGGAACAAACCGTCGACGACCGATCAAACCAGCCGCGCAGCGGCGGTAGCGCAGTGAGCCCGGGTCGCAAGCCCCGGGATGGAAGTAGGAAATAAGTCTAAGCCGCGTAGCGGCGACAGGGTTCACAATCCAGTTCGCCGCCCTCAACGCACACCTGAAACTATGCGTTGCGCGCGCCCCACTTCGCCCACCCAATCCAGATCAGAGACAACAACGTAAGCACGGCGATGATCCCTTGCGAGATCGCGCAGTACAGGCACCAGACCTCCAGCACATGCGCCTCAATATTGGTCAGGTACAATGCGAACGCCAGCCCAATCACAACCGACACCAGCAGCAATCCTTTGCGCCTGGTGAAGCCCAGCACCGCGATCAGAAGATATCCCACGATGCCGATTGCGGCCACGGGCACTCCGTGAACCATCGCATACGGACTGTGGTTGACCACCCCGCAATCCCACTTATCGTTGATGCTGCACGGTTCCTTGCCCGGATCGTCATAGTGGACCTTGAGGGCAAGCGAGGATACGACTATGCCGAGGACGGCAAGAACCACAATTGCGTAGCGCACACGATTTCTCCAGTTGATACTTGGGCCGGGTCAACTCTTGATAACTCTTAAGATGGCGCTTCCATTGTAATGTCTGGCAGGCCGATCGCCCACGCTCGGCTGGAGGCCGTTGTGTAGTAAAATCCTTCTGCTCATGCGACGGTTGTTTGCCAGTCTGGTGCTTGTCCTGCAACTTGCAGGATTGGCTCTGCCCTTCATGCAGGCCCAATCAGCCGTTCCTGCATGTTGCCGTCGTGGCGGCCAACATCACTGCGCCACGCCGACGCCAGTCGACGGCGCTCGCTCCGCTCCGGCCAACTGTCCCTACCAGCACTTCACCGCCATCACGTCGCATTCAGTAACGGCGCTCGGGGTCCGGAGCCAGGCCGTTACGCCGGCTTCGTTCTGGCAGAATTCTCTTCACAGTGCTTCCCCCGACATTCCTCGAAATGTCGAAGGCAACGCGCAAAAGCGCGGACCTCCACTCTCCCGACCTTCTCAAAGCCTGAATTCCTGAAGCTCAGATTCGCCTGAAGCAGCGCACTCTGTGGTTCGCGTGGCGCAGACTTGTCCGCCTCAGGCAACGCACGCTCCTTTAGCTCGAGAGCAAACGCGCTGTGCAACCAGGCGCGCGATCAATGCGCGCTCACAGAAGTCATGGAGCATGAGAATTGCTATGAAATCGTTTCCTGGCAAGATGCAAATTAGGACATCGGCCCTGTCTTTGCTGGCGGTGGTGCTCCTCTTAGCGTCGAACGTATTCGCCACTGTCTTCGGCGCGGTTCGCGGTGTCGTTCACGATCCCCAGCACCGGCCCGTTCAAGGCGCGCAGGTCACGCTGAAGGCCCAAACCTCGGACTGGACACAGTCCCAAAATTGCAACGACAACGGAGAATTTGAGTTTCGCTCGGTCCCCATCGGCACTTACACAGTCACCGTCTCGTCGAAGGGTTTCCTGGAAATGCAGCAAGACGTCATCGTTCAGTCCGACACGAGCCCGGTAGTACATTTCAAACTGGCCGTCGCCGGCACCAAGGAAGAAGTGGTTGTATCGGGAACCCCTGTGGCAGCACCCATGGACACGGTTACGCCGACGACCATGCTCAACCGTCAAGACATTCAGGAAACTCCCGGCGCTGACCGCACCAACGGCGTGGAGATGATCACCGATTACGTGCCTGCTACCTATGTCGCGCATGACATGCTGCACATGAACGGCGGCCATCAGGTCCTGTGGTTGATCGACGGCGTTTCCATCCCCAACACCAACATCGCTGCCAATCTGGGGCCGCAGATTGATCCCAAAGACATCGACTATCTTGAAGTTCTGCAAGGCAGCTACGACGCCACCTATGGCGACCGCACGTATGGCATGTTCAACATTGCGCCGCGAACCGGGTTTGAACGCGACCGCCAATGCGATCTCGCCCTCAGCGCCGGCAACTTCTATCAGACCGACGACCAACTGAGTTGCGGAGGCCACACTCAGCGCTTTGCGTACTATGCCAGCCTGAACGGAAACCGCAGCAATTACGGACTCCAGACGCCCATCCCGCAGGTGTATCACGACGCTGAGAACGGCTACGGTGGCTTCGCTTCGTTCATCTACAATCACGATTCCAACAATCAGTTCCGCGTCGTGGGCTCACTGCGCCAGGACTACTACCAGGTTCCCATCGATCCCAATCCCAACTCCGTCGGAAATCAGATTCTCCAGCAGTCGGGTTTGGTTCCCAGTTATGGCTTGCACGATGCTGAGCGTGAGCCCGACGCCTACGTCATCTTTTCCTGGGTGCACACCTTCGATCCCAGCACGCTGCTCACGCTCTCGCCCTTCTATCACTACAACGCGGCCCATTATGAAGGCGGCCCCGACGACTATCCCGTCAGCACCAATGTCGACCTGAACGCGAACTACGTTGGCTTTCAGGGGATCCTGAACAAGAGCTTGCCGAAGAACGATCTCGAAGTTGGGGTCTACGGCTTCTTTCAGCAGCAGTACAACTATTTCGACAACGTCTTCAGCGACGGAACGCAGAATTTTCCGGCGTCGTCCATCACCGTAACCGGAGGGGTTGCCGAGGAGTTCATCAGCGATCGCTTCAATGCAACCAAGTGGCTCACCATCATCGCCGGCCTGCGCGGCACTGAATTTCGCTCATCCATCGCGGAAAATCAGGCCGACCCGCGGGTTGGCGTCGCCCTTCGCGTGCCGCGCCTCAATTGGGTGCTCCGCGCTTTCTATGGCCACTACTATCAGCCGCCGCCGCTGGTCACCGCCACTGGGCCGCTCCTGGGATTTGCCAACAGCCAGGACTTTACTTTCGCGCCTCTGTACGGCGAACGCGACAAGCAATGGGAGGCCAGCCTCATCATTCCCTATCGCAGCTGGAATCTCCAGGTCGACAACTATCAAACCAATGCCTCCAATTGGCTGGATCACAACAATATTGGAAACTCCAACCTGTTCTGGCCTATCACCTGGTATCGCGCCCTCATTCAGGGATGGGACCTCACGCTGCGCTCTCCTACGTTGTGGCATACCGTTCAGGCCCATTTGGTCTATGCCAATCAGATTGCGCAGGCCACATCGCCCATCAACGGTGGCCTCATCTGCCCCAATCCCAATGACCAGAACTGCCCGCTCTACATTCCGCCCGGCTATTCTGCGGTTGATCACGATCAGCGCAACACCTTAAACGTCGGTGCCAATGCCAGCCTGCCCTGGCACAGTTACGCCTCCGGCAACGTGTACTACGGATCCGGTTTCACCAACGGCCTGTATGGCACGCCGCTCTCGCAATACCCCGGACCCTATCTGCCCAGCCACACGACGGTCGATCTCTCACTCGGCAAGAGTTTCGCCGAAGGCAAGTACGCCGTCTCGGTGACCGCGCTGAATGTGGCCGACCGCCGTGTGCAGCTGGATAACAGCCTCACCTTCGGCGGATTCCACTGGAACGAGCCGCGGCAGATTTATGGCGAGTTTCGTTACCGCTTCCATTACTGACGGACGCCGTGGAATCTGAACGATACCGACAAGCCGACGGCGAACTGGCCGAGTCCCGCGAAGCGGGACGGGCACAGGATAGCCCAGCGCTTCAGCGCTGGGTTCGCTGTATTTTCCAACTCGAGCCCCCGTAGGAGCGGCACACTTCACGCCGGTCCCGCAGCCCCCGGTCGCCGTAGCACCGTCATCGACACATAGGCCCCAATCCACGATCCCACCGCCGCGAAGCCCACATAGACCCAGTTTCTGGTGTAACTGATCACGGCGAACGCAGACAGCAGATACCACACGCTGCTCCACGTTGCCGCCGGTAAGCGCCGCCGTGACGCAACTGCCGCACTGAACATAACGTATACGGCGTCAGTCGCAGCCGTCGATGCGACTACGCCCAAGGCCAGCCAGGGATGGATCTGCCACATTGTGGCACCTCGCATTTGAAATGAATACCGTCGAAAAGCAACCATCGAGCATACCAGTCACGCTGATCGAGGCCCAGGGCCGCACTCTGGACGGCTGGATTCATCCCGGTTTCTACATCGTCGGCACCGCCGTTCTTACGGGCCGGAGCTCGAAACGGCATCGGTTCAAAGTTTCGCCGACGCGATGCCAATTCGACCGTTGGTAAGGCGCAAATTTTCCAGCGCCCAGACTCGCATCGATTTGTCACCGACTCTTTTGCAGAGCGCAGCGTAAGCGCGCTGTCACGCCACCGCGTGCAG
>CAWKIR010000002.1:0-51211 GCA_963849815.1 uncultured Acidobacteriaceae bacterium | reverse complement strand
CACCACAAGGATTTTGAATTGGGGGAGCTTGCCTTATTATCGTCCCCAACCAGAGGCGGTACAACAAGTAATTCTGGGCTTATCGCGATAAGCGATTGATTCTGCCGTCATCTACCTCGAAAGTGGTATGCCCGTTTCTGCTCTTACCAGGACAGAGCCACTGTCGCAAGCGACAGTTTTCATCTCAATATCCGCCTAAGTATCGTGTCGGGCGAACAAGTACCGCGTATGAGATCCTATCGTCACAGCCTCGAACCCTTGTATAGTTCTATGCTTAAGTGATGACCTTGTTCGGAATAGTTCTAATTTGTTACGAAATCCGCTGCTGCAAGGCGTAGCAGCGCACAGGAGAAGATCATGAAGCGAAGCAGGTTGAAAGCGATATCATTGGCCGCAACAGTGTCACTGGCAATCCTTCTGGTATTTGGCGGCAGCGCAGCCGCTCAGTCCGCTAAAGCTCAGGGACTGATAACCGGACGCAGCGGAGACACTATGACGATACAAACTCCGGATTCCTCCACGGTCGTAGTTCTTCTCACCGACAGCACGCAAGTCGCCCAGGTGCAGGGAATGTTCAAGGCGCGTCGCAAGGGGATGTCGATGGCGGCACTGATACCCGGTCTCCAAGTCCAGGTAGAGGGCTCGTACAACCAGCAAAACCAATTGGTAGCGAGTTCCGTCAAGTTCAAGGGCAATGACCTTCAGGACGCCCAGACCATCCAGGCCGGTTTACAGCCAACGAAGGAGCAGATGCAGCAGACTCAAGAGGAGCTGGCTGCGCAGAAGGCAGCGCTGGCGCGGCAACAGCAAGAGATGCAAGAGCAACAACAGCAGATGGCTGAGGCCCAGGCGAAGATTGACGCCAACAAAGCCATGATCGAGGCCGCGAACAAGCGCTTTGGTCAGCTGGCTGACTACAATATTCTCGATGAGGTGACGGTTTACTTCGCTAACGGCAAGGTGGCGCTGGATCCGAAGTACAACGCACAGCTGCTGCAACTGGCCGAAAAAGCCAAGACCATTACCGCCTACACCATCCAGGTAAAAGGCTATGCCTCATCCGTAGGCAGCGCTTCGCTGAATCAGAAGCTGAGCGACGAGCGGGCCAGCAATGTAGCCGCTTTCTTGCAGCAACAGGGTCACATTCCGCTTACCAATATGTTGGCTCCCGGCGCTATGGGCGAAAGCCGGCAGGTCGGCAGTGACAAGACCGCTGAAGGCCAGGCGCAAAACCGGCGTGTCGTAGTGAGGGTCCTTCAGAACAAGGGCATCGCCGGTACCTAGCGGCAGCTCAACCATCCGTGGCCTAAGAAGTTCGGCATTAGCCGCTGAGATAAATTCCGCAAAGAGTTTCTCAGCGGCTGAAGCCGATGAGAGTCTGGCATCCAGTTCCAAATCGGGAAAACGCAGCATCGGCGTCTGGCGGCCTTCTGGCGGGCTCCAGCGTTCCAGATGACCCCCCACCACTGCCGACCACCCTTGCGGCGATTCTAGGGCCCTCCCAGGCCCCGCAATGGGCATTCTCGTTCGAACTCTCCGTGGATACAGAAATATGGAGGGAAAAGCCCCGAGCGCTGGCCTTCAAGGCGCGCTCCTCCCGGTGGTACGCCGGCGCTGATTGCATCAGGCGGGCGGCGATGATGGCGTACTGGGACTGCTTCCCTGCTGCCGATATGTGTTCACGCAGGCCATGAATCCGTCCATTTCGAAACGGTGGGCCGACGTGTCAGGCCACTTGGTGATGGCGTGAATCATCCACGAACCGAGATGGCGGTAGCTCTCGAACTGGGCCTCATTGAAAAACTGATTGGCGGTGCTTTCGTGGGGAAAATCCTCATGGCTGGCGCGGTAGGCCAGAATGTCGGGCGGTTCCGTGCCATTCAGCACCGGCTTGATGATGATGAGATCGCCCTTCTGCGCGCCTTCATCCACACAGTCGTAACCAATTTTGCCGGCAACGCAATACATATTGCCGGTTGCGACGACCTTCTTCATAGGCACGCCCTGGTGGTATCCGGGAAAGGTTATCGGAATACCCAGATCAATCTCGATCTTGCGAATGGCATTGCCGAGGTCGTCGAACTGGAGGTCAGGATCGGCGTCAGCATCCACCACCACAATCGAGCGGCAGCGGCGCAGCACCATCTCGTACAGGCCAAGATTTTCGAAGTGGCCGCCATCGGAGAGTTCGATCCACTGATAGGTGTCGTCGGTATTGCCCAAGGCCTCATCCAACAGCGGTTTCAAGGCCAGAGTCGGGCCGTTCTTGCGCAGAAAGTTCTGAGCTTTCTTTTTCTCCGGGTCCCAATTTCGCAAGGCCGGCCACGCCGGATTGGGCAGCCACCATCCCAGCCGGGTATTGAAAAAAGTCATCAGCAGGGTCACCAGGGGCGACGAGTTGTAACCCATGTTGGGATTCAAGGCCGCGCCGCTGATCGCCATCGCAGTTCCCACGCGCACGCCCCGGCTGCCACCGTATACGCTGGTCGGGACGTAGCCCAGCCTCCAACTGCCGCAGCTCACCGGACTGAAGGTGAACGACTCCGCCTTGCGCTGCTGCCAGGCCAGGTTTTGGGTTGCCACCATATTCAGCGCGGTGTTAATCACGTGCAGCGGTGCATCCGCACTACAGGGCATCGAGCTTTGGTAGAGATTGTCAGCCGGGTCGAAGTTGGTAAAAGCGTCCGGATGGCGGGCGAAGTTGGAGGCCCCGAGATAAGCGCGGGTCAACCGCATCCGGTACATGCCATGCAGCGAGAAGGTATTGACATTGACGAAGAGATTTCCCATGACGGCCAGGGCAGCGGCCCCAAGGAAGACAATGGACGTGGCAATTGCGCTCAAGGCGAGGCTGTACAGCACCGCGTTATCGACTCCCAGCCAAGCCTTCAGCAGGTGATGAAGAATGGCCGCGAAGGCCGGCTGGGCGCGCATCCATACGTAGAGGCTATGACGGATTTCGCGGGTAAGCGCCGCCAGCGCGAAGGTGATGCAGACCAGGGCAACGCCTGACGCGAAAGGCGGCAGCAAGTTGTGGCGGGAGAGCCATTGTTGCCACTTGCTGAGTTGTTCGATTTTTACGCGCTTCAGGCCGGAAGCGGTAGCCGCGCTCAGTCCGGCCAAACTTCCCAGATATCCTGACCCCACGCCGATAACCGCCAGCAGCGAAGCCCACAGGAACCTGAGCGTCTCATCGGCAAAATAGGCGATGCCGTTGAATGCGACCCATGCCAGTACGCAGGCGAAAAGCAGTCCTCCGGCACGCGCCCACCACTCCCGCTCCTCTTCACTCTCGATGTTGCTCAGCAGTCCGGAAAGCAGACTGGAAGCCCCCGTCAGCACCGCCCAAACCAGCGGCACCACCGCCAGCACAAACCAGCGCTTCACCCAGAAATGGGGAACCTGTCCGTCAAGGCGGGCGACGATCAGGTGCTTGTTCGAGGTCAGGTATACAGCCGAGAGGGAGAGCAGAACCGCGGCGGTGGCTGCCACCAGAAGAGGCGCGATTAGAGACCAGAGCAAGCGTCGCCATGCTATTCGGCCGCTGCCATCATGCTTGTGGAACGGGGTTGGACGCTCCTTGCCGTCATTGCCGACGAGCATCCGCAACCGCACCAGCGAAATGGACATTGGTGGTAGCAGCGCAAAAAGAAATAGCCACTTGGCGAGGGGCATGATCTGGTTCAACACCCCCGTTTTGTTAACCAGGATAGGATTGATGGCCGCCCATGCCCAGGCTTCTCCCAACAGCCAAATGCCCACCATGAGCGGTAGCACGAACAGCCAGAGCTCCAACGATGTACTGCCCTGCTTCTCTGAGTCCTTGAATCTGGAGGCATAGGGAGGCCAGATCATCCGCCAGGCTGCAAACACCGAGGCAACCGTCACACATAGCACGGCCAGCCACATGACTGGCTTATACCAGTCGGTGTCCCGCTGCATCGCAAAGGGCAGCCCATACGACACGAGATACAGAAACTCAGGCAGACAAAGCAGACAGATGATCGCCGGCACCAGCGTCAGCCAATTGAGGATCATGTTCCGGCCCACAATGGCTCCCAGCGTCAGGGTGTCCAGCGTGAAGCCGTACTTGGGCGTCAGATAGCTGGTGTATTCGCGCAGATGCCGGATCGGTTCCGGCTCGGGATCGCCGGAAGTGGGCGCGGAGGTTGCCAACTGGCTGACCGCATCGCTATAGCGGCTGCGTTGCGCCCATGCCATCAGCCAGCTTCCGATATAACCTCCGCCGGAAACCGTGGACAGGTAATCCAGCGAATCCATGATGGTTTTGTCGCCGAGCTTCCAGTCGCAGGGACGGCTGAAGCGCGCCAGCCCTTGTAGCACGCCGAGAGAAAAGCTGGCGCTACGAATGCCTCCACCGGAGAGGCAAACGGCGGTCGCTTGCATATCGTGCAAAATCTGTTTCAGCGGAGCGTCGCAACTCTGGCATTGTTTCTCGGCTTTGCGGCTCTCTTCGTAACCCGTCGCCACTCGTTGCCGGAAGGCCTCGTCCGCTTCTCCTGGCTCCTGACGCACCGTGGACAGCACGTCTTTCATTGCCGCTAACGCGGAATAGGCATCTTCGGAAGCGGCCAGCGTCTTATCCAGCGCCGTCCATACGGATTGCAGGTCCGCCGGCGGGCTGTCAACGTTCAGGATGCGTTTGGCAACGGCAGCGGCAAGATCACCAGGGCGGCGAGCCCGATATTCGCCGCATAACGTGCGAAACGGCAGCGCATGGTTTGCGGACGGATACGTCACTTGATCGAAGGAAACCACTGCGCCCCCAGAATGGCGCGCCGGAAGTCGATCCGGCCGCGATTTGCGCCGGACCACCCTCCAGACGCTTTTGTGCAGTTGAGGCTAGCAGAGGTGCAGGAAAAAACAAGTAGCTGGCACGATCCAGCCCAGTGGAAAGCCGGGTGAGAGAGTCCGAGTGCAGGCCTCGATTGGGTTTGCCGCGCCGGATCCGGATACTGACGAGCGCAGCGGCGAACCTGGGCTGGAGCGGCGGCGCTATTGCCCGTTCTTTGCCAACACCGTCTTGGCTCTGCGTAATGCGGGGCGATCCGAGTACTTTCCGTCGTCGCAGTTCTTCAACAGTTGCGCGTAGTAGAGGCTGGCTTTTTGCGGCTGATGGGCCAACTCGGCAGCCTGCGCAGCGCCAGCCAGTTCGTTGAAGCGATTGGGGTCGATCTTCATCGACTTCTCATATTCCGCCAGGGCTTCCTGCGGCTGCTTGAGTTCCAGCAGCATATCGGCCAGCATTTCGCGCGCCGGAATGTCGACTTCCGCTTTTC
Organism: uncultured Acidobacteriaceae bacterium; assembly: GCA_963849815.1. GTDB lineage: Bacteria > Acidobacteriota > Terriglobia > Terriglobales > Acidobacteriaceae > Bog-257. Next base: position 45,911 of record CAWKIR010000002.1, on the reverse strand, counting down.
CTGTCTTGTCTTGCGTGTCCGCGACCTGGCGCATCTGGCGAATCGCCTCCTCATTCTGCTTTTCGGCAAAGGCCAGCCAGGCATGCACTTCCCCGCGCGATGAGTTTGGCCCGTCAAGAACGTAGGCGTCTTTAGTCTTGCGCGTGGCCTCTTCGGCTTCGTCGAACCCCTGCGCATTGCGACGGGTCGCTTCCACATCGCCCAGGCGCGCCGAAGCTATCGTCCGTGCCCACCAGGTGATTCGCTGCAAGTCCGGCGATGCGTTCGCCGCCGGCTGGAGCGCCGCCGCATCCGCCCAGTTGTGCATTTCCAGATCGTAGAGGGCGGGGAAATGCGCGGCAGCAAAGCCGTAATACCGCAGCATTCCTGAATCGCTGTTGTCCGCGGGCGCCGCCGCTATGATCCGTTTTGATTGCTTTACGATCTGCCTGGCCGCTTCATCCTGGCCGGTCTGCAAGTAGGCATACAGCAGAAAATGCATGGCGTGCAGTTCGTGTCCGCCCATGTACATCGCGCCCGATTGTTTCGTCAGGGCAACCGACTTCAGGTTCGCTTGGATGTCCTCCTGCCAGAGTCCCAGGCGGGCAAAGATGTGCGAGGGCATGTGGACGGCGTGGGCCGAGGATGAGGCAATTCCCGCATAGGCGCGCGCCGCCGCCAGTCCCCTGGGCGCCAGTTGCGGATTATCGCTGGCGTGAATGATGTAGTGCGCCAGACCGGGATGATCGGGCTGCTGCTCGAACAGCGGCACCAGCACTGCAATCGCTTCCTTACGAGTCATGAGCGACGGGTCATCTGGCGGGTCAGCCGCCAGCAATGACAGGCCATAGAACGCGCCTGCCTCCACGTCCGTAGGATACTTCTGGTAGAGCTTCCCCATCGCATTCGAGTAGGCCTTGGCCCGCGTCAGGTAATCATTCTTGGCAGGATCGGCGTAGAACAAGGCCAGGGCCGCAATATAGTCTCGCTCCCGCTCGGTTTTCGCGTCCAGCTTCTGCGCCTTCTCAATTTCCTGCTCACCCCGCTTCAGAACCGGGTCCGGCGGCCGCTCCCAGATCTGGTGATACAAGCTCATTGCAATGCCCCAATGGGCCATGGCACACGCCGGATCTTTCTGCGCCAGTTGCATGAACTGCTGCTCCGCTTCTTCATACTCGAAGGAATGGAGCTGGGCGACGCCATGCTCGAAGGCCTTCTGCGAACCAGGCGCGCACGAGATGGGAAACGAAACCTTGCCCAGCTGTTCCGTAGCGTCATGATGATGAGCGTGTTCCTGTGCCTCTTCCTGAGCTGGCGCAGGCACGGTACCCGCGACCCAAACGCAGAGCAGCAGGCAGGCAAGCAATCTTGCGGAGAACATCTTCAACTCCTTACAGGGCTCACTTTACCGAAACCTCAACCGCGTCGGCTATCGAATTCGAATCAGCTCGACGTCGAAGACGAGCATGCCGAACGGGGGCTGTTTGCCCTGATATGCGAGGTTCTCAGGAATCCAGAAACGCGCCTTCTCGCCTTCCACCATCAGCTGCAAGCCTTCGGTCCATCCGGGAATCACTTTATTGAGCTGGAAGCTGGACGGTTGACCGCGCATGACCGAGCTGTCGAACACTTTGCCGTCGGTAGTCCAGCCAGTGTAGTGCACCGTGACCTCGTCAACGCTCTTGGGATGGCGTCTGCCTTCGCCCGGCGTCAACACCTCGTAGGTAAGACCGCTCTTGGTCCGCTGGGCGTCGGCAGGAGGCTTTTTCACGTCCGCGGGCGCGCGGGTGGGTATGTCGACCAGCGTCACTTGGAAGACGAGCGTGCCTATCGGCTTGCCTTGCTGGCCTTTGTAAGCGAGCGACTGCGGAATCCACATCACGCGGGTTTCGCCCGGCACCATCAACAGGACACCCTCGCTCATGCCGGGAAGCATTCGCTTCACCAGCAACGTCGCCGGCTTGCCGCGCTCCACCGAGCTGTCCAGCATTTTCCCGTCGGGCGTCCAGATGGTGTAATCGATGGTGACGGCATCATCTTTGCCGGGGTGATTGGTGCCGGTGCCCGGCTTCACAACTTTCGTCGCCAGGCCGGAAGCGGTTTTCTGGGCATCAGCCGGCGGCGCGGCAACATCGGCAGGTGCGGGAGGCGGCAAGGTTGGCGATGTCTGCGCCGAAACCGCGACTACGGTGAGCATAAATAGGGCGATGGAAGTAAGAATTCGCATTCGAGTATTGTATCGGCAGCGTCTGCCGCTCCGGATGTAGTCAGACTCAGTTGTTTCAGATCTTGCGCAGCCACGATGGTCTGCCGCGGGCAATGGACTTCAGAATCCCATAATGTTGTAGCCGCAGTCCACGTAGATGGTTTCGCCAGTGATGCCGCTGCCCGCGTCGCTGGCCAGAAAGACCGCCGTCGTCGCCACTTCCTTCACATCCACATTGCGCTTTAGCGGGGCGCGTTCCGCCTGCTCCTTCAGCATCTCGCCGAAGCCGGAAATCCCGCGCGAGGCCAGCGTCTTGATTGGGCCAGCGGAGATGGCATTGACGCGAATGTTGTTCTTTCCCAGATCGTAGGCGAGGTAACGAACGCTCGCCTCCAGCGCAGCCTTGGCAACGCCCATCACGTTGTAGCGCGGAATAACTCGCTCCGAGCCGTAATACGTCATGGTCATGATGCTTCCGCCTTCCGTCATCAGCGGACGGGCAGCGCGAGCCAGAGCCACCAGCGAGTAAGCGCTGGTATCGAGCGCGATCCGAAAACCCTCGCGGCTGGTGTCGGCGAATTCGCCTTTCAGGTCCTCGGCGGGAGCGTAGGCGATGCTGTGCACCAGCGCATCGAGCTTGCCGTAGCGCTCTTTCAACTGCGTGAAGAGTTGCGCGATCTCTTCATCGCGCGAGACGTCGCACTGGAAGGCTTGCGCGTTGGGCAGCTCCGCAATCATGTCGGCAGCTTCCTGCTTCAGGCGCTCGTTCTGATAGGTGATGGCGAGTTGCGCCCCAGCCTGCTGCATCTGCTGCGCAATGGCCCAGGCAATGCTGCGCTTGTTGGCCACGCCAAACACCACCGCTGTCCGTCCCTGCAAACTATTCGACACGCTTCTTGTCCTTTCCAGCTTTCGTCGCTGGCTGACTCGCCGCGTCAGGACGGCCGGGTTCGTGTCCTGGATACTCGTACACGCCGTGTCCGGACTTGCGTCCAATGCGGCCGGCCTTCACATACTGCACCAGCAGCGGCGCGGGACGAAACTTCTCGCCCAGCGACTTATGCAGATATTCCAGAATGTGCAGGCGAGTATCGAGTCCCACGAGGTCGATCATCTCGAACGGCCCCATGGGGTGATTCAATCCCAGCTTCAAGGCTTTGTCGATGTCCTGCGCCGAAGCCACACCTTCCTGCAACATATAGAAGGCTTCATTGCCAATCATGGCGTTGATGCGGCTGGTAATGAATCCCGGCGACTCCTTGATGACTACGACTTCTTTGCCCATGTGTTTGCCGATATCCACTGCCGCAGCCAGGGTTTCGTCGTCCGTCTCCAGCGCGCGCACAACTTCCAACAGCTTCATCTTGTGCACGGGATTGAAAAAGTGCATGCCGACGCATTTGGGAGCACGGTAGGTCACGGACGCGATTTCCGTGACGCTGAGCGACGAAGTATTGGAAGCCAGAATGGTGGTTGGCCGGCAAACCTTGTCGAGCAGGGTGAAGATCTCGATCTTCGACTCCATCTCCTCGGGAACAGCTTCGATCACCACATCGGCTTCGCGCGCTGCCTGTTCGACGGAAGAGGCATATTCCAGCCGCTCAAACGCCTTGTCGGCATCGGTCTTGGTGACCTTTCCCAACTCAACGGCCTTATCCAGATTGGAGCGGATCTCAGTCTCCGCCTTGCGCAGCGCCGTCGGCAAAATGTCTTCCAGGATGGTGCGATAGCCGCCCAGCGCCGCGGCGTGGGCAATGCCGCGGCCCATGATTCCCGCGCCGATAACCGCGATGGTGCGCACCTCGGCCATCAGGCTATGCTCCCCTTTTCCAACTGCTCGACGACGCCGATGAAATTCGGATCGGACTTACGCATGTACTCGGCCAGGCGCCGCTTCTCGTCGGGGGCAATCAGATAAAGGCTGGCATTGATGCGGCGCAGAGTCGCCGCAATGTCGTCCACATAGTTCATCATCCGGATTAGTTCACCAGTAGCAACCATAAAATTCCTTTCGTGCTGGACCGGTAGGAGTGCGTTGGCTTGCCGAGAGTGTACGAAATTCAGCCCGCAAAACCGGGCAATCTTTTATTTTCGCCGCCCCCCGGCATTAAGTAAAGCCAGGTCCGCGGCCGTCCGCAGACCAACATTGTTGTTATGCCGCGAAGTTGTTATGCCGCGAAATCTTTGCCGGCTTCCCGGCCGCTTGGCTCGGCATCGTTTGCAGGCCGCTTCACGCAAACCTCGCGATCGGTAATCTCGACCAGCGCCGCCATTTTTGATGCCAGCTCTGGCGTGAGCGCTCCGGCACGCAACCGCCAGGTCCAACTGCCATGCGTCTCGCTGGGAACGTTCATGCGAGCGTCGCTGTCGAGGCCGAGCACGTCCTGCACGGGAACGATCGCCAGAATTGGCGACCGAGGTCAGCGCCGCACGAACGAACGCCCAGTGCAATGTCCTCCTTGCCGATTCCATGTAGGTCGCGACCAGTCTTTTCTTCTTCCTTCGTGCGCCGTTATTCCACCAGCCAACGTGGTGTCGTTGTCGTGGGTACCGGTATAGACGACGCTGTTGGGCTCATAGCAGTGCGGCAAATAGATATGCGCGCCGTGATCGCCGAAACCAAACTGCAAAACCTTCATTCCCGGGATTGCAAGTTTCATGCGGAGATCGATGTACCGCTGGCGTGATGTAACCCAGGTCTTCGGCGATGAACGGCAACTTGCCCAAGTCGCTTTGCAGCGCCATGAAACAGGCTCTCATTGGGACCCTCGACCCATCGGCCGTTGACCGCGGTCGGCTCGTCCGCGGGAATCTCCCAATACGCTTCGAAGCCGCGGAAGTGATCGAGACGAACGATGTCGTAGGTCTCGATGGCCCAACGCAAGCGCCCGATCCACCAGTCGTAGCCGCGCGCGCTTCAGCGCCTTCCAGTCATAGATCGGATTGCCCCAGCGCTGCCCAGTTTCGCTGAAGGCGTCGGGAGGCACACCGGCAACGACCTCCGGAGAGAGATCTTTCTTCAAGCGAAACAATGTCGGGATGCGTCCACACATCGGCGCTGTCATAGCTGACGAAGATGGACGACGTCGCCGATGATGCGGATGCCGCGCGCGGCGCAGTAGGAACGCAGTGCGCCCCACTGTTCAAAAAATGCGAACTGAAGAAAGCGCTCGCTGGTCGAGTTCTTGCTGCAGCTCTTTGCCGGCAACTTGCTGAGCGGCCTCGGGGTCTCGCTTCGACTACTTTCCCGGGCCATGCGTTGCCAGGTCAGTTCGCCGAACTTTTCACGCAGCACGCTGAACAATACGTAATCTTCCAGCCACCTTCACTCTCGCGGCAGAAATTGTCATAGCGCTCGCGGGCAGATCCGGCTCTGAGTCGCAGAAAATTCGATCGGCGGCTTCGCGCAACAGCGGCAACTTCTCTGCAGCGCACGCTTTCGAAGTCGACCGGCGATTCGCCGTCCGGGCAGCGCTCCCACTCGCTCGCGATCCAGCAGCCCGGATCCGCCAGCACGCTCCAGGCTGACCAGCAGAACGTTGCCCGGCAAATGCCGAGGTGCAGGAATACGGCGAATTGCCGTTGCCCAGCGGCCGCAGCGGCAAGCACCTGCCAAAGCGTCTGCTTGGCAGCGGCCAGCCAGTCGACAAATTCGTAAGCGGCCGGACCAAGTCGCCGATTCCTCCGCGCGACGGAAGCGAGTGGGATGCATCAGGATGCCGGATGAGCGCTTGAAAGCATAGGGGCCAGTTATAGATGAAATCGAGCCTGGTTAAATGGCCAAGCGCCTGAGTCGGGAAACAAATGTGGCCAGCAGATCGTTTCTGCTGGCCACGAAGTTCGCCGCTAATCCATGGTTAGGAACCCTCAGGACAAGCTTGATCAGACGTTCCATTTCCTTCTTATTGATCTTGATCTTCCCTTCTTTTTCCAGCGGTACTGCGCAGATTTTCTACGTAGAGACTCTTCGAACTCCTGTTGCTTTTGCGCCAGCAGTGTCTGCTTCGCCTTGTCCCAGTCTTGCTTGATCTGATCAGGGCTCGGCTCTTGCACTTCAACAATCTTCAGGACGACTCCATTGGGGCCGCCTTGAATCGCGCCGCTGATTTCGCCGGCCTTCATGGTGAAAGCAACAGCGGCTGGGCCGGTCATCGGCCCCAGATCGGGGACCTGCGCATTGCGGTCCACCAGATCGCTGGTCTTCACGGTTGCGCCCACTTCTTTGGCGGCCTTATCCAAGTCGTGATCGGCGTGGGCGCGGTCCGAAAGCTGTTGGGTTTTTTGCGCCAGCTGTGCCTGCGCCCGCTGCGCCTTGAACTGCTCTGCCACCTTATCCTTCACTTGTTCGAAGCTCTGGAGTTTGAGCCGGCTGGATCTCCGTAACCTGATAGATCACGTAACCTGCCGGAGTAACAGCCGTCGCCGGCGGATCGTTCTTCTTCGCGGCAAACAGCGCGCCCATGAATTCAGGGGCAGCGCCAATACCGGGCAGTTGGTCCGTTTGCGCAACCATGTCGGTGGTGGTGAGGCTAAAATTCTTCGTCGGCGGCAGCCTTGTCCAATCCCGTCGGTGCGAGCCAGGGCCTGAACGGCGCTGGCGACGGTCTGCGCCTCGGCCGCAGCTTTCTGTTTCTTGAGCACCGGCTCAATCTCGATCTTCACTTCAGCCAGAGGCTTCAGCCGTGGCTCCTGCTTGGCCTCGACGTGAATAATGTGGAAACCATAATTGGTGCGAACAATGCCGGTGGTCTGTCCAACCGGAGTATTGAACGCCGCCTGCTCGAATTCCGGGACCGTCCGGCCGCGCGTCAGCGGGGGCAACAGTCCGCCGTCCTTTGCGCTTCCGGGATCGTCGGAGTATTTCTTGGCCAAATCGGCGAAGCTCGCCCCGCCTTTCAATTGCTTGTCAATGTCTTCAGCTTTAGCTTTCGCCGCGTCTACGGCTTTCTGGTCGACCTTACCGTTCGAGTCCGGAGTAGGCGCCTTGATCAAAATGTGGCGGACCGTTACCGTCTCCGGCAACCGATAGTCATCCTCATGCTGTTTGTAGTACTGCTGCACTTCCGCAGGCGTGACCTCAATCTTTTCGGCCAGTTGGTTGGTGTCGATCAGAATGTATTTCGCCTTGACTTTGCCGGGAATGGAGTTCACATAGGCTGCTTGTTCTGATCGTAGAAGGCCTTCAGCTCCGCCTCCGTCGGCTTGATTTCTTTGCTCACATCGTCGAGCGTCAGCACGGCGTACTCGAACTTCACCTTGGTGCCGGCCTGCTTAACTTCCTTGGCGATGTCCTTGTCGCTGACCGTTATCGCTCCCCCAACCGCGGCCAACAGCTTGCGCTGCGCAATCTCACCTTTGACCTCCTGCTCGAACTGCTGCACGCTCATGTTGAACTGGTTCTCGATGAACTGTTCGTAAGCCGGCTGTCCGACAAAGTTGCCATTGGGAAAAATCACCTGGCCAAACTGGCCCTGGTGAAGATAGTCGCGGAGTTCATCATCGCTCACCCCGAGACCCATCTTGTCCGCCTCGTAGACAATCGCCTTCTCCGTGATGATGCCTTGCGCCGCGCGTTGCATCAGATAAGGCATCAGCTGTTCGGGAACATTCCCTTTGAACTGTTGCTTGCCGATCAGACGGGCCTGCTGCTCCACTTGCTGGATGCCCACTTCCTGATCGCCCACTTTGGCCAATACCCCTTCCGTGGTGATGCCGCTGCTGAAGTAATCGCCGAAGAGGCCGCCGGGAACGAGTGTGATGACCATCATCACGCAGATGACGACCAGGATTCCGCCCAGGATGATTTTCTTGATGGGCCCAGGCTTTTGCAGAAATCGAAGCATGCTTTGGAAACTCCAGATGGGTTAGCTGAATCCTTCATTATAGACTAGCCGCGATTGGCGGAGGTGAGCAGTGAGGGGAAATGTCGCGCGGTCCGCCTTTGCGCGTATGTCTAAATGTATCCAGATGCCACTCAGCTGCCAAAATTCCCCACACGCAGCGGACTGCTTCACATCCGGGAAAGTGGGTGTGTTGTAATAGAAACAGCTATAAGTATGAGGAAATCGTCAACAGAAAGACATCGGCGGATCTTAGCCTACAAACGCCGGGCACGCGAAATCAAGATGATCGCCAAAGGGCTGGTCTCGACCGACCACCCGATTATGGCGCACATCATCCCCATTCGCCGCTGCAATCTTTCCTGCGAGTATTGCAACGAATACGACGATTTCTCCAAGCCCGTCCCGCTTGACACCATGAAGCGCCGCATCGATCACTTGGCGCGACTGGGCACATCGATCGTGACCATCAGCGGCGGCGAGCCGCTGCTGCATCCCGAGCTCGATGAGATCATCGCCCACATGCGCGAGTATCCCGATTCTCGCCGGCCTGATCACCAACGGCTACCTGCTGACCGCGGACCGCATTCAGCGGCTGAACCGCGCCGGGCTCGACCATCTGCAAATCAGTATCGATAACGTCATGCCCGACGAGGTTTCCAAGAAGTCGCTGAAGGTGCTCGACAAGAAGCTGCAACTGCTGGCCGAGCATGCCGACTTTCACGTCAACATTAATTCGGTTGTCGGCGGAGGCATCCACAATCCGCATGATGCGCTGGTGGTGGGACGCCGCGCCGTGCAATTGGGATTCACTACAACCATTGGCATCATCCACGATGGCGATGGCCAGTTGAAACCTTTGGGCGAGTTCGAGCACGAAGTGTTTCGCAAGATGAAGAACCTGGCCAAGCGGCACTATTCCCGCTTCAACTGGTTTCAGGACAACATCGCTGACGGCAAGCCCAACGATTGGCGTTGCCGCGCCGGCGCGCGTTATCTCTACATCTGCGAAGACGGGCTCGTCCACTATTGCTCGCAGCAGCGCGGTTATCCGGGAATCCCGCTGGAGCAGTATTCCGTTGCCGACATTCGCCGCGAGTTCCTCACCGAAAAAGGTTGCGCTCCAAACTGCACTGTCTCCTGCGTGCATCAGGTGTCTTACATCGATCATTGGCGCGCGCCCCAAACCATTCGCACTCCGCAATCGCCGCTCGACGTCGGACAGTTAGTGCAAATCGAATAGTGCGCAAATTGAATAGCCGCCGCAGACCAGCTGACTGCCGTTAACTGGCAACCAACCATTTTGATTTGTCATCACGAGGAGGCCTTAAGGCCGACGAGGGATCTGCTGTTCCCCCTGGATTTCTGACGCGCCGAAGCCGGCGTAGTGACAACTGAAATTGCGTTTCGGCAGTGTAGCAAGGAGCCCGAACATCCAGCGCCGTAGGCGCGAAATAATCTAGCCCAGCACGGAGCCGCAGGCGGAGTGCTTGGGTTGAGTGGAAAAATTCGCGAGTCCAGTAGGGACGACACCGTTCTAACGCACGCATTTCAGGCCGTTCATAAGGCCGCAAAATCGTTGCGGCTTTAGCCGCTGAGGGACCTCGCAATGACTTGATCAGTGAAAGTCGTGCGAGCGCACGTCGGCATCGGTGACGTCGACCGTATCAGCCGCGTAGGCTTCCCGCATGGGCGCAACCCGCTCCACGCGCACCGAGACCACTCCTTCCTGATTTTGCAGTTCGCCCTCCAGCAACAAAAATTTCTCCGACAAAATCACCAGGCGGTTTCGCTCCAGAACATCAGGTGCGATGATCGCATTGCAAATGCCGGTTTCATCTTCCAGGCTGAGAAAGACAAATCCCTTAGCCGTGCCCGGCCGCTGCCGCGCAATGATGCATCCAGCGGTTCGCACATACCGGCCGTGTGGAACCCGCGCCAGTTCCTTCGCCGAGAGCACACCCGCCCGCTGCAAATCCGCCCGCCGATAAGCCATGGGATGCGGCCCAACCGTAAGTCCCGTGCCGTGGAAGTCAGCCACCAACCGCTCCTCCGGCGTCATCTGTGCCAGCGGCGATGCCTCATTGTTTTCCGGAATACTTTCCAGCAGCGGGCCGGCAAATCGCGCCGCGCGCTCCACCTGCCACAGCGCATCGCGGCGATGCAAAAGCTGCTTAGCTGCTGCTTTGCTGGAAACTGTCTCAGGAAGCTGTTTTGAAAGGGCACGGCTTTTAGCCGTGCCGTGATCCGTCGTCCTGATTCCGGGCTTTAGCCCCTGCGGTACCTCGATTTCGTAAGAACTTATTTTATTTTTGTCATCCCGAGCGAGCTTTAGCTCGCGAGGGATCTGCTTTTTCTCGCCATTCCATCCAATCGAATTCAGCGCCCCAATCGACGCCAGCAACACCAACTCGTTGCGGCGCAGCTCTGGAACGCGGTGCGCCAGATCGGCAATCGACTCGAATGGCCGCTGATTGCGGGCGCGCAAAATGGCCTGCGCCGTCTCCTCGCGCAGCCCCCTGGCATAGCGAAAGCCCATGCGCAGCCCGAAACAGGTAGAGCGGCCCTTCAGGCCCGCGTCAACAGCCTGTATATGGTCCGGGGCTTTAGCCTCGAATGACAAGGTTTGGCGATCCCACATTGTGGTACTCTCGTCCGGCTCCAGCGTGCACAGCCAATCCGAACAGGTAATGTCCACCGGCTTCACTCGCAGCCCATGACGCTGCGCATCTTTTACAATGGTTGCAGGACTATAGAACCCCATCGGCTGATTGTTGAGCAGGGCTGCCGTAAACGCCGCCAGGTAATGACACTTGAGATAAGCACTGGCATAGGCGATCAGCGCAAAGCTGGCGGCATGCGATTCGGGAAACCCATACAGCGCAAAGGAAGTGATGGAAAGAATGATCTGCTCCTGCGCCTCCGGCGAGATGCCATTGCGCTGCATGCCTTCGCGCAGTTTCACTTCGATATCGCCCATGCGCCGCTCGCTGCGTTTGAAGCCGAATGCCCGCCTAAGTTCTTCGGCTTCGCCGCCGCTGAATCCGGCGGTAATCATCGCCATGCGCAGCAATTGCTCCTGGAAAAGTGGTACACCTAAGGTGCGCGCCAGTACCGGCTCCAGCGAAGGATGCGGATAGGCAACGGCTTGCCTTCCTTGCCGCCGCATCAGAAATGGATTGACCATCTGTCCCACAATCGGGCCCGGCCGGATAATGGCGACTTGTACCACAATGTCGTAGAAGTGCGTGGGATGCAGCCGGGGAAGGCACGACATCTGCGCCCGGCTCTCAATCTGAAACATGCCCACAGTGTCGGCCTTCTGCAAGGCGTCATACACTGTGGGATCATCAGCCGGCAGCTTTGCCAGATCAACCTCTTCTCGATAATGATTGCGGATGAGCGTGATGGATTCTTCGAGCGCGGCCATCATTCCCAATCCCAGCAAGTCAACCTTGACGATGCCCAGGTCGGCGCAATCTTCTTTGTCCCATTGCACCACCACGCGGCCGGGCATAGTAGCCGGCTCCAGCGGAACAATGGAGTCCAGTTGCCCCTGGCAAATGACCATGCCGCCGGAGTGCTGTCCCAAATGGCGCGGCAGGTCCTGCACGGCCACACACAGCTCAAAGAACTTGCGAATGCGTGGATGCCGCAGATCGAAGCCGGCCTCGCGAAACTGACGCTCCAAAGTGTCGCCGGGGTCTTTGTACTCCCACGAACTCACCAGAGCTGCGAGCCGATCGAGGGTCTCGCCATCGAAGCTGAGCGCCTTGCCGACTTCGCGCGCCGCCGAACGACCGCGATACGTAATAACGTTGGCCGTCATCGCGGCGCCCAGCTTGCCATAGCGCTGGTAGACATACTGGATGGCGCGCTCGCGCTGGTCGCCGCTGGGCAGATCGAGATCGATATCCGGCCACTCGCCGCGTTCCTCTGACAAGAAGCGCTCGAACAGCAAGTCCATGCCGACCGGATCGACCGCAGTGATGCCCAGCGAGTAACAGACCGCGCTGTTGGCCGCCGAGCCGCGCCCCTGCACCAGAATTCCCTGGTCGCGGCAGTAGCGAACGATGTCCCACACAATAAGAAAGTAGCCAGCTAGATGGAGCTTTTCGATCAGCGCGAGTTCGCGTTCGATCTGGCGTTGCGCACGCTGCCACAACTCACCTTGGCCGGGACGCAGGTAGCGATCGCGAGCGCCTTCCATAGTGCGCGCCCGCAGGAACGTGTCCATCGTTTCGCCCTCGGAGACGGGATATCGCGGAAATTTATAGCCCAGTTCATTGAGCGTGAAGTCGAGGCGCGACGAAAGCTCAACCGTATTCGCCGTGGCCTCGGGCAAGTCGGCAAACAAGCGCAGCATCTCCGCGGGTGATTTTAGATAGCGCTGGCTGTTACACGCCAGCAGACGTCCGGCAGTGTCGAGCGTGCGGTGATTACGAATGCAGGTGAACACATCCAGGATCTGGCGCTCTTCCGGCTTGGCATATTGCACGCCCTGGGTTGCCAGCAGCGGCAAATGCAGGCTGCGCGCCAGTTCAATTGCAGCCTGATTGCGCGCCTCCTGCGCGCGATTGTAGTGACGCTGCAACTCCACATAGACATTTCTGCTGCCATAGATCGCGACCAGCTGTTCAAGGAGCTTGTGACCTGCATCCAGACCGCCGTTGAGCAATGCCCTGGCCAGCGGACCCTGATCGCCGCCGGTCAGGCAAATCAGGTCTTCAGCATATTCCGAGAGATCGTCTCCCGAAGCGATCGCCTGCGATTGCAACACGTCCGATTCGTTGTCTGTGGTACTCCTACTTTGTGGTATAGAAACCGGATATTTTGGGGCCCGCAACTTGGTACGGGTAATTAACCGGCAGAGGTTTTGGTAGCCCTCGCGCGAGGCGCAGAGCAGAGGAAGGCGTGGGATGTTCCGCTTGCCTGACTGCGGAAAGGCCAGCAGCGAAGTGATCTCCGCCCCGATATGGGCCTTTACCTTTAGCTTTTGCGCAGCAAGATAAAAACGCGGTGCGCCATAAACCCCATCGTGATCGAGCAAAGCCATCGCTGGCATCTGGTGTTGGGCGCAGACTTCGGCCAGTGCCTCGGGAACCGAAGCCCCTTCAAGAAAGCTGAATGCGGAACGGGAGTGCAGTTCGATGTACATCGGTTGTCAGTTACTCAAAAGTCCGCTTCCGAAAGCTTGGTGTCAGGGCGCGACTTCAGTCGTGCCGATAAGCCCCTTATTTTCCTTCCCGAGCCGGCTTTGGCCGGCGGCACAATGCTCTGGTCCCAACTTTTCCGCAGCCCTTTCAGCCGTACCGTAACCAGCCAATCTTCAGTCGTAGCTGGCGTCAGCAAACCACTGCCCGGTCGCCAGGTCGCGATAAATGCGATAGAGCGCCACATCGCCGCCCTCGCCTTTTGCGCCATTATTGCTGGCGCGGGCCAGCGCTATGTCCCATTCTTCGCGCTCCCACGGACCGGTCTGCCCAGCCCTCGCGTTATCCAGTTTTGCGCTTTCCGCCCACCAGTCGCCCGACGATTGCCAGGGCCCTGCTGACCACACTACCTGTCCTTGCAGCGCTTCACGATCTGTCTGTTTTGTCTCTGTGGCGAGGCGGTCAGGCCGCCCATCCACCAAACAGACACGAAGACAGCATGGCGGACGAAAAAGCCTCATGGCCAAGGGAGGATGATTATTTACATTCCACATTGTGGGACTCAATATTGTTTTTGGATGGTCTGCCGGGACCGCAAAACGGTCGACGCGAAAACTCTCTGGCCGATGGCTATCGAGCAACCGGGCAATGCCTGCCCTCCGTTCGCCAACCAACGCACTGATGCGGGCCAGTGTGATCTCCAGCCTCTCCGCACCAGGTGTGGCCGGCAAAAACAGCCCACACTGCGCTGACCGCGGCGGCGCCGGCACGGCCAGGAGCCATACTTTTTTGACCGGAGCGCCCGGCGGATGGGCCGCCAACTCCAATTGCAGCAGCTTCAGAAATACTTTGCTATCGCGCATCGAAACCGGCAGCCGCAAAACGCGTTCCACTATTTGTTTATATGCCACATTGTGGGAGCATAAAAAAGGGCCAACGAGGTTCTCGACGGTGGTGGTTTCTTCGTCGCCGGCCCGTCGCTCCAATTGCAAACGCAGATGCAGCTCGTGTACTGCCAGTGCCCTGGCCTCCAGTCGTGCGCACAATTGCTCCAAAAGCCGGTTCAGTAGGAACGATAGAGACTCGATGGTTTCAACCGAACACTCCAGTTCCATCGCCTCCTCAAAGTGCGATGGCGGCGCGCACAGCACGAGGGTACGCATGCCCTCTCCACGGGCCAGCCGCCGCAACTGCGCCCCGGCTTCGCCCAGGCGCGAAACCAAGGCATGCTCCGGCAACAGCGCCAAGGTGTGAAAATCGCAGACTCCCCAACGTTTCAACGTGTCCAGCATCTGCTCCCGTAGCTTTTCCCGCCCGCGCTGGGACGCCTTTCCAGCAGCCTTTTTCTGTGCAGGCATTTCGAACCCATTCAGCAACACCTGCAATGGCAACCCTCCCAATCGCTTGGCTTCCTTACCGCCGGGGATAACCGTCGTCCCGTGGAATCCCTGTGCTGCGTGCAGGGCGGCATCTGGATTAGCAGCCACCGCGATGTTCACTTCCATTCCGACTGCCATCACACGCGCCGTCAGTTCGCTGGCCATCTTTGCAGGCGCACCATAGAGGCGATCTAGCCCCTCAAGATCGAGCAGCAGCGTGTCCGGAGCGGTGTCTTCCACGCGTGGAGTAAAAGCGTGGGCAACATCGAGCAGCGCGGCGTGGGCCGAAATCTCCTGCTGAAGCGAGCATTGGCGCAAGATAGCCAGTTTGGAATGCGGCGTAGTATCCGTGCGCTTACTACCACCCTGTGGTACTTGCGCCTTCGCAGTCCCCGACGGTGAAGTCTCCCCGAAAAACAGCCGCCTGCAATTTGGTCATGCCGATTGCCATTCCCAGCAGGCGAGCTTTGTCGTTCAGCGCAATTACGCGCACCAGAGGAGGTCTGCCTTCCAGAACGGCCACCGCACGATCGCGTAGCACTGGCTCGGCGCGAACCATGGCTTTCACCGGGAAATCGGGAACGTAGATGCAGGCAAACATATAATTGGCGCAAACCCGTGATGCAGCTTTTCACAACGCAGTGCGTAGTTCAAAACTGATACCAGTCGATTGCGGCGGTTTGCGCTGCGCCCAGGAGCGTACTGCCTTGGCGCAAAAACGCATTCCACGTAAGAGTGCGGCATGGTTCACAACATTGCTTTTAGGGATATGCGGGCCAGTACCTGCTAATCCCACACTGTGGGATGACAATATTGGTCCGAGCTGATCTGGGTCCAGAAAAGTAGTCGAATTGGATGCGAAGATCGCCTCCGGCTGCAATCGCAGCACCAGCGAAGCACAGGTCCTGGCGCATGGCTCCTGTTCAAGCAACAGCAGCACGGTCGCAGTAGGCTCGACCGCGCGGCGAAAGCGAAACCATGAAGTGAGGGGCACGCGTCGTGCGCTTTCCACAGGAATGTCGCCGAGGTCGAGCACGACTATCCCAAAGCCGCCTCCCTGTAGAAGCAGGTCGGTCACCTTCAGCACCTGCTCCAGCGCCGCGCCAAAGACAAAACCAGCGTTTGTGGAAGACCGGGATTTCACGCTGGCGACTTGGGGCTTGAGTCGCTCGTGGCAGCGCACCCACAACAACCGCTCCAGATTGACGCCGGCCGCTGCCGCCGAAGCAGGGTCAAAGCTATCGCTGGCATCTACCAGCGCGCACACCTCCTCCTGGCGAGTGGCCGCGGCGAGTGTCGCCAGCATTACTCCCGTGCGTCCTGAAGAACTTGGTCCGGCAATCTCGCTGAGGGCGCCGCGCGGCAAGCCCCCGATAAGAGCATCGAGAGTGGCGATCCCGGTCGGGACAGTCAAAGGCGCAGCGCGTTCGCGAAGCAGCAGGGTGGAAGACAGGCCCTCGCCGAGCGATGACTCGATACGGGAACGCAGGCTGGAATGTGGGCTTCCGAAAGACACTTTTGGCGGAGTGACGGCGACCGACGACATGAGGAACCTCAGGGCGGGCGAAGCGGACGGAAAGAATTACTTTCGCTTTTTATTCGCCTACAGGTGAGATTGTGCTACGGGGAATCCGGGTTGTCAACCTCTGCGAAAAAGCGGTCTTGAGGTGGGCAAAAATGTTCCACGGGGAACATTTGTCCATAAACTAAATGGAAAAGTACTACTTGCAAGGCCGATAGTAGGCCGGACGAAAGCCCTTTTGCTGTGCTTCAGATTGTTTCATGTACTCACCTGACTTGGTGACCCCATACCAATGCGTGCCGGAACAGTGATAAACCCCTGACTTCGTGTTGACCCAGACCTTGACCTCGGGATTGCCCTGGGCCGCAGAGGATTCTTGCGGCGTAGCGGGTTTGGCCTGCGCAGCTTCAGGATTCGGCGCGGGAGGGGATTGTGTCTGCTGAGCCTGAGTTGCTCGCGACCCAAGCAGGATGCACAAAACGACCGCGATCGTAGCCCATCGTCTCATCGCTGAATCTTGCCCCGGATACGAACCTCTTTCCCGGAATCCAGAGATTGCCGTGCCTTGAACCTGACTCGATGTCGAACGACACTAGCATTTCGGAAGGGTGCGCGCAATGCTACGCCGCACATAGCCATGTGCGGTCGTAAGCTCAAGGGATTGAGAATGACGCCTGGACGCCGTTGTTTTGCAATCAGCCACATCACGATACGTTGGCCGTGCTACCTTTTTCACAGAGGGTAGCAATCGGCAAAAGCATGATCCAATCACGGTAGCGCATTCACGGTGTGGAACCCTGATCAACACAGGGGATTTGTTATAATGCAGTGTCCTTCCAGAGTGGCGCTATCGTCTAGGGGTTAGGACGGAAGATTCTCAATCTTCAAACCCGGGTTCGATTCCCGGTAGCGCTACCAGCTATGATCCGCTAAGTCGCTCTAAATGAGTGGCTTTTCTTTTCGCTCAAAAAGGGCGCTGACACGCGGTAGCGCTCAAAAGCGCGTTTTGTGGTACACAAAATGGTATACAGGCCCCACGCGGTCCCCCAGCGCCCCCTGAACCAACCAGCCCCCTAAAACCTGCCCGAACCGCCCGAACGCGCCCGGTACGTTCCCCGGGACACATCATCTCGTTTCAGCATCCGCACGAGCAGGCGGTGACGGATGCCAAGCTGGAATCGTTCGAGTTCTACTGCTGGCGTCATACGTTCGGGACGCGGGCCGCTCAGTCGGGAATGGACAGATTCTCACTGGCCCGCTTGATGGGCCATAGCTCGCCCGCCGTGGCTGCTCGCTACTACGCCCACGTCACAGAGACGCACGTTGCAGCGGGGTTCGGGAAGTTTGTCGAGTACCAGACGCGCAACGTGGCGGAAGGAATTGCGGCCGCGTTCCCGGAAGCGAGTGACGCGGTTCAGTAGGTTCTAGGTGGCACCGCAGCACGCTATCGCCGCCATCGCGCGTCTGGCACATATTGCCATCATCGCAGCATAGGTAGCGTTCTGCGCCCCAGCTCATCATACGCTCTTCTCCCTCTCTTATCGAGGCCCACTGGCACTAGGGGTGAAAATCATTATTGTTTCTTCATCGAATGCCCCAATTAGCAGATGCTTAAACGTCGCGACGATGCCCTCCAATTCTTGCCGTGACAAATTCTGTCCAGGCGTTGGGTGACAAACCGTACTGTCTGACATGACCCCAAAAAAAGGATATTGAGACGGCGGTAATTATTCTCGAAGATAACAACCGAATAAGCGGACAAGTTGGGCCGAAATCGTTACCGCCTCACATTTACTGTAACGATAGTGTCTTATACCTGCTGCAAGCAACTGACCGCATAAACCGCCGACTTCTGGAAGAGTCAGTAAGGATGGCTTCTCTAGCTCCCGCTCCCACTTCACCTGGTTGGCGTGCGTGCAATCTCTCGTGGGGATTCCTGCGAGTTACGACGAGACGCCTGCTTTCAGGCGCACTGGATAAATCTGCGATACAGTCTTTTCAATTCCAACACTTGCAAGCGCACATTCATACATTTTTGTTTGGTGCTCGTACGACGCAGCGCCCTCGGTTATATCCAGATCTGTCTTGTAGTCGATAATCTGCCAAGCGGCGGCATCCTTATACATGAGGTCTACAACACCGGAAACGATCTGCTTATTGCTGGCCGCGTAGGTGAATGGGATTTCTTCGGAGTGCTCGCATTGCACTGCGTGCTCCCAGAACTCTGCCTTCGATACCTCCAGCACTGTGCTCACTGCTTCGTCCAGAACAGCGCGCAATTGCGGTTCTTCGACGGTCAACCACATTGCCAGCCGGTAAAGGTCCGAAGTGGTCGCGTCTTTATGGCGCATCGCGTGTTCCAGCAGTCCATGAATGAGCGTGCCCCATGCCTGCCCGGCGTCGGCTCGATGCGCAGGCGTGTCCGCCGTCACCACTTTCGACGGATCGTCGGAGACGACCTCGACGGACCGCGTCAGGCGAACGATCTGTCGCGCCTCGGCGGTGACCGAAGTTATGGCCCACGACGGTTGAACCACCGCCTGCTGGAGCTCGCTCCGCACACTGTCGGCAGCAGCTTCTGTAGCTTTTCTGCAATCCAGAGGCTCGCGTGGAGATATACAAACCGACGCCGGAACGCTTGTCTCATCCGCTTGCCCCAGAAAATCGTTGAGAACACCCCAGGCGGGATTCGCATTTTTCCCCGTCCATCGGCTCACCACAAGCATTCTTCGGGCGCGGGTCGCCGCCACATATAAAAGCCGGTCCTCTTCGGCTTTCAGATAAGGCAGCTCCGCCGCTTCGTGCGCGGGCCAGTCCGCGTGTTCGCCGATCAGCTTTCCAGCGAACGAACCTTCGCTCTTGCGAACAATCTTTAGCCAGCCAGTTGCCTTTAGGCCAGTACGCTCGATGTGCACATCTGCCCACAACCTGGACCCGCCGCCTGGATCGGCCAGGAAGACCACGTCAGATTCCAGGCCCTTGGCTTTGTGTAGATTCATCAGGCGGACAACATCAGTGCGCCCCGGCTCCAATGGTAAGGACTCAAGTTCGCTGGTCGATTCACTGTCGGCCTCCAGAGCGTCGGCGGCGTCAGCCAGGCTGCCCCCTCGTTCCAGCACTTGGCGGATTCGGTCAACTGCATGAAGTAGGTCCCCCGCATCAACACCGGCGGGTGGTGTCGCAGCCATTGCTAAATACCCAGTGGCTTCAAGGATGCGGTCCAACGCGGCCGCTGCTGGCAGCACTCGTGTCCAGCGGTAATATTGCCGCAAGGCAATCAGCGCAGATTGCACAGCAGAAAGCGGCTTGCTTTCCACATCCATAGACTCGTGAAAAAGACTGAACCATCCTCCGTCCTGCTTAAACGCGAACAGTTCGGGGTCGCTAATGCCGAACAGCGGCCCGCGAAGGACCGCAATGAGCACTACCTGATTTTGGGGATCGGCTAGGGCGCGCAGCAGAACGGTCAACGTCCTGATCGCGCCTGATTTGCCAAAGGCGCCGGCCCCGCTCACCTCCATTGGGATGTTGAGCGATTCCAGCGCCTGTGCGTAGGGCGCTATGCGATCGCGCTTCTTTCTGGTGAGAATCAGGAAGTCGCTGAACTGGCTTCGTCCAGCGTCCACTTCCGTTCGAATATAAGCCGCGATCTTCTCGGCATCCTGTCGCGGAAGCTCTGAGGAATCGCAGGGGTGGGTCAGCGTGAATACGCCGCCGGATGCATCCGCGCCCTGGGCATCGAGTGCCGTGAAGCGGGGAGCGTAGGCCGTAGGTTCGGCCGGGAAGCGAGTCTGAAATACTTCATTGGCCCACTCGCAAATTGCCGGCGTGGAGCGGAAGTTGAGGGTCAGCGGCAAGACCTTCCCGACCTCACGATCGCTGAACCGCTGTCGGACAAGGTTGTAGATGTCAATGTCGGCCCTGCGGAACCGGTAGATGGATTGCTTCGGATCTCCCACCACAAACAGTGCGCCCGGCCGCAGCGCAACCCTTCGCCAGTCCGCAGGTTCGTCAGGTTTCACCGCGGGCGCAGCTTCGCCGGCCTCCGCCAGCCAGAACATAATCTCCGCCTGGACAGGGTCGGTGTCTTGAAACTCATCGACCAGCAGATATTTGAACTTCTCCTGCAAGGCCCGTCGTACCGGCACATTTTCGCGCAGCACCCGCGCTGCCAGGTTCAGCAGGTCGCCATAATTCAAAGAGTTCAGCCGGCGCCGCTCGCCTGCGGCTGACTCTCGCGCCCGAGTCAATAACGTGATCGATAGCCGGTAAACATATTGCCGCCACTGCGACAGATACGGCGTGACCACGCTCGTGCGGAACTCCTCATGCAGACCCTGGATCAAGTCACGCAGACGCTTCTTCTCCTGCGCAGAGTCAGTCCACCACTTTTGCCTTATGGTCGAGTCGCAGTTCCAAGTATCCAGTAGCGATGCAACCACCGAGGGACGGTTGAGACGATGGCGGGCTACGCGCATCTGTCCGGAAAACTGACGTGCGGCCTTCTGAATGGAGCAGGTGGTATCGGCCGGAATCGGAGATGGCAGATGTTTCTGCAATTCCTTCCAGAAATCGTCCAGCGCCTTGAGCGCCGGGTTGGGGTCCGGACACACGGCCGCGCCGGCTGGAAAGTCAACGTCGTCATTGACGCAGATTGTCGAGAAAGCCGCATCGAGGTCCTTGGGACGAACATCGGCTTCCATCAGAGCCATCATGTCGGAGTCCCCGATGGCGCGAGCACCGGTTATGAAATCCCGCCACGCTCGCTGCCGCAGCTCAAAGTCCTGAGTTTCGTCAAGCTCGGCGAACCCTGGCGCCACGCCCGATTCGACGGGACGCTCCCGCAGCAGGCGCGCGCAGAACGAATGGATTGTGCCGGCGAAAAAGCTTTCAAGGTTGGATAGCGCCAATTCAATGCGGGCAATACGGGCCGAAGGCTCTGCGCCGTCGGCGTGGCTTTCACTTCGCGTCCTGGATAACTCGGCCTCCAGCGCCAGATGAAAGCGGCCACGCAGCTCCGACGCGGCTTTGCGCGTGAACGTAACCGCGGCCATATTTTCCAGCGGGTAAACTCCGGCAGCAACTCCGGCAGCCATGCGCTCGGCCAACATCTGAGTTTTGCCGGAGCCGGCCCCGGCTTCAACCAGAATATTGGCTTGCAGTTCTTCGCGGATGAGCCGCCGTGACTCTCTGTCAATGGCACGCGAATCAGACATGCGCCGTTAGCCTCCGATATGCCCCAAGCTCGGGATCTTCCCGCTTCGCTTGCGCCTGCCGGTTCACTTCGCCTCCGCAAGCTCCGGCATAATCGCAAAACCTGCAATTGTCCTCGTTAGCCGTCCGGATGAACTCTCCTTTGATAATCAGGTCTCGCAGGTCTCCTAGCACCGCCTCTATGGCCGGTCGCGCCGGAGTCGGGATCCTGACCCGTTCCAGGCGCCCTTTGTGACTGGAGAAGTAATACACGCCAGCTATGATTTTTGGATTCGTGTAACGGGTCTTCAGCAGTTCAGCGGCGGCAAGGCCGTACAGGGCGTGCTGCAGACGACTGCCTCCACGGAATACTCCCTGCCAGCTGTCCGGCCAATATCCCCCGGTTTTGTAATCCAGCACCTCGAATTCGCCATTGCCGACCTGATCGATGCGATCGATGCGGCCGGCAATTCGAAAAGTAATGCCGCTGCCCAGATCAACCTCGACAGGCTCCGATCGCGCCAGCGCCTCGTTGTCGTCGTCTCCCAGTGGGCGTCCGAACGCAACTTCGAAGCCGATGGGAGTCGAACCTGAACCGCGCGACTCTTCCTCGAGAAACAACTCCACGTCTGCCAGAAAGTCCCTCGACTCGCGCTCCCGAATTTCCGCTGTTGCGGCGGGCATCTCCTGGTTCAATTTCCCAAGGCGTTCCTGCGCCAGTGAAATCAGCCACGTCTTGTCTTGTGGAGTGACACCTCGGTTTTCGTCTCGCGCACGCCGCAACAGCGCCGCATACAGGTCATGCAACTCCGCTCCGCGCGTCAGAGGATCCAGCCAAATGTCCTTGTCGCGCTCGCCGTCGTCGATAGGTCGGACGCCCAACCCGCGTTTAAGGAAGAAGCGAAAAGGACATTCCGCCGCTTTCTCCAGCTCCGTCACCGACAGCGCAGTTTCGGGCGCAGATGGGTCGAGAATTGGCCCCGCCTCCCGTACATACCCGTCGAACTTAGTAAACTCCGAAGAATGCCGGCGCTCCTCCGCTATCCGCCCGTTGGAGATGCCGGTGAACACCGAATCCAGGAGCGTGGCTCCTTCAGCTCCAGTGCCGGCTACGCTGCGCAGCCACCAGCCGCCTGAGGAAAGAGCGGCCTCCC
Organism: uncultured Acidobacteriaceae bacterium; assembly: GCA_963849815.1. Classification (GTDB taxonomy): domain Bacteria; phylum Acidobacteriota; class Terriglobia; order Terriglobales; family Acidobacteriaceae; genus Bog-257. The sequence goes on along the minus strand of CAWKIR010000002.1, from coordinate 23,485 downwards.
GCTCCTTGGGCACGGTCGACTTGGGTTCACCCAGCGCCGCTTTCATCTGTCGGTAAGACAGCGTTCCGTCCCCTTGCTGTAAGCGGTAGGCTTGCAGCATCAGCCAGGAAGCGTAGGTTTCACGGAACTCCCTCGTGTCCCGGCAAGAGTAGCTGAACGTAGCCGATGCGGCTGAGTTGGCAAGCCTGGTCAAGAGCGCGTAGACCGCCTCGTCAACCCGGTCTTTTGACAGCTTCAGTTCCGGCGAAAGATTCCGGCGTTCAGCGTCCAGCAGAACGGCATCTTCCGTGGCCGACGGAAACACTCGCGCTTCCTCCAGCCCGACGACAAACAGGTGCCGACGACCCGCATAGCCGGATTGTGAAAGACTGCACGCGTAAAGATGTCCCGGACGAGGACGTTCCGGCGCAACCTGGAGCGATTGGACACGCTCCCGGATAAAGCGCAGGGCCTCAGACAATCCGCAGGAAAACGAGCCGAGGGCGCGTAACTCGGCAATATAATCCTGCAATGCACCGGCCGCCCGATGGTCGAGCGCGCTGCTGCATGCTGCTGCGCGCTTCAGAAAGTCGAGGGCACAGCTCACCACGTTCTGGAGCGGGACCTTGCCATCCGCCGCCGGCTCTGGCACAGACGCAACCAGAGCCGATATCCAGTCGCGAAAGCTCGCGGTTAATTGCGCTTTGGCCTGCGCGTCAGCGCGATCATGCTCGGAAGAGTCCTGCTCGGCCGCACGGGCGTGATAGCTGTTCTTCAGGCGTTCGAGGGCCAGGACATACGTCGCCCGTCCCCATCCGGCTTCCGCCCGCGCCAGCAAACGAGCTGCCTGTCCGGAAGTAAGCCCAACCTGTCCATCCACCTTTAAGTCGCCCGATTGCAGCAGCCGCCGGAAATGGCCAGCCGAAAAATCGGTTTCGATCCAGTCGCAAAGTCCAAGCAGCGCCCGTCCGGGGCGTGTGTAGCAGGCAAGGATTCCTGGACCCAGCGTCACCGGCCAGTTCTGGCGAAGTGCCTTTTCCCAGACCAACTCCAGGTGCAAATCCGATGCACATGCGATTTCGACTTGATCCAGAGATACGCCGGCAGCAAGGATTCGACGGAAAACCTCCTCGATCTCGGCTTCACGCCCTCCGGCATGAAACAGCTCAACCTTCTTCTCCGGCGTTGTCTTCGCTGCGGATGCCGGAGTCATAAGGAACGCAAGCAGGTTCGTCTTAACATCCGGCTTGGTCCGCTTCACCGTCCCCGATATCAGCCGCCTGGGAACGGGAACATCGGAAAGCTCAAATGCCAGCGGGGGCAGTCGTTCGCCAGCCATTGAGTCAAGCAGTAACCGCTGCACGCGGCTCCAAACAGTATCTGGGAGCTCCGTCCAGCAATCTTGAGGCTGAATCGGACACCACTCCGGGTGTCGGAAGGCCTCTTCATAAACCGTTGCCATGTCGCCACGCTTCTGTTCCTGGAGGAAGCGCTCATATGCTGAAAGCAACGCAACGAGCTCTGCGTGCTTGACGGTCGACAAAAACATTTCTGACTGCAAGCGACCAGGATGAATTCCTGCCATGCGCAGCTCTCGCACGGTCGCCCAGAGAGCCTGCGCCATTGTGGGGTGGTCTGCGAGTGGCCGGAAGTAGCCGCCCTCGAGCGGAAGATCGAGAAGCAGGCGCATCATCAACGCAGGACCGAGGCCTTCCTCGGAAGGATCGATGCCGCGTTCCACCAAGAACGGGCCAGCCATTGGCAGAGCAATGTCGAGTGGCGTGACGAACCGCAGATTAAGCCAGTTCGTACCCTCAAGGGCGATCCGCTCACCGAGCGTTCGGCCGATCGCGTGCGACGGAACAAACACCCACTTCGAACGCGTCGGGTAGGCAACACACAGTTGCTTCAGTTGTTCAACAAATGGATCCACGCGACGACCTTCACAATCGGAACTCGCTCCACACTCCGAGATAGAACCCGAGAATCGCGTCCACTAACAAGAAAGGGCACGGACCGAAGTCCGCGCCCTATATCGCCGCCTGGCGCGGTTAGCGCTTGCTGAGCTGCTTCTGAACAGCCGGAGGATTCTTCTGACCAGGACGGTGTCCCAGCATCGGGCCCGACTGCCATTGATATTGGTTGAAGTACCACTGGCCGCCGATCAACGTCCACAGCGTCCCGTAGACCTCCGTGCCGTTGTTCGGCATGTCATTCACCGTCGTGGTGGTGACATTACCCAGGTTGCCCGACTGGTAGATGTCGTTGCCACCGGGAGCGCTCCCGATATCCAGCCAGTAGTTGTCGCTATTGCTCGGATTGGTCCAGGTGAACGTCACCGAGGCGCCGTCGACTTCCGTGTTATTGGTCGGCGTCAGTATCTGAGCCAACTGGCTACCATTGTTATACGCCGTGTAGGTGTCCTGGGTGTAAACCCACTGACCGTTCACATAGCTGAAGAGGGTCACGTACACCTGGCTGCCATCGGTAGGCAGGCCGGTGACGTTGGTGGTCAGCACGTTGCCCAGGTTCCCCGAGCTGTAGTAGTTGTTGCCGCCCGGACTGTTACCGGCCGTGAGCCAGAACTGTGTGCCCGAGCCTTGCGTCCAGGTGAATACCTCGCTGCTGCCGGTCAGGTTTGAGCCGTTAACCGGCGAGGTGATCACGGCTTCCGAGCTGCCGCTGTTGAAAGCAGTGTAGATGTACTGATTGTTCAACCACTGGCCGTTGATCTCGGTCCACAGCGTGACGTAGATGGTACTGCCATCGGTGGGGAGATCGGTGACCGTCTGCGACAGAGTGGTCGTTGGCAGGCTGCCAGACTGGTAATAGTTGTTGCCGCCCAGCGTGCTGCCCACGTCGATCCAATAGGCCTGCGCGGCGTTGCTCGGGTACCAGGTGAAGGTCGCGGAGCTCCCGGTCAAGGTCGAACTCGGGGTCGGGCTCTCCATGGTTGCCGGACTGCTCTCCGGCCCGGTGGGCAACGGCCAAACATAAGCGCCGCGGCTGCGGGTCCACAGCGCCAGGGTGGTGGCGCCGCGATCAACCGACATGTCCCAAATCATGACGTTGGGCAGGCCGTTGTTGAAGCGGTTCCATACCGGAGGATTGGCGGTGATGTCGTCGGTGTAGTACAACCCGAAGTCGGTGCCAACGTAGACCTGCCTGGGGTAGTTCGGGTTGACGATGACGGAATCGACCGGTATGTCAGGCAGGTTGCCGGTCTTATCCGTCCAGGTAAACCCGTCGCATGGGCTCGAGGTCATGGTGCAGACCACTTGCAACACATGGCCGGGAGTACTGGGAGAATTGTTGTTGAAGCCGCCGACGGCAGCATATCCGACTGGAGTGCCTACCGCCGGAGAGCTGGGATCCAGGGCGATGCCCATGATCGGACGGTTGGGCAGAACGGCGTTGCCGCCGGTCACGTTGACCCAGTGGCTTGCGCTTGCGTGCCTGTACCCAGGTTGAAGCCGATCTGCACGTTGCCGTCGTTGGTTGCAGCGATCGCCACGCTCTGGTACTTGGGCGAGTACTTTACCTGATTGATGTACGAGCGGTTGCCCAGAGTACCTTTCGTCAGGTTTGCCGTGATTGGGTTATTGGTGACATACCACGATGTTGGTCGCCGCCGTACCGGTGATCGTTTCCCAAACGCGGGTGGTGCCGGCGAGCAGGTGTCCGCAACCAGTGGTCGGGCCGGCAGGCTGGCAGTCATCGCCGCCAGCTATGCCACCGTGGAAGAGGTTAACAGGCAGAACGAAAGACTGGGTGTCGCTGGTCCAGCTGCCTGCCCAGGATGTCCAGGTCGCGCCGGGCTGGGTGCAGTTCAGAATACAGCGGCTGAAGCCGCCGCTGTTATTGCCTTCCCAGTAGCGAAGACTCCCGGTATTGTCGCCCATCGTTGTGCCGCCGAGGAACCCGCTACCGTTCATGGAGAAGTTGGTAGCATTGATGTTATTAAAGATAATCGAGTTGCCGCTGCTGCCGCCGGTAACGGCGGTTACAACTACCGTGGCTCCGCTGCGTGCGGCCGTCACCACGGTCGGGAGTCGTGCGGCGATCGCGCTGACGATGTTGTTGCCTTCCGTCGTGGTGCTTGAGCTCAACACGACCTTGCGCCGGTGTTACTCCCCGAGGCGACGAAGGTGAAGACCTGCGGACCGATCTGGAATTGCTGACCGGCCTGCGCACCACCCGTTGTCAATGTGATCGTTCCTTGGGCCTGGGTGGAACCCGTGCCCATCGGATCGATCAACCCGGAGAAGCCGTCGCCGCCCAGGCCCATCTGCCACTGCACCCCGCCTGTGGGCTGAGCCGGAGAACATCGCCGAGCTGGGTCCGTTGTCCTGAGCTCCTCCCACCGCAGAGGGATTCGCCGAGGTGGCGAAGTTGCCGCTGATGTCGCCGGAGTAGAACTCGATAGCATTGATGCCGCCATCTTGATTCATCCACGTGGGGCGAGCGGTGTTAAGGACTGCCGGTGCTGGCGTTGAGGGTGGCGTGAACGCCACCGTCGTTGCCCACCAGAAGAATGTCAGATGAGCCGTTAACAAAAGCGAGAGCGTGCTGGTCCACGTGCACCACGTGGTTGCTCACGCTGGTGCCGTTGTATCCGCACGTGAGGTCGTACCAGGCCGTGCCGGTGCTGCTGGCCAGCCAGACCTCGAACGTATCGAAGAAGACACGATCCGGATTATTGGGATCGACCACGATGCCCTGGTCGTACCAGTTCTGCGGATAGTCGGCGCTGCCGGACGAGCCTGCACCGCTGCTGGCGCATCCCAGCAGTGAGCCGCCGGCCGAGCCCGCCATAAAGGTCCAGGTATTGCCGCCGTCATTACTGACCCACGCGCCGATCTGGCAGCCGTTGGTGTTGCCGCAATTGCTGTTGTTATCCCAATCGATGGCCTGCGCCTGGGCGTAAATGTCGTTCGGATTGCTGGGTGCGACGCCGATGTCGATGCGGCCCAGATTATTGACCGTGCCACCGTTCGTCGTAGTGCCGCCGGCGGCGCCGTTGCCGCAATAGGTCGCGTTGCCACCGGTTAGTGGATAGTTGCACGCATTCACCGCTGCCGGCATTCATCAGTGCGCCCGTAAGGTAAGGGCTGCCGGTCACCTGGGTGCCAAAAACAAAACCGTTGGAGTTGCTCGCTATGGACGTAAACGCGGGGCAGCCGCTGGCTTGCATAGTGGCCGTATAGAGGCCGTTGGCGCCATTATTCCCTAGATCGTACTGCACATAGGTGGGAAAGCCGCGCGTGCCCACGGCTGCCAAAATGCGCGTTACGCCGCCGCCCATGTTCGTGAGTTCCAGGCCGGTGATGTCCTGGCGCTGGCCGGTGAAGCTGTTGGTAAGACAATTGGTCCAGGTCTGGCCCTGGTCGTAGGAGAAATAAAGACCCATCTTGGTCCCGGCTACGATGTTGTTGCTGTTATTGGGATCAACCCGAACTTTGCCGACCGCGTTGTACTGCGGGTAGTTGCCTGCCGGCTCGGTATACTCGGGGCCAAAAACGCTGGCGCCCAGAACAGTCCAGGTGTTGCCGCCGTCGATGGACTGAAAGATGCCCTGGCTGCCCATGGAGAATGAGCCGTAATTCAGATCGCCGGTGCCGGCATAGATGGTGAGGTGATTGTTGGGATCGATCGCCAGCGTATCGATGCTGGTGGTCGCCAGCAGCGGGCTATCGGTGGTGACGGTCCACGTGGTGTTGGCGGTGCAGCAGTTTGTTGTTTTCCAAACGCCGCCGCCGACACTGCCCATATAGGCGACGATGCTGCCGTTCGTGGTCGTCGTCGGATCGGTCACGATGGCATTGACGCGTCCCTCGGTGGTTCCGTAGTCATAACAGCCGGAACAACCCGTCATGTGCTCGGGCATCGGACCAAGGGCAGTGAAGCTGTTGCATGTTCATCGGTTTGATGCCGAGTGCGGGATTCAGGACCACGCCCTTGCGCCCAGCCGGAACCCCGCGCTTGATCGCCTTGTCTTGTTCGGCAGCGTCACGCGTCCAGGCGGGCGAGTAGTGGCCCGTCGGATACGTCAGCCGGTGGTACCAGAATTCTTCCTCGCTGATAAGACGCTCGGCATCGGTGGGAGCGTGGCCGAGAGTGAACTGAGTGGAGACCGATGACCCCGAAGCCTATCGCGGTAGCTGTGAGAATCGGCGTGTTCTTGCCGCCAGTGTTAGCACTGCCCAACGAAGGCAGCTTCGGCATAGTTGCGGAGATGTTTAAGACGCCGTTTTCGTCGGCGCTGCCGTGGATGGTGGCGACGATGCCCGCGGAATCGGTTTTAATGACGATCGTGACTCCCTCTCCCGGCTTCCAACTGCCGCCGCTAAAAATCATCGTCTCGCCCGGCAAGTAGCTGATCTTGTCGGCCACCAGCGTCGGTTTTTCTGCGGTGGGGCCGTCTGTCCTCTGCGCACCGGCGATGGGTGATAGAGCGAGGATTGTGGCCAGGATACAAAGACAAACAACATCAGGACGACGAAGTAGGCGACGATTCATCATTTGTCTCCGAGGAGAATTTCCGGGTTCGAGAGCGAATCCGGTGTTTCGCGAGGCTGTCCGCCTCGATCACGGTCACATCTTTGAGTAACTGGAAAGCAGGTATCCTGTGTACTATCTCCCTAGTAGGTGTGTAAAGAAAATTGTCGGCAGCGATGGAAGATTTTTGGCCACTATGGCCTATTAGTGCCGGGCCTGCGACTTCGGGTAGAGGAAGAGGATTAGCATCTCGTATGCCGAGCAGACGGGGATGACGCTGCGCGTTCTCGCGCGGTTTGGTTTCGTGTTCACCGCCTCGGGACAATCGGCAACTCAGCCACCGTTGCCGCACACGTGCGCCGGCGACTGCCTGGCCTGCACCTCTTCCCGATCAGGCGCACTTCGCCAGATGACCCTGATCGCCCTGCACAAGATCAAAAATCCGCGGCATGTCCTGCCCTTCGATGAAAACCTCGAGCCGCATGCTCGACCCGCTGACGGTCCCGGTATAGGTGGCCTTGACCCCTGAAGCAGGTAAGCCGCCATCAACCGCGGCGGGCGCTGGCGTCTGAGCCATATAGAGACCCTGGACCTTGAAGCGTCCCTTATCGTCAAGCGCCAAACGTTGCGAAATACTTCCCCTGGCGCAGTCGAATTCAATGTCTGCGCCGCTGTCGCTTACTTCCATGCGAATATGCTCACCGCCCCACACGCCGTTCGGAACCGCATTGGTCGGAGCAGCGGGGCCGGATTGCGCCGGGTGCGAAGCCTTCATCTGGCCGGCGCAGGATAGACCGACGCACGCGGTGATCAGTACCACGGCCACGAATCGCATTTCACCAGCTCCTCGTCAGATTGCCTCGCGTCACAACGACGGAGATCACTTCCGCTTGTCGCCGCCTCGCGATTTGTCAGTGTCTGGGAATCGCAGCCCAGTCAGGGAACTATTGTAATTGGTGCACCATGTTGGCATTAACGCCATGTGGCCAGGCCGTTACGCGCCGGCGTTAGAGCCGTTAGCTCGGCGTAAGACGCTCGCCAGGCAGGCTGAGTGGAGGGAGCAGTGGGCAGAAGCGGAGGCAGAGAGCGACCATTCGCTCCCTGCCCTTTCTTTAGTTCACGTAGAAGGTCCAGTCCTGCTGGCCGGTCATGACATCCACCGCTGCAAACCCTGCTTGACCAAGGGAGTCGGTGCCTCCGAAGCCGGCGCAGTATTGTCCCGCCGCCAGCCCGGTGGCTACGACTGTGTTCACGTACAGAGTGTCGCTGCCACTCATCGGACGGTTCGCGCTGCCGGCGAATGCCTGCGCGTAGACCCCGGTGCAGCCCAGGCTCACCTTCACCGTGCTGGTCACTACCGGCTTGGTGTTGTACCAGGTGAAGGTTACAGTGTCGCCGTTGACAGTAGAGGTTGGACCCGACGGGTACTCAGCCTGGGGATAGGGTTCTATCGTAGGCGTCGTGTGCCCGAGGTAAACATTGTGAGGTGGGAGGATCAGCGAATCGTTCCCGGCCAACGTTCCATTGCGATAGCCGAGGTACTCGGGTATCCACTTGTAGAGCTGGCTGAATTCCTTGCTTCCTCCGTACACATTGTCGAAGGCGTGCTGGAACATGGTGTCGGCCACAGTCCAGGCGCTGACGCCGGATGTGGGCAGCACGTAACTTGTGCCGCCGTTGTTAGCGCCCAGCCACGCATAGGCGGTAGCCAACAGCATGTTCAGGTCACTCTGCTTATAGGTGCACCCGGACCGGCAAATCTGCGGACCAAAAGGAACCGTCCACAGCGCATAGGGGAGCGACCAGTCACTGCCGGTGAGATTGAATTCGTTGGAGTACAGCCAGTCCAGCAGCTTCGACAAAACCACGTGGATACGAGTGTCACATTGCTGGCCCAGGTAGGTCTGGACCGCGCAGTAGTGAATGAGGGCCTCGGCCACGAGGCCGGCATCGAAGCTCGCGGTTCCCATGCCACCGGGAATCGGGAATGGCCCGCCAACCGTGGGTGTGTACTCATAGATTCGTTCTGCGTCAGCTATGGTGGCGTCCACGCGCAACTTCAGTTCGTCTACCCCGTTGTCCACCGGGCCTTCCGGGCCAAAGCAACCCATAAGCCAGCAGTTATACAGCGCAGGAATCTCGTATTCCCGGTCGCGCATGGTGTCGGTCTCGGGCGCGAAGGCATTCCAGATGATGCGTTGATTCGTATTCGCCCAGTCGCCGCTCGGCGAGAAGAAAGGAAACAGGAAGTACTCTACCGCTCGCGTGTCAGGCGTCGAACTGTTGACGGTGGCATAGTTCCTGAACGCGTGCATGGCGTCGCCGTCCGTGAACCGGTTCCACTCGCTGTCTGTAGTCCAGTGGTCGTGCGAGCGTTGCCAGTCGGAGACTTGATCGAAGATGCGCTCCGCCACCAGGTTCCAGGTACTGCCGTTGCCGACGTTGACCCAGGTGCAGCTACCATCGGTAGTCTTGTTGCCAAGAGTCCCGCTCCACCGAGGTCCACACACAGCGCTCTTGGCGGTCGGGCACCGCGAACTCGATGAAGTGCAAGCCGAGGTATTGACCTCGACATTGTTTCCATCCATCACCGCAGACCACTGCGTGTAGCTGTGCAGGGACTGCCAGCGCGGCGCGGTGCTAAGCACCGTCTCGACGCCGTAAGCCACTCGCGTGCCATCGTAGTTCCAAATACCGAGCGGGCCCACGGTGAGACCGCTGCTGAAGTTGTCGCCGCCGAAGTACCAGCCCGGAGAATTCAGCTCAGCATTCAGCATCTGCACCACACTCTGCACTCCGTAGCAATCGCTTCCACATTGGCTCTGGGTCTGCCCATAGCTCGCCAGATACGCCCAGTAATTGCTCATGCCCGGGATTGGAGGGAAAGTAGTAGGTGCCACAGGTTGGAACACAGGTTGCGGCAGCACCGAGAAATTGTAGGTGACCGTCGCCGGAGGGCCAACATTGTTCTGGTTACTGTCTGTGCCTTGCATGGTCATAGAGACCACGTGGCAGGCGTTGCTGCAGGTCGAGGTAGAAGTCCCCGGCGTTACCAGGATGAAGTTATTGAACGGCCCCTCGAAGCATTGCGCCTCGGCCTGACAGAAATAGTGCCCGGCATAAGCGCCACCCTCAACCAGGTAGCTGCCGGAAATGTTGCTCTGGCTGGCGCTCGGAGCTTCGCTATTGTCGGCAGTGTATTGCACCACCACGCCGGTGCTTCCGCAGGACATCCGGTTATCGACCGGGTCTCCGCAGCTCTGTCCATCGACCGTTATGGATTGCACCATAAGATAGTTCGGCGTCGAGGCGCCGGAAATCCACTGGTTGCTGATGGCGACAGGCGTCATGTGCCCCTGCCACATACTCTGTGAGGCTGCCGCCGCGTACATCGTCCAGTTAAACGTGCCGCTGCTGGGTGCAACCGTGCTGAACTGCAGGCCGTTGCTCTGGGCGTTACCCCACGGAGCGATGCTGGTATTGGGATCGGTGCGCTTGCAATTCTGTCCAAAACTGCCGCCGTGACCTGGGCCGCTTCCGCAGGACGCCACACTCAACAGGTAATTGCCTCTACCTCCCGGCATAAGCCCGGTGACCACACCACAATGCGACGTGCTCATCGTCGAGCTGTAATATGCGTAGTTGTCCGCCATCGGAGAACTCGCACCGTTAATCTCCCAATAGCTCTCGACCAGAAAGTCGCCAGCCGATGCCGTCGTGGCGCAGATTTGTGCCTTGGTAGGATCGCTTTGGTACGGATAGGTGAAACTGGTGATGCAGATGTTGCCGGGGGACTGGGGGCCTGTCCCCGCCGCTCCCTCGTTACCGTTGATGCAGCTCTGGGCCTGTGCCAGGGATGAAGCCACGCCCATCAAGCCAACCAATATCGAGACCGTTGCCAGATACTTCTTCATTATGATTGCCTTTCCAATAAAAAAGTGGCTCCGCCAGGAGCCACTGTTCCGCTTCCGCCAAACCTCAACCGGCGAAGCGATAAGCCACGTCAGGCTGGGCACGTATGTAGTCCGAGGAATTTGGTCAGCGTTCTGAAATCGAACAAATCCGTATTCCACAGCAGAACAATCGGCCAGACTCCGACCGCGCTTTAGTCACCTCATTGACAATTGCTTGCAAGAGAGTGCGGCGAAGAAATCAGGCCGGACGGGTTTGGCGGCGACCGAACCATCAGCGGCGCCCATCGAACGGGATCTCTCAGCGCCCCGGACTATAATGCGCGGATGGCATTGACCACGGGCATGAAGCTGGGGCCCTACGAGATCCAATCGCTGCTCGGCGCCGGCGGCATGGGCGAAGTGTATCTGGCCCGCGACACCCGGCTATTGCGTACAGTTGCGATTAAGGTCCTTCCGGCCCATCTGTCTTCGGACCCGGACCTGCACAGGCGCTTCGAGCAAGAAGCCAAATCCATCTCGGCGTTGCAACATCCCAACATCTGCGTAGTTCACGACATCGGACGTCAGGACGGCGTCGACTTCATGGTGATGGAGTACGTCGCCGGACAAACCCTGGACAAATTGATTCCGTCGGGTGGTTTGGCAACGGACCTGGCCATCAAGTACGCGGTACAGATTGCCGAAGCGCTGGCGCGCGCTCATGCCGCAGGCATTGTGCACCGCGACCTGAAACCGGCAAACATCATGGTCGACGAGGCTGGACTGGTCAAAGTACTGGATTTTGGCTTGGCTAAGCTCACCGCACCCGCGTCTGCACTCGGTGACGACGGGGCAACTATGGCAGCAGGCCCCACGACGCTTGGGATGATCGTCGGCACTTTGGCCTATATGTCGCCGGAACAGGCCGAGGGGAAGAATCTCGACGCCCGCAGCGATGTCTTCTCCTTCGGTTCGGTCCTGTACGAAATGCTGACGGGCAGCAGGCCGTTTGAGGCGCAATCCAGTGCCGCGCTGCTGGCGGCGGTCATGCGCGACGACCCGAAGCCCCTGAACGAAGTCAGGCGAGACGTTCCGCCCGAGGTGCGTCGCATCGTCACCCGCTGCCTGAAAAAGGACCCTGCGGCACGTTACGCCTCAGGCGCCGAACTCGCGCACGAACTCAAGAACTGTCGCGACTTGCTGTTTCCCGAGTCAGGCGTGCAGCTAAGCCCCGCCCGCATTGCGCGCGAAGCCCAACGCCCTCGCGTGCTGGTTCCGCTTCTGCTGGTGGTCGTCCTGCTTGGCTGCGGGGTTGCGTGGCTGGTCAAGCGCTCCCGCGACGCGCGCTGGGCGCGCGAAGTCGCTGTACCCGAAATCTCGCAACTCGCCGATCAGGGGAAATTCGACGATGCTTATTCCCTCGCCGTAAGGGCGGAGAAATCCATCCCGGGCGATCCCGCGCTGGCCAAGCTGTGGCCGGCGATTTCCTACCAGATTTCGCTGGAGTCGACACCGCCCGGCGCAGATGTCTACCGCCGGCGCTACGGCGAGGCCGGTGCGCCTTGGGTATTGGTGGGAACGACTCCGCTCAGGAATCTTCGGCAGCCGCGCGGCATGTTTGCTTGGAAGTTCGAAAAACCGGGGTTCGGTAGCGTTCTCCGGACAACCAGCGCCTTGTTCGGCTGGTATCCCACCACTCCCGGTAAGCCGGTGGTGGGAAGCGCTACTCTCGACGAGGCTGGTAAGACTCCTCCCGGCATGGTACGTGTCTCGCCTGCGAAATATTCCAGGACGCTGTACATTCCGGGCTACGAAGGAATGCCGGAGTTGGAGCTCAAGGATTATTGGATCGATCAATATGAGGTGACGAACCGCCAGTTCAAGGCCTTTGTCGATCAAGGGGGATACCAGAAACGCGACTATTGGAAAGTCGATTTTCAGCTGGACGGAAAGCATCTGTCGTGGGAAGAGGCGATGGCGCGATTTCGCGATGGGACTGGCCGCCCGGGACCCAAGGATTGGGCGCAAGGCGAATATCCCAAAGGACAAGATGACTTTCCTGTCACCGGCATAAGCTGGTACGAAGCTGCCGCCTACGCGGAGTTTGCCGGCAAGAGTTTGCCCACCATCTATCACTGGAATCGGGCTGCGGGACCGGTTTCCGCGGCATACATCGTGCCCGCAAGCAACTTCGGCACCGCAGGTGTCTTGCCGGTCGGCAGCAAGCAGGACATGAGCCCGTGGGGCAGCTACGACATGGCCGGCAATGTCAAAGAGTGGATCTGGACCAAAGCTGAGTCGGGCAAGCGTTACGTCTTGGGCGGAGCCTGGGACGAGCCGGCCTATATGTTCGTTGATCCTGACGCGCAGTCGGCATTTCTTCGCACGTCGAATATCGGATTCCGTTGTGTCAAGTACATCGAACCGGAGTCAGTCCCCAAAGTCGCCACCGACCCCATGCCGTCACCCAGACGCGACTTGACCAGGGAGAAGCCCGTCTCCGACGAGTTGTTCCGGGCCTATCGCGGCCTGTATTCCTACGACAAGAAACCGCTGAACGCCACGGTAGAGCCATTTGGCAAGGGCGACGAGGATTGGACAGCCCAGAAGATTACTTACACGGCAGCCTACGGCAACGAACGGGCTACTGCCTACCTCTTCCTTCCTAAGAAAGGCACCCCGCCATACCAGACGGTCCTCTTCTTTCCCGGATCCAACGCCCTCTTGCTGCGAACGTTTTCGCTTTACACCACGGCCGCTCTGGACGGTATTCTCAAGAGCGGCCGCGCCGTTCTGTATCCCGTTTACAAGAGCACGTATGAACGTGGCGATGGCATGGAATCCGACGTAGCCAGCACCACCAGCGACTGGCGAGACCACGTCATCATGTGGGAGAAGGACGCTTCGCGGGCCATCGACTACGCGGAGACCCGTCCTGAGCTCGATCACAGCAAGCTGGCCTACTACGGCTACAGCTGGGGCGCCGAAATGGGAGGCCTCATCCCCGCCGTCGAACCTCGCATCAAGGTAGTTGTCCTCGCTCTTGGCGGACTCGACTTCCATCGCTCGCTACCCGAAGTCGACACCATCAACTTCATTTCACGCGTACAGCAGCCGGTCCTGATGCTGAATGGACGCTACGATTTCTTCTTTCCGCTGGAATCCACCCAGAATCCATTCTTCCAAATGCTCGGATCGAAGAACGATCAGAAGAAACATCTGGTGTTTGACACTGCTCACAACATTCCGCGCAATGAACTCATCAAACAATCACTGGACTGGCTGGACCAGTATCTGGGGCCGGTGAACTAGGTCACGCGAAGACCGATCGCGCTAATACGAATTACACCGTTACTTAGGCCTGCATGAGGCTGGCTTATTCCGGCTTTCCTGTGTAGTGCTCTTTGGTGTGCACCGCTGCGTGGTCTTCCAGCGACTCCAGATGGGTGAACACATCCGCGGGAACGCTGAGTTCTTGCGGCAGGCGTTCTTCCAGTTGCGTCGCCAGTCGATGCGCTTCGCCGACCGGCATCGCCTCCGGGAACAGCAAGTGCACTTCGATGATCTGCCGGTAGCCGGTCGCACGATAGCGCACACCGTGATATTGCAGGCCCAGATCGCTACAGATGGTATCCAGCTCACTGCGGATTTCTTTCCCCACCTCAGGCTCTGAATGGTCAAGCAGTCCCACGGCAGAACCCCACACCAGGCGCCCACCCGTCCATAAGATGTTGATCGCCACGGCGATCGCCAGCAGCGGGTCGAAAGGCTTCCATTTGGTCAGGATGACCAGGCCAAGGCCGGCCACAATACCGAAACTGGTCAGACTGTCGGTGAGTACATGTTTGCCATTCGCCTCCAGAATAATCGACTGGTTGCGCCGCCCAGTTCGGATCAGGTACCAGCCCAATCCCGCATTAAGGACCCCTGCCGCCAGCACCACCAGCGTCCCCGCTCCCAGGTTCTCCAGTTGCAGGCCGGCCATCCACTTCTCCACGGCGTTGTACAGAATGAACATCGCCGCCAGAACGATCGTTGTGCCTTCAAATCCAGCGGAGAAAAACGATATCCTCTCGTAACCATAAGGAAATTCGGGCTCTGCCGGCTTCGTGCTGAGCCGCAGGCTGAAGGCCGCGAATGCCACCGCGATTACGTGAATGACGGACTCGGCCGCATCGGACAAAATGGCCACCGAGCCGGTCATAAAATACGCTGTCATCTTGCCGATCAGCATCAATACACCGAAGGCCAGCGAGAGCCCCATGGCAAAGCGCATGGCGCGCAGCGCTCCTTGGTCTCGGTGCGGCATGATCCGGTGTGACCTGATCGTCGAAATCCGAGTTGCTTCGGGCGCGGGAGCTATCAGTTGATCGATCGTGCGCTTCTCCCCAAACTTGCAGACCTATCTAATTTCCCACGGCATACAGGTGCCGCGATGTGATGGCACTCACAGAGGTTAGTCCACGGCGGGTGGGCGCTGCCGTGACCAACTGCGTCAGGTGTAATGACTTCGGTCAATAGCAGCGGCGCCTCGATCTCGCAACCCGATTCTCGCGAAGGGAGCCGATGCCGGTTTGCTTACCTTTCCACGGAACCGTCGTCCAATTCAGTGTTGTAACCTCCCCAGTACGAAACATCGGACCGCGGCCGGAATTTCAACGACATTCGTCATGACCTGGCCAGGCCGGTCCATCACAATCAGTGCGCTCGGGCGCTTCGGAGATTCCACTGCCGCCGGAAACGGGGAGTGTCGGTTCACGCAATCTTTTTATCTGGAGGAGAAAGAAGAAACATGAAAGCTTGGATTACCCGTGGATGGCAGGCCTGCCGCAAGCAACCCGCAGCCTTAGTGCTGACCCTGGCGCTGGTTGCGGCCTTCGTCGGTTACAGTTCGCTCGGCCCGGCGCGGGCCGGAGTGTCGTCTAATACCGCACCGCTGGACAATAGCCAGGTAGGCGCATTGCTTTCGCTTGACCAGGCAATGGAGGCCGTCGCCGCCCGCGTGACCCCGGCCATTGTCAACGTCGCTGTAGCTTCGCGCGCGAAGACTCAGCCCCTTGCTGAAGGCGTTCCCGACGAGCTGCAGCGTTTCTTTGGTCAGCAATTCGGCGGCCAGGGAATGCAGTCGCAGCCGCGCATCGAGCACGGCATCGGTAGCGGCGTCATCATCTCGCCGGACGGTTACATCGTCACCAACAATCACGTGGTCGATGGCGCGACCGAGATCAAAGTGACCCTCAGCGACCGTCGCATTCTGACGGCGAAAGTCGTGGGTACCGATCCCCTTACCGACCTGGCGGTCATCAAGGTCGATGCCACTAATCTTCCCAACGTTCCTATTGGCGACTCGTCGGCATTACACCCCGGACAGACCGTGCTCGCCTTCGGCAATCCCTACGGCTTCCGCTTTACGGTGACTCGCGGGATTGTCAGCGCGCTGAATCGCCCCAATCCCTACAACGATGATCCACACAAGCCAGGGCAGTTCATCCAGACCGATGCCGCCATTAATCCTGGCAACTCGGGTGGTCCACTGGTCAATGCTCGCGGCGAGGTAGTCGGCATCAACACCTTCCTGATCTCGCCTTCGGGTACGTTCTCCGGAATGGGCTTTGCTATACCGACGCAGATCGTCAGTCCGGTGGTCCAGTCGCTGGTTCGCTACGGCAAAGTGAGCCACGGGCGAATGGGTGTCGGCATCACCGATGTTACCCCGGAAAACGCGAAGTTCTTTGACGTCCATGACAATAACGGCGCGGTCGTCACCCAGGTGGAAGCGGATTCGCCGGGCGCGAAAGCAGGCCTGAAGGTGGGCGACGTGATCACGGAGATCAACGGAAAGAAGATCACCGATGCCGGAGAGCTCCAGATGGAAGTTGGCGAGATGACTCCCGGGACCCAGATTGCGTTGCAGGTAGTGCGCGATGGCAAATCTATTTCCGTCCCTATCACACTGGTAGGCATGGACGGTAGCAACGGCGAAACCAAGGTTGCGGACAATGCGAACGACAAGCCGCGCTGGGGTTTGGGAATCGCCGACATGACTCCTGACCTGCGCCAGCAATTGGGCGCGCCAGACGACCTGCATGGAGCAGTCATCGAGCGGGTGCAGCCGGGCAGCCCCTCGGACGACGCCGGTTTGCAGCCTGGGCAGGTCATTATGGGCGTGAATCGTCATGAGACGAAGAGCGCGTCCGATGTTCAGAAGGCTCTGGCCAGCGTCCCCAAAGGGCAGGATGCCCTGGTGCTGATCTGGGCCAACGGCGGAAATGCCTTCCGCGTTCTGCACTCCACCAACGGAGCTTAACCACTCGCCGGCCTGCGCTGTACTTTGCCGCGAACCACTGCGAGCGAAGTACGGCGCGACCGGCGGTTCCTGCCAAGCTTCCTCCTCTATGCATTTAGGCTTGCGACAAATTTCGTTAGGGAGGAAAATTGCAGCCCTATGCTATTTCACCGTTCGAGTATCATCAGCACCTTCAGGCGCATGGGCGCCGGGGTGTCAATTGCCGTGTTTCTGCTGTTCCTCGCGGCCGGACATAACTTAACAAATGCCCAGGACACGAAGCCGATGCGGGAGGCCGCCAAAGATAGTGGCAATGGGACGCTGGTTGAGCGCGGCAAGTACATTGTGGTGGGAATCGCAGCTTGCGGCAACTGCCACACCCCCCGCAAGGACAACGGCGAACTTGACTACAGCCGATGGCTGGCTGGGGCACCGGTGCCCTACCTGCCGGCCCATCCTGAGACTGATTGGCCGATCCTGGCGCCACGCATTGCCGGCTTGCCACCCATGACCGATGTCCAGATGATTACTCTGCTGACGACGGGAATCGCGGACACCGGTAAGCCTCTGCGCGCCCCGATGCCCACTTTCCATATGACGCCCGCCGACGCCCAAGCGGTGTTGGCATACCTGAAGTCGCTGACCCCTGGGCGCAACACAAACCAGTAACCGAGCCCTCGCCGCGCCTCAGCGGGGGCACGTCGCCGGGTTCGAGGTGTGCTACGATCTCGGCGTTCACTTTGCTTCATTAAGGAGCCCTCATGCATAAGAGCGCAGTATTGCTGACTATTGTTGTGTTCGTAATGACATCGATGTTCAATCTACAGGCTGCCAGTCTGGCCGGCGTCACCCTGCCTGACACGCAGCAGGTTGGTAACACCAAACTGGTGCTCAATGGCCTCGGCGTGCGCACCAAGTACATGGTGAAGGTCTACGTGGCTGGTCTCTACCTTCAGCAGAAGTCGTCGGACGCCAACGCCATCATCAAGGCGGACGAGCCCAAGCAGATTGTCATGCAGATGGTGCACGCCGCCAGCAAGAGCCAAATGGCCGACGCGTTCAACGAGTCGTTCCACGACAACTCTGCTGACGCAGTGAGGTTGATGAAGCCCGACATCGACCGTCTGCTTAGCGCGCTCGAACCCGTCAAGGTGGGCGATCAAATGGTCTTTACCTATGTCCCGGGCACGGGCACGACCTTCACCCTCAACGGCAAAGAGATGTTGACCATCACTGGTCCGGCGTTCGGCCCGGTACTCTTCTCAGTATGGCTCGGGCCGAAGCCGCCTAATGCAGACTTGAAAAAGGGGATGCTCGGGCAGTAGAGCCAGTGGGCTGAGAAGTGAATCCTATACTGAGATTTGAGGATGCCATGACGATTCGCAAGTGGTTAGTAACGTCGGCGATAGTTGCAACCGTCTTATTCAGCGCCGTCGGCGCTGAGGCGCAATGGGTAATGGTGGCTCGGGCGGTCTCGGGACGTATCCAGCAGATGTCCAACAAACCTGCGAATGGACCCGGCTATGATGTCGCCACCGTGGTGCTCACAGCCAATGCCGATAAGGTTTATCAGACGGCGATGAAGTCCCTACAAGCCCGTACTGACCTAACCATCACCGGCAGCGACGCGAAGAAACGGGAAGTGATGTTCGCCAAGGGCGCGCAGGTGGCGAGCATGCAGGCCACTCCTCTAGGCGAAAAGTTGACCCAACTGGTGATTGCTTCCAACCTCACAGACGCGCAGCCCAGCTCGGCTTCTCTGGTGGTGCAGGGAGTGCTGCATGTCTGCAAAGAAATGAACGTCGTGTGCACGCTTGAGGGCCAGTGAAGGCCAGCGTTTCGCTGGCTTTCACTTCACTCCCCCACTGAAACCGGAAACAACTCCGCCAGCTACTGCGACAGCTTGCTGTAGTTGGTGTTGGTCGTGGTCACGCTGATCTGCTTGGACGGTGCATTCAGAACGGTCTGCGCCGCATAGTTGGTCCCGTCAGGCAAACTGGCGAATTGCACAGCCAGGGTTATCGCGTCCTTGGCGTCACCCAGATACGTATTGACGTTCAGGGTCTGAATCTTCTTCGTCGCCATATCAAACGCAATCGTCATCTGATCGCCGGGCTGGGCATAGTTCTTAAAGACCAGCTGCGCCGCGCCCCCGCCGGGCACGATCGAGACATTGTGCGCCTGGAAGGCCTTCTCCATGAGTTGCGCCTCAGGAGGAACGTACATGCTGATGACTCCCTTCACCTGCTGCATGTAATCCTGCATCTCCTCGGTCTTTTTCTCGATCACGTGCTGCTTCAGCCTGCCCTGGCGGCCGCTCTGCTGCGGTTGTTGCTGGTCGATAGGGACCTTTTGAATCTGTCCGCTGGGACCGTAGCTGCACAGGTTCGACTTCGGCGGCTTCTGCTCGCCCTTAAGGGTGAGCGTCTGGGTTTCCACCCACTGATACTGGTGCAGTTTCTGCTTATTTGCCGCGGCGGACTGCTTCAAGACGGCGAGTTTCTGTTGCAATTCCCCGCCCCCCTGACCACCACCCATCTGGGCAAGAGCTGGAGTCGCCAGCAGTGCAACAACCATTAGAATTCCGCAATTCAGCTTCAACCGACCTTCCATCGTCATCGTTATCTCCAGTACGGCTTGGCGTGTTTTAGATTTAGGTTCGCGACTAGTCGCCAGAGGCCGCAGTCGCAGGGGAAGAACTCGCAGGCGCAAGTGTAGCTGAGGTAACGCTCTCTTGCTCAGGGGCCCATACTAGTATTCTTAAGTCCAGCACAAATATCGAGTACAGCACCGGAACCATCAGCAAGGTTATAAAAGTAGCCACCGTCAGTCCACCGATTTGGGCATAGCACAACGGCTGCCACAGCGGGCCGCCATGCATGGCCAGGGGGAACAGCGCCAGAACCGTAGCGCTGACGGTGATCATCACCGGGCGCAAGCGAATGATACCAGCATCGATTACCGCCTCTTCAAAGGGCTCTCCTTTGGCATGCATCTCCTCGATGAAGTCGAAGAGCACGATCACGTGGCTGACGATGACACCAATCAGACTGGCGATGCCGAGAAACGCCATGAAACCGAATGACGTCTTCATCACCCACAGCCCATAGATGGCGCCCGCCACCCCGTAGGGCGCCGCCGCAAACACCAGCAGCGGCTTAATGGCGTTGTTGAACTGGAAGAGCAGCGCCAGGTAAATCGTCATCACTGATATGACCAGCACCAAGGCGAGGTTGCGGAAGCCATCCTGCTGCTTGTTGTATTCGCCGCCAATCGTGACCCTGTAACCCGGCGGCATGGTTTTCTCGAACTCCTTCAGCTTGGGTATGACGGCGTTCGTGATCTCCGATGCCAGATGGCCGGGAGCGGGGAAAGCGTAGATCGACATCTCGCGGAAATGATCGATACGAACGATGCGGTTCGTCGTCATGCTGTTCTGGATGTCGGAGATCTGTACCAGCGGGATCTTGGTATTGTCCTGCGACGACTGCGAATACACGTATAGATTCTGAATGTCCGACAGTCTCGAGCGCTCATTCATCTGCAAGCGGGCCACGACTGGAATGTTCTTGTCCCCGTCCTGCAAGGTGGTGACGGTGGTGCCGCTCATGGCGCTGGTCGCCGAATTCGCCACATCCAGGTTCGTGATTCCGGCCATGTTGGCGCGATCCGGATTGACCTGAAGCGTCACCTGAAAACTTTCCCTCTGCCACTCGTTGCGAACACGGCGGGCCTCGACCGCGGAGCGCACAATGTCTTCCACCTGCGCAGTGATCTTGCGCATCTCGGCAATGTCTTCGGCGCTTCGCGAGGAACTGACGTCCGCGTCGCTGACCACGCGAATCTCCACGGGATAGTTAATGGGATTGGTCTGTAGCTGGCGGTAATCGCAGCGCACGCCTGGCAGCTTGGCGCTAAGCACGGGCTGCACCTGATCGACAAACTTCGGGGTGATGTCCTTGTCGGTCAGCTGCACCAGAACCTGCGCATAGTTCAGTTGCTTGGGTTGGGGCGAGACCGAGAACCAGAACCGAGGGCTGCCTCCGCCCACCCAGGTCGTCACATAGCGCAAGATCTGCGACGGCGAGCCGTCCTTCGCCGGATGCTGCTTGCCCCAGTCATCCGCTTGCTGGCGGATGATCTGCTCTACCTGCTGTGCTGCCGTATTCGTAGCATCGAAGTTGGCATCATTAGGCAGCCAGACATCGACATAAGACCAGTACTGCACATCATCGGGGAAGAACGATGTCTTCAACCGGGTAAACAGAAACCCTCCCAGCACCAGGAACGCCAGCGAGCCAATGGCGACCTTCCAGCGATGTTCGATGGCGAACTTAGCAACCGCCGCATAACTGCCCGTGAAGCCTTTGCTGCGCCGCTCTTCGATGGGCGGTTCGGGTTTGCCCGGCCGCAGAAGGTAGTAACCCAGCAGCGGGATGAACGTCATGGAAGCCAGCCGCGAACAGACCAGGGCGACCGTCATCACTATCGGCAAGCTGTAGATAAATTCGCCGGTAGTGCCTGTGATCATTAGAAACGGAAGGTACGCGACGATGTTGGTCACCGTGGCGTACATAATCGCAGTCGCGATTTTCGTCGGCCCAAGCCAAGGCGAGACAATACGCGGGTGCCCCTCGGCCAGCATTCGCTTGATGGAATCGCCGGCCACCACGGGATCGTCCACCAGCAATCCCAGGGCAATGATCAGCGACGCCACCGATACCTGCTGGATGTCGATGCCGAGCATGTAAATGGCGCCAAAGGTCATGGCCAGCGTGATGGGGATCGAGATCGCCATCAGCACCGCCGAGCGCCACTCCCAGAAGCCGATCAGCGAGACGATGACCACCAGACCAATTGCCTCGTACAGCGCGTCCATGAACAGATCGATCTGCTCCTTCACCTGCACCGGCTGGCTGGAGGTAGGAACGATGACCAGGTCGTCCGGCAGATACGGCTTCAGGCTTTCCAGCTTCTGCTTGACATGCTTGCCGAACAGGTCGATCTGCTGCCCCGACCGCATGTTGATTCCCAGCGAAATAGCGCGGCTGCGGACCCAGTTTCCCGCGGCATCACGCCAGGTCAGGTAATTCAAAAAAGTCGGGGGACTCTGGTACGTCCGCGAGATGTCAACCAGATCGCGCAGGTAGACCGGACTGTTGGAAGACGAAACGCCGATGATGACATTGCCGATGGCGGACGCATCGGGAAACAAGCCTGAAGGATTAATGACCAAGTCCTGCGGACCCACCTCCAGCGAACCTGCCGGCAGCGTGATGTTCTGCGCGTTCAGAATATCTTTTAGTTTGGAAGGATCGTATCCATATTGCGCCAGCCGTTGCTGTGAGTAGTTGAGGTAAATCTGCTCCTGGAGCACGCCCGACCGCGTGATCGTCGACGTCTCGGGCACGCCTTGCAGCGTGCGTTGAATCAGGTCAGTGTAATTGTCGAGCTGGCGGTAAGAATATTTCGCGCCTGCGACTTTGGCGAGTTGCGCGTCGGTGTCGGCCGGGTTGCGGATGATGGCAGGCTGCCAGGCGTCGGGATAAAGCTCGGAGCGTTGCAGATTGTTCTTGATCAGTTGCTCGCCGCGCTGGCGAATCGTTTCGTCATCGAAAGTGGTACTGGCGTCGAGGCCAACATAGCCGGGGCCGTCAAAGAAGTGCAGGTCCCTGAGGGTGCCATTGCGCTGGGCAATGTGGGCAATGTTCTCGAAATTGTCGCGCACCGGGCCCGCAGCAACCGAAAGCGGGAAGGCGTAAACGATGCTAACTCGCGGCTGCGGCGAATTTCTGGGCAGCTCGCTCCGCGTCTGCTCGATGGCCTTGCGGATAGCGATGGCCCGCAGCGCGACCTCAGTAGGCGTGACGATGGGACTGGCGACCGTAAGCATCAGCGCGGCCGTGTCGCCAAAGTTGCTGTTGAACTGGATAGGCCCAGCGCCGCGCGGCAACTGGAGCTGGTTCATCTTCAGGTTAATGTCGCTGAATTCCTTCTGCTTGTCTTTTACGTTGTCGTCGAGCTGGATATAAACCACCGACAAGCCGGGGAAGCTAAGCGATCGAATGCCGAAGTTGGAGGGGCTGGGCGGTTTGATAGTGGTGTTTTGCGCGGCCGCCTGCTCCATGGGCCGGGTGACCAGTTGCTCGACTTGTTCGGCGGTCGCGCCCGGCCACTGGCACTGTGCCGCCGCTACTCGAACCGGAATGTCAGGGTCCTTGCGCTTGGGCATCTTGTGGTAGCCATACCAGCCCCAAACGAAGGTCGCCACCAGCAGAATGAGTCCAACCTGGCGGTGCTCGGTGAAGAAGCGGGCAGTGTTATGCGTGGTCGCGATGATCTCAGCGTCGGACTTGTGATGGATCGACATTGCGCTTCTCTAAGCCACGCGTACTAGATAAATCTGCCGCCGCTGCGCCTTGAAGGGGCACGCCTTCAGGCGTGCCGAAACCAGGGTTCGAGTTGTTTTGAAGGGGCGCAGCTTTAGCCATGCCCTGAGCTTGCCGAACGGGTGCGCCGTTACGACTCTTTTAGATTTGTCATCCCGAACCGACTTTAGTCGGTGAGGGATCTGCGGTTCGATTTCCTCTTCACGGAATAATCCGCACTTCATCGCCACTCTTGATCATGTTGGTTCCCGACGTTACAACGCGATCGCCAATGTTTACTCCGCTGCGAACTCCGATCATGTTGCCGTAGGTATTGCCCAGCGTCACGTCCTGGGTGTGCACCTTCGCCATGTCGCCAGCACCTTCGGTCACGAACACTGCAAAACCATTCGGATTCGAGGGGCTGCGCACTACCGCCGAAATCGGCACCACGGTTACAT
>CAWKIR010000001.1:0-204942 GCA_963849815.1 uncultured Acidobacteriaceae bacterium | reverse complement strand
TACGTGCACGCCTGGCCGCCATCGCGACCTCCCCGGTAAAGGGCGGGCTGTGAAATGCCGATGGGGCCAATGACGATTCGTGTCCCATGCACGGTTGCGACGCACTGCCTGGAACAGTTCCGAGAGGCCGACGCGACCCTCCGCTGAGGCCCGGCTCGCCCTGACATCGCGACGCTTTGGCATTTGAAGGCCTGCAACAACCGGAGGCGATTCCGTGGTCAACCAAAGCAAGAAACAGGAAATAAGCAGGAGAGACTTCGTCAAAACTATCGGCATTGGGATTGGCGCGTTACAAACCGCCGGCGTCGGCCTCGGCATGCTGGAACTAAGTGGGTGCGGAAGCAATACAACGCCGCCGCCTCAACCGGCGCCGCCGCAGATTGTGTCCTGGCCGATCAGCCGTCAGGTCTACACCACCGCACAGCGGCAAGTTTGCCCGGTGGCAGTCCCACCAACCGCGCTCCAGATCAACCCGGGCGATGTGGTTGACTATGCTAGATACGGCTACAGTGCCTGGAATATTGGTGGGCCGTTGCAGCATGTCGTGCGCAAGGATCTGGCGCCGGCCTACATGGGAGCGCCCAACGTCGCGCAGTTGCTGTTCTACTACTCCATGTCCGACATTCACATTGCCGATAAGGAATCGCCGGCGCAAGCCAACTACATTGGCCTAAGCGCCGGGTATGGTTCCGGCGAGTCATCGGCCTACTCGCCCATCATTCTGTCCACGCCACACGTGCTCGATGCCGCCGTGCAGACCATCAACGCCCTGCACCACCTGACGCCATTCGATTTTGGGATATCGCTGGGAGACGATTGCAACAACTCGCAATACAACGAACTGCGCTGGTTCCTCGACACCATCGATGGCAAGGTAATCACTCCCAGCTCCGGCGCTCATGTCGGGGCAACCACCATCGATTACCAGATGCCTTTTTATGCTGCCGGCCTCAATCCCGAGATTCCCTGGTTCCAAGTCATCGGCAACCACGATCAGTTCTGGATGGGCTCGGCGTTTGAAAACACCAAGACCCGGAGCGCCCACATCGGCAGCACCATTCTGAACATAGAAGACAATCCCGGAAAGCCAATCATCGATAGTACGGGCGCTTATATGGGTGTCGTCGATGGCACGACGCCATACGGAAACATTATTGGGGCCGGGCCGACGGCGGACTTCACTCCGCCTCCCACCGTCATTGCGGATGCACACCGCCATACCATGGCCAGTCTCGCCTCAACTACCCAGAATTGGATGGCGGAGTTCTTTAACACCACCAGCCGTCCCGTGGGTCACGGGTTTACCCAGGCCAACTTAGCCAGCGGCATGGCCTGCTATAGCTTCGTGCCGAAGTCCGACATAACCATCAAGTTCATTGTGCTGGACGATACGGTAAAGGGACCGGGCCTGGACGAATATGCCGTCGGCTCGCTCGACGACCAGCGCTACCAGTGGCTGGTCAACGAACTCCACGCCGGACAGACCGACAATCAACTGATGGTGATCTGCGCGCACGTGCCCATCCTGCCGCAAAACAGCTTGACCGACACCACGCCTTTTCCAATGTGGCCCGGACCGGAGTATACCGACGATTACGTGCTCAACACGCTCCACCAGTATCCCAATCTCATCCTGTGGATGGCGGGACACCGGCATGTGAATGTAGTGACGCCGCAGCCCGATCCCCACGGCGACCCAACCCTGGCCTTTTGGGAAGCCGAAACCTGTTCGTTGCGCGATCATCCCCAGCAGTTTCGCACCTTTGACATTCGCCGTAACAGCGACAATACGGTGTCCATCATCATCACCAACGTCGATCCGGCGGTGCAGGCTGGTTCGCCGGCGTACAAGTCCCGGGGATATGCGCTTGGCGCGGCTCGCGTCTATCTCACCTACCCGCTCAACGATACGACCTCGCACTCCTATAACGCCGAGCTGGTGGTGCAACTGACGCCGGTAATGCAGTCGGTGATTTCGCAGGCCGGATCGGCTATACGGTAGGCACGAATTCCCGGAGAAAACCCATGACCGCCAGGCACAGGATTACGATGGGATGGCTGCTGTTGCTGGTTCTTACTATGTCACTGCTGACAGGATGCGGCGGCCCGGCCGCTCCTGATCCGCCCACGCCGCCGGCTCCCGTTCCGCTAAGCGCCGCCAACCTTAACCTGATCTTTGTAGTTAGCGAGGATTTGGCCTACCACGCTCCCGGAGACATTAATCCGCGCACCGCCAACCTCACCAGTCAGGGATTGCAGCGGTCGCTTCGCATGGCAACCTTCCTCCAGCAAGACGTACTGGGAGGGAACAGCGTCACGGCTATCTATGCTGTTGTACCCATGACCCACATGCAAACCGCAAACCAATATCCTGACATGGCGGGGCTGGAAACAATTGAGCAATTCGCCATGCTGAATCAGATCACTTTGTCCTATGAGAGCAATACGCCGGTTTCCGCCAGCAGCTATCCCGTCAATGTGTCGTATTCGTCAGCGCCCCTCCCGGATGGAGTTGCCCCGCCGTTCATAACTTGCCCAACGATTGGATCTGGACTCACGAACAGTTGCCAGGGTCTCGATTTCAGAGATCTGGAAGGCGCCAACGAAACCCTGATGAGCGATATCGTGAAGGCAAACGAGCCCGGATTCTACGTCTTCTCCGCGCCGTGGGAAACCGTCCGTACCCTGATGTCGGGCATCAACGATCTCGAGGGATACAAGTTAGCGTTGCCTGAGAGCTATGCCGGCCCAAACTATATTTATGGGATCTCGGCAGCGCCATCGGGCCGCGCCAGCCTGGTCACCTACAACAGCAACGTGAACCCGCCTCATAGTTACCCTGCGTTGCCTCCAGGCGGCATCGTTAGCGCGGCTTGTCTGCCGGCAACTACCAACACAATGTTCCACATCCAGGTAACTGGTGGCGTCGGCGGAGCCGTAGCTCCAGCCGGAATCAACACCAACGAGACGCTGTACTTTATCCGGCACGCCGAGGCGCATCCGACCAGCTGGTGGGAAGACGGCAACTATGTTGGCCCGGGTCAATGGCGCGCGCTGGATCTTCCCAACGCGTTGCGCGGCAAAATCCATCCTAATCTGGTGTACTCCATTGATCCTGCGCAGGACCTCACCGGGACCCCAAGCGTAGTAGGCGATTTGTACTCCTATGTCAGGACCAACACGACCGTGCTGCCCTACGCCATTGCCAACAATTTGCCCTACAACTTGGCCGCAAGCTTCGAGATGCTGGCCCAAAACCCGCCTCAGCTGGCCACGCAGGCCAGCGATTTTTTCTTTACCGGCGGAACGTTCTCGAATCAGTCCCTGCTGGTGGGATGGGAGCACGATCATATTCCACCAACCGTCAACGCGTTGCTCGCCAGCTATCACGGCAATGTCCCACCGGTGCCCATGTGGCCTGAGGATGACTACGACACTGTCTGGACGATAAAGCTGGACGCCAACGGCAACCTGTCCATCGACAACGCGACCTGCGAAGGCATTAACTCCAAGGCGCTGCCGAAAGACCCGCCTCAATTCTGACCATCGGTCCAGGCACTCGCTTTGACTATGCATTCGCAGGTCCGCGCGAACCCGTTACTCAGGGTCACGGCGGCACAGCTTGGAAGCTCGGGATCTAGACGCAGGAGCAAGAAACGAGTAGCGAAAGGCGAAGACCGTCGTCATGCCGTACTATAGCCCCGTGCGCGAAAAGGTGCTGCGATACATCCGCGACCAGTCCCTGATGCGGGCGGGAGACCGCGTAGCCGCGGCCGTTTCCGGCGGTGCGGATTCGGTTGCCCTCCTGCGCGTGCTGCTGGAACTTCGTGCCGAGCTTGGCATCGTGCTGGCAGTGGCGCACTTCAATCATGGCCTGCGCGGCGAGCAATCGGACGCAGACGAAGCCTTCGTCGCAGAGCTGGCGAGAGAGCATGGTCTGGACTTCTTTGCTGGGCAGGACAACGTCTCCGACTACGCCCTGACCACCAAGCTAGGCATCGAGGCGGCGGGACGCGAGCTGCGGTATCGCTGGTTCGCGCAGCTTGCCGACCAGCAACGCTTGGATTCGGTCGCCACCGCTCACACCTTGGACGATCAGGCCGAGACCGTCCTGCTGAAATTCTTACGCGGTGCGGGGACGAGGGGCCTGGCGGGAATTTATCCGGTAGTCGTCGCGAGCGGCGACAAGAAGGCGCGCATCGTCCGCCCGCTCCTCGGCGTCGCGCGAAACGAGGTTGAAGTCTACCTCACTGCGATTGCTCAGAGCTGGCGCGAGGACGAAAGCAATCTCGACCATCGCTTCCTGCGCAATCGCCTGCGCCACGAATTGTTGCCGCTGCTGGCACGCGACTACAACCCGAAGATCCGGCGCTTGTTAAACGATGTGGCAGAAACATCGCGCGCCGAAGAGGACTTCTGGAAAGTGCTGGTTGAGCGCGAGGCGGTAGCCCGGACGAACCCGAAGCAGTTCAACCTGGAGGATTTCGCCCAATTGCCCGTGGCGCTGCAGCGGCGCGTGCTCAAGCGCTGGGCGGAAAGTAACGGCGTGGCCCTGGACTTCGCACACATCGAAAAAATGCGGCGCTGCGCCGTGGGTGAACTGGCCAGGGCAGAGCTACCCGGCGGCCGAATCGTGGTGCGCCGAGGAGCAATGTTGCAGTGGCGCGCGGTTGTGCGAGAAACTGCGTGGGCGTACTGCTACACGCTGCTGGTTCCCGGCGAAATTCAAATCGCTGAGCTGCGACTGACGTTGCGAGCAGAGATTGTGCCCGAGAAATTCGCCCGTGAACTACTACAGGAAGAACTCCTCAGCCCTGACCTAGGTGGCACGGAATTGGTCGTTCGCAACTGGCGCCCAGGAGACCGCTACTGGCCCGCGCACAACCGTTCAGAAGAGAAGCTAAAGCGCTTGTTCGCGGAGAAGCACATTGCGGCAGAGCAGCGTCCGCACTGGCCGGTAGCCGTCTACGAAGACGAAATCGTATGGGTCCGAGGCTTTCCGGTTGCACAAGCACGTCAATGGAAAGGCAAGGGCGACGCGCTAAGGATTGGGGGCATCCCTTCTGGATCGTAACGGCGCTGGCCGGCGGCCGGTACACGGTGCATTATCAATCCTTGCCGCGGGATGGAAATCATATGCACGTGGCTCCAGCAGATCGGTGAGAATGCGATTGATCTGCACCGAATCCTGACTTCCTCCTCTAAAGCTCTCAGCCTGCCGAAAAAATGTTTCATAGCACCTGTGGTGTTCCTGTGCTGTTGTAGCAAAGCGCATCAATGCCGATGCGAATTGCAACATAGCCTTTCGACGACTGAGCACACGACGTAAGTCGCTGATTTCAGAAAGCTACAACTGGACAATAACTGGGATGCAATCGCGTCGCGCGCGGACCGCCGTTAAAGAATGCAACAAGAATCGCTGTTGCACAATGCACCTTCCAGCTCGATGAGTTTCACAACACAGCCGGGCAACTCCTAATCACTTCTGTGAGTTGCAGACGCAAACCACAACGGATTTCGCCGACCACCGCTTTGGCGCGACGAATGCCTTATGGAAAGTGTCAGCGCAGGAAACAGAAAGCGCGACAAAGTTACTAAACAGGAGGCCCGCCATGACAGTCCTACTCGTTCTTATGATGTTCGCCATCTTTCTGACCATCGACTTCTTCTACGCGAAAGCCAAACATCCCGCTTTGCAGGTCGCCCCTGCGATCAGCAAAGACATGGCAAATGCGCCACGGCTGAAACCCAGCCTGGTCGGCGGTTTCTCCGTACCTGACAACTTGCGCTATCACCCCGGACATACCTGGGCGCTGAGCGAGAGTCCGAACCTGGTGCGAATCGGCATCGACGACTTTGCCTCGAAGCTGGTTGGGAAAGTGGAGCATGTCACGCTGCCGCAACGCGGCCAATGGATTCGCCAAGGGCAAAAGGCGTGGAGCGTCATACGCCATGGCGTGAAGGTCGACATGGTCTCCCCGATTGAGGGCAGCGTCTCCGACATCAACGAAGCCGTGGTCAACGATCCATCTCTGGCCACTAAAGACCCATACGGCGACGGCTGGATGATAACCGTTCAGTCCCCCGATTCGAAGACCAACTTCCGCAACCTGCTGGGCGGCGCGCTGGCCCGTTGGTGGACCGAGGAATCATCGATGCGGCTGCAACGAGTGATGCCGAGCGCCCTCGGGGCCCTGGCGCAGGACGGCGGCGTTGCCATCGACGATCTGGCCAGCACCATGCCCGATGAGCAGTGGACCAAGGTCACCCGCGAGTTCTTCCTGACATAGATCGAATTTAGATCACTCGCCCCGGAGATGCCTCCTGCTCCGGGGCGTTCTCCTGAATGCACCTTTTCCCGGCCGCGCAGCTTCGAGTGAAGCGAAAAGCGCGGCCGAAGTTTTTGCAGCCTGAGACAATGTTTCCGCGAAAGCTGGCGTGCACCCCAGGAACAACCGCTACGCTTTCCTCAGCCGATTGAACTGAAAGCAATTTGACCAGCACTCGTCCTTGGGATAGAGTTTGGGACAATTTTCGTGGTTGCAGCGCCGGTTGCAGCCAGGAGCAGTCCCTGTGATCCTCAAGCATCCATCTCGAGTACGACAGACGACGAAAGTCGCGCGCGCCCTGGCTATCACAATCTCCATGCTCGCGCTCGCCGCGTCGCTCCACGCGCAGACCTACTCCGTCCTCCACAACTTCGGCGGAGGCACCAGCGGCAGTTATCCCTACTGCGGACTGACCATGGACCGCGTCGGCAATTTCTATGGAACGACGTATGAAGGCGGCAGTAACGGTCAAGGCATGGTCTTCAAGCTTTCGAAACCAACGGTAGCTGGCTCTTCTCGTCCATCTATTCCTTCCGCGGCGGCGACGACGGGGCCTTTCCCTATGCGGGAGTGACGATTGGGCCCGATGGCAACCTCTACGGCACGACTTCGAGCGGCGGCCGAGGCGCTCCTACGTGTGCTGGCGGCTGCGGTACGGTGTACAAGGTCACGCCACCGGCCAACGTCTGCCGCCACACCTCGTGCACCTGGAACGAGACCGTTCTCTACAACTTCTACGACGCTGGGTTGCAGCTTAGTGACCCTTGGGCTGGCGTCATCTTCGATTCCGCCGGCAACATGTACGGTACGACCCCTTACGGCGGCACCGTCCAGTGTCCTAATTCGTCCAATAGCTGCGGCACGGTATACGAATTAGTCAGAAACGGCGCCAGCTGGAGTGCTGTCGTCCTCTACAGCTTTACCGGCGAGAGCGACGGCTCTTTACCCTATGCCGGGTTGGTGATGGATGCCGCGGGCAATCTCTACGGCGCTACTTACTATGGCGAGGCCTTTGAGGGCTACGGCGCCATCGTCGAATTGGTGAAGAATGGCACAAGCTGGACGGAGCGCACGCTCTACAACTTCACCGGCGGCAGCGACGGCGGAAATCCTTACAGCAGCTTGATCTTCGACTCCGCCGGCAATCTCTACGGAGGCACCAGCTTGGCCAACGGCGACGGTCTAGACGGCGTGGCCTTCGAGCTCTCGCCCTCCGGCAACAATTGGAACTACTCCGTGATCGCCAGCCTCAGCGGCTCCATCGTGCAGAGCCTCACCTTTGATTCCGCCGGCAATCTCTATGGCGCCACTCTCTTCGGCGGCGCACATGAAGACGGCTCCGTTTTCAAGCTGACGTATTCTGGCGGAACATGGACGCCGACCGACCTCTACGACTTTGACTGGCACAATTATGGTGCCAACCTCCCCTGGAGTTGGGTGGCCATCGACGCCTCCGGCAATCTCTTCGGAACCACCGGCGCCGGCGGTACGGGCGAGGGCGGCGTGGTCTGGGAGATCACTCAGTAACAGCCAGTACTAACGACGGACTGGCCGGCGCTCTAGCGGACGCCGGCCTTCCTTTTGCTGCCGATCTGGAAACCTTCCGCCTTACCGATTGCATCCAACTCGTGCTTCAATTGAACCTGCCGTCTCCTTTGCCATGCTCAGCCTCGACGATCTTGCCTCCGACCCTCGCGTCACCGTTCGCCGGCCTGGGTCACCTGCACCCGGCGGCCGCTGCGTTGTTTATTGGATGCAGCGTGCGGAACGCGCGCTGGACAATCCCGCACTGGATGTGGCAGTCGAAGCGGCCAACGCTCTTCATCAGCCGGTCGTGATCTTTTTTGCTCCCGTGCCGTTCTATCCGCACGCCAACCTGCGGCACTATGCGTTTCTGGCGCAGGCGATCCCCGATACAGCGGAGCGTGCCCGTAAGCGAGGCATCGGCTACGTACTGCGGCGCTATCCAGAGCATTCGCTGCTGAAGTTCTGTGAAGAGGTGAAGGCTTCGCTCGTCGTCGGCGACGAGAACCCCATGCGCGAGCCCAGCCACTGGCGAGAGCTGGCGGCGAAGAACCTGAAGCGACTGCTGTGGACAGTCGACGCCGATGTCATTGTCCCTTCGAAACTCCTGGAGAAAGAGCAGTATGCCGCGAGGATCATTCGCCCACGTTTGCAAAAGCACCTGGAACAGTTCCTGACACCACCATCGAATGCGAAAGCGAAGGTTGAATGGCAAAAACCGCGTGGCCTTGAGGTTCTGCCCGATGATGGCTCCGTCGACTTGACGGAAGGGTGGAAGAATCTCGATAGATCGGTACAGCCAGTCGACTCCTTGCGGGGCGGGACCACCGAAGCTCTCAATCTATTGCGAGACTTCATCAGTCATAAGCTTGCACACTATCCCGAACGGCATGGTAAGCCGGAAATGGACGGAACCAGCAGGCTCTCACCCTATCTTCACTTTGGACATATTGGTCCGCTTACGGTCGCTCTGGCAGTCGAGAATAGTTATACACCGCGCGTAGTCAAAGATGATTTTCTGGATCAACTAATAACTTGGCGCGAGCTATCGATTAACTTCGTTCACTATAATCCGTTATACGACTCTATAGAGAGCGCACCGGACTGGGCACACCGAACGCTCGCCAAGCACGCCCATGACAAGCGGCCGGTTGTGTACTCGCGCCAGCAACTGGAACGCGCAGAGACGCACGACAGCTTGTGGAATGCCGCCCAGCAGCAAATGCTGCATGCCGGGTGGATGCATAACTACATGCGAATGTATTGGGCGAAGAAGATACTGGAGTGGAGCCCATCGCCAGCCGTAGCCTACCAGACGGCAGTCTATCTCAATGACAAGTATTTCCTGGATGGCCGCGATCCCAATGGTTACGCCGGAATTGCGTGGTCGATCGCCGGCAAGTTCGACCGTCCATGGATCGATCGGCCTATCTTCGGCACTATCCGCTATATGTCGGGCCAGGCAGCGGCCAAGAAGTTCGACGCTGAGAAATACATCGCGCAGATGGCAGAACTGGCGGCGGGATAGAGTTAACCGGTCCCCGACAGCCCTCCGATTGAAGGGTCAAGTATAGGTAAGTCTGCCAGCAAGACTACGCGCTGGTTATGTCACAGACCTTGGCAACCTGTGTCTAGCGGCAGGACTGCACCTCCGCCCAGCGAGGACAGTAAGTATAGATACGTTGTCAAATGGTGCTCGCACAACAAATCCGTTTTCACCTTCAACATCGGGTTCAGGTCGAAGATTCCCAGAACATGCTCATACTGAGGCGGCAATGGAAGCTTGGGAACGAGGTCAAACCGGTTGGCAACGCGGCAGGTATTACGCACGACTTGATTGTAGGTGTCAGCAAACGAGGGGTCACCGGTGCGAGGGCTGGCATACGTATACACGGTAGGATGAGGCAAGCTCGTGTTGGCTCCCACGTCCAAAGCCAGCAAAGTGGCGAGCGCACCACCCAGGCTGTGTCCGCAGATCGTCAATGAGGTGACCGGTTTGGGATACTTCAACGTGGGCAGCGTATCTACCAGGCGCGCCGCCGCCGAATTCGCAGCCACGCGCAGCGATTCATAAACCGCAGTGAAGCCGTCCTCGGTTAGACCGGCCCCAGCCAGGAAAGGACATTTGACGGCCAGAAAGCGCGCATCCTGAACCCATTCTAAAATACCTTCGGTTCCACGGACTGGTATCACAACGTTCCCTGCCGCATCTTGGGCCACGAATCCAAACGAGACAATCTGATTTCCTCGCCCAGGATTTTTGTCGGTCGCCAGATCGTTGCCATAAAACGTCGTCACTGCGGTGTAGTCGACGTTAACCGGGCCGTACGTCACGTTAATAGGTGTGCCGGGGGTGTAGACGGTCTGGCCTGGGCCTACCGCTTCGGCCAGCTTCACCAGCATCGCGTACTGAATCAGTGTGTTGACGTCTGTTTTAACTAGTGGGGCACAGGCATCGGCAGCTCCACCCAAAATGGGGGTGCTAGACATGCAATCCTCCTTGCGGAATAGTTTTGTGGGAGCGGAAGGCAGGATAATAGCAGGAAAGCGGTCATGGGCGGAGGAATTGTTCTAATTGGGCGAAACCTTGTGGCCGGATTGAAGCGCGACCCGGTTCTCTCCCCAGTGACTTTCATCACAAATGGGCAAGAACCTACCCCGCCGTTTTAGCGGCTTCGGCAGTCCTCCGGTGCTAGAATTTTAGTGTTATGCCGTTCCCAACCGATCGTCCCCGCCGCCTGCGTCGCTCGGAAGCGATGCGTTCATTCGTTCGCGAAACCCGCCTGAGCCCGGAAGGTTTTGTCTATCCGCTGTTCATCTGTCCCGGCGAAGGCATTCGCAAGGAAGTGCGCTCCATGCCCGGGGTCTACAACTTGTCGATCGATGAGGCAGTGAAGGAGTGCGCCGAGGTGAAGTCGCTGGGCATTCCCAGCGTCATTCTGTTCGGGCTGCCGGAGGCGAAGGACGAAGTTGCCACTGGCGCCTGGGCGGAGGATGGCGTCGTGCAGAAGGCGGCGCGCGCCATCAAGCGTGAAGTTCCGGGTCTGTTGCTGATGGGTGACGTCTGCCTCTGCGAATACATGTCACACGGACATTGCGGCCTGGTCGATACTTCCGATCCCACAGCGAAAGCGCGGGGCGAGGCCATGGAGTTTGTCCGCGAGCTGGAGTCCAAGGGCAAGGTCGTGATTTCTCCGGGCGCACAGTCGCTGGGCGCGGCCATAGCGGCTGCGGCCGGCGTGATCGCGCCGGCGGCTGAGGAGTACGAGATCCTGAACGATCCCACTCTGGAGTTACTGGCGAGGACGGCGGTTTCGCAGGCGAAAGCGGGCATGGACATCATCGCGCCGTCGGACATGATGGATGGCCGCGTGAACGCCATCCGCACGGCGCTGGATGAAAACGGTTTCCAGAATATTCCCATTCTTTCTTACGCGGCGAAATTCGCCAGCGGATTCTACGGACCCTTCCGCGAGGCCGCCGACTCGGCGCCGCACTTCGGCGATCGCCGCTCCTACCAGATGGACCCCGCCAACCTGCGCGAAGCCATGCGCGAGATCGAGCTCGACCTGGATGAAGGCGCAGACATGATCATGGTAAAGCCGGCCATGCCCTACCTCGACGTGCTGCACGAAGCACGCTTGCGCTTCGATGTGCCGCTGTCCGCTTACCAGGTGAGCGGCGAGTATGCCATGATCAAGGCCGCCGCGCTCAATGGTTGGATCGATTACGAGCGCGTGATGATGGAATCGCTGTTGTGTATCCAGCGCGCGGGAGCGTCGATTACGCTGACCTACTTTGCCAAGGAAGCCGCAAGACTATTGGCGTAACACGGAGCTGGGCCTTCCAGACTTTCAGCCCTGCGCGATCCGTTCGCTCACCAGGCGCGCCGCCTTCACCGCGCTGACCACTTTGCCTGAGAAGATGTGGATCTCGCCCGGCGCCGTCTCCTGCACATACAACGTCCTGCGGTCCTGCTGGGGGTTGTTCTCCACCACGCGGATGGTGAAGCGCGACCCCAGATAGACCGCCTCGGCTGAGGCCGGAACCGCCAGCGCCCCGTCTTGTCGCATCGCTTCAAATCTTGTCCACCAGATTGGCCCAAAGCCAGGTCCATTCAGCAGCGGGCGAAACTGCTCCGGGACGGGTTCGTTGGGGTCAGTCGTGGTCCAGTGGTTGCTGTGTTTGGCTGAGCCCCACATTGAACGCTCCGAGCTACCGTAGGGATCAAAGGCCGTGAAAGGTCCATCCACCACCACCAGCGAGACGCCGCGCAACTGCGCTGGCAACTGAATCAGGATTTTTTCCGCGACCTGATACTTCACCGACTTGATCAGGCCGCGCGAAGGGCCGAGCCCGTACGTCGCCCACACTACAAAGTCGTATTCAGGTCGCATTGACGCAAGGAATTCCTGCTGATGGAAGCTGATGCCGAACGACTGAATCTGCTCGGTCAGAACATCGCGCAAGATCTCGGGATCGTAAATGTGCTCTTCGACCTGGTAGCACCTGTCGATGAAATCGAAGTTCATCCACTCCGGGCGGCAGGACTTTAGGGGGATGTTGTGCTCGGCCATTACGTGCTCGAACAGCTCCGGCGGGGTCTGCGAGCCCTCGTGCGGTATCGCGTAATAGTGGCGGCTATTGCGGACAATGGCCGGCGCGAAGGTCTGTAGAAATTCAGCCCGCGCTCCCATGGTTTCTTGGATGGTCTCGGGGCTGCGCGGATAGTGATATCCGGAATGAATGCGAAATTGATTGATCCCTGAGGCTGCGTTCAGAATGCCGAGTGGATCGAAGAGGTGAACATCGTGGCCCTTCTCGGCCAGGCGGATGGCGGTAGTGCCGCCATAGATTCCGGCACCGGCAATTGCGATTTTGGCTTTGTGCGTCATTGTTTAGATTTCGACCTTCGAGCCTCCCGCTACAAGCCTCAGTTTCTAACCTTAGTCGGCGGACACGTCTAACATGCCCGTTCGCAAGGCGCCGCCCTCATCTTGCCTGTCAACTTAAACGTCTCGGCTCGAAGCTCGCGGCTCGCGGCTTACTTCCCGTGCGGCGTATTCGCAGGATTCACAGGTACCAGAATTCCGTCGCGAATGTAATAGTCGTAGCCGCGCCAACGGATGGTCTTCCGGCCGAAACTGGCGACCCAGATCATGAACGCCACTGCGTCCCACAAAGGGATCAGCAGCATCTTCGGCCACAGTCCCTTCTGCCGCATCCCGTGTATTCCGATCATCCAGGTGAGGATGACGCGCAGCACGATATAACTGCCCAGGTATCCGATCACGATTGGAAGCGTCGGGTGGACTGCCACCGCGATCAGCGCCCAGATCAGGCCCCAGGTGAAGACGAGGCCCTGGTGTCCCCGCCGGCGCATCAGGCGCATCACGGTCATCCAGCGCACGCGCTTGTAGAACAAATCCTTCAGAGACTGGAAGTCAGCGACGGTTTTCACGATGTACGGCAGCAGCTTGACCTCATAGCCCTGCGCCTCCACCAGTCGGCCAACGTTGAGGTCGTCCGCCGGGCGGTTCTCAATGACCTCATATCCGCCGAATCCGGCGATGTGCTGGCGCGTGGTCACAATCGACTGTCCAAACATGAACTTGATGCCGTCCAATTGCCATGCCACCAGGATTCCGGCGAAGAAGTCGGAGATCATCCCCACCGATTGCAGCTCCTGCACAAAGGACGTCTCTTCGGTGGAAACGTAGAGGGTAGTCGCGCCACCGATCTTGGGATCGCGGAAGGGATGCGCGACCGCGCGAAGGTAATCGGGGCCAACCCGAATGTCGCCATCGGTGATCACCAGCAGCTCGTATTGCGCCTCGCTTACCAGCCGGACGAGCCGGGCGACTTTGTCGTTGATGGCGTTACGGCCGGAACCGAACAGCAGGCGGATCTTGCGCTCGGGAAAGTCGGCAATCAATTTTTCCAGCACCGGCAGCGCGGGATCGTCGGAATCGACGCAGAAGACGATTTCGTACTCCGGATAGTCCTGGCGGCAGAAACTCGCGTAGTTCTCGTAGGCGTCCTCGTCGAGGCCGCGGATCGGCTTCAGGCAGCTTATAGGCGGCGTGAAGTCGGTATTGGGCGGATTCTCGCGCCGGGCCACGCGGAAGTAGCGTGCCGAACAGTAGATCGCCAGCAGGTAGTACACGCCGGGGATGGCGGCCACCATCAGGACTATGTAGCCTGCGATCTGCAATGCTTTTTCTCTCGGGGATTTGGATTAAGCCGCTTCACCGCATGAACCAGAGGGGCCGGAAGAACTGCGGAACTTTCCAGGGCCGCAACTCGATTGGAAAGCGAAAGTGTAATCTAACACACGGGCGAGGCTCGGTCGAGGACGCGTAAGGCCGCTTTGGCCGCGCCAAGCCAAGTATGTGACCACCAAAATGTGCCGCCGAAGCGGTGCTCCACCTTTGGTGTCCACTGATCCCGAATGGTTTCCGACTATGCGTATTTGCGTGACTGGCGGCACAGGATTTCTGGGCGGATATCTGGTGCGTGACCTCCTCGCGAAGGGCGCGACGGTGCGCGTGCTGGCTCGCCCATCGCCGCGCGCTGACGCACTACAAGCCACGGGCGTTGAGATCGTTCGCGGCGATCTCGGCGATACCGACTCAATCTCTCGCGCCGTAAAGGGAGCCGAAGTCGTCTATCATCTGGCCGCAAAGGTTGGCGCCGCGGCGCTTAAGGACTACTTCGAGACCAACGTCGCCGGAACTGAGCGGGTCTTGGCCGCCTGCGAACAGGAAGGCGTTGGACAGTTCATCTACGCAAGTTCGCTGGCAGTTTACGGCCCGGTGGAAGACGGCATGCGTATCGACGACGACACGCCCTTCGACGACAAGCCTGAGCTGCGCGATCCCTATTCTCAATCGAAGATTGCCGCGGACCGCCTGGTGAGTTCCTTTGCCCAGCGAACCGGCCTCCCCACGGTGATCCTGCGCGAGGGAATTATCTTCGGCCCCGGCCGGCCGCTACCGAGCGGCATCTTTGCATTCCGCCTGGGTGAGATGGATGTCGTCTTCGGGAATCCGCAGAATCGCTTCCCGCTGAATTATGTCGGGAACCTAATCGATGCCATGCAACTTGCGGCGGCCTCAGGCACAGGGCTGCGGCAATTTAACGTTCTGGACGACGACGAATTGACGCTGGCGCAGTATCACCAACTGAAGCGCGCAGTCGACCATTCCAGGACGCGATTCTTGTCCCCGTGGCCGCTGTACGTCGCATCGCCGATCCTGGAGGCGCTGCGGCCAATCGTTCCCATGGGCGATCTTCGCCTCTCCACACATCAGCTGCGACGCGCGCTGCAGAATCGCTGGTATGACACACGCCGCATTCGCGAACAAACCGGATGGGCGCCGCGCGTGGGACTGCGCGAGGCGGTACAGAGAACGATAAATGTGGAGAAGAAATAGCAACGGCACAGCCGAAGCTGCGCCGTTTCCGAATCAATTGCACCAGAGTTTCTTATGGCTTTGATGGATTCCCGCCGGCAGCATTCTGTTTGGCGAGCCTGACGCGGGCGGTTTCCAGTTCCTTTTGCACGCTTGGCGACGCTGTCCGCGTCAACCTCGGCGGGAATGGTCTTGTTCCACTCCTCCAACGAGCGCTGCCAGTATGTCGCTGCCAGCTTCAGGCGCCCGGTCTTCTGGTAAAGCTCGGCAAGATGGTCGTGGATGGTGGGATCGTCAGCCGTCCGCTCCGAGGCGCGGCGCAGATTCTCTTCCGCCAGCTCGTAATTGCCCATCTTGTAGTACGCCCAGCCCAGCGAGTCGAGATAGGCGCCGTTCTGCGGATCGAGCGCCACCGCCCGGCGAATGTAGCCCAGCGCCTCATCCAGGCGCGTACCGCGGTCGGCGAGCATGTAGCCAAGATAGTTCAAGCGCCATCGCATTCTTGGGATCGTCGGCCATCACCTTGCGGAAGGCCTCTTCGGCCTTGTCATACTTCTTCTGCCGCTCGTAAATGGAGCCGGCGACGAAGATCGCGTAGTCCTTGTCTTCCTGCTTGGTCGACGATCTCGATCGCCTTGTTGATGTTCTCTTCCGCGTTGTTCCAATCCTGGACGCGGCTGTACATCTGCGCCAGGGCAATGTAGACCTTCTCATCGTCAGCCGGATTGCCCTTCAGCATGCGACTTCACGCGCTCGATGGCGGGGCCGGTGATTACCCATGTCGGCCTGCTGCGAAGCCGCAACCATCTGCAAATCGCGATCGCCGGGAAACTTCTTGGCCGCCTCCTCGGCGACATTGGTCGCCATCTGCCATTGCTTGTTATCGCGATAGGTTTCGATAATCTCCTGGTAGCCGCGGATCGCGTTCTCGTCGCCCAGGTCGAGCATCTTGCGGAAGGTGTCGACCGCGAGCTGGTACTTGTTGCGCTTCGCGATAGACGGTGCCCAGCCGCTCCAGGAACACCGCACGGTTGTTCTTGTCCGAGGCGGTGTAGTCGGCGTCAGCGTGCTCGGTCTTCTGCAGTAGCTGATTCAGGATCTGGATGGCGTCATCGTACTTGCCCTGGGCTTCGTCGATGACGGCGATGTTGTACTGCACCTCGAGCGAATCGGGAACCACCGCGCTGGCCTTCTTCAGCGCGTCCATGGCCTGGTCGAACTTGCCGTTGCGGCGATCGATCTCGGCGATGCGCATGTAGGTTTGCGCGTCAGAAGGATCGGCATCGACAATGGCCTTGTACTGCTCCAGCGCAGCATCGGTCTGGCCATCATTCATCAGGTTCTGCGCCAGGCCGCGGACAGCATCGAGATTGTCGCGGTCCATCTCGCGTGGACTTTCGATAAGCCTCCACCGCCTGCTTGTATTCCTTCTGCTGCTCATAGGTGTAGCCGAGCGCGGAGTACAGCTTGGCAGTGCGCGCGGCTTCTCAGGAATCGCGTTCAGCACCTGCAAGGCACGATTGGAGTCGCCTTCCTCGTTGTAGAGGTAAGCCAGCGTGGTCACGGCTTCTTCCGAATCGCGGCTGGATCTTCACCGCGGCTTTGAATTCATTCTCCGCCTTCAGCAGCTCGTTGTTCAGGCGATACAGTCGCCCCAGCAGCAGATGGTCTTCAACGCTCTTGGGATCGAGCTTGACGATCTGCTCATACTGCTCGATGGCAAGCTTCAGGATTTCCTGCGACTGCGTCGCCCGCCTGCATGTCGCCCAGCGAGCGCAGATAGATGCTGCCCAGCAGCCGTCGCGCTTCCAGATTGTTGCCGTCACGCTTCAGGATGTCCTGGGCTTCCAGAACGGCATCGCGAATGCGCCCAGTCTTGGCGTAGAGTTCAGCCAGTCCGGCGTTCAGGTAATCGGAACTCGGGTCGTTCTCGATGGCCAGCCGATACTCTTCGATGGCCTTGTTGGCGTAGTCGGAGCGGCCATACATCGAGACCATCTCCTCGTACGTGTGCGCCATCATGAAGTGGTAGTAAGCGGCCGCCTTGTCGGGCGTCTTCGCCGGAGCCGCTGTCGACGGCTGGGTCGCAGCCGTGGAATGTGCGGCGGCGGAAGAATCCTGTTGTCCACTCACTGCATGCGAGGGCGTCACCGGTTGAGCAGCAGAATTAGAACCAGCGGGTGAATTTTGGGCGACGCCGGCTATAGAGCCAGCAAACAACAGCACCAGAATAGAGACACGGATACGTTTTAGGATCATTCAGGACCAGCCACTCAACAGCGATTGGATGCCGCGCCTCACACTGGAGTCTGCAATATATTCTAGTCGTTATTCCCCGATTGCGGGAGAACGATTCGCAGACAAACTACAGGATGAGGTCAATACCGCTGAAACCGTGGCGAATACCCTGTTTGGACGTAGCCAAAGGGGAAAGGTCAAGGCGTGTCAAAAAGCGGGAGCCGTCGCACGGGCTACACCTTGTTACAGGGAGTTTTCTCAGCAGCGCGACTTATTGCAAGGGCCGTAAGCGGGAATCACCTGTCGAAGGATGTCCTTAGAAGAGCCGCACTTTCCAGGATCCACCCTTCTCGAGGGCGAGCCTGGCCAGAATCTTCCCTGGATTCCTTGCGGTAACAATTACGCGCTACTGCCACTTCCTACTCAGCGGCCAACGTAGCTTCCCATTATGTCTGATTGAAAGCAAATGGGTTAACTGCAAATTTCCAGAACTCGCAGTTTGGCAATTGACCTGTAACAACTCAGTGTGCGCCCGCGCGCGACATCTTAGGTCCAGCCTCCGCGGGAACGGGAAAATTCGCCTGCCGCCTATCAGCCAAGTCATGGCGACGCGATGATTTACAGGAGCTTGCTCACATGAGGATATTGATGCTATTCACGTTGCCTTTGGCTGCGGCGTTGGTGCTACCAGCAGTCGCGCAACAGACGACGTCCGATGACAGTCAGCAGCAGCCGGCGGCAACGAGCACCGTGCAGTCAAGCCAGAGCAG
Organism: uncultured Acidobacteriaceae bacterium; assembly: GCA_963849815.1. Classification (GTDB taxonomy): domain Bacteria; phylum Acidobacteriota; class Terriglobia; order Terriglobales; family Acidobacteriaceae; genus Bog-257. The sequence goes on along the minus strand of CAWKIR010000001.1, from coordinate 186,666 downwards.
TTTCCAATCCGCCCAGACCGCGCCGGATGCCAACTCAGACCAGAACATGTCCGCGCGCCAACCGCTGCAACCCGAGGTGCGAGAGGGCTTCTGGGGCAAGATGAATCCTTTCGCGCGGAAGAAGTACGTGCAGCGCCAGCTCACTCCGATTCGTGACCGTGTGAACGAGCTCGACGACCTCACCGCTGCGAACGCGCGGCAGATCAAGGACGTCGACGCGCGCGCGCAGGAAGGCATTCGCCAGGCTGACGCCAAGGCCACACTGGCCGATCAACACGCAGTCGACGCTGGAAATCGCGCCCAGCAAGCCAATGAGACCGCGACCCAGGCAAGCAACCGCCTTAACTACGGTTGAGCAGGTTGTGGGCAACATCGATCAGTACAAGCCGGCGACCCAGACCGAAATTCGCTTTCGCTCCGGCCAGACGGTCTTAAGCAGCAAGGACCGGCAGGCGCTGGACGATATGACCGCCGATCTGAAAGATCAGAAGGGCTACATCATTGAGGTGCAGGGCTTCTCGACGGGCGCTGGACAGTACGGCATCCGGAACTCGCAGGCCATGGCGAACTCAGTGGTGCGCTACCTGGTCGAGAAGAATGACGTCCCGGTATACCGCGTCTTCGTGATGGGCATGGGCAATGCAAAACTTCCAGCCGAGGACGGCAGCGCCACGCGCGCACATGGTAATCGGGTGGAGATCAGCTTAATGAAGAACGATGTCGATCAGTTGGCATCGGCTACGCAGCCAGACGGAGAGATGGCCGCCGGCATGGGAGCCGAGGACAGCGGCTACGCGGCGCAAGCGTCGCAGCGGCAATCCGCTCCGATGCAGCAACAGTCCGATGCCACACCGAACCACGGGCCGCAACAGTAGCTGTCCAGCCCAGCACAGAGGTAGCAAAGCCCCTCGTGTGCGAGGTGCTTTTTGTTGGGGCGCTCCGTAGTAGGTTCCATACGGGCCCGGTTGATCCCGTCATTTGGTAAGCACGAAAGGCACAACGCTACCCAGGACATAGCCCTCTTGTGCGTGTGCCAGTGGCACGAGAAATCTCATGTCTGCAGCGACCCCGGGATTCGGGTGCCAATCCCCGAACGGAAGCCACGCAGAAGGAGAGCGCTTGAAATCGTTGCCAGAGACGTGTGGATGTCCAGTGTCCCAATCATGTCCTGCTATTTCGACGTACCCATAAAGTCTGCTCTCGTCCCATTGAAACGCATATTGCTGGTGAAGAGATTCGAGCTTGCTCTCGATCTCCGGAGGAAGCTTGGAAGCTGGTTTGCTCGGATCCTTCATTTGCACGATCGCCGCAATCGGCTTCGTAGCATCGAGCACCGGTGGGACATTGGCGTTTGCGGTAACATCAACCACCGCCTCTTTTGAAAGGGCTACGCGAGGCACCTTCTCCCAAAGCGCGCTAGGTATCGCTGCAATCAACTGGTATGTGCGTCGTAGTGTGAGGCACACGCAAGGCCAAATTGTTGTCTTTCTTGTCCTGTGCGGCCAGAGCGGGGAGAAAAATCAACGGTACGAGTAGAACCCACGCGATTCGCAGGCGAAAACTTGTTTCTTGCGGGATCATCGTTAGTCCGTCCTATCGGGCGAGAGTCTTGCCAGTTCCAGCTACGCTCCGGGCGGAGGCGGGGTGGTGTCGGCGCTGCCCGTCGATCCCGGCGGAGGCTCTGCTGACGGCTGCTCGCGCTGTGGCGGCAGCGGATAGTATCCGTGCTTGGCGGAGATTTCCAGGCCGGGCTTCTTCACGCGAACTTCAATGTCGCGATAGTTGCTGGACGGCTTGAGCGCCGTGTTATAGCCCAGGGTGTACTGATTGCGGGCTTCCAGGGTAATCCGCTGATAGGCGCTCTCGATGGAGTCCTTGGAAAACTCGTTCAGCACATCGCCGCCGGTGGCATTAACGTAGCGCGGCAAAATGTTGCTGTAGCCGAATCCGGGAATGTGGACCTTGGAGATCTGCTTGTTAAGCATCTCTGCCGTGTCCACGCCGATGGCATACACTGCAATGCCGTCGGTCAGCAACACTTTCAACACCTGGGCATAACTGGCCCGGCTGCCAAATTCCTGACCGTCGCTAATGACGAAGATGATCTTGCGCGTGGTAGGCGAGCGATGAGCGAGATCCTGCGCGGCTATCAGAATCGCGTCGTTCAGGACATGAGATTCCGGGGTGGGAGTAATTACCTGCCCCGCGCCCGGCATGGGTTTGCTGTTGGTCTGGGGTCCCGATCCAAAAGGGCCGCCCACAACCGACGCACCAGCGGTGTTTCCACTCTCATCTTTAATTCGCTGGAGCGCCATCTCCATGCGCGTGGAGTTGCCGAAATCCTGACGTTTGCTCACCGTGTTGCCGTAGGTGAAGACGGCTACTTCATCGAAGGGGCCAAACGCGCCGCCGAGGGCCGAGAACGTCTGATTCACTTTACGAAGCACCGGGTCCGGCAAGCCTTGATCGACGATCAGGGCCGCCGATAGAGGAAACGGATCGCTCGTGAAAAAGGTGAGCTTCTGGAGCGAGCCGTCTTCATAAATACTGAAGTCTTTGGCCAGCAGGCCTTCCACCAGCTTGCCTTCATTGTCCTTCACCGTGACGGGGACGGTGACGAAGCTGACCGTCTTGGTGAGAGTCATCAGTTCGTCGCGTCCATTTTCATTGCTGGGCACGCTGCCCGGCGGGACGGTCTTGATCTCCTGCGATCCCGGAGGCGGAGGCTGCGGATTGGCCTGTCCCGGAGCTTGTTGTCCCGGGGGACGAGTATTTGCAGGCTGCTCCGGGTTTCCACTGGAAGACGGGTTTCCCTGGTCGTCGGCGCTACTGGGCGGCGGCAGATTGACGCTCGGTGCGGGCGCATTGTTTTGCGGGGCAGGCGCATCGGGCAGCTTCTGTTCCTGGCAGATGGCAGAAGCTGCGGCCAAGGCAAGGACCGCCGTGAGAAAGGCACCTCTCATACAAAAGCTCAAACCGCGAGAAAACATGGGTGTCTACGGTCTCCAGGATTTGCCGGAACTCAGGACAGTATAACCGCAGTCGAGCTTCCCGGCAGCAGTCATCGCCGATTTGGGCGCCGTGCACTAGAATGGGTACATTCGATACGAAAGAGAAGCTATGCCGTTTCGCCAAATCGTCATCGTCGGCTGCGTGATCCTGGCTTGCTGCCTGTGGTTGCCGGCGCAGCAGCAGAACCCGCCAGCCCAGCCTGCCGCCCAAGATCAACAGGCGCAACCGCCTTCCGACCAGGAGCCGTTGCAGACTTTCAAGGCCCAAGTCAACGTCGTCAACATCTTCTTCAACGTCAAAGACAAGCACGGCATGTTGATCCCCAACCTCACGAAAGACAACTTCGACGTGCTGGAGGATGGCAAGCCGCAAACCATCAAGTACTTCTCGGCGGAATCGAACCAGCCGCTGACGTTGGGCATCATGATCGACACCAGCGCCAGCCAGACGCGGGTGCTGGACATTGAGCAGGAGTCTTGCGCACAGTTCCTGCGCGCCGTGCTGCGCGACAAGGACCTGGCCTTCGTCATCAACTTTGACACCGATGTCGATCTGGACCAGGACTTCACCAACAACGTCCACGACCTGACGCGCGCTTTGAACAAGATGCAAATCAACGCTGGAATGGGCGGCGGCCCGCCGGGATTGGGCGGCGGCCCCGTGCCCACCACGCCTCGCGGCACGCTGTTGTATGACGCGATTTATCTGGGCGCGGACGAGAAGCTGAAGAACGAGGTTGGCCGCAAGGCGATGATCATCTTTACCGACGGCGAGGATCAAGGCAGCCGCTTGCGCATCCAGGACGCGATTGAGGCGGCGCAAAAGGCCGATACTATCTGCTACGTGATCCTGATCGCCGACCGCGGCTTTTATGGCGGCTTCGGCTACAGCGGTGACTCCGATATGCGCAAACTGGCAGAGGCAACCGGCGGCCGCGTGATCGAAGTGGGTAACAAACAAGACAAATTGAGGGATGCCTTCAACCAGATCCAGAACGAGCTGCGCAGCCAGTACAACATCGGTTACACGCCCGGCAACACCAAACTCGACGGCTCCTATCGCAAGATCCAGATCAAGGAAAAGGGCGACTACAAAGTGCAGGCCCGCCAGGGCTATTACGCCGTTGCCAAAGACTAACCCGCGCCCCTGGCATGTCAGGTTGAGATACCCGTGGAGTCCCAGGAGGATTTGATCTTTATGATGAGCAGTTCGGAAGAGGTTAATGAGTAGCAACGATTCCGCATGGCCAGTTCTGAAGCGCAAGGCCATCCATGAGGCGATGGAGCTTGCCTGGGTTTTCGCGTATCTGGCATTTTTCTTTTGCGCTCTTGTAATTTACGGTACGCTCCTGCTGAGCTATTTCCACGTCAAGTATCTGAGCTATGCCTTTGCGCTGCTCAACGCCTTTATAATTGCCAAGTCATTCTCATCGGAGAGTGTGCACGTTGGCCGGAGGTATGAAGGCAAGGCCACTGCTTCTGTCAGCTACTTATAAGGTTTTTCTGTTCAGCTTGCTGGTGTTTTGCTTTCCCATTGCGGAAGAAGCGATCAAGGGAGTTTTGCACGAGCAAATATCGCGAGGACCTACCAGGAGAGGCGCGTCGACGATCTGCTCGGTCGCAGCAACATCGTATTTTGCACTCTCATTCCTCTCTTTGCATCCCGAGAATTTCGGCGCGTGCTGGGCGAGGATAAGTTTTATGGTCTGCTTTTTCGGTCGAGAAAAACGTAGCAGCTAACTGTTGTTCCACGAGAATTGGAGGAATGAAGTGGCGAAGAAGAACGAGAAGATCAAAAAGAGCAAGAGCGAGAAGGTCAAGAAGAGCAAGCACGATAAGGTGACCAAGAAGGCCAAGCAATCCGATTCACCGGTTGCGGCATCGGGAGCAACCTATGCGGACGGTGTGCCTCTTGATCGAGTGACGTATCTGGAGGCCAAACTCATCTTGAAGCCCGACCGCTTCACCTCGGTGCAGAGCTTTCACGACTTCGGCAAGATTGTGCGCCAAACCGCCAAAAAGACGGGCGTAGGTTTCATTGAGGACGAAAAGGCGGGGCTAAGGCCGGAAATCAGAGAAATCACTTTTGGCGACACGCCAGACTTCCGTCTTTACAACAATGCCTTTATTTTGCGGCGGCGCATTTCCTACGTGGATGGCTTTCCCGTCGGAGACCCGGAGATCGTATTCAAATTTCGCCATCCGGATGAGGAGAAAGCCACGGCCCTGGATGTTCGGCCCAAGATCGCCGGAAAGTATCGCATCAAGTTCAAGGCGGAGGTGCTGCCGCTGAAGGACCAGGTGGGCGGCTATCGCATCCTTTACTCGCACAACTGCCAGTTCGGATTGAGCCAGATGCACGAGGGAGATCGAGCTTCCATGGCGACGCTGGTGAGAGTGTTCCCCGCGCTGGCCGCCATCGAGAGAGAAGAGAGCGAGAAGATTGCCTTGGTCAACGAAGGCATCGTAGAAGAGGTTTTGCTTCCACTCGGGCAGCTGGACTTTGGAAAGGGCCTGGTTGGAAAGTGCGACATCGGGTTGTGGCGCACTCGCGGCGAGCACAAATCCTTAGTGGCCGAGTTCGCCTTCCAGGTGCAGTTCGATCGCAAAGAAGCTGTCGCCGACAAGCAGAAAAAGCTGGCGGTGCAGTTCTATGTGACCCTGCAGCGGGATGTTGCGGACTGGCTTGCGCTGGGAGTCACCAAGACAGGCATGGTCTACCGCCTGAAGGGGAACGAGCCACAAAGCCATGAGTGAACCGGGATCCGCGAGATAACGGCAGCCTCCAGAGCGGGTTCCGGCACGATCACCAGACCGCAGTCCTCGGCTTTTGCCGGCAAGTGCCATGCTGCCCGTCACGGTCGCGGACTGCACACCGCGTAGTGACTTTGTCGCGTCCAGTTACTGACGCGGCTCCTCATCCGGCTCCTCTATACGCTGGCGAAAATAGTCCCAATCCGCTCGGAACTTGTTTCTCTCGACTTGCGCCTCGCGCTCGGCCCGCTGTTCTTCGTGTCCGGCGCGCCACCACAGAAAAATCGACAGCAGCGCAAAGACGACACACAAGGCGTAGCTGGGATATCCGAGATACGCGCTGAACGCGGCCAGGCACATCACCAGCCACGAACCCAGATAACGCCGGTAGCGCAACTCCGCTCGCGCGCGCAGGCCCTCGAGCTGGTTCCACTCCCACAACTGCGCCTTCGCCATTTCGAGACGCAAGCGGGCGGCGGCTTCGGCGCCGAGTAGGATCGGTGCAATCAGGTCGCCATCGTCAGTTGACAAGACAAGGTCCGTGCCGTCAACACGGAGTTCGAGTCCGCAGACCTCGGTGCGTACGGCGCTCTCGGACATCGGGCGACCTCCTGGGTCACAACACTATTAGGATCTCCTCGGCTTCGCTCGGGGCAGGCTTTCAACTGCGTTCGGTCGCTGGCGCGGCCTTACTTCGCGCAGGATGATACGCGGTTAATCCGTGGTAGTTCCTAATTGACCACTACTCCTTCTTCGCAACCACCGCGATGCCGAGTTCCTTCAACTGGCGCTCGCTGACCGGCGTGGGCGCGTCCACCATCAGGTCGACAGCCTTCGCCGTCTTGGGAAATGGAATGACCTCGCGCAAACTTTCCGCGCCGGCCAGGATCATGACGATGCGATCGAGACCAAGGGCGATGCCGCCGTGCGGCGGCGTGCCGCATTGCAGCGCTTCCAGGAAGAAGCCGAAGCGCTCCTGCTGCTCCTCCGGCGACATGCCGAGCGACTTGAAAATCTTCGCCTGAATGTCCTGGCGGTGAATACGAACGGAGCCAGAGCCCAGCTCGGTCCCGTTCAACACTACGTCATAGGCCTGCGCGCGCACCGCGCCGGGATCGCTCTCCAGCTTGTCCATGTCTTCGTCGTGCGGCGAGGTAAAGGGATGGTGCGCGGCGTTCCAGTGCTGCTCGGTTTCGTCCCACTCGAACATAGGGAAGTCCGTGACCCACAGGAAGCGATAGTTGCCGTGCTTGTAGGCACCGTGGCGCTCGGCATACTTTTGTCCCAGCGCAAGGCGCAGTTGTCCCGCAGCAGCGTAGACGGCGTAAGCCTGCTGGCGCGCCTTGATGGCGTTTGCGACCTCGGTACGCTTGGCGCCCGCAACCACGACCACTAAGTCGTCGGCATTCGGTTTGGCCATCTCGCGGATTTTGCCGACTGCGTCGGGAAAGGACTTCTCCAGCCGCTTGATGTCCTCGAAGACCTTCGCGTCCTTGCGCTCGCCGAACATCGTCTTGATCTCGTCGCGCTCCTTGCGCGACAACTCGCCGACCTTCGGGATGACCACGGCGACGACGGGCAGCTCGGAATCGACGTGCAGCGTCTCGAGATTTTCCTTTGCGAAAGCCTCGCGTACATCCGTCATGGCGGGCAAGCGCATATCCGGCTTGTCGATTCCATATTCCCGGATTGCCTGGTCGTAGCTCATCTGCGGAAACGGCGTTTGCAGATGGACGCCGATGGTCATGAGCGCCGCTGTCAGAAAACCTTCGACGACGTGAAAGACCATCTCTGGCCGGGCAAAGCTGATCTCCAGATCGATCTGGGTGAACTCAGGCTGACGATCGGCGCGCAGGTCTTCGTCGCGGAAACAGCGCACAATCTGGAAGTACCTGTCGAAGCCCGAGATCATGAGGATCTGCTTGAAAAGTTGTGGCGACTGCGGCAGGGCGTAGAACTCACCGGGATAGACGCGGCTGGGGACGAGGTAGTCACGCGCGCCCTCGGGCGTGGAGCGGGTCATGAACGGCGTCTCGATTTCGTAGAAGCCTTGCGCGTTCAGATGATCGCGGATGGCGATGGCGACGTTGTGCCGTAACTGGATGTTGCGCTGCATCTCCGGCCGGCGCAGGTCGACGTAACGATGCTTCAGACGCACTTCCTCGTTGGCCAGCACGGTGTCGGCGGGCGTGAAGGGCAGCGGCTTGCAGTCGTTCAGCAGGCGCAGCTCGTCGGCGACCACTTCGATCTCGCCGGTGGGAATGTTCTTGTTGATGGTGCCCGCATCACGCAGCTTCACGTGTCCGATGACGGCGAGCACGAACTCCGAGCGGACAGCATTCGCCTTGTCGTGGACCTCGGCGCCCGCGTCGGCGGTGACGACGACTTGCGTAATGCCGCTGCGATCGCGTAGGTCGAGAAAGATGAGGTTGCCAAGATCGCGGCGCTTGTTGACCCATCCCATGAGCACAACTTTGGAGCCGGCGACAGAGGCGCGGAGCTCGCCACACATATGAGTACGTTTGAGATTGCCTAAGAAGTCGAGCATGATGTCCTTGGAAGAAGCAGTTAGCAATTAGCAGTCAGCCAAGGCGTGTCGACCAACGGCTAGGTGCCAAATGCTGATTGCCAATTGCTGCTGTATCTATTTTCGCAGGTATTCGACGAATTTGTCGTAGGGCGCGTGCCGGCGATCGCACGAAAAGACAATCCGAAAGCCCGCAGGGCGTGCCATGACAGCCCAGCACGCAGCGCAGCGGAGTGCTGGGTGGCCTGATTTCTGGATCGGCGAGTCCCTCGGGGACGATAAATATGTCACGCACGCAATGTGCGTGGATCACAGAATCCGACGATCTTGGAAAATACCATTGTTTAATCTCGCATACTTTGTCCCGCAACCTAGTGCACTGCGTTTTCAGCACTAAAGGGCGACTGGGTTTGATCCATGAGCCCGAGGTGTTGTGGAGGCATTTGGGCGTAATCGCCCGAGCCAAAGATATTTCCTTAGTCGTCGCCGGAGGCACGGCGAATCACGTGCACCTGCTGATTGCGCTTTCTCCGGTGATGACATTGGCAAACGCAATCCAGAATCTCAAGGCCCACTCTTCGCGATGGATGAAAGAGGGTGTTCCGGCGTTTGCGTGGCAGGAAGGCTATGGCGGATTCAGCGTAAGTGAATCGCAGCCGCAAAATGTTTTGGATTACATCGGAACGCAAGCCGAACATCAACGGAAATGGACATACGAGGAGGAATTTCTCGCGTTGGTGCACAAATCAGGGGTGAAATACGACCCCAGGTATTTGTTCGGTTGACGTGCCCGGGGCACTGACGCACGGTTCGGTGCATTTTACCCAGCACTCCGCTACGCTCCGTGCTGGGCTGTCATGACACGCCCTGCGGGCTCAGAGTTTTGGCTAACAACGGGATTGGTTGGCCTTAAGAGATATCTCCGGGAAGGGTGTCGCATCACGCCGTTTCATCTGTCGCAACCACATTTACGAGTACCAAACCATACTTCGCCGAACTGCTTGCGCACCAAACCCCGCGACAACCGCTAATCGGAAGGAGGTCATTGGATTTCGCGATCGTCGTTAGCTTCTACCGAGTAATTTTCCACTCGGCCGAGTCTTGCTCTTTCAGTCCTGATGCCCACGCAGAGAGTGCCGCAGCTGGTGATGTTCCGGACACTTGAGCGATGTAAGTTCCTCCGTTGTATTCGAGAATCACCGTGTAAAGGTTTCTGTCTTTGCTCGGCATAGGCATCCATGACATCAGTTATGACTTATGGCAGTACGAACTTCTATTGTCTCAGGTATGCGGCGAGTTCTGCACGCGGGACTCGCACTTGTTCGCCGCTGGCGAGATTTTTAACTGCGAAGATGTCTGCGCCGACTTCGTTTTCGCCGACGATGACGATGTATTGCGCACCGGCTTTCTCGGCGAGCTCGAACGATTTCTTAAGGCGGAAATTTTCGTCGCCCAAATCGGCGCTGACGCCGGCGCGGCGCAACTCGCGTGCCAACTTGAGGGCATGCCCATCCATTCCCGCGCCCAGCGGAGCGACAAAGGCTTGCAACTTTTCTGACGGGTGCTCGCCCTCAGATTGCAGGGCGAGAATCACGCGATCTTCGCCAATGGCGAAGCCGATGCCCGGCGCCTTCGGACCGTCCAGCGACTCCGACAATCCGTCGTATCGTCCGCCGCCGAGCACCGCGCTCTGCGCGCCCAGGCCGCCGTGCGTAAACTCGAACGTCGTGCGCGTGTAGTAATCGAGCCCGCGCACCATGCGTTCATTGATGGAATACGGCACGCCCACCGCGTCGAGGATCGCGCGCACCGCGGCAAAATGTTCGCGGCAAGGCTCATCGAGATATTCGCTGATCTTCGGCAGCTTCTCGATGATCGGTTGATCTTCAGGATGTTTGCAGTCGAGCACGCGCAGCGGATTGGTTTCGGCGCGGCGCTGGCAGTCGGCACACATCTGGTGCACGACCGGTTGCAGCGCCTCGCGCAGCGCTTTGTTGTAACGCGAGCGGTCTTCGGCGCAGCCCACGGAATTCAGTTGCAAGTTCCAGTCGCGCAGGCCGACTTCGTCGAGCAGCGTGGCCAGCATCTCCAGCACTTCGGCATCGCGCGCCGGCGACTCGCTGCCCGCGCTCGGCGGCCCAATGATCTCCGCGCCAATCTGATGGAACTGGCGGTAACGTCCTTTCTGCGGACGCTCGCGGCGAAATTGCGGGCCAATGTAGTAGAGCTTTTGCAGCGCGCCCTGCCTGTCGAGCCCGTGCTCAATGTAGGCGCGAACGACGCCGGCGGTGTTCTCCGGCCGCAAGGTGAGGGACTGCGCTTTCTCGCTTTGCGCGCGTGCCTTGTCCTCCCACGTAAACATTTCCTTGGAGACGATGTCGGTCTCTTCGCCGACGCCGCGGGAGAAGAGTTGCGTGTCCTCGAAGACGGGAGTGCGGATTTCGTGAAAGTTGTAACGCGCGAAGACGTCGCGCACCTTGGCCTCCACGCGATTCCACAGGTCGGTATCGGGCGGGAGAAGATCGCGAGTTCCGCGGACGGCCTTAATCATAGAGAGTAGTTGTCAATTGTCGGTCCTCGAAATCGGGTACAGGCGCTACGTGGAACATTTACACAATGGTAACTACGGGGACCACTTTTTCGCCTCCGCCAGGTAGCTCTCCTTGTACCCGAGATAATTTCGTCCGTAGCGCAGGATCGTCTCCTGATCGTCATCGTTAAGTTGCTTGCGAAACTTGCCGGGCACGCCCATCCACAGCGATCGCGGTTCCACGATCGTTCCCTCCGGGATCAGCGTTCCCGCCGCGATGATTGACCCAGGTCCGATACGCGCACCGTTCAAGATGACCACTCCCATACCGATGAGGCAGCGGTCCTCGACGACGCAGCCGTGCAGCGTGACCGAGTGGCCCACCGTGACCCAGTCGCCCACGACAACCGGCCATTGGTTCAACATGCCGTGCAGGACGCTGCAATCCTGGATGTTGCTGTTGGCGCCCACGCGAATGGAATGCACATCGCCGCGCAGCACGGCGTTCATCCACACGCTGGCGTTCTCGCCCAACACCACGTCGCCGATCAATTGCGCCGACTCATCCACGTAGCACGAAGGCGGCACGGTGGGCGTAATACCCTTGTAGGAACGAATCATTCTTCCTCAGTCGTGAGATCCGCAGGTCGCCATGCAATTGCCGGCAAGCATGGCGGCTGTTCGGCAACAAAGCCGATGCAAAAAAACCTGCAACAAGGGTGCACTCTAAACGAAATTTCGTCTACCACTTTGTCGGCATGGGCAACCGGCCCGACTTACGGTACAAACACAATAGCGTACCTTCGCGTCAAACGTTGAGGCTATCTGTGCAGCAATGTATGGCCAAACAGAAACAGACGGCAGTTCGCAGTTGAATATCGAACAGCAAGCGGCAACGGTGGGCTGGATGAAAGCTGTTGGTCCCAAGACGGTGCTTTGTGTCGATGACGAGAAGATCGGTCTGCGCGTGCGCAAGATCCTGCTGGAGAGCCATGGCTTCCATGTGCTGACCGCCAGCAGCGGAGTCCAAGGCCTCGCGCTCCTGGAGAACCATCAGGTCGATCTCGTCGTGCTTGACTACTACATGCCCGGCTTGAACGGCGGCCAAGTGGCGTCCGAGATACGCCGCCGCTGCCCGGGCATTCCCATCATTTTCCTGTCCGCATATTTTTCTCTTCCGCCCGCCGATCTCGAACTGGCCAACGCCTTCATCACCAAGGGCGATCCGCCCGACGTGCTGGTCGACAAAATCAGGCAATTGGTGTGAAGCCGCGGCGCCCCGCGATCGCCGGAACCGCTTTTCATCCTCAGATACCTAAGCTCACTTCGCCCGCAGCAGCAGGACCGGCACGCTGATGCTGTGCTGGACTTGTGACGCTGTATTGCCAAGAAAAATATCGGCGAGGAAGCGGTGCCCGTGGGTGCTCATGGCCACCAGGTCGCAACCCTTCTGCTGCACCCACTTGATGATCTCCTTCGCGGGATCGCCGTACGCCAACTCGGCGTCGGCAGAAATTCCCTCGCTCTGAAACTCGGCCCGCACTGTCTCCAGATATTGCGTATCGTCGCGAATCTCCGGGCTGACTGCATCTGGGCCATAGGTCCGTGCCGCCCATCCATCGGCCACGTGCAGCAGCACCAGATGGCTGCCCATCACCTTCGCCAGCTCTTTGATGTGTTCAATGATGGCGCGGTCCGTCGGCGTGCCGTCCACGGTTACCAGAATTTTGTCGTACATCGCTGTTTCACTTCCGTCGTCTTGCCATCATCTGCCGCTGACCACTTGCCACGCCACCCGCATCGATTCGGGCAGGCCATAAATGTCAATGGCGCAGATCAGGATAGCACTGCCCCAACCGGCGATCAGCAGGAACCAGCCATTCTTCCACGCCCCCATCCGCTTGCGTGAGCTGGTGAACTGGAGCAGCGGAAACATGGCAAACGGCAGCTGCAGCGCCAGCACCACCTGGCTCAGCACCAGCAGATCGGTAACGCTGCTCTCGCCGCGCAGGCCGATGACAAACACTGCCGGCAGAATTGCCAGGCTGCGCGTGATCAGCCGCCGCACCCATGGCTGAATCCGCCAACGCATGAATCCTTCCATCACCACCTGGCCCGCCAGCGTGCCGGTGATGGTGCTGCTCTGTCCGCTGGCCAGCAGCGCGATCGCGAACAGCGTGCTCGCGGCCGTTGCTCCTAACAAGGGCGCCAGCGTCAGATACGCAACTCGAATCCAATCGCTGTCCGCGCTGAACTTGATCACCTGGCCGCCCGGCACAGTCACACTCTGTTTGCCGTAGAACACCATGGCCGCGAGCACCAGAATTGCCGCGTTGACGAAAAACGCAATCGTCAACGCAACCGTCGAGTCGATGCTGTTGAACTGGATCGCGCGCCGGATGCTGGCTTCGTCCTTCTGGAACCTGCGGCTCTGCACCAGCGCCGAATGCAGGTACAAATTGTGCGGCATCACCGTTGCGCCGATGATGCCGATGGCGACGTACAGCATTCCTGCTTGGCGAAAATGCGGCGTGATCAGCGCCCGCCCCATCTCCAAAAAACTGGGCTGCGTCTGCGGCAGAATGAAAATCTCGATGAAATAGCAGATGCCGATCGTCGCCACCAGCAGCAGGACCACGGCTTCGATGGTCCGCATCCCGAACCGTTGCAGGCCCAGCAGCAGCAGGACGTCCAGCCCGGTGATGATCACCGCCCACAGCAATGGAATGTGAAACAGCAGATTCAACGCAACCGCGCTTCCCAGAACTTCCGCCAGGTCGCAGGCCGCAATCGCCACTTCGCTCATCAGCCAGTTGGGCCAACGCGTCCATTCCGGATACCAGTCGCGGCAGCATTGCGCCAGGTCCTTGCCCGTCACCACACCTAATCGCGCGGAAATCACTTGCATGAAAATCGCCATCAGGCTGGCGACGCCGATCACCCACATCAGCCCGTACTTGAACTGCGCTCCGCCTTGCAGGTCGGTGCCCCAGTTACCCGGGTCCATGTAGCCGACGCTGATGAGAATCGCCGGGCCGACGAAGGCGCGCCACTGCTCCCAGAAACCCGCCCGCTGATGCGGGACTGCGACTGTGCTATGCAGTCCCTCCAGCGACACGTTTCCGGCAGCGGCCAGCCCGCTCGCAACTGGCGGCTCACGGTTTAGCTTTACGTCTTTTGGTTGTGGCGGCAAATGATCCAATATCCGACGAACTTAATACCAATATATCATCTGCCATTAACTGGAGTTAACATGACACTGCAACCCAAATCTTCTCCGCCGCCCTACCGCCCAACTCGACCCGTTTCCGATCAATCGCCAACGAAATCGTGCCGTCATAATTTCGCGCTTCGACTTTGAGACACCTCCCCGGACGGATTCCCTTCTCTTCCAGAAACTCCAGCAGCTTGCGGTCACGCTCGTACACGCTCTGCACGGCATAGAGGCTACCCGGCTCAGCCTCGGACAGCAGCAACAGTCCGCGCTTCCTCTTGGCGCGAGGAGTTTCCGGCGTGGGCGAGTTGCCGTGCGGGCAAGGTTTGCTGCGGCCTAGCTTGCGAACCAGCATCGCCTCAAAATCGCTGGAAACTGCGTGCTCCAATCGTTCCGCCTCGTCATGGGTCTTGTACCATGCCATGCCGAAGACCTCGTGCAACATGCGTTCGATCAAGTGGTGGCGAATGGCAAGCTGTCGCGCGATCTTGCGCCCTGCATTGGTCAGCAGCACATGCCCGTCACGCCGCACCGAGACCAGGCCGTCGCGCTTCAGTCGGCGCAGCGCCATGGTCACCGCCGGCGCAGACACGTCCAGCCAATGTGCCAGGCGCGCAGCAATCACAAGGTCGCCCTCGCCTTCTGCTTCCAGAATGGCCTTAAGGTAGTCTTCTTTGGAAACTGTAATCATGGTGTTGGCAATCCTAGTTAACTCCGGTTAAGGTGGAATTGCAATCAGTGGCTATTGGCCGGTGGCTAGTAAATAGTGATTGCGAGCGGCGCTCTATCATCCGGACCCCTGACAGCTGGCCGCTGGCCACTCGTTTGACATCTCCCGCGCCGCGCCCCTACTCTTTTCTTTCGCCCATGAAGGTCCTCGTCCTCGGTAGCGGTGGTCGCGAACACGCGATCGTCTGGAAGCTGCGGCAGTCGTCGCGGATCAAGAAGCTGCATTGTGCTCCGGGCAACGGCGGCATCGCCGGCGATGCTGAATGTGTCTCCGCCGATCTGAAGAGCATCGATTCCATGGTGCAACTCGCCACCAGGCTCAGCCCGGATCTCACCGTCGTGGGTCCCGAGCTGCCTCTCACATTGGGTGTGGTTGACGAATTCCAGAGGCGCGGCTGGCCCGTCTTCGGTCCGACTCGCGACGCCGCCCGTCTGGAATCGAGCAAGAGCTTCGCCAAGCAATTCATGCAGCGCCACAATATCCCCACCGCCAAATACGCGGTCTGCGGCAGCAAGGACGAACTCCCGGAGGCGCTCAGTCTGTTTCATGCGCCCATTGTCGTTAAGGCCGACGGGCTGGCCGCCGGCAAGGGCGTGGTCATCGCGCAATCGAAGGACGAAGCGCAACGCGTCGCGGAAGAGATGCTCGCGGGCAAGATGCTCGGCGAAGCCGGCTCCCGTGTCGTGCTGGAGGAGTGCCTCGTCGGCGAGGAGCTGTCGTTCCTGGTGATGAGCGATGGCGAGCGCGTGGTTCCTCTGGTAGCGGCGCAGGACCACAAGCGTGTCTTCGACAACGATGAGGGTCCGAATACCGGCGGCATGGGCGCATATTCCACGGATCAAATTGTTGACCCGCAGATGCGCGACTGGCTGGTCACTCACATCGCCCGTCCGGTGATCGCGGGCATGCGGGCCGAGGGCGCCGACTACAAAGGCATTCTCTATTGCGGCATCATGATGACGGCGCGCGGGCCCATGGTGCTGGAGTTCAACTGCCGCTTCGGCGATCCCGAGACCCAGCCGGTGATGATGCGCATGGAAAGCGACCTGCTCGAAGCAATGGAGGCGTCAATCGCCGGCCGCGTCAGCGATGGCGACTTTCGCTGGTCGGCGGAGCCTGCCGTCTGCGTGGTGATGGCGTCAGGCGGATATCCCGGCGCATTCGAGGCTGGTAAGCTGATCACCGGCATTGAAGAAGCCGACCGCATGTATGGAGTGAAGCTCTTCCACGCGGGAACGAACCGCCGCGACGGAAACTATTACACCTCCGGGGGGCGCGTGCTGGGTGTCACTGCCCGCGGTAAAGACTTACCCGACGCGGTCGAGCGCGCCTACGACGCGGTGATGAAGGTCCGCTTCGACGGCATGCACTATCGCAAAGACATCGCCGCCCGCGGCCTGAAACATCTGCGCGCAGGAAAATAGCTAGGGGTTTGAAGGGGCGTAGCTTTAGCTGCGCCGACGCGGACTCCTCTGATTATTTGTCATCCCGAGGCGGCTTCAGCCGCCGAGGGATCTGCTTTCCTGTCGTATTGGACTTCCATGAGATTTACTGCCACTCTGTTCATTCTCGGCTCGCTCGTTTCCACCTGCGCTTATGCGGTTTGCGGCGCCCCGCAGCCCAGGTTAGTCTGCGCCGAGTATTTTAAGAGCCAGGTCGTCGTCACAGCAAAACTCGTTCGTACCAGATACGTTCCTGACACTGACGGGCATTTGTACGAAATGAAAACAGCGAAGGTCTTTCGTGGTGATCCAGGACAGACCTTTTGGATATATGAGGAAAACAGTAGCGGGCGCGCCACTTTCGATTGGAAGCCAGAGGAATCTTGCCTTTTGTTCCTGTATGACTTTTCAAAGAAGGACGGCGGTTGGTTATTGGACGGGTGCGGCAATTCCGGCCCACTGCAGGGCGCCGGAGCTGCGATCAAACAGATTAATCAAATCTCAGGCCAGAGTGAGGGGATGATTCAGGTTGCAGTAGGGGGCGACTGGATCGCGAATTCTCCTCCAACAAAAAATGCGGAGGTGCGTGTGCGGGGTGTCCGCTAAACCTATTCCGCAATCACGAATGAACAGGGTATTAGGGAAATACAGGTTCCTGCTGGCCAGTATTCAGTGACAGTTAACGGTGGGAACAACGGCCGTTTTATACCATTCGACTTAACGTATGATGCCCCGGATAAGATCGTCATCGAGAATGGTGGCTGCGCCCAAATTCAATTTGTAAATTCCGCGAACAGGCAATGAAAACTATGAACAACACACCTCTCGTCTCCATCGTCATGGGCAGCGACTCCGACCTCGACATCATGAACGAGGCCGCGAAGGCGCTGGCCGAGTTCGGCATCCCTTACGAAATCGACATTACCTCGGCGCATCGCTCGCCGGCGCGTACCAGCGAATACTCGCGCGGCCTGAAGGCGCGCGGTGTGAAGGTCGTCATTGCCGGCGCGGGCGGCGCAGCTCATCTCGCGGGCGTCATCGCCGCCGAGACCACGCTGCCGGTCATCGCCGTGCCCATTCCATCCACCGCGCTCCTGGGCCTTGATTCGCTATTGGCAATGGTGCAGATGCCCGCCGGAATTCCCGTTGCAACGGTTGCCATCGGCAAGCCCGGCGCAACCAATGCCGGCATTCTTGCAGCGCAGATGATCGGGCTGTATGACGATGCCGTGGCGAAGAAGCTGGAAGCTCACAAGGAAAAGCTGGCCAAAGGCGTGGAAGCCAAGTCGCGCAAACTGAAGGAGAGTCAGAAGGGCTGAGCCCGGCGTCTAAGTTGTGATAAGGCTGATTACAACAATTACAATGCCAACGGGAATTTTACTCGACAGCGCTTTTGATGACATCGCTAAGTGCGGAACGGCTAACCATCCATGTCTTTACTCAAGATTCCTGATTCAATTTATATCGGCGTCACTGATGCTGCGGCTGCGTCATGTTGGTACAAAGAGAAATTGGGTCTTCAGCAGGTTTTGATCTCAATGGAGAATGCAGCAGAGTGCATCTCGTTGGCGTTTTCGAAAAGAGATGAAACGGCCATTATTCTCGGCCCTCGGGACATTCCCACGGAGGAACGACCGATGCTATACGCTTCAAAGATCGAGAAGGCGAGGGACTTGTTAACTTCTCGTGGGGTAAGTGTCAGTCCGATTGCCGAGGATCGGCAAGGAACGCGACACTTCACCATGCGCGATCTGGAAAGCAATGAACTAGAAGTGACAGAAGAGCCATAGAACGTACCTGCCCCACAGTCCGGCAGCGCCTTCCACTATGAAAACGACTTGTGCCATACGGTACGATCCAGACGGTTGACGCTCGGATCATCTGGACGGTATCTCACCGTGACAGGTTGGCGGCGGTGAAACTTTCGTGCAGTGCTCTGCACCCTCCTCTTTGGGAAGAATGCAGGTCGCCAAAAGGACTCCCCCGTGTAAGGCCCATCGGCAGCAAGGGAGAATTCGTATGCTATTGCTAGCCGAAATGTCGTGTCTCTCCCACGTTGAATGCGCTCCACATCGACAGCAGTGATCTCTCCTTGTGCTACGGGCCATCGCCATGACCAAAGATACGAGAGTGCATCGTAGAGGTCGCCGAACATAGCAACACAATCTTCCGACAGCTCCCGCCGCTCGTCAATCATGGTGGTTGGTGATAAATCCCCACAGCACAAGCAAGGCATATCCGGTTCAATTGAAAGCCCGTCTTTTACAGCTTCAGCGTCTTCAGATACTCCCGAAACTCTTCGCCCAGGTCCTCGCGCTTCAGCGCGAACTCCACTGTTGCCTTCAAAAATCCCAGCTTATCGCCGGTGTCGTAGCGTTTGCCTTCGAAGGTGTAGCCGTAAATCTTCTCCTTCTTCAGCAGCTCCTTCAGCCCGTCGGTCAACTGCAATTCGCCGCCCGCTCCCAGCGAGGTCGACTCCAGCATCTCGAAGATCGCGGGCGTCAGAATATATCGCCCAATGATCGCCAGGTTCGACGGCGCGTCCTCAACCTTCGGCTTCTCCACCAGGTTCTGCACCTCGAAAAGCCGGCCGTTCCACTTGCCCGGCACTAGCTTGGCATCGAGCACGCCGTAAGACGAGATCGCTTTTCCCTCGACTACTTGCGTCGCCAGCACCGAGCATCCCGTCTCGTTGTACACCTCGATCATCTGCTTCAGGCACGGCACCTCGGCGTCGATGATGTCGTCGGCGAGGATCACCGCGAACGGCTCATCGCCCACCAGTTCGCGCGACATCAGCACCGCGTGTCCCAATCCCAAAGCTTCCTTCTGCCGCACATAAGCGATGTGGATCATGTCGGAGATGCGCCGCACCACGGCCAGCAAGTCGGTCTTGCCGCGCTCCTCCAGCATCTTCTCCAACTCGTAGCTGACGTCGAAGTGGTCCTCGATTGCGGTCTTGCCGCGTCCGGTGACGATGATGATCTGATCGCAGCCCGAAGCCATCGCCTCTTCCACGCCGTATTGAATGATGGGCTTGTCCACCAGCGGCATCATTTCCTTGGGCAGTGCCTTGGTGGCCGGCAGAAAGCGCGTGCCCAGCCCGGCCGCGGGAAATACCGCCTTGCAAACTTTCTTCCTGGTCATGAATGCCTCTAGGAAATATGAAATGATTCGAACGCAGCGCTTTGAAGGGGCACGGCTTCAGCCGTGCCGGGAGATGCGCTGAAGACCCGGCCTTTAGGCCCTGAGGGATTAGGCCCCCAGCGGCTAAAGCGGTATTCACCCTCGCCTTAACGGCACGCCTGAAGGCGTGCCCCTTCAAAACAACGTGCACGTTGCAACCGCTCCGACAACCGTTTCACAGCACCGGACTATCGTTGCCCAGCATCTTCTCGCGAATGATCTTGATGGGCGGGTATCCCTGCTTTATGAACTCGTCGTGAAACTGTTCCAGATTAAATTTCTCGCCCATCTTTTCCTTGTAGTCCGCCCGTAGCTTCAGGATTTCCAGCTTGCCCAGCGTGTAGACAAGGTAGGTCGGGTCTGAAGTCCCGCGCTTGGCCTCGCGCTCCGCCACTGCCGGAGTCTGATGGCCCTCCTTGACGAAGAACTCGGTTGCCTCGTCCAGCGTCATCTTGCCAGTGTGCATTTGGATGCCGACAATGAAGCGCGCGTCACGCAGCAACGCATCTTGCAACTGCCCCAGCCGCAATTTCAAATCGCCATTGCCGTAGCCTTCATCCAGCATCATCTGCTCGGTGTAATGCGCCCAGCCTTCGGAGTTGGAGGCACACCCGATCAATTTGCGCACTTTCGACGGCGCCTGCTTCACCCACAGAAACTGCGTGTAATGCCCGGGATACGCCTCGTGGTCGGCGATGCTGACGATGAAGCCGCGATTGAAGTTTTCCATCCACTGCTTGGCTTTTTGCGGCGGCCACGACGCGTCCGGCAGCGTGACGTTGAAGTAGGCCTCCGTTGCCTTGTCTTCGTAAGGCCCCGGCGTGTCCATTGAGGCCGTGCTGAGCGCCCGTGAAAACGGCGGCGTCTCTTCCACAATCGGCCGCACTTGCGATGGCAGGGTGATGATGTGTTTCCGCTGGATGAACTCGACTAGCCCGTTGAACGTGTCGCGGAAACTTTGCAGCAACTGGTCGGGCTCGGGATGGTCCTGCCCCAGCTGCTCAAGAACCTGTTCCGGCGTCTTGCCGGGATCGACTTGCGCAGCCACTCGTTTCAACTCCGCCTGGTTCTGGTGCAGGTCGTCATAGCCGATCTGCAACAGCCGGTTCGAGCGGAATGTCCACCATCTGCTCGTATTGCAGCTTCTTGCGGTAGTTTTCCGCTCCAATGCGAAAGTCGCCATTCGAAATCGGCAGCAGATCACTCTTCAGGAAGTCCTGGTAGCGTTCTAACTCGAAAACCACTTTGTCGTTCGAAGCTTTGAAGTCCGCCAGCAGCTTTGTATCGGTGACACTCTTGAACGCCAGCGGCACGTCATTCTGGAAGAACCTAATGATCCCCGGAACCTGCTGGAGCGCGATCTCGGTGTAAATTTTGGGCACATCTTTCAGGTTGGCCTTAGCTGCGGCAAAGTTCGCCGGCATCTTCTGCTCGCGCTCGATCACATCCCGCAGTCTCTGCTCCGGCAGTGCGAAGTTGCGGCTCATCAGGATGAAGATGCTGCGGGTCGGGCCGCTGGAATAGGTATCGGGATTGTGCTGCCAGCTGCGGATCACCTCCAGTTCCAGCAATTGCGCATTGATATTGTTCAACACAAGCTGCAAATCCGCGCGCCGCTCCTCATCCAGATGGTCCGGATCGAGGCCGCCGAAGCGCTGCCTTTCCTCGTTCAGGAAGGCGATCTCGGCCTCGCGTGACCTCTGCGAATAATCCTCCAGCATGGTTTCGTACTGGTGCAGGCCGGCAGCGGTGCCTCGCGTGGGATGAAAGCGAAAGTAGCCGTCGAAGTAGGCGTCAACCAGTTTGTCGTAAGCCGACGGTACATTGGCTCCAGTTGTTGGCGATTGCTGGTATGAAGAGGTTTGGCTCATAGCGATTGCACCAAACAAGAGAAGCGCTGGAAGTGTCGAAAGCCGAAATATCATGAAGCGAATCCTTCGTACATAATCGAACCTGATCGAATTCCCCCCTGTCATTCGCTGGAGCCGGTCTTCTCTTCTGACAACTGACCACTGGCCACTGTTCTACGCCACCGGCTGCTGCTCACCTGCCAACTGCTCCAGTAACGATTTCAGCCGCACCAGCACCTGCTCGGGCTGTTTCTCTTTGAGCGAGAATTTTAGAATCCCCGCGGGTGTGAACTGGCTACCCGCCTCGCCAGCCACAAAGTTGGCGAGCCGCTCGGGATCGACCGATGCTTTCTCGTTGAAGCGAATACTGATCGCATCGCGCCGCCGCTCGATCTGCGAGACTCCGATCCGCTGCGACAACAGCTTCAGCGCCGCGTATTCCAGCAGGTTGCGCACCGCCGCCGGGGCCGCGCCATAGCGGTCGCCCAGTTCACCGGCCACGTCTTCCAGTTGCGACTCCGACTCCACTCCGGCCACGCGCTTGTACATTCGCAGCCGCTGGTTCTCCTCGGTGATGTAATCCGCCGGAATGCGAATGTTCAGTCCCAGATTCAACTGCGTCTCCGGCGTGTCTTCCGGCAGCTCACCCTTCAGTTCGCGGACTGTCCGCTCCAGCATGTTGGTGTAGAGCTCGAAGCCCACGGCCTCGATATGGCCGCTCTGCTCGCCGCCCAGCAGATTTCCCGCGCCACGCAATTCCAGGTCGAGCGCGGCAATCTTGAATCCCGCACCCAAGTCGCTGAACTCCTTCAGCGCAGCCAGCCGCCGCCGAGCTAACTCACTCAGTTCGCGATCGGGCGGAATCAGCAAATACGCATAGGCCCGGCGATCGGAGCGGCCAACGCGTCCGCGCAACTGGTACAGCTCCGACAATCCGTGCCGATCCGCGCGATTGATGATGATGGTATTACACAGTGGGATATCGAGCCCGTTCTCGATGATGGTGGTCGCCACCAAAATGTCGGCCTCATGCCGCATGAAGGCGAGCATGACGCGCTCCAGTTCGGCCTCACCCATCTGCCCGTGGCCAATCAGGATGCGGGCTTTGGGCGCCATCTCGCGCAGCTTGCCCGCAATGTCGTAGATGCTGTCCACGCGATTGTGTACGAAGTACACCTGCCCGCCGCGCTCCAGTTCCTTCTCGATGGCCGAGCGCAGCAGCTTCTCATCCCAGGCCGCGACCACGGTCTGAATGGCCATGCGATCTTTCGGCGGCGTCTCGATCACGCTCATGTCGCGCAGCCCCAGCAGCGACATATGCAGCGTTCGCGGGATGGGCGTTGCCGACATGGTCAGCACGTCCACTTCTTTCCGCAGCTGCTTCAGCCGCTCTTTGTGGCGCACCCCGAAGCGCTGCTCTTCATCCACCACCACCAGCCCCAGATTGTTGAACTTCACGTCCTTCGACAGCGCACGATGGGTGCCGATCACGACATCCACTTCGCCTGCCTCAATCTTCGCAATCGTTTCTTTCTGCTGCTTCGGCGTACGGAAGCGGCTCAGCATATCGACTTTGATGGGAAATGCCGCAAAGCGCTGCCGGAAGGTGTTGTAGTGCTGGAATGCGAGCACCGTCGTCGGCGCCAGCACTGCAACCTGGCGATTGTCACTGACTGCCTTGAAGGCCGCGCGCATGGCGACCTCCGTCTTGCCATAACCGACATCGCCGCACAGCAGCCGGTCCATGGGCGTGGGCGATTCCATGTCGTGCTTCACGTCGGCGATGGCATCAATCTGGTCTTCAGTCTCGTTGAACTCGAAGCTGCCCTCGAACTCGCGTTGCCATTCGGTGTCGGCTGCGAAGCCATGGCCCTCGGCAGCCTTGCGTACGGCGTAGAGTTTTAGCAGCTCGTCGGCCATGTCCTTCATGGCCTTCTTCACCCGCGCCTTGGTCTTCTGCCACTGCTGCGTGCCCAGCCGGTTCAGCACCGGCTTCACGCCTTCCGACGAGCGATACTTCTGCACCAGGTCGAGCCGCGTCAGCGGGACGTAGAGTCGCGCGCCCTCCGCATACTCCAGGACCATGAACTCAGCCGGAGCGCCATCTTCCTGCGGGACTTCCTTCAAACCCTGGTACTGGCCAATGCCATGCTCCACATGCACCACGTAATCGCCGATGGCGAGATCGCGGAAGTCCGAGAGAAATGCCGAAATTTTCGATTTCCGCGCTTGTGGCCGGCCCAGCGAAACTTCCGCCTCGTCGAACAAATCGCGCGCGCCAAAGAGCACGATGTTCGCGTCGGGCAGCACGACGCCCTCGGGTACATAAGCCTTCACGATGATCGGGGCTTCGACGTCTTCCGCGAAGTACGACGACTCGTCTACGTAGACCTCTGTGCCCGGCCTCGGCGTGCGGCTGCCGATGCGGAATGACAAGTTGTACTCGTTGAAGACATCGGCTAGCCGTTCCACTTCGCCGGTACTCGAGACCGCAAACATCACGCGCTTGCCCTCGCGCGTCAGCCGCGCGACTTCTTCCGTCATGGCAGCGACCGACCCGTGAAACCTGGTCGTCGGCTGGGTCTGCAGCGTCAGATGCTCGCTCTCATCGTTGCCTTCAATTCCAAGTTGCTCAACTGCGATGCTGCTGGCTTCTTGCAACCGCGTGTGCCATTGCTCCGGTGTCAGGTAGAGTTCTTCAGGCCGCACCAGATTGCCGATCAGACTGCGCTCATGGGCTTCGGTCACCTTCGCCCACCACCCGTCGTGCACTTCGTTCAAGGAGTCGGGCTCGTCCAGCACTACGGTTGCCGCAGGCAGAAGATCGAAGAAGTCTTCCTTCGCACCGGCCACCGCTGCATACAGCTCCCACCCCGGAAACACCGCGACACCGCTGGCGCGCGCGGTTTGCTCCATCAAGTCGTCGCTTCCAGCCAGCCGTTCGCCGGTCAGGCGCGCGTTAATGGACGCCAGGGTTTCTTCTTCCACCGGGGTTTCCGTCAGCGGAAGCAGAAAGACTTCATCCGTGACGGCAGCCGAGCGTTGTGTCTCCGGGTCAAACTTGCGAATGGTCTCGATCTCATCGCCGAAGAACTCGATCCGCACCGGGCGGTCCGACTCCGGGGGATAAACATCCAGCAGGCCGCCGCGATGCGCGAACTCACCCGGCATCTCGACCACATCCACCTGGCTGTATCCCACAATGCGCAGGTGTTCCACCAGGCGATCGGGGTCCGTCATCTCGCCGCGCCGCACCACCTTGGCAAGATCGGCGTAGAAGTTGGCCGCACGCAAACGCATCGCGGTCGCGGCCAGCGGAGTAATGACGATCTGCGCCCCTCCAGTCGCAATCTTCCACAGCGCCGTCGCTCGGGCTTCCTGGATTTCGGGGTGCGGAGACAGGTTCTCGAAAGGCAGCACATCATAGGCGGGGAAGCCGATGACGGCATCGGGCGAGGCCGCGCCGCTCAACTCGGCCAGCGAGCGGACCAGCGGCTGTAATTCCTCCACTGCGCGGTTGTCGCCCACCACGATGACGAGCGGTCGCGAAGTCATTCGATGCAGTAATGCGTAGAAGAGCGCTTTTCCGGTCGGAGTCAGTCCAGAGACACGTGTCCGCCCCGCACCGCCCTTGCCCTCCACCCCATCACGCCAACCGCGGGCGCGCTGAGGATCCCGGACCTGGGACACTGCGCTCGCAAAAGCAGGTACTTTCTCCACGTCCGCGAAGAATTCGCGAACGAACGGTAGGATCATTGCCTATTCAGTTTACCAGCCTGCCGGAGCGGCAGCGTCAATCATCCTTTCGCGCTGACGGAAGTCGATATCCGCTGATCAGCCGGGCGATCAACACGGCCAGGTAAAGCACGCCGATAGTAGCTTCGATCGCGGTCAGCGAGCGCGTCACGTCGGATACCGGCGTGATGCCGCTGGCACCCACCGAAGTCATCGTGCCAAAGCTGTAGTACACCATATCGAATCGGCGAGGAATGGAGTGCGTATTGACCAGCGGATCGAGATAAAACGCCTTGGGCTGAAGCGTGGCCACCATCCCATAGATGCCGGCGAAACTGAATCCCACCAGCAGATAAATGCACAGCGCCCCCAGAATAGTTTCTGAAGTCGGCTGGGCCTCCAAAATCACGCGCCGGAAGATGGCGACTACCAGAAACAAATCAAATGCAAAGCTAAGAACAATTCCGACAACGGAGAGCGCGCCCGCATCGGCCCGAAACTCGATGATGTGGTGCAACACAGCGGGAACGGCGAGTAGGAGCGCGCAAACCAGAACCGTACGCCGCAAGTTGACGGTATAGATAGCGAAGAGCATCCCAGCGCCGCCGAACACACGAAAAAACATGTAAATCAGGGGCCGGTTTTCCACGTACGGATACAGGACGAGGGTAGTCAGCAGGTAAAGAAAAAGCACAAAGAACTTGTGCTCAGCGATCAGCGATGCTTTCTTCAAGTGCGCCGATGCGCGCTGCGAGGCCTCAGCTATTGACATAACGATGATCCCTGCTCGCCGATGGTACACCAGTGGGCAATAACCGGAGGCGCACTGGAAGGTCCAGAAGGACGCAAGCTCAGATCAGAACTCGAAGTGGAATCGCGCCCCGAAGACCGAGACCGGGCCTCGCGCGCTATTGAAAGCGGGGTCGGCAACAAACTGGTAGTCCAGCGCACCGCGCAGGTGCTTGGCGATTTTGCCATCGTAGTACGCTTCCAGGACCTTCTCTTTGGCGTAACTCAAGGCGCCATCGCCGTCCAGGATGCCCAGGCCGCCGGCCGCCAGGTATTGCTGGTTGTCGCGAGAGATACCACTGACCACGGCGGCCACGCCGATCGTATCGTCGGAGCGATGCCAGGCCTCACCCTTGATACTGACGCCGACCGAGCCCATGTGATTGATGTCGGTAAACATCCAGGCTTCGTTGATTCCGTCATTCCAACCGAGGCGCGAAAACACCCCGATATTCTTAGCAATTTCCTGTTCGAGGTTGAGCCCAAATCCAAATTCGTGCCGTTGAGCGTGGGTCAGGTCAATGTTTGTATTCGGGGCGTAAAGTGCCGCTTGATAACTGCCGAATTCCCCCGCGTTGACATAGCCCAGAATGCGAACCGTACCGTGGTGACTATTGATGCTGTACCGCTGCTCATTCTCCACCACCATGTCCCAGGCGTGCCAGAAGCGGCCATCGCCTCCCGAGGTTTCGGGCGGAAACAGCAGGTATCGGTCTTCGGCGGTGAAGCCATTTCTCATGTTCGTAATTTGAAAGAACCCATAGCGCAAGGCCCATCTGGGCTGGTTCAATTCAACCGCTACGCCGGTTGTATACCCCAAGGCGTCCGCTGGGTAGTCCCAGGCAGCGTTGGCCGTAAATGCCCAGTTCATGAATTGTGTACGCTGGTCGTTGGCGTAGGCATTGTTGTCAAAAACGTCCTTGGAACTGAACCGGCCAATGGTAAAGGTGAGCCGTGAAATGTCCTGCTTGCCGGCCAAGGTTAGCGGGTCCTCAAGCACTTCCTCGGTGTCGCCACCCAGGCCAAAGGTCTGGCGAATAAAGCAACGCGCAACGCCCGCACGGGGTGGATGCGTGCCTACCTTGTACGCTTCCCCATCAGTAAAGTCGTCGATCCCCAGAGTGCTGCCCAACCCGAAACCCTGCCAGCTCAAGACATCGAGATGCAGCTCCGCGCCCGTCCACAGCCGGAACCCGGAATACAGGTCCAACGACACCGTCTCCCGGACTTCACTGCTGGTGGGCAGGCTGTTCTTGCCGGAATACCTGGCGTAGAACGAGGGGTAGCCTTGCAGAGTCGTGGTGCTCTGCATGTGGAAGTTCCAGGTTTGAATCTGCGCTTCCGGCTGGGTCTCGGGCGGCGGCGACTCCTGTTGCGAGAACTGGGACTGCGAAAGTCCCGGTGCCGCACCAGAGGAAGCTTGCGGATCAACGGCGGAAGCTTCCTGGGCGTTAGCGGCCGGCACCAGGCTTGCCATTAGCAGCAGCAGGCGGCACAGGGCTGGGAAGTTTGGTCGGACCATGAAATATCCGAGGACGTCCTTGGTTTTGAAATTGAAATTCAATTTCAATTAGATCGGAACCGTTCCGGCGCCGCCGTGAGCCAGGTCACAGGGCGCAGTGATGCAAGTACCGCCCGGCTCCGGCCGGCTGCGCCAACCGGCAGAAATGCATGCTTCCTCCCGGGATGCGGCCTTTAGCGAAGCGCTTCCGCCTTCCAGGCAACGAAGTCTCCCACGCTTTGATTACGGGAAGGTTACAAAGCCGGTGGCAACGTTCCGGTTTCTTATAGCATACCGGGGTAGGGTATACAAGGCCGGGAGGGCTAGACGTGGCCGGGCGGTCGTTTACTTCAGGTAGGCCCGCACCAGGCCGATCAGGTCCTCGCCCAGCTCTTCCGGGGAATCCATCGCCTGCTCGGGGTTCATCATGTGCAGGCGGATATGGTCTTCCAGAATCTCCGCCATCAGCCCATTGACCCCGCCCCGAATGGCGGCCAGCAGCATGAGAATGTCGGCGCATTCGTCGTCCGAGGTCAAAGCCCGCTCCACCGCGGCAAATTGCCCGCGCAAGCGCTTGATCCGATACAGTAGCTTCTGTTTTTCGCGCGAAGTTGGAGGAAATTTGTCGTGCATATAGGGTAGGGGGGTATCCTATCGAATTTCTGGGCCGAAATCCAGCCGCTATGGACTACCGCTGAGCAGAGAAAGGCGGTGCAGCGCAGTCGTTCTTAGAAGCCCGTGCCGGCAACCCGACGCAGCCTGGTCCGCTGGAAACTCAGCAGCCTCCGGTTTGACACTGTAGAGAGCCAACTCTAGAATCACCTTAGGGCTGGACGCCTACACGTCCGGCCTTTCGCAACTACGCGGACTGGGTTCCGCGTTCCCGCAGGAAACTCTCGATTGCCTTCCCCGGCATTTGTGTAGTGTTGCATTAGGTTGGCGGTGTAGCTCAGGTGGTTAGAGCGACGGTCTCATAATCCGTAGGTCGTAGGTTCGAGTCCTACCGCCGCCACCAATCAAATCAATAAGTTCCGGGGGAATCTCCTCTCGACGACCGAGGGCAGGTTGCGCGGGGGTGGATTGTCGCGTACTTGTTTTCGTCTCCGGTGGCGCAGCGGCATCGAGACGGTCAACGAATCGGACGTCGGCTCCCGGAATTAAGTGCCCGTATATATCCACCGTAACCTCTATGCTGCGGTTTCCCATCAACAACGTTCGCGGGAGTTTCCAAGCGAGAGATATCACGTGACAACAGGTTGTCCGTCATTATGTTTCTCCTTATTGACTCATCAGAGGGAGCGGGGACCAGGCTAAGACGTCTTGGCTGGTGGGTATCCAATGGGATCGCTTAGAAGTTGGCGCAAGCGGCCCGACCGCTGCCTCGTCATCCGCTGGTGCCGTTGCGCGGTAGCCAGGAATCACCTATTCTTGTTCAGAATCAATAACAGATTTTTGGAACACAGCCCAGCTCCTCTCGCGCGCTGCCTCACAGTTTCTGCGCTCTGGGATCAGCTTGGCTACAACCTTCTGAAGGGAGATATGATGCAACGAAAGTTGTTTGTATCCACCAGTATTGTCGCAATTCTCTTGTTTTTTTGTGGTTGTTCTTCCAATCCCGCGCCTGCGGCCAAGTCGCCAGGCGTTGAAGAGGCTGTCAACGCCGCCGTTGACGCTTACATCTACGGCTACCCGCTAGTCACCATGGACATGACGCGCCGACAGTTCACGAACGTAGCTACGGCGGACGCCGCGCATGCCCCGATGGGACAGGTTCTAAAGCTACGCAACTACCCTGCAGTGGACAACCATGCAGTGACCGCACCTAACGCGGACACTCTATACACGACAGCCTGGGTAGATGTTTCCAAGGAGCCCTGGATCCTCAGCCTGCCCGACATGGGTGACCGCTATTACCTGATGCCCATGCTGGATGGCTGGACCGATGTCTTTCAGGTCCCGGGCAAACGCACAACGGGCGGCAAAGCCCAGAAGTACGCCATTACCGGTCCAGGATGGTCGGGCACACTCCCGGCAGGCGTAACCGAGTACAAGTCGCCCACCGCAATGGTCTGGATCCTCGGCCGCATCTACTGCACCGGGACTCCTGACGACTACAGCAAGGTCCACGCGCTACAGGACAAGGTCTCATTGGTGCCGCTCAGCTCGTATGGCAAGCCGTACACTCCGGCGACCGGCGAAGTCGATCCCACCTTCAACATGAAGACCGGCATCCGCGACCAGGTCGACGCCATGAGCGTTAACGACTACTTCAACTACCTCGCCAAGCTGATGAAGACCAACCCTCCTGCGGCGGAAGATGCACCGATGGTCGAGAAGATGAAGGCCATTGGCCTCATCCCAGGACAGGACTTCGATGCCAGTAAGCTGGGCGCTTTCGACAAAGAAGCCATCAAGGCTGTCCCCAAGGTCGCGCAGGTCAAGATCATGGAGTATTTCAAGAAGGCTGCTGAGCCGGTCAACAGCTGGACGTACCTGACCAAGAACATTGGCATTTACGGCACGGATTATATCCAGCGCGCCTTGGTTACGGCGATCGGCCTCGGAGCCAATCGTCCGCAGGACGCCATCTATCCCACTTCGCAGAAAGATGCTGCTGGCGACGAATACGACGGGGCTTCCAAGAAGTACGTCATGCACATCAACAAGGGTGATTTGCCGCCAGTGAACGGCTTCTGGTCGCTCACCATGTACGACAAGGACTACTTCTTTGTCCCGAACTCGCTGAACCGTTATACCCTCAGCGCCCGCAACAAACTCGTCTCCAATGCAGACGGCTCAGTTGACCTATATCTCCAGGCTGACTCACCCGGCAAGACGAAGGAAGCTAACTGGCTGCCTGCCCCCAAGGCCAAGTTCATTCCCATGCTGCGTTTGTACTGGCCTAAGGAAACTCCGCCTTCGATCATTGACGGCACTTGGAAGCCGCCAGCAATAGCGGTAGCGAAGTAGGCAAAGAAGTTTCACGTAGCTGCAGGTCGTGAATACTACCTCTACGCAAAACGGGGCAGCCCGCAAGGGCTGCCCTTAAGGCGTTCGCGGCGCGGCCAGACTTGTCAGTGATCGGACATGACAGAGGTGAACTACGGCCCAGAGATTGCTGCGCTCGCTTTTGCGATTGGTAGCCGCCAGTTAGGTACAGGCGAATTGGGTCCATTTACGTTCAGGTAGCACACCATGTTCTTCAATCGGTCGGTATCGCTTCCCGAAGCACTCTCCCCCCGCTGCCGGAGGTAATAGGGAGGAATTGACTGGTAATACAAGGTGGCAACGACGCTAGCCGCATTTGCCAGTTGCGAGCTGAGGGGTATCGCATACCGAACGACGCTCGATCCGCTGCCGTCGCTGTAGTTTGGATCGCCATTCACTCCTTCCGGTTGCGTGAACTCAGCAGACGGCCCCGTGGCACTCCATCCCTGGGGAAGAAGACGGTTGTTTTTTACGATCTGATCAAGCGCCAGAAAGCTGGTAGTGAGCTGCCCTTCTGGATTTAGCGCCAGTTCTTCGTAGATCTGCACCTGATCGTCGCGCGTGATCGGGTTCGCCCGATTGTAGTGAGGTTGATAGACCTGCTGGTTGGGCGCGAAAAACTCGGTGACTAGCGGATTCCCGCTGTTATCAAGGATTACGCCTTCGTTGGAGGTCTGGCCCGAGACCCACAGCGTGTTGCCGAGGGCGTCAAGTACGCGGAACTCCAAAAATGCGCGACGAAACCCTACTCCGGACGGAAAGCTGTGGCCCGCCAGATTAACCACCTTAACGTCAGCTTGTAGGGTGCTGCCGGTATTTTGCAGCGAGAGAATATTCACGGTGGCGGTGGTGCTCGCCACCTCCAAACCCGAGTTGATGGCGGTGTACTGGCTGGAATAGGTATCGGTGGCTGCGAAACCCGGAAGCATCGGGTCCGATGCATACAGCCCCAATTCGCTGCGAAATTCGCCAAATATCTCCAACGCAAACAAATTAATTCCCAGAAGAGTGTGCCTGGCGAAAGCGGTCCGTTTGGTTAGCTGAATCTGATCGTCCGGCGCGCGGAACAGCTCAGGCGGAAACGTGTTGTCTTCTATGTTGGCGATGTTGAATGCGAGGGACTGGCCCTTGTACTGCTGCGGCATGTGACAGTCCTGGCAACTCTGGGGAGTAGATCCGTTGTCCGCAAAGTTGCTGTTCACCCACTCCAGAAATGTCGTCTGTTCGTGGGAGACTTTTGGCGCTCCATTTTCGACCGGCTGGTTGCCATTTTTGTCGTACACGGGAAGAACAATGGTGTGGCACGAACTGCACAGCAGCGAAGACTGCACCTGGCTGGCGAACTGGGGATTCACTCCGATCGCATTCTTCATGGGCAGTGCAGCCACTTGTGTATACGGACCGTAGAGCTCCGTAGCCGGGCCCACTTTGAATTGTCCCGTGTAGGTTTCCTCTGTGCCCAGTCCGTCAGCGGCGATATGGTGGCAACCCAGGCAGGAAACTCCGTCGCGCGCCAGGGCGCCGTACCGCGAGTCGGGGTTGGAAAGGTCGGTGTGGGTAAGTAGTCCGCCATGGGTGTCGATCTTGTACTGGCGTTCTCCCATAACTCCATGGCAGCGCAGACAGGTGTCGTCAATGAAATCCGCCGCGTTCGGCTGCCCGTTCAGTTGGGGATAGATGGTCCGCTCGGTCTCGAGCTGGGCCAGGAAGATCGGGTCCCGTCCGGACAGGCCCATCATCGAATATCGCCATTCGCCGTTGGGGGAGACGTTGACCTTACAGTTCGTCGGCGGGTTGCTGCCGGGGTCGCATTTTTGCAGAGCATTGGGATAAAGCATGGCCGGAATGTCGTCTCTGCCAGTGCCGCTTATGGTTCCGGTTGCATCGTGACACCCGGCACACTGGTCAGAGGTCAGGAACTGCTGTGGGCCAGCGGGACGGCCATGCGGAACAACGTGGTCAAAGGCTTCGGACACCATGCAGTACGATTGGCGTGGGGCCTTCTGCTGCGGAAATATCATGGAACATTGCGGCGAAGTGAGCGGATTCCGCGTGCTTCCGGACTGTTCCTTCAGGCTCGCATAATTTGCGTGATGCATATACTCGAGCGGGTTGAACTCCGAGGCCGAGGAGCTATTGCTGGTTGGCCTGATGGCGAAGTCTTGCATGCTTGAAGTTCCCATGCCCGCGACGTGCGCTGTAGTTGCGTAGGTGCCTTGTTCGTCCGCTGCCGATGCATGACAGTTTAGGCAGTACAGGCCATATCCTGTGTACACCGGCGTCGGCTCCGCACAACCGTTCGTCACCTGAACTGGCGGAGCCGGCTTGACGCCTATGTCGGCCCAGTACCAGGTATCCCATACCGAGCTGTCCTTGACCATGACGGTCCAGTCCAGCAACTCTGATTCGGTGCTATCCAGCGCGGGGTATTGCTCTTTGACCATCATGCTGCCATCGATAATCCCGGCGCTGCGGTCTCCGTTGGTCAACCAGCTCCATATGTTCGGAGAGTAGTAGACCTGGACGTAGGGATGGACCATCTGGCTGCTACGGATAGTTGCATCGTGCTGCCAGGACTTGTAGCAACCTTCATTGAGAAACCGGGTGAGGTGAGGCAAGAACCCCGGAGCGCTGGATCGCCGCAATGGCGCACAAGCCGACTTCTCCGAGGAGTTCTCCGAGCCGGAACCACACGCCGTTAACAGCAGGAGGCTGACAATCGCGGCGCCCAGCAGCGCGGTTGCGCTTCGTGAGTTCACAAATTCTCCCAATTTAATCGGGAACCCTTCACGTAAAGTGCACCTGTCCTTTAACCCAGGTCCACATATTCGAGAGTACGTGGCGGACTTCGGGTGAAAACAGGCAAATCAGAATAAACAGCAGCAGCAGTAGTTTGAGACGTTGTTTTCCGTGTCCAGTAAACAGGCCCAGGGACAAAGCAAGAACAACCGCCGCGCCCGCAAGAAACAGCCACGGGATGTGAGCGGTGGAGAACAGGGGAAGCAAGAGGATGGCAGCACTTGCCCCGATAACGGCTGCGAACGCAAAAACTCCCACTCTGCTATCTCGAAGCAGGCTCTGCGAAATCGCGTCGGTAAGCAGCGCGGGCAAACGAAGGATACGCGCTAAACCGTCCACGCGGGGAATGCCTATATTCTTTCCGGCCAACATTGAGACGACAACGGCGCTGGCACGGGTGATGGTTGCGGCGAAGCGGTCGCTGCTGGATTGTTCGGAGATTGTTTCCTGATCTACGTTGCAGGAACCATACAGATTTTCGATGACCTCTGACCCAACTGCGCGTAGTCCGGCGGAATCCGGTTTGGCGGTGATGCCGCGGATCAGATTCAGGAAAGCGCGACCCTTTCCCGGACCGTGACGATCTTGGATATCGTCCTCTATCGCTGAAGCGATGAGCGGCAGCTCCTCACGAAGGATGGCTAGTTGTAAGCGATAGAGCACTGCGTCCACCGCGTGCACGAGTTGCTCCGGCAGCTGAGTCTGGTCTTTCAGAAGCGCGAGTTCTTCCGTCACCAGATGCAACCGTTGTTCCCACCGTTTTCTGCAGCCCTGTTCATCGGGATCCCCCGGCGGAGGAATGGCAATCGTTTCAAGTTGCCGGCATAGGAGAGATGGATCTAGCCCAAAGTACAGCCGCCGTATGCGTTCCGGATCGAGGAGAATACGCACCAAGCGTTCGGCGCCTTGGAGCCTGCCAAGCATCCAGTCATTCGCACGCCAGGACTTCTTGTAGAACCCACCAAAATTCGCCAGTTTCGTGCCAGCCGGCTTTCGTCCGCGAATTGCGTTTAGCCCCAGAAAGCCAGAATTATCAGTGCAAATTTCGACAAGCTCCAGAACCTGGTCGACCACCCCGCGGGCCCTTCCCGAAAAGCCTACGGCGAATTGAACGACTTCAACGTTGAGGAGGCGAGCCAGGATGCCCGCAGTACTCGTTCCCGCCGGGGCAAGCAAGTCAACAACCTGTTGCAACTCCAGAGCTTTGTCTTTCTCGTCGGGCCAGCGCTCGCGTTTCGCCGCGCTAGACGCAACAACTCGGAGATACGGAGCCGCCTCGGCTAAGAGGGCAGCGAAGGAAAGGGCACTTTTCCCGTACTCAGCGCCGTATGGATACTGTTGCACAGAGCCGAGAGCCCAGCCTTCCGCGGCCGCGCGATCACCGAACGGCTGTGGGAAGGCCCCAGCTTGTGCCTTCCAGAAAGCGGCGTCCCTGTCGCGCATGGAAAAGAGCTGGAAAAGAAGACTGTCAGCCTTTTTGCGGATTGTCTTCAAGTTGGTGCCCGCCGTCATTTCGGCCGTTTGCTGGCCGGAATCGTTGACCATGGTGAGATGAATCCCCTGGTGAAGCACATCTAGGACTAGGCTCGCGATGTTCTCCACCGTGAACAGCCCCCAGTGCCAATGGTCAAGCTCAAGGTCTTCGGGTTTTGCGTTCTCCCCAGGAAGAGACTTGGGAACCCACGGTAAACCGCTCTCACGAAAAATCGCAGTGAACAGGCTAGCGATCAAATCGCGGCGCCGGCGGCCGATTCCCTGATGAGAATCGGCGCGGACAAGGGTTTTCACGACTTGGTCCATAACATAAAACGCGACGGAATCGGCGCGGCGGCGCCGATACGGTTCGAATAGATTGACAGCACTGCTTCGAACGCTTTCCCACTGCAGACTGGCTAGCGCGAGGCGCGTCTGACGTAACTGCCGCACGCTGTGGTTGTGTTCTATGATTTGGTCGATCTGCGCGGAAACGGATTGCGTCATGGGTAAGGTCGACATGCTGGCAATAGCCACTTCCGCAACGGTTGGCGGTTCGTCCGCATTATCGGGCTGGCTTGAAGCGGTTTCCCCAGGGGATGGAACCACGTAGCAAATCACGCGCCGAACCTCTCCTTTGAATCGCAGGTGCACGAGCGCGTTCAGCGCATGATCGAGGGGCTTGTTGTCTAGAATCCCGCCATCAAGAAGATAGCGATCAGTGGTGAAACTCGTGACCGACGCCATGCGTGGTGCGCCCTCTCCCGAGCCTGGATCACGACGGCAGAAGACTGGTTCGAAGGCAATAGGAAAGGAAGCCGTGGAGCGCGCGGCCAAGGCGAGCTGCTCTGCCAGTGAGGGGTCAGCGAAATCGTCGGTGGGACCGTCCGGACCTCTCCGAAAGTGAAAACTGCCGTGGTGATCAGCATCATTGATGGGTGCACCGAAGTCGTCAGCCAACTGATTCGGTAAACCGTGTAGCAGGGTAGTGGTCAGAATAAGATCGATGGAAGCATCCTCAACAGGTCGCGGGGCGGGACCCATCAGCCGTTCGAACGCCTTGACAAGTTCGTCGAAGAAATACGTTCCGCGGAGGAGAGAGGATGGGTCTTTTCCCTTGGGATCGCGTAGCAGCTCGTCGAGCGACCCACTCTGTAGCCACACGTTGCGCAAAGGCGTGAGGTCCGTTCCGAAGACCCGCGCTACGGCCAGGAAAGCGCCGTTAATTCCCCCCGCGCTTGTGCCGCTGATGACATCCACGCGGGCCCGCGTCGCGGTCAAATCGACCAGTTGAGCATAGACGCCAGCGCTCTCCTGGAGTCGATGAATTTCCTGGGCGACCCCTCCGATCCAGACCGCGAGGCTCACACCACCGTTCATGACAACGGTGACGCGAAGGTCCTGATAGTCCTTGGCCTCAATGTTATGAAGTCGCTGCATGGATCGTCCCAAGCAATTCCTGGATCGCCCCCCAATACACTTGGTAGGCCGGGAGGATTGAATCCACGGCCATGCACTCGTCGGCTGCGTGAAAGTTGCGACCGACGACGCCAAATCCGCTCGTCGCAGGAATGCCCAGGGAAGCTAAGTAATTGCCGATGCTCGATGGTCCCGCGACGGCGGTAGGCACGGGATGTCCAAGCACGCGCTGCGCGGAAGTTTGAAGCGCGCGAACCAGGGCGCTGTCTGGGTCGAGGACGTACGCCCCAAATCCTTCCAATGTTTCTATTTCCGTAGCCCGGGAGCAGACGGTCTCTCGGTCGAGACGCTGCACACCTTCCACCAGCAGTTTGTGCGCCTGCATAGCTCCAAAGGTCGGCGTGAGACGGATATCGATATTGACTGTGCAAAGGTCGGGCACGCCCGAAAATCCATGTCCGCCGCTGATCTGAGTGATCGTGAGCTGTGGCGGCAGCGGAAAGCGTTCCGAGATGGTCGCCGGCAACTCTGTTTGTTGGAATGTTGCAACCAGTCGAACAGCTCTGGTTATGGCATTTATGCCGTGTAAGCGGGACGAGCCTGAATGCGCGGCTTGGCCATGGACGCGAATCGTCGCACGATGAAAGCCGCGACATCCAATGATGATGCGGTCCTGACCTGGATAGCCGATGAATGCCGCCCGAATTTCGGAGTTCTTCGCATGCGATTCAAAGAAACGGCGGATTCCGAGGAAGGTCCCAGTATGTTCCTCGGCATCGAAAACCACGGTGACCGAGCCGTTCAATGCTTCAGCCTTGGTTTTCAATGCTGCCGCGATATGACAAAAGATGGACACACCAGCCTTGCTGTCGGCACATCCTCGTCCAAAAAGCCAGCCATCACGCACAACAGCGGCAAGAGGATCACAGCTCCAGGCAGACTCGTCGCCAAAATCAGCCGTGTCCGCAGGGGCGTTCAGCAAATAGTTGGGCCCGCTTCCCGGCGTTCCAACACTCGCAACTACTGCGATCTTTTTGCCGTCCGGAAGGCATATTACCTCCGCCGGAATACCGTGCAAGCCAAGCCATTTCTGAATCAGCTCAAGTACTGGTGAGTAGGAATCAACCCACCGCGGCTTGGGACACGCACAAGATCCCTGGTGAAGTCCAGCAGTGAGTTTGAGAGCCCTTCAGAATCCACCAGCATGCGGGTATCATACGGTGTTTCCAACCCTGATAAAAGTCTTTCGGCGTCATAGCGATTAGCGAGCGTCGTAGTCAACAGGTTTGTGTTGGACCCTCGGACTCGCGAATCGTCAGCTCGGATGAAGTATGGCCGTTCCGGCCTAGGTGACGAAGGCAATTGGCCACCCCTTTCCGATCTTCATGCCTCTCCTGTCGCCACGCCAATCGCTGGCTCGGTTGCACACCAGTTGCTGAACCGCCAGATTATCTGGCAGCGGATTAACTCGTTTCTGGGTTGCGCGGGGGCTGCGGATTCTTCCGGACTTTGCCGTTTCCTTCTGAGCTAAGTTGTTTATTTTCTTTAGAATCAGCCTTGTCTGGGAGTCTCATAATCCGTAGGTCGTAGGTTCGAGTCCTACCGCCGCCACCAATCAAATAGATATTTGCGGCCTTCCAGCTCGCTTTCAAAAACCAAGTTGATCCACCTATGAAACGTTCCCACCCGGAAGGAGTGCCATAGATGTCCACCCTCCCGGGGACATTACTCTCCCCCATCTGTACTGTCCCGCATCTGTTCTTTATAAGTACACGATCGAGGTCCAACCGGAATGGGAACCGATCCGAACGCGTGCCAATTGCCAAGTACTAATTGCTCTCTTTCAATCCAGCCTCACCAGGAACACGCCGCCTTCTTTCACATGTGTCTTGCTGGCGACTTCCTGGGCTTTGCGCTTGTCGTCGCCCTCCGGACGGATGCGGACCCATGCGCCGGTCGGACCCGTGAACTGAATCACGTTGGCGTTCTCGTACCGGTTCTGCAACTTTTCTTTCAGCTTGCGGGCTTCGCTTTCGCTATGGAAGGCGCCAATCTGCACGCACCAGCGGCCGCCCTCGGCAATTGGCGCCGGCGCCGACAGCACTTCCAGCTTCACCTCGGCGGTCCCAGGGCGCCAGATATCGACCGCCTTCGCCGCGGCCAGGGACAAGTCAACAATACGGTCCTCCACGAACGGACCGCGATCGGTGATACGCACCATGACCACGTGCCCAGTGCTGAGGTTAGTGACCCGCACCACGGAGTTCATGGGCAGCGTGCGATGCGCGGCCGTCATTGCATTCTGGTCGTAGATCTCGCCATTGGCTCCGCGATGGTGGTTGTACGGAGGCCCGTACCAGCTGGCGAGACCGGTCTCGACGTAAATGGGCTTGCCCTTGCGCGGCGTTGTAGGCGTTGGCTCGGTGGTGGCCGTTTCCGGCGGTGCCGGCTGCGGCGCTGTGACAGTAGGCGGAGGCGGAACACGCTGGCTGCGCGCGGCCTTATGTCCGCCACACGCCGACAGCAGCAGCAGAGCGGCAAGAATCGGAAGGATCGTGACTAGGCTCCGCCCGAACCGCGCAGCGGTGGCCGCGATGTTAGCCCGAGGCGTAAGCCGCGGGTTAGCGGCAAGAATGGGCAGAGCCGCGGAGCGGCGGCAGCGTTCAGAAGCTCGGGCAGCTCACTAGTCCCTTGAAAGGAGACGAACCCACTCGCGGCTAGCCCTTGCGCTTGCTGGAGTCCATGTGGTCGGCGGCCTGGGCCAGCTTCTCGCTGGCAATGCGCAACGCGTTGGTCGAGCCCTGGCGAATCGATGGCACCAGCTCGTCGTTGATGTACTTGATCAGCATCTGCGTCTCTTCCTCGAGGCGTTGCGAGGCGTCGCCCAGCAAATCGTCGAGCCGCTCCCCAGCCGTCTGGAAGGGACGGCGGGCGTTCTTGTCTGGTTCGTTCACAGCCAGCCACCTTGCGAGTAGCGAATAATCGTCAGGCACAAAGATTATGGCGTTGGAGGGCGGCGGAGGTCAATTGGCGAGAAGGGTGCGGAGGAGCTCTCAGCTCGCACCCTTTATGATTTGTCATCCCGACCGGAGCGAAGCGGAGTGGAGGGATCTGCGGTCCGTCGCAGCGGCTGGATGGGTTTACCCCATTCCTCCGACAAGTCCTGCCATGTTGGATTTAACGATTCAATCAACCGAATCTTCTTTTCCCGTCGCCACGGCTTGATCTGCTTCTCGCGGGCAATGGCCGAGCGAATGTGCGACCAGACCTCGTACCAGACCAGGCGATCAACGTTATACCGCGAGGTGAAGCCTTTATGTACGCGCTGCTTGTGTTCGCGGACCCGGCGCGCGATGTCATTGGTGACGCCCACGTAGAACACATGCGTGCGGCTCGCCATGATATAGACGGCGTAGCGGTGGACCTTCATGTCAGCTATGGTTTCAGTCGCTGAGGGCTGGCGCTGTGCCGCAGGTCACAGCGCCAGCGGAACCACAGATCCCTCCGCTCGGGCTGAAGCCGTCGGTCGGGATGACAATTGTTTAGTAGATACGGCAAACCAATCACGGCGGTCCCGGCGCATCCCGTAATTCCACCAGTGTTATCCCGGCCGCAGGCTTCAGCCTTTTCCAAACTGTCATCCCGACCGGAGCGCAGCGGAGTGGAGGGATCCGCGGTTTTCCACTGGCGCGATCGCACATATCCCGCCATGACGAAGGACCGCAGATCCCTCGGTCGGACTAAAGTCCTCGGTCGGGATGACAGCGTTATGGTTCGCCTGACGGGCCAATAGCTGACGCCTGACGGCTGCTGTAATCTATAGTCTTATGCCACGCATGCTCACCGGCTCCGAAGTTCGCCGCATGTTTCTGGACTATTTCGTCTCCAAGGGACACAAGGAAGTCCACTCCTCCTCGCTCGTCCCGGCCAACGACCCCACGCTGCTGTTCACCAACGCCGGCATGAACCAGTTCAAGGACGTCTTCCTCGGCCTGGAGAAGCGCGACTACAACCGCGCCACCTCGTCGCAGAAGTGCGTGCGCGCCGGCGGCAAGCACAACGACCTGGAGAACGTGGGCTTCACCAATCGCCACCACACCTTCTTCGAGATGCTGGGCAATTTCAGCTTTGGCGACTACTTCAAGAAGGACGCCATCGCCTACGCCTGGGAGCTGGTCACCTCGCCCGCAGTGGTTCGGCATCGACAAAGACAAGCTCTACGTGACCATCTTCAAGGGCGAGCAGGGCATCGCGCGCGACGACGAGGCCTACGAACACTGGCGCGCGACTTTAGAAAAAGATGGCGTCCCGCTGGATCGCATCCACGAGATGGGCATGAAGGACAACTTCTGGATGATGGGCGACACCGGCCCCTGCGGCCCATGCAGCGAGATCCATTACGACATGGGCAGTCGCCGCCAGCGACGCCGGCCACACCGATTGCCAGTTCGGCTGCGAGTGCGGCCGCTACGTCGAAATCTGGAACCTGGTCTTCATGCAGTTCGACAAGCAGCCCAGTGGCGAGATGCGCCCGCTGCCCAAGCCGTCCATCGACACCGGCGCCGGCCTCGAGCGCGTGACGGCAGTGATGCAGGGCGTGATTTCGAACTACGAAACCGATTTGTTCACTCCACTGATCGAGCACAGCGATGGAATTAACCGTCAGGCAAAACGAGAAGAGATGTCGACCAGACACCAAGGCAGCGAGTCCGGCTTCGATGCGCGTTATTGCGGATCACTCGCGATGCATCGACCTTCCTGATTTCCGACGGCGTGCTCCCTTCGAATGAAGGCCGCGGATATGTCCTGCGGAAAATCATGCGCCGCGCGATTACGACACGGGCGTCTGTCCGGACAGACATAACCATTCCTCCAAGGTATGGTTTTTGCCGTTCGCGATCTCATGAAGCATGCTTACCCAGAGCTGGTCGAATCGGCTGAGCGGGTATCGCAAGGTTGTTCTTGCCGAAGAAGAAGCAGTTTGCTCGCGCCTTAGAATTGGGCTGGGGAAGGTTGGATGACAGAGATCGTCCGGCTTCGCCGAGAAGCAAGAGGAAAGAGAGCAGCCCAGATATTCACAGCCGAATTCGCGACCTAGCGAGTCGAAGCCGCTTCTCTTTCCCGGTGATAGAGCGTTCAGTCTTTACGAGACGTATGGCCTTCCTCTCGATTTCATGACCGATACAGTGCGGGACCGAGGCCTCGCGTTTGATATGCAGGGCTTCGAGCGCGCACGTGCAGAGGAGCAGACCCGCGCTCGCGCTTCCTGGAAAGGCGGCTCCAAGGCTACGGCATCTCCGCTGTATCAGTCGCTCCCTCGCACCGAGTTCGAGGGTTACCACAAGACGCTCTCCACCGGCGCGGAAGTTCTCGCGATCATCAAGTCCGAGAACGGTTCTGGCGTTGGTGTGCAGGAGCTGAAGCCCGGCGAGCGCGGCGACATCGTCCTCGATCACACTCCCTTCTATGCCGACGCCGGCGGACAGGTCGGCGATGTGGGCTGGCTCTACGCCGACGATCACAACACCATCGTTGCCGAGGTCGAAGGCGCGACCTATCCCGTACAGGGCGTGCGTGCGCATCGCGTCGTTGCCAAGCAGACCATCCACGTCGGCGACAAAGTCGACGCGATGGTCAACGACGAGGTCCGCCGCTCCACCATGCGCAACCACACCGGCACGCATCTGCTCCACGCCGCCCTGCGCAATGTGCTGGGCACGCATGTGAAGCAGGCGGGCTCGCTGGTCGATCCCAGCCACCTGCGCTTCGACTTCTCGCACTTCGCCTCGCTCGACGACGAGGAGCTGCAGGACATCGAAGACCTCGCCAACAAGGAAGTGCTGCGCAACGATCGCGTCGAGGTCATCGAGGACGTGCCCATCGACGTCGCCGTCAACGAGTACAAGGCGATGGCGCTCTT
This sequence comes from uncultured Acidobacteriaceae bacterium, assembly GCA_963849815.1. GTDB lineage: Bacteria > Acidobacteriota > Terriglobia > Terriglobales > Acidobacteriaceae > Bog-257. Next base: position 144,798 of record CAWKIR010000001.1, on the reverse strand, counting down.
CGGCGAGAAGTACGGCGACCGCGTGCGCGTCATCCGCATCGGCGACTTCTCCACCGAGCTGTGCGGCGGCACGCACACCGCCGCGACCGGCGAGATCGGGCTGATCAAGATTCTGAAAGAAGGCAGCGTCTCCAGCGGCGTGCGACGTCTGGAGGCCGTGACCGGCGAAGGCTCGCTGCGCCACTTCCGCAAAGATCATCAGCTGGAGAACGTTGTCTCGACTCTCGTGCGCGGCGATGACGAGTCTCCCGCCGAAGCGTTGAAGCGCGAGCTGGAGCGCCGCGAAGACGAGCTGAAGAAGCTGCGCAAAGAGCTGGAGCAGGCGCGCATGAAGTCGGCTGCGTCGTCCGTTTCATCGGCGACGGAGAACGTGCGCGAAGTAAAAGGCGTAAAAGTGCTGGCCACGCGAGCCGATAATCTCGAGCGCACGCAGTTGCGCACGCTGGTCGACAACCTGCGCAACAAGCTGGGATCGGGCGTGGTGGTAATGGGGTCGGTAAGCGATGGCAAGGTCGCGCTGATCGTCGGCGTCACCAAAGACCTGACTGCGCGCGTGCAGGCGGGCAAGATCATCGCCGAGGTTGCGAAGAAGGTTGGAGGCTCCGGCGGTGGCCGTCCCGACATGGCCGAGGCCGGAGGCAAAGATCCTGCCGCGCTGGATTCTGCATTGGATGCGAGTTATGGCGTAGTGGAAGGGATGCTGAAGTAGCAACGGCGTTATTCACCACGGAAGCACGGAGAACACGGAGAGAAGAGAGGTCTTTGGACCACGGCGACACCGGGGCAAAGAGTTCGCCGAAAGATCCGGGGAAAGCAGCTCCCTCGTCGGGCTAAAGCCCTCCTCGTGATGACAAATTAAATTGGGTGCGACGGCGCAGCTGAAGCTGCGCCCCTTCAAAAACGCGGACCACAAAGAGCAGAGCTTAAGAGCTACGAGCGAAGAGCGGAAGACGAAGAGCTAAAAGCGGCGTCTCTCAGCTTGCGGCTTCGGCAGCCTCGCCTGCGCCCTGCGCGCCGTATTCCTTCAATTTGTTGTGCAGCGTCTTCAGGCTGATGCCGAGGGTTTCGGCGGCGCGCGTCTTGTTGTTGTTGGTGGCTTCCAGCGTTTTCAGGATGAGCAACCGCTCGGCTTCGGCTACGGTGGTGCCGACTCCCAGACGCACGGCATTGGCTTCCTGCACTGGCGCGCGCGGAACCACCTGGCCAAATCCTGGCGCCAGATGCTTCATCTCGATCATCGCGCCCTCGCATACGATGGCAGCGCGTTCCAGCGTGTTGCGCAGCTCGCGAACGTTGCCCGGCCAGGCATAAGACTGAAACAGGCCGCTCACCGGCTCGCTGACCCCAGCCACTTTGCGGTTGTGCTTCTCGTTCAAGTCAGCCAGCAGCGACTGCACCAGGTCAGGCAGGTCCTCTTTGTGTTCGCGCAACGGCGGAAGTTGAATGTTGAACACGTTCAGGCGATAGAAAAGATCGTTGCGCAGATGTCCACTGGCTACGGCGTCTTCAGGAACCTTATTGGTGGCGGTCAGGACGCGAACATCAACCGCGGTCTCGCTCTTGCCGCCCAGCCGGCGCAGCTTGCGGTCTTCCAACACGCGCAGCAGCTTGGCCTGCGTAGCGATAGGCATCTCGCCAATCTCATCGAGCAGCAGGGTGCCGTTCTCGGCCAACTCGAAACAACCGATGCGGCGCTCGAATGCGCCGGTGAAAGCTCCTTTTTCGTGGCCGAAGATCTCGCTTTCGATCAGGGTTTCCGGGATGGCGGCGCAGTTGATGGCTACGAAAGGCTTTGCCTTGCGGTTGCTGAGAGAGTGAATGGTGCGAGCCACCAGCTCTTTGCCGGTGCCGCTCTCCCCGGTGATGAGCACAGAAGCGGTACTGGGCGCAACCATTTCGATGAGCCGGAAAACTTCTTGCATTCGTTTGGACGGGCCAATGAGGGAGCCCAGCACGCCGATGTCGCGCAGCTTGCGGCGGCTGGCTTCCAACTCGCGCTCGGTGCCGCGTAAGCGCGAGGCATTTTGGAGGATGCTGCGCAGCCGGGTGGGATTTACTGGCTTCTCGATGAAGTCGAAGGCGCCGATTTTCATGGCGGCGACGGCGGAATCGATGCTGCCCTGCGCGGTGAGCAGGATAACGGCAACGGCCTGCGGCTGGGCGGCGATATGTTCCAGCAGCTGCATGCCGTCCATGCGAGGCATGCGCAAGTCGGTAATAACGATTGCCGGGTTCCAACGCTCGACTGATTCGAGCCCCTCCACGCCGTCGCAGGCGGTCTCGGTCTCATAGCCCCACGCCTGGACCAATTCGGCCAAGCCGCTGCGTTCATTTTCCTCGTCTTCGACGATCAGAACCTTTTCCAGGGTCATTAGGAACGGCGCCTCTCCAGTTTGATGACGAAAGCCGCTTCTGGCAGCTAGCCGACAGAACCGAGCATCGGCGAAACGCAGCCCGGCCAGGTGTGCGGGTCCGACGCCGCATGGGCGCCTGCAAAGCTGCCAATAAGGTAACATTTCTGAGCCACCCGCGCGGCTTAGGATGCATCTCAGCTCTACGGGAAGTTCGCTAAGTGCAAAGTGAACGCTTGATGACCGCCGCGGTGGCAATCGTGGGGGGCGACAGCGAATTCCCGGTTCGGGGAGCAGTCCCGGCAGCAGCAGGCCTCACCAGCAAAGCGGCAGACGGCTGAGGCGTCGGAGACGCGGAAATGCAGCACCCAGCCCCGGTGTTCCCGGCGCCGGTGGGTGGTGCTAATCCGGGGGAATCTGGGAGCGCCGCAGACGAATTTTCCACGTAACCCCTTTGGACAGCGTCGCCTTTGCCGAATCAGGGCAACCGTCAGGGTTCTGGCGGAATGACCGAACAGCCGACCGGGGTTGTAGGATTACCTGATTTGCAACTAGAACAGGATCTCAATCCTTACGGGCAGCAGCCAGGAAGTGAAGCTGGGGCCGGTACCGGCTGCTGCTAAGGGTACAAAGTCAGTAAACAGCGGGGGTTACATAGCAAGAGATTGACAATGAATGTTTTGTTAATCTGACCTGTTGCTGTACAATGATGTGCTGTCACAAGCAGGACTTATGCCTGCACTTGTACCAAGATATTGAACCGAGCTGGGCCCACTTTGTTTACGGTACTGTTTGAGTTCCGGAGGATTCAAGAATGTCTTCTCGTATTGGAAAAGTTCCGACGCGGCGTATTGCGACGATAGTCGCGCTTGCGGTTGTGCTGTGCCTGTTGGGCACGTTCGCCGCGGCGCAAGTCAGCATCCAGCCCAAGGATGAAGTCTACTTTGGCTATGCATGGCTAAACCCTGGTGGACACTACGATCTTGGCATACAGACCAAGTCGGTTAGCGACGGTATCGATATATCGAACGTTTTTTATCTGCCGCAAGCCCACAACGTGGGCATATTGGTGGATGGCAGCATGCATTGGGGCAGCAACTACGGTGGTCCCGGAAGTGCCGGCGATTACTATATGTTGGGTGGTCTCCAGTACAAGTACCACTCTGACTCGTTCTCCCCGTTTTTCCGTATTTATGCGGGAGCCCTTCGCCAGGTTGCTCCCGGGTACCCTAACACTACGGTTCACTCGATTGACCAGTGGAACGCGGCGTTAGGAGCAGGCGGCGGCTTCGATTACAACGTTTGGCATGGCGAGAACAAGAGCCTGGCCATTCGCGTGGTCCAGGCTGACTACATCTACAGCAACTACAATTCAGTTTTCCAAACCACCTCGAAGCAGTGGAATAGCGTTCGCCTGTCCGCGGGCCTGGTGTTGGGATTAGGGAACTACTACGAGCTAACTCCCACCGCAGCTTGCACCGCAACGCCGACGGAGGTTACCGAAGGCGAACCGGTGACGGTGACGGCGACGGGCAGCAACTTCAACCCCAAGCACACCGTGACCTACGGCTGGACGAGCAACGGTGGCAAGCTTGACGCCGCCGACAAACAGTCGGCCCGGGTGGATACCACGGGAGTGGAAGCAGGCGCTCACACCGCTACCGCGACCCTTACCGATGCCAAGATGAAGAAGGGCGGATCGGCGACCTGCACGGCGAACTTCACGGTGAAGGCGAAGCCGATGAATCCGCCAGTGGCCAGCTGCTCAGCCAATCCGAGCACAGTGCAGTCGGGGAGCCCGTCGACTATAACGGCGTCGGCGTCCAGCCCGGATAACGCACAGATCACTGGGTACTCCTACACCGCCAGCGCTGGGCGCGTGAGCGGCACAGGTACCAATGCCACTCTGGATACAGCCGGAGCAGGCGCCGGTCCGGTAACCGTCACGGTCACCGCGACGGATGCCCGCAACCTGACTGGCAGCGGCTCGTGCACGGTGAACGTGGAAGTTCCCCCACCACCGCCGACGTGCAGCAAGATCAACTCCATCCAGTTCCCGGATTTGAAACGTCCGTGGCGCGTGGATAACACTGCCAAGGCCATTCTGGACGACGTGGCCAGCAAACTGAAGAACGATCCGAACGCTAAGATTGTCATCATCGGCTACGCCGATGGCGAGAAGGCGCCAATGGAGGGGACGGGCAAGAACCGTCATCCGATGAATCTGGCGGCGCAGCGTGCGGTGAATGCCAAGGCGTACCTGGTGCAGCAGCAGGGCATCGACCCGAGCCGGGTTGAAGTCCGCCAGGGCACTGGTCAGCAGAAGGTTGCCGATATCGTCTGGGTGCCGCAAGGCTCGGATGAGAACACGTGCGCCGATCTGCAGAACACGACGCCGGTGGATGAATCAGTGGTGAAGCCGAGCGAGAACGCCTACCCGAAACCAAAGGCGGCGGCTCCGATGCATCATCATAAGAAAGCTGCTGCGGACGCGGCACCAGCTGCCGCACCGCAGCAATAACCAGATTTCCTTAACTGGAACTCTGTTGCCGGTGGGAGTTAACTCACTCCCACCGGTTTTTTTCGGCCATCGCGAGCTGTTTTGGGCCGGCAAGGCTGCATATTCGGCGAAGCACTCTGATCGAATTCGTTGTAATATTGCGTTCGGGCCGTGTGAACAGGGATTTCGGCGGCGAGAACGGTAGTAACCTCGGACGTCACCCTTTTCTGTGAGTTGCCATCTTTGTGGCTGTACGGCCTGTCGCTGGGAGTTTATGATTGATTGCGAGGGCACAAATTTTCCCGCATGATTCATTGTGGCATCGCCCCGGACTCTGACATATTCAGCCACATCGCACTTGTACCTAGGAGCCTTAGACAAGGAAACCGAGCTGGGCCGCATTTGCTTACGGTCCTGATGAGTTCTGGAGGATCAAGATGTCTTCTCGCAATGGAGTAGTCCTGAGACACGTTATTGCGGCAGCGTTCGCGCTATGCCTGTTCGCGACGTACGCCCCTGCGCAGGTCGCAATTCAGCCGAAGGCTGAAGTCTTCGGCGGCTATTCATGGCTGGGCATCAGTGGCACTGCCGATTTCAACGTTAAGGTTCCTGACATCAGCACTGGTTTTGACGCGTCGGTCACCTACTACCTTCCCCAAGCTCACAATCTCGGCTTCATTGCGGACGGCAGCGGACACTTTGATCGCGATCACCAATATGTTGGTGTGGGATACGCTCTATTTGGTTTGCAGTACAAGTACCACACCGACAGCTTTTCCCCGTTTGTTCGCTTAATGGCCGGCTTCGCCAATCTGTCGCCCGCCTACCCGCCCACCTCTCCAAATGGCAATAACGAGTGGCAGGCAGCGTTGTCTGCGGGCGGTGGTTTTGACTATGCGATCGGCCACAGGTTTTCGCTACGCATAGTGCAGGCGGATTACATCTACACAAACTACAAGATTTATTGTTCGGGAGTGTTGAATTTCGTCTGCATCCCAAGCCAACAGACGTCGCAGTGGAACAACATCCGGTTAGCGACAGGCGTAGTCTTCAATCTGGGGAACTACTACACTGTGCCGCCGGCGGCGGCTTGTACAGCGCAACCCACCGAAGTGACCGAGGGTGAGCCGGTGACGGTGACGGCGACGGGCAGCAACTTCAACCCCAAGCACAGCGTTGCTTACGCCTGGACGACCAATGGTGGCAAGCTGGATAAGAGCGACGCAGAGTCAGCCCGGATCGATACCACGGGCGTCGCGGCTGGCGGCTATAGCGCCAACGCAACCATCAGCGATACCAAGATGAAGAAGGGCGGGTCAGCCACTTGCGCGGCCAGCTTCACGGTGAAGGCGAAGCCAATGAATCCGCCGCAGGTAAGCTGCTCGGCCAATCCAAGCACTCTGCAGTCGGGTAGCGCATCCACCATAACGGCGTCGGCGAACAGCCCGGACAACGCGCAGATCACTGGTTACTCGTACACCTCGAGCGCTGGCCGTATCAGTGGCACCGGTTCGACGGCTACCCTTGACACGGCTGGCTTAGGTGCAAGTCAGGTAAGCGTTACCGTCACCGCGACCGATGCCCGCAACCTAACCGGCAGCGGCACGTGTACGGTAAACGTGGAAGTGCAGCCGCCAGCTCCGCAATGCAGCAAGATCAACTCCATCCAGTTCCCGGATTTGAAACGTCCGTGGCGCGTGGATAACACGGCCAAGGCCATTCTGGACGACGTGGCCAGCAAGCTGAAGAACGATCCGAACGCGAAGATCGTCATCGTCGGCTACGCCGATGGCGAGAAGGCGCCAATGGAGGGGACGGGCAAGAACCGTCATCCGATGAATCTGGCGGCCCAGCGTGCGGTGAATGCCAAGGCGTATCTGGTGCAGCAGCAGGGCATCGACCCGAGCCGGGTTGAAGTCCGCCAGGGCACTGGTCAGCAGAAGGTCGCGGATATCATCTGGGTGCCTCAAGGAGGAGATGAGAACGCGTGCACCGATCTGCAGAATACGACGCCGGTGGATGAATCAGTGGTGAAGCCGAGCGAGAACGCCTATCCGAAACCTAAGAAGGCGGCTCCGATGCCTCATCATAAGAAAGCTGCGGACGCGGCGCCAGCTGCCGCTCCGCAGCAATAACCAGATTCCTTCACTGGAATCCTGTTGCCGGTGGGAGCCGAGGCTCTCACCGGCTTTTCTTTGTGTCCTCTAAGGGATGGAGCGACGCCTTGCGAAAAGGCAGCGCGCCGGCGATACCCCGATGCCATCAGTGGCCAGCTTCGAAGGCCGCGGTTCCAATTCGGTGAGGTTGGATAACATTACGGGTACTTCGGATTTTTCCTCGATGCACAATCGTGCAGGCTGGTTTATTCTTTAAGAAACACCAGCAACTCTGACTTTGAATTTGCGACGGACCATGTATAAAACGATTTGTTCTTCGATAAAGATTGCTCTTTGCGGGTTCTTCCTTTTTTCCTTGATCGCTTTCGCTTCGGACTGGCGGCTGATTGGTCCGGAAGGCGGTGACGTGCGCAGTCTGGCGTACGATCCGGCGAACCCGAGCCACATCCTGCTGGGCACCAGTGCAGGGCAAATGTTTCTTTCGCAGGATGGCGGGAGTTCCTGGGCCCTGTTCGCCCATCTGGGACCGGGGGACGACTATGTGCTGGACCACATCATCTTCGATCCCGCCCACCCGGCAACCATCTACGTCGCGGCCTGGAGCCTCTACAACGCCGACGAAGGCGACGTGTTCCGTTCCGATGACGGGGGCCGCACCTGGGGCCCATTGCCCGGAGTGCACGGCAAGTCGATTCGCGCGCTGGCCATGGCGCCGAGCGATCCCAATCTCCTGATCATCGGAGCGCTGGATGGGGTCTTCCGCTCGCGCAACGGCGGCCAGACATGGGAGCGGATTTCGCCGGAGAACCAGGCCGAAATCAAGAACATCGAGTCGCTGGCCATCGATCCTCAGAATCCCGACATCATTTACGCCGGCACCTGGCACTTGCCCTGGAAGACCGAGGATGGCGGCGCCAGCTGGCACAGCATCAGCAAGGGCATCGCTTTCGACTCCGACATGTTCAGCATCATCGTCGATCCTAAGAATCCTTCCGTGGTTTACGCCAGCGCCTGCTCGGGAATGTACAAGAGCCTCGACAAGGCCGAATATTTTCATCGCCTCTCGGTGGGGTTGCCCCAGTGGGCGCACCGCACGCGCGTATTGAAGCAGGATCCGCAACGTCCCTCGATTGTCTATGCCGGAACCACGGGAGGGTTGTGGAAGACGGTCGATGGCGGCGACAAGTGGAAGCTGGTTACGGATGACTCTGTGATCGTCAATGATGTTCTAATGGATCCCCGGGAACCCGATCACGTGCTGGTGGCGACCGATCGCGGTGGCGTGCTGGCCAGCAGCGACGGCTTCTCACACTATGAGACTTCGAATCGAGGATTCGCGCACCGCGTCATCGGTGGCGTAGTCATCGATAACAAAGATCCCAACCGTATCTATGTGGGCGTGGTCAACGATAAGGACCTGGGTGGCTTCTTTGTCTCCGAGGATGGCGGCGCCAGCTGGAAGCAGTCCAATCGGGGCCTCGACGAACGGGACGTGCTAAGTCTGCAGCAGGCTGAGGACGGCGCGATCCTGGCGGGAACCAATCACGGAGTTTTCTATCTAACGTCGCTGAACGGCGAATGGAAACCGGCGGCGATGGTCCGCGGACCACTGCCGGAGCAGCACGATACCGGCAGTCCGGCCCCGTCCCCGAAGACGGCGGCCCGCTCCAGAAGCACGACGGCACCGCGCAAACCCGCCGCTCTCGAACATGAAATCGCATTGGACAAGACGCCGCGGATTCGGTCCTTCGACGTTAGCGGCAGCACCTGGTACGCGGCGACGAACGAAGGTCTCTTCGTCAGTATCGACCGTGGCCATACGTGGTACGGAGGCATGATCGAGAGCGAAAGCGACTTCATTGCGGTGAACCGTTTTGCTGATGGCACGCTGGGCCTGATCGCTCCTAAGCGGGGGTTTCTCTCGCATGACCAGGGCAAGTCATGGAGCGAGATCAGCTACCCGCAGTACGTAACCGGGCTCTACAATCTGACGGCCGTACCGGACGGCTCCTGGTGGCTGGCGACCCGGGAAGGCGCATTGCGCTCGACCGACGGTGGCAAGACATGGGAGCACACGCTGGGAGGCTTGTCAGCGCGCAACGTGTTCGCCGTACGCTATGACCCAGTCTCGCAGCGCCTGTTGGCCACAGCCTTGGGTACACATGGAGTGTTTGAGAGCAAGGATGGCGGCCAGAGCTGGCAGCGCACGCCGGATACAGGGGTCTCGATAAAGACTGCATTGGACTATCACGGAAGAGTACTGGCGGCATCGTCGTATAACGGGTTGTTGCTGCAAGATGGCGTGGGGGGCGGAGCTTCGGCTGAGACGGCGCACGCCGCGGCAGCAGGTTCGACGACGAACCGACAATAGCTTAGACCCAGAGGGATCGCTGAGAGGGGGAGAGCAAACTCCCCCTCTTTTTTATTGTGCAGGAGTTGCGGCTGGGAACGAGGAGTTGGAGGCCGTCCCAATATGGAGATTTGGGAGCGGCGGCGTGCCTATATGGGAACGACCATAAGCGACTGTGGGGGTTACAGTTACAGCGAGTTCGCAGAATGAGAGTTTCAAAACGGGAGGGCGGGGAAGTTCCAGGGATTGAGTAGAGTGCATTAACTGTTTTCGAATGAGCGAGAAGCGCAGCTGGGCGGTTTGGTGGACGGCGTGCATTTGTAGAAGACGGATTGGCGGAGAGTATGTCGGAGGCGGTAGCGATCATGAGGGCAAACGGCAAATCGCGGGAAGCAGCGCAGCGTCGATCGGGATCTCCTGCCAGGGTTGCCGCGGTCCACAGAGGCGATGGGAAGACAGTCTACTTTGACCGCGGACAGAGCGAGATCGGTGTGGCGGCAGAAAGCGTTTTGAAGCCGTGTGAAGGCGACGGGCAGTACGAAGCGGTGGGCTCCTCCTGCGGTGACTGCAAGGGGCGTGCTCCAGAGATAGCGCGTCCCTTGCGACTGCAATGCAGCGATTGTGAGGTCCTGTTACATGAGCTCTCCAACGTGGTCACGGGAGTATTGATGAATGCCCAGGTGCTGGAGTGGAAGCTGCCGCCCTATAGCCATTTGAAGCGTTCGGTACGCGAGGTGGAGCGCAATGCGCAACGCGGCGGCGAGTTGCTGAAACGGCTCATGCGGCGGCTCGCTCCCGGCGACGGGATGAGCGAAGCCGCGGACGTGTCCGGCGCGGCGATTGGAGCCGTACCAACCTGCGTATCACGCGAGCTAACCCGGGAACGGATGGGCGACAGCGCACTTGACCTCACAGGTGATTGTGACCCACGCACTAGCGGCGTTTTCCCAAAAAGGGATGATGGTGACAAGCGCTGAAAAACCAGCGCACCAGCGCTTGGCCAAGGCTGGTCAGGAGGTAGTCACGTGATTGCAGCAGAGACAGTTCCCGTCAGCGAGCAGACGTTAGAGACTAACTTGTTGAACCTGTTGATCGTGGAAGACGAGCGGTCGGTGCGGGAATGCTGCCGGGACGTGGCTCGTTGTCTAGGCTTCACCACGCAACTGGCGGAGTCGAAGGACGAGGCCTGCCGTATTCTGGACACTGCCAACATCGATGTAGTTTTGCTTGATCTACGACTGCCGGGGGCCAATGGTCTGGAGATCCTGCGCGAGGTGAAGCAACGGCGGCCGGAAGCAGTCACCATCGTAATGACCGGCTTTGCCACAGTGCAATCAGCCGTCCAGGCCATGAAGCTTGGCGCTTACGACTACATCACCAAACCTTTCAACTTCGAGGAGCTGCGCCTGGAATTGGAGCGGGTGACGAACCACCTGAAACTCACCACCGAGAACCGGCTACTGCGGGAGCAGCTGCGGTCGAAACAGGGTTTCGGTCCTCTGGTGGGGCATTCTCCGGAGATGGAGAAGCTGTATCGCATCATTGCCAAGGCGGCGCACAGCACCCATCCCGTGCTGATCCTGGGCGAGAGTGGCACCGGGAAGGAGCTGGTGGCGCGGTCGATTCACTATGCCGGCCCTTACAAGGACAAGCCTTTCATTCCGGTGGACTGCGGCGCTCTGGTGCCTACGTTGATCGAGAGCGAACTCTTCGGCTACGTGCGTGGCGCCTTTACCGGGGCGGTGCGGTCGAAAGAAGGTCTGCTGGCCACCGCCGAAGGGGGCACCGTTTTTCTGGACGAGGTGGGGGAACTACCTGTCGACCTGCAAGCCAAGCTGTTACGGGCCATCCAGGAAAAGGAGATCCGGCCGGTTGGCGGGACCCGGGCGATGCCGATCAACGTCCGAATCCTGGCCGCCACCAATCGCGATCTGGATGCGGCGGTAAGCCAGGGAACCTTCCGCCGCGATCTCTACTTCCGGCTGAATGTGCTTACCTTGCGGATTCCTCCACTGCGGGAGCGCAAGCAGGACATCCCGATGCTGATTGGACATGTGCTGGAGCGGATCAACGGGGCCGTCGCCGGCAGCAAGCACATCGTGGGCGACGATGCCTTGCGCCTCATGCTCAATTACGATTGGCCGGGCAACGTTCGCGAGCTGGAGAACTGTGTGGAACGGGCTTGCACAACTTGCTCCCTGCCCACCATTCACGTAGCGGACTTGCCGACCCAGATCCGTGACGCCGAGGCGCTGATTGCTGCGCCTGAGGGCGCAGCGGACCCGGCTGGCATTACCCCGCTGGAGGAAATGGAAAAACAGGCTATTCTGCACGCCATCCAGTTGCTGGACGGCGACAAACTGGAAGCGGCACGCCGCCTGGGCATCGGCAAAACTACGCTGTACCGCAAGCTGAAAGAATACGGCTCGGCCCTCTGACGTTCTTCTGGCATACGCCATGGGTTCCAGAAGACGCAGCGGAGTTTTCCGGAGCTGACAGGGCGTACGTAAGGTGAAGAGGCGCTCCCGCCGATGGTAGTTGGAGCTGACAAGCACCGCAGCGAGTCGGACAGGTGAAGTGTGCTCTCGCCTGCGGAGAAGGAGAAACTATGATTCTATTGGTGACCACATCATCTCGGGCGAGGGAATGCGCAGCGGCGCTGGAACAGGGAACCGGGCACAAGACACACGTGGCAAACTCGGTGCCACAGGCGGTTACAAAGATGCAGGCAGCGGAATACGACGGCATGGCAATCGATCAGTCGCTGCTGGAATCGGACTTTCGCGCCCTCGACACGCTATTGAACCGTTGTGGCATCGCCATACCGCTACACGTCAATCTGGCATTGCACAGCAACGAGCGGGTGGTGCGCGAGGTGCAGGTGGCCTTGCGGCGGGCCGAGAAGGAAAAGCTGATGGCAACGCGCACTGCGGAGCAGGTGCTGCGCAACCAACTGCGGAGCCAGGTTACAGGTATCCTGCTGAACTCGGAGCTGGCCCTGCGGCAGAAGTCCATCTCTGCGGAGGTCGCGGAGAAGCTGCGCTCGGTGCGCGAGTTAGCGGAAAAGATGCGCTCCCAACTGCAAATTGCCTAACCTGGCGGGGGCGCCCTCAAATAATTGTCAGAGGTAAAAGAAAAATCCCTCTCCACCTGAAAGAGGGAGCACAAAATCCGATCTTCGGAGCCTAAGCCTTGGTGATCTTGCCGCTGCGCAGACAGCTGGCGCAGATCCGCATACGCCGGCTGCCGCCGGGAACTTTGGCGCGCACCGGCCGCAGATTAACATTCCAGCGCCGCCGCGTGACGTTGTGCGCGTGACTGATATTGTTTCCAAATTGCGGGCCCTTGCCGCATACTTCACAAACTTGTGCCATCATTTCTCCAGATATTTGCCGGACTGGCTGGGTGAAGGAATATTATAGCTTTTTCGCCGACAAGTTCGCAATCCGGCCGTCACGGAATGGCGCGCGCCGTGTCCAACACTCGCCCCGACAAGATTGCGGTGGGTTTGACATCTTCAGCCTGGGTGCTTACCCTGACCTAGCGCAATTGTGCGTCGTACCCCTTCGAGGAACATCCAATCGTTATGCGTTCTGTGCTTCGCCATCTGCGGTTCTTAGCGGCCATCCAACTTCTGCCGGCTCTCGAGAGCGGGGAGGAAACCACCCTCGTCGGCGGCCAGGCCGTGCTGGAAGGCGTAATGATGCGCTCGCCGCATGCGTGGGGTATTTGCATTCGCCGTCCCGATGGCACCCTGGCGACGCACGCCGAGCCGCTGGAGAAACTCTCCGACAGGCATAAGTGGATGGCGTGGCCGTTTATGCGGGGCATCATGACCCTGGGCAGTGCAATGACGCTGGGCTTCCGGGCGCTACGCTACTCGGCCAACGTCGCGCTGGACGAGCTGACGCCCGACGAAGAGAAGAAGACCGAGATCAGCGGTTGGGTGGTCGCGCGTGAACCTTATCCTGTCGCTGGGGTTCTTCATCTTCATGTACAAGTTCGTGCCGCTGCTGGCAGCCACCAAGCTGAAGAACCACTATCCCGCCTTCGGCAACCAGATCCTGTTCAACGTAGTCGACGGTGTGGTCCGCATCAGCCTGTTCCTGCTGTTCATCTGGGGCATTTCGCTGTGGCCCGACATCAAGCGGGTTTACCGCTATCACGGAGCCGAACACAAGACGGTCTTCGCCTTCGAGAACAACGATCCGCTGACCGTGAAGAACGCGCAGGCGTATACCACTTTCCATCCCCGTTGCGGCACCAGCTTCCTGATGACGGTGATGCTGATTGCCATGTTGTTTTACATGCTGATCCCGGCAACGACCTTCTGGGCGCGCTTCGCTTCGCGCCTGGCGCTGCTGCCGGTGATCGCGGCGGTTTCCTATGAGTTGATCCGCTTCGCCGCCAAGCACGGCTCCTCGCTATTCGCCGTGCTGACCAAGCCGGGTCTCTGGCTGCAGCGCATCACGACGCAGCCTCCCGCCGACGATCAGGTGGAGACCGCCATCGCCGCTCTCAACGAAGCCATGGAGCTGGAGAAGCAGCGCGGCGGCGAGCTGGTGATTGCTTAGCGGCTCCTCGCGAAAAATTGCGCTTCCCAATTCAATTGCAGCCTGGGAGAGGCGCGCCTTCAGCCGGGCCTTGGACCGTGCAACTCGAGGCGTGGAAGTGGGCGTCCGTGCCACCGCTGCAATTCGTGGCACCCTTTGTTAGCGCCAAATAGCACCCCCACCAACGTACCAAGATTGTGCAAAACCATCCGATTCCCGTAATTCTGCAAGAATATCCCGTCGTTGTCCCGCTTTGGGAACGCTTCTCCTATGTTGCTCATTTCATTATGATTTGATGTGCAGCAATTCATGGGCAACGTGTGTAAGTATCTGAAAGAAGAGACGCTCCGCAGGTTGCGCGGAAATCTTCCACAAAATTTTGCACAGAGCTGTGGAAGGCGCAGCCCAGCGCTGCGTCATTCCTTTCAACGCTGACCAGGGGCTGACTTCTCACACGCCGGAGCCCCCTTCCCAAGCTGGTTTTGTTCGGGTTGGCTGTTCCGGTAACTGGCACGTTGCCTTTGGTTCCCGCGGTCTTGCCTTGTGTTGGGGGCTTCTTTCGCCTCATTTCAGGCTAGGCTTTCCGTCGTGCCGAGCCCTCACCCCCCGTATTGTCATCACGGGCGGGCTTCAGCCCGACGAGGTATCTGCTGTTTGCTCGCGCTAGAGTCGAGGCTTGGGTGACCGCCGAAGAACCTGGATAGTGAAGCTACCCTCCGGCTCATCAGCTCAAAGCCGCCATGAACCCAGTGCCGCGGTGAGAACGAATCCTCGCGAGGCAAACAAAAAGGCCGCCTTTTCGGCGGCCTCTCTTAAACCTCGGCGACTTTAATGCGACGTCGTTGCGGATGAGGCTGGCTTGGTTCCCATCGGCGGCGCCGCCGGTGGCTTGGCGGAAGCTCCAGCTGCGCCAGCAGGCCTCGGAGGTGCGGCAACGCCAGACTGCGCGTTGTAGGCGTCGACGATGGTCTTGGTCAGGTCAACGCCAGCCGTTGCCCAAAGCAGCGGGCCCTGCGGCCACGGATTCGACGAATCGAACAGCAGACCATAGCTGTTGGCCTTGGCGTACTTGTCGATCACCGGCGCCATCTTCTGCAGTATGCGCTGCGCGATCTCGTTCTGCTGCTGCTGATAATCGTTCTGCGCGTCCTCGGCCGAACGCTGCAGGCTCTTCTGCTTGGTCTCGATCGACTTCACCAGAGTGGCCCGGGCTTCCTCGTTCATCTTGTCGCCCTGCGTGTTGAGCTGCTTCTTCAGGTTGTCGATGTCGGTGTTCTGGGCCGCCAACTCATTACGCTTCGGTTCAAACTTCTTCTGCAGGGCTTCGAAATCGCGCGCACCTTCGTTGGTGCCGATGATCGCCTGCTGAATGTCGATAATGCCCACTTTGACGCTGCCGGTAGCGGCAGCAGTAGTCGCAGCCGGGGCGGCGGCCGGTGTCGATTGGGCCAGGCTCGCGATGGCCAGAAGAAGGGCGAACATGGCTGTACCTGCGAACGTGCGCTTCATTGAGATGGCGTAGCTCCTTAGAATTGCTCCGGGAATTCTTCAGGTGTTCCAGAGAGAACGCGCTGCAACTGCGTCTTATCTGAACTGCCGGGTTACGGCGCTCTGCCTGGAATGCAGACGCGCTACGCTTCCCGGCCGGAAAATTCGGCGGTGCGGATACTTTGATTATAGGGAAACGCGCTTCTCAGCGTCAAACCGGGAGAATGCCACTTTGGCAGCAGGTCACTGTGGCGACCGTGTGGCCGTGCCTTCCATTACCGTAACCCATGCCCCTGCCCGGTTCTGCACTTGCGACTTGAACGTGTACGAGTCCGGCGTCAGAAGCGTCACTATATAGCGGCCTTTGGTGGTGACGCCATTCATTTTCTCGTCGGCGTTCCACGTCCAGGTGTTGCCCTGGGCCTTGCCGATGGCCACCTGATGTTCGCCCAAACTGTTGTAGGCGTTGTAGGTGTAGACCTGTTCGGCGGCGTTGTACTCCATCATGCGCACGCCGTGGACATCGCCAAGCGGGCCTTTCATTACCGAATGGATCTCCAGGAAGAAACCGCCCGGCACCCACTCCCCATGCTCGGTTGAGGTGAACGGTGCGCCTGGCGCGCTGGGGCCGATCTTGGTGGTGCCGCTAAGTTTCCAGTCGCCGGCAAAGTAATTCATCATTTGCACTTGCGGGCTCGGCGGCGGCGGCGCGGCTGGCGGCGGTGCGGCTTGTGCAACTGCCAAAACACTCGTCAACCAGCCCAGTAAGAATGCCGCGGTAACCCTGCGCACGGAAATTTCTCCTAGAACGTCGTCGCCACCGAGAAGCGGAAGGTCTTTAGTGGCTCAGCCAGATAATATTTTGGCTGGTAAATCGAGAGGGTCTGAGCGTAAGTGAAATCGCCCGCTGCGCCCGCGGGGAACATGGAGCGGGTGATCGGGTTCGGTGAGCTTACGGTTTCGTTTATGCGCATTGGGTTGTAGGCCCAATAAATGCGGAAGGGCGCATTGACCACCGGCACGATGACCTGCAACTCCAACCCGGTCGACATGCGAGTCTGGTAGTTCGTACCGGGAACGATCCCCAGCACCGGGTTAATAGGCAGGGTGGTGCCGCCGACGCACTGGTAGCTGGAGTTCAGCGAAGGACAACCAAACACGGTGTTCTGGAGCGTGGTGACTTGTTCTCCGGCGATGCGCAACTGGCTCGGTTCGGAGACGAAGTCCCACCCGGTATCGACGAACGGGGCAAGCGTAACCGGTCCGACAATCGGCACCCGGTACTCCAGGTTCGTCACGATATTGGTATCGCCACCGGGAAAGATAATCTGGGAAACCGGGACTGTGATGTTATAGGTGCCGTAGCGTGGGTTCGCCGGATTCAGGGGAACGGTGGAACCGTCCGGGTTCTGAAGTGCGACCGTCACCTCCGTGGGGAAGAACGAAACTGGCGAAATGGCACGAATATCGAAGCCACGGATATCGGTATCGCCGCCCGCGTAGAAGCGGTCGAAGGGAGGCGCAACCTGCCCTCCATAACCGCTGATCCAGGAGCCCAGCACGCGGAAGCCGATCGCATTGCGGCCCTTGTTCACCGGGACGAAACGCTTGTATTCCGTAACCGGCTTCACGTATTTCACGTTGCCGCCCAGTCCAGCCACTTCGGTAGCGAAGTAAAGGCTCTGCCCTTTGTGTGGCCGCTGCGGATTGTCGATCCGGTTGTAGGAAAAGTTGGGGACGACCTTGCTGGTGATAATTCCGTTAAGCGCCTCGGGGCCCGAAATGCCGCGGAACTCTAACGTTTCGAAGTAATCAGTTGAGGCGGCGCTGAACGTCTGCACCGACGAATCGTCCAGCCCGTAAGTTATACCGATACGCTTGAATGAGCGTTTAATCGGATAGCTTAGCGAAGTAGTGAATCCCGTGCTGGTCTGCGTGAAGTTCTGCAGCAGCGCCTGGTAGCTCTGCGGCAGGGTCACGGTCTGGTTGAGCTGGATCTCGGTGAGCTTAGCCTGGTTGTAGTCGTAGCTGCGATGATAGACCGACCAGCCAAACTGCAGCGGCCGGTCGAACAGGTAAGGTTGAGTAAAGGACAGTGTCTCGTTGCGTTGATATTGGCCGACCTGGAACTCCACGCTCAGGCTTTCGCCTTTGCCAAACAGGTTGTTCGTTGTGTAATTGATGCCGATGAAAGCACCCGATAATCCGCTGACGCCGCCGGTCAGGCCGATGCTGTTCTTGCCCTTCTCTTTTACTTTAAGGGTGATATCGACCGTTCCGTCCTGCACATTCTGTTTGATCTCGGAATCCTGCTCGGGCTTGAGCGGCTGGAAATACTGCAGCTGATTCAAGCGCAGCAGGCTAAGCTCCCAGAGATTGCCGTTGTAGATCTTGCCCTTCCTCCAGCGCCAGCTCGCGGCGAATTACTTTGTCGCGAGTGGTGGTGTTGCCCTGAAATTCAATGCGGCGAACGTAAAACTGTTTGCCCTCGTCCACGTCGATGCGCAGCGAGATCGTCCGTTTCTCGTCATCTGCATCGGTGTTGGGCACCGGCGTGAAGTTGATATAACCCAGCGCAGCGTACGCCTTGCGCAGCGACTCCAGGCCTTTTCGAATCGCTTCCGTATCGAAGATATCGCCGTCCTTGATCTTGAACAGCGACCGCAATGCCTGCGTATTTTTCACCGCCTTGTTGCCAGTGAAGGTGATGTCTTTCAGGCGGTAGCGCTGTCCCTCTTCCACCGGTATGGTAATGTCCACCGCCTTGCCCGGCGAAGGCCTGAAGGGGAAATACCAGCGAAAGCCGCTGGTGTCGTGAATCTGCGTCTTGGGATCGCCGACCAGCGCTTTGAAATAGCCCTTGGTCTGGTAAAAGTAGCGCACTCGTTCCGCGTCTTCCGTCAGCTTGGTGGAATCGTAAGTGCGCGCGAACAGGTTCTCCAGGAAGATGGAATGCGGGATGCCGATGGGCTTCAGGTTCTTCATCGCGCTCTGCAGTTCACGGTTGCTGATCGCTTTGTTGCCTTCGAACTTGATCTTCCCGACCTTGACCTTCGGTCCCTCCTTCACCACGAACGTCAACGAAACCGCTGCCGGGGGAATGGGACGCACTTCCGATGTCACCGTGGCGAACTGGCGTCCGTGCGACGCCAGCAACTGCTTGATCACCACCTCCGCGTGTTTCACTTTGGTCGGATCGTATTGGCTTTCCTGCGTAAGTCCGACCTTCTGCTCCTTGAACTTGTCCAGCACATCGCTTTGCGAAACCGAACTCAAGCCGGTGTACTTGATCTCGCGGATGGTGGGCTTTTCCTTCACATAAACGTGGATGATCCAGCCTTTGGACGACTGCTCGCGCTCAATCCGCAGATCGTCGAAGTAGCCGGTGTTCCACAGGGAATTGAAGTCGCGTTCCAGGGCTGCCTGGTCGTAAACGTCGCCCGGCTTGGTGAACATGCGGGCTCGGATGGTCTCGGCCGGTATGCGGCGATTGCCGTGGATGACGATCTCGGCAACCACATCCTGCTGCGCTACGGCTGTCCCGGCAAGCAATAGGAACGCCAGGAAGAAACTGATCGCCTTGGCGCAATCACGTGTCCCGCGAACCAATAGCCTCGCGAGTCTTCCCTGACGGTGGCAAAAAATGACAGAACCTCAGTGCAAGGGTTTATGAAAGCGCAATTATACGGTACGCGCCTCCCCTTCGGAAACCAAACGCGTCCGCAGTTCCGGTGCGATAGCAAGGCTAACCCTCGCTGCCGCTGGAAGTTGTGGCGAGCGCGCTCCACTTCCACCAGCGTGGAGTAGAAGGTGGCACCATCGCCCAGGTCGGTGAGCCGCGCCGAAGTCAGCACGTTGATGTTGAGGCCTCTGTCCGACAACTTCGCCCAGCCCAGCCGAGCGCCCACCACGCCCGGCTTGTACCGCACCGTCCACTTGGGCATGCAGAAAGATTTCGCCGCGATCGTTGAAGACGCGCACCCGGTCGCCATCGGCGATGCCGCGTCGGCTCGCATCTTCCGTTGCGATTTCAAGTTTGTCCTGATGCGGCTCCATTTTCTGATGACCGGGGTGATTGACGAATGTCGAGTTCAGGAAGTTGTCGGCCTTGCGCGCTAACAGCTCCAGGGGATATCGCTTGCCCGCCGGGCTGTGCCGCGACTCTTCTGGCATAACGAACGACGCCACCGGATCCATTCCGTGGGCTATCAAGTCTTGGTTATAGAGACGCGCCTTGCCGCTAGGCGTCGGAAAACCATCGGCAAACGGCAGCCAGGGCCCGCCATGCTCTGCGCCATGCAAGTTCAGCCGCACATACGGATCGCTCTCCAGCCGCTCGCGCGTGATGCCCATTGAGCTGCGGCGCTCCCGACGCCAGAGCGGCCTCGATCATCGCGTCTACCGGTTCGCGGAAGCACTCATCGTCGAACCCCATACGCAAAGCCTAGCTCGCGAAAGAAATCCACGTTCGACTTGCACTCGCCCTGCGGCTCGATCGCCGGATGCGAAACCTGCAGATAGTAGTGCCCATAGGCCTGAATCAGGTCCTTGTGCTCGAAGAAAGTTGTCGCAGGAAGCACCATGTCCGCATAGTCGGTGGTGTCGGTGAAGAACTGCTCATGCACGACGGTGAACAAGTCGTCGCGCTCCAATCCACGCCGCACCAGGTGCTGTTCCGGACACACTGCCGCCGGATTCGAGTTGTACACCATCAGCGCCTTGATCGGAGGATCGTCCAGTTCGAGTGAGCGCCTTGCCAAGTTGCACCATGTTCACGGTGCGCGCCACACGTCCCAGCGGACTCTTCAACATCAGGTCCTGCCGCTCCATGGCTGCGCGATCCAGCTGGAAGCCGCCGCTGACGGAGAGCTGCAGTCCGCCTCCAACTTCTTTCCACGATCCCGTGATCACCGGCAACATGCAGACCGCACGTACGGCCGCGCCGCCATTCTGTGAGCGCTGTACGCCGTAGTTCAGACGGATCGCCGCGGGTCGCGTCGTCGCATACTCGCGCGCCAGACGCTCAATGTCTTCCCTCGCGATGCCCGTCCACTGCGCTACCCGCTCCGGCGTGTATTCCGGCAGACGCTTCTGCAGCTCATCGAAGCCCTCGGCATAGCGCGCGATGTAGTCCATGTCATGCCAGCCCTCGCGGACGATCACATGCATCAAGCCCAGCGCCAGCGCCACGTCGGTACCGGGGTTGATGGGGATGTGCCAGTCGGCAAGGCGCGCCGTCCGCGTGCGGTAGGGATCGATGACCACCAGCTTCGCGCCCTCGCGCCGCGCTTCCTCGATGAATGGCCACAGGTGGATGTTGTTGCCGTGAATGTTCGAGGCCCAGGCGATGATGTATTTGGAATGGCGGAACTGCTCCGGCTCGGTGCCCATCTTGCGGCCGTAGACGGAGATGATGGCGTCCTCGCCGGCCTGCGAGCAGATGCTGCGATGGAGCTGCGATGCACCCAGCCGATGAAAGAAGCGTCGATCCATCGACCCGCCGTTCAGCACCCCAATGTTGCCGCCATAGGAGTACGGCAGCACGGCTTCCGGCCCAAACTCGCTGCTGATCTGCTTCAGCCGCCAGACGATCTCATCGAAGGCCTCGTCCCATCTGATCCGCTGGAAAACGCCGTCGCCATGCAGTCCCTTCTTGACCACTCGCCGCATGGGGTAAAGAATGCGTTCGGGCGAATACACCCGGTCCAGATACTTCGCGACTTTGCCGCACAGAAATCCGCGTGTGATGGGATGGTCGGGATCGCCCTCAAGTTTGGTCGCCCGCCCGTCTTCCACGGAGATAAGCACGGCGCAACCGTCAGGACAATCGTGGGGACAAGCCGCGTGGACCGTTCGCTTCATGGGAACAACCGCAGTCACTGATTATCCCACGAACCATCGCAGCCATCTGGACCAGCAAAAAAGACCCGGGGCGCTCCCTTCCCCGGGTCCTGTCATCGCCTGACGTAGCAATTACTTTAGCTCGTCATTACTCTGCCAGTTTTTATCTGGCTTGCGAACGCATTTGAGTAGTGCAAGCGATGCGCCAATCGCCGGCTGAGCTAACCACGTTTCGGAGTCCCGTATTTCCAGCGAGATGCAGTCTGCGGAACTCACCCTCTCTGCTATGGCCTATACTTTCGTCCGGTTTCGACTATCCGAATAGATTGCCTGACTATCCATTTGGTGCCGAACGCCTGTCTGAATCCCCTGCAAACCGCAACGGCCGCCAGGTTTTGCCGGATCAGCGAGTCGAGCCATTGCCCCCTACGCGCCCCAATGGGACAAACCGCCTGTTCCGTGGGACGAAGCGCACACAACGCCGTTGACGATTGCAGTTCTGCCTTGCTTTGTCTACCTCGAAAGGGAGTATGATCTTAAAACCAGTGGTCGCATTCTGAGGTTTGTGGGGAAAAGCACTATGGCTCGCAAACTGTTTGCTCTAGTAGTTGTGCTCGCCGCGGTTTCTCTACCGTGTGCGGCGAACATGCGCACCCTTTCAACCCCCGAGGACCGTGAGCGCGTGGTTGACTACGCCCACAGTCTGGAAGAACATCCCCTCGCCAAGGACAACCTGGCCAAGCGCATGTGGTTGACCGAGTGGATTGTGAAAGCTCCGGAAGTCTCGGTCGATGTTTGTTGCAAGGAACTGCAATCGCTGGACGAGGTGAACAATACCTATTCCGAGCAGTTGCGCATGCAGGCCATGTACTCGCAGGCGGCATTTGAGCTGGAGCACCCGGACGTAACCAACTCCGCCACCATTCAGGCTGCCGGACTCGCCGGTACCCTGCGCGCCTATCGCGCTATTCTGCGCTTCGATCCTTCGGCCAAGTATCCTGTGCTCGACAACCTCCTCTCGCTGGAGAAACAAGGCAAGTTGCAAAAGTATGTCGAGCGCCAGACCAAGTGCGTGGAGGAGTAGCGACCGCTCCGCCGGACGGAGCGCACAATTTGGTGGACTGCGGGGCAAGCTGGTCTCATAATCCTCCTGCCATGAGGAACGCCCTGATCGCTTGTCTCGTTTTGCTATCCAGCTGTATCCCGGCTCTTTGCCAACAGGATTGGGTTCCAGCGACTAAAGAGGATGTCCGGCAGTTGATGGAACTGACCGGGGCGCGGGGACGCGTGCAACAGATGTGGGCTGTCATGGCCCAGCAAGCCGCAACCATGGCCGCAGATGCGTACCATCGTAAGCATCCTGGCGCGACTCCCGCGCAGCTCCGCAAAGTCGCCGAAGCGACCGCGCAATACATGCAGGAAAGCTACAAGGCGTTTTCGATTGATGAGCTCATGGCTGCGATTGTCCCGATTTACCAGCGTCATCTGACGCACGCAGATGTCAGGGGCATTATCGATTTCTTCAGCTCTCCCGTCGGACAGAAGTACTTGAAGCAGATGCCCGCTATGACGGCTGAGTCGATGGATGCCATTCAGCCGATCATTCAGAAGCATCTCCCGGAGATGGAAGCGGCAGCCGAGAAGATGTCTGAGAAGGTGGCGAAGCCGGCGTCATCCGGCACGGGCAGTCACAGTCAGTGATGCCGAAGTGCCGCTCTCCATTTGACCTATCCCGCCCAAACACGCTAAACTTCTATGGTTTGCCTGTACTACTATGTCCCGTCAGGGATGCCCCGCTGAAGAATTCCTTCCCGGCTGGGGAAAGTGCAAGCGTACAAGAGATTTGAGCCGGTTTCGCGCAGCAGTGTGCGCGAGCGGCTCTTGGGAGGCATTGCCATGTACGCGGTCATCCGCGCCGGGGGAAAGCAGTATCGCGTCGCACCCGGGGACGTAATCAAGATCGAGAAGCTGTCGCAGGCCGGCGGCGAAAACGTGCAGTTTGACGAGGTGCTGGCGGTCAGCGGCTCCGAAGGCGAACTGGGCAAGCCGTCCAAAGCCTTTGTCACCGCGCAGGTGGTGGAGCAAGGCCGTGCCGACAAGATTCTCGTTTTCCATTACAAGCGCAAAAAGCAGTATAAGAAGCTGAATGGACATCGCCAGCCGTTTACTGCCGTGAAGATTACCGGCATCAACGTGAACGGCAAGGACCTGGCTTAACCGCCGATGCTGCTCCATCAGTTCATCCTGACCCTGTTCGCAGCGGTCAAGCGCTTTGATTCGGTGCTGCTGGGCGTGCCTGACAGCCTGCGGCGATTCGTCTCCCGTGCTAAGTCGGACGACTCTGACTTTCAGGAAACGTAGCGCTAACGTTGAGGTGTTTGGAAGGGGCGCAGCTTTAGCTGCGCCGTTACGAATCGCCTCTATGAATTGTCGTCCCGAGGGCGGCTTTAGCCCGACGAGGGATCTGTGGTTCGACCGTTTTCGCCAAACAGCTGTAGCTGGCGACAGATTTTGAGGACATCTTTATGGCACATAAAAAAGGTTTAGGTAGTTCACGAAATGGGCGCGATTCCAACGCCCAGCGGCTGGGCGTAAAGTCCTTCGGCGGCCAACTGATACCGGGAGGCTCCATCATCGTGCGGCAGCGCGGCACGCGCATCAAGCCGGGCCTCAACGTCGGTCGCGGCAAAGACGATACCCTCTTCGCCAAGGTCACGGGCGTGGTCGAATTCAAGGACCGCGGCACCATGGGCAAGTTCGTCTCGATAATTGCGCAGGAAGCCGCGAGCAACTAGCTTCGAGCCACGAGCTTCGAGCAGAAGCTTCGAACCGGAGGTAGAGCTGGCCTTCAGGCCCGGAGACGTTGGTATTTCGGTTCAGGCCTCGTGAAAGCGAGGCCTTTGCTGTTGAAGATCATCGAAGCAACGTAAGAGAGGCTCGCAGCTCGAGGCTCGTAGCTTCTTTCCATGTTCGTCGACGAAGCCAAAATCCGAGTCAAAGCCGGCGACGGCGGTAACGGCTGCATGGCCTTCCGCCGCGAGAAGTTTGTGCCGCGCGGCGGTCCGTCGGGCGGCGATGGCGGTCGCGGCGGTGACGTCGTCATGGAATCCAGCGAGCGTCACAACACGCTGGTGCACTTCCGCTTCAATCCCGAATATAAAGGTGAGCGCGGCCGTCACGGCGAAGGTTCCAACAAGACCGGCCGCGAGGGCGAAGGCATCGTGCTGAAGGTCCCCGTCGGCACCATCGTCTACGACGAGATGACGGGCGAGGTGGTGCACGACTTCTCGCATCCCGACGAGCGGGTTGTCATCGCTCGCGGTGGACGCGGCGGACGGGGCAACGCGCGCTTCGCCACCTCGGTCCACCAGGCGCCACGCGAGCACGAAGAAGGCAAGCCCGGCGAAGAGCGCGATCTACGCCTGGAGCTGAAACTGTTGGCCGATGTCGGACTGGTCGGCTATCCCAATGCCGGCAAGAGCACGTTGATCTCGCGCATCTCGGCCGCGCGCCCGAAGATTGCCGACTATCCCTTCACGACCTTGCAGCCGAACCTCGGCGTAGTGGTTGCCGGCGAGCCACTGGACGATGTCAGCTTCGTCGTCGCCGATATTCCCGGGCTCATTGAAGGCGCCAGTGAAGGGGCTGGATTGGGTACGCAATTTCTGCGGCACATCGAGCGCACGCGTGTGCTGGCGCATCTGGTGGATGTCTCCGACGCCAGCGGACGGCCTGACCCCGTCGCGGACTACGAGGTAATCACACGCGAGCTGGCGAACTTTGGCAGTGGACTAGACACAAAGCCGACCATCGTCGTGGCCTCCAAGATGGACATCGTCAACAAGGACAAACTCACGAAACTCAAGCGCTACTGCAAGCGCAAAAAGCTGGAGCTGTTTCCAATTTCAGCCGTGACCGGCGAAGGTGTCGAGGAACTGAAGTGGGCCCTGGCGAAGAAGCTGTCAGCCGTCAGCTCTCAGCCCTCAGCTTAAGACAGCGGATGCCCCAAGTCGAAGGTGGTTGATGGAGAGTTCGCCTGAGTTGAGGGCTGATGGCTGATGGCTGAAGGCTGCCTCTCTTGCACAACTCCCGTCCGACGGTCTAGGCTACGGAAAAGCATTGGGGTGCATCGTGTTCTCCCTCGGATACGTGCTCATCATGGCGGGCTTGGCGTTTGGCGGCGGCGTCACCGTGATCGGATTCGGCGGCCTGCTAGTCACTTCCTTCCACCGCAGTTTGGGATCTCCGTTGCCATTGCCGACCTTGCATAATGCCTTCGAGCGCCGGCTCTATGTGCTGGTGGGTCTAGCCGGGTTCGTTCTCTGGGGCAGCGCATTCTGGTGCAGCTTGAACTTCACGCCGTAAACGCCCGCCACCGCTGATGCGGCTCATCTCATTACGAGCGCAACGCGACCGCGGGCTTAACGCCCA
Organism: uncultured Acidobacteriaceae bacterium; assembly: GCA_963849815.1. GTDB lineage: Bacteria > Acidobacteriota > Terriglobia > Terriglobales > Acidobacteriaceae > Bog-257. The sequence continues at coordinate 119,167 of CAWKIR010000001.1, read as the reverse complement.
CGGCTAACTCAAATGTCGCCGCTGCGCGGCTCTCTGCCATCGTGTAACTGTTCTGTTGCCCTCCACCCACTCGATTCGGGCGACGGATTCGGTACAGCTCATGTCGCTCGATATAATCAAGGTCTATGGTTACCACGCCGGAAGCGCCGGTCGCGGCGCGCTCCAAGTACGAACCCGTCATCGGTCTCGAAGTCCACGTCCAGCTCCTGACCAGGACGAAGATCTTCTGCGGATGCTCGACTCACTTCGGCGATCCGCCCAACACCAACGTCTGTCCGGTATGTCTGGGACTTCCCGGAGCGCTGCCTGTGTTGAACCAGCGCGCAGTTGAGTTCGCCGTGCTGGCGGCGACGGCGCTGAATTGCCAAATCCGCGAAACCTCGATCTTCGCGCGCAAGAACTATTTCTATCCCGACCTGCCCAAGGGCTACCAGATTTCGCAGTACGATAAGCCGCTGGCTGAGCATGGCTACATCGTCATCAAGACGGTGAGCGGGCTAAAGCGCATCGGCATCACCCGCGTGCACCTGGAAGAGGACGCAGGCAAGAGCCTGCACGACGGCTTACCCGATAGCCGCCAGTGGACCTCGATCGACCTGAACCGTTCCGGCGTGCCGTTGATCGAAATTGTCAGCGAGCCCGACATTGCCTCGCCCGACGAAGCTTGGGAATACCTGACGCGGCTGAAGGAGATCATCCTTTACACCGGCGTCAGCGACTGCAATATGGAAGAAGGTTCGCTGCGCTGCGACGCCAACATCAGCATCCGGCCGCGCGGGCGGAAGGAGTTCGGCACCAAGACCGAAGTGAAGAACGTCAACTCTTTCCGCTTCATCCGGCACGCGCTGGAGTATGAGATCGAGCGCCACGAACAGGTGCTGGAGTCGGGCGGCAGGATTGAGCAGGAGACGCGCCTGTATAACGCCGCCGAAGGCAAGACCTACGGTATGCGCTCGAAAGAACAGGCGCACGATTATCGCTATTTTCCTGAGCCTGATCTGCTTCCGCTGGTAGTGAATGCCAAATGGCGCGAGCAGATCATCGCCGAACTTCCTGAATTGCCGGAGGCGCGGCGGGCGCGCCTGGTTGCACAGTACGGCATCACCGAATACGATGCGGCAACCTTGACCAGCACGCGCTCATTGGCCGACCAGTTTGAAGAAGCCGCGGCGGCTGCCAAGAATCCCAAGCGCGTGGCCAACCTGGTGCAGGGTGAATTGATGGGCCGCCTGAAGGCCAAAGGGCTGGAGATCGAACAGTCGCCAATTTCGATGAAGGGCGTGGCTATGTCCGCCGATCTGGTTGAGAGCGGCGCCATCAGCGGAAAAATCCTGAAAGATCTTTACGATCTGGCCTTCGAGCGGGGCCAGGATTTCCCGGCGATCTACGAGAAGGAAAAACCACAACAGATCACCGACAGCGGGACAATCGAGAAGCTTATCGACGAGGTCATCGCCGCCAGTCCTAAACAGCTGGAGCAGTATCGCGGCGGTAAGAAAACCGTCATGTCCTACTTTGTGGGACAGGTGATGAAAGCCTCGAAAGGTCAGGCCAATCCCGTGCTAGTTAATGACCTGCTGGCGAAGAAGCTGGAAGAGTAAAGCTGCCTACTGTTGCGGCGGCGCCTCGGCGGGCGCGGAGACATGTTCGTGGGTGATGACCCAGCGGCCGTTCTGCTGCTCCAGCACTGCAGTCCAGCGTAAGGTCAGGCTTTCCTTTTGTCCCTGCGGCGACGTCCCCGCCATAGTCAAAGTCCCGGCCACCCAGGTGATTTTTCCTTCGGGATGAATCTGTATGTCGTCATTCACGGTGTACGTCACTTTTGGGGCTTCTTTGAGCGAGGGAGCTACGCCAGCCTTGTACTCGTCCCAACTGTTGTACTTCAGCGGCGCAACATCAAAGAAGAGGTGGCCGGGGCCCTGGGCATAGAAATGCCCCTGCTTCTCCAGGTCGCTGGAGGCCCATCCGTCCCAGATGCTCTGCAAGTAAGCTTTGTCGACTGCCGCTGCCGGCTTCGCAGATGCCCTGGATGACGGTGCCGCTGCTGTTTGTGCTACAGCCGGCAGGGCAAGCGCAAACAGTAAGACTGCAAGCATTCCACGACCCATAAATCTTCTCCTGAATTCCAGTGCCGAAGTGCGGATTCTCTCAGACTGTTCGCCAAGATTCAATGCGGATCAGCTGTCGCCCGCGCTGTGAGCTTCGCGATTTGTTACCCTGTTAGCCTCCATGCTACCGCGGCTTTTTGGTTTCGTCGGAAGTTTCCTGTTGCTTGCAGCGCTTGCCGGATGTGGAACTCCGGGCGCGCCGACGTTCCCGTCGCTCAACTTGCCGCTTCCGGTTACCGATCTGACGGCTTCCCGCCGAGGCAACCGCGTCGATTTAGAATGGACCCAACCGCGCAAGACCACGGACCGCACCAACATCAAACATAATCCTGTGACGCGAGTCTGCCGCCACGAGGGCACGACGCTGATGGCCCATTGCGCGGTCGTTGCTGAGGTGACGCCACCCACGACGAAACCTGCGGAAAAACAGAAGAACGAAGCTCCGCCAGGAGCGGTACGCATTCACTATGTTGACATCCTGCCGCCGGAATTGGGGCTGAACAACCCGGCTGGGTTCGTGATGTACGGCGTGGAAGATGTGAATGTGCATGGCCGCAGCGCCGGAATTTCGAACCAGGTGCCGATTCCCGTAGTTCCAACCATCGCCGCGCCCGACCAGGTAACGGCTGAGGTGAGCGCAGACGGCGTGCGGATCGCGTGGTCCGGACCAGCACCGCCGGCACCGTCGGTGGCGGTCGTTTTTCGCTATCGCATTATGCGCCGCCCTGTAGGTGCCCTGGCCTATACCGCCCTGGATGATGTTGAGCCGGCGGCAACGGGTTCCTATCTCGACAAAACCTTTGCCTGGGAGCAGAAATACGAATATCGCATTACGACCTTGAGTCAGGTTAATGCCAACCGCATGAGCACCGCGGTTGAGGGCGACGATTCCCCGTCCGCCGAGGTTTTCACCCGCGACATTTATCCACCAGCCCAACCGGCGGGATTGCAGGCAGTGTTTTCCAGCGTAGGACAGAAGCCGTTCATCGATCTGACCTGGGCGCCGAACCTGGAAGGCGACCTTGCCGGCTACAACATCTTCCGATGGGTTAAGGGTGGGCAGCCGCAGAAACTGAATACGCAGCTGGTGCAGGTTTCATCCTACCGTGACGAAAATGTAGAAGCAGGCAAGACGTACTTCTATACCGTTTTGGCGGTGGACCTGCGCGGCAACCAGAGTCCACGCTCCGCTGAGGCGCACGAGACCGTGCCGAAGCAATAGGGTGGTTTTCACCAGCAAGGCACCCTTCGGCTACGCTCAGGGGCAGACTCCGAGCATAGAGAAGACGAAACAGCGAGATCTGAATTGTGCTCTCTGCGTCTGGGCGTAGATTGATAAGAGACGGAGTTTCCAATGCAATATTGCCGCTTGCAACATCGAGATGGAACACGCTACGGCCTCATCGAGAATGTCGCCGGTACACAAATGATTACCCGAACGCTGACGGCAGCTCCGCAATCGTTTTCCGAGTTCGACAGGGCGGAAAAGAGCGACTTGCAGTTAAGCGCCGTTCGCCTGCTGGCGCCCGCGGAGCCGGGGAAGATTGTGTGCATCGGCCGCAACTATCGCGAACACGCCAAGGAACTCGATCATCCCATCCCGACTGAGCCGCTGATTTTTCTGAAGCCGCCGTCGTCGTTGATAGGGCCTGACGACGAGATCCGTCGGCCGGCAGAACTCTCACAACGGGTCGATTACGAAGGCGAACTAGCGGTGGTGATTGGCAAGCCCTGTTACGGTTTGCGCGAGGGCGACGATGTAAAGCCCTACATTCTGGGATACACCTGCCTGAATGACGTCACCGCTCGCGATCTACAGAACAAGGATGGCCAGTGGTCGCGCGCCAAAGGCTTCGACACCTTTTGTCCTGTAGGCCCGGTGGTAACCGCTGACTTGGATCCGTGGAAAGGCGTTCGCGTGCAAAGCCGGGTCAATGGTGAGTTGCGGCAGAATGGGACGACGGCCGACTTCGTCTTCCCGCTCGACGTGTTGATTCGCTTCATAAGCCAGGTGATGACGCTGGAGCCGGGAGATGTTATCGCCACTGGCACGCCTGCGGGCGTAGGCCCGGTGAAGGCCGGAGATGTGGTGGAGGTGACGGTGGAAGGTGTTGGTACACTACGCAATCCGGTGGTTGATCGGCTATAGAGCCGGAGCAGGCCAGCCCCTTCCGCTTCGTTCAGGGCAGGCTCCAGCCAAGCGAAGGCTGACGAGGCGCCCAGCGTTCGTCCGTAGTGTTCCTCCCAAAGTAACCGCCTCGCAGAATTTTTCTTGTTCCCTTACGCATCCGATCCCGCTATCTTCGTATCAAACCTCCACAGCGGATTCCCATGAACTCATTTCGGCTCTATCCCATTCTCGCTTTCGGCGCCACGGCGGCCATCATCGGCTACGCTTTGCTGTCACGCAAGAACAAGCCGCCGGCGGAAGACCTGGAACGGAAGCGCCGGAGCGATCTGGCCCGCGGCGGCCGCATCATCGATGGCAACGTCATCGACGTTCTGGAGTTGGAAGATGATGTCAGCGGACAGCAGATGATCCTGCTGGTGTACACCTATGATGTGGCGGGCGTAACCTACGAAGCCTCGCAGGACGTGACCCACTTGCGGCAGTTTATCGATCTTTACTCCTGCCGCCTGGGCCTGCCGGCCTCGGTCAAATACGACCCGCATAACCCCGGCGACTCAATCGTCATCTCCGAAACATGGTCTGGGTTACGGAAGCCCACCATCGGTTTGCCCCGGCGACCCGAAGAAAAGCCCGTCAACCTGAACGTACCTTTTCGACCCTCAATCGTCTCATCCTTGACAAATTCGTAACAATCGCCAGACAACGGGGTTGTTACAATAAACCATGCATAATCTGCCCCTTCCGCTCGCGGCATTTCTGGCGGGCATCTTATCTTTCCTTTCGCCATGCGTACTTCCGCTGGTGCCCGGATATGTGTCGCTGATCTCGGGAGCCACGGTGGAGGACCTGCAAACGCAGGAGCGCCGCATGTTGGGCACGGTGATGCTGCATTCGGTCACGTTTGTCCTGGGATTCAGCGTGGTTTTCATTGCATTGGGGGCGGTGGCCACCGGCGTGGGGCAGTTGGTCAATGAGTATCACTCGCTTCTGTCCAAGATTGCCGGCATCATTGTGATTGTGTTTGGTTTGCACCTGACCGGCATTCTGAAAATCAAAGCGCTTTATGCTGATAAGCGGATGCACGATGTTAAAGGCGGCTCAAGTGCGGTGGGCTCTTTCGCCGTGGGCTTTGCCTTCGCCTTCGGATGGACGCCCTGCATCGGTCCTATCCTGGCGACGATCCTGGTACTGGCGGGCGCGCAGCAGACCGTGCTGAAGGGCATTATCCTGTTGGCGGTGTATTCCTTGGGCCTGGCGGTGCCGTTTCTGCTTACATCCCTGGGAGTCGACAGATTTCTGGCGTTCTACAGCCGTTTCCGCCGGCATCTGCACACCGTGGAGGTTTGCAGCGGTATACTGCTAATCGCCATCGGAGTATTGATCTTCTTAAACAACTTGCGATTGCTCTCCGGATACTTGTCCTTCCTCAACCGGTTCGCATTGTAGGGGTGTGGTTGTGAAACGAAACGCGTTGGTTTTTGTTGCCCTGTTTGTGGCGATCCTGGCGATGCTGGCCAGCGGGAAATACCTGGATCGCACTCGCAAGCACGGCACCATTACACTCGTGGGCAATGTACAAGGCGTGCCGGCGCCGGATTTCACTCTCCAGGCGCTGGACGGCAGCAGCGTCAAGCTCTCGGATTTTCGCGGCAAAGCCGTTTTGCTGAATTTCTGGGCGACCTGGTGTCCGCCTTGCAAAGTTGAGATGCCCTGGTTCGAGGACTTGCAGAAGCAGTATGGCAAGGATGGTTTGGTAGTCCTGGGAGTGGCGATGGACGATTCCGAGCCGGCCACGATCGCGAAGTTTGCCAACGAGCTGGGAGTCAACTATCAGGTGCTGCTGGGGACCGACAAGGTCTCCGACGACTACGGTGACGTGCAGTACCTTCCCACGACCTTCTATATCGGGCGTGATGGGGCCATCGTGGACAAGATGACCGGACTGCTTGATCGCAAGGACATCGAGCAGGCAGTTAGGAAAACTTTGAACACCGGAGATCGATCCAGCAGCGTGCCGCAAAACCAGGCCAAGGCGGAAGTGAGAGCGGTAGCGGCGAAAGAGGTTGCCGCCAAGGATGCCACGCGATGAAGCGAACGACAGCTCTTCTTGCAGCCGCGCTTCTGCTGGCCGGGTGGGCGCTGGCCCAAGGTTTCGGCGATAAGCCGCCGGTCATTCTGGCTCCCGTGGGTAACGTGCAGGTAAAGGCGGGCACCAGCAAGGATGTTAGCCTGGACTTCAGAATCGGCTCCGAATTCCACATCAATTCCCACACACCCAAGTCTCCCTTGCTGATACCTACAGCGCTGAAGCTGACTGCATCGGAGCCGGTGACGGTGGCCGATGTCAAGTATCCTGCGGGGCAGGACATGACCTTCCCCTTCTCGCCCGACGAGAAACTGAGCGTCTATAGCGGTGACTTCAGCATTAATGCGGTGTTAAAGACGCCGGCCAACGTCGCACCGGGAAACTATCCCGTGAAGGGCGAGCTGCGCTTTCAGGCGTGTGACCACAGCGCCTGCTATCCTCCGCGAAGCATTCCGGTGCAGTTCCAGATCACAGTGGCGAAGTAGTCCAGCGGGCAGGTGTGATGAGCTTAGGCCTTGCGATCGCGCTGGGATAATTTTCGCCGCGGTGCCGAGAGCATGCCCAGGATCTCCTGGAGTCCCTGCCTGACTTTCTTGAGCTTATCGGCGGGGTTCTGTTTGGGAAAGGGCAGGCCCGACTGCTGACGCGCCGTCTTGGATTCATCCTTCAATTGCTGGCGTGCGCCGGCTATGGTGAAACCCTCTTCGTAGAGAAGTTTCTTGATGTGGAGCACGTTCTCCACGTCGCGCTGGCGATACATGCGCTGACCCGTGCTGCTCTTGACCGGCTTGAGCTGCGGGAACTCGGTCTCCCAAAAACGCAACACGTAAGCCGGTAGCCGGCACAGGCGCGAGACCTCCCCGATGCGAAAGTAGAGCTTGTCCGGAATCACCGGATCGGAGCCGCCCGGGCTTTTCTTGCGGCGTGTTTTTTTCTCAGCCATGCAAGGTTAGTTGCGAAGGTCGCGTTTCAAGTCTCGAGCAAAACTCCACTCAGTTTACGCGGTCTGAAACCTTGTAGCACGAAGCGAGGAGCAGAACAACCGAATCCCGATGGCTCAGGCTCAACCAGTAACCCGGAACAGCAATCGTTGACATCGATTCCAGGTCGGGCCACAATCACCAACCGTGACGTTTCAGTCCAATATCTCGGCCCGTCGGGGACGGTGCTTCCCCTCCCTGGCAATGGGCAATCTGGGGACGCCGGCTGTTCTGCTTTTGATCCTACTGTTTTCTGGCGCGTCATTTCCAACCGACAAGAACAGTGACCGGCCCAAGCTTCCCTACAACATGATGGGACTTCGCCGGGAGGACATCGACGCCTATGACAGTAAAGCCGAGCCTGTGGCCAACACCACTGCGGCGCTGCTTGCGCTCAACAAAGCCGGCTGGGACGTGATCCACAAGTACTTCCCCGCGCTGGGCACGGACTCGGAAGGAATCGAGAAAAGGACTCATGCCGAGGACAGAATGGACAGCCGATTCTTTGCGAACTACGCCAACGAGGACGCGGCTTTCAGCCCCATGCCGCTGTTGTGCGTTATCTGGTCGCTCCCTGGGTCTGAGTTGTCGGGCCGTTTGAAGGTCCTCCGCGACCAACTGGCGCCGGCGATGGCGCTGGAGGATTATTCCACCTGGAAGCTCGACGATCTTCGAAATGCAGTCAACAGCATGACCAACCCTGCCAAGACTGTGCAGGGCGTCAAGTATCGCACGCCGAAGTCCAGTCTGTCCTTTGCGCAGGCACTGCGTCTTTACGCCATGACTATCGCTCTGGTCAGAGTGGAAACGAAATGGGCGGACAAAGCTGATAATCCTCCACCGGACATGGCCGACTTCAACAACCGGCTTCGGAAGCAACTTCCCCGGCAAGTTCGGGATGGCGAAACGACGGCCTTCTTTCTCTACCGCCCAGGCGTCCTCAGCCATCCGCTCTCCAAAGAGGAGTTTGAGGAGCGGGCCGACGTGGTAGTTATGTCGAGGAAGGCCACGACGGTGGAGGTGAAGCAGTTCCCGGTATATCTGACCGAAGATCAGAGGGAATGGAGTCCGGCATGGATTGCTGCCCGCGATGAACAGAACGATACGACGCTGGTGGCACGCAAGTACGACCACGATTGGACGCGACTGGATGGGCCGTACTTGTGGTTCCGCTACGACCAGTTGAACGCAGCAGTGACATACCGGGCGACGATAGAGTTACATCCGGACGAAATCTCGATTGAGGCGGAGCGAAGCATTGAGAGCCGTGGCGCCGTGAAGAGAGTGCAGCGCCCACGCGACTATGATCCGCTCAGATGACGGCTTTCCGTCCCGGGGTCGATATCCCCGCGGGTCCGCCGGACGCGTTCGCGATTGACCCTCCGCGAGTGGAGGACCAGGTAAACAATCTGAAACGGCTCGGCCCGTACTTCTCCAACGGCTTCAGGGCGTGGTGTGCGTACGGTCTTTCGGCATCGGGACTGGCCGCCGACGGCAAGACCTGGGTCGCGGTGCCTCCCGATGAGCCACGCCCCGCCGGTTCGAGTCCGCAAACCGCAGCCCCGCAAACGGCCACTGGCAGCCAGTCGGCTACCCAGCGATGAACCGGACCGGGAGCGGCCTTACGGTAGCGGCGGCAACCCGATCAGCGCCACCAGCTTCTGGAAGGACGGATCGTGGTGAAGAGAAACCAGGGCTTCGTCCGCCCGTAACGACAAGAGAGAAGAATCGTGCTTCTGGTAAGCATCCTGAAGATACCGAAGGGCCTCGCCGTTTTGTCCTAAACGGGCAGATGTCCGGGCGACAAAGTAAGGTGACAGTTGCCCTTCGGCATAGAACTTCTTCTGCACCTGGAGAATGTTTTCCAACATTGCCCGTTCGCCGCCCGCCTTGAAGCCTTGCTCGGCCGAGCGCACGATAGCCACTTCCCGCTTGTCCTGTGACAACCTGGCCGCTTCCGCCGCCTCAATCAAGTAGTTCGGATAATCCCGCTTGCTCAGATAGATGTAGGAAAGATATTTGTGAGTCGAGAAGAAGGCCGGTTGACTGGCTTCGATCTGTTTCAGGAGAGCGGTTGCTTCATCCGGCCGATCCAGGTGGAAGAGAACCAGCGCTTTGTCGGCCAGGATCGCCGTGGAGGCGGGATCCAGCTCTTGCGCACGCTCAATTTCTTTCATGGCCTCGGGAAGGCGTCCCAGAACCATCAGGTAGGTGGCGTACCAGTGGTGCGCTGCGACATAGCTGGCATTGAGGTCGATGGCTCGACGGAACTCACGCTCCGCTCCCGCAATGTCCCAATTCCAATAGAACATGACAAAGGCCAGAGAGGCGTGAGCTTCAGCGGAAGAGTCGTCGAGTTCCACCGCTTTCCTGGCAGCTGCCAGGGCGCGAGGGAAGGCTTCTTCGGACGGCATGGCGGCAAACTCGCGGAGAAGGTTGTAGCAATCTGCCAGTCCAACATAAGGCTGAGCGTAGTTAGGATCGCGGACGATCGACTGGGTGAAAAAGTCGAGAGCCTTCGTCAGATCCGCCGGAGTTCTCCGGTTCCAGTAGTAACGTCCCTTTAAGTAAAGCGCCTGCGCTGCGGGATCGACTGGGGAGGCTTCCGCCGACTTAACCGGCAATCCGCTTGAAGAAACCCGCTCATTTACAGCCGCCAAAACATGACGACGATGGGCGATGACGAGGAACAGCCCCGTTCCCACAGCCGCCAGCAGCAGGACCGCAGCAACAATTGCCAGCCACGGCTTTCGAGGGTTGCGGGGCAAGCTGGCAGCAGCATCAACGGGCAGGTTATGGGAAGCGACTGGTTCAAGTACCTCGGGGTTGGGCTGGCCCAGGCTTAGATCAGACGAATCCAAATTATCCGATTTCTCCGTCTCCGCGGAGGAATCCAGGGAATGCATCCAGCGGGAAAGCTCGCTGGTAAACGCGAAGACCCTCGCCCGGGAGCCTCCTGGCAAACGGTGGACTGGCAGGGACCGTTCCTTCTCCCAACGTTTGACGGTGCGTTCATCCCGATCGAAGTAGGCGGCAATCTCTTTCCAGGAATCGAGCCGCCGATTCGTAGTTTTCGCCTCATGGACGGTTGGCATAACCCGCAATGTCCCCAATTGTCCTTTGATGTCCCTTGCCGGATTCGATCGGAAGTGGTCAAGTATAAGCCACTTTGCGACAGCTCCGCTACCAACTTGTGCTCTTGGTTCCTGGGGTGAATTAAGAGCAGATCACTTCCGTGTTGCCGATCTCAGGCTCGTCAGTGGGGATTGATACACATGAAAGTGACTTATGGTGATTACCGAAGAGGCAACTCACGAGATCAAACGTATTCGCGGTAAGCCGCATCCTAAATAGCTGGCTGGCTGGAAGCTATCTCCCCGTGATAACGCACGAACACTAGACGGAACTAACTAGGAGTCCAAAAACATGCGACGTTTTTATTGGTTTGCGCTTGTAGCCATCGTGGCTGTAACGGTTCTATCAGCGGACGCTCAGGTAGTCACATCGACAGTCAGCACGCAGGTAAACCCGGCCAGCGCGGCGGTAGATTCTACGAGAAACCTGATTTACGTCGCCAACAATTGCGGAAGCGATCACACTTGCTCGCAAGGTGGCGGCAGCGTGACGATCCTCAACGGCGCAACCCTTGCCACCCAGAACGTCACGGTGGGGGCCTATCCTTATCCCGTAAAGGTTGACACTGGCCTGAACCAGATCTACACGGCCACCTGCGGCACCGACCCCACGTGCGGGAGCCCCGGCACGGTGACCGTCATCAACGGCTCGACCAAGGCTACGACCAACATCGCCACAGGATATTACACCGACTGGGTGGCGGTCAACCCGGTGACACACAACGTTTATGCGGTCAACCAGTGCAACGACCCCAATTGTTTCAGCGACGGGAACGTAACCGTCTTCAGCGGAAGCAATCTCAGTGCCCCTCCCCAGACCGTTACTGCCCAAGGTGGCTCCTGGAGCGCGGTAGTTAACAGCACGACCAACACGATCTACGCGATAAACCGCTGCGGAAACTACTTTCTTTGCAACGGCGAATTTCCCGGCAGCGTGACCGTGATCAATGGGAGCAACAATGCGGTAGTCGCCACGATATTCGTTGGTTTCTTCCCCCAGTTTGCCGCGGTGGACGAAGTGCACAACCTGCTTTATGTGGTCAACAACGGCGGAGCTGACGGCAGCGGGACGCCGGGTACCGTTAGTGTGATCAATGGCGCTACTAATACCGTCGAATCGACCATCACGGTCGGAGACTTCCCCTCGCCCGTCGTCTTCAACGCCACCACCAATATGCTCTATGTGGGCGACCAATGTAGCGAATCCACCTGCACAGCGCCGCCCGAGGTGAGTGTGATCAACGGTAGCACGCTGGCGGTAACAGCCACGGTCCCGATTTGCAGGGCAAACGATTATCCTGCTACCGACAGCCAAGTCGATCTCGTTACCAACAAGATTTACTTCCCATGTGTGACGCGCGTCTCTCAGCCGTCGCAGCCAAGCGGACTTACTGTGACCGCGCTTGACGGCGCCACCAACACGACCACCCCTATCGCCGTCGGTGACTTTCCCAGTGCTGCGGCGGTTAATTCCGTCACCAATCAAATTTATGTTCCCAATCAAGAGGACTATCAGACGACCAATGGAACCGTCTCTGTCATTGGCGGCACCACCAAGCTGCAATTGGTCAATGTCACTCCCTGCCGTTTGGTGGATACCCGCACCAGCGGAGGCCCGATTACAGGGTGGCACGTCCCGCAGCTTCATCGTTCCTCAACTTGGCGGCTGCAACATTCCCGCGACGGCTGCTGCCTACTCCTTGAATGTCACGGTTGTGCCGCCCCCTGGCGGGACGCTGGGGTATTTGACCATCTGGCCCACGCCGGAAAATCAGCCCACGGTTTCCACGCTGAACTCGCCGGATGGCCGCATCAAAGCTAACGCGGCCATCGTGCCGGCAGGCGTGGGCGGCGCGGTAAGCGTGTATGCCAGCAATACCACCAACGTTCTGCTTGACATCGATGCCTATTTCGCGCCGGCTGCCTCCGGAAACTATCAGTTCTATCCGCTGACGCCCTGCCGGATAGTAGACACCCGTAACAACCAGGATGGAGGAATGCTACAGGCGGGAGTGGAACGCGATTACACCATACCGCCTAATTGCGACGTGCCCAGCAGCGCGACGGCCTACTCGTTCAACGTGACAGTCATCCCGTCGACCGGCGGCCTCGATTACCTGACCGTGTGGCCGAAGGGTGAGCCGCAACCTGTGGTCTCCACCCTGAACGACAAAACCGGGACGAACGTGGCCAATGCCGCCATTGTGCCGGCGGGCACCGAGAACGCAACCGCCTTCTACGCCCACAGCAACAGCACCAACCTGGTATTGGACGTCAATGGCTACTTCGCGCCGGCGGGAACGGGTGGACTGTCAATGTATCCGCAGGCGCCTTGCCGGGTGCTGGACACGCGCCAGAGCGGTGGTTCCTTCATGGGCGAGAAAACCGTGAATGTGGGGAGCAGCGCGTGCTCGCCACCCAGCACTGCGGCGGCGTACATCTTCAACGCGACGGTGGTGCCGCCAGGCCGCATGCCATACCTCACGCTGTGGCCTGACGGCGAGCCCCAGCCCACGGTGTCGACGCTGAACGCTTTGGATGGTTTCATCACGTCGAATATGGCGATTGTGCCGACGAACAACGGCTCCATCGACGCTTACGCGGCTGGACTCACGCAACTGATTTTGGACATCTCCGGCTACTTCGCGCAATAGCAAGATGTACTTCGTCAGCATCGTCCCGCCCTGCTTGCAACCGAGGGCAAACAGGGTGGGATGATAGTTGTTTCAAAGGCTGTGGGAAAGTACGGTCCGCTGTGGGACGACTGGGCGTGGTTCAGGTGTATCCTCTAGGACGATCTGTCCATCCCTAGAGGAAGCAATCATGGCCACCGCGAAGAAGAGCACCATCCCGAGCGAAAAGGTTGAGTTCTACGACCGCCTGATCGCTACCAATCCCAAGATCGAACGCAAAGGCGCCACCCATCCCTACACCTCTCTCAACGGCCACATGTTCACCCTGCTGAACCCGCCAGGGAGGCTGGCGATCCGGTTGTCAGAAGCAGAGCGTGAAAAATTCATAAAGAAGTACAAGACCACGCTCTTCGAGGCTTACGGAGCCGTCATGCAGGAGTTTGTGGCCGTGCCTGATAGCCTGTTGCCTAAGACGAAGGAACTCGCCAGGTATCTCGATCTCAGCTACGAATACGTCCAGACGTTGAAGCCGAAGCCAACAAAGAAATCCTGATGCTTGACTGCCTTTGTTGGCGTGCGCCGACGGGGAAAAAAGAGACGTCAGGGAACTCCGCCGCGCCGCTTTGCGTTTAACTGTGTTGTAATCTTTCGTTGCTTTCCCGGTTGAAAAGGAGCCGTTCTCGTGAATCGTCTTCGTCTGTGTATTTTTCTACTTGCCTTCTCGCCTGCTATCGCATTTTCCCAAACCACGCCGCAAAACGAGTCCGGCAAGTTTCGGCTGCACAAGTTCGAGCAGCCGATAGGTGAGGAGAGTTACAACATCACGGCGGAGAGCGGTACGCTGACGCTGAAGACCGACTTCAAGTTCACCGACCGCGGCACCGCAGTCCCGCTGACGGCGACGCTCCGCACTTCCGACAGCTATGTGCCGCAAAGCTTCGTCCTTAAGGGCCAGACCTCGCGCATGTCGGGGATTGACACCTCCGTCACCATCGACGGCGCGAATGCCACCATTCGCCAAAGTAAAGAGACGCGCTCGATCCCTGCTCCGTCGCCCTTCTTCACCATCTCCGGTTACGCTCCGGTTGCGGTGCAAATGGAGATGATGCGTTACTGGCGGACACACGGCTCGCCCGCGCAGATGGCTACGCTGCCAATCGGTGCGGTGAGGATCCAGGACCGCGGCTCGGAGACCATGCAGATCAACGGCCACGACCTACTGGTGGAGCGCTATACCGTGCAAGGGCTGATCTGGGGCATGGAGACGCTGTGGATGGACAACGCCAACAATCTTGCCGCGCTGGTTTCGACCGACGCCGAGTTCGATCACTTCGAAGCGGTGCGCGATGACTATGAACCCGCGCTCGCCAGCTTCGTCGCCAGCGCCGCGCATGACGAGATGGCTGCGTTGACTGAGATGAGCCAGAAGCTTCCTGGCCGCCGCATGGGGACATTCGCCTTCACCGGCGCGACGGTGATAGACGGCACTGGCAAGGCGCCGATCCAGGATGCGACCGTTGTCACCAGCGACGGCAAGATCGTGGCCGTGGGCCCGAGCAAGGACGTGAAGATTTCCGCCGGCGCGCAACGGATCGACGTCACTGGAAAGTACATCATCCCCGGCCTGTGGGACATGCACGCGCATTACGAGCAAGTGGAGTGGGGGCCGATCTATCTCGCCGCCGGCGTGACCACAGTGCGCGATGTGGGCAATGAGTACGACTTCATCACCCAGGTGCGCGACGCGGTGAACAGCGGCAAGGCGTTGGGCCCGCACATGCTGCTGGCGGGCATCGTCGATGGCGACGGGCCTTACTCAATTGGCGTGACCCGTGTGAACTCGCCCGCCGATGCCCAGAAGTGGGTCACCCGGTATCACGACTCCGGCTTCCAGCAGATGAAGATTTACAGTTCAGTGAAGCCGGACAACGTGAAGGCCATCTGCGCCGACGCGCACAAAGTCGGCATGACCGTCACCGGCCATATCCCCAACGGCATGGACGCCTACCAGGGCGTCGAAGACGGCATGGACATGATCAACCACATCCATTACATTGCCGACCTTCTGCTGCCCAAAGACTTCGACCCGAAGAGAGTCAAAGGCATCGACCGCCTCAAAGTGATGGCTTCCATCGATGTTAATTCCGAGGCCGGCAAACAGGCGGTCGCGTTCTTCAAGCAGCATGGCACCGTCATCGATCCGACGATGGCGCTGATGGAGATGACTTTGCGCTCGGCCAGCGAGCCAGCGACCGATACCGAGCCCGGCATTGCGCGGGTTGCGCCCGAGTTGCGCGAGCAACTAATCAACAGCGGACTGCCTCCGGAGGCTGCTGCTTACGGCGAAAAGATGAGGGCCAATGACCTGGCGATTATCGGCGCGCTGCATCGTGCGGGCGTGCCAATTGTCGCGGGCACCGATCAGACGGTACCGGGATTTTCTCTCTATCGCGAAGTCGAACTCTACGTGGAGGCCGGCTTCACGCCCATGGAAGCGCTGCAAGCAGCGACCATTGTCCCCGCGCGCGCCATGAAAGTTGAGCGCGACAGCGGCAGCCTGGAAGTGGGCAAGCGCGCCGACCTCGATGTGCTGGATGCCAACCCGCTGGAAGACATCCACAATCTGCGCAGCGTAAGGTCCGTGCTTGCTAATGGTGTGCTGTACGATCCGGCGCCGTTGTGGGAGAGTGTCGGCTTTAGCGCCAAGTAGAGGAGATCGACGGTGTGCGCTGGGTGAGCACTCCTCTCGCAGGCTGCTAAGAAGTCGGAACAGGCTTGGGTCGCCGCTAAAGCCGGCTCAGGTTGGATAAAAGGCTTAGGCGCTGGCCGGAACGCCAGCTCTATTGCTTACCCGATCTCCTCGTCTGCTGTCACGTTGGAAGTCACGAGGTAGCGTTTGGCTTTTTCCTGAAGCGACGGAGTTAAGGACACGCTCTTTCCCGATTCCAGACTGGCCTGCACGGCGACGCTGTCGCAGGTGGCGACCATCTTGCCGGATTCGTCATCGTACATCTGATGCAGGAAGCGAAAATACTTTCCGCCGACGGCGAGGAAGCCGCTCTTGATCTCGACCAGTTCGCCACCGCGCAGCTCTTCCAGGAACTGATAGTTCTGGCGCACGATGGCCACTCGCAGGTTCTGCTGCTTGATGGATGCCGGAGTGACTCCGATGGCGTGCAGCAAGAACCATGTCGCCTGATCAAAGCGCGAGACATACATGCGCGAGTTCATATGGCTGGCTACGTCGTACTCCGAAGCCAGTATCGCGCCCTTGAAAGTGTGCACCCACTCAGCCATAAATGCCGCCTTTCGCTAACCCACTTACCAATGTCATCCCGAGCGAAACGAAGCGGAGTCGAGGGATCTGCGGTTTCTCAACTCGCTGACATTCTCTGAAAGCGCAGCGATGTCGCCGTCCAACCGCGTCACGAACTCCACCATCCGGCTCCAGCGTCCGCTCGGCCTGGTCGCGATGCGGCGAGTGCTTGCACTCCGGCAGCATCACGATTTCCGCCTGCGAGGCCTGCGCCTTGATGGCTTCCACTTGCGCAATCGTCCCATATTCATCCTGCTCGCCCTGAAGGCAGAGAACCGGGCAGCGAATCGCCGCCAGATACTCTTCGATGTTCCAGGAACGGAAATCCGGATCGAGCCAAATGTCATTCCATCCCCAGAAGGTCGCGGCCACGTGCGCGTGATGACGCGACAGCTTCCGCGGCAGATCCGTCGTCTGGTAATTCACTTTTGCCTGGGTGATGCTGGCGACGCTGAGGTCTTCGACAAACACATGCGGCGCCTCCAGGATCAGAGCGCGAACCGCATCTGGGTGCTTGCCTGCGAAAATAAGCGCGATTGACCCTCCATCGCTATGTCCCAGCAGTATCGGCCGTTCGATTTGTACCTTCTCCAGCAACTCCGCCAACACCACTTCGCCTTCGTGATGCATGAAAGTTACGGGCCGCTTCTCCAGCAGCTTGTCGGAATTGCCGTGTCCATAACGCGAATAGAGAAGCACGCCGCAGCCGGTGCGCGCCGCGAGCAGCTCCGGGAAATCCTTCCACAGGGCGATGGAGCCCAGTCCTTCGTGCAGCATGACAATGACTGGCCGGTCTGATTGCTCGCGCCCGATCCACAGCGTCTCCAGGCGCTTTCCATCGACGACCACTTCGCCGCGTTCCGTAGATGTTTGCGAAGTGCTCAAATTTTATTCCGCCGCCGGGTCCGCCGCCTGCGCGGCAATCGCGGACAGAGTTGTCGCCGATCCCTGCATGGCGACGCGCTGATGATAGAACCACAGGCCGCGCAGACCGCCGAGCTCTTCGCCGCCGCCGGCGCGTCCCGGACCACCATGCATTAACGATGGCAACACGATCCCATGTCCGGTATGGCTGTCGCCGATCGTGGGATCGACCAGCAGCAGTCGCCCATGAGTTGTGCCCAGGGCAACTGCGGCTTCGGCGAGAAAGGCGGTGTCGCCGCTGAAGACAGATGCGGCCAGCGAGCCGCCGCCGCGCCGTGCCAGCGCGAACGCCTCGGCTTTATCCCGGTACGGGATGACAGTAGCGACCGGGCCGAAGACCTCGATCTCATGGATGACGTCATCGTTGCCCTTTTCACGGGCGCGCAACAGCATGGGAGCGACAAAAGCACCACGCCCGATGTCGGCATCCAGCGGAGCAAAGTTGTCGGGCTGATAAGCGACATCCGCTCGCCTGTTCAGTTGTGCAATGCCTTCTGCGATCGACTTGCGTTGTGCCATGTTGACGACAGGGCCCATGGAAACAAGGGCGTTAGCAGGATCGCCGACAACCGTCATCTTCAGCAGCGCCGAGATGGCGTCAATCGCGGATTGCTCGTGATCGTCAGGCACCAGTACGCGGCGGATCGCGGTGCATTTTTGTCCCGACTTCAACGTCATCTCGCGGACCACCTCGCGTGCGAAGAAGCCGAAAATAGCGGAATCGGGAGCAGCGTCCGGACCCAGCAGCGCGGAGTTCAGACTGTCGGCTTCGATGTTCACGCGAATGCTCTGTTGAATAATGCGCGGATGCCGGCGGATTGCTTCGGCCGTGTCGGCCGAGCCGGTGAAGGCGACCGCATCGCCCAGTTGCAGATGATCGAGGAGGTCGTTGGGCGAACCGCAAAGAATCGAAAGCGCGCCGGGCGGAAGAATGTTCGCCGCGATCACCGCACTCACCATCTCCTGCGCCAGCCATGCAGTGGAAGTCGCGGGCTTCGCGAGCACGGGAACGCCGGCCAAGAGGCTGATTGCGGCCTTCTCCCATAGTCCCCATGCGGGAAAGTTGAAGGCGTTGATCTGGACGGCCACTCCGTCGAGCGGGACGCCGACATGCAGACCCTGGAAATTCGGGTCGCGCGCCAGACGCAGGGGCGATCCGTCGCGCAACAGATGCGCATCGCCTAGCTTCGATCCAATTTTCGCAAAGTACTTCAGCGTGCCGATGGAGCCATCGACGTCGATGATGGCATCGGCTTTGGTGTTGCCGGAATTCTTGCGTGCGATCTCGAACCACTCGTCGCGGCGAACCGCGAGGGCGTCGGCAATCTTGCCCAGCAATTCCGCTCGCTGAGCGTAGCTCAGTTTGCGAAGCTCTAGACCTCCCACATTGCGGGAGTACCCCAATGCGGCACTCAAATCCAAGCCCTTGGAGCTGGCCCATGCGACGATGTCCCCGGTTGTGGGATTGACCAGTGCGGAGCCCTGTCCGGCAGCCGCCTGCCATTTGCCGCCAAGGTAGCTTTCGAGCACCTTGGCGTCTGATTCAACGCGATTTCCCACTGTAGTAGCCATAATTTATGCCGTCTCCTATGAAGACCTATCCTCAGCTTGCAAAAGCGGTGCGAGATGCTGCTCGACCCAGGGCACAACCCATTGTGCCGCCAACTCCTCCGGTAAAGTACCGGAGCTGGCGTCATGCATCAGCATCTCGCCGGCGCGGCGGGCGCCAAGCTCCGCGAGCATCTTGTCGAATCGCAGGCCGCCCTGGCAAAACGTATCTTTGTATGTGGTGTCCCCGAGCGCGATTACGCCGTAATTGATTTTAGTTAGATCTGGCTTTTCAGTTTCCAGACTATTGAACAGCGCCTGGGCATTGTCGGGCACGTCGCCGTTGCCGTAGGTGGAAGTGCAAATCAGGAAATTGCCGCCGCGTTGGAAAACGGCGGCGTCAAGGTTGTCCATCACCTGGATGGCGCCTCGGTGTCCCGCCGTCTCCAGCGCCTGCTGGACCTCCTGCGCCACCATCTCGGCGGTGCCGGTCATGGTGCCCACCAGGATCGTGATTTCTATGCCCATGCTTACTTGCCCACAGCGAAGCTTCCCAAGTGAAGCAACGCTTCCCTCACGTTAGACTATTATACGGTGCGGTTGCGGAAGTATAATGCAGCCACCGTGGGCCGAAAACGCGATACCGTTCATCTTGAGGAGACCGAGCCTTCCGAGGACATGGCCGATTCTAGTCCTTCACGCGGGCGCGAAGACCGCGTCACGGAGTCTGACTATCTTAAGCGCCTGGGGGAGCGCGTACGCGAGACCCGCGCGCGTCGCGGCATGACGCGCAAGCTGCTGGCGCGCGATTCCGGCGTCTCCGAGCGTTACCTCGCTCAGCTTGAAACCGGTCAGGGCAACATCTCCATTCTGCTGCTGCGGGAGATCGCCAACGCGCTCGACATTCCAGTCGAAGATCTGGTACTCGCGGGCCCCGAGCCGCCCGTCGACCTGGTACACACGACCGAGTTCCTGCGCCGTCTGCCGGCGGCGGGGCTGGCTGAAGCTCGCCGCCTGCTGGTGCAGCATTTTGGCGGTGTCGATCAGGAGGCGCGGCGCGGCCGGATCGCTCTGATCGGTTTGCGCGGCGCGGGCAAGTCGACGCTGGGAGCAATCCTCGCCGGTCGCGTGGAAGCCCCCTTCATCGAGCTCGATCGCCTTATCGAGCAGGAGAGCGGCGTTACCCTGAGCGCCATCTTCGATCTCTATGGGCAGAGCGGATTTCGCCGCCTGGAACGCCGCTGCCTCGACCAGGTCATCGAGCGCCATCCGCGCTTCGTGCTGGCAACTGGCGGCAGCCTGGTCTCCGAGCCCGCAACCTTCGAGCGTCTGCTGACTATGTGCTTCACCGTCTGGCTGCGGGCCACGCCGGATGAGCACATGCAGCGGGTGATCGCGCAGGGCGACATGCGGCCCATGGCCGACAATCGCGAATCCATGTCCGACCTGGAGCGCATACTCGAGGTCCGCGAGCCGCTATATCGCAAGGCCGACGTGACGGTAGAGACGAGCGGCTTGACAGTCAGAGAGAGCGCTGCAGAACTAACCGAGATCATGCGGAAAAGCTGATTTCCTCGAGCTATTTGATCTGCATAATATTTCCTATTCCCAACCCCCCGGAGAAATGCACTATAATGCATTCACCGACTGTGGGGATTTGACCGCCATCCCGGTGCCGTCCTGAGGAGATTTCATCTGCCATGCCTGATGTGAAAGAGGCGGAGCTCGTCACCTTTGAGGTGGCTCCCGAAAATTATCGCCATTGGCGCCTGACCATTGATGGCCGCATCGCCACGCTGGCCATGAACGTCAACGAGGACGCCGGTTTGCGTCCCGGCTACAAGCTCAAGCTCAACTCCTATGACCTTGGCGTCGACATCGAGCTGTACAACGTTCTTCAGTGCATTCGCTTCGAGCATCCCGAAGTGGCCTGCGTCGTCCTCACCAGCGCTCGCGAGCGCATGTTCTGCGCCGGCGCCAACATCTACATGCTCGGCACCTCCACGCACGCCTGGAAGGTCAATTTCTGCAAGTTCACCAACGAGACGCGCAACGGCATGGAGGATTCCAGCCGTCACGATGGGCTGAAGTTTCTCGCCGCGCTGAATGGGACGACCGCGGGCGGCGGTTACGAGCTCGCGCTGGCCTGCGACGAGATCGTGCTGATCGACGACCGCTCCAGCGCCGTCAGCTTGCCCGAAGTTCCGCTGCTCGGAGTTTTGCCGGGCACCGGTGGCCTCACTCGCGTGGTCGACAAGCGCAAAGTGCGTCGCGACCGTGCCGATATGTTCTGCACCAATCCCGACGGAGTGAAGGGCGAGCGGGCTAAGGAATGGGGCTTGGTGGATGACATCGCCGTCCCCGCGAAGTTCCCAGAAGTGGTTCGCGGCCGCGCCGAGAAGCTGGTCGCAGACTCGGCCCGCCGCGCCGATGCCAGGGGCATCAAGCTAACCCCGCTTAATCGCGCGATCGACGACAGCCGGCTATCACTACCAGCACGTCGATGTGACCTTCGATCGCAGTGCACGAACCGCAACGCTGACGGTGCGCGCACCCGAAGGCAATCAGCCCACGACCGTCGAGGAGATTCACGCCGCCGGCGATCAATGGTGGCCGCTGGCGATGGCGCGCGAACTGGACGATGCCATCCTGATGCTGCGCGTCAACGAACTTGAGCTTGGATTGCTGTTGCTCAAGACCTCCGGCAGTCCTGAAGCCGTGCTGGCTTCCGACGCGATCCTTCTGGAGCACCGTAATGACTGGCTGGTGCGCGAGACGATTGGCATGTTGCGCCGCACGTTGGCTCGTCTCGATGTCTCGTCGCGCAGCCTATACGCCATCATCGACCCGGGTTCGTGTTTCGCGGGTCTGCTGTTCGAGCTGGCGCTGGCCGCCGATCGCAGCTACATGCTCGCGCTCGCCAGATGACGAAGGCGACTCGCCCAAAGATCGCCGTAGACGATTTCAACTTCGATCTGCTTCCCGCAGTCAACGACCGCAGCCGGCTGCAAACTCGCTTCAGCAGCGACGCGCGGGATATGGCTGCCGCTGATCGAAGCCAAAGGCAAGCTGCTTGGGCCCGGCGAGGCTCTGCGACTGGGCCTGGTCACGGTCGCGCCTGACGATCTCGACTGGGAAGACGAAGTCCGCGTTGCCATCGAGGAGCGGGTCAGCCTGTCTCCGGATGCGCTCACCGGCCTGGAAGCCAGCCTGCGCTTTCCCGGCGATGAAACGCTGGAGACGAAGGTGTTCGGCCGGCTGTCCGCGTGGCAGAACTGGGTGTTCATCCGTCCCAACTCCACCGGCGAACACGGCGCGCTCAAGCTATTCGGCACGGGGTCGAAGGCGCGCTTTACGTGGGAGAGAGTGTAGGTAAAGCGGCGCATATTCAGCGCCGCGCTCTCGGCTGACGCGGCGAAACCACTCTAAGAATTGTCATCACGAGGAGGCCTTTAGGCCGACGAGGGATCTGCTTGCCGACCGGCTGAAGCGAAAGCAGATTCCTGGCTCGACTGAAGTCGGACTCGTGATGACAACATACAAATTTGCAATGGCGCAGCTGAAGCTGCGCCCCTTCGAGGCAACTTCATGTCAATGAATTATCAGGACCGCATTCCTAACAACGTCGATCTCGGCTCCAATCGCACGCTGCAGCGCGCGCTGGAGCATTGGCAGCCCGAATTTCTGAACTGGTGGCAGGAGCTTGGCCCCAAGGATTTCCAGGTTGCCGACGTGTATCTGCGCACCGCGACGTCGGTCGATGCCAAAGGCTGGGCAACCTATGGCTTCGTTCGCATGCCCGAATATCGCTGGGGCATCTTCCTCGCCGATCGCAATCTGGATCGCCGCATCGGCTTTGGCGACAGCTATGGGCAGGAAGTGTGGCAGCAGATTCCCGGCGAGTATCGCGCCACGCTGCGCCGCCTGATTGTCACCCAGGGCGACACCGAACCCGCGTCGGTTGAGCAGCAGCGCATGTTGGGCCACACCGCTCCGTCGCTGTACGACCTGCGCAATCTGTTCCAGGTGAACGTCGAAGAAGGCCGCCATCTGTGGGCGATGGTCTATCTGCTGCACGCCTACTTTGGCCGCGATGGCCGCGAAGAGGCGGAGGAGTTGCTGGAGCGCCACTCCGGCGACGCCGACAAGCCGCGCATTCTGGGTACCTTCAACGAACCCATCAGCGACTGGCTCAGCTTCTTCATGTTCACCTATTTCACCGATCGTGACGGCAAGTTCCAGCTGAAGTCGCTGGCCGAGTCGAGCTTCGATCCGCTGGCGCGCACCTGCTCGTTCATGCTGACCGAGGAAGCGCACCACATGTTCGTCGGCGACACCGGCATCAATCGCGTGGTCCGGCGCGCGCTGGAGGTGATGAAGGAGTTGAATACCGACGATCCCGTGGCCATTCGCCACGCCGGCGCCATCGATTTGCCGACCGTGCAGCGCTATCTGAATTTCTGGTTCAGCTCGTCGCTCGATCTGTTCGGCTCGGAGAGCTCGTCGAACGCGGCGTCCTATTTTGCCAACGGACTGAAAGGGCGTCCCGACGAAGGGCGCTACGAAGACCACGTCGCCGCCGATCAGATCTACACGCTGGAAGTTCCCGACGGAGGTGGAAGCACGAGGACCGAGCATATCCCGATGCGCAATGCGATGAACGACGTCACCCGCGGATCGTATGTCAAAGATTGCGAGATGGGCGTCACGCGCTGGAACCGGCTGATTGAGAAAGCTGGCCATTCTTTCCGGCTGTCGCTGCCGTCGACGCGCTTCCGCCGCAACATCGGAATCTGGGCAGGCGTGCCGACCGACACCACCGGCAAGCCGATCACGCAGGAAGAATTTAATGCGCGGATCGGGGGCTGGCTGCCCAGCGAAAGCGATCGCGCCTACATCCTGAGCCTGATGCATGGCGTGCACGAGCCGGCCAAGATGGCCGCCTGGATTGCGCCTCCCGATCGCGGCATCAACAACAATCCAGTGGATTACGAGTACGTGAAGCTGCATTAAGAAGCTGTCAGCTATCAGCCGTCAGCTGCAGTTTGAAACTGCGCGGACGCAGCTTCGGACGCAGCACACGTTGACCCAAGCCGAGTCACTACTGCTGAGCCAGGCTTAACTGATAGCTGATAGCTGATAGCTGACGGCTGATAGCTGCTTTTATGACATCCATCGCCATCATCGGCTCTGGGCCGGCGGGTTGTTATCTCGCCGATCAACTGCTCCGTCTCGTTCCCGATGCCGCCATCGACGTCCTGGAAAAACTGCCCGTGCCTTTCGGCTTGATTCGCTATGGTGTCGCGCCCGACCATCAAAGCACCAAGGCCGTGGCGCGCCTCTTCGATCGCGTGCTTGCGCGCGATCAGGTCAGCTTCTTCGGCAATGTTGAGGTTGGGCGCGACGTTCGTCTTGACGAATTGAGGTCGCTCTACGATGCCGTGGTTCTGGCGACTGGAGCCGCCCGCGACCGCCAGCTCGGAATTCCAGGAGAAGATCTGCCCGGCGTTGTTGGCTCAGGCGCGTTCGTTGGCTGGTACAACCGGCATCCGCACGCCCAGGCTCTCTGCGGACGCGATGTGCGGTCGGCAGTGATTATCGGCAACGGCAATGTGGCCATTGACGTGGCCCGCGTTCTCGCCAAAGGTCCGGAAGAATTTGCCGGCTCCGACGTGGCCGGCGAATTTTTGGCGTGGCTCACGGCACAACCGCTGGCGACGATTCACATGGTCGGCCGTCGAAGCCCGGCTGATGCGAGGTTCACCGACCACGAGCTTGCCGAGCTGGGTACCTTGCAGCGGGCGCGGCCTGTCGTCAGCGATCCCGCAAGCCTCACCGGAGATACACCCGTTATCAAAACGCTGCGCGGTTTTGCCGAGAGTACTCCGCGCGATACGCCAGTCACCATTAACTTCCATTTCAATCTCGCGCCCACGGCATTTGCC
Source organism: uncultured Acidobacteriaceae bacterium (assembly GCA_963849815.1). Lineage (GTDB taxonomy): Bacteria > Acidobacteriota > Terriglobia > Terriglobales > Acidobacteriaceae > Bog-257. The sequence continues at coordinate 94,362 of CAWKIR010000001.1, read as the reverse complement.
GGCAACGGCAAACTTCAAGAAGTGCAATTCCGGTCGATGGACGGCGAGACCGTGATACTTCCTGCCCAGTTAGCGGTTACTTGCATTGGCTATGAAGCGCTGGCGTGCTGCTCGGTGGTGCCCGTGAACGGCGTGTTCGCCAATCAGGACGGCAAAGTCGATGAGCGGCTCTACGTGGTGGGATGGGCGAAGCGCGGCCCGTCCGGGACCATTCCTACCAATCGCGTCGAAGCGCAGCAACTGGCGCAGAAGATCGCTCAGGAAGCGCGAAGTGGCGAACGGTCTGGCGGTGCGGGCCTGCGGAAGCTACTGCAAGAACGCAATGTGCGCTGGGTGGATTACGCAGGTTGGCGGCGAATCGATGCGGCGGAGGTGGCGCGCGCCGGCGCCGGGCGTTGCCGCGAAAAATTCTCTACTCCGGACGAGATGCTGGAAGCGGCCTGAGACGCGCAGCTCCGGCCAGCTTGAAAATGCGCCGTTCATCCCGGCGCCAACGATGAAACTCCAGTCGATGCTGCCCTCATCTGATAATGTACATTAGGCCGAACGGCTGAAATCGCGTCATTCAGCGATGAGCGCTACTCCCACCACTCACGATCGTGCGATGAGCCACCGCCGCGCTCACCGCGCCGGACTGCGCACCGTGGCCTTTTGGGAAGCTCTAAAAGGCGGCCTGGCCCTGCTGGGCGCCTACGTCTTCATCCGCATGATCCGGCGCGATGTGGATTTCACCGAAGCCGCCGAACATGTGTTGTTTCACCTGCACATCAACCCGCAACATCGTTGGACGCAACAGTTTCTGCACGCCGCCGGCAAGGTGTCGAGTACCAACATCGCTATGATCATAAGCATCGCGGTGGTGTATGCCGCGCTGCGCTTTATCGAAGGCTACGGCCTGTGGCGGCAGCGAGTTTGGGCGGAATGGCTGGCCATCGTCTCCGGCTGCATCTATCTGCCATTCGAAATCTACAAGGTAATCCGTCATCCCAACGAGCTGCATTGGGTCATCCTCGGCATCAACATCGTTGTCGTACTTTACATCGCCTGGGTGCGCTGGGATGAGATCAAAGATGCGCGCCGGTTAAAGGTGGACGCTCCTTGAAGAGTCTCTTCTCGTCCTTCTGATGCTAGCTTCAACGGCGTGGGGGCAGGACAAGAACCAGGACGTAAGTTCGCCCGCCATCTGGACTGAGCAGCCGAAAGCCGAGATGGCCGACTCCGTTCGCCGCGATTTTCTGCACGCCTGGAATGGCTACAAGCAGTACGCCTGGGGACACGACGAGCTCAAGCCACTGAGCAAGAGCTATCGCGACTGGTACGGCACATCGTTGCTGATGACGCCGGTCGACGCGCTGGACACCATGGTCCTCATGGGATTGAAGGATGAGGCGAAGGAAGATCGCGAACTCATCGATAAGCAACTCTCGTTCGACAAAGACATCTACGTCAAGAATTTCGAAATCACGATTCGCCTGCTGGGAGGGCTGCTCAGCAGCTATCAACTTACCGGCGACAAGCGTCTGCTGGAGCTGGCCGACGATCTGGGCGACCCGTCTGCTCCCGGCGTTTAATTCGCCCACCGGCATGCCTTATGTGTTCGTGAATCTGCGGACGGGCAAGGTGCGCGGCGTGGAAAGCAATCCTGCCGAGATCGGATCGCTGCTCCTCGAGTTCGGTACGCTGAGCAAGCTGACCGGCAAAACGATTTATTACGAGGAGGCCAAGCGCGCGCTGGTTGAGGTCTACAATCGCCGCTCGCCCATCGGACTCGTCGGCTCCAGCATCAACGTCGAGACCGGCAAGTGGATCGACACCACGAGCCACATCAGCGGCGGCATCGATTCCTACTATGAGTATCTTCTGAAATGCTCGATTCTTTTCGGCGACAAGGATTGCGAGCGCATGTGGAAGACGAGCTTCGCCGCTCTCAACAAGTATGTCGCCGACGAGACGCCGAACGGCTTGTGGTACGCGCAGGTCAATCTGAATACCGGCGAGAAGATTTCGACCCACTATGGCGCGCTCGACGCGTTTTTCCCGGCGGAACTGGCGCTGTCCGGCGATCTGGATCGCGCGGAACGCTTGCAGGAATCCAGCTACAAAATGTGGACGACGTTTGGCGTAGAGCCGGAAGAATTTGATTACTCCACGATGAAGATCACGTCCCCGGGCTACGAGCTTCGTCCGGAGATCATCGAGTCAACCTATTACCTTTATTACTTTACCGGCCAGGCGCGATATCTTGACATGGGCATGACTCTCTTCGACAGCCTGGAAAAGTATTGCCAGACAGAGGCCGGTTTTGCCGCGCTGCTCAATGTCGAAACCAAGGAAAAACGCGACGACATGGAAAGCTTCTTCCTGGCTGAGACGCTGAAATATCTGTATTTGCTATATGCGCCGAAGTCGACGCTCGATCTGCACAAAGTGGTCTTCAACACAGAGGCTCATCCCATGAAGAGGACGTGGTAAGGCTCGGGCAGGGGCTGAAGTCCCTATTCTTGTGGCGGTCTCATTCGGCACGACTGAAGTCGTGCCCTGACACAAAGCATCGAGCTTTTCGCAGGTGATCATGCCACTGGAAGCACAGCAGAACCGGACGACCGTCAGCGACCCGAGCACGCAACGGAACTATCGCGGACCGCTGGCGATGGTGACCACTCTGTTTTTTATGTGGGGTTTTCTCACCTGCCTCAATGACATCCTTGTCCCTCACCTGAAATCGATTTTCGAACTGAACTATGCCGAAGTGATGCTCGTCCAGTTTTGCTTTTTTTCGGCATACTTCGTTTTCTCTGTTCCGTCGGGCAAGATCATTGAGCGCATCGGCTACCAGAAGATGATGGTGGCCGGCCTCTTCACCATGGGACTCGGGGCCTTGCTGTTCGTCCCGGCGGCCAGCGTCCCATCGTTTCCACTGTTTCTGGGAGCGCTGATCATTCTGGCCGCAGGCATCACCGCCATGCAAGTCGCGGCCAATCCGTATGTCGCGGTGCTCGGCCCCGCGCGCACGGCTTCCAGCCGGCTGAACCTGACCCAGGCGTTTAATTCGCTGGGCACCACGGTCGCACCCTATTTCGGTGGACTGCTGATTCTGGGCGCTACACTCGCGCCCAGGACGGAAGACCAATTGCACGCGATGAACCCCCAGGCACTGCACGCCTATCGCCTGCAAGAGGCATCGTCGGTGAAGCTGCCGTATTTTGTTATTGCGCTGGCGCTGATTGCGTTGGGCGTAGTGATTGCGAAATTCCGTTTGCCGCATATTCCCGAAGCCGAAGGCGGACACGCCGTCGCCAACGACACCGTCTGGCGCCATCCGAACCTGATGCGCGGAACAGTTGCCATCTTCTGTTACGTGGGCGCGGAAGTTTCCATCGGAAGCTTCCTGGTCAACTACATGAACCTGCCGGAGGTCGGCAACCTGCGGCCGGAGGTCGCGGCTAAGTATCTGACGTTCTACTGGGGCGGTGCGATGATCGGGCGCTTCGTCGGTTCAGCGGTATTGCAAAAGGTCCCCACGCGGGTTGTGCTGGGATGCAATGCCGTGGTCGCAGCCGTTCTGGTATGCGCTCTCGATGCTGAGCTTCGGACATCTCGCCATGTGGACATTGCTGCTGGTTGGCCTGTTCAACTCCATCATGTTTCCCAGCATCTTCACGCTGGGGATTGAAGGGCTGGGGCCGCTGACCGGCGAAGCCTCCGGCCTGCTGGTCATGGCAATCGTCGGCGGCGCGATCGTTCCTGAGTTGCAGGGCCTGCTGGCAGACCGCATCGGGCTGCACCATGCCTTCATCCTGCCCGTGCTCTGCTACCTGTACATTCTCTTCTTCGCGATAAAAGGGCAGCCGCGGGTTGCAGTAGCCAGTAGTCAATAGCCAGTTGTCACGCCTTCAGGGCCAGCTTAGGCCACCGGCTGGAACTTCGTCTTGAGCCGCTCGTAGGTGGTTTGCAGCGACTCTGGCAACACGCGGGTCTCTCCGATCACGGTCATGAAGTTGGCGTCCGCAACCCAGCGCGGCAGGGCGTGCATATGGATGTGGCCAGCAATACCTGCACCGGCAGCTTTGCCGATGTTCATGCCAATGTTCACGCCGTCAGGGTGGTAGAGGTCGAGGAACGCCAGTTCCAGATGCCGGGCCAGGTCCATCATCTCGATGGCCGCCGCCTGGGGAAGCTTGTGCAGCCGATCGACATGTTCGTAAGGGACGATCATGCTGTGGCCGGAGGTGTAGGGAAAGGCATTGAGGACGACGAAGTTATACTCGGCGCGATGCACGATCAGAGCTTTCGCGTCATCGCCGAGGGCAAGCAATCCGCAAAAAACGCAAGCTCCGCCACTACTGGAGGTATCGGCAGTGGTGATGTAGGCGTAACGCCAGGGAGTCCACAGATAATCCATAATCGGCAGAGTATCACTCCAGTTGGGCACGCCCAAGGAGCGAGATTTCTTGTTAGGAGCGCAGGTTCATTTCCGCGGCCTAAAGACTCAAAGCGCCGAAAACTCTTCTACGCAGTGATTGCAGATTTTTGCTTCGCCATTCTGAATGAGCCGATCCACCTGATCGGCCCTCTTACCACAAAAGCTACATCGATTCCCTCCGAACAACTTATCCAGGTGTCGCTCAGCCTCGTCTTCGGAAACATGTGCGTCAACCCACACGCTGGAAATCCCCGGATAAACGCCATCTGCACGCCTCTTCGCTTCAGCCAGGGAATTGTGAACTGAGAAGCCGAGAACCGTCCAATCGCGATCGCAATGAAACAGTAGGAATTCCTCTTCTGCCTTGAATTTGCAGATCGCCAAACAGGGCACCGGACCGAGTTCCTTGCCGTCGACGAATAGCAGGCTGCGCCCGGAGTAGCCCACGGATTCATCTAGCACGGCAAACTCGATAACGCGAGCACAATCCAGAACTGGAGGCGGTAATGTCATGAAGTGGATCTCTCATTATGATACCCCCCGGAAATCGAGCTGACTCACAACCGATTTCCCGTCACATTGAGGGGTGATGGATGGGCTTGACGCGGACATTAAAAGTTCAATAAAACCCTGCAAAATCAAGGTGGCGCCACACTTAGGTGTTTGACACTGCCTGTAGGCGGTTGCTATAGTCGAAGAGTTCCATGGATGCACAGCCAGCTCCATCGGATCCGGCCGCTGGGTTGTCCAAACCCGCTGGAAGCGGGAAAATCAAACCTGTCGATTCAAGCCAGCAGTCCGTGGTTCTAAGGCTCTCGGCGTGTTTTCAAAACGCGCGGAGTGTGCGTACGCAAACCAATGTCCTTCGAAGAAACCCACAACGTTCCGACTACCCAAACGCAAGAAACCGCCGCTGCCGAGCAGCCCGAAATTCAGCCCGCCGAACAGCCAACTCCGCAAGTTGCTGTGCAGCCCCAACCCGAGCCAGTTGCCGACGCCGCGCCGCCAGCGGCGGAGATGGCCGCTGCCCCCACGCCGCGCGCCGAAAAGGAAGCCGGCATGGAAGATTTCGCCACCGCCCTAGAGACATTTGAGCAGGAACAAGCCCAGACCGAAGCGGCGCTGAACGAAGAGCAAGTCGTCACCGGCACGGTGCTGAAGGTCACGCCGCAGTATGTGGTGGTGGACATCGGCTACAAGTCCGAGGGCGTGATTCCTGTGGCAGAACTCACGGACCACGAAGGCAACGTGACCGTGCAGCGCGGCGATGAAGTGGCCGTGATGCGCGAGCCCGGCCACACCGAAGAAGGCTACATCCACCTGTCGCACCAGAAGGCGCAGCGTTTGCGCTCCTGGGACGAGATCGAGAAGGCCTTCAACGAGAAGACCCCGGTCAAAGCGCGGGTCATCGATCGCATCAAGGGAGGCGTGACCGTCGATATTCTTGGCGCGCGCGCGTTTCTTCCCGGATCGCAGGTCGATCTGCGCCCGGTGCGCAACCTCGAGGCCCTGAAAGGCCAGGAGATCGAGGTCCGCATCATCAAGCTGAACAAGAAGCGCGGCAACATCGTGGCTTCGCGCAAGCAACTGCTGGAAGAAGAACAGGCTGAGAAGCGGACGAAGACGCTGGAGCATCTGGAAGAAGAAGCCATCCTCACCGGCTCGGTGAAGAACCTGACCGACTACGGCGCGTTTGTCGACCTGGGCGGCATCGATGGACTGCTGCACATCACCGATATGTCCTGGGGACGCCTGACGCATCCTCGCGACCTGGTGAAGGTGGGCGATCAAATCCAGGTGAAGGTGCTGAAGTTCGATAAGGACAAGCAACGCGTGTCGCTGGGATTCAAGCAGCTTACTCCCGATCCGTGGCTGGATGCGTCCGAGCGTTATCCCATCGGCGCGCATGTGCGCGGCCGGGTCATCAGCGTGACCGACTACGGCGCGTTTATCGAACTGGAGCAGGGCATTGAAGGCCTGGTGCACGTCAGCGAGATGACATGGTCGAAACGGATGAAGCATCCGTCGAAGCTGGTCAACGTAGGCGATCAGGTGGAAGCGGTCGTGCTGAACGTGAACCCGACCGAGCGGCGCATCAGCCTGGGCCTGAAGCAACTGGAGAGCAATCCCTGGGAAACTTTGCATGAGAAGTTTCCGGTTGGGACTGTGGTCGAAGGCAAGGTCCGCAACCTGACCGAGTTTGGCGCATTCATTGAGATCGAAGATGGTATCGACGGGTCTGGTCCACGTGAGCAACCTGAGCTGGACCAAGCGCGTGAAACATCCGTCGGAGGTATTGAAGAAGGGCGACAAGGTGAAAGCCATTGTGCTGGCGATTGAGCCGGAGCAACGCCGCTTGTCGCTGGGAGTGAAGCAGCTGCAACCCGATTCGTGGGACACCTTCTTCGAGCAGCACCACGTGGGTGACGTTATTCACGGCAAGGTGCTGCGGCTGGCTAGCTTCGGCGCGTTCGTCGAGATTGCCGAGGGGGTCGAAGGTCTGTGCCACAACTCGGAAGCGGTCGACGCGCACGGCGCGCCCATCAAGCTGGAGTCCGGTAATGAGCACGAGTTCAAGATCATCAAGATGAATCAGGCGGAGAAGAAAGTCGGGCTCAGCATCAGGGCGGTGGGCGAAGAAGCTACGCGCTCGGATGTGGAGGCTTACAAAGCTCCGGCTGCGAGCTCGTCGTCGTCCGGCGCAGGCTCTACGATTGGCGAGTTCATGTCGTGGAAGCGCGCCAGCAACGAAAACAACTGATCGAAGTTCAGTGCAGATGAAAAAGGCCCGCCAGCAATGGCGGCCTTTGTGTTTGTAGAATCGCCGGAAAAAATTACTTGTTGGTATCGATCTGGAGATTGATATTCGGCTTGTCGCGGTCGTCGAATTGACTCAGCGTCTTCGATTTGCTCTGCTGCCCGTCTTTCTGGGCGTAGAGGTCGTAATCCACATTCGGCGAGAGTTCGGGGAAGCGATATGTCCCGTCCGTCTGCGCGATATACGTTTTGACCGCCAGCGTCTTCGTGTTCTTGAGATAGACCACGGCGTTGGGGACGGGTTTATCGCTCTTGTCGAGAACGGTTCCGGTGAGGGTCCGGGTTGTGCTACGCGTCTTTCGGGCGTTGTCACTGGATGGCGAGCTGCCCATCGGGATTTGTAATTGCGCGCGGCAACTCAACGCCACCAGCAGGACAGCCAATGTGCCCAATGCCTTGTACATTTTATTTTCCCTTAATCCCTTCACCGGGAGGGCGGAGCGCTGGTGAGATGCAAGCCAACGTCCGTGCGCTCGTTGTTAGTGATGTGGGCCGTCGTCTGCGGCTTGGGCTGGCCCTTAGGCGTCTTGATGTCAGCCACGATTATGTAGTCCTGAGCACCTACCGGAACCCGCTGCGCGAACTCGCCATGGCTGTCGGATACGAGCTCCCATTTCGCCTTCCTGTCCGGTGCCCTGCGGATCTTGATGGGGATACCCGCCACCGGACGATCGTCAGGCCCCCAGACCGTACCGTAGATCAAGGCATAATCATTTTTCGTGACCTGCGAACTGGATTGCGGAGAGAAGGGATTGCGCGCGCTGGCCCGCGAGACATGTAGGATCAGGAATACGAAAATAGCGAAAGCACAGCCAGTCCGGCCGGCCCAGCCGCGCAGCCAGCTAAAACTCATCCTCTTCCTCTTGCTTCGCGTCTTCGTCGTCCTCGTCTTCCTCGTCCTCCACGCGCGACAGTTCCAAAGGTTCAATGCCAACTACTTCAAAGTCGCTGCCGCACTCGGGGCAGGAGACGACCTCGCCTTCGTCGACTTCATCCTCTTCAATGTCCAGATCGCTCTCGCATTCAGGACAAATCACCATAGTGGCCTCCGGTATTCACGTTACATCAAAAACCGCCGGCACGACGGCGCGCCGTCCGTGCATTTATATTTAGATTCTCCGGGCGACATCGTCAAGTGATGGACGACGTCCAAAGGCAGGGGTCTCGAAGAATTTATGGCCATATCCGTACCGAAGATCGTCCTGACCGGAGTGATGATGGCGATGACGCTCAGGCTACCCGCGGTTGCTTCAACTCCCGAGCAAAGACGGCGCGCCCGCGACTGTCGAACCCGACCCGCAAATCGTCGCAGCCCTGCACGAAATCTCGCCAGCACGAATTCAGCAGACCATTGAGAGGCTGGCCGGCTTCTATACGCGGCAGACGCTCTCCGCGGACGTGCCCCCGATCGGCGACCAAGGCATCAACGCGGCGGCGGTCTGGATCCAGGGCGAGCTGCAACGAATTTCCAGCCAGTGCGGCGATTGCCTGGAAGTGAGGACAGACCAGTTTCTGCAACCTCCCGGGACGAGAATTCCGCAGCCCACCACGATCACGAATGTTTACGCTATCCTGCGCGGCACCGATCCGGCAAACGCTGGCCGAATGTATGTGGTGACCGGGCACTACGATTCCCGCAACAGCGATCCCACCGACGCCACTGGACAAGCGCCGGGAGCCAATGACGATGCCAGCGGAACCGCCGTCAGTCTGGAGTGCGCGCGGGTGCTGAGCAAGCATCGTTTCCCCGCTACGATCATCTTCCTGGCTGTGGCCGGCGAAGAAGAGGGCCTCTACGGCAGCGCGCATTTCGCCAAGATGGCCAAGGCAGTCGGATGGGACATTGAAGCGGTGTTGAACAACGACATCGTGGGCGGCGATCGCACCCCCGGAGACACGCTGCAGGATCCACACATGGTGCGGGTCTTTTCCGAAGGAATTTCATCCACGGCAAGCGAGGAAGAGTTGCGCAAAACGCGCTCCCTCGGCGGCGAAAGCGATGGTCCGTCACGGCAACTGGCGCGATACGTCGGCGAGGTCGCGAAGGAGTATCTTGCGGCGGAGGATTTCCGCGCGATGCTGGTGTTTCGTCACGACCGCTATCTGCGCGGCGGCGATCACTCTTCCTTTAACGAGCAGGGGGATGCGGCGGTGCGTTTCACCGAATTTCGCGAGAACTACAATCATCAACACCAGAACGTCCGCACGGAGAAGGGCGTCGAATACGGCGATCTGCCAAAATTCGTGGACTACGATTACACGGCGAAGGTGGCACGGTTGAACGCTGCCACTCTGGGGGAGCTGGCATCGGCCCCGGCTCCTCCGGTGAACGTCCGCCTGTTGACGAAAGAGCTGCAAAACGATTCCACTCTAGAGTGGGGGGTCTCGCCAGGCAGTTTGGCGACAGGCTATGAAGTATTGTGGCGCGATACGACTGCACCCGATTGGGAACATGTGAAGAGCGTGGGAAATGTTACGCGCGTCACTGTGCCGATGTCGAAAGACAATGTGATTTTTGCGGTGCGGGCGGTGGATGCGAAAGGGCATCGGAGCCTGGCAATGGTGCCACAGCCCGGACGATAAGGTTTGGTTGGGACTCGGATTTCTTGTGCACGCTACTCGGCCGCTGAAGCGCTGGGCTTATACCGCGCCTGCGGGGTTTGATAACTGGAAGCGACTGCCGGCAACTGGCTACTTCCGACACATGTCGACGCAACAACAACAACGCATCGGATTGATCGCCGGGAACGGCAAATTCCCGCTGCTGGTGCTGGATGCTGCGCGCTCGAAAGGAATGCAGGTCGTCGTCGCTGCCATTAGAGAAGAGGCCTTCCCCGAGATTGAGCGGCACGGAGCGTCGGCAGTTTATTGGTTGTCGCTGGGCGAGTTGTCCAAGCTCATCGAAACCTTCAAGCGCGAAAGCATCACCCGCGCCATCATGGCCGGCCAGGTTAAGCACCGGCAGATCTTCAGCAGCATCAAGCCGGACTGGCGACTGGCCAAGCTGCTGCTCTCGCTCACCACGCGCAACACCGACTCGCTGATCGGCGCGGTCAGCAAGGTCCTCGCCGACGAAGGCATCACGCTGATGAATTCGACGGAGCTGCTGGAGCCAATGCTGGCTACCGAGGGCGTGCTGACACGGCGCGCGCCGAGCGATTCCGAGCAAACGAACATCACCTACGGACATGCCGTTGCGGATCATCTGTCGCGCTTCGACGTTGGGCAGACCGTGGTGATCGCCGAAGCGGCCTGCATCGCAGTGGAAGCGATGGAAGGGACTGACGCGACCATCTTGCGCGCTGGCGAGATCATGAAGTCGCCCGCACTGGGCAAAGAGCCTTCAACCTTGAGCCGCGCGCTGACCGTGGTGAAAGTTGCCAAGCCGAATCAGGACATGCGCTTCGACGTGCCGGTGGTGGGACTTCGGACCATTGAGACGATGAAGCATGCAGGGGCAACATGTCTTGCGTTGGACGCGGGACGATGCCTGCTGCTGGACAGAGAAGCCGTGCTGGCTGCGGCGAACGATGCGGAGATTTGCATCATCGCCGAGACGCCGGTCCACCACATTCCGCATCACGGCGGATAAGACTCGAAAAGCAGATCCCTCGTCGGGCTGAAGCCCTCCTCGTGATGACAAGAATAAAGGGCTTGTACGGCACGACTGAAGTCGTGCCCTGTTACAAAGCACTCCAAGGCGACTTTTTCAGCAGCCTCTCAAGTCGTGCCCCGATACAAACCAGAACAATTCATCCGATGACTCCGGTTTCATTTTGCGGTGATCGTCTCGCGCAGCATCTTCGACAATTCTTCGGGACTCTCGATTGGCGGCTGGCAGGCAAAATTCGTGCAGACGATCGCCAACGCCTTGTTCTCCTTCAGCGCCGGCAGATTTGGGATGGTTTCCGCGAGAACCGGCGGCAGGTTCTGCGTTACGGCTTCGCTGTCGGTGAGATGCACAACCGACTTGTTGACGGCGAACGGCGCGAGCGCGGCTTGCAAGAGCGCCGCGGCCTTCGCATCTTCGCCAACCACAACCACCTGCGTGTGCGGCCGCGACAGCCAGGTCGCCGCGATGCCGTAGGTCCCCGCGTAGATGCCGAACTGCTCCGCAGCCCCGGCGAAGACTGCCAGCGTGAGCTCCGCTGCTTCGCGATACTTCGCATCGTTGGTGTAGGCATGAAGCCGCAGCAGCGCGATGGCGGCGCTGGGATTTCCAGCAGGTGTTGGCGCATCCTGGAAAGGTTTGCGACGGGCGGAAAGCACGCCGAGTTGCAGCTTTTCTTCCAGCGACGCTTCTGTATCGAAGAAGCCGCCAGACTTGGATCGGCGAAGCGCGCGATCATCTGGTCCGCGATGCGCTGCGCGAAATTGAAGTAGCTGATCGCGCCGGTGACTTCGTAGGCATCGAGGCAAGCCAGCACGGTAAAGGCATAGTCATCGAGCATGCCGCGAATGTAGCGGCGGTCTTCGGCCCAGGTTAGCCCTGAAGGGCGAACCTGGGGCACCGAGGCGTCGTTCGCGTCGGCATAGGCGATGACGTGCGACAGGCCGCGGTCTTCGTTCCACGCTTCCGACAAGATGCGATCGAGCGAGCGCAATGCGAACTTGCGCGCGTCGTCAAGCTGGCCAGGGTCCCCGGCGCGCCCGGTTTTGGCGTGCTCGGGTGAGAGCACCTGCGCCGCCTGCAAGTAAGCCGAGACGCACATCCCGTTCCAGCTCACGTAGACCGTCTTGTCCACGAATGGCGTGGGACGCTGCAGCCGCGCGGCGTACAGCTTCGTCTTGGCCGACGCAAGCAGGTCGAGCGCCTTGGCCACGTCAACGCCCATGCGCGACGCAACTTCCTCCGGCATCGCGCGCACCCACAGCACGTTCTTGGCGGGATTGTGATGCATCTCGCCCGTCAGCTCGATGTCGTAGTGCAGCGCCGCAGCCTCGAACTCCTCGTCGGTCAGGACGGCCTTGGCCTCATCGCGCGTCCAGGTAAAGTAGTCGCCATCGTCGTCGAGGTTGATGTCGGCATCCTGCGAAGCGTAGAAGCCGCCATGCGCGCGGTCGCTGAGCCACTCGTCCATCCAGCGAATGATGTCGCGCGCGACGTGCGCGTAGAACTCGAAGCCGAAGACCTGGTAGCCGTGCACGTAGTTCTTCAGCAGCTCGGAGTTGTCGTACGCCATCTTTTCGAAGTGCGGCACGGTCCAGTGCTCGTCGACGGAGTAGCGATGAAAGCCGCCGGCAAGCTGGTCGTAGACGCCGCCCCGCGCCATCTTGGTCAGCGTGGTGGTGACGACGGTGGCCACGCGCTCCTCGCGGGTGCGGACGTACCAGTCCATCAGCAGATCGAGCGCGGCAGGATGAGGAAATTTGGGCGCGCTGCCGAAGCCGCCGTTCTTCTCGTCGAAGATGGGCAGCGCCGACTGCACCATGACGCCGACCAGGCGCGGTGAAAACTCGGTTTGGCGGCCGGCGAAGCTCTCCGCATTGCTCAGCACGTTCATGGCTTCGTCGGCGGACTTCAGCACTTCGTCGCGGCGCTCGCGATAGGCGTCGGCAATGGCCAGCAGGATTTTCGTGAAGCTGGGCCGTCCCCACTGATCGACCGGAGGAAAATACGTTCCACCGTAAAATGGGCGGCCATCGGGCGTGAGGAAGACGGTGAGCGGCCAGCCGCCGGTGCCGGAGATGGCCGAGACCGCAAGCTGGTAGCGGCTGTCGACGTCAGGACGCTCGTCGCGATCGACCTTCACGGCGATGAACTCGCGGTTGATGATTTCGGCGGTTTCCGCGCTCTCGTAGGACTCGCGGTCCATGACGTGGCACCAGTGACACCACACCGCGCCGATGTCGAGCAGGATGGGCTTGTTCTCGCGCTGCGCGGCGGCGAAGGCTTCCTCACCCCACTCGTGCCACTGGATGGGCTGATGCATGGCCGAACGAAGATAGGCCGACGAGGCGTGGGCGAGGGAGTTGGTGGCTTCCGGCATGAGGGTTCAGTCTAGCAGGGAGAGCGGCGAGGTATGTAAGTCCTGAGTCGGGTGCCCCGGGTCTCGCGCTTTTCGAGACCTGGGACTCCGCGGCTATCAACCGTCATGGCTGTGTCCTCCATCACCGCAGGAACCAAGGTTTTGTTTCTACTCTGTTGGTTATGCCTTGGGGTCTAGAGCGGTGGCACGGCGGACACGACCTCCACTTCATCACCTTTCCTGGTCAGCGAACCGCAGGAGCGTCCGTTGTCTACGGCAATCCAAGCTGTCAAGTTAGGTTTCGCGCGGCGCGTGCTGGCCGAGGAGCGCAGGCGTCTCCCACGTCTCGAACACCGCGAGACGCGGGGCACCCGAAAATCGCATCACGCTTGGCAGGCGAGGTACTATGACTTCAATGTCTGTACGCCGGCAAAACGGGTGGAGAAACTTCGCTACATGCATCGCAATCCGGTGAGACGCGGTCTGGTGGCAGCACCGGAGTTGTGGCCGTGGAGCAGCTTCCGCGCGTACGCCTATGAGGAAAGGGGATTGGTCCGGGTGAACGAGTGGAGCGTGCTGAAGATGAAGTCTGTCGAGCCGGCACGTTTCCCAGCGTGATACATCGTACTCGGTCTCCCGGGTCTCGAAAGCCGCGAGACCCTGGGGCCCCGGAATTAGACTAAAGTTGTATTGACGCGTAGCGTTAAAGTGCTAGCCTGTGACGTGGCCCTGGAAAAGCTAGAGGTAGCTTCTTTCGGGGTCTTTTTGTTTTGTGATCGACAAGCTGGCAGTCCTGCTCGAGTTCACAAAACATAACGGACAGGCCGAGTGCAGGTTCCGGCTTTTGATCTTTGACAACCGAAGGGCGATTGGGCCGAAAGGGCGAAGGGGCTGTGACATATCTGGCGAATTAGTGGACAGGCAGCTAAATCGTTTATTTGCCGTTCATTAGATTGATTCCTTGTGTTTTCAATACTTTGGCAAGAATAATTCAACCTATTAAAAACAAACGGTTTAGCACGCGAGCTAAGTCTATATTCTAGAATACTTTAATATAACCCCTTTAGAATCAGGATCACTTTTTTTATTTTTTTCTTTACCGCGAAGTCGATTCGCAGCTCACACAAAGCGCTGTTCTATAGTGTTCGGATGGGCAAAGGCGCGCCGCTGCGATGGCTGGAGAACAGGCTGCTCGCTCGACATTTGCGCGGGCGAGGGATTGAGATTGGAGCGTTGTGGCGGAAGTTTCCGGTGCCGCGTGAGGCGAAGGTGTATTACGTCGATCGCCTGCCGGATGAGGGCTTGCAGCAGCACTATGCGGAAGTCAGCGCGCCGGTGGTGAATCCGGATGTCGTCGCCGATGCGATGCAATTGCCGTTTGCGCCGCGCAGCCTGGACTTCGTGATCGCCAGCCATGTTCTGGAGCATCTGCCGTTTCCGCTGGCGGCGCTGCGTCACTGGTACGATGTGCTGCGGCCGCGCGGCGTGCTGCTGCTGAAGATTCCCGACAAGCGATACTCATTTGACGCGAAGCGGTCGCGCACAACGTTGCAACATCTGATTGCGGAAGATGAAAATGGCAGCGGGTTCGACAAGCGGGCGCATTTTGAGGACTGGGTCGAACACGTTGTAGGATGTCGGCGTGCGACCGCGGAGTTCGATCAACAACTGGCACAGCTGTTGCAATCCGACTACAGCATCCATTACCACGTGTGGATTGACGAGGACATCCGGGAAATCGTGGAGTACACGCGTAGCAGGATGCATCTGAACTGGCAGTCAGTGGTGTTTTGGAACGCGCACTTTTACCGCAAGGAGTGCGTGCTGATGCTACAGCGGGCTGAGGCGCGATGAACATTGGCTCGGCGGAGCAGGTCCTCGTAGGCAATCGGGGAATAAGTGGAATTGAACTCATCGCATAAATACCCGCAGGGCGAACGAAACCGCAGGGGCTAAAGCCCATGATTTGGTGGGCGGCTTTCGACACAGCTGAAGCCGTGCCCCTTCAAAACCGAACTGGACAGCAGTCGATTCGTAACCGATGTGCGTTGATGGAGGGAACTTGAAGAGTGAGGAAGCGCTGGCGAAAATCGTGCAAGGCGTAGCGAAATTCCAGACTGAGGTTTATCCGGCGCAGCGCGAGCTCTTCGAGCAGTTGAAACATGGGCAGCAGCCGATCGCCATGTTTTTTACCTGCGCTGACTCTCGAATCCAGCCTACGGCGTTGTTGCAAAGCCGGCCGGGTGAGATTTTCATCGAGCGCACCCCGGGAAACATTGCTCCCAAATATAGCGATCACGTGGGCGGAGTGACCGCGAGTGTGGAGTATGCTCTGTTGGCCTTGCATGTGCCGCTCATCATTGTTTGCGGACATACCGATTGTGGAGTGGTGAAAGCGCTGCTGGAGCCGGAGCGGGCCGCCGGAATGCCGGCGTTGCAGAATTGGATGCGGCACTCGCTGGCTTCGCGCGAACGTCTGCTGCGCGAACATCGCCATGCTCCCACGGAAGAGAAGATGCGACGGTTGACCGAGTACAACGTCCTGACTCAGTTGGAAAACCTGGGGACGCATCCCGCGGTTGCTGCGGCCTTGTCTCGCGGTGAGCTGGCGCTGCAAGGTTGGGTGTATGACATCGCCGCCGGTTCCATCTCGGCAGCTGACGCGCGGAGCGGACGCTTCGAACTACTGGGACACGGCACCCCCGAATAGCGCGCGCGCTGCCACTCGCAGGTTAGTTGCTACTTCACACGACTGCGCTTACGGCACCACGACAACCAGGTTCGGTGGGGTCACATTGCCGTTGGAATCCTTCAAGTTGACGGCAATCTGCGAAACATCGCTCAACTCGTC
Source organism: uncultured Acidobacteriaceae bacterium (assembly GCA_963849815.1). GTDB lineage: Bacteria > Acidobacteriota > Terriglobia > Terriglobales > Acidobacteriaceae > Bog-257. The sequence continues at coordinate 78,302 of CAWKIR010000001.1, read as the reverse complement.
GACAAGGACGCGATGGACGGTGTTATCGCTGGCGCCAAAGTATGCATTGGCACTGTCCTTGGTAATCCCGCCGTTGTAAGCCGTCGCTCCTCCGGTCAGAGAAATATTGGTCGGCGTTAACCCTGGCAATGAAAACGTTAATATCTGGGGAAGGTTGCTGACGATCCAGGCGCGCGTGCTGTCTGGACTGACGAAAATTTGTTGGGCAGTGAAGCTGCCCACGCCCAAGTCATATGGAGCGATGGAACTCTGCGTAGCGACCGGGCAGCCCGCGCTTAAGACCGAGGGAGTGGAGATCACATCGATATTGGGCGAGTCGGCAGCCACGGCACCGGTTCCGTTGGGCACCGCGGCAATCACAGTAGGACCGGCTGCGGTCAGGACCTGCTCCAGGCTCTGGTTGCAAGTGGAGAAGACGAAAATCTGTCGTGCGGCGGCGCTGGTAATGTAGGTCAACCCGCCTTGCGCCATAATGTCCAGCGCGTTAGCTGTATTCGATAATCCAGCGGTGCCAGATGTTCCGGTGGGAAGGCCAAAACCAAGGGTTGAGCCGGTCAGCCATTCGACGAACCCGCTATCCGGAGTGTAGGCGGCAGCGCTGGCGGTGATTCCCGACTGAGCGCTGCTTAGAGTACCAGTGCCGAGATCGAAGTAATTCAGCGCGCCATCGACAGTGTCGGACAGCAGCAAGTAAGTTCCATCCGGCGAGATGGCCTCGATGGTTCCGTTGATTGCATAGGTCGTCACGGTACCGGTACTTACGCTCACCGCCATCAAGCCGTTGGCAGAACCAAGATAAACTGTGGTGCCGGCAGAGTCGGCGACGATCGAGTTAGGAAGATTGGGAAGTGTAATCGCAGTGCCCGGCGCATCAGTTTGAACGCTGAACGGCACCAGCATTTTTGAGTTGGTGCTGGCAGCGTAAACCGAGGTGGCAGTTCCTCCGCTCACGGTTGCGGTAACAACGTTCTGACCATATTGCGGCGACAGATATTTGTTGCAACTGGGAAAAGAACAGGAGGCGGTGATGTAGGCTGTGCCGGGAGCAACCGCCGTAATCGTCCCAGGATTGTTTGCCGTGCCGGTGGCTGTAATCGTGGCCGTCGCGGTTGAGGATGAGCCCCAGGTTAGAGTGGGCTTGATGTACTGATTCATGGTGTCGTAAACGTCGGCGGTCAGGGGTTGAGTCCCGCCCACCGCCAGATTGAACGAAGTGTCTGAATTGCTGGCGCTGTGCACCTGAATGCTAGCTACTGGACAGGTTAGATAAGGCGTGCCCACGCTGTTTACTCCGGAATTGCTGGCAAAAACGGTAGTGGCGCCCGGAGCAACGGCGACCAGATGCCCCGCGGCGTTCGTCGAGACGATGCTGAGGTCGTTGGATCCGAAAGCGATGGGACCCACTGTGGATGTGATGTCGCAAGGCGCGGACTGCGAGCAACCCGGAGCCGAGGTGTTTAGCACTTGGCCATAAACGTTTACTTGCTGGCCCATGGTGGTGCAACTGTTCTGCAGGATGACGTTGACCTTGTCCACTGGTTCGTGCACATAGACCGTCGCGTTCGCCTTCACTCCATTCGCTGTAGCCGTCGCCGTAATCGTCACCACTCCTACTCCGGCTGAGCCAATCGTGGCGTTGCAGTTGATGAAGCTTGCGTCCCAGATTCCACCGCAAAGCAGCCCACCGGGAGAGACGGTCCCGATATTATTATTGCTGCTGCTGAAGCTGATGTCCGCAGCGACGGCGGCACCTGTTGAATCCTCCGTAATAACCGACAGCGTAAACACTCCGCCTTCGTTCAAGGAAATCGTCGAGGGCGTCAGAATCACCTGCGTCACGACGCCGCTGGTGCTGCTGTTGCCACCACATCCGGGCAGGCATATCAGAAAAACCATTGCTGCGACCGCAGCCAAGACAGGAACCGCTCGAACCCGCTGCATGTATCCTCCCCGCCGTTACCGATGGCCGGCGGACGCGCACCATAAATTATTTCAAAAGGAAAACCCTAAGTGTAGAGGCTGGGGTACGGAATCGGCAAATTTAAGGTACGCGCTTAACTGAGGCTTCCGGTGACCTGACCTCCATTCGGTCTCGCACGTCGCCAGTCGTATCGCTACTCGCTTCGGCGCGGACATCTACTTCCTTCCCCGAGGTTCATTATGCGCCCGGTTCTTGATCCATATCGGGGTGCCGACGAAGCCAAATGCCGCCCGAATCTGGTTTTCCAGAAATCGCTGGTAAGAGAAGTGTAGCTTCACCGGCCGATCGGTGAAGAGAATGAATGTTGGCGGCGCCACGGAGGCTTGCGTCATGTAAAAAATCTTCACCCGCTTGGCAACGGGCACCGAAGCTCGCTCAAAGTCGATGTGGCTGAGGAAGCGGTTCATCTCGCCGGTGCCGACGCGCTTGCGGCGCTCCCGAGCCACCAGCTCCAGAGTGGAAAAGAGCTTGTCGAGGTTTTTTCCCGTCGTCGCCGAGACGAAAACCACCGGCGCGTACGCCAGAAACTTGAGATGACGCCGAACTTGCTCCTCATAGACGCTGCGGTCCGCCGGGGGTTTGCCATCGGCTCGTTTCTCCGTGATTAGGTCCCACTTGTTGATGACGACAATCACTGATCGGCCGCTCTCGTGGGCGTAGCCGGCGATGGTGGCATCGCTGGCGGTGACGCCTTCCGTTGCGTCGATCAACACCAACGCTACATCTGCGGCTTCGAGGTGCTTGCGTGCCATCACCACCGACATCTTCTCGGCCATCAGCTCGGTCTTGCCTTTGCGGCGAATGCCGGCGGTATCGATGAAGCGGTAAGTGCGGCCATCGCGCTCCATCAACTCATCCACTGCATCGCGAGTGGTGCCCGCAACTGGTGACACAATCGCTCGCGAAGTTCCGGTCAGAGCGTTCAGCAGCGTCGACTTGCCGACATTGGGACGGCCAATGATCGCGACCTTGGTCTCGCGCGGCTCGTCGACGACCTCGTCCTCAGCCGCGTTCGCCCCGTCCTCCGGTGATTGCGGCTCCGAGGACCTGCGACCCTTTCGTTTTGATATCCCGACCGAGGACTTTAGTCCGGGCGGAGGGAGCTGCGGTTCGTCAGTGTCCACCGGGGCGTTCTGGTGCTCCGGAATCACGCTCAGCACATACTCCAGCAACTCCGCGACTCCAGTTCCATGCTCTGCGGAGATGGGCAACAACTCCTTGATTCCCAGCCGGCGAAACTCCTCGGCGTAAGGCTCCATCGTCGTGGTGTCAATCTTGTTCACCGCCAGGACCAGCGGTTTGCCGGTGCGCAGCAGCAGCCGCGCCAGATCGATGTCCGGCGATGCCAGTTCGGTCCGGCCATCCACCACCAATACAATCGCGTCGGCTTCCTCCAGCGCAACCCGCGCCTGGCGGAAGATCTCCGCCGGAATCAGCGCCTGGTCGTCGGGAACAATGCCGCCGGTGTCGACCACGCGCAGCTTGCGTCCCGCCCATTCGGCTTCGCCGTAGATACGGTCGCGCGTGATTCCGGGTTCGTCGCCAACGATGGAGCGGCGCGAGCGCACCAGCCGGTTGAACAGCGTGGACTTGCCAACGTTGGGACGGCCAACAATGGCCAGCGTTCCGTCCACCGGCGGCTCGCCCTCACGGATATTCTTGCTCGATTCGAATTGCACTCGACGGCTCACTTAGACTCTTTCTGCGACGGTAGGCCAAACAGCTATTATAGGAACACGTTCCCATCACCGTGTCCTCCACTTCACAATCCGCAACGCTGGCCGCCCGCCTGCCCTCGCTCTACCAGTTCTTCGGTCCAGGTGGCCTGCTGGCTCGCACCCATCCAGCATATGAGTTTCGGCGCGGGCAATTGCAAATGGCCGAGGCCGTCGAGCTGGCGCTCCAGGAACGCCGTCATCTCATCGTCGAAGCCGGAACCGGCACGGGAAAGACGCTGGCCTATCTGCTGCCGGTCATCCGCTCCGGGAAGCGCGTCATCATTTCCACCGGAACGAAGACCCTGCAAGAGCAGCTCTTCTTCAAGGACATCCCTTTCCTGAAGCAGCACCTCGGCGACCTGCGGGTCTGCTATATGAAGGGCCGCGGCAATTATCTTTGCCGCAAGAAGCTTTATGATCTCACGGCGCAGCCGGTGCTGAATGGTCTGGAAGAGATCACCCACTTTCGCATCATCAATGATTGGGAGAAGACAACCGAGACCGGCGACCGCGCTGAGCTCTCCGAGTTACCCGAGACCAGTCATCTGTGGCCTAAACTCGACGCCCGCACCGATCGCTGCATCGGCTCCCAGTGCCAGCAGTTCGACCGCTGTTTCATCACCGAGATGCGCCGGCGCGCCGCGGAAAGCGACATCATCATCGTCAATCATCATCTCTTCTGCGCCGATCTGGCGATTAAGGCTGCAACCGATCGCGCCGCCGACGCGGGCGTGCTGCCGGACGCAGGCATTGTCGTCTTCGACGAGGCGCACGAACTGGAGGACGTTGCCACGGACTATTTCGGTGTGACCGTCTCTAATCTCAAGGTTGATGAGCTGCTCCGCGATGTCGAGAACACTTTGCGGCGCGCCGACATTCCGCTGGCGGATGTGCTCCAGGCGTCGGCACGCGTGCGCGAGCACTCACAGTTTTTCTTCTCGCTCCTTCCACCGGGCGACGGCCGCTTCGCCTTCGACAATCGCGCCGAGTTTCTGGAAGAGAATGGCGACGAATATCTCGGATTGCAGAATGCCCTCCTGCACCTCTACACCGAGTTGCAAGCCATTCCCAAAAAGCCCGACGAAGTCCACGCGATGGCGCGGCGTATCGACGAGCTGAAGACACAACTCGGCTTCATCCTGGAAGCGCAGGACCGCAACACCGTCTTCTGGATTGATCGCCGCGGCGACCGGCGCGGCGGGCAGCACAATGTCTTCCTCCAGGCCACGCCCATCACAGTGTCGCAAATCTTGCGGAGTGTGTTGTTTGAGCATCTGGAGTCGGCGGTACTCACTTCCGCAACGCTGGCCGTAGCAGGGGAGTTCGAGTACATCCGCAACCGGCTGGGTATCCAGCACGCGCGCGAACTGGTGGTGCCATCGCACTTCGATTATGAGAGTCAGGCACTGTTGTACGTGCCCGCAGATCTGCCCGATCCCCGCGACCCGCGTTTTGTAGAGCAGGCTTCGCAACGGGTTCGGCAGCTGCTGGACATTACGCGCGGACGTGCGTTTTGCTTATTTACGAGCTATGCGCTGATGAACCAGCTCTATGAGCGATTGCTGGGCGAACTCAATTTCCCCATGCTGCTGCAGGGCAGCGCGCCCAAGAATGCGTTGCTGGAAGAATTCCGCCTCACGCCCAACGCGGTGCTGTTTGCTACTTCGTCGTTTTGGCAAGGCGTGGATGTGCAGGGCGAACAACTGAGCTGCGTCATCATCGACAAGCTGCCCTTCGCAGTCCCCAATGATCCGGTGGTTGCCGCGCGCGTCCGGGCGATTGACGACGACGGCGGCAACGCCTTCTACGAGTACCAGGTGCCCAGCGCTGTGATTTCCCTGAAGCAGGGTTTTGGCAGGCTGATCCGCTCATTGCATGATCGCGGGCTGCTGTGCCTGCTCGACAATCGCATTCTGAAGAAGCAGTACGGGCGTGTGTTTCTCGACAGCTTGCCCAAATACGGCCGGACTGCCGATATAAGAGAGGTGGAACGATTCTTCGGCGTGACGGAAGAACAGCCCTCTCGCGCCAGTCTCGATCGCCCTCAATAATCTCGGATGGATCCCGCCCGCATTGCCGAGCTCCTGCGACCGTTCACCGGCGACGCCGAACTCCCGGCGGGACTGCTGGAGCAGTTCCACCTCCACCTTGATCTGCTGTTGCGCTGGAATGCGCGTGTAAACCTGACAGCGGTGCGGGATCCCGAACAGATCGTGACCCGGCATTTTGGCGAGTCGCTATTCGCCGCGCGGATGCTTGACCAACAAATTTCGCGGCCCATTAGCTTGGCGGACGTCGGTTCCGGTGCGGGCTTCCCTGGCATCCCCATCATGTTGTGGGCACCGTATATCGAGCTGACGCTCATCGAGTCGCATAACAAAAAAGCTACGTTCCTTCGTGAAGCCTTGCGAACCTTGAAGCTCGATCACGCGCAAGTCTTCTGCGGTCGCGCCGAGCAGTGGCGCCAAACCGCCGATGTCGTGACCTTGCGCGCGGTGGAAAAGTTCGAGCGCGCTTTGCCGGTTGCGGCGGCGCTGGTCAGGCCGGGCGGCGAGCTCTGCCTGCTCATCGGTTCCGGACAGATAGAGTCGGCGAAGGTCCTAAGCGGCGAACAATGGACATGGCACGATCCAGTTCCCGTTCCACGAAGCACAGCACGAGTGGTTGCTATAGGAGAGCGCACCTAGGCGCTCATTGAAAATCACGAGATCATTGTGAGCTCAGGCCGCTCAGCACAGAATTGTTCCGCCTCGCCGAAACCTATCGGATATACTCGTCGCGGACAAGGGGGACATGTGACTTCCGTTGGCGTCGAACCTCAAGCAGCAGCGCAACCGCAACCTGGCTTTCTCTTTAAGGACTCGGCTCTTCGTACCGCTCTTTTCGGCCTTCTGCTGGCCATCGTCACCATTGCGGTCTATTCGCCCGTGCACGAGCATCCCTTCGCCAACATCGACGACCCCAAATACGTCACCCAAAATCCCCACATTGCGAATGGGCTGACTGGCGGCGCGGTTTTCTGGGCATTCACGCATGGCTACGCCGGCAATTATCATCCGCTAACTTGGGTGTCCCACGCCATCGATATTCAACTGTTCGGATTCGACCCGGCTCCTCATCACGACGAGAACGTACTTCTCCACGCCTTGGATGCAGTCTTGCTGTTCCTGGTGCTGAAATGGGCAACCGGCTACGCCGGGCGCAGCCTGATGGTCGCCGCCCTCTTCGCGTTGCATCCGCTCAACGTCGAATCCGTGGCTTGGCTGGCTGAGCGTAAGACGATGCTGAGCACGCTGTTCTGCCTGCTGGCCCTGGCCGCTTATCGTTGGTATGCCAGTAAGCCTGGCGTGGGCCGCTACATTGTGGTGACAGGTTTGTTCATCCTGGGATTATGGAGCAAGCCGCAGATCATTATGCTGCCGCTGGTCCTGTTGCTGTGGGATTACTGGCCGCTGCAGCGGATGTTCGCCGGCGATCAGCCGGCAAATGCGACCGCAGCCGCCATCCCAGCCAAGAGCTTGTCGTGGCTGGTGAAAGAAAAGTTTCCGCTGTTCTTCATCTGCATAGTGGATGCCGGCGTCACTATGATCGCGCAACACGTAGCCGGAGAACAGCAGCCTTACACGCTGTGGATCAGAATTGAGAACGCGCTTGTCTCCTACACCCGCTACATTCGGAAAGCGTTCTGGCCGACGAACCTTGCGCTCTACTATCCGCATCCCGGCAAGTACCTGCACTGGTGGCAGGTATGGACGTCCATCGCGGTTCTGGCAGTCATCACCGTACTGGCGGCGCGCGCCCGGCGGCACAGGTACTACATTGTGGGATGGTTGTGGTTTCTCATCATGCTGGTCCCTTGCATTGGCCTGGTGCAAGCTGATGTGCAGGGCATGGCTGACCGCTACGCCTACGTTTCCTTTATCGGCCTTTTTCTGATGATCTGCTGGGGCGTGGCCGATTGGGCCGCCGAACGCCATTTGCCCAAAGCGGTGCTGCCTGCCGTCAGTATCGTAGTCCTCGCGGCGCTGGCGATAGTCACGTATCGCCAGATCGGGTACTGGCAAGATGACATAAGTTTATGGTCGCATTCGGCCAACGTGACCACTGGAAACTGGAAGGCGGAATACCTGTTGGGTGGCGCACTGGACGCCGCCGGACGACATGAGGAAGCCATCCAACACTTCCTTCGCGCCGCCGCCATCGAGCCTACGGACCCGTTTATCAATCTGAGTATTGCCGGTTACGAGCAGACCCACGGCAACCTGGATGTGGCTCTTGAGTATTACAAGAAGGTGCTGAAAGAGGCGTGGAATGCCGACCAGAGCACGCAAGTGCTGAACAACATGGCCATCATCTATCGTCAGATGGGCGATACCGCCAAGGCCGACGCATGCGTGACCAAGGTACAGGCGCTGCCCAAACGCGCCGTCAATTGGCAAGGGGCCTGGTGGGAACAAATCATGCCCATGATCAAGCAGTACTTCCATTCCGGCTCGGGGACGTAGCTTAGCGACTTCAATTCTTTGTCCCGCGCTCGCTCAGTTGCTCCGAGGTCAGGCCGTACAGCGGCGGAGTCGGCACATTGAGCATGCCGAGATAAAGATAGATTTGGCCCCGATGGTGAATCTCGTGCTCCACCATCAGTCGCAGCCACTTCCACACCGTTATGGAAGCGCCATCAGGCGTAGTGCATTTGCGGTTCAGTCCCTCTTTTCCGAGCTGGCGAATAATCTCCACCGTCTCACGATGCATCGTCTCCTTGAATCGAACAACCTCGTCCAGACCGTCCGCCAGTTCTTTGCCGCACCCGATGTATCGGCTGGGTTTAGCTTGGATGGTTTCGCCGAACATGTAGCGCTCGATCGCCCCCATGTGCCGCACCAGATCGCCCAGCGTGAATTTTCCTTCGCGGTAAGACCAATCCAGCCCGTTGGGCGGGATGCATGCAACAACGCGCATCGTCCGCAGATGTACTTTATCGAGGTACTCCAGAAAGATGTCGAGCTCCTGAATCAGCATAAGCCCTCGCTAAACGGGATGGCCTTTAAGGGTTGTAGCGGGCCAGCCAGCCGGCAACTTCGCGAAACACGTCGTGGACCTGCTCCCACACTGTGGGAAAGTGTGGCGAGCCCGGATACGTCACCATGCGAGTGGTCTTGCCGCGAGCTGCCAGGACTTCGAATAGCTCGCGTCCCTGATAGGGTGGAACCCGTTCATCGGCAGCACCATGCAGGATCAGCAACGGCGTGGTGACGTTCTCCGAATGCATTGCGGCAGAGAAGATAAGGAACGCGTCCGGATCTTTGTCCGGCCAGCGGGCGTCGTAGTCAAATTGCTGCACATCGCTGGTCCAGATGAAGCTGAGCCAGTCGGTAATTCCCGCGCCTTCGATTGCGGCCTTGTAGCGGTTCGTTTGCGTCACCGACCACGCCGTCATGAATCCGCCCGCGCTCCAGCCGAACATGGTAAGCCGCTGCGGATCGGCCCAGCCTTGCGCGATGGCAAAGTCGGTGGCGCTGTCCACATCGCGATAAGCGCGGTCGCCGAAGTGCTGATAAATAGCGTTCAGAAACTCGCTGCCATAGCCGGTCGAGCCGCGATACTCCGGCTGCAACACGACGTAACCCATGCCTGCGAACGGTCTGGTGAACCAGTCGAAGCCCAGCGTGTCATTGGCTTCAGGTCCGCCGTGAGGCAGAACCATGAATGGGTATTTCTGGCCAGCTTTGTAATCCGCCGGGAAGGTCACGATGCCTTCCAGCGCAATGCCCTCCGCGCTCTTCCAGTGAACTGCACGTACATCGCCCAGCGCAATCTTTGCAAGCTGGTCATCGCCTTCGGTCGTGATTCGCTGTAGCGTGCTGCCATTTGCAATGGCGACATTGCCGGTATGCTGCGGATCAGACACGGTGAACACGCGCACGCCCGGTGCGGAAGCGATCCGCGGCGTGACGATGCCGGCGACGTCGCCGCCCGGCCATTCATACGCTGGCGTCAGCGCCCCGTCCTTGAAAGCGTCGATCTCCACTTGCACGCCGCGAGCGACCCACACCCACGCATTTCCCAAAGGGTCAACTTCCAGATGGATGGCACTCGCCGGCAAGTCAGGGGTGCGATCTTGCGGCGTGCCACCGGCAGCGGACACGGTCCAAACATGATCGGGCGTCAGGACCTGCGTCGTTGTGCTCAGGAAAACCAGGTCCTTGCCGCCGTTGATCCAGCCAATGTTGGCGCCTGCGTTGTCGACTGTGGCGATGTGACGCGTCTCGGAAGCGGTGCACACGTCAATGTCGGAATGGACGTAGTGAAAGCCGATCTTAGGCGTTTCCGACAGGACCGCGAGAGAACTACCGTCGGGCGACCACGCGATACCCTCTTCGGCGATGTCCCGCAGTGTGGGACACCACCACGCGCCGCCTGTACCATCGGCGTTGACCACATAGAGACTGGTGGGTTCGGCCTCGATGACCTTATGTACATCGGCCAGCGGATCGGGAAGGCGCGGGTCGGCCAGGACGGCGTAACGCCGGCCGTCGGGCGAGATCAAGGCAGCACCGATTCCCCTGGGCAACGCGGTAAGCGGAATCGGCGTTGCGGCGGCTGCTGCGGGAGTATCCGCCGGAGCCAGCGGCAACGTCGCCAGTTGCCCCGTTTTGTTCGCTTCCAGCGTCCCATAAAGCGCCTTGCCGTCCCCGGTGAAACCTGAGGGCTTGAATTGCTCCGGAATGCTGAGATGGCGGGGCTCGCCACCGGAGGCCGCAATCAAATGCCATTCAGTGCTGTCCGGACCTTTTGGTCCCCCGAAGCGGACGCGGTAGAGAACGGTCTTTCCGTCCGGTGAAACCGCGACAGCGCGAGCATTGCGCAGCGTGGCGGCGTCGTCAACGGTGAACGGATGCCGGGCGTTTTGTGCGCCGGCAATGTTGGTGAAGGCAAACAGAAGAGCAAGAGTTGCAGCGAGATTACGCATCTGGCTTCTCCAAAACGAGAAGCATAGCAGGTCGCCCGAGAAACAACGTCCGAGGAGTTGTCAGGAGTGTGAAGCCGGGCTGGCTTGCCGGCGCCCCTGGATCTCGATGTACACATTGATGAGCGAGACTGCAGCAGGGGTAACGCCGGGGATGCGGCTGGCGTGTCCCAAAGTCTGGGGACGCACGCGGGTGAGCTTCTCGTTCATCTCCCGCGACAGACCGGAAACCTGGCCGTAGTCGAACCAATCAGGAATCATGCGTTGCTCCGAGCGCTTCAGCCGCTCGATGGCCTTGGTCTGCTGATCAAGATACCCGGAATACTTAATCTCGGTTTCGACTGACTTCAGCTCGTTGCGGACTTCCGCCGAGAGGCGGAAATCAGTGGCCGGTGACGAGTGGCCAGTGACCAGTTTCGAGGTGTCATCCTGAGCGGAGCAGTCGCGCTCTTTTCGCGAATGCGGAGTCGAAGGACCTCTATCATCGTCGCAAAGTAGGGGTCCTTCGACGCTCCCTTCGGCCGCTTCGCTCAGGATGACACCAGTATTACTAACCCCTGGCCCCTGAACCCTAGTCCCTTCGCGTTCGAAGAAACTCGGCATGAGCCTCTTGAGCACCGGAACCATCGACTCGATTCCCACCTCCGGACGCTTGAGAAGCTGCGCAAGCGTCACGCCTGCTGCTCTTGCTTTGCTCAACAAGTCCATCAGGGCCTGGCATCCCTCGCTGGCCACTGACCACTCGACGCTGGCCACTGTCTTTCCCAGCACCTCGCGCAAGCCCTTCATGCGCTCCTGCTTGGCGAGATAGTCGGTCCAATCGGCATCGCGAATCAGTCCTACGCGCCGGCCATGCGGCGTGAGCCTGCGGTCGGCATTGTCGATACGCAGGTGCAGACGAAATTCCGCTCGCGAAGTAAACATGCGATACGGCTCGTTCGTCCCTTTGCTGATGAGATCGTCAATCAAGATTGCCGTGTATGCTTCAGTGCGGTCGAGAATCAGTGGCGTCTCGCCCTTCACCTTCAATGCGGCGTTGATGCCGGCCATCAGCCCCTGGCACGCGGCCTCTTCGTAGCCACTGGTGCCGTTGATTTGTCCGGCAAGATAGAGCCTCTCGACCTTCTTGGTCTCCAGCGTGCGTTGCAGCTCGGTAGGGTCGATGGAGTCGTACTCAATGGCGTAACCCGGCCGCAGCATCTCGGCGGTCTCGAGGCCCGGAATCGACTTGATGATGGCAAGCTGCACGTCGACCGGCAGCGAAGTGCTCATGCCGTTGACGTAAATCTCGTGCGTGTTCAGACCCTCAGGCTCAAGGAAAAGCTGATGCGTTTCCTTGTCCGGAAACTTGACGATCTTGTCCTCGATCGACGGGCAGTAGCGCGGCCCGATCGATTGGATCTGGCCGCTGTACATTGGCGAGCGATGCACGTTTTCGCGGATAATGCGATGCGTCTCCGGCGTGGTGAAGGCGATGTAGCACGGCACCTGCTCGTCGTGATGTGCCACCCGCCGGGTGCGGAAACTGAACGGCGTGGGATCTTCGTCGCCCGGCTGCACCTTGAACTGCGACCAGTCGATACTGCGGCCATCGAGACGCGGTGGAGTGCCTGTCTTCAAGCGGCAGCCGCGCAGACCCAGCTTCTTCAGCGCCTCGCCCAGCAGCACGGCGGGCGGTTCGCCGCTACGGCCGGCCGGATATTGCTGCTCGCCGCAATGGATCAGGCCGTTCAGAAATGTTCCGGTCGTGATGATGACGGCTTGGGCACCGACGGTGCGGCCATCGCGCAGCTTTATGCCGCGGACGATGCGCTCTTCGCTATTCGCTGTTCGCTCTTCGCCAGAAGGGGACCTATCCAAGGGGTCATCCTGAGCGGAGCGAAGCGGAGTCGAAGGACCCCTGTCGTGACAGCCGTTTCCGCGGGTGACAGCCCGTGGCTCGTGGCTCGCAGCTCGCGGCTCAACGACTAAATCGGCCACTTCCGCCTGCTTGATGTGCAGGTTCGGCTCAGCCTCCAGCATCTCGCGCATCTTCAGGCGGTATTGCTGCTTGTCGCATTGCGCCCGCGGAGACCACACCGCCGGGCCCGCGCGAAGTGTTCAGCAGCCGGAACTGAATTCCGACGGCGTCGGTGACCTCGCCCATGATGCCGCCCAGCGCGTCCACTTCGCGCACCAGATGTCCTTTGGCAATGCCCCCAACCGCCGGGTTGCACGACATCTGCGCGATGAGGTCGAGGTTGAGCGTGTACGAGCGCGGTCTTCAGGCCCATGCGGGCGGCAGCCATCGCGGCCTCGCAACCGGCATGACCCGCGCCGACCACCACCACGTCGTAGCTTTCTGTGAATTGCGTCAAAGAGGAAATCCCCACGCACCGCAGATGCGAATAAGTTGATTTTATCAAGTTGGCGGCTAGAACGAAGCTTGGGCGAAGGGACAGACGTCAAGGTTGTTCTTGCCAACCAAGGCATATAACTCAATGCTGCCTGCGGGATGCACATCACGAACGAAAGTGATCCAGCCGAAACGCGCAGGATCAGTTCGCTGACTGGTCGTCGGGAAACTCATCGGAATCGCGAGGGTCGAGCCAAATCCGCTAATGCGCCCTTCTACGGCCGCAACGACCGCTCTCGCCGGCGCTTTAGCTCAGTGTCCCAGGCATAGCCCGTCATGCGCAGACCTCGCCCGCCTTCGGCCGGCAGAACCTGCGACGAGGACAGATATCCGGAGCACTCACTCGCAGGACGTAGTCTATAAACGGCGTCTAGAGGCTGTCCCAGCTGCGAGTACAATTCGCCGGCGAAAATCGAAAGACGCTTCTCCTTGATGTACTCCGCGGCCCGCAACACGACTTGGGGGTCGGGATAGGCCTGCTCCCCCAAACTCACGTGATCGTGCACGCCGGTCAACAAAGCCAGCGATACCAGCCGCAGGCGCAGCTGATGCCATTGCGCATCAATCAGCGGCATCCGAACCTGGGTTGCGAAGCCCAACATGAGCGCCAGAAGAACCGCAGACAAGATGTACCACTGCGTAGGACTTCTCGACGCATCCAACAGCAGTGCCAACCCGAGACTACACCAGAAGAGCAGGGCGAAGGTCTGGTAGCGCGAGGCCGTGGCCTGCTCCAGCCCGAGATGTGACCGCCCAGACGCGGTAATGGCCGCAGTCGCGAGGCATAGCAGTATCAGTGCTGACAGCTGCACCATTAGCGGCGACTTTGTCCCACGTTGTAAGACAATGCGGGCGATGATGAACAGGCTGGCGCAAATTCCGGCGGTCCCAGCCACGACCGCTATCCGGCCGCTGGAGTGTCGCACCCAGGTGCTTCCGAAATACACCGCGACATACCGCAACAGGTCACCCATCGCATGAAGCGAGGGCGCAACTCTGCTCTGGGGCGACGGTTGGTGGTAGTGAAAGAGGTATAGCCCGATGTTCGTCGCGCCGAACAGCGCCAGGCCCAGCAATGTTGAACGACTCATCCTCAAAAACAGTGCAGTAAGCAGCAACAGCGGCCAGAGCAACATCCCGTTGGCCAAGGACCAGGTCGCGGCGGTGGCTGCCGCGATGGAGATCAGCAGCAGCAGCGATGATCCGGCGGGTTTCTGTTCGAGAGCGGTGCGATAGAGCAGCAGCAGGCTGAGAATCGCCAAAGTGGCCATCGCTGCCGGCACGACAAATTGCAATTGAAAGCCCCAGATTAGGTTCTCCTGCTGCGTGGGGCAAAGAATGCAATAGGCAATCAGGCCGGTGCCGGTTCTCCAGACGGATCCTCGCATCCCGCCCAGGACCCATAGGCTGTAGCTGAGCAGCCCCGCTTGCAGCAGTTGCACCAGGAAGATACTTGCCAGCAGAAACACCTGGGTGCCGCGGAAAAACTGAACATCGAGAAGAAAGAAAATCTTTGGAATCAGGATGCGATGTTCGTTGTGCTGGGCCCACAGCCACGCCCAGGACCAGCCCCTGCCGGTGGCAAGATGATCGAAGAGTGCCCACTCGTCCCAATGCGGCAATGGCGAATACGTGGAGATGACAATATAAGCCGATGCCACGCCTGCGCCAAAGCCGGCCAGCAAGACGGCGTAGGAAAGCCAGACGGAGAGACGCGAGTCAACAGTTGAAGCGGCTGGCGTAGTGTCGATCGTCATTCGGCGTTGATTCTAGCCCTCCATCTACCACACCCGGCAGGCGTTCTTGCTGACCATGGGCTGGCCAGCCTTGCAACCGAACGCCTCCGCGAATGCCGCCGAGTTCTGCACCACGCCGTTCACGCGCCAGCGCCCCGGCGAATGGGAATCGATGATCGCCATTTCCGCGCCTGCTGGTCGGTCACGTTCTGGCACCAGATTTGCCCGTAGGCGAGGAAGAAGCGCTGTTGCGGCGTGTAGCCGTCGATGGGCTTCACCGGCGTATTGCCGATGATGTTCGTCAGCGCCATATAAGCCAGCTTCAGGCCGCCGTTGTCGGCGGTGTTCTCGCCCAGCGTCAGCCGCCCATTCAGCTTTACTTCGCCCTTGTCATCCTTCACGGCGACAAAGCTGGAATACTCGTCAGCCGTGCAACTGGCGCGCTCTTCGAACGCCTTGTCGTCCTCCGGCGTCCACCAGTCTTTAAGATTGCCGTCGGCATCGAACTTGCGCCCCTGATCGTCGAAGCCATGGGTCAATTCGTGCCCGATGACCACGCCGATGGCGCCATAGTTCACCGCGTCATCCATAGCTCTTGCCGTAGAACGGGGGCTGCAAGATTCCGGCGGGGAAGTTGATGTCATTCATGTTCGGCGCGGTAGTAAGCGTTTACCGTCGGAGGGGTCATGCTCCCAGTCTTTCTTGTCGGTGGGCTTGCCAATCTTGTTGCGCTGGCGCTGCACCTCGAAGGCGCTGGCGCGGGTGACATTGCCGGCGTAGTCGTCGCGCTTACGACGACCGTACTGTAGTCGCGCCACTTGTCGGGATAGCCGATATTATTGACGATCGCGTTCAGCTTCTCGTACGCCTTCTGCTTGGTCGTATCCGACATCCAGGTCAGCTGCCCGATGTCCTGGTGCATGGCCGCTTCAATGGCCTGCACCATCTTCAGCGTGCGCTCTTTGCCTTCCGGGCCAAACGTCTTGTCGACATAGAGCTGGCCCAGCGCCATGCCGAGCTGTTGATCAGTCGACCGCACGCAGCGTTTCCAGCGCGGCTCAATTTCTTTCTGGCCCGACATGTAGGCGCCGTTGAACTGGAAATCCTCGTCGACGAAGGCCTTGGGCAGAGTCGGAGCGTAGGTATCGAGCGCGCGCCAGCGCAGGTAGGTCTTCCAGTCGTCGAGAGAAGTGGAACCGATCTGATCGTTCACGGCCTTGAAGAAGTCAGGATTGCTGACATTGAGGCTGGTAAACTTCGGCGCGCCGCTTCCCGCAAAGTACTCCGTCAACTCGAAATTTGGCGCAGCAGCAGCAATCTCCGTAACCTCCATCTTGTGGTCGCGGTTCTTAGGATCGCGGCGAGCGGTGCGGTCCATCGAAGGCTTCGCTAGACCCGTTTCGACCGCCAGCACGGTCTTGGCTTCGGCCGCGGCGAGGTCAGGCTTGTCGCCCACGAGTTCAAACATCTTCTGCACGTGCTCCAGATACTTCTGCCGAGTCTCCACCGACTTGGCATCGTCCTTGATGTAGTAATCGCGGTCGGGCAGCGTCAGTCCGCCCTGATCGAGGTTGGCGACGGTCTGCCGTGAATCGTGCATGTCGGGCATCTGCCCGAACGTAAAAAGGGCCCTGATTCCGTCGCGCTGCATTGCTCCGACCTGCTGGATGAATTCCTGCTTGCTCTTTACCGCGGCGATCTGGCTTCATGCTCGCCGTGAGCGGCGCGGTGCCTTGTTTCTCGATGATGGTCTCGTCCATGCAGGCAGCGTAGTAATCGCCCACCTTCTGCTCGATTGGGTCGTGCTTACCGGACGCCTGTGCCTGCTCCAGGATGTCGTGCAGGATGTAAATGTTGCGCTCCCGTAGTTCGTAATAACGCCCCCAGCTCGATTTGTCAGCCGGAATGGGGTTGTTCTTCATCCAGTTGCCGCAGGCGAACTGATAGAAGTCCACACAGGGATCGATGGTCTTGTCCATGGCGGTGAGATCGAAGTTGGGGATCTCTTTGGGCAGCTCCGCAGAGTTGGATGGGGTGGTATTGAGCTGCCGAAAAGGTGGTCACAAACAACAGGAAGAACGAGCAGAGGATACGCATATCTGCCTCAAAAGAAGAAATTAGCCTCGCCTCTCAGTAAGCTGGTGCGAGGTCGTGCAAAACAAAGCCTAAATCACGACCCTGGGTAATCAGTTGGTCGCAGTTACGCTGCGCGGCTTCACATGGGCGCGGATGAATTCGATGATGGAATCCATCGGCGTGCCCGGCTGAAACACCGCTGCCACCCCCTGCTGCTTCAGCGTCTCGACATCCTGGTCCGGGATGATGCCGCCCAGCAGCAGCAGGACGTCGTCCATATGGTTTTGCTTCAGCAGGTCGATCACGCGCGGCACAATGGCGTTGTGCGCGCCGGAAAGAATGCTGAGTCCAATCACGTCCACGTCTTCCTGGAGCGAGGCGGTGACCACCATCTCGGGAGTCTGGCGCAGGCCGGTATAGATGACCTCCATGCCGGCATCGCGCAGAGCGCGGGCAATCACTTTGGCACCGCGGTCGTGGCCGTCGAGGCCGGGCTTGGCGACAAGTACTCGAATTTTGCGGTCAGGGGACATGTTTACTCTTCGCTCTCAGCTCTCGGCCTTTGGCGCGACGGAGCCGAATGTAAGATGGTTTTCCTGGTCAGGCACGGTTTTCTGGCCCGAACAAACGATGATATACGCTGAGCGAAGCTTTCGTAAGTGAGGCTCGACACAAGGGGTGGAGTGCGATCCCGGCCGCGAACTACGAGCGGCGAGCCTCTAAACTCTAACTTCCAGCCCCCAGCCCCCTATAATGTTGTCTAATGCGGATTTTCCTGCACCTCGCGATGGTCATTCTCGCCACGTGTCTCGCAGCTGGCCAGACTTTGCAAATCCAGCCGGTGCCGGCCCAGGGCGCCATTGTGGGGCAGACCGCTACTTTGTCTCTGGCTGCCACCGGTGGAAGCCAACCTTACACTTGGCACGTGTCGGCGGGCGAGCTTCCGCCCGGACTCAAGCTGCACGCGCATTCCGGAAAGATCGATGGGACGCCGACAACTCCAGGCGATTACCGCGTCACCCTGGTGCTGGTCGATTCAAGCATTCCGAAGTTTCAGATTCAGACTGATGTCACCATCCATGTAATCGCAGGGATTACCGTGGACTGGAAGGAACCGCCTAAGGTTAACGGCAGCACAATTTCCGGCTCCGCGGTGATTTCGAATCAGACAACAGAGGACTTTGATTTAACCGTAGTCATCGTCGCGGTGAACGAGATCGGCCGGGCGACGGCGCTGGGCTATCAGCACTTCACGCTCGCCGGCGGAAGCACCAGCCCGGTCATTCCGTTTGGGTCGGCTCCGGGTCAGGGAACGTATTACGTTCGGCTGGATGCGGTGGCACATCATCCGAATCGCCATCATATTTACCGCGCCAGCAAGCAGACCTCCGAGCCGCTAAAGTTGACGCAGTAGGCCCGCGATTCGTCCGGAGCATACTTGGACTACCCATTCCGCCAGAAGACGTTCCAGCAGACGCTAGACGCTAAGCGCCTCGACGGCTTCGTGGTCACGCATCCGGCCAACCTGCGCTACTTGTGCGGCTATACCGGGAGCAACGGACTGCTGCTCTTCCTTCTCGGCCGCCGCGTTTTTTTCACCGATGGACGCTATACCGAACAAGCGCGAGACGAAGTCCGAGGCACACGCGTCGTCATCGCCAAGGGGCCGCTGTTAGAGGCGGCCGGCAAGCTTATCGGCGAGGTGAAGGCCGCTGCTATCGGCTTCGAGAGCGACCACACCACCGTGGCAACGGCAGCCGAGATGCGCAAGCTGGCCGGCAAGAAAATCTCGTGGAAGCCGACTTCCGGCCTGATTATGGGCCAGCGGATGATCAAGGACGCTGAAGAGCTGCGGATCATTCGTGATGCGGTAAACTTGGGAGCAGCGGTTTACGAGCACGCATTGCAGTCGATACGTGCGGGAGTGGGGGAGTCGGAGATTGCGGGTGAGTTGGAGTTTGCCGCGCGCAGGGCAGGGGCCGACGGCATGGCTTTCGACACAATTGTTGCCGCGGGCAAGCGCTCCGCTCTGCCGCATGGCCGAGCCTCCAGCCAGCCAATTCCCCAGCACGGATTTGTGGTGGTCGATTCCGGCGTTGTGCTGCATGGCTATTGCTCCGATATGACGCGGACTGTGCATTTGGGCCCTGCCAGCCGCGAAGAGCGGCGATGGTTTGACGCTGTTCTGGAGGCGCAGCTGGCAGGAATCGCCACCGTAAAGCCGGGGACCATGGCAGGCGAGGTGGACCACGCGGCGCGTCAGGTATTACGGCGGGCCAAGCTGGACCGGTTCTTTACCCATTCCACCGGCCATGGCGTTGGGCTGGAGATTCACGAGCCTCCGCGGCTGGGTAAGACGCAAGAGGAACAGCTACAACCCGGAATGGTCATCACCATCGAGCCGGGAGTCTATGTCCCGGACAAGGGCGGCATTCGCATTGAAGATATGGTGCTGGTTACAGAGACGGGCTGTCAGGTGCTGACTCCGGTCAGCAAGGAGTTGATGGAGGTGTAGTTGGCGGGCTACAAGGGATTGCCGGAATCGCCGGAAGCCATGTCATCAATGATTCTGCTTTGTGTCAGGGCACGGCTTCCAGCCGTGCCGTCCCAGCGTCCCAGAACTCGGGCTTCAGCCCCTGATGGGGGCCTGTTTCGCAGGGCAAGAGCCCCATTTTTTGCGCTTTGATCGGCACGACTGGAAGTCGTGCCCTGACACAAACCGTTTGCGAGCCCCCGGTGCTGTAACGACGCTTGTTTTTTGATCCTGCGGTGTCCCATGAATACCGGCACCCCACAACCGATCTATCCCGCACTGTCATTATCCCACAATGTAGTATCCCACAATGTAAGACTAACTATTAGGAGGCTTGTGCCTGGCTGTGGGCGATGGGGAGGCGGATCACAAACTGCGTACCCTTGCCTACTTCGCTGCGGACGCTTATCGTCCCGCGATGCGATTCCACGATGCGCCGCGCCAGCGAAAGGCCCAGCCCGGTGCCGTGTCCCTTGGTAGTGAAGAATGGCCGGAAGATGTTGGGGAGGGTTTCCGGCGCGATGCCTTTACCCTGATCGGCGACGGTGATGAGCGCGGCGTCTTTGTCCCGCCGCAAGGTGACATAGATTGTGCCCGGCTTGTCCATCGACTGAATCGCGTTCAGCAGCAGGTTCAGCAGCACCTGATTGATCTGGTGGGGATCGTGATCGACCGCAGGAATCTCTTCGTCATTGTTCAACTCGATGGTGATGCGCTTGGTGATGGCCTGCTGGCGGGCAAACAGCACCGCGTGTTCCACGGTTGAGCCGATGTCTTTCACCTGGAATTGCGGCGGCTTGGGGCGGGCCGTCTCCAGCAGATCGGTGAGAATGCGATTGATCTGCACCGCTTCTTCTTTGGCATCCTTGATGACGGCGCGGGCGGGGCTGCCGGGCGGCAGGTCGCGGCTGACGATTTCTATGACTCCGGCGATTCCGGCCAGCGGATTGCGTATCTCATGCGCCAGGCCTGCCGCCAACTCGCCCAAGGTTGCGAAGTGCTCGGCACGTGACATCTGCGTCTGATGCAGGAGTTGAATCTCTTCCCGGCTGGCTTTCAACTGCGCCACCATATCGTTGAAGTCGCGGCCCAGGTCGCCGATTTCGTCATTGCGATCGGCGAAGCTGACGGAAGCTTCCATGTCGCCCAGGGTGACGCGCGCGATCTTGTCTTGCAACTCCATCATGGGGCGGCGAACCGAAACCGCCAGCACCATGATGACTGCTGCGCAGATCAAGAATGCGCCCGCGGTGGCAACCGTGATCACCACGTGACGTTCGCCAGCGGCCAATGACAGGGAAACCAGTATGAAAAGCAGCAGGCCGTTCAGCAGGACGGCGGCGATGGGCAGCGCAGCCTTCAGCGCCCAGTTGATGTGGCGCTTGCGTGCAACCGGCGCTGCATCTTGCGCAACACCCGCTGTAGCTCTGCCGGCGTCGGCTTCGGGAATCCGGATTGTGGCAGAAGCGGTCATTATTAGCTCTTAGCTTTTAGCTCTTAGCTTTTAGCCCTTAGCTCCTAGCGTCCCGTTCTTCGCCGCTAAAGGCTAAGAGCTAATAGCCAAGAGCGTTCCCGATTCAATCCAAGGCCGAGCGATTTGGAGCTGATTCTTTGGGGCCATCTTTGTCCTCAGGTCCGCGGCGCTCAGCCCTGGGTTCCTCATGCGTACGCGTGTAAGCCGGGAAGCAAATACGTGACGCCGAGGAAGGTGAAGATCACGATGCCGAAGCCCAGAATGGCGAAGTACGCGGCCCTACGTCCGCGCCAGCCTCTCGTGATCCGCATATGCAAGTAGCCCGCGTAAACCAGCCAGGTGATGGCGGCCCAGGTTTCCTTCGGGTCCCAGCTCCAGTACGAACCCCAGGTGCGGTTGGCCCAGTACGCGCCGGTGGCGATCATGCCGGTCAACAGCGGGAAGGCGATACAAATCGTTTTGTAGGTGACGCGATCCAGGGTGTCGGCGGACGGCAGCATGCCTTGCAGGTCGGTGCGCCGCCACAGCATCATCAGGTACAGCAGAGAAGCGAAAATACCCGTCACCATGCCTCCAAGTAAAAAGGGGCTGGCGGCCAGGCTGGTCGGGAAGAGCCCATCCTGGTCGGGTGACGGGTAACTGGCATCGCGCACCCGAAGGGCGAACGCAGCCAGAACAACAATCTGCAACAGGATGCCGATAAACACAGCCCGGTTGGCGATTCCGAAGAACGATTTGTCTTTCTTCCCGCGGCCGGCAAAATACAGCACGAGCGGAACGATCCCAGCCAGCGCAGCGATGACGAAGAGCCATCCGAGGTCGGGGATGGTGACGAAGAGCCGCATACCCCGACCCAGGAAGCATATCCGACTTGGTGCTCGGGTCCCAGGCGGTTACTGACAGCCCGCCCCACTTCTCAAAACGCGTAGCAAGGATGGCAACGTAGATGGCACTGACTGTCGCGCTAGTGCAGGCAAGGAATGTCTCGGTCTTTAACCCATCCTGGATGAGAAACATCATGGCGAGGGCGAAGCTCAAGGCGCATGCGGCGTAGGCCAGCATCGCCAGGGTGACGTGAACATGCAGCCAGGTGGATTGCAGCGCCGGCACCAGCGGCCGGACTTCCGAGGGCAACAGCTGCATCAGGATGACGCAGACCACGGCCAGCGGCATGGTGATGCTGCCGATGATCTTGACTCCGAATTTCTTTTCCGCCACCAGGGTAAGCAGGGCGACGGCCCAGACGAAGCTCAGCAACATCTCGTAGATGCTGGCGAACGGCGGACGGCCCGAAAGATACCAGCGATGCGCGATGGCCAGCGTGTTGGCTACAAGACCTATGATGGTAGCGGTGGATGCGAACTTCACGTAGCGTGCTGCACCGGTGACGCCGAAGCCCATATAGAGCGCGCCTGCCGCAGCGTAGAAGATGAGCGATACATAGAGAAGATTGCTCTCGCTGAACAGGTTGCCGCCGGCTTTGGCCGCCCCCAGCAGCGCCACGATGAGCAGAAACGTTACTGAGAGGCCAACGAGGATGAGTAGCGCATTGCCGCCAGTTGCGGCCGGCTGCTGCTCCATCTGTACGACTCGTGCCCGGGTTGCCATGTCATTCCTCCGTCTTACTTGTGCCGCCGGGCTGAAGTCCGGCTCTTTCTTTTTCCAGATCCCTGAACGCGAACCTGGAGGTCCGCTCTACGCTTGCTCGATTACTTCACGCCCGCCAGCGTCAGCTCTGGCTTCTCTTTCTGTGCGAAGAGGGGGATTGCGGACGCGCTTTCCAGTTCGGTGCGAATGTTGTCGACCAGTTCGTTGAACTCTTGCTCGAAGCGATCGCGGTTCTTATTCGACTGTCCACCAATCCACAGCACCAGATTGCCGCGCATATCCGTCACGGCTGCGATCCAAACCCGCATGTGTACCAGATAGAACGCCACGAACAGGCCCGCTCCCATCAAGAGGACACCACCCCAGACCAGCCACTGCCCGGGTTCGTGTGAAACTTCCAGGCCGGTGTAGTTAGCCATCTGCATGTCGCGGTACTCGAACTTGTAGTTGGTTGCCTCGCCCTGCGCGGCAGCGTTGTACGCGGGGAACATCCACAGCTTCGCGTCCTGGCCTGTCGAGGTGTTCTTCACCTGAAGACGAAACGCCGGATTAACGGGATCGTCGGAGCGCTTGAAGATCTGATTGTCGCGAACGAAGAAGTCGGGAATGTACTCGGCCAGCGTCACCGTCGTGTTGGGATCAAGTTGCGCTGGCTGATTCATGGTCAGAGTCATCTCACCCGGGACGCCGTTTTCCGGAGTCACGGCGACTTTCAATCCCTCGAGCTTGCCGGTGGTTCCAAAGCTTGCCTGGTAAAAACGCAGGCCTTTGTGAATGAGAGGATCGTTGACGACGATTTCCTTGGCTTCTACATCCTGTCCGTTCTCGACGACCGCCAGCTTCGACCACCAACGTTTGGGAGAACCGTCAGCGTAATTCTCCTGTCCCGCACCGTTGCACTTTACGGAAAAAGGAAGTTGTCTGGTGCCGCCGGCGCGCAGCTCAATCGTGTTGCTGGTCTGGCCTTTCTGGAGGGCCATGAAGCCGTTGAAGCCAAAGACGCCGTCGATGATGCCGCCCGCGAAGATGAGAAGCAGGCTGGCGTGGACGATATACACCGCCATGACCGAGAAACGATGACGTTCGGAATATAAGGAGGGTTCGTTCTTGTCGGCGATGCGCTCGACCGGCCAGCCTGACTTCTTCAAGCCCCGTTCGGCAGCGTTGAGGCCATCTTCGGAGTTGTTGATTGGCAACTCGATTTTGTTGGGGAGGGCAGAGCGAAAATGCGAATCCGTCTTGCGATAAGGCCGGGCATAAAAGCGCCAGGCGTTGGGAAAGCGATCAATCGATACCAGAATAATGCTGAGGCTGACGAGTCCAAGCAACGTTAGGAACCACCAGGTGTGGAATACGTCGGTGAGACCAAGGCGATCAAGCCACAGCAGCACGGCCGGCGAATAGGCGCGTGTAAGTTTCTCGGGATCGGTTGCCGGACGCTGAAGAATGAAAGTGCCCAGGGCGGCAGCAACGCCGACGGTGATCAGTAGGATGACGCCGGTACGCAGGTTCGATAATGTCTTATGAATCCATTTGGGTACGGACAAAAGGCGGAATGCCATACTCGCTCCTTCCCGTGAGCAAGGTGATAGGTGCAAATCAGCAGCCACACCTGTGCGGTCGAGTAAGTACTTGTTGCACAATAAGTTACAGAGGCCAGCCTCGGGCAGGCATGGTCTGGAAGTGAGCCTTATCACGCACAGCGGTGATGAAAGCGCGCACGGGAGTTCAACAGACGCAGCCAGCTACACCCTTCAATGCCGGCGAATAGTGAGCTATACTCGGCGCCTGAACGCCCACGAAGGTAGCAACGCAAGTCCGATGCGATTTTGCAGACGTATTTCCGCAGGGTTGGTATTACTGATCGGTCTCGGCCCGATGAGTTACGCCGCCGACCTTAAGATCGTTCTTCTTGACGGCAAGAGTGGACATCCACTGCACTGGAAGCAGGTTTGCGTCTCGTTCCCAGCAGGCAATGCCCCGAACCCAGCAGGCCAGTCCCCAGAGTGCCACCGCACGGATTCCATTGGCACGGTTGCGTTTCCGCTGCCGGATCCTGTCCCAGAGACAGTAAACATAGTACTTATGACGAATGGTTTGGTAGAGTGCTTTGCACCTCGAACCTTTCCACTTGCCGAGGCGATGAAGGCCGGGGTGGTTGCCAAGAACACGTGCGGCGACGCCAGCACCGACCTCACGGAAACTGGTGAAGTGGTCCTGTTCGGGCATCAAAAGAGCCTTTGGCGAGTGTTGAGGTCCTGGGACGAGGAGTTCTGAGGCGCTCGGCGCAAAATAGCAGTGAGATGGCAGGCTTCCGGATTCGCCTTACTGTTAACCATCCGCTTACTCCGCTTACTTACAGCCGGTCGTCTGTTCTACAATAAAGTCTGCTTTGGCAGTCGTCTTTACCCTCGTCTGCACGGGCGCTTCGAGCGCGTCTGCGCGGTGGCCACGAAGGCGTGTGAAGAGCCGAGGATTTTCGCCGGCAAGACGGCGTCTGAAGATGTCAGACGACATCTTTAGGAATTGCGGCAGGCTAAAGCCTGCTTGAGCAAGGACAACGTCGGCTGGGATGCTGGCCCTTGGCAAGCTCATGGCAGGCTCTGAAGGCCGGCCTACCGTGAACCTTAGCGGCTTCTCTGCGTATTCATAAACGTGGCAATTAAAGTCAAAGTACCTGATCGAAAGCCGGCCGTGCGGGCGTCGAAGAGCACCGCTCGAGCTGCCCGGACCCGCCATTTCTCGTTTCGCGATCCGCTGGTAAAGCTGTTCGCCGCCGCCTGCCTCATTGCCGGAATCGTCTTCATGAGCGTCTTTGCGTACGTGTACGTGAAGTACGAGCGAGTGGTGGACCGCCGCATGGCGGGCGGCATCTTCAGCAACGCGGCCCAGATCTATGCGCGGCCGCACACGATTTCGGTTGGCGAAAAGATGGACCAGGCCGAACTTGCGGCAGAATTGCGGCGCGCCGGCTACAGCGAAGGCGGCGACTCTGCCATCGGTCACTATCACCTCGGCCCCGACGGGCTGCACGTGATGCCGGGACCACAATCGTTTCACGGCGCCGACTCCGCCGCGGTGATTCGCTTTGATCGCGACAAGGTTTCATCGATCAGCGTGGCTGGCGGCAACCATCAGGAGATTGCCGCTTACGAGTTGGAGCCGCAACTGGTGACCGCGCTGTTTGAGGGTCAGGACCGCTCCAAGCGCGAGCTCATCAAGTTTCAAGACATTCCGCCCGTGCTGGTGAACGCAGTGCTGGCGATTGAAGACCGGCGCTTCTTCCAACACGGCGGAGTCAACTACTTTCGCCTGATAGAAGCCGCGGCGGTGGATGTGCGCGAAGGCCGCCACGAGCAGGGCGGCTCGACCATCACCATGCAGCTCTCGCGCGGGTTCTTCCTCACTCCCCAGAAGACGCTGAAGCGGAAACTGACGGAGATGATGATCGCCATCGAGCTGGAGCAGAAGTTCTCCAAGCAGCGCATCTTCGAGATGTATGCCAACGAAGTGTACCTGGGACAGCGCGGCTCATTCACCATCAACGGATTTGGCGAGGCGGCGCACGCCTACTTCAACAAGGATGTCAAGAACCTGACGCTGCCGGAAGCCGCGCTACTGGCGGGAATGATCCAGCGTCCGAATTACCTTTCGCCCTACAAGAACCCGAAGCGCGCGCTGGAGCGCCGTAATCTGGTGCTGGATTCGATGGTCGACACCGGTACTATCACGCGCGATCAGGCCGACCAGGCCAAAGCGGCACCGCTCACCTTGGCGACGCCAAACGTGGAGGCCAGCGATGCTCCGTACTTCGTCGACCTGGTGAAGGACCAGCTGTCCGGCCAGTTCAACGAGCAGGAGCTGAACAATCACGCGCTGCGTATCTACACCACCATCGATCCCGACCTGCAGCGCGCCGCCGCCGAGGCGGTCGAGGTTGGCATGAAGGTGGTCGACGATCAAATAATCAAGCGGCGCACGCACAAGATCAAAACCGGCACCGGCAAGGATGCGACGACCGAAATCAAGGTTGAGTCGGGTCCGATGCCGCAAGTAGCGCTGATCGCCCTCGACCCGCATACCGGCGAGATCCTGGCCCTGGTGGGAGGCAGAAATTACGGGATGAGCCAGTTGAACCACGCCATGGCGAAGCGTCCAACGGGCTCCATCTTTAAGCCGTTTGTGTACGCGGCGGCGATCAATACCGCGGTGACGGGACAGACGCTGGTCGCCGAGACCAGTAGCGATTCCGATAGCGATACCAACACAGCAGCGGCGGCCGGCGGCGATGGCGTCTTCACCCCGGCCAGCCTGATTGACGACACGCAGGTGAGTATTGCGATGAACGGCAGCGATCAGGCTTACGAGCCGCGCAACTATCACGAGACCTTCCACGGGGAAGTCACGGCGCGTTATGCGCTGGCATTTTCGCTGAACAATGCGACCGTTCGCCTGGGGCAGGAAGTGGGCTTCGACAAAGTTGCGGCGCTGGCGAAGGCCGCCGGCATCTCCAGCGTGCGCGCGACGCCGGCGATCGCGCTTGGAGCCTACGACGCCACGCCGGTAGAGATGGCAGGCGCGTACACCGTCTTCGCCAACGGCGGTACGCGGCTTGCGCCGCTGATGGTGACGTCGGTGCGCGACGCCCGTGGCAACGTCCTGAACAACTACCACAGCGACACCAAGCAAGTGCTGGACCCGCGCGTGGCCTACGTGATGACCACCATGATGGAAGCCGTGGTGAACAATGGCACCGGCTATCCGGTGCGGGCGCGGGGATTCGAAGCGCCAGCGGCGGGAAAGACCGGAACCTCGCATGACGCCTGGTTCGCCGGCTACACCAGCAATTTGCTGTGTATCGTCTGGGTGGGCAACGACGACTACACCGACATCAAGCTGGCAGGCGGCGCGGCAGCCGCGCCCATCTGGGCGGAATTCATGAAGCGCGCGATCAAAGTGCCGCAGTACGCGGACGTGAGCGACTTCAAGGCGCCGCAGGGAGTAGTGACGGTCCAACTGGACAAAGTTACCAACCGCCTGGCGACGCCCGCGTGTCCGGAGGACTACACCGTCGCATTCATAGCGGGTACGGAGCCTAAAGAGACCTGCGAGCAGGCGTCCGGCGATCATCGCGGATTCTTCACCAAGATTCTTGGACTGGGGGCGCCGGGGACAGCCGCGCCGTCCCCGAACACCAATGGACCAGTCTCGTCAGCAGCGGGCGACCCCCAAGGGCAAGCGCCGGCCGATGATGGGGCCGCACAGACCCAGCAGAAGCCGAAAAAGAAGAAGGGATTCTTCTTACGTTTTTTTGGCCACGGGGACAACGGTGACGAAGAACAGGATTCCGGGACGAATGCTGGGCAAAATGGGAACAATACTAGTCCAAAATAGGTCTAATATTAGGCAAGAAAGTGCTTCTGTCCGCATTGCATGAAAGCGCCGGAAGTAATGTGGACAAAGCTAGAGGATGGCCATGGCTCGTCCGCGATCACCTCGGATCTTGCTTCTTGCTTGTAGCCTGGTAACTCTGCTACTAGTCGTACCGTTGATGGCTTGGCCGCAAGATGGCCAGACCTCGCCGCCAGTCGAAGCTACCTCGCCGGCAACTCAGCTCACCCCGCCGCCCATTCCCGATGGCAGCGCCTCGGCCGCGGTTCTTGAGGAACAGGGCGATGAGTTGCGCGCGCAGAAGCGCTACCTCGACTCCATTGACTACTACAACACGGCGCTGAAGAAGCAGCCATCGGCCATGCTATGGAACAAGGAGGGCATGTCCTACCTGTTGATGCAGCGTCCCGACCGGGCTGCCAAGTGTTTCGACCATGCCATCAAGGCCGACAAGCATGCTGCGGAGAGCTACAACAACCGTGGTTACGTCGAGCAGATGAAGAAGAAATACGATAAGGCAATCAACTACTACAAGAAGGCGATAGAACTTCGACCCTCCGACGCGGTGTTCTACTACAACATGGGGTCATCGTATTTCGGCGAGCATAATTATGTGAATGCGGGAAAGCAATACGCGCTGGCGTTCTCGCGCGACCCCGACATCTTCACCCGCGTCTCGCACACCGGAATCATGGCGCAAGCGACTTCGCCGGAAGATCGCGCTGCCTTTTCGTTTATGGTGGCCAAGATGTACGCGCAAGCGGGAGACTTCGATCGCTCGCTGGAGTATCTGCGCAAGGCCATGGAAAACGGGTATAAGAAAATCAACGATGTCTATACCGACCACGAATTCGCCACCCTGCGCACAGACAAACGCTTCGAAGAGCTGATGGCGCAGCGGCCGCAGGCGATCCAGTAAAGGCAAGTGTCAACCGCTGGCAACAGCCTACTGTTGTCCGGCAAGGCTTTGCGCAATCGGGCCCGCGATTGGCAGGATGAAGCGCTGTCCCGTCCCAGCCTTGATGAGGCAGTAGATCCACAGAACGAAAGTCAGCAGCCCCAGCAAGCTGATCACGGCAATGCCAAGTCCCAGGCTGCCCCATCCGGCATAGCCGTAGCCCATGTGGTGATAGCCACCGAACATCCATCCCACTCCGAAAATCATCGCCACAACAACGCGAATGAGGTTCAGCGCGCCGAAGGTGACGATCGATTGCGCGGCATGGAAGCGCACGTAAGGCCGCTTATCGATGAGGAAGAAGATGATGCCGGTGATCCAGCCCAAAACGTAGCTCAAGGCAGCGGCGGTGTTCTCCGACATACCAGACCGCGCTGCCGGAGCGGCGGTTGCCATGAAGGCGCAGCGACAGGCGCCGGGGGCTGCGGCTGCCCGCAGTCGGAACAGAACTGCGCATTGACAGGAACTTCCGTCCCGCACTTCGTGCAATGAGGCATTGGGTCCTCCTCGGTTAGCAGGGAATAGTACCACCATTCCTGGTTCGCTACTCTCGCATCTCAGGCGTCGCCGCCAGCAGCGTTCTGGTATAGGGATGGCGCGGCGCGGTGGTGATTTGCTGCGTCGTGCCCACCTCCACCAGTTCTCCGCGCTGCATGACGGCGATGCGGTCGGCGAGATAGCGCACGATGGGCATGGAGTGCGAGATGAACAGATACGTCAGTTGAAACTCCCGCTGGAGGCTTTGGAGCAGGTTGACGATCTGCGCCCCCACGCTGACGTCGAGGGCAGACACGGGCTCGTCGGCGACGATGAAGCGCGGCCGCAGGATGAGAGCGCGCGCGATCCCGATGCGCTGGCGCTGGCCGCCGCTGAACTCGTGAGGATAGCGGCGCAGGGCCGAGGCATCGAGCCCGACCGCGCGCATGACTTCGGTGACGCGTTCGCGGCGGGGACGCTCGCTTTGGCCGCCGTGAATTGCTATGGGCTCGCAGACGACCTGCTCGACCGTCATGCGGGGATCGAGCGAGCCGAAGGGGTCCTGGAAGATGATCTGCATGTCGCGGCGCAGACGGCGGAGGTCCAGTCCGCTGGCGCGCAGGACGTCGTGGCTGTCGAAGATGACCTGGCCGGAGTCGGGCTCGATGAGCCGCAGCAGCATCCGTCCCAGGGTGCTCTTGCCGGAACCGGATTCGCCGACCAGGCCCAGCGTCTCGCCGGCCTCGATGGTGAGGGAAACGTCGTTGACGGCGCGGATTGGGGCGGAGTCATTCCCAAAACGGGAAGGAAAATGTTCCACGTGGAACATTTTCGCGAGGTGACGGGCTTCCAGCAAGGGCATGGTTCAGGCGCAACCAATCTTCCATCTGACCAACGCGCAGAAGTGCCAGCTAGCGGTCAGGCGGAGTCAGCGGGGAGATGATGTGCGATGGCGAAACTTTGCGTGCATGAAGGACGCCGGCTTGGTCAACAGCCACGCTAACGTGCAGCGTGCGTCCTGGGGTGAGCAGCAGGTGGCGATTCTGGTCGAAAGCTCCACTGACGTCGACGGAAACAGCGCGGCCACTCCGCAGCGCCAGCATGATCCGCTTTCCGCTTGCCTGGCATACGGTGCCATACAAATCGTGCAGCGGAGTCTTGCCGCTGGCCGCTGGCGTCGAAGCGACCTGGGCGGGACAGGTAATGGTGTCGGGCTGCGACGGCGTCAGCGACGCCGGTACTACCACATTGTCAGACCCAATGTGTGTTACGCCGTACATCCTCAGCTGTAGGTTGCTGGCGACATAAACTCTGCCCTTGGCTACCGTCGGCACCAGATTAGCGTTGCTGTTGACCGCGTGCGTCCAGGTGCCACCCTGAAGGGAAATCAGCTGTTGCTGCAGGTTGGAGGCGTTATAGGCCCGCAAAGTGACGGGCGTGCCAGGATTCTGGTCGGAGGAGGAGGCGGGGCGTTGCACGAACCACACGACACCGGTTCCCGCTCTCGTGCCGTTGGAGGAAATCACCGGAATGGTTCCGCCATCGTCCGGCAAGCCGCTGACTGGCCCGGAGCCAGTTGACGTCTCTTGCATCAACTGCACCGTCGGCGAGGTTTGCAGCTTCCAACTGGTGACGCCATTGGAGCCTCCAGTCAAAACGTGGGTGGCGCCGTCGGACCCGACGAAATACGCGGGCCCACACCAGCATCCGCCCATGTTGATGGTCTGTACCACGTTGTCAGGACCGCCGTCGGTGTAGCCGCCCAT
The DNA here is from genome assembly GCA_963849815.1 of uncultured Acidobacteriaceae bacterium. Lineage (GTDB taxonomy): Bacteria > Acidobacteriota > Terriglobia > Terriglobales > Acidobacteriaceae > Bog-257. Next base: position 47,222 of record CAWKIR010000001.1, on the reverse strand, counting down.
GTTGTCGCGGTTAAGCAGAAACGCTCGCCCGTCCTTGCCTCCAGCAATGGCGAGGTGCGGAATCGGGCCCGGCTGGTCGGGCAGCAGCAGCGTGCCGCCGGATCCTACGTCGGTATCGCCCTGGTCGAGCTGGTAATAGTTGTAGGTAGTGAAGCTGTCCACCAGGGTCAGCAAGTCGGCCGACAGCCGCACCGTGCTGTCAGGGCGGTTGAACGCCTGAGAGTAGCTGGGATAGTTGGGGTTGCTGTTGCCGGTAGAGAAAAATAGGTCGCCATTGGCGTCCGCCGCAACGCCATAGCCCGACTGCCAAATCGAGGAGAGGTAAAACGGCTGCGTAGTTTCGTGCAGCTTGTTGGCAATGTCGCCCGTCTGCGCCGTCAGGGTGGCCGCGTCGTAACGCAGAATGGTGCCGCGCGACTGTTCAGGAACGATATCGCCATTGCTGCCAAACGACACGTAGATGCTGCCATTGGCTTCCAGCAGCCCGGGACGCTGCAAGTGATAACGGGGATTGAAGGTCCACTGTGTACCGTCGGACAGCGTGGTGGAATACTCGATCACGACGGGAGGCACGGCGTCGAGCCCGGTACTGAGCGAGATGGCGTGCAAGCGGAAGATGTCGGACGGCGCACCCAGCGTGTCGGAAACAAAATACAAAAGGCCGGCGGTGCGATCGATCACTGGCGTGCCTAGAATGCCCATCACCGGGTAAACATTGTCGTCATGGCTCTTGTATTGGAAGGGCACTGGAATCCCGAAATTCGCGTGCCACAAGATCGCGCCGCTGTCGGCATCGATGGCGTAGACGCTGTTGGCTTCGGTTGCCACGTATACGACATCGTGAACTCCCTGACCTTGAATCGTCTGTGCGGAGACGAATAGCGGTTGCGCATCCGTGCGCCCATCGAGCGTGACCACGTGCAACAGGCCGAAGGTGGCTGGCGTCACGTTGGCAACGGTCAGCAGCGTCTCCGACGAAGCCCAGCCGCTGCGGTTCGTGTCTCCATGAAAGGTCAGCACGTCCTGCGGCGAACTGGGAGACTGGTTCGTGCCCGCCTGTATGGTCATGAACTGCGCTGCGAACACAAAGAGTGCGAACGATACCGGCAGTACCGCCGGGCGATTCTTCCACCGACTGGAAAGCATGGACCTGCACCTCGTAGTCAGATTAGGGTTCCGGGGACCTGGTTGATTGGCGCTGACTGGGGTAGCGAGTAAGCTAACCCAGGCCGCCAAAGGTGTCTAGCGAAAAAAGCGTGAGTAGAACGCACTCGCCCTTTTGTCTGCTGGCAAATCGCAGACTATCTCTTCTTCGCCAGTTCAAGCACCTCTTCGGCGTGGCCTTCGGGCTTTACCGCCTCGAAGATGTGGACGATCTTGCCGTCGGGGCCGATCAGGAAAGTGGTGCGCACGATGCCCATCACCTTCTTGCCATACATGTTTTTCTCTTTCAGCACGTCAAACTTCTTGGCGACCTCTTTTTTGTCGTCGGCCAGCAGGGTATACGGCAGGTCTTCTTTTTCCTTAAACTTGAGTTGCGCCTTGGGCGTGTCGGGCGAGATGCCCAGCACCACCAGTCCGGCCTTTTGCAGCTTCTGTATGCGTCGCGGAACCCGCACGCTTCGATGGTTCATCCGGGAGTGTTGGCCTTCGGGATAGAAGAACAGGGCCACGTTCTTGCCGCGAAACTGATCCAGCGAAACCGGGTTTCCGTTTTCGTCGGGCAGGGTGAAGTCGGGAGCTTTGCTGTTGATTTCCATGACTCAATATCTATACCGCAATTCCAGCCGCCGGGCTATCGTAACTCTACTCGTCGTGCTTGGGTCGCTCATGGCATTCAGCAGCGCCCAGATCCGCGACCGCACCCAGCACTCCGATCAGCAGCCCAGCCAGACCCCAAGCGCCGAGAAGAAGAAGGATAAGCACGGACCTCGTGCCATCGCGGTGCTTGAATTCCTGCCCGGCGGAGGTGCGCGGCTTGTGCCCGTCGCTTTGTGGATCGACGATCGCTTCTACGATGCCAGCCTTTATGGCGCCAATCCTGCGCCCATGGCGCTGCAACCGGAGACGGTTTACGAGGCCACCGACTACGGCGAGCCTACCGGTCTGTTCACCGTCACCACACCCGAGCAAGTCAAAGGAAGCTGGGTTGGCACGGGCCATTGGAAGCCGGAGCTTCCGTTCGACAAGAAGCTTGCCCAGCAAGCCGCCAGGCAGCCCAAGCCGAAGCCCATAGACAATCCCGCCGACGATCGTCCCGTGCTGCACCGCGCGGGGTCGAGCGGCTCATCCAGCTCGGGAAGCTCCAGCGACTCGGGCGCTTCCCAATCCACATCGTCGGGTGGGTCCAATTCTTCGGCCAGCAGTACGGCGCCAAGTCCGAATGAACCTTCTGACCGTCCTACGTTGAAGAAGCCTCCTTCGGACACAGCCTCGGCTCCCGCGGACACCGCACCCTCTTCGCCGGCGCCATCGGCCAGCAGCGCGCCCCCGTCCTCGGGCGCCACATCGTCTCCGGACGAAAGCGATCCCAATCGTCCGACCCTTCACCGCGGCAAACCGGCTGCAACCTCCGCGGCCACACCAGAGCCGAAACCATTCAGCGCTTCCCAGTCGGCAACTCCGACAAACTCGCAGTCGCAGCCCAAGCTGATCGCCGCCTTAAGCAGCCCGGGCCGGCACTCCTATCCCGCCGTCTCCGACGCGACGCCGCGCGAGGCGCGCTCCCTGCTGTATGTCATGAACACCGCCGAGCGCGAAAGGAAGTCGGATGAGCTCACCGCTTTGGCGATGGACGAAATCCGCAAGTTCATTGCGCAGCGCAAGACTCCAGCGTTGCCGAAAAATGCCGGCATCACCGATTACGATCTTCGCGCCTTCGACCTCGAGTTCAGCAACTCGCCAACCTTCGTGCTGACCGCGACCTTGCCGGTGGCCACGGCCAAGGCGCTGGGTGGTGGCGCGTTCAGTTACTTTGTCACCTTCGTAGCCCACGCGGACATCAATGGCACGCCTATCAAAATCTTCAGCTCGGTGAGCGACAGCAATCATCTCGACTCCTTCGCCCGCATGGAGATCATCGACGCCCTCGACGCCGACGCCAACGGACGCGGCGACCTGCTCTTCCGGCAGTACTCCGACGTTGGCGTCAGCTATAGCCTCTACCGCGTCTATCCCTATGAGATGAAGAAAGTGTTCGAGGGCGGCTCGAGTACGTGAGGAAATAGGGCTGGGTACTCTAGATTTTAGTCTGGCTTCGCGCAGGAAACGGCCTTGAAGGCCAGCGATCGCTATTCAAGATATGCCGGGGGCCGAAGCCGGCTCACACGGTCAAAGGCGAAACCTTGACGCGGACTTGACGGTCCGTTCAACCCACGTCTCGTACAATAGAGTTGATCCCATGTTTGAACGCATAGAACAAATCGAAAGCAAATACGAAGAGCTGAATGCCGCCCTGGCTTCGCCGGACATCGTCTCCGACTCGCAGCGCTACCAGAAGACCGCCAAGGCGCATAGCGAATTGCAGCCCGTGGTGGAGAAGTATCGCGAGTACAAGGACCTGACGCGCGGCATCGAGGAGAGCAAAGCGCTTGCCGCCGACGAGACCGATCCTGAAATGCTGGCCTATGCCAGCGAGGAGATGAAGAAGCTGGAGGAGCGGCTGGCGCAGGTGGAAGAGGAATTGAAAGTCCTGCTGCTGCCCAAGGACCCCAACGACGAGAAGAACGTAATCCTGGAAATCCGCGCCGGCACGGGCGGCGACGAAGCTACGCTCTTCGCCGCGGAAATCTTCCGCATGTACACGAGGTACGCTGAAAGCAATCGCTGGAAGGTGGAAGTGCTGTCGACTTCGGAGTCGAGTGTGGGCGGGTTGAAAGAAGTGATCGCCATCATCGAAGGCCAGCGGGTTTACTCGCGCTTGAAGTACGAGAGCGGCGTGCATCGCGTGCAGCGCGTGCCGGAGACCGAAACGCAGGGCCGCGTGCACACCTCCGCCGTCACAGTCGCCGTGCTGCCTGAGGCGGAAGATGTCGATATCAAGATTGAAGCCAAGGATATTCGCATCGACACGTTCTGCTCGTCCGGGCCGGGCGGCCAGTCGGTGAACACGACGTACTCGGCGGTGCGCATCACGCACCTGCCGACCAACACCGTCGTCAGTTGCCAGGACGAGAAGTCGCAGATCAAGAACCGCGAGAAGGGAATGCGCGTGCTGCGCGCCCGACTCTACGAGATGGAGCAGCAGAAGCAGCAGGCGGCGCTGGCCAAAGAGCGCAAGGCCATGGTGGGCAGCGGCGATCGCAGCGAGAAGATTCGTACTTACAACTTCCCGCAGAACCGCGTTACGGACCATCGCATCGGCTTCACCGCGCACCAATTGCCGGAGTTCATGGACGGCCGCATCCAGCCGATGATCGACGCATTGATCACGCACTTCCAGTCGGAAAAGCTCAAGGGCGACGAGGCCGGCGCGGCGTAATAAGCTGGCGTTTTTTCCTTCCCATGCAACTGAAGCAAGCCTTCGCGTCGGCGATTGATCGTCTGCAAGCGGCCGACGTAGGCTCGCCGCGCATGAACGCCGAGGGGCTACTGATGTTTGTCCTCGGCGTCAATCGTGCTTATCTACACGCTCATCCCGAGCGCGAACTCACTGCTGAAGACGAAGCCCGCTATGACGAGGTCCTCGCCCAGCGAGCCACCGGCATGCCGTCGCAATACATAACCGGACATCAGGAGTTTTGGGGACTGGACTTCGTGGTCTCGCCGGCAGTGCTTATCCCGCGACCGGAGACTGAGCATCTTGTCGAGACCGCCCTGGAGTTGGCGCGAGGCATGGAGCGACCCAAGCTGGTGGATATCGGTACCGGCTCGGGATGTGTTGCGCTGGCGCTCGCGCATGAACTGAAGGACGTGGAAGTTTACGCCGTCGACGTCTCTGCCGAGGCGCTGGAGCTCGCACGCGCCAATGCCGCGCGACTAGGGCTCGACGGGCGGGTGCTCTTCATGCAGAGTAATGTCCTTGAAGCCCTGGCTGGCGTTCATGACTTCGATTTCGCGGTCAGCAATCCGCCGTATGTCGGTTTTGGCGAGGCGGACAAAGTGCAGAAGTCGGTGCGTGACTTCGAGCCGCCGGTCGCGGTCTTCGCGGGCGAGCAAGGGCTGGATGTGATTAGACCGCTGATCGAGCAGGCGCATCGCGCCCTGAAACCAGGCGGCTGGCTGGCAATGGAAATCGGTTATTCGATGCGCGATGCCGTGGTGAATTTGCTTAGTCCCACAATGTGGGAGGATGTGAGGGTCGTTCCGGATTTGCAAGGCATTCCGCGGGTGGTAGCGACGAGAAAGCGATAAGCAGCGCCCCGAGGTATAACTGACAGTTGGCAACGGGCTTATGATTTCTGTTCCTTCTTTCGCGAAGATCAATCTCGGGTTGAAGATCGGTCCGGTGCGGCCAGATGGCTTTCACGAGCTGCGCACGATCTACCAGACGCTGGCGCTGCATGACATGGTCCGTGTCGAGGTGCGGTCGGGCTCGGGGATCGAGATTCGCTGCGACGATCCGCGGGTGCCGTTGGACGAGTCGAACACCTGCTACCAGATTGCCGAGAGGGTGCTGCGAGTGGCAAGCGGCAGCGCAAGTTCGGGAGAGCAGATCCCTCGCGGGCTGAAGCCCACTCGTGATGACAAAAGTACAGGGCAGACGCAGGGCACGGCCAAGGCCGCGCCCCTTCAAAACCAGGTCTCCGCCGCGGCTGAAGCCGCGCCCCTTCAAAACCAAACCCGCAACAGCGCCAGTCGCATCCTCATCGAGATCGAAAAGCACTTGCCGGTGCAGGGGGGGATGGGAGCAGCGTCGTCGAATGCCGTCGCGGCGATGCTTGGGCTGGAGCGTGCGCTGGGAGTACAGCTAGCGATGACAGACAAGCTCCGCATCGCGGCGGAGGTGGGCAGTGATCTGCCGCTTTTTCTGATTGGCGGGACCGTTCTCGGCGTCGGGCGCGGCGAAGAGGTTCATTCTTTGGTGGATCTGCCAACCATGCATGTTGTTGTCGTTACACCACCCGTGGGCGTCTCTACTCCGAAAGCCTTTGCTTGCTGGGACGAACTGAACCCTGCCGGGGTTGCGTTGACCGATGCTGTACCTGCGGGTACAATGGATAAGTTCAGTGCAGATGCGTTTGCTTGGCTGAACGCAAATTTCCCGCAGATTAGCGACCCCAACGGCCCCGATGTAATTGTAGGGCTTAGGATGGCGAAACCTGCATCCGGTGTTCCCGCATTTGGCGGGGACCGGGCCGAGACACCGCTTCTCGACCTCGTCCGAACCGGGATCGAGAACGACTTCGAACGCGTCGTCTTTCCTGAGTATCCCGAGTTGCGAGAGGTAAAAGAGCTGTTGCAGCACGCAGGCGCGCAGTATGCATCGTTGTCGGGCTCCGGCTCTACCTTGTACGGTGTGTTCGCCTCCGCAGGCGAAGCAGAGGCCGCAGCCGAGCGTATGAGAGCCGCGGGACATGCGGCCATTGCGACAACGAGTTTGGCGCGAGAAGCATATTGGCAGACCATCGGAACTGCCCCGCCCTAGCCAAAAGAAGGCTAGAACGGGGCACCCGGCGAGCCCCGAGCTTCGGGCTGATAACGCTGCGAACTTCGGGTTTTTTTGGGCGAGAACGCGTTAGGCACTCAGGTGTTGACTTTAGTTAGTTGCTCGCGGCTCGTAGCTCGCCGCTAAACTGGGCGGTCGACTAATGGTAGGTCAAGTGCCTTTGGAGCACTTTGTCTAGGTTCGAATCCTAGCCGCCCAGCCAAAGATCAGTGGTCAGTGGCTTGTTGTCAGTTGGCAGACAGTTTCGAGTTCCAAGAGCAAAACCGAGAGCTGACGGCTGATGGCTGACAGCTCGTATTTTCGGACCCAGCATGTAACCAAACCAGGTCGCGCGGGGTATAGCAATGGACGCAGCAACGAAGACGAGTGGAGTTTCTGCGGCGGCGCCAGGTGAGGGCGGCACTCCTCCGGTGGCACAACAAAGGCCATTGTCGGAGCGCAAGCCGGTGAGGGCGCGCCAGGATGACAAGTGGAAGATCTTTTCCGGCACCGCCAACGATGCGCTGGCCAAGGACATTTGCAATTTCCTTGAGCTGCCCATCGGCAAGGCATGCATCAGCAAGTTCTCCGACGGTGAGACGTATGTGCAGATCGAGGAGAACGTGCGTGGCGCCGATGTCTTCATGGTGCAGCCGACCTGTGATCCGGTAGATGTGCACCTGATGCAGCTGCTGTTGCTGATCGATGCGCTAAAGCGCGCGTCAGCCCGGCGCATCACGGTGGTGATTCCGTACTTTGGTTATGCGCGGCAGGACCGTAAGGACAAGCCGCGAGTGCCGATTTCGTCGAAGCTGGTGGCGGATTTGCTGACGACGGCAGGCGCCGATCGTGCCCTGGTAGTGGATTTGCATGCGCCGCAGATTCAGGGATTTTTTAATATCCCGGTGGACCATCTGTTCGCGTCTCCGGTGCTGGTGGGGCATTTCAAGGAGCTGGCGTTTCCGGATTTGACCGTGGTTTCTCCGGATGCGGGCGGCGTGGAGCGGGCGCGCTTCTTCGCCAAGAAGATGGATTCGGCGCTGGCGATCGTGGACAAACGCCGCGTGGAAATGGACGTGACCGAGGTGATGCACGTGATCGGTGATGTGAAGGGCCGCACGTGTCTCATCCTCGACGACATCATCGATACCGCGGGCACGCTGGTGAAGACCGCGCAGGCGTTGATGGAAGCGGGAGCACGCGAGGTGCATGCCTGCGCGACGCATGCGGTGTTGTCGGGAGAAGCGATCCAGAGAATTTCAAAATCGGCCTTGGCCGATGTAGTGGTGACCAACACGATCCCGCTGACTGAGGCGGGGCGCAATGAGCCGAAGATCAAAGTGCTGTCGATCGCCGGGCTTATCGGACGCGCTATTCAGTCGATTCATGAAGAGACTTCAGTCAGCAGACTGTTTTTGTAAAGGAACGAATTTATGGCTACAGCAACTGCAGAGAAAAACGTAGAAGCCAAGCCGCGGCAAGGTGGCGGCAAGAACGATGCCCGCCGGCTCCGCCAGAGCGGCCTGATTCCGGCCGTGGTCTACGGCGCAGGACAGGATTCGCAGCCTGTCACCGTCGATCCCAAGCAGATCCGGCGCATCCTGAATTCGGAGCAGGGTCACAACTCGATCTTCGATCTGAGCCTCGACGGCAAGACCGCCAAGGTGATGATCGTGGACTGGCAATATGAGCCCATCAAGAGCGCGCTGCTACATGTCGACCTGAAGCGTATCGCGATGGACAAAGTGCTGCAGGTTAGCGTGCCCGTCCTGCTGAAGGGTGAAGCGCCTGGCGTGAAGGTTGGGGGCGGCATTCTCGAACTGCTGTTGCGCGAAGTCGAGATCGAGTGCTTGCCGGCCGATATTCCCGGGCACATCGATGTGGACGTCAGCAAGCTGGAGTTTGGCCAGGTGATCCGCGTTTCCGATTTGCCGCATGGGGACAAGCTCAAGTTCATCACGGAGGAGAACCAGCCTGTAGCGCACGTGGTTGCGGTGAAGGAAGTGGTGGAAGCAACTCCTGCCGAGGGTGCCGTGGAAGGCGCTGCCGCTGCTGCCGAGCCCGAGGTCATCAAGAAGGGCAAGCAGGAAACCGACGGCGAAGCTGGCGAGGGCGACAAGGCAGCCAAGCCGGAGAAGGCCGAGAAGGCCGAGAAGAAGAAGTAACGGTCGTGAAGCTGATCGTCGGGCTCGGCAATCCGGGCATCGAGTACCAGTTCACACCGCACAACATGGGTTTTCTGGCGGTGGACCGCATTGCCGAGCAGTGCGGCGTGCGGGTGAATAATCGCCACTGCCGCGCGCAGACGGCGCGGACGCGCATAGCCGGACACGAGGTCGTGCTGGCCAAGCCGGAAACCTACATGAACTTGAGCGGCCAGTCGGTGAGCGAGCTGGTTCGTGAGTATCAGGCGCAGCCGGAAGAAGATCTGGTGCTGCTCTACGACGAACTGGATCTGCCGTTCGGTTCGTTGCGAGTGCGGCCGCGCGGCCGGTCAGCGGGACACAATGGCGCGGAATCGGTGATTGCCGCGCTAGGTACGCAGGAGATCACACGTATCCGGATGGGAATTGGGCCGGATTATGCAGTGGGCGATGGCGCGAAGTATGTGCTGGCGCAGTTCAAGAAGGCGCAGCTTCCGGTCGTGGACCAGGTGCTGGATCAGGCGGCTGAGGCGGTGCGAGTGATCCTCGGCGAAGGCGTGCAGGCAGCGATGAACCGCTTTAATCGCAAGGAAGAAGCAACTAGCGACTAGTAACTAGTAGCTAGTTATAACTCAGTTTGTACAGCAATACGGCAGGCGGAGTCTACGAGACAAGGCACTGCGCTTGTCAACAGTTTTCAAGCTAGTTGCTAATTGCTAGCTGCTAGTTGCTTAGGAGAAACAATGCAACGTACTTACGAATTGATGTTCATCGTTCGTCCCGACATGCCGGAAGAAGAGCAGGACAAACTGATCTCCAGCCTGGAGACGCAGGTCGGCAATGCAGGCGGAACAGTGAAGAGTGTCGAGCGCATGGGCAAACGCCGGCTGGCCTATGTGGTGCGCAAGTTCCATGACGGCATTTACATGCTGATGGTGCTGGAAGGCGAAGGCGGCATGGTGAAAGAAGTGGAGCGCCGCCTGCGTGTGACCGAGCCGGTGATCAAGTTCATCACCGTGCGCGTGGACGAAGAACAGAAGCGGCTGGCCAAGATCAAGGCCATTCGCGATACCAAAGTCCGCGGCAAAGGTACACGCGCAGCAGCAGCTGCCGAGGCCGCTGCCGCCGCCGAAAGCGCGGTACCCGCGCCGGAAGAGACGCCCGAGGCCGCTCCGGCGGAAGGTGGCGAGACTGCGCCTGTGGGCGCGTAACCGGGATTTGCCACACACTGGAAAGATCAGGCCTCAAGCGAGGCATTGAAGGAGAATCATGGCAGACGAAGTAACGAAGACATCGGGTGCGGCAACCAGCGACGCTCCAGCGCCGCGGAGTGACGGTGGCGCGCGAGAAGGTGGTCCGCGTGGACCCCGCAGTGGGCCGCGTCCCGGCGGTGGTCCCGGCGGACCGCGCGAAGGCGGGCGGAAGTTTTTCCGCCGCAAGAAAGTTTGCAAGTTCTGCGTCGAGAAGATCGACGGCATCAACTACAAGGACGTGCGTCTGCTGTCGCAGTTCGTAGCGGAGAGCGGCAAGATCGTTCCCCGTCGCCTGACCGGTGTATGCACGCCGCATCAGCGTCGCCTGAGCGAAGCTATTAAGCAGGCGCGCAACATCGCGCTGCTGCCGTTTGGCGGACGGTAAAGCAGTGGCTAGTGGTCAGTGGCTAGTTAGTAGATTTCCAGCTGATACGCGAGCCTTTCTTGCTGAGGGTTAGCCCAGGGCACGCAGGAACAGGCCAAAGATGAGCCGCGCGCCGCAGGGACGACAGAGCTTAGCCTGTCGCCCTTCGGCTGGGCGGCACAGAAGCCAGCCGCCGCTCAGCCGCTGCGCACGATGCAGGAACGAAAATCCGGCAAGTGTCGCGATCCAACGGAGTTCTCATGGAAGTTATTCTGAAAGAAGACGTATCCAAGCTTGGCTCACGCGGCGATGTGGTGAAAGTTGCCGAGGGCTATGGCCGCAACTATCTGCTGCCCAAGAAGCTGGCGATTGAAGCGACGCCGGCCAATCGCGCTGTCATCGAGCAGATGAGGGCTTCCGCCGTGCGGCGCCTGGCTCACGAGAAGGGCGATGCCGAAGCACTGGGCAAACAACTGGCCAGCGTCGAGCTGAGCTTCACCCGCAAGTCTGGCGACCATGACCAGCTATTCGGTTCCGTCACTTCGGCCGACATCGCGCGCGAGCTCGAGCACAAGGGCCATAACATCGATCGCCGCAAGATCCTGCTGGAAGAACCGCTGAAGCATGTGGGCGAGTTCAACGTGCTGATCAAGCTGCATCGCGACGTGATCGTGCCGGTGAAAGTGGCGATCGCGAAGGAAGCGGTCGCCGAAGAGGCCGGTCAGTCCGCGGGCGAAGAGAGCGGCGCCGAAGCATAACGTTAGCAGAACGTATCGCTGAAGGGCGCCGCTGCGGGTGCCCTCCACAACTTCTTCTCACCAGATCCGTCGCACCCCATACATCTCGAAGATGCGATCGGCGCTGATAATGGGCCAGCCGGTCGCCTGCGCCTGCGCCGCCAACATGCGGTCGAAGGGATCGTTGTGATGCCGGGGCAGCAGGCCGGCCCGGATCGCGTGGGCGGACTCGATGGGGAGTTCGGAGAAGCGCTGCACTTCTAACATTTCCTGCCAGCGGTTCAGCAGCGGCTCGACTCTCCAACTTGCCGGCTTTGGTTTTGATTGCAAGCTCCCACGGGACGACCGTGGAAATTACAAGCGAATTTGAGCGGTCTGTGAAGAAGTCTTTTGCCGCAGCCGACAAGCTCACCTGATCGTCTAACCACCAGCGTAGCGCATGCGTGTCCGCCAGCGCGATCACTCGAAGCCCAACTCGCGCATCTCTTCATCGGTGAGGGGATCGAATGCGTCCGGCGCGGACCACAGTTGTCCCTTAAACATTCCCGGCACACGCTTTTTGGCGACGCTGGTGATCGGCACGATCTTGGCGACCGGCTCCTTGCCGCGCGTGATGATCACTTCCTTCCCGCTCTGGGCTTCCTTGATCAGCCGCGAGAGGTTGGTCTTGGCCTGGTGGACTGTGTAGCTCATTAGCTAAGTTTACTTAGCTAATGAAAGTCGCGGTCAATCGCGATGTGTACCGCATTCGGCATTTAGCACTTGGCACCTAGGCAAAGCATTTGTCTCAGGTGGGTTGCGTCATAGGAGTCCTTGCCGCGGACTGCTCTCGGGTCGCAGGAAGCAAAACACCAAGCACCAGTGCCAAGTGGCAAGTGCCAACTGCTAACCGCCGGAAACCCGAGTAGTAACCCCGCTTCCTGAACCGGCGAGCGTCTTCCCACGTAAGTACTAGAGGAACAGGTCTATAATTCGCTCACGGTTTCTCCCCGCGCCCGTCTATCTAGTTGCAGGCACGAGAATTGGCTTGCCAATTACAAAGCAGGTAGAAACCAGAGATGCCGGCCGAAGCGGTAGCAGTTTCCCTCACGGTTGGCCCGGGACTTGCACCTCAACGAGCGTCCAAGGGGCGCGAGTTGAGAACCCCGGCGCTTCGTCCTCCTGAGGCGTGGCAGGAGACGGGCAAAGCGTCAGCAGTACGCGTGGGGCAGGCCCAGAGCCGCATGAACGACACGGAGTTGATCCGCGAAGCACAGCGTGGCAATCACGCCGCGTTCGAGGAACTGGTGCGCCAGTACGACGGCCCCGTGCTCCGTCTGGCGTATCACCTGACGCGCTCCGAGCAGGACGCTCAGGACATTTACCAGGAAGCCTTCCTCAAGGCTTACAGGAACATCGGCAACTTCCGCTTCGAGTGCTCGTTCTACACCTGGATTTATCGCATCGTCACCAACCTGTGCCTCGACCTGCTGCGTAAGCGGCAGGTGCGCAAAGAGGACTCGGGCATCGCGACCGATTCCGAAGGCGGTACCTACGATCTGCTCGATCAGGTTGCTGACCAGCGATCGGGCGCCAGCCCCGAGCGCGACTTGATGCGGCGCGAGTTGGGTGCGCGAATTGCCAAGGCCCTGAAGAAGCTGACGCCACGCGAGCGCATGGTATTCGAGATGAAGCATTACCAGGGGCTGAAACTGCGCACTATTGGGGAGATTTTGAATACGACGGAAGAGACAGCGAAGAACACGCTGTTCCGCGGCACGCAAAAGCTGCGGGCTGCGCTGAAGGATGCGAGATGAGGAAGCAATTAGTAACTAGCAACTAGCAACTAGCAATTAGTAAAGGCAAACAAGATTAGCACTTTGCCCAAGATGTGCATCACGGTGAGTTGAAGCTAATTGCTAGTTGCTAATTGCCCTCGAACGAAGTGAGAGGATTTATGAATTGCGATTGGGTACAACAGAACATTTGCCTGTACCTCTATAACGAGCTGGCCGACGACGCGCGGCATGAGGTGGAGCAGCATATCCAGCGCTGCAAGGATTGCGCTGGGGAGTTGGCCGCCCAGCAGGAGTTTCAGGCAGAGATGAACGTCGTGCCAGTGGAAGAGCCCTCGGCCAGCTTTCTGGCAGCGGCTCGGATGCGGCTACAGGAAGCGCTGGAGACCGCCGAGCAGAAGCGTGCCTGGTATCATCGCCTGGCTTTCGATCCCACGGCATGGCTGCGGCAGGTTCGTTTTTCGCCCGCGCTGGCCGCGATATTGCTCATCGTCGGCTTTGGCGGCGGCTTAGGGACGATGTACAGCGCGCTGGGACACGGCAAGATCCATGTCGATCCGCAATTGTCCACACAGGAATCCTCCATCGCCGGCATTACTTCGATTGACCGGCAGCCCAATTCCGACAAAGTCAAGATCAACTACGAACGCATGGTGCCCGATTCAGTAGAGGGAACGGTAAGCGATGGCCAGATTAAAGAACTGCTGGCCTTCGCGGCCAAAAACAATAACAACAATCCCGGGGTGCGGCTCGATGTGGTGGATGCGCTGAACAGCCAGCCCGACGATCCCCGGGTGCGCGAAGCCCTTACCTATCCTTGCGCTACGACAGCAATCCGGGAGTGCGCCTGAAGGCGTTGGATGGCTTGGGCTCTTATGTGAAGCAGGACATCAGGGTGCGCAACGCTGTTCTTGAGGCCTTGCTGAATGACAGCAACCTGGGAGTGCGTAGCGGAGCTCTGCATGCACTGGAGCCCGTACTTGCCGACAGCAGCGTGCGCATGGCGCTGCAGCAATTGGCCAAGGAAGATCCCAGCCCGTACATCCGCACCGAATCGCAACGCGAGTTGACTTCGATGCCGAACATTGATTAAACACGAAGGAACTGAGTCACAGAGAAATGGCCGATCGCAAACTTAAGGAAGAACAAAATCACCGGCCAGCTACACAGCGGGAGAGAAAAACCATCAAGCAGTCCCCTCTGTCCGTGTGTGTCTGTGTGGTGGCGTTTGCGGTTGTGCTTCCCGTCTGCGCGCAGCAATCCCGAATCTATCGCGACAGCAATTCCTGGGTGGAAGAAATTACCGGGACGATGCCGACGGCCCGCGAGATGCATGTCACTACGGACCTCGGCTCAGTGCAGGTGCAGGGGAACTCGCCGCGGGTTTCGTATGTCATCCGCAAGCGCTCCTACGCCGGCAGCGAGAAGGATGCGCGAAAGCAGTTTGAGCAATTCCGTATTTCGGCGGTCAAGGCTGGCGACAGCGACGCCCTCGAAGGCAAGGCCGGCAAGAAGAACCTGGCACGATTCGGGGCCGAGTTCATTGTGCAGGTGCCGCGCGAACTCAGCCTGGTAAAAGTGCAGACGCGCAGCGGCTCGCTGGCGTTTAGTTCGATTGCCGCTACCATCGTGGCGACGACGGGCGCGGGCCTGATCAAGCTTGACGACCTGGCGGGTCCGGTGAAGATTGCCAGTGGCGGAGGCAATGTCGAGGCGGGCAATCTGGGCAGCGATCTGACGCTGACCAGTGGTGCGGCGGATGTGCGCGTGGCCAACGTTGGCGGACTGACCCAGGTTAACCTGGGCGGCGGCCGTGTTTATATCGGCTCTTCGCGGGCCTCTACGATTCAAACCGGCGCCGGCAGCATTCAGGTGCAGAAGTGCCAGGGTGATCTGCATGTGGTGAGCGGCGGAGGCAATTTGTATCTGGGAGATATCGACGGCGCAGTTGACGCCAAGACTGAAGGGGGCAGCGTGCGCGTGAGCAGCGCTACCGGTCCGGTGCAAGTCAGTACCGGTGGCGGCAGCGTGGCGCTGTTCCGGCTGAGCCGCGGGGCGCAAGTGGAAACGGGGGCCGGGCCGATCACGGTGGAGTTTATCGGCAATCACGGTTTCACCGACTCGTTTCTCCACACCGCAGCGGGCGACGTGGCTGTATGCCTTGCCGGCAATCTGCCGGTGACCGTACATGCCACTTCCGATATGGCCGCCGGCAACGGCATTACCTCGGAGTTTCCCGGCTTGAACATCACCAAGCAGGGTGGGCAATGGAGTCCACGGTCGATGTCGGCTGAGGGAGCCATCAATGGCGGTGGTCCGGCGTTGCGCATCCGGACTACCATTGGGCAGATCGCTTTTCGGAAATGTCAGTAGATTCAGGGTTGGACGTTATGCGTACACGCAATACAGTTTCGTTGGTCGCTTTGTTCGTGGTCGCGATGATTGTGCGGGCGATGGCTGGTCCGGCAGCTGCACAGCCATGGCCGGAAGCGCATTCCGGCGCGTACCTTGGTGTCCAGATCACCGCCGTCACCCCGCAACGGGCTTCTGCGCTGAAACTACAGGAGCCGGCGGGCGCCATCATTACCTACGTTGACCAGGACGGTCCTGCCTGCCACGCCGGTCTGATGGAGAACGATGTTGTGGTTGCCTTCGACGGCTCCAAGGTTGACGGACCAGAGCAGCTGCAAGGCTTGATCCACGCTACTCCTCCGCAAAAGACGGTGACCCTTACCATTATGCGCAATGGTCAACGCAAGGACATGAAGGTAACGCTGGGGAGTTGGAACGTAATGTCGCACGCCCGCGCTATGCCGGCGATTACGATGGGCTCTCCCGCGCCTCCGCATGCTTATCCTCCTGACCTCGAGATTCCGTCTTTCACCGTGCTTTCGGCGCGTCACGGTCTGGTGGTGGAAAGCTTAAGCCCGCAACTGGCGGACTTCTTCGGCGTGCCGCGTGGACATGGCGTGCTGGTGCGCTCGGTTGAAGGAGGCAGTCCGGCAGCGGCCGCCGGGCTGAAAGCCGGGGACATCATCCTGAAGGTCAACAACGAGACCGTACACGACATGGCCGACTGGCAGCGCGGAATGCACGGTCAAGCCACGAAGGTCTCGGTCGGCATCTGGCGCGACAAGCATGAGCAGACCGTAGTCATCAATGTTCCGGGACCGGCCGACACTTCGCGGCTTCAGCCGGAGGACTGGTTGAACCTGGACACGGAGGCGCAGGAGCTGAGCGGGCAGATAGCGCAGATGCGGCCCGAAATCGAACGCGGCCAAAACGAAATGGTTGCGCAAGTGGGGCCCAGCGAAGAAGAGCTGGAGCAGCTGCGTCGCGAGATCGAGAAGTCGATGAAGCATCAGCAGAAGGACATCGATAAGATGTCTCGCGAACTGGCGAAATCGGCCAAGCCGACGCAGCAGGAAATGGAGCAGTTGCGGCAGGACATGCAGCACTCGATGCCCAGTCAAAAGGACATTGACGAGATGAAGCGCCAATTGCAAACTTCACTGCCAAGTCAGAAAGAGCTCGACGAGATGCGACGCCAGATCGAGTCTTCCATGAAAAACTGGACGCCGGAATTGCAACAGCAGATGGAACAGCTTAAGCAGAAACTCGATCTGCGGCAGATGCTGGAAGACTTCAACAATCGGGACGAGGAGTTCTAGTCGCGGCGCAAGCGCTGGGAAAAACAGATCCCTCGTCGGCCTGAAGGCCTCCTCGTGATGACAACCATAGCGGGATTCGCAAACCATAGAGGGATTCGCAAACTGTTCCGCCTAGCCGCTTCTTTGCCACTTCCGGTCCACTAACTCAATCGCACCGTACAACACTACGCACAGCCAGAAGTCGACGATCAATCCAAGATCGAGCCGGTCCGGACGGTGCCGTGCCGCCGCCGGCAGATGCGGCATCAAGACAAAGAAGTAAAGCAGGTTGCCGACAACCACGGCAACCGTCTGCTTGAGGATTTTTCGAAACACCTATAACTTTGACACCGGTGACGGCTGGGATGATGCCAGAAAAAAGCTACTAGCAATTAGCTAAAGCGTCCCGACCCTATAGTGCAGATATCCGGCTTTGTTCCCTCAACCACGTCCCTCCACCAGACTCAAACTAGTTGCTCGCTGCTAGTTGCTAGTTGCTTGATTTACCATCCTTCTGTGCTCGACCTCGCGACCAGCGTGCAGTACGTCAAAGGAATCGGACCTAGGTTCGCCGAAATTCTATTGGAGAAAGGCATCAGCACGGTCGAGGACCTGCTGTACTACCTGCCATTCCGCTACGAAGACCGCCTGAATCCGCGCGGCATTGGCGAGCTGCGGGTGGGCGAGATGGCAAGCGTCATCGCGGAAGTCCGCACCTTCGGCTTGTTTCGCACCCGTCGCATGCCGCTCTTCGAGATGACCGTCGGCCAGGGCCGCGACACTTTGAAGTGCATCTGGTTCAACGCAACCTACCTGCAAGACAAGTTCCGAGCCGGAATGCTGGTGGCGTTATATGGCAAAGTCGAAGCCGGCGACCGCGGCGGGCATCGCTTCCAGATCCTTCAGCCGCAGTTCGAGGTGCTGCACGATCCGTCGGAGTCTTCGGGCGGCGGCGAGGAGCAGAAGTGGCAGTCGCTGGAGGTTGGCCGCATCGTCCCCATCTACGAAGCGGCCGGCAATGGCCGGCTCACCGCGCGTTGGTTTCGCCGCGTTATCCACAGCATGTTGGAGAACCTCGATCAAGACATCTCCGATGCGATCCCCGCAACTGTTCGCGGGCGCTTGGAGCTAATTGATCGGCGGCGCGCCTTTTGGCAAGCGCACTGGCCCGAGGTCGGCGAAAGTCTTACCAAGCTACAGGCGGCGCGCACACCGGCGCACATCCAGCTTATCTTTGAAGAACTTTTCTTTCTGGAGCTCGGGCTGGAACTGAAACGCCGCAAGATGCGCGCCCAGACCGGCATTGCCTTCCCCATCAACGACCGCGTCCGGGGCGCGGTCAAGCGCATCCTGCCGTTTCATCCCACAGCCGCGCAGAAGCGAGTGTTGAAGGAAATTGCCGGTGACATGGCCGCGCCCCCGCCGATGCGCCGTCTCCTACAAGGTGACGTGGGTTCGGGCAAAACTATCGTGGCGCTGGAAGCCGCGGTCATTGCCATCGAGAACGGTTACCAAGTCGCGCTCATGGCGCCAACGGAAATTCTGGCGACGCAGCATTATCTTTCGGCGCGGCAGATTCTGGAAGCTGCGGGATATCGCATTGTGCTGCTCACCGGCTCGCAGGAATCGGGGCGCAAGAAGCAGGTGCGACATCACATTGCGCAAGGCAACGCGCAACTGGTGATCGGGACGCACGCGCTCATCCAGGAGACAGTGGAGTTCGACAAGCTTGGCCTGGTGATTGTCGACGAGCAGCATCGCTTCGGCGTGATGCAACGCTTCCGCCTGATGAAGAAGTCCGATGAAGCAGAGCCCGATGTGCTGGTGATGACGGCGACACCGATTCCACGAACGCTGGCGCTGACGATCTACGGCGACCTGGACACCAGCGTTCTCGACGAGCTGCCGCCCGGACGCACACCCATTACGACTCACCTGGTTGGCGATGAGC
This sequence comes from uncultured Acidobacteriaceae bacterium, assembly GCA_963849815.1. Taxonomy (GTDB): domain Bacteria; phylum Acidobacteriota; class Terriglobia; order Terriglobales; family Acidobacteriaceae; genus Bog-257. The sequence continues at coordinate 28,762 of CAWKIR010000001.1, read as the reverse complement.
GCGCCGAGGAAGTCTGGCAGTTCGTGCGCAAACAGGTCGCCGCCGGACATCAGGCGTACATCGTCTATCCCGTGATCGAAGAAGGAGCGATGGAAGGCGAGCTGAAGGCCGCCATCAAGATGCACGACCGGCTGCGCTCGCATGAGTTCGCTAGCCTGCACGTTGGCCTGCTGCATGGCCGCATGAGCGCCGACGAAAAGGATGCGACCATGGCGAGTTTCAAGCGCGGCGAAATTGATGTGCTGGTGTCGACGACGGTGATCGAAGTCGGTGTGGACGTGCCCAACGCCAATGTCATGGTTGTGGAACACGCGGAGCGCTTCGGGCTGTCGCAGATGCATCAACTGCGCGGCCGCATTGGACGCGGCGCGGCCAAGTCGTATTGCGTGCTGATGACCGGCGGGAAGGTTTCCGTGGAAGCGCAGCAACGACTCGACGCGATGGTGCGCACCCAGAACGGATTCGAGATTGCCGAGCTCGACCTGGAGCAGCGCGGTCCGGGCGAGTTTTTCGGGACGCGCCAGGCCGGAATACCAAATTTTCGTGTGGCAAATCTGCTGCGCGATCGGGACTTGCTGGAAGCCGCTCGCAAGGAGGCGCGCTACGTTCTGGCGGGGCCGAATGCGGATGTGACGCAAGAGGAGATCGCCCGCGCGGTGAACCATCTGCGCAGCCATTGGAACCGGCGGTATGGATTAGTCGAAGTGGGGTGAAGGTCGCTCTTCGCCTTTCGCTCGCCACCGACGTAAAGCAGGTCCCTCCGCTCCGGCTGAACCCGGCGGTCGGGATGACACTTCAAGACAGACGACCGCCGAAGTCCTAAGCCCCGTCGCGAACGCGCTCGCGTCAAACTACATCCTGACGCATCCAATAGTCGAGGGAGTCTTCCATGCTTGATCCTAAAGAGATTTTGACTTCGCTGGCTGATCGTTTCAGCACCACCGGGAAGGTGCAGAACGTGTTCGGCGAACCTATCGAAGCGCATGGCAAAACCATCATCCCGGTAGCCCGCGTGCAGTATGGCCTGGGCGCGGGCGGCGGCGGGGAGAACAAAACGGGGGCCGATGACGCGGTGGGCGGGTCGGGCGGAGGCGGAGGCGTCAAAGTCACGCCCATCGGTGTGTTGGAAGTCACCGAGGCTGGTGCGCGCTTCGTAAGGTTCTTCGATCCCCAGATGGCTACCGGGCTCATCGCCGGAGGAGTCATGATCGGGTTGCTGCTGCGGCGGCTGTTTCGGAGGACGTGAGTCTACATTCGGCGACAGTCCTGTCCGATCTTCGGTCACCAGCGCCGAAAGTTGGACATTGAGTTAGTTCCCATAATCTTGAGAAATGGGCCACAACCATGTGCCGCCCCCGGGGGGCTCAGGTACAAAGTTCGCTTTACCCAGCACTCCGCTGCGCTACGTGCTGGGCTATACTGTCGCCGTCCCGCCTTGCGGGACTCGATTGCTGGCTCTTTACATTTATCCGCCAACCCTGCGGTTGCTGGTTGCGGCGAGGAAGTCAACGGCGCCAAACAGACTCGTAAGCCCGGCGTGGACGGGAGAAATGCATTCCGAGCCGCGTGATGGCAACACAACTTGCTCTTCTCTGGCCCTACGGCGCAAACTGGAACACCGTGACCGAAACCATCAAGCCTGAGTTGTTCCGTCTGCTGCCCTCGGTTGACGAACTGCTTCGCATTGGAGGCGTGCAGTCTTTGGCTCAACGGTTCGGTCATGCGGCGACGGTCGAGGCTTCCCGTGCTTTTCTCGAAGAGCTCCGTGGCGGGATCGCCGCCGGTTCTCTCGATGGGGCCCAACTCAAAGCTGCCATCGATAGCGCTCGGCAGGGACTGGAACGGCGGCTGCAACAATCGCTGGCGAACTCCCTCCGTCCGGTCATCAACGCGACCGGTGTCATTCTGCACACCAACCTTGGTCGCGCGCCGCTGAGCCGGGAGGCGTTGCGGCACGTCGGGGAAATTTCGCAGAGCTATTCCAATCTCGAGTTCGATCTTTCTACCGGCGAGCGCGGCAAGCGCGACCTTCACGTCAGTCGCCTGTTCGCGAAATTACTGAACACCGCCGCGCGCGAAGTCGCGACCATTGTCGTCAACAACAATGCCGCCGCTGTGTTGCTGGCGTTGAATTCGCTGGCCGAGGGCGGCGAGGTCATCGTCTCGCGCGGCGAACTGGTGGAGATTGGCGGATCGTTTCGTATTCCGGACGTAATGGCGAAGTCTGGCGCAGTCCTGCGCGAGGTTGGCACGACGAATCGTACGCGCCTTGCCGACTACGAGAGCGCCATCACCGACAAAACGAAACTGCTGCTGCGGGTCCATCGTTCCAACTTTCAGATCGTTGGCTTTACCGAGCAGCCTGCGCTGGAAGAACTGGCCGCGCTCGGCCGCAAGCACAGAATCGCGGTGATGGAAGACCTGGGCAGCGGCGAGCTGTTCGATCTCCGCCAGGCTGGCGTGCACGGCGAGCCGATGATTGCCGATAGCCTGCGCGCCGGCATCGATGTCGTGACCTACAGCGGCGACAAGCTGTTGGGCGGCCCGCAAGCCGGGATCGTCAGCGGCGATCGCGAATTGGTGGCGAAGATCCGTTCGAATCCGCTGTTCCGGGCGCTGCGTGTGGACAAGATGTTCTACGCAGCGCTGGAGGCGACGCTGCTGGCTTATCTGCGCGAGGATTACGATTCGATTCCGGCGCTTCGCATGTTGCGCGTCACCGACGAAGAGCTACAACATCGCGCCGAGCACATCGCGCGACAACTGCGAATCAGCTCACCTCATTTGGAGATTGAAGTTGTGGAGTCGCGTTCGGTGCTTGGTGGCGGCGCAGCGCCGGGCTCGACACTGCCGTCGCGAGCGCTGGCCGTTAGACGTGGCGGGCTGTCGGCTGACGAGATGCTGAGTACGACTGCGGCAATGGGAGATGCCGATCATCGCGCGGGTCGAGGACGATCGCGTGCTGCTCGACCTGCGCACGGTCGAGGCGTCACAGGATGCGACGGTCACGGCTGCGCTGGGAAGCATTCGTTAGGTGCGGGATGCATATCGACAAGACACTTGCACAGGACCTTCTGTTTTCGGCTTCTCGCGCCCTGGGCGTTCTGCTTGCTCATAGCCTCATGGTTCAGAATCGTGGCAGGAGATTTCGCCGGGGAAAAAAGGAAGGTCGCGCTTAGCACTACTCTTGGATTCATAATCTACGGCCTGGCATTAACCGGCGTCAGCGAGTTCGCAACCGTCGAAACGATGTGGTCCAACTCGCCTTTCACGGTTTATGGCTTACTCCTAGTTTTTGCGATATTCCTTCCGGCCACACTTATCTTCTGCATTGTTCGAATTTGGAAGCCGCGTTAAGTCCTAGATGCCCAAAATCTACACCATCGGCCATTCCACTCGCACGCTCGACGAACTTGTCGCAGCGCTGCAGGCGCACTGCATCGCCACGCTGGTCGATATCCGCGCGTTTCCCATGTCGCGCAGATTGCCGCACTTCAATCGCGAATCGCTCGAAGTCGAACTGCCGAAACACGGCATCGCGTACGTGTGGATGAAGGAACTCGGCGGCCGCCGCAAGAAGATGCGCGACGACTCTCCCAACACCGGCCTCCGCAACGAATCCTTTCGCAATTACGCTGACTACATGCTGACGCCGGAGTTCGCGCAGGGGATCGTGCGACTGCTGCAACTGGCGGAGCAGGGCAATACGGCGATCATGTGCGCGGAGCGGATGTACTTCCAATGCCATCGTATGCTGGTCAGCGACTACCTCACCGCGCACGGCCACACCGTTTTGCACCTCGATGACGACAAGCATCCGCTGCGCCCGCACAAACTGATGGCGGAGGCACATCTGGTAGAACGGGCAATTGCTGTATAACGCACAGCAGTTGTTCTAGCCGATCTGGATCTACAGAGCAGGGACAAACCTTGTCACTGGTTCTACCGACAGCGATGCAGTCCAAACGCGGGATGTTTCGTATCATACCGGGGTAGGAATTTCCGGAGACGGTGAGACGAGTGGCTGCTATTCGCGAGAAAGCTCGGACGAAGAATCGCAAAGGAGCGCAAGCTCCGAGCCGCGCCGGAGTGACCCTATCGCCGCGCACGCGTATTGCGTTGCTTGTCGCCGCCATTGTGATAGCCACGGTCGCGCTGTACTACCCTGTAAGCAGCCATCCTTTCCTGAACTACGACGACGACATTTACGTGCTCAACAATCCTCAGGTGCAGGCTGGCTTGAGCTGGGAGACCGTCAAGTGGAGCTTTACGTCGTTGTATGCGTCGAACTGGCATCCGCTGACGTGGCTCTCGCACGCGCTGGATTGCCAGATGTTCAACCTGGATGCCGGCAGACATCATGAGACGAACTTGCTGCTGCACGTGATCAACGTGATGCTGCTGTTCTGGGTGCTGTGGAAGCCGACCGGCTATGCAGGCCGCAGTGCAATGGTCGCCGCACTGTTCGCTCTGCATCCGATCAACGTCGAATCGGTGGCGTGGATTGCCGAGCGCAAGAACCTGCTTAGCATGATGTTCTTCCTGCTGGCGCTGGGCGCCTATGGATGGTATGCACGCAAACCGCGCGTGGCTCCGTACCTGGTGGTCGCGGGTTTGTATGCGCTGGGATTGATGGCCAAACCGCAAGTGATCACCTTGCCGTTTGTCCTGTTGCTGTGGGATTACTGGCCGCTCCAGCGAATGTCTCCGGCAGGTTGGCGGCAGACGGCGAGCCGCTTATTCCGGCGAAGCCGTTCTCCTGGCTGCTGCTGGAGAAGCTTCCCTTGCTGGCCCTTGCAGCGGGCAGCGCTGTCATCACGGTTCACGCGCAATACGAGTCGGGCGCGATGAGTGGCCCGCACTGGCAGCCGTTCCGCCTGCGGATTGAGAATGCCTTCCTTGCTTACGCACGTTACCTGGGCAAGGCCATCTGGCCTTCGCAGTTGACACTGATCTACCCGCATCCCGGAAATTCCATCAGGATCTGGCAGGTGATAGCAGCGCTGCTGCTGTTGCTGGCGATTACGGGTTTGGTGATTGCCAAACGGCATCGACGGCGTTACCTGCTGATTGGCTGGCTTTGGTTTCTGGGAACCATGGTTCCCATGATCGGCATCGTGCAAGTGGGCGTGCAGGCGATGGCCGATCGTTACGCCTATCTGCCATTTGTGGGGCTGTTCATCATGATTTGCTGGGCAGCAGCGGACTGGGCGGAGCAGCGGCATCTCGCGCCTGCGTGGCAGTGGGGAGTCAGTGTCGTTGTCCTGTTGGCGCTGGCGCTGACAGCCCGTCATCAGCTTGACTACTGGAGCGACAACACCAGGCTGTGGGCGCGGGTGATAGCGTTACAAGCGCAGCAGGCCAATGCGGACAACTGGGTCGCCGAAAATAATCTTGGCCATGCCCTGCTCAAGTTAGGAGAAGTGGAAGAAGCCATGCCGCACTTTCGCGCGGCCGTAGCCATCAATCCGTCTGACCCCGACAGCAATCTCAACATTGGCGCCTACGAGCAGGACCACAAGAACCTGGCGGCCGCTATTGAGCAGTACCAAAAAGTAATCGCGATGACGCAAAACACGCAAAGACTGAACGCTCATGAGCCGCGCACAAGCTTTCAGCAATATGGGCCTCGCCTACCGTGGTCTGAAGGACTATGAGCAGGCGAGCGCGAGCTTTCAGCAGGCCGTTACCATCAATCCCAATGACGCCCGTTCGTGGCTGGGAATCGCACTCCTCGCGCAGAAGTCCGGGGACCTCCATACCGCGATTCAGGCATACACCAAGACCATTAAGATATCTCCTTCTTCCGATTGGGAGTATCTGCTGCTGGCCGGCGCGCTGGACCACGCCGGACAACATGACGAGGCGCAGACGGCTAGGCGGCGAGCCATAGCCATTTCAGCCGACATCACCCAGGCGCAGAAAACCGCCGACAACGTGCTGGGGCAGTGAAGCCACCGCGCGCTCCGAGCCTCGAGCCTCGAGCTCCTTGCTCGTAGCTCGCGGCTCGAAGCTCGAAGCCTCCTCTGCTACCATCTACTCTCGATGAAACAGGCCGTCTTCCGCGAACGCAACAAGCGTTACTACCGCGTTCTGCACACTCCCATCTGGATCTGGGTCTTCTGGGTGCTGCCCGGCTGGCCGCTCACCTACGACCTCTACACCCGCGGTCCCGACCGTCGCCATTGGATCTGGCTGGCGATCATCCTCGTCTTCGTGGCCTGGCGCGGCCTCGCGGGCCGGCTGCCGGGATGCGAGCCTCGCCCGTACATCACCCACTACGGCGTGCATCAGCCGAACCTGCCGTATCGCGTGGTCTGCTACACCGCGGCCTGGGTCGACATCATCGTTCCCTACGCGCTCAACCTCATCGGCCTGGTCGTCGCGTCCATCAATGGCCGCTGGATGCTGAAGGACCTGTATCGCTACGGCTACTATCCGCTGGCGATCGCGGTCGTACTCGGGACCGTCCTCGACTGGACGCCGCGCGCGCGCCGCGACACCCTCGGCGAAGGCGCCGAGCGCGCCTGGTTCTACGTTGCCATCTGGACGGTCGTTCCCACCCAGGTCATCAACTGGGGCGCATGGCGCTTCGGCAAGTTCATGGACCTTGCGCCGCTGCCCCTGGCGCGCGTCCGCCTGGTAGTCTGCCTGCTCTCGACGGCGCTGTTTTTCCTGCTGGGCTACGCCGAGAAGTTGCCGCGCAGCCAGCGGCATTATGAGGGAGTGGCGGCGGCGGGAGTGTAGAGGCAGTGGCCAGTGAATGCTGGTTAGTCTTTCCCAGCAATCCTTGGCGCCGCCGAGCACGGGTAGTGCGGAGCTTCAGCGCCGCGTTATAGCGGGGCGTTGCCCGCAGCCTCTTCCCTACTTGTCATCCCGACCGAAATTCCTTTTCCACCGTGTCATCCCGACGGAGGACTTTAGTCCGAGTGGAGGGACCTGCGGTCTCCGACTTCGTGGGGGTACCCCCCTCCCCCCACACATCGTAAAATCTTTGCTTTGAATACTTTGCCCGCAAAATATTATAGGCATTGGACTTACATGTCGAGCTAAGCCCCTTCAGTTCAACAGCTTGCTTCGTTCCCCGCAAAGGTAATTATCCCCCCAAGACAAGTGATAGAATAGCGAAACCGTGACAGGGCATATGCAATCGTCTTTCCAAATCGGGCAGATCAAACCAAACTGGGATCGAAATTGGGATCGAACAATACGGAGATCGATAACCCCGGCTAGTATTCCCCCACTTGACGTACTACGCTTCGCGTGTATGCAGAGGCGTGAGTCCAATCTGTATTTCGGTGACAATTAACGATCCTTCGCGACCGCGAGCGCGTTCCTAGTGAAGTCGCCGATTTGGTCTACTTAGACCCGCCGTTTAAGAGCGACAAGAAATACAACCTGCTTTTCACTGAAGAGGACGGAACGCGGGCTGCTGCGCAGCGATTGGTTTTTAAAGACACATGGAGTTGGGACCGGGAGAGTGCAGCTTTATACCAAGAAGTCGTCGAAGTTGGCGGCGGCGTTGGCAATGCCCTTCAGTCGTTCCACAAGCTCTTTGGCGGCGGCAATACGATGCTGGCCTATCTCACAATGATGGCTCCCCGGCTTGTCGAGCTAAAGCGCGCGATGAAAAAGGGTGCGAGCATCTATCTGCATTGCGATCCGGCGGCGAGCCACTACCTCAAGGTGTTGATGGACTCGATTTTGGGCCTGAGTGCTTCCGCAACGAGATCATTTGGTCGTATCGCCGCTGGCCTAGCCCGTCCAAACACTTTCAGCGAATGCACGATGTGTTGCTGTTCTATGTGAAGGATAGGAGCAGCCCCGAAACATTCAACATCAAGTATGAGCCAAACAGCCCGAGCTTTACGAGAAGCGATTTAAGGGCATGACTCAGGTACTAGACCCGGAAACGCGAACGCGCAAACTCACGGTAGACAAGCCATCGCGAGGCTTGTCGATGCGAGATGTTTGGGACATCAAGATCATCCCAGGTTCCGGCAAAGAACGGCTGGGATTCCCGACGCAAAAGCCGGAAGAGCTACTGCAACGAATAATCGAAGTGAGCACGAACAAGGGAGATGTTGTGCTAGACCCGTTCTGCGGTTGCGGAACTTCGATAGCCGTCGCCGAAGATTTGGGGAGGTCGTGGATTGGAATAGACATCACCCATCTGGCCATCGCAGTTGTGCGTCATAGGCTCGGGCCAAAGGCTAAGTATGAGTTCGACGGCGATCCGCCAACCTTGAGCGAGGCGCGAGCACTGGCGCAAGCTGACCCGTTCAAGTTTCAGTGTTGGGCAGTCGGAAAGCTGTGCGGCTTTCCGTTGGAGCAGAAGCGCGGAGCCGATAAGGGCATCGACGGCAGGATTGCGTTCCACGACGAACCTGTAGGCAGTAATACGAAGGAAATCATCATCTCCGTCAAATCGGGCAAGCCGCACATTCTCCACGTTCGGGAGCTTCTAGCTGTCATCGGTAGTCAGAAAGCGGCTATTGGAGTGCTCATTGCATTGGAGCCGCCAACAAAAACCATGATCTCGGAAGCGATGGATGCCGGGTTCTACGAGTCGATTTGGTGGAGATCAAAACATCCCAGACTCCAAATCCTGACCGTCGAAGATATGTTGGCTGGTAAGGGCGTTGACTACCCGAACCCGACGGAGACTTTTGTCTCCCCCAAGAAGCGCGTCTCATCGGCTGACGCAGCGGAGCAGATGAGACTGCTAAAAATGTGAGCGTATGATGGGACTCGTGAAACAAAAACCCGAAACGAAAGAACCCGTTGCTCCCTTTACGCGGGCTGATTTTCTGAGACTGGTGCAACGTGCCGTTCAAACACCCGCTCGGAAACCCGCTGCAAAATCGCATGAAAAATCAGGTTCCCGCTCTCGCGGCGGTTGTACCTAAAGCTGTATTCGTCCAAGTAGGTTTGTAGATACTTGCTTTCCCACATTGTGGTACACGCCACCGATCCCGCGCTTTACAAGCTCCAGAAGCCTTCGATGGTCTGCGTATGAACGTCTCCCATGACGTACACCTTTTCGGCGTGTTTGATGCGGCGATGCTGGTAGCCGTTCTCTGGAGTCGCCAGCCGATCATAGACGGAATATTCGTCCGTAAAAACAATGCTCTCAGGCAGCACGCGCTCTGCGATGATCGGGAATACGGTTTCTGCTTTGACGTTCGGAGTGACACAGGCCACGACGCGACCGCCGCGCTCAACCATGCCGAGCACCGGGGTCTTATCGTCATCGCCACTGGGACGCCCACGCAGTTGACGGAGTTTGCTGCGGTGTTTGTTCTTATTCTTGCCGCCGATGTAAGTTTCATCTATCTCAACCGTCTGTCCCTCCAATTGCATGTCAGGTTCGGACAGCAACGAGCGAATCTGGCGGAACATGCGCCATGCGGTTTTGTAGGTGACTCCGGTTTCGCGCTGAATCTGTTTCGCAGAGATGCCGCAGCGCGTCGAACCCATCTGGTACATCGCATAAAACCAGATGTGAAGCGGGGTGGTGGACTTCTCGAAGATCGTCCCTGCCAGCGGGTAGAAGTGATGGCCGCGTTCGCAGGAGTATGCAGGACGGCCAGCAATGCGATACAGCGTGCGCTCTTGCTGGCAGTCTGGGCAGAACGTCACACCGCCCGGATAGCGTTGTTCCTTGATCGTCTCAAGGCAGGCATCGTCATTCGGGAACTGTTGCCGGAATTGATCTAGGGTGTAGCGTAAGTGCTTTGGAATTGTCTGTCTGCGATCCATGTACGTATGTTCGCATATTATTCACTTGGTGTCAAGGGATAATTACCCCCGCAAAATATTCCAAACATTGGACTTACGAGTTGAGCTAAACCATTTCAGCTCAACAGTTTGTCTCCTCCCGCGCAAAATATTGATAACAAAAGGATTATGTAATATTTTTGCAATCAGATATTTAAGAACGATATTTCCCGAATTGGCCTCCGGGACAACCGGCCACCAGCCACTGACCATTGGCCACTTATCTATCAAAGAGCTCTCGCCCCCGGAAAACTCCCCCAGAGGCATTGGACACTAAGCCCAACCTAGCAGCCTACCGCGTCCCTGAGTCTTGTCAAGTTACGAAAGTACATGTACTAGCAATTTGTCCCTTAGTAACCTCGTGCTCCTCCCATTTCGGGACAGGATCAGGTCAGAACCAGTGCCGCAGGCACGGCATACCTTAGCCCAGCGTTTCAACGCTGGGTAGTCGTGATAAAAGAACTCGAGTCCCTTCAGGGACGGCCCATGGATGTTCGCCGGGTCACCTCGCAGTCCCAGGTTAGCCCAACACACGGGCGACCCTGGGGCACCGGGAACCGGGCCTGCCGCGTCATTGGGTCTTGTCAAGTTACGAGAGTAAATGTCTTGGTAATTGTCCTTTAGTAACCTTGTGCTCCTCCCATTTCGGGACACGAGCCGCTCAGAACCAGTGCCGCAGGCACGGCATAACTTAGCCCAGCGTTTCAACGCTGGGTAGGTGTCACAAAAACGACCCGAGTCCCTTCAGGGACGGCACATGGATGTTCGCCGGGTCACCTCGCAGTCCCAGGTTAGCCCAACAGACGGGCGAACCTGGGGCACCGGGCGTCGGGCGGAATGCGTGCCAGCCTACACGCCAGTCCCGCTTTGCGGGGCGGAATAGCTTAGCCCAGGACTTCAGTCCTGGGTAGCCATAAAGAGAAATCCCGAGCCGGCTTCAGCCGGCGAAATGTTTTTCGCTTCGAGACCGAGGAGTGCCGCCGGCTAAAGCCGGCTCCGAATCCATACAACCACCTTACCCAGGGCTTCCGCCCTGGGCTAAGGTTTGTTTCGCCCTTCGGGCTGGCCTTGCCCGGCTTCGTTGTCGGCAACCCGCGACCGACTGTCTGACTTTGTTTGTCGTGGATGCGGCGTGCAGCTCGACACGCCCGTCCCGCGATGTGGGACGGAATAACTTAGCCCAGGACTTCAGTCCTGGGTAGGCAGAAATAGAAATCCCGAGCCGGCTTCAGCCGGCGGCACGTCTGGTTGGATTAGTTGCCGCCTTGGGATCGGCTCGCGGAACGGAAGTGTTGCGTCCTTAGTACGAGCTCTCGAAACCACAGGGTTTCGAGAAGGGTTTCTTCAGAGTCGAACAGCGAGAATGCGTTTAGGTTGTAGTCGTTGAGCAACTGAAGGACTTTCAGCCGTTCTGTCGAGGGAAGGTTGAATTTCCATAGAACATCTTGCCCCGTGCCGAAAACCGGGGAGTGTTCGGAAAATTGCCACATATTCTGTTTGTACTTGACGCAGATGGCGTAGTTCGACTGCTGCCGAAAGTGCCTTCGGTGACTTCGAACGTATGGTCCTAAGGCGCGCATCGTGGGTCCACCGACAGCTCCTGCCTTTACGCCTCTCGGTCGCTCGCAATATGCGTATACTGATCGCTTCCCGTCCTCGGGATCAGCCTCTCTAAAGGCGAAAAACGCCGCAACGTATGGGGACAGGGACCAATCCAGCAATGGCGATGGGAACCCATGATGCCGCAGGTAGACCATGTATCTATAAAGATCGGGCGGTGGGAATCCTGGAAACAGGCCTAGATCACCAAAGGAGTTTTCGACATCGCCGTTCCACTCAGCTACGTCCATTGATGCGAATGTCCCCACGGCGGGTGCAATGCTGCTGGTGATCAAGCGGTAGTAATCTACTAATGACATGCCGGTGCAACCCGCTCGTTCCAACGTTGTAGTAAGCTTCCATTCGGCGTTGCTCTGACCGCGGTAGAGCAAGGACATCGACGGTCTGTTCAGGTTCCGGCGCAGCTTGGCGAGTTCGGCTTCAAACGCATCCCAGTCAGCCACATCGATTTCGTTCATAAGGTCGTTCATACCGCTACATTATCGCAGCCGGGATTAATGACCTGTTAGTTCAAAGATGGACCATTGAAGAATCGACCGACCAGAATTGTGCCGTCCCCGGGGGACTCGGGTTCTCTTTATCATGCCTACCCAGCGTTGAAACGCTCGGCTAAGTTATGCCGTGCCTGCGGCACTGGTTCTGAACTGATCGGGGGTGCTGACCCGACGAGAGGCAATCTCATCGCCCTGTGCCGTCCCTGAAGGGACTCGGGTTGTTTTATCACGCCTACCCAGCGTTGAAACGCTGGGCTATCTTCTTTCGCGCCCGGCGCTCGCGTATTCGTGAGGCCGGCACTGACGCGAGGGCCAAGTTCGGTCATCGGCCGGGTGCCCCATTCATTCCCGGTTTTGGAATAAGTGGGAACTGTTTCGTCCGGCGTACCACTTTGACCTGGATCAACTCATCTCTCCCACACATTCGAAAGTCGCGAATGTGTAGGGCACCCGGCAGCTCTGAGCTAATTGCTAGTTGCTAATTCACTACTGTCAGCAAGAGCGCAAGCTGTATCGCGTTGCGGGTCGCATTGCGTAGCGTGTGAGCGCGGGCATCAATTCTATCCACTTGCGGGCACTATCTTTGAAAAGACCTCGACTCCCTTGCACATCTGGTTTTATGCGATGTACCAAATGGGCTCTACTCGCTGCGGTATCAGCGCCAAGCAGATTCAGCGTGAGACTGGCGTCACCTACAAAACTGCGTGGCGCATGTTCAAACAGATTCGCTCGTTGCTGTCCGAAACCGACGTGCAACTGGAGGGGCCGACGGTTGAGATGGATGAGAGCTATTTTGGTGCGAAGCGACGCGGCGCAAACGTGGCCGCCCGTCTCAGCGATTCGAGCAAGCAATGCGTGGTTGGCGTTGTCGAGCGCAAGGGCCGCGTGATCGCTCACTATCCGACAATGCTACAAAGAGACCCTGCACGGCATCGCGAGAGAGTATGTGCTGCCTAAATCTGTAGTGCTCACCGATAATTGCTAATTGCTGTCTTCCAGCATCGGATACTTCCGTCGCCGATAGATCAGCGCGATGAGTACGATGAACAGCGCTTCCGAGAGCAGCACCAGCAGGCTGCCTTCGGGGCCGTCCGTGCCTCCTGCCCACAGAAGCGGTCCGTGGAACGACGGACTCATGAGCGCGTCCGCACCGTGCATGCCGCTGTTGGCGGTGCCGAAGATGAAGGTTTGCCCCCAATCCCAGGCGGCGTGATTGCCGATCGCGAACCAGAGGTCGCCGGTGCGCCACAGGCTGAAGCACATCGCCATGCCGTCGACGAAGACCATGACAATGCCAAACCTGTTTTCGCCGGGATTGCCGAGATGTGCGGAGGCAAACAGCAGCGAGAAGAGAATCGCCGAGGTCCAGAAGCTCCAGCTCCCCGGCAGCCGGCGGAGGCCGTCGGTGGTGACGCGCAGCACGTAGCCGCGCAACAGACCTTCCTCGGCCACGCCCACGCAGAAGAACACGGCGGCCCACATCGCTCCGTAGGTGAGGATGGCAGCGCCGTGCAGCTGAAGCGTGCCGAAATCGAACCAGCCGCAGAGATGCATGATCTCCAGTTGCAGCGCCAGCGCGGCCAGCCCAATGACCGACCCGATCCAGAAGCTGGAGCGAAATGCGTTGCGCAGCGGGATGCCGAAATAGCCCCACGGCTTGCGGTCGATCAGCCTGGCCATGATGGCGGTCGCGAACAGCACGTCCACCATGGTGAGGAATTCATTCACAAAAGCCATGCCGGGCGGTATCGCCGCCCGGGGATCGAGATTGCCTGCCATTTTGATCAGCGGCCGAAGACAGAAGCCGCCTGCGGCGACGAGCAGGAAGAAGATCAGGACCTTCCAGCCGGCGCGCAAGCCAAGCGGACCGACGAACGCTCGATGGATCAGATTTCGACGGGGTGGCAAGGGCTGGAGGGGTTGAGGATTGAGCGACTCAGCGTCGGAATATGCGTCAGTCATAGGAGTAAATGTAGTGCAGCGGAGGGCCGCTCATCGTATAGACGAACTCGCGGCCGGGAAGTTCAATTGCGATGCCGCTGCCGCCGTCCTGTGGCCGGAATGGAGGTTCGTGTCGGCCATGTGCCAAGTGCTAATTGCTAACTGCTGCTTCCGGCAAAAAGAGCGGCCTCGTCGGCCGCCCTCTTCGAACTTTCAAGCTCGAGACCTACAGGACCTGTACGTTCTCCGCCTGCCAGCCCTTGGGCCCTTTGACTACGTTGAACGAGACGGCCTGGCCTTCCTGCAAGCTGCGGAAGCCATTGGTCTGAATCGCAGAATAGTGTACGAATACGTCTTCGCCATTCTGCCGGCTGATGAAGCCGTAGCCCTTCGCGTCATTGAACCACTTAACTGTTCCTTGTTCCATGGTGATACATGTTCCTTCTAAATTAAAATGTAGCTGCAATTCGATCGGGGTGTGATGCAGACAGGGAGCGCTATTAGGCAGGAACTGCTGCTTACAACGGCGATCAATCGAGCAGCTTTATGATAGCAGCGGCTGCGGAAAAATCCCAAGCACTTTCTGCGGATTACGCTCTCTCAAGTGTAGCAAGGCCTTGTATTATCAGTATGTTGTATTGTATCCCGCCGGGAGCTTCGAGCCCCGACCCGCGAGCTCATTCCGGGGCACATCCTCGGGAAAGGCGATGCTGGAGCGATGAGCCTGGTCTCGCAGGCCTGCTGGCCTGCTGTTCAGTTATCGGTAGACTTAATAAGCTGGCCGCTCGCGGCTTGAAGCTCGCAGCTAAGAAACCATGATTGTCGGTACCGGCATAGATATCGCAGAAGTCGATCGCATCGCCCACTCCATCGAGCGCTTTGGGCGGCGCTTCCTGGAGCGCGTCTTCACGCCAGACGAAATCCGCTACTGCGACTCGAAGGCGAACCGGGCTGAGCGTTACGCCGGACGCTTCGCCGCCAAGGAAGCTGCCATGAAGGCCATCGGCACCGGCTGGAACCGTGGCGTCACCTGGCAGGACGTCGAAGTGCGACGATCTCCGGGTAGTCGTCCCACCATCGCCTTCCATAACAAGGCTGAAGAATTCTTCCGCAGCCTGGGAGCCGTCCGCGCCCACCTGTCGATCACTCACACCGCCGATCTCGCCATGGCACAAGTAATACTGGAATCCGAGTAGCGCCGGCGAGCTCCGCCGGCTGTTCGCCTCCGGCCCAGTGTCGTGTTACAACAAAAGCTCATGTCTTTCTCTTCCCTGCACTCGCGCATTGGTGCACCGCAATTGATCGCGCTGGTCCTGCTTCTGATATTTGCCCTGCAATGTGTGTGGTTCATTGCCCACGAGCCGCTCTCGGCGCTGGAAGGCGTCTACATCGAGGCTGGGCTGCTTCAGCTTGAGGGCTATGGGAACGCCAACTCGACCCAGCACACCGCGCTGGTTCCGTTGCTGGCCGGTCTAGCCGCCAGGCTGAGCGGCGCGGAAAGCCATGTCGACGACTTCAACCGCTACCGCATGGCGATCCGCCTGCCGTTCATGATTGTCGGCATGTTGCTGGGGGCGTCACTGTGGTACGTGGCGCGCCGCCTCTATGGAAATATTGGCGGATATGTGGCGCTGGGGCTCTACTGTTTCTCGCCCCTGGCGATCGGCTGCGCCAGCCAGGTTGGGCCAGCCGTGGTGGGCGCCTGGGGTGGCTTCGGCCTGATCTTTACCAGCATTGCCGTGGCCCACACGCTCTATGCTCCGCGCGAAGTCGTGCTGTGGAACTGGCGCCGCATTCTGCTTCTGGGGCTGTCCATCGCCATCTGCGTTGGGGCGCAGTTCTCGTTTTGGATACTGTTGTTGCCGGCGCTGCTCTTTATGCTTTGGGTGGCACACATCCGACGGGCGGCTGCGCTGGTGATTTTCGCCGCCGCCTGTGTCACGGGACTGGTGCTTCTGTTGCCGCTCTACGGGTTTCGGCTGGTCGTATTCGCCAAGGCGTTGACCCACGCAGACTGGCTTGAAGTCGCCTCGCGCGATTTCTTCTCCTCCGGCGTATCGTGGCTGTTGTCGCGGTACTTCCTGGAAAATGGCTTGGGTCTGCTGGTCCTTGCCGCAGTGACGCTGGCAACTTTTATTGGCTGGAAGCGGACCCGGTTTTTTGGTACAGCGGCCCCTTTGATCGTGAGCGTCCTGCTGTTCAGTCTGGGTCTGCGCATGCATTTCGCCGCCTTCACATTTTTTCTGCTGGCGCTTCCCTTCCTCATCGTATTTATGGCGGGGGTTTCCGCCGATCTGCTGGAGAGCCGTTACGCGGTGGTCGCCAATGCCGTGGTAGTTGGCGTTGTGATCGCCAACGTCATGATCGACGTTTATGGCCTGCTGAATCTGAACTCACGAAGCCACTAAAAACTTTCCCGCATCCAATGGGTTGCATTACACTGAGGGAGCATGGGAACCGGAGGCCATTCTGTGAGGCCCGCGCTGAGTAAAACAGCGATACATCGGTTGATCGCAACTTCTCTTCTTGCCATAGCGGTGGCCTTCCCTGCCGCCGCGCAGTATGGCGGTCCACCAACGACGACGGCGGTTGGCGGACACTTCCTGGCTCCTGCGCCAAGCGCTACCTCGACCGCTGCGCGGCATACGCCGAATGCCTTGCCCAGCGTTACTTCCATCCCCAACTACGGTTATCACTATGGCTACGGTCCGTATTACAACGGATATCACGGTGGTCATGGCTATCGCAACGGAGGCTGGGCTTACGCCGTTCCCTACTATTACCCGGTGGACAATTCTGCTTACGGATATGACTACGTAGGCGGTGCCGGTCCCGATCTCTACTCCGGCCCTCCTGTCGGGCCCAACGATCCCGGCCTTCACATGGTGGTGGAACAGCCGCCGGCAAGACCTTACAGTGAAGGAGAGGCTTATCCGCAGGCTTACGCTCCAGCCGCGCCTCCAGAACCGCCCGCTCCTGCGCCGGTGGATGTGAAGCCGGGCGACCCAACGGTCCTGGTCTTCCGCAACGGCCATCAACAGGAAGTGACCAACTACGCCATCATGGGCGATTCCTTGTACGTCTTCGATCAGGCGCGGAAGAAGATTGCACTCGCCGATTTGGACATTCCCGCAACGGTAAAGGCCAATGATGACCGCGGCGTTGAGTTCACGTTGCCGGCGTCGGCAGCGAAGAAGGCTGTGACGACGACCGTTCCGCAAAGCACGGCGCCCAATTCGCCGCCCAAGCCCGAGTCCACTCCCGATACCACGACGACCGCCCCACCCAATGTTGCCGCGGTGATGCCGTAATCCAATGTTGCTGCGGTGATGCCGTAAGTGCAGATCCTTCTCCTTGTCATCACGAGGAGACCTTCAGGTCGACGAGGGATCTGCTTTTTGAATTTCGACATTGGTCTTGAGGACCGTCAGCGCGGGATGACACATTGAACATGTCCCGCTCTACCGCCCTCATTTACAATCATTCTGTGCACAAGTTCTACGACAATCCGGCCGAGCGGATTGCGCCTCTCGGCGCGCGCGTGCCGGCATCGCTTTCGATCGGCAGCGTCGAAATCCGCCCTGCAACCGTGCTCGCTCCCATGGCCGGCATCACCGATACGGTCTTTCGCCGCTTCATTCGCAACCTGGGCGGCTGCGGGCTGATGATGACGGAGTTCACCTCCGCCGACGGCATCGTCCGCCACAAAGACAAGAAGGCGAAGCAGTACCTCACGTTTTACGGCAACGAGCATCCCATCTCGGCGCAACTGTTCGGCAGCGATCCGGCGACGCTGGCCGATGCGGCGCGCGTGGTCCAGGACCTGGGCTTCGATGTGGTCGACCTGAACCTGGGCTGTCCGGCAAAGAAGGTTGTGAAGTGCAATGGCGGCTCGGGACTGTTGCGCGACCTGCCGCTCATCCGCAACATCTTCGAGTCGGTGCGCTCGGCCGTGACCATCCCCTTCACGGTGAAGTTTCGCGCCGGCTGGAGCGACAAGGAAGTGGTCCACATCAACCTGGCGAAGATGGCCCAGGAATGCGGGCTGGCTGCGGTCGCGCTTGCACGCTCGCACCCGCGAGCAAGGCTACAGCGGACAGGCGAGCTGGGAGTGGATTGCCGCGGTGAAGGACGCGGTGACAATTCCCGTCATCGGCAACGGCGATGTGCGCTCGCCCGAGGACGCCGCTGCCATGGTCGCGCAGACCGGCTGCGACGCGGTGATGATTGGCCGCAGCGCCGCCTCGAATCCCGTGGATCTTCCGCCAGATCGAGCAGTACACCGCGACCGGGGCGTACGATCTGCCCAGCGACGCCGACCGCTACGACATGATTCGCACCTACTTCGCCATGCTGGTGGAGGAGCGCGTGGGCGGCGCCGAAGGCAAGATGAAGCAGTTCGCCTCGTGGTTCACCCACGGCGTGCCGCACGGCGCGCAATCTGCGCAAAGCGGTATATGAAGCGAAGACGAGCACCGAAATTCTCGACGCTGTGGATCGCTTCTTCGCCGCTCTGCTGAGCGGCAAGGACGCCGGTGCATCGCTTACATTGCGCGAACACACACCCGCCGAAGCTCTTCCCGCATAAATAATCACAAGGGTAGTGGCTTAATTTCATCGGGTTTGAAAGGGCACGGATTCATCCGGGCCGTAAGCGCCTTCCCACCAACGCGGCTTTAGCCGCTGAGGGGCGTCCGTATCGAAAGTAGGACACTACCATCACACCCGTCTCTTTGCCTCCTGACGCGCCTATGGGCGACAATCGCAGAATGTCTCCTGGCAGCGAAGCCCTGCGCGTGGGAGTTGTCGGCTGTGGCGCTTTCGGCCGCAATCACGCGCGCGTCTATCGCGACCTCGAAGCCGATCCGTCGCAGAACGTCCAATTCACCGGCGTCGCGGACCTCGACTTCGATCGCGCGCAAGCCGTCGCCAAAGAATTCGGTACGCAGGCCTTTCGTTCGCTCGATGAGCTTCGTCGCAGCGGGAATCAACGCTGCCTCAGTCGCGGTTCCCACTGTCAGCCATCTCGGCGTCGCCCGCAAATTGATCGAGAGCGGCGTTGATGTCCTGATTGAGAAGCCGCTCGCCACCACGGTCGCCGAAGCCGACGAGTTGATCGAACTCGCCCGGCGGCATGGCCGCGTCGCTCAGGCCGGACACCTGGAGCGCTTCAATCCGGCGGTGCGGGCGACCGTCCCGCTCCTCACCCAACCCATGTTCTTCGAGATGCCACCGGCTCAGCGTGTTTACGCCGCGCTCGCTCGACGTGGATGTCATTCTCGACCTGATGATCCACGACCTGGACGTGGTGCTGTCCTTCGTCAAGTCGCCAGTGAAGGAAATCCGCGCCGTGGGCTTGCCAATCCTGTCGCAAAAAATCGACATCGCGAATGTCCGCATGGAATTCGAATCGGGCTGCGTAGCCAACTTCACCGCCAGCCGGGTCAGCACCGAGCGTGTCCGCAAGCTGCGCTTCTTCCAGCCGCATCAGTATGTCTCGCTCGACTATTCTCGGCAGGACGTGCTCGTGCTCACCGTTGACGAGTCGCATCCCGATGCTGCTGATCTTGACCCCTTTAACCCGGCAAGCGTGGCCGCCAGCGCTTTTCCCGGCATCACACCGTTTAAGCCGAAGGTGGAACAACAGGAGCCGCTGCGCGCGGAGCTGAGCAGCTTCCTCCGCGCGGTGCGTGAGCGCTCCCAGCCGGAGGTTACGCTGGAGGACGGCAGGCGGGCACTGGCAGCGGCCACGCAGATCGTTGACGCCATCGCCGAACACAGCCGCCGCGCCAAATTAATGGAATTGACTCGGGAGTGAAAGCTGGCCTACGCTTTTAGCCGGGGTCCCCAATCCGCGCCGGTTTTGCGCGAATTGGGGTGGCAATCATGCTGGAAGAACTGGTGACCATCACAAAGTTCCTGAGCCTGGGCGAAGCCAAGCTGGCGCAAGGCAAGCTGGTTTCCGTCGGCATCTCCGCCTTCGTTTGCGACGAGAACATGCACGCCATGAACTGGCACATGGGCATGGCGCTGGGCGGCATCCGGTTGCAAGTGCCCGACAGCCAGGTTGTGCGCGCTCTAGAGGTGCTGGAGGACTTCGACCCCGAAGACTCCGCTGCGCCGCAAGTGGAAGAAGATGACGATGACGGCGACATGGAAGAAGTCGCGTGCTGCCCGGAGTGCGAGTCGCTGGAAATACGGGAAGTAGCCGGCACCAACCCGCGCCAGATCACGCTGTGGTCGTCGGCCATTCCACTTCCCGAACCGCCGACCCAGGTCAGCCGCCGCTGGAAATGCCTGATGTGCGGATACCAGTGGCGCGACGCCGAAGAATAACGGACGTCCTTACCGGGGTTGCCGTTGCCTCACGGCTAGAGTCAGGTCCACTTTCAGACCGTAGCTGCACCGCTGAACAGTGTGTGTGAGAACTAGGTTCGGTCTTCGCCAGTGGAGTATGACTCACGAAGAAGGAACCCCGAAGGGGTGGAAGTGCAGTTAGCCCAGGACGGAGCGGAGCGGAGTCCTGGTAGGGTTGAAAAAATAACCGAGTCCCGTAGGGACGGCACGGTTCTCACGCAGACACTTCGGCGGTTCTAGTCCGTGCCTAATCGCGAAACGCAGCACCTTCTAATCCCAACAGAAATGCCTTGACCGGCAGTCCACCTCCGTAGCCACCCAAATAACATCCCGCGGCCAGCACACGATGGCAAGGAACGATGATGGCGATGGGATTGTAGTGGTTCGCCTGTCCTACGGCGCGATAGCCGTTTGGGTTGGCCACGGCGCGGGCAATCTGGGCGTAGGAGCGCGTTTCGCCGTAAGGAATCTTCAGCAATTCGTGCCAGCATCGCGTGCGGAACTCGGTGCCGCGAAAGTCGAGTTCGAGATCGAAGCTGCGGCGCTTGCCGGCAAAATATTCATCCAGCTGTTTGCGAACGTGGCGGGTGCGTGCTTCCGACTCCTGCCACGCGACTGGCTGGCCGTGAATTGACTCCGGCAGCCCTCGATCAAATTCCAGGATCACCAGCGCGGACGCGGATACTCCGATCAGCAGCGGTCCGACCGGCGAGGTCATTCGCGAGTAGTACAGCGTTTCCATAGGCGTCTCCGCAGGCTAAGACTATCACCACGACCGTCCGGTTCGGACTGCCTCAGGGGGTTTACAGATTGCTGAAAAACGGGGGAAAAGCAGATCCCCCGCGGGCTGAAGCCCGCTCGTGATGACAAAAACAAAGGACTGCCACGGCGCAGCTGAAGCTGCGCCCCTTCAAAACCAGCTGATCAGAGCGCTGCCCTGCCGTCATTGCGGCTGCACGTAGACCGGATTGTTCGGCGAAGGCGGTTCGTAGTCTTGGCCGTACTTGTTCTTGTGGGGAATCGAAGCAGCCCTGGTCACTTCTACGTGGATGGTGCCCAGAGAATGCGAGCTGTCGCTGAGCTGCACTTCGCGTGACAACGCTTGCAGTGTCGCGGGCTGGGCACTCTCGTTCCAGACGCGCAGCATGTAGCGGCCGGCAGGAACCGCGGGAATGGTGAAGTCCCCTTGCTTATTTGTGGTTGCGAAGTACGCACTGTCCAGCACGACGACCACGGCGCTCATCTCGGGATGAATGTTGCAGAAGATGAACGAAACTCCTTCGCGGTCGAAGTGCACGGTGCGTGAAGTGCCAGCCTCATAAAGTCCCAGGTCGAAGCGCTTGCCGTTGAATAGCGAAAACACGTTGTGGAACCAGGGATCGTGATTAGGAAACTCGACGCTCGAGCCTCGCGTCACTACCAGCAGATGGGGCTCGAACGTCTTGTTCTTCTGCGCCAGGACGGCGTGCATGGGCGCAACCGGTGTGGGATCGCCGATGGGCGCCAGCCAAACGACCGTGGCGACGGCCGGAGATGTTTGCGCGCCGCCTTGCAGCGCCACTTTGCCCGTGACCGTTAGCTCCTGCGCGCAGCAATTACGGCTGCGGTCAGGCAGCCAGCCGTCGCTAGCAGGCGAAACCATGATCTTGAGATCCTGAGCAGAATTCTCAGAACAATACCCCCACTGACATATTCACCTGGTCAGCCTGATAGCTGTTGTCGTAAATACTAAATGTGCGTAGGCGGCGATACTCCATCGACAGCAGCAAGTCAGAACGCGGCCAGTAGATTACATTGCCGAAGGCTCCGCGGTTCGCGGTAAAGTAGGGTGCAGCGTAGCTGGTGACCTGCTCGCCAAAATAGCGAACGTCAGCGGCGAATGGGCTGTCCTGCCCGAAGGCGCCGTTAAACTCCAGCTTCGGAGTAGCGCGAAACTTTAGTTGTCCCCAGCCGCCGACGACATTCAACGGATCAACCTCAGTGGCCGGATCGGAGAGCATCCCATTGAAGAGAACGCTGCGTCCCAGCGCCGCGCCCAATCCGCCAATGGCGGCTCCGCGATAAAATTCGCTGCTCAGCACGAAGCGGCGGCCCAGCGGAAGATTGACGTCCATGGTGGCTGCCCAGCCATCTACCATTCGGCCATAGCCCCAGTTTTGCCGGCTGTAGTACGCACCCGCGCCGATGGTAAAAGTCTGGCCGAAAACTGGATGGGAGTAAGCTGCCCTGGCCGCATACGCGGGTTGTCGCGATTGCTCCCCGGCGGTGGGATAGCGATACCAGGTGTAGTAACCGCCTCCCGGGATCTCACCAGTCAAGGGATCGAGAAATCCGCCCTGGACGGTAACCGTGGAATCGCCGCTCAGGGCGAAATGATGCTCGACGCGGAGTTGCGGCGTCCACGCCCAGAGATTGCCCGCATAGGCCAGCGGCGGAACGATGACCGACGCAAACGAAGTGGGGCTGTCGGGAGACAGGAACAACTGGTCCTGGCCGGCGATGACCGACGTGGTCTTCCAGTCCAGCCGGACCGCAGCCGTGCGCAACTGAACCAAGCCATTATTCACGCCGTTGTCGGTGGCCGGGAATCCGCCGCCGAAATCGAAGTTGATGCTGGCGCTGGTGTGCGCGCCCCAGAGGTTGGGGCCGAAGGTCTCGAGACCGATGATCGACTGCCGCAGCGTCCCACCAACCGAACCCGACGAGCTGCCTGGACTAGGTGGCTCGGCCCAGGTGGGTACGTCCTGGTTGTCCACCGTACCGCTATTGCCAAAGAGATTGAACAAAACAATGCCGGACAGCCGAACGCGGTACTTGGAAGCGCTTTCGACTTTGGTTTGATACTGGTCGTCGACTTTTCCGGCGAGCAATTGCTGGTCTTCCTCAACGTGGTCCAGGCGCTGCTCTAATTGGGCAGTGGTGGAACTACCGTAGGCCGGGGATTGTTCATCGACAGTCGCGTTCTCGGCGGCGTTGTGCCGGACTTCCAGTTCCTCGCGCAGACGCGTGATCTCGGCCCGGCTGGCGACCGTCTGCTGCTGGAGTTGCAACACCATGTCTTTCAGCTCATGGACCTGGCTCTGCAATTCCTGAAGGGCAGCAGTGTCGCCGGTCTGCGGTGAGTGGTCTGCGCGGCCGCACGAGGAATACGCCAATATCGCTCCAAGCCAAGATCATCACGGCAGCCACAGCTGCACGTCAAACAGGAAAATCCTGCCTCATTGGCTCCCATTGCGGCGGAAGAGTCGGGCACAGCAGAAATCATTCATGTCGCACCTCTCTGCAACCAAGTTACCCGGGGCCTCAGAAGTGGCGAACAAAAAAATCTTCAGGCGGTGAATGGTTGCGAAGCGTCGGCTAACCGGCCATTTCCCACAGCCGTCTTCTTGTTGCAAAGCCGCGGCAATACGATTTCCATCACCGTGCGCCCTGGCATGGAGCTTTCCAGGTACAGGCTGCCATTGATGGTCCTGCACGATCTTCTGTGCGATGGTGAGACCCAGTCCCGTGCCGTTCTCCTTGCCGTGGCTGACGAAGGGATCGAACAGTTTGTCGCGGATGGAGAATTCTACTCCCGGACCGTCGTCGGTGACTTGAATTCTCAAGTCGCCGTTCTGGTCGGCGACCGTACGCCCACATGACCACCGCAGACCTGCGCGGCCTGACAGCCGTTCAGCAGCAGGTTGTAGAAGACGCGCTCCATCTTGCGGGGATCGAACTGCGCGTTGTGCAGGCCGGGAGAGTCGATGGCGACGGTGATCCGTCTGGAATTGGCGATGCGAGCGCACCAGCTCGATGGCCCGGCTGATGGTCCGTCTCCACCGGCGTTTCGATCACGCTGAGCGACTCGGCGGGACGCGACAGCTCGAGCAGAGAGTCGACCAGATCGGTCAGCCGGTTCACGGCGACGCGAATCTCCAGGTACAGCTCCTCGCGCTGCACCGGGCTCAAGTCAGCGTCCGCCAGAAATTCGGCATTCGCCAGCACCGCAGTGAGGGGATGCCGCAAGTCATGCGAAATGGAGCTGGCCATTCTGCCGATCGTGGCCAGGCGCTCGGAGTCAAGCAAGCGCTGTTGGGCCTGGCGAAGGCTGTCGCGCATCCGGGAGAAGCTCTCGGTAAGCTCGGCCACCTCGCTGACCGCGGGAGCCTGCAAGGGATAAACGAAATCTCCGCCGCCCAGCGCCCGTACGCCGTCCACCAGCTTCTCCAGTGGCCGGGTGAACGTGCCGGCGATGAGATACACCAGCAGGCTGCCGCCCAGGACTGCTCCCAGACCAACCGCCAGCAGCAGATGGCGAAGATGATTCAGAAAGGCGGTGGCCTGATCGTAAGACTTCATCACCATGATGGTTACTTCCGGCGATTCGTCCGGATTCAAGGTCAACGCCGAAACTACAAAACTTTCCTTTCCGAGTTTCCAATTCGCCTTACCATCCAGCGCTGGAGCAGCCGCCAGTTGCGACTTCAATTCGCCGCTCTGTTCAGGATTCAACGTAGTCACAACCACCGTATTGCCGCTAAGAATTGCCACCTGACTTGCGGCTACCTGACTGACTTGGCGAGCCACCGCGGCGTTCATCTCGTAGCCCACGGCCACCACGCCCAGCAGAGCGTTGTCCGATTTTGGGCCAAAGTAGATTGGCGCCAGGACGACTTCGTAGAGATGTCCGCCGGCAAACCACCATTGCAGCGGCTCGTCCAGAGAGCCGCGACTGTCCAACAACCGCTGCGCCTGTTCGCGCGAAATGCCGGGAGACTTGGTATGGAAGCCAACGAACTGGTTGGCAGGATCCAGCAGCGCAAACAGATCGCCGCCCGAGAGATAAAACATTTCTCGCGAGCCGTCCTGAATGGTGGGAGCGTGGCGCGAGGTCATGAGCGCCTTCAGGCTGGGAAGATCGGCCATCAATTCGGCCAGACGCGCCAAATCGGCCTCGCGCTCGCGCTGCAGATTGCGAAAGGTCTCCACCGAATCGGCCAGATCGCTGCTCAATCCGCCGCGGACATGATTGGCGACGGTGTGCTGGACAATCAGGAGCGATACGGCGGTGAGCCCGGCCGAGGTCAGCAACATGGCGATGAGGAACTTGGTGCGCAGCCGTAATCTACCCATCGCCGTTTCCTTCCTTGACTCGATCAGCGGACAAACTTATAGCCCGTCCCGTGGACGGTACGGAAATGCACCGGATCGGTTGGATCCTGTTCCAGCTTCTGCCGCAGGCGCAGTATATGGGTATCGACGGTGCGGGTGGTGGGATAGTTGTGGTAGCCCCACACCTCATTCAGCAGCTCGGTACGGGAGATGGCACGCTCCTGATTGTTCAGGAAGAAGCGCAGCATCTTGAATTCCTGGGGCGTAAGGGGGATAAGCTGTCCGCTGCGGTGTAATTCCATCCGCGAGAAGTTCACCTCCACATCGTCAAAGCTGAACGCCTCCAACTTATCGGACGCCTGATTCAGACGGCGCAGGGACGCCCGCACGCGCGCCAGAAGCTCACGCGGGCTAAAAGGCTTAGTGACGTAATCGTCCGCCCCAAGCTCCAGGAGCAGCACTTTGTCCAGGACATCGCTGGCCGCGCTCAAAACGAGTATTGGGACGTTGGAACTTTCGTGCTTAATTTCGCGACAGAGGTCCTGGCCTGACTTGCCCGGCAATCGCAAGTCCAGAATCACCAGCCGAGGCATGGTGGCGCGGAAGGTTTCCATCGCCATCATGCCGTCGGAAGCAATGGACACATCGAATCCCGCAGATTCGAAAGTTCGCCGCAGGGCGCGCTGTACCGCCGCATCGTCCTCGATGACTAGTATTTTCTCCATATTTGCCATCCGTTGGTGCCGTATCTACAGCTAATAACAGTTCAAAGTGGCAGTCAACGGCCTGTTAACAAATCTGTGACAAAAACACGCAGAAGTTACATTTCCTGGCGTGGGATGACGGCTTGGGAGAAAACCCTACAATATTCCTACGCCCTCATCCGTCTACAACAGTAGATGAACGACGCGGCGAGCCTAGAGCGGATGGCACTCGAACAGGACCAGCGGATCTCCGAAGTGGTCAAGCGGGAGCAGTCCCGGCTGCGCAACTTCATCCGCCGCCGCGTGCCCGATCCGCGCGACGCCGAAGACATTCTGCAGGAAGTGTTCTACGAGCTGGTGGAAGCGAACCGGCTGCTGATGCCGATCGACCACGTGACGGGCTGGCTGTTTCGCGTGGCGCGCAATCGCATCATCGACCTCTTCCGCAAGAAGAAGCCGGAGAGCTTCAGCGATGCGGCGGTGGAGGACGAAGACGGCGAGTTGCTGCGGCTTGGAAGACTTGCTGCCTTCGCCCGATGCCGGGCCGGACGCGCTTTATGCCCGCAGCGTGCTGCTGGACGAACTGGAAGCCGCGCTGGACGAGTTGCCGGACGAGCAGCGCGAGGTGTTTGTGGCGCATGAGTTGGAAGGGCGCAGCTTCAAGGAGATCGCCGCCGAGACCGGCGTCAGCGTGAATACGCTGCTGTCGCGCAAACGGTATGCGGTGCTGCATCTGCGCGAGCGGTTGCAAAGCATTTACGACGAATTTACGAAAGCATGAGGGACTGAATATGAGGAAGAAAATGGATTTTCATGGTTCCGCTGGCGATTCTGGGGATGCTGCTGTTTATCTTCATCGGCGGCGAAGTCGTGCTGCATCTGTGGAACTGGCTGCTGCCGCCGCTCTTCGGCTGGCACGCGATTACCTTCTGGCAGGCGGTCGGAATTCTGGCGCTGTGCCGGATCCTCTTCGGCGGCTTTGGCGGCCGCGGCTGCCACCGCTCCAACTGGCGGCGCCGCATGGACGAGCGCTGGGAGCACATGACGCCTGAGGAGCGGGAAAAATTCCGCCAGGGCATGCGCGGACGTTGCGGCTTCGGTGCACCACCCGCTGAGGCGAAGCCGTGAGTAGCCTGACGGGAGTCCGTCAGGCTTTCGGGAGAATCGTTGCCGCCAGGGCCTTGGCGCGAGCGAGGGCGGTTGCTTCATCCTGGATGCCGCTGATAACGATCGTCAGGATGAGGTTCTTGCCTTTGCGCACGGTAAGTTCGCCCATGGGGCGGCCCATCATGGAGTTGGTACCCCAGATCGCGGCATCTCCCACTCCGGAGACTTGGTGAACGTTCTTGTATCCCGCGGCCTTCAGACTTTCAGCCATCCCCGTATCATTCCCGCTGACGTCCGTGTCGCTGTAGTGCACGCTGAGCGTGACCGTCTTGGCAGAGAGAGCGCTGCCTTGTGTGGAACGAAATCTACAGGCGCTGCGCTCCGGGCCGAGGTTCGTTTCTGGGCGGAGAAACCGGCTCGCCCAGCGCGGCTTGCGCGTCGGCGGAGGTGATGAGGCTGCATGCATCCTTGGCTGCAGCCGAAGCGGGGACGGGAGCGAGGACGACGAGACCAGTGAACAGGCAGGACAAAGGGCGATCGAGAGCGCGAGACGAAGATCCATGGGACAAAAACATATCACAGAGCTGAGTTCGGGCGCAGGCAGGGGCTGCTTCGGCACCCCCCGCGAGCTGGCCAACTGCCAGAGTTTCAGATCGTGCTCATGCCGCCCATCGATCAGTATTTCGCCGCCCACCATGAATGCGGATTCGTCGGAAGCGAGATAAATCACTGCATCCGCAATTTCTTTCGGCTGGACGAATTTGAAACGAAAAAGGGTGCTCGCGGCACCCTTTCGTATTCGACAACGGTTCGAGTTGCGTTTTGTAATTCTCGGGCTCTACTTCCCGCTCGCCTGGAAGCGCTTGTTGACTTCCGCCCAGTTCACCACGTTCCACCATTCTTTCAGGTAGTCGGCGCGGCGGTTCTGGTATTTCAGGTAGTAGGCGTGCTCCCAGACGTCGTTGCCCATGATGGGATAGAAGCCCTGGCTCATGGGATTGTCCTGGTTGGCCGAGCTGACGACCTGCAGCTTGCCGCCGTTGTCGCGCACCAGCCAGGCCCAGCCGCTGCCGAACTGCTTCAGCCCGGCGTCGTTGAACTTCTCCTTGAAGGCGTTGAAGTCGCCGAAGGTGCTCTTGATGGCGTCGGCGATGGCGCCGGTGGGCTCGCCGCCGGCGTTGGGCGCCATGATCTTCCAGAACATGGAGTGGTTGACGTGGCCGCCGCCGTTGTTGCGCACGGCGGTGCGGATCGCTTCGGGCACGTTCTCCAGGCCCTTCAGCAGATCTTCGGCGCTGAGCTTTTGCAGCTCGGGAGCCTTCTCCAGCGCGGCGTTCAGGTTGGTGACGTAAGCCTGATGATGCTTGTCGTGATGCAGGTGCATGGTTTGCGTGTCGATGTAGGGTTCAAGAGCAGCGTAGTCGTAGGGCAGCGGCGGAACTTCGAATGCCATTCTGATCGTCCTCCAGTTGGCTGATGCTAGGGAATACTACGAGGATTCAAAGCGGGCGAGACCCACACTTCGCCCGGCAGACCATTATAGACAGTTGCCAGTGGCTGGTGGCCAGTAGCCAGTAGCCAGTAGCCAGTAAAGGCTACCCCGGCCAATTCACGCCTACTGCCCGGGCGCTGGCATAATCTGCCACGGCTGCGATTCGAAACTAA